>CAILCG010000016.1 GCA_903832665.1 uncultured Methanomicrobiales archaeon | reverse complement strand
GTCCTGAAAAGAAAGTTCAGCGGCGATCTCAAAGCTCGAAGATTTCTGATTCAGACAAAAGAAATCGCTACCAAAATGATTGTTTGTAACATTCACACGTTCCTACAATTTCTCATCATTGAGGTTTTCTACAGAGCAGATGATTTAGGTTCTGAAGGAAAAAGAATAAGTAAAATATTGCTTATTGAAAAATTTTTGATGGCAGGCCTTCTTCAAGTTGCTGATGAAACTACAATCAATGCAAAATATCGTTCGCTAGAAAGAAATTTTATTGAACCGCTGATTGAATGGAATTTCATCAAAACTACAGGGAAAGGAAAGCGACTTGAAATTGAAATTAAGTCTGAAGGAAAAAACATATTAAAGTTTTTAGGATAAATTTTTCACTCAAACCCCAAACCCCCCTCCATCCATCCACGTTCTGGCCTCCGCCCCCTCAAAATAAAAACAAAGCCCACCCGATCTACATCAAGGTGAAGACCCCCCGAGATAAAATAGAAAACTCCTGGATACCTCGCATGAAGTCGGGGTCCGTAAGGAAACGTAAAATTCCCGTCGGCATCCGACGTAACGCACCTTCGTTCCGAGCCCCAAAACAGGCCTTCTTTTCATTTTCCACCCACTACTCTCCATCTGGCATGAGATCGGCCATCCAAAAGGCTACAATAAGGATATTTTTCAAGCGAGTATGTGCCGTATTTTGGCCTGAATTGCGATTAAAATCGTTTTTTAGAAACCGTGTGCGGGAATTCGATCTTTTTTGCACATAATTCGCAAAATGCCTGGTGCCAAACCAAAGATCCACCGTCGGAGAGTGTCATTTTTTTTCTCGTACTATTCTTGAGTCTGGCCCTTCGGCGATACCGGCGTGGGGGTTGTTTTTGCTAGCTTATGTTCCCTGAAGGAGAATATCCTCTCACTGTCGGAGGACGATCCGGAAATGTGGGGGTCTCTCACACGTCTTCCGCCGAATCTCCTGCACTCCATGGTGGTCGGAGATCCTCAATCCAAACAGCTCAGGACTGGCCGGTTTCCCTCATCGTAATACGCCCCATTTTTCCTACAGGGCTTAAAATTAGATTTACGGGAAAACAGGGTCGGAAAATGCCCGAACTGGCCGGTCGCGAAACCCCTCAACAGTGAAATCCGGGGCTAGTTTGAACCCGGATGAAGCGTAGGTAAGAGCAGCCCTGGTGATGTTGAAGGTTAATTCTCTCCGTTCCTCATCAGGCACCACCCCCTAGAGAGAAATGGATATAACCTGAAGAAATCCCCATGTATTATCAGATTTCTTTTGAGGACAAACCCAATCAGCAGGAGGGACGGCCAGCGTGGATCTCACATCATTCTTTCAGGAGCAGGGTGTTGACGTTTTCTCGGAAGTCAGTATCGATTCCCTCTCCGATAAGGACAAAGTCCGGTACCGGTATACCCGATGCCGCCAAGGGAAAAAACCCGCGAGATGCTCCGGATTGCAGAGGCGCTTCAGGAAACGGCAGCCCGGCTTTCTTCCCGGCTGGAAGGAGAACACATTCCGGCCCGGCCTGTTCCGCTGTACCTGCCGGTCAGGATCTCTGATGGAAAAGTGCAGGGAGTTGTCCGGTTAAAGCAGGTCGCAGCAGCCGGGGGGCTCGGCACCCTGGGCCGGAATACGGTCCTCCTTTCGCCACGGTTCGGCCAGCGATTGCTGCTTGCCGGTGTTGTGACGGTACACTGTGCCAGCGAATCCGGCCAGCTCCAGAGGAGTCCCACGAGCGAAAAGTCCACGGTCTGTACGGACAGCGGGCACTGTATCCGCGTGTGCCCCGAAGGTGCACTGGGGCCGGACTCCATCGATGCGTTCCGGTGCCGGACCGTGCATGCCTGGGTACCGACCGTTTTTGTTCCGGCCGCACAATGGATGCTGGGCCGAACGATACTTTTGAAATACCTGGCCTCTCTGGCGCCGTGGATAGCCCGGACTGCCACCATCCGGTGCAGTCTCTGTGTCACGGAATGTCCGAATTTTTCCGGGACTGCGAAATCGGGAACCTGATCCCTGTCTTCGGTTCGTCAGGTTTTTTCCAGAATAGCGTGCAGTCCATCGATGACAATCGGAATTTTCTTTGAAATCGTCTCCCAAAGGAGTTCATAATCCACCCCAATATACCCGTGGATTACTTTATCCCGCAGACCCGCAATGCTCCGCCAGGGTATATCCGGGTACTGCAAACGGATATGTTCCGGCAAAAGTTTTGTTGCTTCCCCCATTACGGCAAACTTGTACAGCACCGCAGAGACTGTCCGGTCATCCCCAATAAAGGCTTCACATGACATCTCCCGGGTAAAATTGCGGATCGCTTCTGCTGCCTCCAATATATCGAGCAACAGGAGGGAATGCTCTCTCATGCGTACACAACATCCCGATAAACCCCGTCACGGATCTCGGGACGAAGTGCCCGCGGGGTAGCAAGATCAACGTGTCTCCCGATTTTTTCTTCGAGATACTGCGAGAGCTCAATGAGATCAAAGAGATCCGCACCCTCGTTAAAATCGACAAGGATGTCCACATCGCTGTCAGCATGTGCTTCTTTCCGGGCATATGAGCCGAAGACGCCAATCCTGCGGACTTTATACCGTGCGGTAAGATCATCCTGCAGGGACCTGAGCAGGTCAAGAATCTCATCACGGGTTATCGTTAGCATTCTCATCTTTCTATCTGGTGTGCCTCACAATAATCATTTCCCTTATAGAGAGTCCCCCGGATTTCTACTTCCATCCCTCTCACCTGGCACGGGAAAATTCCCGTCTATATCCGGCAGGAAAAATTTTAACCCGATTTTCTTAACAAACGCTTGAGCGGAAATTCCGCTTGAATACTTGTCAGCCAAACCCGTTAGAAAATTTCCGCACAATCCATCCGACTTCCTCTCTCCCTCATCCTTTCTTTTCTTTAGTCGGAAATTCCCGCTCCAGCTCCGCCAGTACCCGCTCAAACGACTCTTCCCACTGGGTGAAGATCTCAACACTTTCCCGTATTTTTTTCACATTGGATTCCGACTCGAGCCGGAAGTACAGCCGCGGTGCAGAACATTCCGGGATCTTTTTCCAGGTAAACAACCCGGAATGTTCCGACACCAGCAGGCGATATTCCTTCTCCAGCCACTCGATCTCAGCAGAGATCTCCTGGAACATTTTTACCCACGCTTTGTCATCGACCCAAGGGGCAGTTTTTTTGAACCTCCGGTGACACAGCCCGCTTTCTCTTTGTATATCCCGTGGCGGATGATCTTCTCGTAAAAATCCCGGAACCGCAGGAGCGCCTGCGCAGCCATGTGCAGGAGCCGGCGCTTACGGTGATACCCGGCCGCAGTCTCTTCGAGATACCACTGGTAATTTCCCTTCAGGACTTCTTTGACCCAGACCGCGAGGGGGATTTGGGGATTATTGGTAGTAAAGAGCGTCTGCTTCCTGGCGTCGAGACCGGCACTCCGGATGCCGTTTGGGATGCAGATATGGTTTTCAGGACCGGTTGCAAAGAGCGCCTCGTCAATATAGGGAATTCTTTCTCCGGGCCGGTCGGCTCCTTCGTACAGATGAGCCTCATACCGTGATGCAAAATCCTTCGCTCTTCCGAGAAAATGATCCAGCAGCCAGTACGATTGGATACCTTCGGCCCGGTATTTTAAATCCCGCTCTTCGAGAACAGCAGGGGAGAGGGTACTTACCTGGATCTCAAAAACGATCTTCCTGCCATCCCTCTCTGCGTACACGTCCGCGATCCATGTCCGGTCCGGTGCCGGAAATTCAACAGAGGTCTCCCATCCTTCGGACTGGCAGATACGGTATAGCTGGTATTTGATCTCCAGGTGCTCTTTTGACTCCTCGGCACCATGACAACCGGCATCAACCGCGTGATAGAAGTGCCGGGTTCCGTTCCTGGGGACCCGCAAATGTCCCGGAGTTCCGCAACAGGCCATCGTCACGGGGAGCCCGTTCTTGTGGCGGACCTGGAGATTCTTCCATTCCTCATCGGAAAGGTCAGGGCCGGTGATGGTCTCTCCCTCAACAACTGCCGTAAGGGGCACCATGATCCATTTCCCTGCGAGGCAATTAAATCCTGCCCGGAATATTATCCGACATTGTCAGGGTACCGGAAGGGAAGTTCCCCGGGTTGGATGAATGCCCATGGCAGGAACCTGTTGATGCGATAACGGCCGGGGATCGCAGATGAACAAAAAAAGAGGACCGGTAAAGTACCGGAGATTATTTCCTGACGCCGTTCCAGGTGAGCTTCGAGGTATCAAGTTCACTCATGTTGACAGCATGCACCCACCGGCCGGTGAACGAATTCTTGTTTTCTGACAGGGTAAAGACGAAGAGCCCGGTATCGTCATCGCTTTCCGCATAGGTCCCGGCCAGGGTATTTCCCTGCACGGTGGCATTGAGAGAGCCGGTAAATGTGCCTACTTCGGGATAGGTGTAACTGTAGTTCCCGGATACTTTTGGACCCGCCTGAGTAAGGCTCATGTGTGCGACCGTCAGGTTGCCATCCTGTTCTAGCCAGTGGAATTCCATGTCCCGGACCAGGACGGGGTCTCCATTACGGGGAGCGTGGTTACCATTGCTTTCGTTAAGGACTCCGCCGGGGCTGCGGTCGTGGCAGCAGGTGTTGCCGTGGTCTTCGAGGCGGTGCTCGTGCAGCCGGAAACGATCAGCAGGACACACATGATGCCGGCCAGGATAAGAACAGGGGACTGTTTCATAATGATCTCCCAAACCAGGTCTCTCAAGGTTTTTATCCCTGCCGAAATGACGGCGCCCCGTGTTTTTAAAAAAATCCCGGGATTTTTGCCCGGCCGGGTGGGTATTCCGGTGCAGGAAGGAAGCCGATCCTTAAAGAGTAATCACGGTTTTTTGGTTGCAGGATCCCGGCTGTGACGTCTCCTCAGGTACAGGAAGCCCCCGAGCACAGCCACCAGTACGACCAGAACCCCGGCCGCAAGAATTACCGGGGATAATCCCGCCGGGCCGTTCCCGTTGCCGGTCATTGCCGGGACCGCACCGTGTCCCCCGGAATCCGCCCGTCTCGCGTTCAAGGGGAACGTGATCGTGTCGTCAATGACCGGTGCCGGGTAGATGAATGGCGTCTCGTTGTCGTTATCGTGCAGGACATAGCCCACGGTGACTTCTTCTGCTGTCGCCGAATTACCGGCTGGGTCTACCGTCACCTTCAGGTACCCGAGCCGTCGTGTTGAACCCGTCTGGTACCCGGCCGGCGGGTTGGCATTGAGGGGCATGGAAAAGCCCCCGGCAGTCCCGACAATGAAATAGGGTGTCCCCTGAATGGAAAACCGCTCGTAGTTATGGAGATGACCCCCGAACGATGCACTGAGATTGTACGTATGGAACAGGTTCTCCCACGGTGCAGCAGAAGGAACAACCGTGGAATCGTCATCGCGCCAGTTGGGCTGGTGCTGGATCGTGAACGTCCCGTATTGCTGGTTGTCCAGTTGTTGCCGGAGCCAGGACTCCTGTTCCGCCACAATGGCGTCGGAGAATGGCGGGCCGAGAGCAGGGTTCGGGTCCGGCAGGGTCGGGTCCTGGGTATCCAGGCTGATATACCGGACCCCGGCCACATCGAAGCTGTAGTTCAGCGGTACCGCAAATGCCTGGTGGTAATTTATGGCCGGGGAAGGTACGGTGCTATTGGTGATATTATGGAATTCGTGGTTCCCGACGGGCGGGAAGATGGTCGTATTGGAAAGCATCCCGTCCGCGTTATTGAAAAAAATCCCCCAGCGGCCGAAGTCATCCAGCCGGGCGTAATCCCCGCCCGGGAGGATGAAGCGCACATCCGGTTCCCTGGCGATTGCTGCTGCCACGTAATGGAATCGCATGTTCTCGGTGAACTTCGTGCTGTCCTGCGGATCGCTTATCTCGATGAAGGTATACGGCCCGTTTTCGGGCATGGTCCGGAACGCCCGGGGGGAAAAGACGCCGGTGTTGCCTTCGGGTTGTACAAGATAAGTGTAGGACGTATCCGGTGCAAGGCCCTTGAGCAGGACGTGGTGATACGGTGTGGCCGAGGTATCAGGTACCGTGGAATCAAACCGGTGGTTCTGGTTATAGGATGCCGTGCTGGCATACGCAACCGTGCCGGTCCCGTTCGTCTCCTGCCGCCAGTTGATCGTTGCATCTGAAGTCGTGGTTTTTGTCACCCAGGGTGCCCAGTTGTTCTCCCAGCTATCTGCGAGCACCGGGACTACGCAGAGCATGCCAAGAAGGATGAGCACCAGAAAAATGCAGCAGGGTTTGACCGTCATTATCCATTCACGATGAAATGGTACTCCTCACGGGTTTTTAACGGTAATCATTTCATCCTGACGGTGAGCGTTCAGTAGTTTCCCTCCGGTGGTTAAAAAAATTCAATGAAAGTTTAATATATTACTCTCCCGATTAGGATACATTCCCGGAGATTCCCTGGGGATTCTTGCGGAGCGATTAAAAAAAAAGAGGCGTATTTACGAATGGAAAAAGTATCAACAGGAACTCACGCTACCATGAGCCCGCTGCCAACCGTGCTGCTGGGCTCAATGGTGAACGGCCGCCCGAACTTCATGAATTTAGCCTTTATCTCCCTGGTCTGCTGGGACCCGCCGCTGATCAGCATGGGACTGAACCAGCGGAGTGCAAGCCGCGAGGCGATCCTGAAGAACAGAGAGTTCAGTGTCAATTATCCCTCCGCCGATATGGTGAAGGTAACGGATTACTGCGGTCTGGTATCTGCACGGGACACCGACAAGTCCGGATTGTTTGAAACATTTTATGGATCGCTCAGGCAGGCTCCGATGATCACTGCCTGTCCCCTCTCCTTTGAATGTAAAGTAGTTGAGGTCCATGATTTCAAGTCCCACACGTGCATCATCAGCGAGATTGTGGGATCCCACCTGAACAAGGATTGTCTTACTGACGGAAAAGCCGATCCAAAGAAGATCAACCCGCTCCTTATGACCATGCCCGACAACCATTACTGGACGCTCGGGGATGTCGTGGATACAGCATGGCACTGCGGAC
The DNA here is from genome assembly GCA_903832665.1 of uncultured Methanomicrobiales archaeon. Classification (GTDB taxonomy): domain Archaea; phylum Halobacteriota; class Methanomicrobia; order Methanomicrobiales; family Methanospirillaceae; genus Methanoregula. The sequence continues at coordinate 195,095 of CAILCG010000016.1, read as the reverse complement.
TGGAATTAAAAAAGAAAAAATAAATCCATCCCGTCTGATTTTTTTCGTTCTCTTCCGTTCTCTTATGAAAAAAACCGGTATAATCGTTCCGGAGCAACCATTTTCCGGATTTTTTCTGGTGAAAAATTCAGTTTCGGAACGTAACCTGTCCCGCACCGTCTTCGTTTGGACTTTTTCCAGGAATTTTTTTGTTCGGCCCAGGGATTCGCCTACAGGGGAAAAATTTTCGGACAGGTCCGTCAGGAAAAATATTCTACCGGAAATTTTTGATTATTTTTCACCGCAAAAAACCAGATTCTAATCATCATCATTTTCCCTTCCACCGCGGGGAACCGGAACCGGAATCGTTGTGCCCGCAGGGCGTGGCGTCATAGTGACAGAAGCTCCGGAATCGCCGATATAGTAGGCATTGAGGAGCGATGTTGCAAGGGACGAATGCGGAGCCCCCGAATTCTTTGTTGCAAAAGCTGTTGTCCCGTCGCTCCCGCAGTACGGAAGAATCTGCCCCGCTCCTCCGGGATGGATGCTGAGGTAGCTGGTCAGATCGTATACTTTGCCGCTGATTACCACCCAGCAGCTCCCAGAGGAACTATGCTGTGCGATCTCGGCCGGTGTGAGGGTGAGGCCGGAACTGCCGGGGTTTTTTATGACCGTAGTGTTTACGGCCATAGCGGGGGCAGCGGAGAAATAGACAAAGCCGAATACCAGGAAGACCGCAGTCCACCCGATTATTGCCGAAGCAGTCAGGATTTTTTTATTCTCAAGCCCTTTTCGTTTCAGGAGCGTCAGTATGCCCCCGAGCGTGTGCAGGTAAAAGACCGGTATCAGCACGATCAGGACGAAGAGCACGTGAATCTCGCGTATGAGGTCGTAGCTCAGCCCGGAAAAGAGCGGGTACTTTACGAGCATAAGCCCGGAGAAGAGCGCAACTATCATCGCCGCAAGAAGAATCCACGCGCTTTTCCTTGCAATCCGGGAAAGGAATGCCATCATGTGTATAGTGTACGGCAATTTTTATAAAATGGTATTTGGGGATCTTCACGGATAATTATCAAAATGATCCCCGGTTTTTTTGCGACATGATTATCGCACCCATCTATCCTGTTCGATTATCAGCAGGTCTTTTTCGCACATCAGCACACTGCTCACCCGAAACTCATATGAGCCTCTGCACCGAACCAGCTACTACTCTGCTCTTTTGAGAAAAGTGGGAGGGGAGCACATCCATGCACGTAACCCAGGTACAATTGAAGATGATTGCAATCGGGCTCATCCCGGTTTTCGTTCTGCTCACGATCTTTATGCCCCAAAATCTCACCACCAACATCCTGCTGGCGGCAGTCATGCTCACCGCGGTCCTGATCTCGTTCATCGGCTGGTCGCAGGAGAAGCGGGAAGCAGGGAAAGCCGAAGAAGACCTGCTGGCAATTCCTCCCAAAAAAAAGTAATTTTTTTGTAAGCAAAGGGTAATTGTCCGGCTGGCCCGGTTCCCTGCCCTCCCGCTCACAGTCTTTCGCTCTTCCCCCTCTGGGGGTGGCGGCGGTCCGAGCAGGAATCCGATCCACCGGGTCTCATCAAACAGTTCGCAGGCCATCTGGACGCAGAGCGTTAAGGGGACCGCGAGGATCACCCCGATTCCGCCAAGAATCCATCCCCAGAAGAAGAGGGAGATGAACACTACCGCAGTAGAGAGTTCCAGTCCCCGGGCGGCGACGTGGGGGAAGAGGATATATTCGGCAAGGAAGTCCATCAGCCCGGATCCCAGCACAACCAGGATCGCCGGGAGGGGCCCGAGATCGAACCAGGCAAGGACCATGGGCGGAACAATGGCAATCCAGAACCCGATATTCGGTATGAACCCGAGCAGGAAGGCTAAAAAACCCCAGAATATCGCATACTTCACGCCAAGAAGGGAGAGAATGACTGCCGTCCCGGCGCCTGATGCAAGGTTCACTTCTGTCCTGATGACAAGGTAGTCAACGTTCTTCCGGGCAAGAGCAAGGAACCGGTCCATGTCTGCGGGCCGGTGTTCCACGATGATGATCAGCAGTTTTTGCGAGAATCCCTTTGTCTCAAAGAGTAAGAAGAGGGTCGTGAGAACGATCAGGACCAGGGGGCTTGCGATGTCGAGGATATTGCCCAGCATGCCCCGGATTTCCGTAGAATATGACTGGAGAACGTTCTCGAACGTCAGGGTGGCCGGGTCGATCCCGATCGATACGAGAAACGGGCTTGCCTGTTCAATGCTGCTCTCAAGTTTCACCACGTACCCGGGAAGATCGGAGAGGAACTGGAGAAATGACCCGGCGATCGTAACCAGGAAAACCCCCATGATGGCAAAGAAGATTACCAGCGTGAGGCCCAGGGAAGAGAGGGAGGAGATACCTTTTCGTTCAAACCAGTGGAGGAGCGTGCCGAAGATAAGCATCAGGTAGACCGACAGGAGCAGCGGCCCGAGAACCGATGCAGCTTCCCGTATCCCGGCAAGGATCACGACTGCGGCGGCCAGGGCGATGAGGATACCGGATATACCTGCTGCCTTTGAGAATGACGGGGTGCGATGCATGAAATGCGGATTCCTGAATGGTTGGATCGGGTGCTATTCTGGCGCAGGTACGCTATAAACATTCCCCGGCTTTTTTTGTTCCCTCCGGAATAAGGACCGGTCGTTGTTGCCAGTAAAATTTATAAAAAAAATTTATAAAAAAATATTTTTCCTGTCTTCTGTCATGCGTTTCTTCCGGGAAGAAGGATTACGGGGTTACGGTCCGGTAAATTCTGTAACCCGTCATATCCCCATTTCGATTTGTATAAAAACCAAAAAAAAAGTGCGGCCTAATACCCGCTCATCACGGTCGGGACCGTATTGATATCAAGATACCGGTCCGCTTCACGGGTGTACCTGGGCCAGGTTACGTTCATCCCGCCGTTCGGATTGCCGGTCTTTGCAAACCGGGTCCACATATCCACGATATTGTCAGGCACTGAGGGATCCGACAGGACCTGTTCGCCGAACAACAGGTACGTCTCGCTGCCATGGAATGCGAGGGGGGGAAGCTTCGGATCCGGGATGTGATAGGAGTACCGGTACAGGTACGTATCGGGATTCAGGTCCGACATTAAGCCTGCTGCGTACTTTGCTGAGTAGGCGAAATCGTACCGGGTCATGATCTGGCCCAGCCGGGTCTGGACCTCCGCAGTAGAGTTGGCGGGATACTGGAGGAGCACGGAATCGGCATCCTGCTTGAAATAGTTCCGGACAAATGTCACGTACTCCGGCACGGTCATATTGGCCCCCGCAACCAGCGTGTACCCGTCATCGGCGTTTGTCCCTATCATCAGGGGGACCGGGTTCTGGTGGTGGAGCGTGAACGTCTTTTCTGTTGATTCCGGGAGCACCCACCCGTCTACCTTTGTGGAGAAATGGGCGCCGTAGTTGCTCAGCCATGAGGAAGGGTACCAGGGCGTTGCATTGATCACATCAGCGGCACTCATCTTCCGCATCTGCGCAATTGCATCCGGCCCCGTGTAGTTGAGGTTTGCGGCAAACTGCTGACCGAACTGTTCGGCCTCGGCCTTGGATCTCACGTGTTTTATCGTGGGACCGTTCACCCAGAATGGGCCGCTCTCGATAATTGCATGCTGGTAGAGGCCCCTGCTCTGCGGGCTCGAGAGGTGGATAAAGACACTGTCCCCCCCGGCGGACTGCCCGAAGATGGTCACCCGCGAAGGGTCCCCGCCGAACGCACCAATGTTTTTCTGGACCCAAATAAGGGCTGCCTGCTGGTCGAGAATCCCGTAATTGCCCGAGCTGTTGTGCGGGGACTCATTATCCAGCTGGGGATGGGCAAGGAACCCGAGGGCGCCAAGCCGGTAGTTGGCCGTGACGACAACGACCCCCTTTTGTGCAAGGGTAGATTCGTCGAGACCCCCCACCGCTCCCCCGCCTTCGACCACATTGAATCCACCGCCATAGATAAAGACCATGACCGGCAGTTTTTCGTCAGCAGTTTTTGCCGGTGTCCAGACATTGAGATACAGGCAGTCTTCGCTCGTAACTACGCCCGGCTTCAGGGGTGCCTGCTGGGGAGGGTTTGGCCCAAACGCTTTCGTCTCCTTTACCCCGCTCCAGGGCTGTACGGGCGCCGGGGGTCTCCACCGGAGATCTCCGGTCGGGGGGCGGCAAACGGGATGCCGAGGTACACCCGGAGCCCGTCCTGCGAAAGGCCCGCGATCGAACCGGCATCGGTCTTCACTATCCCGGTGTCCACGCTCTTCTGGGTACATCCTGCCAGGACCATAGATCCGATGAGGACCAGGCAGCACGCCAGCACACAACTTGTCAGTTTCCATGGATTCATATGACTCATATCCTTCCTTTGTTTGTTCATTGAAGAACCCGGTGGACCCGGGAGGCGGGGGCCGGTTGTTCCCGGTCCCCCGGCACCGTTTCCCCCAGCGATGATTTTTGTCAATATCACGCTGCAACACATTAAGACTTAGTACACCGGCCGGGATCTAAAAAAACGTCCCTTATGGGAGTAAGAAGTCATCGTGGATGTGCCGCTCCACAGGAGTACCGGAGAAAATTTATTTCCCCAGTTCACCCCAAAGTCCATTTTGAAAAACGGGTGCATCGCTTCGCAGGGTTCAGATAACACTCAAGGATTTTATCGGCAGGTTCTTTCTGGCGAGTCAGAAACAGAGGACCAGCCGCAGAGACATGGAGGCGACCATTCCCATGCAGACCCCGGGCAGCCTGTAATAATCAGGAGCGAGCCAAGGCCGATCAGGGTAATAATCTCTGCAATAATGAAGAGGGTGACCTGGTTTTCGAATCCCGTATAGGTGAGCAGCTGATCGGGCAGGTCACCGATAGCGTTTAAGGTGGCATAGCGCTGGTGAAGGCCGATGCCCTCCAGGAATTCGCACGTCGGATCCTGGACCGTACCAGTAAACCGGAAGAATGAATGCGGACGACGAAAATAGTATGAAGTGCGTAATCCTGAATGGCAGCCCGAAAGGCGATGTCAGCGTCACGATGCAGTACATTGCGTACATCCGGAAAAAGTTCCCGGAACATACCTATGAAATTCTCAATGTGGCCCATGAAATAAAAACGATCGAGAAGGACACCGCTGCCTGGAACCGGATTCTTGAGATTATCCGGTCGGCAGACCTGGTCCTCTGGGCATTTCCACTCTACTACCTGCTTGTCTGTGCCCAGTACAAGCGGTTCATCGAACTCGTCTTCGAGCGCAATGCGCAGGATGCCTTTACCGGCACCTACGCGGCCGGGCTCTCGACCTCGATCCATTTCTTCGACCAGACTGCTCACGCCTACATCCATGCGGTCAGCGATGATCTCGGCATGAACTATCTCGGGTTCTATTCCGCGGAGATGGGGGACCTGTTAAAGGAGGAAGAGCGGACCCGGCTGGAAAAATTTACCCGTTTTCTCATCACGGCAGTTGAGGATACAATCCCGGTCCAGCGGGAGATCCCCCCGCTCGTCCGGTCATCCCTGGTGTATGCACCCGGCCTTCCAGGCAAACCCGTCAGCTTCGGTACAAAAAAGGTAGTGATTCTCACGGATGACGATGGCAGTTCCCCCTCCCTTGCGGCCATGACGGATCGGCTCACCCGGACCATCTCGGGTTCTGCGGAGCTGATCAACCTCCATGACGTGAATATCCGGGGCGGCTGTCTCGGGTGCTGCCAGTGCGGGTATGACAATACCTGTGTCTATACGGACGGGTACATCGAGTTTTTCAAAACCCGGCTGGTGCCCGCCGATATCATTATCCTGGCAGGTTTGGTCCATGACCGGTACCTCTCGTCGGCCTGGAAGCAGTTCTTTGACCGGAGTTTTTTCAAGGGACATACCCCGGGCCTTGAAGGGAAACAACTGGGCTTTGCGATCGCCGGGCCACTCTCGCAGATCGCCTGCCTTAAGGAGGCCCTGGTGGCGTGGGCCGATAATGGCGGATGTCATGCACAGCTTGTTACCGATGAGGTTCCGGACTCCGCAAAGCTTGATGCCCTGCTCGATACCCTGACTTTGCGCCTTGTCCGGGATGCAGAAGCCGGGTATATCCCCCCGCGAACTTTCTATGCAGTTGGCAGCCATAAGATATTCCGTGATAGTATTTACGGCGGGATGCGAATGGCATTCCAGGCAGACTACCGGTACTACCAGGAACATGGATGTTCGATTTCCCGCAGGCTGACGTAAAGACGAGACTGCTGAATGCAATCCTTATCCCGCTGACCCGGCTCCCCGGCTTCCGGAAAAAGATGTTTTCCAATATGAAATACCATATGATCGAGCGTTTCGGGCCGGTGCTCAGGGATGCGAAATCTTCGTAGTGGTGGATATGGCAATGCATACACCTGCTGCGTTTATGCCGGGAAGATCCCTCCCGGATGAACTCCAGGCAGCGATGGAGCGGGTCAGGGCTTTCGGCGTCACGTACCCTGAAGGCTATCTTCGCACGCTGGTCGGGACCTACGGAGAACAGGGGGTGCGGTACCCCCACGTTCTCATGATCCTGGGCCAGCCCCGGATCCATCGCCACTTCTTCTATCCCCGGGCACTCTGCATGACGGGCCGCCTTCTCGATTACGGGTGCGGAACGGGAGATAATGTCCGGCAGTTGATCCGAGACGGTTTTCCCAGGGAGCAGATCACCGCGTTCGATATCAACTGGGAGAGTATCAGTCTCGGTCTTGACCTGTACCGGGACGGAGAAGAGATGGAGGAGCTTGTTGTCGTTTCGGAAATATTTCCCTTCGGGCCGGGGGAGTTCGACACAGTCTATTCCGCTTCGGTAATCCACGTCATTGCCGGTGAACAGGAATTCCTGGATTACCTTGACCATGCCTGTTCGGTGCTCAGGCCCGGCGGGATATTTTTTGGTTCCACGCTCGGTCTTATTGACGGGGCAGTCAGGCCTCCCGGCACCCGGGGACCCCCGCGGATCCTGACCCGGGAGCAGCTGGCCGCTTTCCTGGCCGGGGCAGGTTTCGGCAGCCCGGTAATCGTCCGCCGGGATGGAGTCCCCGGGTATGTGCCGGGAAGCAGGAACCTGTGTATCTTTGAATTCAGCGCAGAAAAGCAGGAACCCGGTCCGGCCGGGAAACGGGTCCCGAGAACAGGTTGGTAACTGTATCGCGTGAAAACCGGGGTCCGGGACCCGGACTTACTCTCCATCTTGAGGAGAGGGGATCACGCTCATACCCGCCGCAGGGAGTTGCAGGAAAAAGGTGAAAACGAGGAGCTCTCCAGGGCAGGTTTTTCCTGTCGCAGGTTATCCATCCCTCTTTGCCTTTTTACGCTCCGTCACATCATGGACGATCGAGTGGAGCATCCGCTGGCCCCCCAGGATGATGGGTGCACTGAAGACATCGACATCGCAGATCTCGCCATTCTTTTTCCGGTGATGCAGGGTCAGGACTGTCCCCCGGTCTTCTGCGAACCGGGCAAGGTTCTTCTTTGCTATGGTGGGATCTGCGGTATTGATATCCGTTACCGCCAGCCCGGAGAGTTCCTCATGGGAGTACCCATAGTAATCGCTGGCAGCAGCGTTTGCATCCATGATACGGCCGGTCTCGGGATTGATGATGAGCATGACCGCTTTGTTGAGATTGAACAGGTCGCGGTACCGCTTCTAACTCTCCTGCAGAGCCTGTTCTGCCCGCCGGTGCTCCGTGAGATCGGTCCCGATGCTCAGCAGGCCGTCAAACTCTTCTTTTTCATTCCACCGGATCTTGTTCTGCCACCGGATCCAGACTCGCGTCCCGTTGCGGGTGATGTTCTCATTCTCATTGATCAGATGGTCCCCGGGATGACGGATGATATTGTCGATCATGAGATGGAGATCCCGGTCGGATCCCGACTCCGTTGCCGGGACAATGGTCCCCATCACGGACTTCCCGATTATCTCTTCCCGGGTATACCCGAAAAACCGCTGGGCAAATTCATTGAAGACCGTGATCGTCCCGGTCTTATCCCACTGGAGAATGATGCTGTTGGCATGTTCCACCAGCTCGCGGTACTTTGCCTCGCTCTCGCGGATCCGCTGTTCACTCTGCGCCAGCTTCTCGTATTGCTCCCGCAGCAGGAGTTCTGCCTGTTTTCTCCTCACCGCCTGCCGGATCTTGTGCGCGAGTTCGGCAAACTGTGACCGTGCATCACCGCCTTTCTGGAGATAAAAATCTGCGCCATTGTTGATCGCATCGATCACGACTTCCTCGCGCCCCCGTCCCGTGAAAAGGATGAACGGAATATCGCCATGCTGCTCCCGCACTGCTTTTAAGAACGTGATCCCGTCCATGTCGGGCATCTGGTAATCGAAAAGGATGAGATCGAACGACCGGATGGATGGCGATGAGAGTTCTTCTCGTGCGGATGTTGATGTCGTAACACGGAACTCGCCGGACTTCTCCAGGAAAAGCCTACCCAGGTCCAGCAGATTTGGCTCATCATCAACATAGAGGACTGAAAACATGATAGATCCAAAACCAGTATCCTTAAAAAGGGAGTTGTGAGTCATGGTTGATAAATAATCTCATATGATGCGAACTGCCGGCCAGCTCGCCGGTGGAGAATCAGCGGGGCGGTACCGGCCCGTCCATATAATCGCCCCGGCTTGATCCCGTCCCTATGATCAACCCGGGTTGATCCCGGTCCGGTTGTTACAGGAATCTGGCCCCGTCCCACCGCCCTGGTCCGGGTGGATTATTATGAGTAGTTCCCGGCCGGGCGAGAAATCGTTCAACTCTGCTGTCAGGAATAATGTCCGGACGGGTTTTTGAAATCTTTTCTCTGTAGAAATCCTTGCGGGGAATTGACAAGTCGCTCTTGGGGGCTCACGCATTTCGTGCTTCCGCCCCCGCCGCTCGGGCATCCCCCATAGACCGATGACCTCATACGGTCGATGAGAATTTCCGAAAAGGGGGGTCAAGGGGGTGCCCCCCCTTGGGATGCTTCCCCCTCTGGGGGAGAGAGGGGGTCAGTATCCTATATTCCGAAGTGACTGGTAAGTAACGGAAAAACGATGATTTCTCCAGAACTGAAATTTTGAAGATCGGCTCCCAATGGAAAAAAAAGAGAGAAAAATGTTCGGGAGGCTTTCTTTGATGTCCGGAAGTATTCTCCTCATAGCCAGGAATGAGAGGGGTCTTTTGCAGGAATACTTCATGGGAAAAATGTGGGATGGAGCCGATGCGCCGTTACTTTTTCCCGGTTTGCTCCGGTGCCTCCCGGCTCATTGCCACGAGGCGGGTCATGGTATTGAAATTGCGCATCGTTGCCGGGATTCCCAGCTTCTTTTCCAGGAAATTATTCGAGAGCGTTTCCTTGCCATACTTTCCCGGAATGTACAGGTATGCAGTATTGTGGCCAAAGGCAAGTTTTTCCGGCAGGAGATCCCATGACAATAACTCCGTGGTTTTATCCTCAGGTGGCGGCCGGGCAAGAGAAACGAAAAAAACGCGGGAGAGATCGTGACCATCGGTATAGGGATTTCTCTCCAGGGCTTCTTCGAGTTCGGCCCCGGTCCGGACAATGATTGCCAGATCGGCCCCCATCTGGCTCCTGATGATCCCATGAACGGTCGTTTCAACTTCCTGCGCCGGAAGTTCCGAATCAACGAGAGCATTGCCGCTCTGGATATACGTGCGGACATGGGCAAAGCCGGCTCTTTCAAGCACCTCACGCAACCGGGCCATCGGTACTTTGTTCCTGCCCGAAGGCATCACGCCCCGCAGCAGCACGACATACGTTGTCAGGATCTCTCATCTGAATATTTCTGCAAAGGGCGCGATATACCTTTGCTCACTCCGGGGATTTTGCGTTTCGTTACCTGAAAGGAGCAAGTGTTCCCATTGCCAGAATCTCAGGCATCCTATGATTATAATTACCCCGACAACCACAATTTTTTAACAAAAAATACGGTACCACCGTGGCGAAAAAAACGGGACCCCGGGACGATTGCCGGCATCCCGGTAAAATAACTACTACGGTACCATCACCTGAAGGATTCGGGTTATCGCTTTAAGGAAGTAACACTATGAAACAATCCATTCCCCCTGTATGCCTGGTCTTCCTGCTCCTGCTGATCCCCGTTGGTACGGTCTGTGCCCTGTCAAATACCACGACAACAACCCCGGCAAGTACCGGGGGGAATATCTTTTTCGACACCGATCCCCAGGGTGCGACCATCTGGCTGGAGAACGTCAACATTGGAACCAGTCCGATCACGTATCATACCGACAAAACGGGAACCCTCGCCGTGCGTGCAACGAAGAGATTGTTCCAGGATTACGCCGGGACCGTCACGGTGACCGGCAGTAACCGTATCGAATTCTATGCCGTGCTCCCTCCAGTCCCCAACAATCTCATGACAGCTACAACCCCGGTTACCCCGGTAACAACAGCGACAATTCCTCCCCCGGTGAAGTCAACGAAAAGTGTCCCCACGCCATGGCCCTCATCAACACCGGCATCCCCGGTCGATCCTGCTGTCGTCATAGGTGCTATCTCCCTTGGCTTCGGGTTCATGGTGCTCCGGCGCCGGTAATTTTCTTTTCATTGATCCAGCCTGAGGCAAGGTTACAGAAATTTTTTCGCAGGTTTTTTTTAAAATTGTCCTCATAGGTATCGAAAACGAGAGGATGCCTTCACCTGCCCGACCGTACGGGCCCGGCGATCTCAAACGGTAAAAAATGCTGCCGGTTTTTAATCCCCCGGGCTCCCTTCCGTCAGGAAAACCGTGAGGAAACGATCAGTTCGCGGCAAGATGCCCGATAGCAAGGGGGTACAATTCGGGATACCCGATACCGGCAATAACGGCCGGGTCACTGTAAAAAAGGCGCCGGGCTTCGGTCGCGGAACCCACACGATAGACAAGAACACTGATGGTCCCGTCCGGTGCTCCCCCGTGCAGTAAAACCTGTCTCTGGGCAATCATGTCCCTGACATATTCCGCGTGCTGCGTCATAGTCGCCTGCTCTGCCGGTGTCATTGTGGTGAGAAAATCCTGGCGTTTTGGTCGTATCAGTGAAAGAAATTCCATGGTATGAGTCCTGATGCTCATTACGGTTGTCATCGGTTATAGGTATGGTACTGGTTTTCCGGAAAAATGGGTGTCCTCTGAGGGGAAATCACCAGCCCCTTCCCGCACCCCCTCCCCGGGCGATCTCCTTGCCGAGTTTCGTGATCCCTTTCCAGCGTTTCCTTTCCGTCCGGGCAACTCCCATCTCCGCCTTGTCCTGCTCGAACGCCAGCTCCCGCATGAGCCGGTGGTAATTCTCCAGCCGTGACGCCGGGAGGGTTCCGTTGCGAACAGCTTCCCGTACCGCACAGCCGGGTTCCTGCTCATGCCGGCAGTCTGAGAACCGGCATTCCTCTGCAAGCTCAGGGATCTCGGGGAACGTGTCATCCATGCCTGACGAGGCCGTGCCGATCCCGACTTCCCGGATCCCGGGGTTGTCGATCATGAGCGCTCCGCCTTCCAGGAGAAAGAGCTGGCGGACGGTCGTGGTATGGCGCCCCCTTCCATCAAAGTCCCGGGTGCCCGAGGTCTCCTGGACCTGCCCGCCTAGGAGCCGGTTGATCAGGGTGGACTTGCCAACTCCCGATGAGCCGATAAGAGCGATCGTACTGCCCGGAGCCAGGAACTCTTCGAGCCGACCGATGCCCGTTCCGCTCAGGGCACTGACCGGGATCACCGGTATGCCGGACGAGACCGGGCGGATCTCCTCTGCTAGCGAGGCGGGGTCTTTCGAAAGATCGGACTTGTTGATCACGATCACCGGGCGGGCACCGGATGCATGGGCGAGTGCCAGGTAGCGTTCTGTCCGGCGGGCACTGAGATCATGTCCGGCCGCGGTGACAATGAAGACGGTATCGATATTTGCCGCAATGACCTGGTCGGTGCCTTCCCTTCCGGCGGCGCCCCGCGTGAACCGGGTCTTCTGCGGGAGGATATCCACGATCGTTGTGCTCCCGGCCTCCGGCTGGTGGAGCAGGACAACAAAATCCCCCACCGCGGGAAAGCGGCAGGATTTCCGCAGTGCGCCGGAGATCCCGGCCATGACGGCTCCCCTCTCAAGGAACACTTCCCAGACGGTCTTCTGCCGGCAGGTTACGCGGCCCGCTACATAGGAATCGGGATATTTTGAGAACGCTTCTTTGTGTTCATCTGTCCAGCCGAGCTGTTCCAGGGTATAGGAATGCGCCTCTCCGCATTCCGGCGATGATGAGTTCATGAAAAAACCTGAACCTTTGGATAAGAAGATTTCCTGCGGGGCATCAAGTGTTTTGTGGTCGGTTTTTACCCGGAGATTCTGACCCGCGGTTCTGCGGATTGCGCAGCACAATCGATACTGCATCCCTAAAGCTGTTTCATATTCCTGCTCTGGATAAATCATCATTTTCCCATCACTTGCCAGTTCGCTTCATGATACAGGAGGGTGACCCTCTCTCTCCCCCAGAGGGGGAGGCATACCAAGAGGAGCCCCCTTGACCACCATTTCTGAAGTTCTCGTCAACCTTTTGAAATTATCGCTATAGGGGGATACCATGGTGGCGGTAAAAAACACGGGATGGGTGAGCCCCCAAGAGTGTACATGGCGGTTGAGCCAAGGGCTCCATGGATATGAGATAGTCATGGCAGCGACTTCTCAATTCCTTGCAAGAATCTCTATAGAGCACATTTCCCTGGCAGTGCCGATACGGCTTTTTGTCGTCTTCCCCCAGCTCTTTAGCCGAGATCATTCTTTACAAACCGGGGACCAGCATCAGGAAGAGGGGCAGCGTCACGAGGCTGAGGAGATAGGTACAGATAACAATGGCCGATGCGAGTTTCCCGTCGCACCCGTACCGGTCGGCCACGACCGCTGCAATCGCTCCCGAGGGCAGTGCGGCCATGATGAAGGCAACAGATTGCTGCATAACCGGGAGGCCGGCCGCAGCTCCCCCTGCAAAAACGAGTGCCGGCAGGATCAGCAGGTGGATGGCTGAAACGAGAGCCAGGACAGTGACGAGGAGACGGAGCCGGACCGGGCGCAGCAGGAGGCCGATCGCGATCCAGACCAGCAGGTTGACCGCATGCTGGATGACGACGAAGAAATCGGTGAAGATATCCGTGTAAATATCCGCTCCCGGGAGATGGAACGTGGAGAAGAGTATGGATACGATGAGGCCCAGCCAGAAGGCAAGAAAGATCGGCGAGGAGAAGATACTTTTTAAGAATAACGGAAGGGAGATCTTCTCTCCTTTCTCCGCAAGACCGAAGTAGCGGGCGGCAAGGATGCCGAGCGTGAAGAAGGGGAGGGCAAACCCGACCGACCCGATCACCTGGCCAAGGGCGACCTCCTGGCTCTGGAGCCCGAAGACGGCGCCAAGGACCGGTCCGCCTACGGTATAGGTACTCCCGAACGCGGAGAGGATCACGATGGTACCCGTAACGGCCGGGGTGAGCTTGAAGATCCTGCACGCACCCCAGGCAACAAGCATGGTAACCAGGACTGCCCCGATCACGATGAACACGGGCAGGATCCATTCGGCCCGGATGGTGGTCGTGGTGAGGACGATCGCCGGCAGGGCAAACTCCGTCACGAGCCGGTCAAAGACCTGCTGGTGGCTGTCGTTAAAAACTCCTCGCCGCTTCAGGAGCTGGACTATCAGGATGATGAGGAGGAACATCAGGATGAAACTGCCCAGGGGGTAGACAATCGGGTTCATGGCAGTCACAGCAGGAGGAAGATCATGAGGGGAATAGTCGCAAGGCTGACAAGGTAGGTGGCAATGACGAGAGCGGATGCCAGCGCCCCGTCACACCCGTACCGCCCGGCCACGACCGCTGCGATCGCGCCGGATGGCATCGCGGCTTCGATGACGAGAATCTCCGTAGCAAGGCCGGAGAGGCCGAGCCCGGTTGCCCCGAAGAAGATGAGGGCCGGGTTGAGGAAGAGCTTGATGCTGACAATGAGCACGAAGAGCGGGAGGATGGGGCGCAGGTCGATGGGTCGGAGCATGAGGCCGAGCGAGACCGCAACAAGGATCTCGAGGCCGTTTGCAAAGTACCCGAAGAAGGTGGTGAAGAAATCCCCCGCCATGACTGATGATGCTGCCGGGACCTGAGAGACGCACAGCCCGAGAATGAACGCGATGAAGATGGGCGAGACAAAGAAATTTTTAATCACGGGCCAGACCTCGGAGGCCTGGTTTGTCTCACGGCTGCCGAACCATGCGGTGATGGGGACACCTATGATGAAATACGGGATGCAGGCCCCGAACTCCTCGACGATCAGGCCCAGTGTCAGCGCTTCGCTGTTCGCCCCGAAGGTCTGCCGGATCAGGGGATAGGCCATGGTCGAGGTGCTGCCAATGCCGGCAAGCATGACAAGCGCCCCGGTCTTTCCGTATGAGAGTTTCATGGCCCGGCATGCAACGTACGCGAGGAAGCAGCAGACAGCAATCGTAGAGACCATGACGGTTGCTGCAAGGATCTGGTCGGCATGGATTTTGGAGATGGCAAGGGTGGAGAAGATGGTGACCGGCAGCGCCAGTTCCGTGACAAGCCGGTTGAAGACCGGCTGGTGGGAATCATTGAAGATACCCTGCCGCTTCAGGAGCTGGATGAAGACTACGAGAAGGAAGAAGATGATGACGGACTTCAGCAGCGGATAGAGTTCTTCCATGATTCCTGCCCGGATAAATAAATTACAAAAAAATATTTCTCCTCAAATCCAGATTAAGCCATACGATCCGTACCTGAAGGTTGTCGGGTTCAACCGGTCGTCATGGGGGCATCAGATCCCGTGCCGATTCCCTGACCCCCCATTGATGTTTACTACATGCAGTCCCGGATGCAAGTGACAACTATAATAGCGCAATATCGCTAACCGATTGCTATGGAACTCACCGCAGCGGTTGAAGCAGAAGTTCGGGAAACAATCCAGGCATATGCCACGGCCTACCAGAAAAAGGACATAACAACGTTATCGGCTATCTTCTCCCCCACCATCACCGGCTTTGGGAGCGGTCCTGATGAAGTGATTGGGAATCATGACGACTTCATCCGGCAGATCAAGAGTGATATGAGCCAGGCGACTATCCTTTCGGTAGAATTTACCGACCGGAAGATCTTTGGTGACGGGAGGGTGGCATGGGCTACGTCAAAGAGCGCGATTACGTTCACGACTGACGGGAAAAAGAAGCAGACGCTGCAGGGCAGGTCAACGATCGTGCTGCGGAACACCGGCAGCCGGTGGGTCATCGAGCAGCTTCATTTCTCTATGCCGTTCGGGGGACAGTCGCAGGGGCAATCGTTCCCCGGTGCATAATTCTCCGGGACCGTGTAGGGACGCGTATGTGCTCTCTCCCCCGGATACCAGAACTATGAGGTGTCAGCCAGTAGGGCCCTCGCAGATCCATTTTTCAGTGATCCCGGTAAGAATTTGGGGCTCTGTAGAAATCATCGATTTCCCGTTACTTGCCAGTCACTTCGGAATATAGGAGAGTGACCCCCTCTCTCCCCCAGAGGGGGAGGCATCCCAAGGGGGCTACCCCCTTGACCCCATTTCGGAAATTCTCATCGACCGTATGAGGTTATCGCTCTATGGGGGGATGCCCGAGCGGCGGGGGCGGAAGCACGAAGTGCGTGAGCCCCCAAGAGCGACTTGTCAATTCCCCGCAAGGATTTCTACAGAGCAGAATTTTGCTAACGTAAGAAATCATTGTTTTCCCGTTACTTGCCGGCCCTCTTCACCGTATATGAGGGTGACCGTATCTCGGGGACGCCCTGAAGGGGGGTATGTCGTGACCCTGATTTTTATGCTTCGGGTGTGACCTCCCGTTCATGAGCGTTTTCTTCAGCGGAAAAATGAATGCCTAACCGTTCACGCAGAAGAAACCAATGCGGAGATGGTGCTTGTCGAAGATCTCGCAGCCCGGACAGAAACACCTGATCTCTTTTTTCTCCAGGCAGGAGGACTTGCCCCGGGCACAGAAGAGCTCGGGGGGCTCGAATTTTTCCAGGTGATGGGTTTTGTAATTCGGGCATATGGTGCAGTACTTGCGGCAAATCTGCCGGTTCTCTTCCGTATCTTCGGGAATATTCTTGGCAGGATTTATCATATTTATCCTTAGTGGGCAATGATGGATTATAGGTTTTCTTGTCCCATGGGGTCCTTAATTTCTCCGAGACAATAGTTTTTTTTAAGGAAGAACTTCGACTGCCGGACTATCTCTGCCCTGTTGAAACGCAATCATTTCAACGCAGGAAAAATACCGGTATATTCTGGTTATCCTCCGGTAATCCTGCCGGAGGTATGCGGAAAAAAAGATAGTTTTTATCGACGGACGCAGAAGAATCCGCCGCGGAGGTGGTACTTTGTGTAGACCTCGCAGCCCGTGCAGTAACAGCCGAGCAGTTTCATGTCCGGGACAGACGACTGGCCGCAGGCGCAGAAAAGTTCGGTTGGCTGGAATTTACCCAGGCAGTATTTCCGGTAGTTCTGGCAGTTCCTGCAGTACTTCCTGCAGATTGCCCGGTTCTCTTCGGTGTCTTCAACAACAGGTTTGTTGCCTGATTCAAACATGTAAAACCGGTGTGCGTTTATGGTTAATAGATCTTTTTTTTTATTTCCCGGTTTTTCCACTGTGCGAAAGACCCGACACGTGGGGGGTTCAGCGCCGGAATGTGCTGCCATCCACCGGCATAATCATACCCCGGATCGGACACCGGTCCGATCCTTCCCGGGTTTTTCCGGCTCGCCGGGAAAAAAAGAGATTATCTTCAACTGATATAGTTCCGCAATTGCTTCACGCGGGCAAGATGTGCGCTGGTCTCTTTCTTCTTCTCACTCGCGATGTTGTCCATGATCTCATTGAGCGGTTTTGCCAGCTGGTACACCTTACGGGGGCGGCCCTTGGTCTCTTTCTTGAAATCCCGGTTTTTAACCCAGTTCATCCCCGCCAGGTGCCGCATGGCAACACAGACTTCCGGCTGGCGCAGATCGGTTCCCCGTTCAATGGCCCGCGACGTTGCTTCGGGAATATTTGCAAGAAAAACCAGCACCTTGGCTACATTTCTCTGCGTCCCGATTTTAATGAGAAGATTGGCAAATTCTTCTTCTTTTTCCGTGAAAAACATCACTTTCTCAGATCTCATACTTCACATCCACTGATCGGGAATCGTTGCTCCCCAACGATCCTTACCTTCCTCCACTCCCGCCGGAGTGTACTGGTCTCTGCCGGGTTGGTTACGGAAGGTTACTCGCATCTGATTATTATTGAGAAAAAGGGATAAATCCGTCGTTGAGTGAAAAAATTCTTGCACTTATCCATGGGGAGGAACCCGGGCCAACGGTCCCGTCGGGTTCCTCCCGGATGGAGCATCGCCGGTATCAGAGCACTTTTGTCACACCGGGCACTGCCCGGATCCCGTGAGCAAGGGCAAACGTGCAGCCGATTGCCAGCGGCAGCACGATGGCAAACTTGGCTAGCGAGGGGATGGCAATGCCGGTAAATGCCATCGACAGGAGAACGAGTACAACCGGGTGGATGATATAGACGGTATAGGAATCTCCTGCCATGGCCCGGGTGACCGGTCCCTCGCGGTTGAACCAGAGCGAGAAGATCCAGAGCATGGCCGTGATGATCATCACTCCTGTCATCTACTCCCAGAACGCGTAGCATACTGCCGGCCAGTGAAACCCGCCACCAATGAAGGGAGTGAGTCCTGATGCGGAATCCGTGAACAGGTACAGGATGACCGGCTGGACTGCGACCAGCAGCAGGGCCGCAACGGTGCAGGCCCGGCCTACCCGGGCGGGGATCGAGTCGAACCAGTTGTTCTGTGCCGCGTATATCCCTATGATGAACATGGCAAGATACTGCGGGGCAAACGGGATCTGGAAATTGAAGAGCCACGTTGATCCTATGGGCAGGAAGAAACGGACTCCAGCGGTGACCATCCCGAGGAGAAGTCCAAGGGCTGCGATGGAGATAATACCGGGGAACGAGTGCGGTTTCCGGTCAATGGCCTGGTCGGGCCGGTCCAACCCGGTCCAGAGCAGGTACGCAAAGGTTGCCACGAGCAGGAAGAAGACAAACCACATGGGCCCGAGTGCGGGGCCGTTGACCGGGTCCAGGAGAGTCTCCAGATCCATGGGAAGTGTCCCTGTGCCGAGCTTGACGATGAGGATGAGCAGGGGGTTGATGAAGAGGAGCCAGACAGCAAGCGGGATGCCGAGCCGCACCAGCCGGTCCCGGGTGAAGCGCTCCCTTCCCTTGCGCTGGAGCGGCCCCACGATAAAATAGGCCGAGACCAGCACGAAAAAGTCCATGAAGAACGACTGGTTCAGCGAATCGATCATGCACAGGATGAACGGTGTTCCGGCAGCATTGCCCGGATCGTGGAAGTACCAGCTGCCGGGGCCCCCGTAGGTGATTGAGCAGTGCGTGGTGATGACAAGGGAGATCAGGAGGATCCGGAGATTATCCACGTACAAAAGTCGCGAACCACTTTTCGTTCCGGCAGCTTCCGCGACGGCCATTTCACTATATTTCAGATGGTGGTGCTATTTATTCCAGACTCTTTTTTCCCGAGCCGGGTTTTCTGCTGGCAATATCATCCCGGATGCCTGCACACGACCGTTTTTTCTCTGCCCGTTTCTTCCCGTAACCATGCCGGAAGGAGTGCAGAGATGGAAAGAGGAGTAATGCTCGTTCCGCCAAAAAATGAACCAAGGGATTATCAAAAAAATATATGCATCACACCATCTCACCCTATTTATGTCAGGACCTCCCATTATCCCCCTATTGCTCATCCCGGTAATTCTCATCGCGCTGGTCGTCATCATCTCCCTTGCCTGGCGTTTTGCATCGCGTCATTACACCCTTCCCTGCCCCGTCTGGATGAAATGGTTGCTGGATCCCCCGTCTTCTGGCGGAGTGAGCGCACGCACACACAAGACGATCGGGTTCCTTGAGGTGAAGCCTGGCATGAGCGTGCTGGATGCAGGCTGCGGCCCGGGCCGTCTCACCATCCCGCTAGCCCGGTCTGTGGGACCCGGGGGCGAAGTAACGGCAATGGATCTCCAGGAGGGAATGTTGCAGGAGGTGGAGGACCGGGCTCGTGCTGCAAACCTTACGAATATCCGGTTCCTCCAGGCAGGTATTGGCGAAGGGAAAGTCGGGAGTGAACAGTTCGACCGGGCTGTGTTGATAACGGTACTGGGCGAGATCCCCGACCGTGATGCTGCATTGCCCGAACTTTTTGCCGCACTCAGGCCCGGTGGCATCCTGCTTGTGGAGGAGACGATCCGCGATCCGCATTTCCAGACCCGCAGTACCGTTACCCGGTTGGCGGGTGCTGCCGGATTTACCCAAAAGGAATTTTCCGGGAACTGGTTTTCCTATATCATGACCCTGGAAAAACCTTCAGGCACCCGGCACTGAGGGCCGCGGTATATTTCGTGATGCCGGGCCGGTACGGAATTGCTGGTAACCTGATATTTTACGGAAATAATCAGGGCTTGAAAAGTCGGAAAATTTTCCCTGGCGACACGCTCATGAACGGGATGTTCGCCAAAGGTGCCTGAAAATCGGTACCCTGATCTAGTGTAATGATGACCCCCCGTCTCGGGGCCTCTCCGAGGCACGGCGGGGCAAGGAGGTTTCCGGGCATTTTTATTTTTTAGTCCTTGATCCGCCGTACAGGAAGCCCCATTTAGTTGCGGCGGGTATCATAATTTGAAAAATCAGAAAAAATCCCGAAACCGATTATTTCGAACTTTGATTTTCAGGAAAATTCTTACGGGGAATTGAGGATTCGCTCTTGGAGGGTTCACGCACTTCGTGCCTCCGCCCCCGCCATTCGGGCCTCTCCCTTTGAGTGATAACTTCAGAAAGGCGATGAGAACTTCCGACATGGGGGGTCAAGGGGGCGCTCCCCTTGGGATGCATCCCCCTCTGGGGGGGAGTGGGGGTCACCCTCACCTATACTGAAGAGGATTAGCAAGTAACAGGAAAACGATGAATTCTACAGAGCCGATTTTTTAGAGCCGGACTCGCCAAAATAATTTCCCAATAACACCCGTGGAAAAAATGTTGCTGATTACGGATCCCCATCAGTTAATCCGCTGTATTCTCCCATCAACTGGTGCAGTTACCGGTTGCGGCAATGAGCCGATATAGGACACAAGGGCGTTGATATCTCCTTGACCATAGGTCATGTTGGTTCCCTGGGAAAATGTGGTGTACCCGTCACCACCCAGCGCAAGGTAGGCGACGGTCGAGACCGTGTAGCTCGAGTTCGGGTAGAGCGGGAGACCGTGTATCGTCACCGCAGTCACTTTGCTTCCCGCAGGTTTTGCTGCATCCCACGTATAGGCAAGCCCCGAGACGATCAGGTTGTGCGGGGGAACAGGATCCTGCCATTGCTGTTCGAGAGCCTGCCGGATCTGGGCCCCTGAGAGGGTCATCGCGAGGAATGCAAGCGTCCTGCCGTCCGGGGAGAAGGCCGGCTGGGTAATCCATGCCCTGTTTGCCGGGGTGATATTGACGGGCAGTCCTGTTCCGTCAACGGAGGTGAGGTAAAGGCTGTGTTCGGTGCTCCACATCTCTTCCCGGCCGGTATCGGCAGCGGAGAAGACGATCCCGGCGCTGTCCAGGGTGAACGTGTACTCCTCGGAACCGCCAAAGGGCAGCGAGGGGCTGTCGGCATCCATCTGCTTCATGACATCAAAGGGTATCCCGGTCGACAGGGACATGACGAAGATATGGTTCTGCCGCCCGTCTTCCCAGGTGTCCCAGTGACGGACAGGGAGGGAATCATAGATCTGCCCGGATGAATTCTGCTGGGCGATCGTCTCCATGCGGGCTGCGGTA
The DNA here is from genome assembly GCA_903832665.1 of uncultured Methanomicrobiales archaeon. Taxonomy (GTDB): domain Archaea; phylum Halobacteriota; class Methanomicrobia; order Methanomicrobiales; family Methanospirillaceae; genus Methanoregula. Next base: position 174,190 of record CAILCG010000016.1, on the reverse strand, counting down.
TCATCATAGCGGGGACCCGGGAATACCTCCATGGTGAATGCCAGGGCCTTTGCGTCCGGCGAGCACTTCAGGTTCGCGAGATCGAGGGAGAGATTCGTTACCTGCACAGGATCTCCACCGGCTACGGAGATCTTCCATACCTGGGAACTGCCCGAACGCGTTGAGAGATAATACACGGCCGAACTGTCCGGCACCCAGCAGGGATCTGCGTCATTTCCCGGCGGAAAGGTCAGCTGGCGTTGGCCGGTCCCGTTGGGGTGGATCATCCAGAGGCTGATGAGCCCCCGGTTCCCGGCCAGATCGGTACTGCGCAGGGGAAAGACAATCCAGCTTCCATCCGGCGACGGGGATGGTGCACCAACTCTCTGGAGCATTACCAGATCATTGGCGGTGAAGGGATGCGATGTTTCGGCGGCCTGTACCGGGACTGCGGATAAAAAAATTACACAGATTATCGCAAGGCAGATGAGCGAATTCCTTTCGATCCGTAGGAGCTCCATGCATTATACTCAAACTGGTGGCAATTTATGCATTGCGTGATGGGGGCAGTGAGGATGACTACACTCGGAGGATCTTCCCCAGACAAGATGGTATTAACATTTATTTACCGGCTTTTGAGCCCTGGAAAGGCCGTGGGAATCCACAGGGGAATTTTCCTCGCCGCTCCTGGACCGGAAATATGTAAAAAACAGAGTGATTCAGGGGAACCGGACAACGGCGTTGTTCTCGACGAGCCGGTTCTCCTGGTGAACCGGTGGGAAGAACGTGACAAACCTGCCGAAGTCCGACCATGCCCTGTCCATGGATGATGTCGAAAACGTTTCGCCTGCCAGGGTCTCATTGACCCTGCCGGTCACATTGAAGGAACGGTAGACATGGGGATAGCCCTCTGCGCCCAGGAACGACGGGGTATCCGTCACAACCTGAAAATGGAGGTGCGGGAGATCGGAGTTGCCGCTGTTGCCCATCAGGCCAATGACCTGGCCTTCTTTGACAATATCGCCGGCCTTCACACGGACCGAGCCGTTGACCATATGGGCATAACAGGTGTATTTCTTATTTCCTATGCCAATGATCACGTTATTCCCGGCCAGGGTCTCGATGGTGGGTGTTGGGGCGGAGTATATTATTTCAATATCGGGGAGTCCGTCTAGGGCGCTCATGACTGTCCCGTCAGCAACGGCATATATCTCTTTTCCAAATCCGTAGTAGTTTCTCGCAAGCGATGCATTGCCGGCGGCTGCCAGCCCCGTTACCGGGTCAAGGAGGATCCAGTCCTGTGCATACCGCTGGGGAACACGGGTTACCCCGTCTACCGTGATCTGCGCACTGAAATGGTGCGTCAGAGGAGATGTCGTCTCCATGGCAAGCCAGCCCGTGCCCTTCATCGGGAAACCGACAATCACCGGTGTCAGATCTTTACGTACGGCAACTTCAGCCCCGATTACCGTTGCAAGGGGTAGCCCGGTAGCGGTTTGGTTCAGGGTGAGGCGGTGGGAGAGCCGGTCCGGCACGGCACCGGGGCTGACCACGAACCAGAGGGAAATACGGGGCCGGGGGACTTTTCCCGTGCCATTCCGGAGCTCGGGAGCGGAAGGCGGCGGGACTGCTGCCGGGTGATACAGGGCAGCGAGCAGTTCTCCATCAGCGGTATAGAGGACCGTTCCGGTAGCCGGGTCGAAGACTTCAATTTTTTCCACCGTGGGGGTGGTGTTTCCTGCCTGGACAAGTTCAATTTCGTAGGCAAGATTGATGCCATCCTGGCTGGCGACCGGTACCGAAGCGGTCGGGACGGTCATAGTTATTGCCGGTATCGCGGAGACTGGTTGCTGATATGCGGCAGGTTGGGTACACTCGCAAGCGAGGAGTGCTGCGGTTGCGATGAGGATGAGGAGAATTTGGTACGCTGACATGATGGTTACCTGCGATCGTTGGCGGTACCGGGACATAAATGAGTGACTTTGTTTACCCCAGGAAGATGATTTTATTTACCGCAGAAGATGATTTTGTTGCCTTAATAAAAAATTTTATTATCTTGTCTCCTAATGAGGGTTCTTGAAGATCTTAAAATGGCAACGATTGTTCATTTTGATATACCCGCAGATGATATCGAGAGAGCGAAGAGATTCTATTCCGCCCTTTTAGGCTGGAAATTCAATGAATTTCCCGCGATGCAGTACAACCTCATCACAACCACAAACCTGGACGGGACGCCGGGAATCGGGGGTGGTATGGGAAAGCGTATGGAGCCTTCGCAGCGTATATTGAATTATTTCGGGGTGCCTTCCATTGACGATGCAATGGAGCAGGTGAAAAGTCTCGGGGGGAAGATCGTGACAAAGAAGATGGCAGTACCGGGAATGGGTTTTCTTGCCAACTGCGTTGACCCTGAGGGCAACTCATTCGGGCTCTGGGAAGAAAACACCCAGGCCCGGTGAGAATGGCGAACCGTGATATACGATCCTTTTTTGTCCATGTTCTTCTAAAACCCCGGTGACGTTATTGCAGGATTTTTAAAAACACGGGTGCAGGAGATTCCTCCCACCGCTGGAGATCGTGGGAGCGATTCCCAATAAAATTTGCACGGAGCCGCTGCCAGGCTGAAGCCGGCAGCATTACTTCTGGAGCGATAGAAGATCTTCTGCCGCATCCTGCATATAGGTATGAGCATCAGAGATCCCCTGGTTGTATCCGGTGCAGTTTTCTCCATAATGAAATCCAGAACCAGGCCCGCTGCAAGGTCACCCATCTCCTCGTCCCGCTCCTTGAGAAAATAATTCTTTATTTCGGAGATAATCAGGTCCCTTCTCTCCTTTGTCACCTGAATCGCATTTTCATTTTTCATAAATATTCCCGTTAAAAAACGTTCTGAAAACACATATAGAGTTCCTTTACACGACGGGATTCTGGTCTCAAGATTCTGTTTTCAAGTGTGTGTGTTGACAAGGACTGTCCGGTATGGCCCATGATCCTGTTCTTATGATGAGTGAAAATTTTTTTTCAGTCAAAGGTCTTTTTTTAAGACTGGAATAACAAAAGAATTATAAATCACGGATTTGTGTAAAATGATCGCTGAAGAGTTCTTCAATAAACTCGTCGGCCGTTTCACCGGATTCATCATATCCGGTGTGCCGATCTGTCCATCCTGTGGTAGCACCCAGGTAATCCAGAGAGGTTTCGAGGGATCCAATCGCCGGCATGATTGTAAGGCTTGTGGCACCTGCACACCGGTTCACACGAGAAGAATTCCCCCAGCTGCTACTAATACCAAGACATGCGACACGCATGTTCCGATCCGGAGATCTTTTCCCGATGAGGCATTTACGCCGTCTCCTTTGGATGGGTGACCCGCTTTATCTTTTGGAGATGCACTATCCGTTTTTAAAAAAAACCCTGTCTCACTCTCAATTATTACTGTTGTTTTAACCTGGTTATCGCAACAAGGTAGGAAGGTTTAGGGACTCTCCTTAATGGAATCTTTGGGGAGATGAGAAAAAAGAGAATGCAGGAATCAATGATTGTGTTCAGGCCGGCCCGTCAGGACTCTATGCATCTGCCGGTACCGCGACCAGCATCTCGATATCCATCCGGTCCGCCCGTATCAGGACCATTCTCATGGCTTCTTTTTCGTCAGGCGCTTCAAACATGACGATCGTATCATACCTTCCCAGGGTCCACCAGATGCCCTGGACCTTGATCTCTCCTTTTGTGTCAGTCCCGATGTCCCTGAGGTTCTGCGCCACAACTTCCTTCCCCAGGGATTTTTTGAATTTCACCATTGCGATAAACAGCATACAATAGCCCGTTCTCTGCAAGATATTTTAACCTGCGGTCATTTTTCCAAAAATTGTTGCAGGATGTCCGGTAGGAGAATTCCCCCCATTGAGATCGCTTCTCCCGTTAGCTATAAGTGTTTTTTAGGGTGAACTCCATTATATGCCCGTGAACCCGGAAGAGATCACCCGTAAACACCGTCTTGCTCTTATCATCATCGCCTTTGCCGCGTTCATGGCATCCCTCGACTCCACTATCGTTAATATCTCACTCCCCACGATCGCTTCTTCCTTTGATGTCGACATCAGCATCGTATCGTGGGTAGTGCTTGCGTACCTTCTCGTGCTGGCGGGTCTTCTCCTCGTCTTTGGGAAGTTAGGCGATCTCAAAGGGTTCCGCCGCATCTTCATTGCGGGTTTTGTCCTCTTTACGATCGGATCGCTCCTCTGCGGGGTATCGGTAACAATCTATGAGCTCATCGCGTTCCGGGCGGTCCAGGGAATCGGCGGGGCGGCCCTTGAGGCGCTTGCCCCGGCCATGATCCTCCTGTACCTGCCGCCAAGCAGGCGGGGATGGGCGCTGGGGATCCTTGCAACGGTGGTCTCGCTCGGGATTGCAGCCGGCCCCATCCTGGGGGGATTTATCACGGAATACCTGAGCTGGCACTGGATCTTCTTAATCAATGTGCCGGTCGGCATTATCGCGGTCCTGCTCGCCGCCCGGTATCTTCCCCATGATGTCCCCTCGGGATCCCCATCAGGTTTCGACACCGCTGGTGCAATGCTGATCCTCATGGCCCTCATCACGCTTCTCTTTCCCCTCAACCAGGGACTTGAGTTTGGCTGGACCTCTGCACCTATTCTCACCAGTATCTTTGCATCAGCTGTTCTCTGGGTCCTGTTCTTTGTCCATGAACACCGGTGCCGGGCCCCGCTTGTCGATATGCGCCTCTTCTCGTCGCGAAACTACCTGCTCGGTAATGCTGCCGGTTTCCTGCTCATGGCCGTCTATAACGGCCTGATCTTCCTGCTGCCCTTCTTCCTTGAAAACGTCCAGGGACGATCAACGGAGATCGCCGGTCTCCTGCTTGCGATTCCCGCAGTAGCGATGATCCTGGTTGGCCCGGTCTCCGGGGCCCTGTCGGACCGCTATGGATCTCGTCTTCCTACAACCTGTGTCGCTCTTATCGCCGCTGCCGCCTTCTTTTTCTTCACCCGCTTTTCAGCTACAACCGGCCTTCCGGTCATCATCGGGACCATGCTGCTCATCGGTTTTGCGATAGGATTATTCTTCCCCCCGAACATGAGCCAGATCCTGGGAGCCGGGCAGAAGGAGGGCGAAGGAGTAGCCTCCTCCGTGATGATGACGGTTCGCAATACCGGCTCGGTCTTCGGGGTTGCGATATTCGGGACCATTGTGGTGCAGGTGGTCGTCGGCATGATGGCGTACCGGCACGTGATCACCGCATCGCCCGCAGTGCTCTCGGCCGGCTTTTCCATTGCTTTCTCGTTCGGGGTGGTGCTCTGCCTTGCCGTGGCGGTAATATCCTCGGTAAATACGGGTAAGCGGACACATTAAGCAAAAAAAATAGTATTTATTCCTTTTTTTACCGGAACGTGCCAGCCGGAAATTTTGCTCGGGAGAAACGCACATGAACCGGTCGGGTTCGCACCCGGAGCATGGAAATCTGTACCATGATCCGGCGTAATGATGTTCTCCCGCCTCAGGGCCTCTCTTTAGGCACGGCGGGGCAGGGAGGTTTCCTATCATTTTTATTTTCCGTCATTGATCTACCGCGGGGGCTTTCCCTTCGGCGGCGGTGGAGTTAATCGTATCTGGGGGTATGGGGGTCTCAACCCCCATCACCATCAATGAACTATATGATTACCGGAGAAATCCTTACCAAGAATTGAGGAGTCGCTCTCAGGGGCTCACCCTCTTCATCCTTTTTCTCCCCGCTTCTCTGGTATCTTCCCATTGGGCGATAACCACATAAGTTCAACAAGAAATCTTGAAATTGGGGATCAAGGGGTTCCCCCTCCTGGGAAGAGATGGGGTCACTATCCTTATCCTGGAGCGGACCAGCGCGTAACGGAAAAACGATGATCTCTCCAGAGCCGGAATGGTATTCCGGATCTTTTCATCCCACCGGTACCTGTAGTTCCCATTATTGACGAAAAAAAATTTACCCGGAGTTTTTCTCCCGGGTTTTTGTTCGCTGTTTATGGCGTTGGTTCGGAAAATACGCTATCTCCGGAATAATGCGGAAGACTCTTCGGTGCCGGGTTTTCCCCTGCCCGGCATGGCTGCGCAAGCCCTTTTTAGTACACCAGCAGGATATATGCCATCGCGGTGGTGAGGAAGGCACCCATGAGGATGATGACGGCGACCGGGATAATAAATCCCATCATGCCGTTTACCGTGGAAGCGATCTGGGAGATCCGCTGCGACCCGAAGACCACAATCCCCCGGCACCAGGCTGTGGCACCGGCCGAACGGGCCGGAGCCGCATCCGCAATGGCTTCAGCAACCGCCTCTTCAACCAGGGGGTAAAAGGCATCGACTCCGATCCTGAGACCCACCTGGTTCCTGCCCGAGACCGTATTGACCACGTGGGTATCGGTAGTTGCGACCTCGCATTCATCGACATGATGGAGCAGTCTCTTCCGGATCTCGTCCCGGGCGCCGGTCTGCATGTTATTGCCATCAAAGAGTACGTACGCGGTCTTCTGTCTGCCGGTATCCACGACCAGGATCTGGACCCCGAGATCGCCAAACCCTTCCTGCCGGGAGAACGGGAGGGACCGGTGTGTATATCCTGCGGAGAACCGGCCCTGCTCCTGCTTTGCGGTGGCAGCAAACGCAGTCTCCGCTGCACTGAGATATTCCATGGCGAGTTCCGTTCCCGGGTGGACCCCGTCTTCAAGGGCATTCATGCAGTTATGCGCATCGATAAATCCAACATGGCGGAAATATCTCTCGCCTGCTTTCATGATGGCAAACCCGACAGAAAATTCGAGATCCTCCGTAACAACCGGTGACCGGGTCGCCACCACCAGCACGGTATCGCCAAATGCCTGGGCAAGCACCTGTACCGACCCGCACTGGTACGGGCTGAGGGTGTGCAGCAAGTATTGGGGCAGGTGAGCGGTCGTGCCTCCAGCACCGCATCACCCACATTTTTTACCTCCACTTCATCGACCGGGTTGAAATCGTGCGAGGCGGAGCCGTGGAAGACCATTGAGGCGTTGCCGAGCATGCCGTGAAGGATCTTTGGCAGGTTGCTCCCGCCAATCTCCCCCAGGGGCCCGGGGTGGACGTTGGGAACAGTTACGAAGATCTCCTCTTTGCCCTCTCTCTGGAAGAGGAGCGATACCTGCGGCACGACGACCCGTTCCCCGATACTCCGAAGTCGTCGAGTTTCCTGCAGCCTTCGGAGAGGTGCGCGAGGAAGGCGTTGGCCAGTTCGAGAGGACCGACTTTGAAGTTTGCTTTCATGGGACGTTCGATTACGTTGATGAAGGCGATGACGCCTATTGCAAACTGATATGGAGGAGAATGGAGATCTGGACAAACTCAAGGCCGAGAAATGGCGCTGCTCCCACGATCGCGATCCCCGAGTGGAGCAGGGCCGGGATCATGACCCGTGTGAGGCGGAAATTGACCACTGCCGCAAGGAGAAGCATCCGGAACGTAAATACCAGGGCGAGCGAGATTGCAAAGAAGAGGGGAAATGAGAACCGGAAGAGCAGGATTGGCGAGAGCGAGATAGAGATGACAAGCCCGATGGCAGCCGTGAGTCCCGACCAGCCGTAGTCAAGTTTCCCCGAGAACCACCGGGCCAGCCGGGGCGTCAGGGCAAGCGCCGCAAGGGCCGGAATGAGATAGGCGACGATGGGAAAGAGGGTCGGGTGCATGAGGGATCTTCCGCTCCCCAGTATCGCCATGATCTCTACACAGCCCGAGAGGATGAGAATGAGGACAAGGGACCGTACCCATGAAGGGCTGGTAACGATATATTTCGAGAGTGCCTCAAGTTTGAGGTCCATTTCACCAGACATAGCAGTTTTCCTGCAGGAATTTTTTTGAACTCTTCCCGGTTCCGGTCAGAACCGGGAGGGTTTTTGCGTCCTGCGTCTGGTTGTGTATCTGGATTAGAACGGGATGAACGTTTCCGCTACCCGGCCACCGTCTCTCTTTTGCAATGTTCCAATCCGAAAGAATTCGGTCACGCCCATGTACCGTTCCTGACCCCAGTGAGAATTGTCGTGCGGACGACTCCCAGGTTCTCCATGGATCTCCCCGCGGAATTCAGGTTGAAGGTCACGTAGGTATCCTTCTCCGGCACGTAATACCAGAACGTGAACGATCCGGGATACCCACCGGTGTGCCCCTGCACGGTCAGGTTCGCGGGTGCGATAAATTCAGTGGCATAACCGAGGCCGTACCCCGCTCGGCCCGATTGTGCGGTGGGTTTTTCCATTGCCGCTAGCGATGCCCTGCTGAGGATCTTTCCCTCGCGGAGCGCACGGTGGAAACGGTTGAGGTCGGCAGTTGTGCTGACAATGTCGCCAGCCCCCCGGTCGAACTGCACGTACAGGTCCGTAAAATCCATCGCCGTACCATCCGGGCCGGGCATGGTGGCCTGCATGTGGGGGCCGGGAATGTGGTTGGTCTGCTGGAAGAAGGTATCGTTCATGCCCAGCGGAACAAAGATCGCCCGGGTTGCATAATCCTCGTAGGGGACCCCGGCTGCTTTGTCAACAATGAGCGTGAGCAGGATATAGTTCACGTTCGAGTAGGTGTAGTTTGTTCCCGGCGGGTAGAGCGGACTGGCGTTGAGCCCCTGCATAATGCCGGCCTGGTAGGGAACCGGGGTATCCGGGTCCTGGTATTCGGCCAGGATGATCGCGTTCTCGTCATAGTCCGCAATACCGCTCGTGTGATCGAGGAGCTGGCGGATGGTGATGCGGTCTCCGTTGGGAATTTTTGCAACAAGATCGGCCGGCAGCCAGCGGCTGATGGGATCTTCGATCGATAGTTTCCCTTCCTCTGCAAGCTTCAGTATGGCGACACTCGTAAAGGTCTTTGAGACGCTGGCAATCAGAAAATGCATGCCGGGTTCTGCCGGTTCTCCGGTGAGGGGAGATGCATTACCGGCTGCGGAATTCCATCTCCACGGGGGGGCTTCTATCCCAATCTGCATACCGGGGATACCGGTACCCTGGATTACGTTCCCGCTCATGCGCTGGAGATCTGCGCTTACCGATGCGGGAGGGGGATTTGGCAATCTGACCGTGTCCGGTTGCCCGGGTGGTAACGGTTGCGTGCAGCCGGCAGAAATGAGTGTCGCAATGATGATAAGAATGAGCGGGATAAGCCAGAGATTTTTGTTGCCGATGGTAATCACCTGAGGATATCTGTGCATGAGCGTGGCGGAGACTGGAACCTTTTTGTTCAAGGATCGGCCCGATGGACCTGAATATGTGATGGAGAAAGTTCTCCGGACGGATGATTTGATATCCCTTGTTTTGAGGGACGGCTATATAAATTCTGGGAGTACTGGAAAAGAACGTGTGTCCCGGTTCACGGGAATAGAAATGTATGATGGATAAAGGTGAATGATGAAGGGTTCGCTCCAGGGTTGGCACCTGGAGCCGTAAAATACCGGGTGAACTGAACTTCTCTGGGTATCGACCTCCTTTTTTCTCGTATTTTCCGGGATTATGATCGGTTTTTTTTGCCCTGTTAGTTCAGGGGGATGATCATTAGGTTGATGAACCGGGAATATAATGACGGGGAAGTTGGAAAAAAATGCTGCGATATTTTCTCATGTGCTCCATTATCCAAAGGTATATTTGGGACAATTTTCTCCCACAAACCGAGGAACATATCCATGGGCTGTTTCTGGGTTAGTTACGATAAACCGATCAGGGCGGGTGGCTGTCAATGTCGGGCTATCCAATTACGGGTTATTTAAAAAACGCCACATCCCGGATCTCGCAATTTGATCCCGGGTAGAAAAGTGTATGATGTAAAGGTGATTTGATGAAGGGTTTGCTCCAGGTTTAGAACCAGGAGCCGTGAAATACCGGGTTATCTGAAATTTTCTGGTTATCGACCTCCAATATTCTCATATTTTCCGGGATTATGATCGGATTCTTTTGCCCTGTTAGTTCAGGGGCATGATCACTAGTTTGATGAACCGGGGATATAAGGCCAGGGAAGATGGAAAAAAATGCGGTGGTTCTTTCCAAAGGCTCCTGCGATTCAGGATAATGAGGAGCAATGTAAAAATACAGGATTTTCACTTAAACCAGTTCGGGAGGATCCCGGGAACTACCCCCGGAATATATACAATAAACAATGTATCTCTTTGAACCGACGGGATACTGGATGAACCGGCCCGGGCATCCTGGGAATAAGGGGGGCAAAAAATCCTCAGGATCCCTCAAGGAGAAAAAAACCGATCGGAGATGAGTGCATGTGAAACCTGGCGATTTTGTTCTGGAGATTCTCAAAGATGTGTTCCACGACGGGAGAACCATTATTCTGATGCGCCATTCCGCAAGGAACTCCTTTTACGGAGTTCCCCAGGAGCTTCGTGAAGCTATGGACATCACTCCGGAGGGTGTTTTCCTGGCCCGGGCATTCGGGGAATCTTTGCAGGAAATTATAATGGGCAATGACCTGTTTCTCGGGCATACGGTCGCCCGGCGGTGCAGGAAGACTGCGGAAGCGATCGCTGACGGGTTTGCCCCGGCCGGCCGCGTCCACCTCATCGGTTGCCAGCCGGAAATTGAAAGCCCGGTGGTGAACCTGGACACCTATGTAGCTATCCGGAATGAAATCGGCGGGCCGGAGGGTATCCGGAGATGGCTTGACAACAGGATTCCCAAAGATGCGTTACAGAACCCCCGCCACTATGCAAATAAGATTTTAAGAAGCCTGGTATCCTTTCCCGTAGCAGGGCGAAATGACCTGCTCATCGTGGTTGCGCATGATATCACCCTGTTTCCCATCATATCAACTCTTTTTAACCGGAAGCTGGCCGCGGTTGAATTCCTCAACGGCATTGTCATCACTGCTGCTGCCGATTCTGCGGAAATCCGGTACTCCGATGCCGACTTCTCCTTGAAAACGGCCTGGAAGATCGGATGAATGCATGATTTTTTTGCCAAGGAGAAATACTTGCGGGGAATTGACAAATCGCCCTTGGGGGCTCATGCACTTCGTGCTTTTTGTCCCGCCGCCCGGGCATTGCCTCCTTATGCCCGCTGTCGCGTTCCCGCTCAGCTCCCAGCCTCTGGCCTTCCTTGCAGAAATCGATCCGGGGATTTTAGATCTGCCCCAGCAGGACACCGATTCCCAGTCCGATGAAGAGCAGGCAGGTAAAATATTCAAAACCCCGCTGGATCGTTGCATTGTCCCGGAAGGTATCTGCGAGGGTGGATGCACTGAAAGCAACAATCAGGCACCAGACCGTACCGGTGCAGAGAAAGATCGCCCCGAGAAAGAGAAAGGAAATGGATCCAAGATTTGAGACGGGATCAATGAACTGCGGCAGGAACGCGAGGAAGAAGAGTGCCACTTTCGGGTTCAGCAGGTTCGTAAACACACCCTGCCGGTAGATCTGCCACGCCGATTCGGGGGAACTCCCGAACGTGAAGACCTTCCGGGCAGCAGTGCGCCGGGCGATCGTCATGATACCAAGCCAGATCAGGTAGAGGCCTCCGGCCGTGCAGATCGCGGTGAACGCAAAGGGCGAGAGGGCAAGGAGCGAATAGAGTCCTATCGCTGCGGCAAGGATATGGATGGTACAGCCGGTTCCGAGCCCGAGCACCGACACGATGCCGGCCCTTCTGCCCTGCGCAATGCTGCGGCCGATAATATAGAGGGTATCCTGCCCGGGGACCAGGTTAAGGGCAATCCCGGCAAAGAAAAAAATTGCTAAATTATGTGTCCCGAACATGGTCCGCCTTATTTCCGGTTGAACAATCGTACCGGTCCCCCGGATTGAGTTCTTCGTTCTGGTTCTGTTTCAGGAACTGTTCCGTGCACATCCATATTGTTGCCGGAGCGGAGCTTCTCCTTTGCGTTGGTCTCCCGGTTCGCACGGTTCCGGGGGAATGCTGTAACACTGCCATGCCACCGGATGCCTCCGTTTTTGGGCGTCTGTCCCGACACGCTTCCTTCCCTCCAGCCCTGGGAAAACGATCCGTTACATTATCCCGGGCGGCGTGGCAAGTACCAGGAGCCCGACAAGGATCATTCCTGATAATACCAGAAAAGCGGCAAAATTAATAGTCCCTTCGGTTCCTGTCCGGTGTAATGTCCTGATATTCCTGTGTAATGTCATACTTGTTATTTCCCTCCTGTGATCTCCCCGTTCGATCCCAAAATCATCCTCCAGGGTAGATAAAGACAAAGAATGTGGAAAAAAACCTGCACTTTTTTTCCAATGGTTTCCCGGTGCAAAGGGCATCTCATATGTTTTCATGAATCGGGCCTCTCCTGCCAGCCCTCCGATTACATCCTCATGATGCCACTGGATGGACCGCAAAAATACCAAAGGAGATTGGCCATATGTCATTTTTCTGTCAGATTTTTGGGCTGGACGTGCCCGGGAAAATTCCCCCCGCCCGGAAGCGATCAACCGTTCTCAGGAATCCTGTCAGATATTTTCCATCCGGCTAAAAAAAATAGAGACCGGATACAGCCTTCCCGGACCGGATGAACTCATACATATCCCACTCTTAACAGGAGGGATCCCAGCGAAGCTATCGCACCTGATAATATGAACAGCGTGACAACGAGCAATGCAGCCCGTATCCGAATCGACTCCCACCGGGAATATACTCCGCAGAAGAAGAGGACAATGGCAAAGAGGACCGTGTTTGAGATGTACTGGTCCCCGTTCGTGTTTGCATCAACGCCCCGGTCGAATGCTGCTGTGGCCAGTTCTTCCAGTGCCGCACTCTCATGGTACTTGGACAAGGCATATTCGGGACGATCGAACGAAGTTCCTGCCGGGATCGGGTTTGCAGACGTATTTGCCCCGGCAATCCAGGCATCGAATGCAGGGCGGAACTCCCCCCGGAACCGTTCCTTGAGGAAAGCAGCCTGGACACGATCCCCCTTGCTCACCGCATTCACCCAGCTGGTGAACATCTGGACATCGATGACCACCTGGGAGTCAGCGGTGCTCGTTGCCCGAATCGACTCTGTCAGGAGCTGTGACGACTCCCCGAAATCGATCGCCTGGAACCCGTTCCACCGGGTCGCCTGGTATACACAGAACGCGGTAGAAAGCGTTGCTATCAGGAGAATAACCGCAAAGATGAGATCGATCGCTGGCCGGGCTCTTTCCGTCATCCTGTCCATTGACGATATACCGTGATGGAATGGTAAAAAACTTACGGACGCGGTAATAATGCTGTGACCGTCCCCAAAATTGCCTGTGTTCTCATCACCCGGTTGCGAATCAGATCACCTTCACCCCCTGCTCATATCCTTTCTATACCCGTCCCGCTCACAAAATAGTCATGACTTTTACCGACATTCTTGTTCCCTTTGTTATGTTCATTCTCGGGATCGTTGCTGCCTACTTCTTCTTCCGCCTGCAGATCGGGGCTATCGAAGCTCAGGCAAGAAACGATCTCGAGCGCTGGAAGATTGAGTGCACGAGCACGATACGGAAGGATTCGGTCAACCGCTCCCGATCAACGCTCAAGGGGAGGATCTCGGAACAGATGGGGCCGCTCCTTCCGGACTTTCCCTTCTCTTCTGCGGATGCACGGTTCATTGGCAACCCGATCGATTTCGTGGTCTTTGACGGGTACACTTCCGTAAAGGATGACGGGGGCGACCGAATCAATATTGTGCTGGTGGAAGTGAAGAAAGGAAAAGGCAGGCTTACCCGGGAAGAGACGTTGATCAAAAAAGCGGTTGAAGAGGGGCGGGTCTCGTGGCAGACGATCTTTCTTAAGGACGAGGACACGGGAGACGCTCCCGGCTGAGCCGGCGTGGCAGGAGAGGAAGATGCGGGCGGAGCGGGTGCTGGCAGACGTATAACCGATAATTTGTTCGTTTCTTCGCGATACCCGGCAACCGCCCCCGCGTGCTTTTCTCGTCAGCCCTTTTCAGAAAAATGCCGTACCAGGCAGGTTTTTCCCTCTACGTCGAAATCTTCATTTTTCTTTTGTCTGTATCTTCTCTTTCGGCCACTGTGAGAATAACTCCATCTCTTCCCATCGGGGCCCCCATGGGCGATTGCGTGTTTCTTTTTAACGATTTCCCATAAAAATAAAAGGACAAAGCGATCTGTAACGGGTAGTTTTTTTAAGCACGCCCACCCGGCCGAAACATTTTCGTTACCTTTGCGGTGTGACGAGCCTCCTTGTAAAAAAGCGGACCGGGTAGTGCAAAGTAGGGAGACGAGTCGCGCTGCATTGCCGATTTGATTGTTTTTATAAAAACCCTTAACTCTCCAGCGCTCCTGTAAGGCAGTGGTGATACCTTTGGAAAGACAGTCCGTTAAGTCTGTTATTTTGCGCTCGGTGGGATATGACGAGCTTACCAAAATCCTGGAGATCGAATTCAGCACAGGACTCGTGTACCAGTATTCCGGGGTTCCTTTGAAAATTTATAAGGATTTCATGCATTCCGGTGAGATGGGAAAGTTCTTTTCCGAGAAAGTCCGGACCCAGTTCCGGACAAAACAGGTTGTCGTGTAATTTCCCGGTCTTGAAAAAAAATGATTGGGGATCTCTCGTTCCCGGATAAATACTATATATCAGCACGGGAATCTGTGTATCCGGGAATTAGGTGAAATCCATCATGAAATACGCTCTCGCTCTCCTGATGACTGGTGTTGTCGTGCTCACGCTGCTGTTTGCCGGCTGCACATCACCCCGGCCCGGGGGGACAGCCCCTCCGGTATCCCCGATTGCTACCCCCGCCACTCCGGCACTGTCCGGGTGCGGGTTCACGAGTTATCATGGCCTCAGTCTGGCCTGCGGAGCCAATCCCCCACAGGTCTGTACTGCTGTCTACCAGTTGGGGGACAAGTGTCGTCAGTACGCATTCTGCAGTACGGATGGCGGTGCCTGCAGCCTGGTCACGACCCCCCAGTACCTCACCTGCAAACGCTGCATAGAAAAATGCGGTGGCGCAGATCCGGCCGAAGCCTTCTCCTGCGAAGAGAAATGCTGACTGGTCCCGGTGTAACGATACGGCAGGGCTGTTCATCTTCAGGATAGCCCTGCACACCGGACACCTGGCGGTGTTCCCAGTGCCTCGGAGTGCCGGGTTCTGGGTTGGTTCATTACGGAGAATATGACCGGTTGTTCCCCGGTAGCATTATTGGGCCGGTCTTCCGCCAAATGCCCGCTCAATCCGGTCGAAATCCTCTTTTGGGATCTCCCGCAACCCGAAACGGAAGGCAGAGCCCCACGCCTTCTTATTCCGGATGAAAGTCAGGTCTTGGATCAGCGGTTCGATCTTCACGGTACCGGTGAGCCGGTACTTCACGTTCCTCCGGAAGGGTTTGAAATCCGGGGACATCTCGACCTGCACAATCTCATCGTCCGTCACTTCGCCCAGCGCGGTAAAGGCGTGGAGCGGTTCGTCTCCCCCGTACACCTCTTTTGGGGAGTAGATGATCCAATCTCCAGCATGCATCCGGGCCAGGCCGGCCCGCTTTCCGTGCCCGGCCTGGGCAAATCCTCCCGCCACTCCAAGCATCACGTGTTCCCGGGATGCCACAAGGATCCAGTATCGCATTGTTTCCATAATGACCCGATCTTTTCTTTCAGATAAAATAGCTTGGTATAATGCCTGGGATATTATTCTATGAAATCCCGCCGAATCAGCGATTCATGTGTCTGCGGATGTTCAGCGTTTCGATGGAGATGGTTCCGGCACATACTGCAGCCTCACGATGCCGGCAGGGTAGGGCAATGTCCCGACAAGTTGCAGGGAAATTTCCCGGGAAAGCCCCGTGAAGAGCGGGATGCCCTCCCCCAGGATCACCGGGACGAGGAAGAGGTGGACCTCGTCAACGAGGCCCTCATATAGAAACCGGGAGATCACCTGGCCACCGCCAACAAGGTAAATATCTCTCTCTGATTCCTGCCGTATTTTCCCTACAAGCGCCGGGAGGGAGTCGTGCCAGAATTCCGTATTCATTCCCGGCACCCGGGGCAGAGACCTGCTGGTGAGAATATAATTTTTCAGGCCCTTCAGGAGCCGCTCCGGGTGGGCAAGCGACTGCTCATATGTCCCGGCTCCCATCACTGCCGTGCCTGCGGATTGGATAAATTTCCCAAATCCATAGTCTTCGCCACTGGCGCTGAACGCATCGAGCCAGGAGATATCATCATCCTTCCGGGCAATGAAACCGTCGAGACTGGCAGCGATAAAGACAATGACCTTTCCCATAGGTATGTCGGATTGCGTGTTTCCTGGAATAAAACATTACGATGCTGACAGGAAAAAGGATAATTGCGTTGTCAACACTCAACCCTGCATTTCCCGCCCGGTACCTGAATCATCCTCTCATCTGCTAGGAAGTGGATACCGGTCTGTTTCTCCTGGTCATCTCCCCGCCCGGTGCCGGGGATGGTCCATCCCATTGACCTTATACCAGCCCTTTTGCATTGAACAATGCCGAGTACTGCTTATCGGTCTCTCTGATATGATTGTTTACCCAGTCCTTGAGAAAATTAATCAGGTCAAGCGTAATTCCTAGGCGATTGCTGGCAAAATCCTTCTGGAAATCGGTAATTTTCTTTACGAAAGTGGCGTGGGCAGCTTTATGCTTGAGATACCCGGGATAGTTGAACTGCTGCATGTATTTTTCTTTGGCCTGGAAGTGGTAGACTGTAGGCCGCAAGTTCCTGGAGTGTTCCTCCGAGCGCCTGTTTTCCCTGCCCGCATTGCATCGTGCAGCTTGGTGATGAGGCCGATGAGTTTCTTGTGCTGGTTGTCGATCTCGGTAACCCGGACTCCCAGTTCTTCGGTCCATTCCATGAGTGGCATAGTCTGCACTAGTGCCGTGGATCTATTTAAGATAATCCGCATGTCAAAAAGGTTAGAATCCTGCCGGATCCACTGCATCCCACCGGGCTTTTGCCTTCCGTACCAGGAGTCATGCAAGTAGTGCGAGGATAACTGCCGACAGGGCAACGTACGGGTCGGGGGTGCACGGTATAGGCCGGGCAGGAGCAACAACCGCTCTTAAAAAACAAGCAATGTTATGTACATAAAGATCCGAGTTATAATAACGGCGATCAAGATGTTCCTCTCTTGCCTGACGGAGTAAATGATATGACATTCTGGGAAAACAAGCAGATTCTTCTCACGGGCGGGGCCGGTTTTCTTGGCTCTTATATTGTTGAACAACTCGCAGCTCTGGGTGTAGGCAAAGATCAGTTGACTGTTCCCCGGAGTAAGGATCTCGACCTACGGGTGTGGGAAAATTGCGTCAAAGCAGTAAAAGGTAAGGATATTGTTATCCATCTCGCTGCAAAAGTTGGCGGTATCGGGTTCAACCAGATGTATCCCGGTGAACTTTTCTATGACAATGCCATCATGGGTATCCAGCTTATCGAGGCCGCCCGACGGGAAGGAGTTGAGAAATGTGTAATTCTCGGTACCGTTTGCGCTTACCCGAAATTTACTCCCGTTCCTTTCAGAGAAGACGAACTCTGGAACGGTTACCCTGAAGAGACCAACGCTCCCTATGGACTGGCAAAGAAGATGCTGCTTGTACAGTCCCAGGCATATCGCCAGCAGTACGGGTTTAATTCGGTTTATCTTCTTCCGGTGAATCTGTATGGTCCGCGGGATAATTTCAATCCCGAGAGTTCCCATGTAATCCCGGCACTCATCAAGAAGTTTGTTGAGGCAGTCAAGGAGAAGAAGCCTTCCGTAGATATCTGGGGTACCGGTGCCGCGTCCCGAGAGTTCCTCTATGTGGAAGATGCCGCCCGGGGAATTATCCTTGCTACGGAACGGTACAACAAACCTGAACCTGTCAACCTTGGCGCTGGAAAGGAGATCTCCATCAAGGAACTCGTCACTATCATCGGGGATGAGACCGGTTTTACGGGGGAGATCCGGTGGGATACAACCAAGCCCGACGGGCAACCGCAGCGCTGTCTTGATACTTCCCGCGCCGAAAAGGAGTTTGGATTTGTGGGGGAGATGCCTTTTGAAAAAGGGCTGAGGCGAACGGTTGAATGGTATATTGACCACACCCGCGAACAAAAATAATGATATGAAAGATATTTTTTTAAAAATTCTTACCTTAAGATCTCGCTCGAAACGTCAGAACGCAATAAAACTTTGGTGGGATGGAAATAATCATTCCGTTTTCCCTTCTCCACTGGATGATCGAATCACTGCAACAAAATATCTTTTCCGATTATGGCACTGATTAAATCGTATCGCCTACTCCCGGGAGAACGCTGCATTCGCGTGGATACTGACATTGTCTCCCGTTGGGAAAACAGGGTTAACCTTTTTTCTGCTGTGACGCAGGAATATCATGCCGATGAAGAGCGGAGGATAGATCCTGTTATTATACGTTTTTGGCATCCTTGAAAATGTTTTACAATGAACGGGTGAATCTCAAGGAAACGTATTTGGGAAAAAATAGCGTCCTTTCATTCACTCCAGTTTTTTTCAGAATACGGCCGGATCCACTGCATCCCACCGGGCTTTTGCCTTCCGTACCAGGAACCATGCCGGTAGTGCGAGGATAACTGCCGACAGGGCAAAATTCGGGTCAGCAAAGGTGATCGAAGTAAATATCGTGAGCACAATGCCAACCAGGATGAGGTACACAAAAAGTACTTTTACGATATCTCCCTTTATGTAATCCCCATTTGTGGACAGCCGGGGGTTGTCCCGAAAAGAGAGTCCGGGTCCGGGAAGCGACGAACTTCACCAGACCCGGTCCACCCGGGGGTTAGGATAATTTTAGTAAATCCTTATGAAATGTTCCCGGCCCCGGGGTGGGAAGAAGGGAAGTGATAGCATACAACTCACACCGAGAGAACAGAACGGAATTGACGGTGTCCGGCAGGATACCGTTGAGATTATCGAGAGAGTACCGACATTTTACCCGGATGGAGGTTTGATCCGGACAGAAAGTCCCGGAACGGATATACGATCCATCCGGCAGGAAAAAGACCGGGAAACCGGATGGGGTAGATGATGGCAATGAGCAGAAGAGGCAGTGAAACTTACGGGAGGCGAAAAACAGGATGCCGAAGAGCAGATTCGTGACTGAAGGGGAAGTCCCGCTCTACCTCCTGCCCCATACGATCGCCCGGCAGATCTACCGGACAGGCGATTCGGTGTATCGCATCAGCGTAAAGCGGACCCACTGGCATCATTACAATGTATCCGTCCGGACAAAATCCCTGCCAAAAGAGCTTGCCCCGGTGAGGGTTGCGAGACTGGCGGAAGCCGGGAATTCCTTACCGGAACTCCGGCACAGTACCGGAGAACCGGATTTCGGGAGAACCGCATGAGCCGGGGACCCCCGTCACGCCGGACACTGGCCGATTCGATCCCCATTGCACGTCAGCGAGGGACAATCCAGGTTGCCGGGTGTGGCCCGGAAAGCCTGTATGATTTTGCGATCGTCTTTGCACTACCGGTAGCGTTTGTTCGGGTCTCCTATTGTTCACGGATCCATGCACCGGTCGCGGAACTTATGGTGGAGTTCCAGGATGAACTTCTCCAGCTCCGCAGGGTCACGAGGCATGATGCCATCTCGCGGGAGCTCTGGCTCCGCTCAAGGCACGGCACATGGCGGTTTTTCCGCCTTACCAGCGAAAGCCTCGTTGAACTGGGACAGGACGGTCAGCCCCTTTCCGGGAAAACCGCAGTCGCGCTGTAAGGCGGAACGTGGTCCGGAGAAAAAAATATTTTTTACCCTTCACCTGCCATCTCTCCTGTAAGACTTGCGATGGTAATTCCACGATTTTCCCTCTCCCCCAACGAATGAGGCTTTTTCCGGGGAGTAAGGATCCTTGGATCGGGATTACTCACTTTTTAAGAAACAGGAGTCCTTCCGAAATAAGGCCTATACGGGCCCGTATTAGTCATTTTTCCCGTTCTTGAGGTAATAATTCGGGAAAATGGGGCAATAATTCAATCAGACTGGTATGATTTTACGTCGGTGAATCAGAGGTAATAATTAGCAGTATTTGGAAGGCGAAAACGCCCGGGGCCCATAGTTCATGAGGTAATCATTCCCTGAACCAGAAATATGGGCACTATAGGATCCATTTTTAGAAGAACTCACTTTTCAACTGCCATGGGGGTACCTCATAAATAAGGCCAATACGGGCTCCGATTATTCATTTTTCCCGGACTTAAGGTAATAATTCGGGAAAATGAGGTAATAATTCAATCAGACGGGTATGGTTTTACGTCGGAATTTTGCCGGTCATAATTAGCAGTATTTGGAAGGCGGAAACGCCCGGGGCCCATAGTTCAGGAGGTAATCATTCCCTGAACCAGAAATATGGGCAATATGTGATCCATTTTTGGATGAAATCACTTTTCAACTGCCATTGGGGGGTACCTCATAAATAAGGCCAATACGGGCTCCGATTATTCATTTTTTCCTGGCTTGAGGTAATTATTCGAAAAAATGCGGTAATAATTCAATCAGACGGGTATAGTTTTACGTCGGAGTTTTCCTGTTATAATTAGCAATATTTGGAAGGCAAAAACACCGGGGGATCAGGGTTTCTTATAGAAGCGTGTGATCGATACAAGGAACGTGGGGCAATAACTGACTGTTTTCAAAAAATGAGAGCACTGCCCAAGAGTGGGAGTAAACCGGCTACTATATTCCCATTTTTGCGAAATCATCCGGCTGGCAGGGAACCCCGGATTTTCCTCAAATTCCCTCATTATCTTCCAATTCGGACTCTGAAAATTTATTCAGCCAGACCCATCTCCTCCGGCGTCCCATAGTGATATGTCAAAGGGCCCAGCGACGAAGGAGAAATACTCTCCCATTCGGGAATGTTTGCGCAGACATTCCCAGAAAAACCGTAAATGGGGATCCGCGGAGCGGATCCTGAAACCATCGAAGAACCACAAACGGTTCTTCTCAGTATCAGGGTTCTGAATGAACCTTTCAAAAAAAACAAGGTGAAAACAAAATATGGCAGATTTCATACAAAAAACCATCGTAAAGACCGCGATCCGCCAGCTGGCAAACCCGATTGCGGATGTTGCAGCATTCAACACAATCGTCCAGTCGGTCCTGACGGACAACCCGTTCGGGTGCGTAGCCTACACTACCGCAGGAGTGGATCACCCGGCAGTCGAGAAGACCAAGGAGACCTACGTTGCAAAGATCTTTTACCAGGATGCGGATGCCAAGACCGTGGGAACTGACAACGTGAAATTCAACTCGGTCGCTGGATTCAATGCCGGCGCAGCAGCACTCCTCGCGAGTGCGGCCCTGACAACCGCCCATGCGGGAACTCCCGTACGGGATCTCGATAACGAGACCTACTCCGCCACCATCCGGTGCCGGGATCCCAATGGGGAACTCTACATGGTGACGTTGGGCCGTGAGAATGTGAGCCTCACGTCCTACTCGGATGACAGCATCCGGACAAAGGTCGAGACGTGGGCCGATACGGTCCCGGCGCTGGCCTGATGAAGTGAATTCTACGGTGTGAGACGGGAGAGTGAAGCGGGTGCTGGTTGAGCCGGGTCACCAGCAGGAAAAAGCCGGGGGGCTGAAGCGGAATTTACCGGAAAGGATCACGAATCTGATCCGGTGAAGCCACCAGGAACACCCTGGCTGAAAAAACCCGGCCGGCAAATACGGATCCCGCAATTCACTCCCGACACACCATACCGGCACGGGAAAGGGATAACATCCCCTCATCCCGGTGCAGGAAATTTTTTCAAAGGAGGTTTACTTATGGAAACGGAAGTTCTGGGGGTCATCCTGGGAGCGGTGCTCCCGGTGTACCCCCTGCTGTTTGTCATCTACCAGCGAATCGGCCGGTACGATGAGATTGTCGAGGAATTCAAACGACTCCGCAAAGAGCATGAGCATTACAAGGAGTTGCATCATGGGAGCTGAAGTCTTACCGGTCGCAACCGTGACGGGCCTCTACCGGGGCACCTGGAGCGGCCTGGCCCCCCTCACAAAGGAGACGCCCCTATCCATGGAGGTGGTCCGGCGCAACCCGATCTTCTATGAACTGGAGCTGCACCGGGAAGCGAGTGATGAGGACCTGATCATCGATATCATTTATGACAACCTCTTCCCCATGCGGCTGCAGGATCTCCGGCGGGGCACCGATATCCCCCGGGGGGTCCGCTTCTGGCCGTACTGGTTCGAGATCCCGCACTACCGGGAGATGCGGGATGTGGACGGACGCCGCGTGTACCCCCGGGCCCCGGGGATCCACACGGTCCGCATCCGGACCGCCAAACGGGCAAGAAACCGGATGGGGAAAGAACGCGACTTTGGGCCGGGCAATGGCGGCTGCACGAGTCCGGTCTTTGAGTTCACTATCGCTGCGGACGGGGACGATGTTTGAGGACGTGGTGCAGACCCGGGTGTCCATCTGTGGTGCGGGGATCCTCCTCGCCATTATTTTTCTCCTTGCGCACCTGCCGTTCATCCTCCTCATAGTTCCGGTTGCGATCCTCTTCCTAGGGATTGTCGCGGACCCTGAAGAGACCCATGCGGTCTGGTACGGAATGCTGAGCGCGGTTGGCATCTTCGATATATCAGCGCTTGACGATGAGGAACGGGCAACCTGCCGGGAGAAGAGACACTACTTCTGGTTCGGAGAGGTGGTTTTGGCGGCCGTGCTGGCTCTCGTGTTCAGTATCCCGGCGGGCCTCTACCTTGCTTCAAGGACCGAGCTGACCCTAGCCTTTATGGGAGCGGCGATGATCTTCCTTCCACTCTTTGTCTTCCTGCCCGGGATCATCCGGCAGGGAATGCACGTAGACACCGGAGCAATCATCGAGACCCTTGGGAAGAACGAGCAGGTAAAGAAGGTATTCTGGACCGTGTTTGCGGCAATTGCCGGACTGGTTTTGATGAGAGTACTGGATCCCGGTACCGCTCAGCATGTCGTGGGGATGATCGCGGAGCTGGGTGGGTGACGGGAGAGTATCCAATTTTTTTAATTAACAGTACACCTTCACTAACATTCCTTTTTTCCATAATTTCATCATTTCTTCCGCTCTCCTTTACCAAATGGGATGATCGTATTTTTTCCCTGAATCGTTAGGATGCCATATCCTGCCAATCAGGCATCTTTCCGGGTGAACCGTTGGGGCGAGTGGTTATTTGGGAAAATCAGGTGGAGCCAGGTCTCATAAACTACCGCGGACCTTTCCTCTCAGTAAGACAACTTCGTTTGTATCCCCGCAGACTCATGGGAGAAACTGACTGACTCCCTAATTTTCTTCTGTACAGGGTTCCGTTGTTCACGATCATGTCCGTAATGTGGATCGATCTTCAAGACAATATTGGATGCATGAATCGCTTCAAGGTACGTTTAGGGTTCCATAAGCATCATGCATTTGTCATATCACGCCTCAATGAAATTGGTGTCGGTATCCGCAGCTTGTGCAAACGAATTCAGGGTACCTTGGTATTGCACATTTTGAAAAGAATTATGCCTTTGTTAAACCAGATATTCACGTTGCTGCTATCGAATTTTATGACCCTGTTTACGAGATCGGCACGTCGTCGTACTGACCGGATTCAGCAGGTTCTACTGCTTTATTAAGCAGGTCAACGTTGTTAAGAAATAATTTTTATAATGAATTTATGAATATTACTCTTGACATCTGGGAAAAACGCTCTTCCGGCAGGATTGGGATCAAAATGTCCGGATATCTATATAACAAAGCAGAGATGTCTAATGCGCCGAAATTTCTCCCCGGTGTGAATATTCTTCGTCTCTGGCTGTCCTGGATCCACCCTAGCCGGAATAATAATTTTTCTTTTTCATAAAAATCGTAACGTTTAAAGTCTATTAAAATAAAGGAAATGTAATATTTTCCGGAGATGACTAAACGATGAACGAAATGAGAACGACAAGATACGCGGTTTTTGGCATCCTGCTGGTAGCATTGATGTTCCTGGCCGCAATACCCGCTGTTTCGGCAGCGCCGGCAATTCCATCCGCCACGCTGAATTCGCCTGCCGATGTGAACAACGTGCACTCTGGTGACGTAATCAGTATCCAGGTTGGAGGCCTCAACACCGGGGATCACTTCAGCTACCGGATAACTTCGACAGACCTTGTGACCCCGTCAACTTCGGTCTCACTCAGCGGCGTCAACATGCCCTTTGCGTTCACTACGGGTACATCAGTAACAACGCTGACGACAACCGGTGTCACGTTATCGAAGAACCCCCTCACCGTGAAGTACGGCGGCGCGGAATACTCCCCGGCCAAGACTGCGGGTACCAACACCATAACCGCAAACCAGAACATCAAGGCGGGAAATTATGATGTGACCCTTACGGCACTTACAAAAACTTCTACCATGACCGGTATCGATTACAGTGTAGCAGGAGATGTAGCGGCTCCGGTCGTTTCAGCACCCTTGAGTTTTACCGTGACCAATGTCAACACCGGTCATCTGACCGTTGAAGTCACCAATAACGGTGCACCTCTCCTGTATCAGACTTTTGCTATCGTTGCACCCCCGGCACCCCTTAACCCCGGCGGCGGATCAGAAGGATATGGCGGCTCTGATGGCGGTAACACCGGTCAAGGCCAGGGAGCCCCACAGGCAGGTCCCGGGAAACTGTTAGCTCCTCCCGGAATTTCCGGAACCTCAGCAACTATCCTCCATAATGAAGACGGACAGGTTCTTGCCCAGTACGCGATTGAGACAGACCCGGCAGCAGGATTCTCTTCATCGCTGGACATCAACACCGGAACAAAGGTAGTCTCCGGTACCGGCCAGCCCGTTGGTCAGATCACCATTACCCCCATGGACCCGGCTACCCTCCCGGACCTGGCAGCAAGCCAGGGTGGAGTATATTCGTTCTCCGGCTACTCGGTAGAATGTGAACCCTCCGGGGCACAGTTTACCGGTGGGTCTGTTACCCTGAGCTTCTCGCTGATACCCGCACAGTGGGCCGATGCACTCGCGAAGGTAAATGGCGACACCGCAGCAATGACAATCCAGTACTATGACGCAGCGTCCCACAGCTGGGCAACGGTTCCCACGGTAGTGGACCCGGTTACCTACACGGCCAGCGCCCAGATTACTCACTTCAGCACCTATGCGCTCTTCTTCAAGGTGGCAAAAGAAGCGCCCTCAACTTCAGCTCCAGTCTCCGGTAGCCAGGTAACCCCGGCACCACTCACCACCACCAGTGCTCCGGTAACAACTCCGGCCAAGACCCAGATGGCACCTCCCTCAACAACCCAGAGCCCCGGTCTTCCCGGTCTCGTTGTAGTCGGTGCAGTTGGTTTAGTCGGTCTTTTCGTAATGAGAAAGAAACAATAATCTAAAATAATTCATCCATTTTTTTATCATTTTTTCTCTGTTTAAGCACAATTTTTCGATAATTCGCGAAATTGTAGCACTCATGTAGGAGAGTTATTCCTCACGCATCTTCCAGAGAGAAGCCGCTCAGGGGAAGCATCCCCATGACCCCGGGTTTTTCATTATTAGGGTTATTGCGATTATGGTGGATGCCCGTATGACAGGGCAGAGGCATGAAAAGCCGGGGGGTTTCCCGGAGTGTCTGCGTCCTCCTCGTGAAGGCTTTCCACCAAAAATTCCCGCACCAAAAAAGAAAAAAAAGAAATAATTCGTCACGCTTTCTTCGCGTGGTACATATGCCAGATCTTGCAGGCCCCTTCATGGCTGACCATGCAGGGACCGACCGGGTTTCGCGGCGTGCAGACCTTCCCGTAGAGTTTACAGTCCGAAGGCGACGCGATCCCTCTCAGCACCTTATCGCAGACACAGGCGGAGTGCTTGCTGATGTGCTTGAAGACGATATCGAATTTCTTCTGGGCATCGTACTGTTCGAACTCATGTTTGAGCCGTAAGCCGGAGCCCGCAATTACCGGGAACCCACGCCATTCAACATCGGCAGTCTCAAAGACTTCGTACATGAGCTTCTTTGCCTTCACGTTACCTTCGCGGGAGACCACCCTCGGGTACGCATTATCAACCCGGTGGGTCCCTTCCTTCACCTGCTTCACCAGCATGAGCAGGCCCAGGAGGATATCTTCGGGTTCAAAGCCCGCTACAACCTGCGGCACCGGGAACTGTTCATACTCATCATAGCCCATGATCGCGCAGACATGGCCGGGAAGCATGAACCCGTGAAGTTTTGCCTCGCCCTGCTCCAGCAGCCATTTCATTGCCGGGGGGACGATGCGGTGGCAGGAGAGGATCGAGAAGTTTTTGGGGGGCCGGGTGAGGAGCGTTGCCGCAACTGTGGGTGCCGTGGTCTCAAATCCCACCGAGATAAAGACAACTTCCTTGTCTGTCTTCTCGGCAATCTCTACGGCCTTGTGAACGCCCTGCACCACCCGGATATCTCCCCCACAGGATTCCAGTGAGCCTTTTGACCCGGGCACCCGTAGCAGATCCCCGTAGGTCGCGATAATGCAATCCTTCTCAACGAGATCGAGGGCTGCATCAATCTCGCCCTGCGGGGTGATACAGACCGGGCATCCCGGGCCCATAACAATCTTCAGCTGTTCGGGCAGGATGCTCCGCAGGCCGGATCGCGCAATGGATGCTTCATGCGTACCGCAGATATGCATAAAGGTCATATCCCGGTCAACGAGCTCGGCAAGTGTCTTGGCAATATCAGTCCCCGTCGCCATGTAATCTCAATATTATTTACGTTTGGTCACATAAGACTACGTACATGGAGTCCGGGATTTCAGATATCAGCTATGTGTATGCAGCTGCAACGGTAGTTATCGGGATACTGCTTGCCCTTGTCGTTCGGGAGGTAGTGAACTGGCTCAAGACCAAGGCCGGTGAGACGGAAACGAGATGGGATGATATCATCATCGCGGCCATCGGTACCCCAGTACAGATCGCAATCATCGTAGTCGCGTGCTATTTTGCCATCAGCCATTTTGGCATCTTGCCCGCAAGTCTGCAGTGGCTGCTCGATCCCCGCTTCGTTACCGCCTTCTATATTGTGATCGGCGCATGGATCGTCTCGTCCTTCCTTCATGACATCATCGCGATCTATGGCCATGAACTGGCCGAGCAATCCGAAGGGGATTGGGATGACCGGCTGGTGGAACTGCTCGAACTCGTGGTCAAGTATGTTGTCTGGTTTGCCGCCATCATGGTCATCCTGTCCATCTTTGAAGTCGATATCACCCCCTTCCTTGCAGGGGCCGGTATCGCCGGGCTGGCCGTTGCCCTGGCAGCCCAGGATATCATCTCCAATTTTTTTGGCGGGGCAATCATAACGGTCGACAAACCGTTCAAGGTGGGCGACCGGATAAAAGTGGACCAGTACTATGGGGACGTGATCAGCATTGGGCCGAGAAGCACCCGTCTCAAGACCCTGGATTACCAGATTGTCACGATCCCCAACAATAAGATCACCACCAATATCATCATCAACTATGCAGAGCCGGACCAGAAACTCCGTATTACTCTCCCGGTCTCGGTTGCGTATGGCAGCGATCCAAAACGGGTAAAAGAGATCCTGATGGAGATTGCCTGCAGTACGATCGAAAAGACCGACTATCTCCTTGACGATCCTGCGCCGAAAGTATTCTTCTTGGAGTTCCAGGATTCCAGCCTGAAGTTTATCCTGTACGTCTGGGCACGAAAATACAATCTTCCGGATGAGGTAAAGGATTCCCTCAATTCGCAGATCGCAGAACGCTTTGCCGCAGAAGGCATCGAGATCCCCTTCCCCCAGATGGAAGTCCGGTTAAAGAAATAATGGCTCTGTTGAAACCCTCAAAAAAAAGAGGGGGGGGTCAAGGAGATGCACCTGTTGGGCTGCCCACCCTCTGGGTGAGAGAGGAAGTCACCCTCCAAACCACATGTAAGAGAAAGTGAATCACCGGAAATAGGATTTCAACAGGGCCGAAATAATTTTATCTTTTTTGGAAGTCATTCAGGACTTTTTGAAAAAATCATTCTATTGTTGTTAGTTTTCAGCGCAGGTTTTGGGGAAATTGAATATGAACGGGAGTTCATATTCGACTCCAATCTTTCGATGGTCCCCGGGCTTCGGGACTCACCAAAGCATGGTGGGGCAGTGGGTTTCCAGGATTTTGATTATCAAGGAGTACGCATATGAATGGGAATTCAATCTGACTCTGATCATTACGATGATCCCCTGCCTCAGGGCCTCTCCGAGGCACGGCAGGGCAAGGAGGTTTCCTTCATTTTCATTTTTACGTATTTAGCCGCCGCGGGGGCGCCCCGTAGGGGGCGGCGGGTTCATCGCATCTTGATCATGCAGATATTAAACCATATTTTTCTAACAGGGTCTTTTTCCCGGCTTCTTCTTTTCTGGTACTGTGGAGCGTCACCCCTTCTGTTTGTCGGGGGAACATCATGTCAGATCTTCCCTTTACTGCTGGATTTTAATTGCTGCCTTATGGCTGTTTCATGAGACGATTGGGGTCACTTTTAGCAACGCTGAAGTACGCTCCATCAGTGTTCCCCAAACGCGAGAACCCATTTCGCAGGATGGTTTCCCCGGCATTAATCAGTATAATTCTGTCAAAAATATTGTATAGCCTCCGGGACTGATTCTCTAAAATAATCGCACCATGCCTCACCCCCATTCGTGCGCTCCGGATGACAGTCAAATCGGGGTCCCTCTGTGTTCAGGGAAAATGACCCGGATTTACCCGGTTCTTTCCGCAATGTTTTATAGGGATGACTTACAACTTTGTTAGGCAATCCGCTTCAAGAGGCTCAGCAAATCCGGGCACCCTGAATAAGGCGATTGTGAAAAAATGCCTATGTGACACAGCCCGGCAGTGTGCCTCCTTGGTAAGGAGGAAGTCCCGAGTTCAAATCTCGGCATAGGCTCTTATTCTTCTCGTTTTTTTCATCGAGCGCAGTCTTTCTGAAAAGTTTATGGATATCCGCGCAATATCATGACAAGATCCCCTTCGTTGCTGAGGGTGTAGCATCTCAAGAGGACGTCATCATTCATGGAAGTCTCCTGCCCGAATACTTCCCGGATCTTCTCCCGTATCCTGCCGGATGTCTGGACGCGGTACTCTTCGCGGGGAATTGTTCTGGTTAGCATACAGCACAGTGGCTTACCCGGATATAAGAAAAAATGCCGTGGGCAGGGTGAAAGTGTACCGTTGCTCTTGCTCTCCGGGGATTTTTCTTAAAAAAAATGCTTGGTGATAATGTTTCGACAGATGCAGTTTTAACAATATATACATCCAAACTGTTCTTCGTAATAGCAGGTACCAGGCGATTTATGAAATCCTCTCCTTCTCCCCTTTCCGGTACTGCTGGACGGCAGTACCATTTCGCACAGAGAATGGCAAAAACTCCCAAATCCTTTATCCGCGAGATCCTCAAGGTCACCGAGAATCCCGGGATCATCTCTTTTGCAGGCGGTCTCCCGAACCCCGCACTCATCGATGTGGACGGGATCGCACAGTCCGCTGCACGGGTCCTTGCCGATGATGGCCGGTCCGTTCTGCAGTATTCCACCACAGAAGGATACCTGCCGGCAGAACCATATCCGTTTCTTTTACGGGGTTCCAAATTCCCAGAATCCGTCGGGCATCACCTACACCGAGGAATCCCGGAAAGAGAGCGCCGGTATCCTTGAGAAAACGGACAGCCTGTACATTGAAGATGATGCCTACGGGGAATTGAACTTCTCCGGCAGATCCCTGCCCTCGTTCCGGGAATATATTCCCGAACAGACCATCATCACGGGATCATTTTCAAAAATCCTGGCACCGGGCATGAGGCTCGGATGGATAGTGGCGCCTGAGGCAATCATGGAGCAGATCGTGATTGCAAAGCAGGCTTCCGATCTGCACTCCAATTACCTGTCGCAGAGAATCGCAGTCGGGTACCTGAGCCAGGGAACCATCGACCATCACATAAAAAAGATCTAGGATGCCCACAAAAACCAGTGTGAATGCATGCTCAGCGTGATGGCAGATACCTTCCCGGACTCGGTGACCTGGACCCGGCCCCATGGGGGAATGTTTGTCTGGGTGACCCTGCCGGATGGCTGCTCATCGCAGGACGTTTTTGACGCAGCATTGCAGGAACGCGTGGCTGTTCTGCCCGGTACCCCGTTCTATATCGATGGGGGCGGGGTGAATACCATGCGTCTCAACTTCTCCAACTCTACTGATGAGAAGATCGTCACGGGTATCGGGCGGCTTGCACGGGTGATAAAAAACGTGTGCGGCACCTGAAATCCCTTTTTCACGGATTATTCCCTGAAATCCTGCTGGTATAAAAACAGGATTCATAAATGCCTGCGGTACATATATAGTACCGGAAAAGGTATATGCCGCCTTTATAAAACGTATACTTACTTAGTACTGCACGCGAAAAAAATTTAACATAATTTATCGTTGCGAGGTAAAAAAATACATGAATAAGAGTGATGCTGAAGCATTGTTGCGCCAGGGCATCGAACTCTATGACCTTGGCAGGTACCAGGAAGCCATCGTCATGTTCGACCGTGGTCTTGCGCTCTTCCCCAAACTTGCAAAAGCTCATTATTTCAAAGGGATTGCCCTGTACGACTTGGGGAAATTTGAAGAGGCCATCGCATCGTATGATCTGGCCCTCTCGATAGAGCCCGGCGACCCGAATTCCTGGTATAACAAAGCCGCTACCCTGGCCCAGATTGGTAGGAATGAAGAAGCCCTCGATGCCTGCGAACAACTGCTCTCGATACGGTTTGACAATGCCGAAGCTTGGATCTTAAAAGGCATTGCATTATATGAGCTGGGACGGTTCAAGGAAGCGATCAGCGCCTATGATCATGCGCTCACCCTCGACCCGAAACATGCAAAAGTTTTCTACAATAAAGGCATCGCGCTCGGGGATATTGGCAGGCATCACGAAGCGATCATTGCATATGACAAGGCCATTGAGATCGTTCCCACCTATGCCCGGGCATTCTATAACCGCGGGATATCCCTCTACGAGATAGGAAAATATGACGAAGCGCTGGCCGCTTTTGAGAAGGCCAACGAGCTTGACCCTGCCGATGTCTGGGTCTGGTATTACCGGTGTTTCATCTTAGCAAAACAGGAACGCTACGAAGAAGCAGCACAGTCTGCAGCAAAATTTCTCCAATCCGAGCCCGATCATGCAGATATCTGGACCATAAACGGAATATCTCTCTTAAAGACCGGGAAATATGATGCAGCGGTTTCTGCCCTGAAGCAGGCGCTCTCCCTCAACCCCCAGCAGGCAGATGCCTGGTATCACCTGGGACTTGCCCACAACCAGCTCCAGCACTACACTGAAGCGATCAGTGCTTTTGACAAGGCTGAGGAACTGAATCCTGCCCATGCCCAGACGTATTACAACCGGGGTATTGCCTATGCATTCCTGAATGATTATGATGAAGCAGCCCAGGATTTCGATCGGACCCTCTCGTTTGACCAGTCGAATGCCGATGCCTTTTACCTCAAGGGAGTCTCCTGCATCAACCTGAACCGGTACGATGAAGCACTGGATGCCTTCAACCATGCCCTGGACAAAAGAGAAGATCATGCTGCATCCTTCTATTACCGCGGCGTGGCACTCACCCGCCTGGGCCGGTACAAGGAAGCCCTCGAATCATTTGAGGATGCGCTGACCCTGGATCCTTCCTGCGCTGCAGCCGCCTACCAGAAGGGGTTGTCGTATGCGCATCTCGGCCGGTTTGCCGAGGCCATAACTGCGTATGATATTGCCCTCCGGATCCGACCCTCCCACGCGGATGCACTGTATCACAAGGGATTTGCTCTTGCAAAGCTGGGGCGAAACACCGAAGCAGTCCTCGAGTTTGACCGGACGCTCGCAACGGAACCGGAAAACCCCCAGGCATATCACCAGAAAGGTCTCCTGCTCGCAAAACTCGGAAGGTATGAAGAGGCAATCGATGCGTTCCAGCGAAGTATTGAGATAAAACCCTCCTATGCCCAGGCCTTCTATGACTTGGGTCTTGCCTTTGCAAAACTGGACCTGGCAAAAGAGGCGATCGGGGCTTTTGAAGATGCGATCAGGATCAATCCGAATTATGTCAATGCATATTACAACCGGGGATTGGCGCTCGCGAGCCTTGGCAGGTACAGCGATGCCTTCGATGCCTTTGACCGGGCAGCCGAGATCGATCCTTCCCACACGCTGACGCTCTATCAGCGGGGCATCATGCTCATGAACCTGGAGCGGTACGATGATGCCATCGATGCATTTGACTGTGTCCTTGCGTTATCTCCGCAGAATGCCGGGGCATTGTATGAAAAAGCAATGGCTTTTGTGCACCTTGAACAGCTCAACGAGGCCCTCCTGGCGTTTGACGAAGCCCTTGAACAGAATCCTTCGCTCATCAATGCCTGGTTCCACAAGGGTATCACTCTCGCCACCCTTGGCAGGCAGGATGACGCAATCACGGCATTTGACAAGGTTCTGGTCTTAAATCCAAAACATACCGAAGCATCGGTCCGCAAGGGAATTGCCCTGGTGAACCTTGACCGGTTTGGTGAAGCCATTGTCCTCTTCAACCGGTCCCTCGAGGATAACCCGCGGGATGTCTGGGCATGGTTCCACAAGGGTATCGCGTTGCTCTCCCTGAACCGTTTTGACGAATCGATCCGTGCATTCGATAAAGCGCTGGAGATCAACAACCGCTTCTCCCATGCCTATTTCGAGCGGGGGAACGCCCTGAACCTTTCAAACCGGTTGCAGGAAGCGATTGGTTCGTATAACCAGGCTCTTGAGTTCGATCCTGATAATGCCGAGATCCTTTCCCGGAAGGCACATGTGCTGGTAAATACCGGGCAATACGACGAAGCCGTAACAACATTCAATCTCGTCATTGCCCTCGACCCGCAGAATATCGATGCCCTGTATGAAAAAGCCCAGGCTCTTTTTTGTATCGGCTCATATAACGAGGCTGTCCTGGCTTTTGACCGGGTCATTGATAGTGATCCTACCTCCGTCAATGCCCAGTATTACCGCGGAAAATCCCTGGTGAAGCTGAACCGCTTTGACGATGCAGTGGCGGCATTTGACCGGGTCCTTTCCCTGTCTCCCCAGCACGCGGATGCGGCATATGAGAAAGGCAATGCCCTCATGCATCTCAAGCGGTTCGAAGATGCAAATGTTGCCTTCAATCAAGCTCTTGAACAGAATCCCGCCCTCGTGGATGCCTGGCTCAAAAAAGGGACAACCCTTTCGCACCTGGGCCTTGAAGAAAAATCCGTAGAAGCGTTCGAGAGGGCGATTGCCCTCAATCCCCAGCTCACGGAAGCAGCGGTAAAAAAAGGAATTGCCCTGGTCAATCTCTCCCGGTTTTCCGATGCCGTTACCGTACTCAACCTGGCGCTTGAGGATGATGCCGGAAATGTCCAGGCCTGGTATTATTCCGGGCTTGCACTTTCTGCACAGGAGAAGGCAGAAGAGGCAGTGAAGGCTTTTGATCGCGTGCTGGAGATCAACCGCCAGTGTGCCCCGGCATGGTACGAGCGCGGGGCCGCCCTCGCCCGGATGGGCAAACACCTCGAAGCGGTGCTCTCCTATGACCAGGCGCTTGAACTCTCGCCGGATGATCCAAAGACCCTCTATCACAAGGGACTTGCACTTGCCCAGCGTGAACGCTACGATGAGGCGATCAGGGCGTTCGAACGGGCAACTGCCCTGCAACCCGAAAATGGCCCGGCTTACTATTACCTGGGCATATCTCTTGCCGGGCGGGAACGCTATGAAGAGGCTATACGGGCTTTCGACCAGGCACTCGCGATCGATCCGGCCAATGCCCCGGCCTATCATTTCCGGGGAATCGCGCTCATCCAGTCTGAACGCTACGCCGAAGCGGTAAGCACGTTCGAGCAGGCCATTGACCGGGATTCTGCAAATCCCCAGTCCTATCACTACCTGGGTATTGCCTACCTCCAGTCCAAGCAGTACGGAAAGGCCCTCGAAGCCCTCGTTACCGCAACCCGGATGGATCCGTCCCTTTCTGACGGCTACATGTACCAGGGCATTGCACTGGCCCACCTCTCCCGCCATGAAGAGGCAGTCGTGTGCCTGGACCGGAGTCTTGCGACAAATCCCTCGCTCATTGAAGCGCTCATCTACCGGGCCGGCTCCTTGGTCCAGCTCAAACGCTATACCGATGCCATAGAAACCGCAGATCGTATTCTTTCTTTAAACCCAACCCTTGTTGATATCTGGATGCTGAAAGGAAATGCAAATGTCAGCCTCGGCAAAAAACCCGAAGCCCTGGTTGCATTCTCCAAGGTCCTTGAGATCGATCCGAACCTTTCGGATGGCTGGGTGAAGAAAGGAAATGTCCTGTACGATATGGGAAAGACCCAGGACGCGATCGTTGCCTACACCCGCGGACTTGACCTGAATCCATCCCTGCGGGACATCTGGGTCCGGAAAGGCGATGCATTGAATGAACTGGGCAAGACCCAGGATGCCATTGCCGCCTATACCAAAGCGGTAAAGATCGATCCCGGGCACGTGGACGGATGGGTAAAGAGCGGCAGGGCCTATTATGACCTGGGAAGATACCAGGATGCCATCGATGCCTTTGATAATGCCATTGCCCTGAACCAGCGATGCATTGACGCGTTCCACTACAAGGGACTCTCTCTTGAAAAGATCAACCGGGTCGAGGAGTCGATCCATGTTTTTGAAGTGCTGCTGGAGATCGATCCTGCCAACAGCGATGCCCAGTATCACAAGGGACTTGCCCTTGCAAAACTCGGGGATCACCAGGATGCCATTGTTGCGTTTGAAAAGACCATTGCTCTCGGGCCCTCTGCCCCTGCCTGGTATAACAAAGGCCGATCGTTAACAGAGATCGGCCGGTACCAAGAAGCGGTTGACGCATTTACCCGGGCACTCGGGATGGAATCTTCGTATACCGAAGCCAATTATTACCAGGGATATTCGTACCTCAAACTGGGCAGGTATGCCGAAGCGATCGAATCTTTTGATCGCAATCTCGAGAATGATACCAGTAATGCCCAGGGTCACTTTAACCGGGGCCTTGCCCTCCAGAAACTCGGACAGAACAAAGAAGCCCTCGAAGCTTTTGACAAGGCTCTGATCTATGATCCGGAAAATGCCCTCGCATTTTACCACAAGGGACTCTCGTATGCAGACCTGGAGATGTTCAGCGAGGCGGTCTTTTCTTTTGACAAGACCCTTCATATCAAACCAAAATTCACTGACGCACGACTGAACAAGGGACTGGCCCTGTACCAGCTCGGCAAACTGCGGGAATCGATCAAGGATTTCGACCGGACGATCCATGAATCGCCCAATAGTTCCCCGGCATATTATCATAAAGGGCGGGCACTGTCTGATCTGGAAAATTATCCTGAAGCCAATGAAGCCTACGACCGGGCACTGGAGCTGAACCCGGCATTTTGCGAGGCCCATTTCCAGAAAGGGCTCGTGCTGCTGAAACTATCCCGGTTTGACGAAGCGGTCGCTTCGTTTGACCTGGCCCTCGAGATCGAGCCCAGTCTCGAACCGGCGCATTATAACCGGGGGTACGCGCTCGCAAAAACCGGGCTGCATAAAGATGCAATCACGGCATTTGACCGGGCCCTTTCCCTGCAGCCCACGGATATCGCTGCCGCTTACCAGAAAGGACTGTCCCTGTACACCCTTGGCCTGTACCGGGATGCCCTCGATTCTTTCGATCGCACCCTGGAACTCGATCCCCGGTCCGCTGATGCAGCGTTTTACAAAGCCCTTGCCCTCCATGACCTGGGGCGCAATGAAGATTCCCTGTCCGCCGCCGAACGGGCTATCGAGATCAATCCGGAATTTTCCGGGGCATGGTACCGGAAAGGTGTCGCCCTGCTGGATCTCGAACAGTACGACAAGGCAGTCAGTGCGTTCAGCCGGACTATCGAACTGGACCATACCAATGCCCAGGCATATTTTGACCGTGGTCTTGCGCTTATCCACCTGGACGATCCTGCAAAGGCCATTGAATCCTTTGATCAGGTTCTGGAACTGATTCCCGGGTATGCTCCTGCATTCTATCGCAAGGGAATAGCCCTTGGTTCAATCGGGATGTACGAAGAGGCAGTGCTCTCTTTCAATATCACGCTCGAGATCACCCCGGACAATGCCGATGCATTCTACCAGAAAGGACTGGCCTTTATCCGTCTGGAGAATTATGCCGAGGCGATCATTGTGTTCGAAGCGGCCCAGACGCTGGAACCAAAGAGAGCAGATATCGTATACCAGAAAGGTCTCACGCAGGCCCTGCAGGTCCAGCACGATGATGCGGTGTCGTCATTTGCTCTGGCTCTTGAACTGGACCCGGGATATACCGACGCACTCTATCACAAGGGTCTCTCCCTTGCAGAACTGGGAAGATTTACCGAGGCAATAGAAGCACTCTCGCGTACCCTCGAGACCAGTCCGAAGATCGCCAATGCGTGGTTGATCAAAGGATTTTGTCTTGCCGCAGAAGAACGATACCAGGAGGCAATCCTCTCCTATAATAGTGCACTCGAGATCGATCCGGAAAGTGCCCACTCATGGTTTTACAAGGGGCGTGCCCAGCTCAGCCTGGACTCTCCGTCAGAAGCAGCAGGTTCCTTTGACCGGGCGCTCGCCAGCCAACCCGCTTTTGGAGAAGCGTTCTATTATAAGGGTATTGCATTGTTCAGGACCGGTAATTTTTCTGATGCGGTGGCTGCTTTTGAACAGGCAAACAACACCATCCCCGATTTCGAACCGGCCTACCTCCAGAAAGGACGTGCGCTGTTTGTCCTGGCCCGGTATCCCGAAGCCGCCGACGCATTCGGCCGGGTAATTGCTGTGGCACCACAAGAAGTGACCGCACTCTACGGGCAGGCCCGGGCATTTGACAAACAGGAACTCTATGACAAAGCGATTCCGGCTTACCACCGGGTCACCCATCTCGACACTTCCTGTGAACGGGCATTTCTCTATAGCGGGATGGCACAGGTAAGGCTGCAACTTTTTGACGACGCAATCGGTTCGTTCGATCATGCGCTGGGGCTCAATCCGGTAAATACCGATGCCCTGAGTGGCAAGGGAAGGGCATTATTCACCCTTAAAATGTATGAATCCGCCATAGAAACCTTCGACGCGTTCCTGGCAGTCAGTCCGGGCACGGTAGACATTCTGTATGAAAAAGGACTGGCCCTGACCCGGATGAAACAGGCTGCACCTGCTCTTGAGGTCTTCAACCAGTGTATTTCCCTCGGGCTCGACACGTCCCGGGTTCATGCGGAAAAAGGATTTGTACTCTTTGAACTGGAGAATTACCCTGAAGCGATCCTCTCGTTCGACCGGGCCCTTTCCCAGGACCGCCAGGATGCCCCGTCTTTCCTGGCAAAAGGTCTGGCCCTTGCCCATATAGGGCGGTATGAAGATGCCATTGAGTCATTCGATGCAGCCCTTCTTCTCGATCCCGAGAACGGGCAGTCACACCGCGGGCGCGGCGAGGCACTCGTTAATCTCAAAAAGTACGAGGATGCGGTTATATCGTTCGATCATGCACTGGATTCTGACAAGGCAAACCCGGATATCCTTACATGCAAGGGATATGCCTTGTATCGCCTGGACCGGTACAAGGAATCGGTAGAGGCACTGGGCAAATCCTTAAAACAGAGGCCCCAGGATGTAAAGACCCTGTTCT
Organism: uncultured Methanomicrobiales archaeon; assembly: GCA_903832665.1. GTDB lineage: Archaea > Halobacteriota > Methanomicrobia > Methanomicrobiales > Methanospirillaceae > Methanoregula. Next base: position 136,512 of record CAILCG010000016.1, on the reverse strand, counting down.
TCCGGGCAAAGGCATACATGCACCTCCGGCGCTGGGAAGATGCCATCACCCTCTTTGAAAAAGTACTGGCAATTGACGGGCAGAATACCGCGGCCTGGTACTACAAAGGCCAGGGATATGCCCGGATGGCACTGTATGATGATGCATTGCACGCGTTTGATAATGCCCTCGCAAACGACAGTTCCTGTACGGTTGCCTGGTTCGAAAAAGCAGAGACGCTGCAGAAGATCGAACGATTCGAAGAAGCTCTTTCTGCCTACGAGCGTACCCTGGAACTCAACCCGCAGCACCAGAGCGCTGCATACAACAAAGGAGTGGCCCTTTTCATCCTTGGCCGGAATGATGAGGCGATTGCATCGTTCGACATGGCTCTTACGCTTGGGGAGGAGACGGCCGGTATTACCTTCAGTCGCGGACATGCCCTCCTGGTAGCCGGGCGGTACAGCGATGCTTTGGGATCCCTGAACCGTTCAATTGAACTTGCCCCGGAGGATGCGATCACCTGGTATGATAAAGGACAGGTACTGTCATTGCTGGGAGACTTTAGCGGTGCCGTCAAAGCATTTGAAAAGACCCTCGAACTGAGTCCGAAAGATGCCCATGCAGCTTTTGGAAAAGGTCAGGCACTGTCTGCACTGGGACGGGATGATGAAGCCATTGCTGCGTTCGATCTCGCGCTATCTCTGGATTCGGCATTCGCAGATGCGGCCTTTGGAAAAGGACTTGCCCTTGCCAGGGGGGGAAATTATTCTGAAGCGATCAAATCGTTAGACTATGCGCTCGAGTACGATCCCGACAACGCCGGAGCACACTACCGGAAAGGACTCGCGCTGAATGCTCTTGCAAAATATGAGCCGGCAATACGGGAATTCAAAACAGCACTTTCTCGCGATTCTTCTATTCACGACGCAATCTACCAGTCCGGTCTGGCATATGCGCTCCTTGAACGGTTCGAAAATGCTCTTCGGTCTTTTGATCAGATGCTGGAATTCACTCCCGGAGATGCAGTCGTCCTGTACCAAAGGGCGCTTGCATTAACCTGTCTTCACAGGTTCGAAGAAGCGCTTCTTGCATTCGATCTCGTCCTTGAGTCCGATCCCAGCCACGCGGCTGCCGCCTTCCAGAAAGGACTCGTGTTTGCGACTCTCGAACGATACGAAGAAGCGGTTGTTGTTTTTGATCAGGCAATAACTCTTGGTCGGAATGACGCTGCGATCTTTTTCAGTCGGGCCCATGCACTCCTGGTCTGTGGCCGATACCCCGATGCACTGGATTCCCTGAACCGTTCGATAGAACTTGGACCGGAAGACGCAGCTACCTGGTTTGAAAAAGGACAGGTTCTGGCATTGCTGGAAGATTACCCCGGTGTTGTTGACGCCTTTACCCGGACCCTTGAACTGGATCCAAAGGATGCCCATGCAGCATTTGGAAAGGGCCAGGCATTAGCGGCACTGAAACGGGACGATGACGCCATTGTTGCCTTTGATCTTGCATTGTCCCTTGATTCGACCTTCATTGATGCAGCCTATGGAAAAGGCCTAACCCTTGTCCGCCAGGAAAACTATTCAGAAGCGATAAAATCATTTGATTATACGATCGACTATCTTCCTGCGCATGCCGGAGCGCACTACCAGAAAGGACTTTCGCTTTTCGCACAGGGAAAATTCAAGAAATCAATAAAGGAATTCAAGGCCGCATTGGATCTCGACCCTTCAATCCATGATGCAATCTATCGGTCTGGTTTAGCCTGTGTACAACTGGGGGATCCTGAAAATGCCCTTCGATATTTTGATCGGATGTTGGACCTTACTCCTGCCGATCCCATCGTCATGTATCAACGGGCGCTCGCGTTAATAAATCTTCAGCGGTTTGAAGAGGCGATTCCGGCATTCGATCTCACCCTTGAATTCAATCCCTGTCTCGCTGATGCCGCCTATCAGAAAGGACTCGCCCTGGCGACCCTTGAACGCCATGGGGATGCGGTTGTGGCTTTCGATCACGCAATTACCCTTGGTCAGGATGATGCCCGAATACAGTTCAACCGGGCACACTCACTTCTCATGTGCAGCCGGTACCAGGATGCTTTGGATTCCCTGAACCGCTCGATAGAATTCTCACCGGAAGATGCAGCTACCTGGTTCGAGAAAGGACAGGTGCAGGTTTTACTGGGGGACTTCACCGGAGCTGTCGAGGCGTTTAACCGGACCCTGGAAATGAGTCCAAAAGATGCTCACGCCGCATTCGGTAAAGGTCAGGCGCTTTTTGCGCAGGGACTAAATGAAGATGCTGTTGCAGCCTTCGATCTCACGCTATCCTTCGATTCCACGTTTGCCGATGCGGCCTATGGAAGAGGTCTTGCCCTTGCCTGCCTCAGGAATTATCCCGAAGCGATAAAATCCTTCGATTATACTCTCCAGTATCTTCCCGAGCATGCAGGAGCACATTACCAGAAAGGACTTGCCTTAAATGCGACTGGAAAATATGAAAAGGCGATAAAGGAATTCAAGATCGCCCTTACCCACGATTCTTCGATTCATGACGCGATCTACCAGTCCGGCCTGGCCTATATGCAGCTTGGCAAATATGAAATTGCCCTCCAGGTTTTTGATAAGATGCTGGAATTGACCCCTGAAGATGCAACGGTGATGTACCAGCGTGCCCTCGCCCTTACAAAACTCCAGCGGTTTACCGAAGCTCTGGTCCCGATCGAATCCGCACTGGATAGGGAGAATAACCGCGCCGACGTCTGGATCCTGAAAGGAAGCACGTTGTATGAATGCGAGCGGTATGCCGAGTCCCTGGAAGCCTTTGACCGGTCCCTTGCACTGGAACCCGGGAACAGTACCGCATGGTACCGGAAAGGGAAAGCATATCTCGGACTGGAAAAGACCCGGGATGCAATTGAGTGTTTCGAACAGGTACTTACCGCAGATCCTGCCTGCGCCCAGGCCTGGTTCAGGAAAGGGAGCGCACATCTCTCGACCGGGGAGTTTGAGCCGGCAGTTGAGGCCCTGACGCGCGCCCTTGATCTCAGGCCCGCTTCGGCAAACGGGTGGTATGACCGGGGGATTGCCCTCTTTGAACTGGGAAGATTTGATGACGCAGTCTCATCGTATGATCATGCCCTTGCCATTAACCCGAAGTATGCCAATGCCTGTTATGACAAAGGAGTAGCCCTGACCCAGTTGAACCGGGATACCGATGCCATCACCGCATTCGAACGCGCAACGGGAATTGATCCGCATTTTGATACCGCGTTTTTTGATACCGGTCTTGCAAATCTCCGCCTGTCACAGTACAAAGAAGCCGTTACCGCTTTTGATAAATGTCTCAAGGTGAATGCAAGCTATGCCCCGGCGTTTTATCACAAGGGCTTCGCACTGTCCCGGCTGAAAAAATTCAAGGAGGCCGTTGTGGCGTTCGATGCCGCAATCAAACTTGATGGCGGCAACTACGAGGTCTGGAATGGCAAGGGTAGTGCCCTGGCAGAGACCCGGCAGTATGAAAAAGCAGCAGATGCATTCGAAAAGGCGATCGGATTCAATCCGCAGACCTATGATCCCCACTTCGAGAAAGGCTGCGCATTCTTCCGGCTATCACGTTACGATGACGCCGTTGCAGCCTTCCTGCAGGCACTCAGTCTCGATGACAGCCAGCGGGACGGGCACTTTGCCCTGGGTCGTGCGTATGAAGCACTGGGCCGGCATGAGGATGCCATACTCTCCTTCGACCGCACGATCGCCTGTGATCCCGGTTTCACCCGGGCATACCTGGCCAAAGGGCTTGCTCTCGAGGAGCTCGGGCGGTATGATGAAGAGATTACCACTCTGGCCGGGATGCTCTCGTACGAACCGGAACATGCCGTTTCCTGGTATCATACCGGTATCGCATATGAACGCCTGGATATGTACGCCGAGGCCGTTGAAGCGTTTGAACGGGCTCGTGCAGGCGACCCCTTCAATATTCCCCTCCTCTTTTTGGAGGGAAGATCCCTGGGCAGACTGGAGAAATATGAAGATGCCATCCACATCCTGGATATTGCCCTGGGGCGAGAGCCGGAAAATGGGGAAATTCTCTTTGAAAAAGGCCGCTCGCTGACCCGCCTCGACAGGCATACTGAGGCCGCAGAAGTTCTCGCCTCTGCTGCTGCACATCTCCCCCGGCAGTCTGAACCCTCATATGAAATGGGGTTATCGCTGGTACTTCTTGGGAGGATTGCAGATGCGGGAGTTGCTTTTGATGCTGCACTTCGCCTGGATTCTGAAAACCCCGCTATATGGGTAGAGAAGGGTTCAGTTCTCCTGCAGCTCGGGCACTATGAAGAAGCGATAGAAGCGTTTGCACAAGCCGCTACCTATAATCCGGAATCGTCCCGGGCCTTCCTTGAACAGGGCCGGGCCTATGCCCTTCTCGGCAGGATGGAAGATGCGATACCGGCATTTGATAGGGTTCTCGAACTCAGACCCTGGGATGCATGTGCATTATACGAAAAGGGTCTCGCCCTCTTCACCCTCAAAAAGTTTGCAGAAGCAGTCAGGGCCCTGGATGGATCGCTTGTCTCTGCTCCCGGAGATACCGCAGCGCTCTATTATCGATCCGCAGCCCTGGCTGAGGCAGGTGACTATACCCGGTCTGCAGAATCCTATGAGCAGCTGCTCACCCTCACCCCTGAAAACGCTGAAGCATGGCTGGAACTGGGGCTGATCCTTGCAAAGATCACCCGGCACAGCGAAGCACTGGTGGCATTCGATCGGTGCCTGGGAATCCAGCCGGATAATTTTTCCGCAGTGTACCAGAAAGCCCGTTCCCTGGATCTCCTTGACCGGACAAAGGAAGCGATCGCGGTATACAACAAGGCCCTTTCGCTCGATCCTGCCCACGCGCTGTCCCATCACTTCAAAGGAAAGGCCCTCTATCGCCTTGGCAGGTTTGAAGAAGCCGCAAAGGAGCATGACCTGGCACTCGAGATAGATCCCGGGTTTGTCGAAGCGTTCTATGACAAGGGACTCTCCCTCTCATCGCTTGGAATGTACCGGGAGGCCGTCAAGACCTTCGATAAAGCGTTGACCCTTGAGAAAAATTATGCTGCAGTTCATTATGAAAAAGGCCTTGCACTGGCACACCTGGGACGGCACGAAGAGGCAATAATTGCCTTCAACCGGGACATTGACCTGGATGCAGGAAATCCCCTTGCCCACTACAACAAGGGATTATCCCTTGCGGCAACCGGACGCCAGGCTGATGCCATTGAAGCTTTTGACAGGATGCTGCTCATCAGCCCGCGTTCTCTTGACGGATGGCTTCACCGGGGGAGATCCCTGGTAGAGCTCCACCGGTACAACGATGCCATTGAAGCGTACGTCAAGACACTGGAGATCGATCCCTCCAATGCAGAGGCATGGTACCTGAAAGGCAGTGCACTCTTCGCGCTCGGTGGCTACGAAGATGCGATTGAAGCATTTGCTCGGGCACTTCAGATTCGTCCCGATTACACCCAGGCATTTTTTGACAAGGGGCGTTCGCTCTTCCAGCTGGGGATGTACCGGGAAGCGGCAGTATCATTTGAAAATGCTCTTTTAATTGAACCGAAAAATATCGATGCCCTGTACCAGAAGGGCCGGACATTCATATGGCTGGGACGGTACGAGGATGCAATCGGGGCATTCGATCCGGCGCTCCGGATTCGGCCGACCGCAGGCATGATCTGGACCGGCAAGGGCATTGCTCTCTCTGCGTTGTCAAAAGATCCCGAGGCGATCAATTGTTATAACAAAGCGCTGGGAATCGATGGAAAAGATGCACAGGCTCATTACCACCTTGGTGTCTCGAATGTCCGGCTGGGGAGGTACCAGGAAGCAATACGGAACCTGGATGCAGCCCTCTCGTACCGTCCCCGCTGCTCTGAGGCATTCTTCCAGAAAGGGCAGGCCTTGTCCGGTCTCGCCATGTACCATGAAGCCATCACTGCTTTTGACAAGGCGCTTGCACAAAATGGGACGTTTGCCGATTCCTGGCTCTATCGAGGCATCGCGGAGACCCACCTGGGCAGCTACGATGCTGCACTCGACTGCTATGATCGTGCAGTTGCGATCGAATCCTCCTATGCGGTCCCCTATCTCTACCGGGGAATTGCCCTGATCCAGCTAAAGAGGTTCACTGAAGCGGTCGAGGCTTTTGACCTGGCCCTGGAAAACCGGCCGGATTATACGGAGGCATTCTACCAGAAGGGAGTAGCCCTGGTTCTCCAGAAGCGCTACGAGGATGCGATCGCATTACTGGATAAGGCGCTTGAACTCAATGCCCGGTACTGCGAGGCATACCAGCAGAAGGGTATTGCGCTTGCCCGGATCCAGCGGTACGATGACGCGATTGCCGCCTTTGATGCAGCACTTTCCATAACGCCCGATTCTGAAGAGGCGCTCTATGAAAAAGGCCTTGCCCTGATCCAGAACGATAATCTCAAGGGTGCGATCGCGGCATTCGATCGATTACTGGCAATAAATCCCGGATCTGCCGATGCCCTGTACGAAAAGGGAAGAGCATATTTCTCCCTGGGTAATTTTGAAGGAGCGCTTGCCGCATTCGAGCACACGATAGAGATCACCCCGACCTGCTCTCCCGCGTTCTTCTGGATGGGAAGGACCTATGCAGAGCTCGGTAACCTTGACGCAGCGATCACTGCGTACAATCATGCACTTGAGAATAAACCCCGTTCTGCCGAGACATTTGCCTACCGGGGGATTGCCTACGCGGGCCTCGAACAGTACCGGGATGCCATCCAGTCGTACGATCGTGCCCTGGAGATCGACCATGCTGCCTCTACCTTTGTTCACAAGGCAGTAGCCTTGGCGGAACTGGGCATGACCCGCGATGCCATTGATGCCTATGACCGGGCGCTCGAACAGGACGGGACCCTGGCAGAAGCGTGGATTGGCAAAGGAAATGCCTTTTACGACCTGGGGAAGTTCAAGGAAGCACAATCTTCCTATGAACAGGGTCTGGCCATCGATCCCGAGAACGTGGTCGGCTGGACCCGTCACGGGATGTCCCTGGCAGGTCAGAATAAAGACAAAGCCGCCCTGATCTCGTATGATCGGGCGATCAGCATCGATCCGACATTTTCCATTGCCCACTTTACCAAGGGCAGTGCGCTTGATGCACTCGGCCTCTATGAAGAGGCAGTCGGGGCATACAGCGATATGATCACCCTCCAGCCGGAATTTGTGGATGCATGGATTCACCAGGGACGCTCGTTAAAAGAGCTGGAAAAATACCAGGATGCCCTGACCGCATTCAAGCATGCCCTGGAGCTTGATCCAACCCGGAAAGAAGTCTGGATGGATATCGGTGGGATTCTGGATACGATCGGCAAGCATGATGAAGCCAAGATCTGTTATGACAAATCCCGGTAATTCCTTTCAGCAACCCGCTTTTTTTTGAACGTATTCTCCCGTCAGTTTAAGTATACCGTACGATCCTATGTTGGCACACCGAACGAGTCACGCTACGAAATGTTTTTTTGGCTTTAAATTCGATCCCGCAGAGATTCAGCACAGTCTAAAAAAAAAATTCTCGGGAAATATTCGAAAAAACGTGCTTCTTCATTGGGCTGAGGTTTTTTTAATATTTGGCCGAAATGGCACCGGATTTTGACAAATTCTTTTCAACGCAATGATGCAATAAAAAAAAGAGGGGTAGAGAAAAATTTTGTTCTGGAGAAACCTTTGCGGGAAATTGAGTAGTCGCTCTTGGGGGCTCACGCACTTCGTGCTTCCGCCCCCGCCGCTCGGGCATCCCCCATATTTCGATAACCTCGTAAATTCGACAAGAACTTCCGAAATGGGGGTCAAGGGGATGCTCCCCTTGGGATGCCTCCCCCTCTGGGGGAGAGAGGGGGTCACCCTCTTATATCCAGAAGAGGACTGAATGGAAATCGGTGATTTCCCATAAAAATGTGGTTGTAAGGAGTGTTACGAGAATTTTTTCCTCTCATTTTTAATTATGATAAACTTCGCCGCCTCCACGGCGGATCAATGACTACAAATTAAATTGAAGGAAACCTCCTTGCCCCGCCGTGCCTCGGAGAGGCCCTGAGGCGGGGGATCATCATTACACTCGATGATGATACCGATATTCACGTTTCGGGTGTGACCATACGGTCCTGTGCATTTTTTCAGTGTAAAAAATTAGTGTTCTTTCCTCACGGAAATGAACCACGCAATGGCACCGATCGCAAAAAATGCGATGATTCCTAACGTGAGAGCATTTTTGACATACCAGGGTGTAGCCGCATCGCGACTCTGTTCTGCGATATGCCGGTTTGCAGCAAGATTGGGATAGTTGGGATCGAGTGACTTCACGGTATCAAATGCCGCGAGGGCTTCGTCATAGCGTTTCATGCCGGCAAGCGAATAGCCCCGGTTGAACCAGGCAGCGGGGCTGGAGGGATCGATGGAGATGGCTTTGTCATAGGCTTTGAGTTCATTATCCGTCTGTCCAAGATTATAGAGGATATAGCCCCGGTTGATCCATCCCTGCACATAGTCGGGGTTCAATGCCAGTGTCGTATTCGATGCAGCAAGTGCTTCGGTAAAGCGCTGGACCCGGTTCAGGGCATCTGCCTTACCATTCCAGGCTTCAAAATAATCCGGGGCCAGGGAGATCGCATCTTCATACGCCTCGATTGCCTGGGTATAATTTTTATTTTTCATCAGGGCATTTCCTTGGGCGTATTTATCCGTCGCTTCCTGGGAATATGCCAGGACCGGCAGGGTGCAAAGTATGAGGAGAAGGAGAATGAAAAATCCCATGCACAGTATTTTTTTGGTGGACATAACTATCGTATCATATCTGGCATGGATGCACCATAAATAATTCTTTAAAAAAGTGCGAATCAGTGGCCGAGAACCAGGACGCGACGGGTAAGACTCTTGTGCACGCGCTGTTCGTGCTGCTGGTACACCGTCATGTGCTGGCGGGCGATGGCGGAAATATCCTTGTGCGTCACCACAACTGCCCGCCGCCCTCGTTTTAATACGCGGTTGATCTCATCCAGGGCGTCGGCATAGAGGTTATCCATGGTGTCTGCTTTTTTGATACAGACCGACTGGCCATACGGCAGGTCGGTGACAACCGAGTCGATCGAATGATCCCGTAAGGGTAACCGGGTGGCGTCCGCACGCATCAGGGATGCCTGACCTATATTCTGCCGGCTTCCCTGCACCATCAGGGGATCGAAATCGCTGCCAATAGCAAGCGCTCCCAACAACTCTGCCTCGATAAGGATGCCACCGGTTCCGCAGAAGGGATCGAGAACCGAATCCCCGGACTGCACTCCGGCAATATTTGCCAGCGTCCGGGCCATTCGCGGCATCATTACCCCCGGGTGAAAGAAGTCCCGTTTCCCCGGATTTCTCGCATCATACCCGGAACGATCGATCGAGTAGAGTACTTTTCCGAAATAACATCGGTCCTCAGAGAGTATGGCTCGATACTCAGTTTCGGGGTTGTCCAGCGAGACCGGGCCGGAGATCATATCGCCGATCAACCGTTCAAACTCCCGTTGCGAAGAGGGATTATGTTCATTACTCCCGGGGTGGATCTTTTTGGCCCTGCCGGCGAATGTGCCGGAAGAAGTGATTGCCAGGTCTTTGAGCAGGTCCCGGAATGAAGGGATGGTGGGTTTGCATTCCCCCAGGTACTCGAGTACGACCTGTGTCATGGCAAGCCGCTTTGCCTGGTCCGGGTGAGGACACTCAGCAACCGCTACCTGCAGTCGCTCTTCAAGAATGGTACCGACACAGGCAAGTTCAGCAAATGGCAGGGTCGGGTTCTCACCTGAGATCTCAAAGAGCAGCTTCATCGATATCTCATTGCATGCGGTGATTAAAAATAGGTGCGCAAAAAGCGGGTGATGATTTCAAAAAAAAAAATCCGGGAATTTACTTTTTCCCTTTTTTCTTTCCCATGATACCCGAGAAAAAACCGCCGCCAGCAGTTGAACTGCCTTCGAGATCGGCAAGTTTCTGGTAGAGCTCTTTTTGTTCGTTACTCAGGGATTTTGGCGTAACGATCTTTATCCGCACGAGCAGATCACCGGGATGATCGCGGCGTTTCACTCCTTCGCCGCCGATCTTCAGTGCGGTATTATACTGAATTCCTGCCGGCACCTTGAGATCGATATGACGTTTGTCGATTGTCTCAATCTCCATGGAGGTTCCCAGGGCCGCCTGTGCGGGACTTATCTCAATGGTAGTCTCAAGATTATCGCCTGTTCGTACGAACCGGTCATGCGTCTGGACATAAACTTCTATGAACAGGTCACCATTGGCTGCACCGTAATCTCCGGCCTCCCCGTACCCCTCCATCCGGAGCCGCATGCCATTATCAATCCCGGCCGGGATGTGGATGGAAATTTTTCTCTTTACTCGGGTATGTCCCGAGCCCCGGCAGTCTTTGCACATTTTCTCGGGGATCTTTCCTTTCCCCCCACACTGGGTGCAGGGAGTCATGCGGACAAACTGGCCAAACGCAGAGTTGGCCGTCTGTCGCATCTGCCCGGTTCCCCCGCATCGGGGGCATACGTTGAGGCGTTTGTTCTCGCTTCCCGAACCGCTGCAGGCTGCACAGGGTTCAGTGTGCATCACTTCGATCTCGCGATCGATACCCGAAACGGCATCCTCCAGCCCGATCTGGATGCGCATGAGAAGATCTGCACCCGGCTGAGGTCCTGATCGCCGCTGCCCTCCACCGAAAAAATCAAAAATATCCCCGAAGCCGGAGAAGTCGGAAGAGAAGCCTCCGCCACTCTGCCCACCTCCGGTGTACGAGCCCTTCGAAGCGTTCGTGAACGTTTCGTGGCCCATATTGTCGTACTGGCTTTTCTTCTGCTCGTCAGAAAGTACGCTGTAGGCTTCGTTGATCTTCTTGAACTTATCTTCTGCTCCCGGTTCTTTGCAGACATCCGGGTGATATTTACGGGCGAGGTTGCGGTATGCTTTCTTTACTTCTTTCTCATCGGCATTCCGGGGTATGCCGAGTGTGTCGTAATAATCTCCTGCGCCCATAGGTTAATTCACTCTTCTTTTACCTTGTAATCTGCATTGACGACATTGTCATCGTCTTTGGCTTCCGGGTTTGGCGGAGCACCGGCACCCGCAGACTGCTGCTGGGCGGCCTGCTCTGCCTGGACTTTCTGGTAGATCTTTGTCGTCACAGCATATACTGCTTCGGTGAGTGCTTCCATGGTCTTCTTGATCTCATCGAGATTATCGTCTGCCAGCGCTTTTTTAACAGCAGCAGCACTCTCTTCAACTTTCTGCTTGTCTTCAGCATCAAGCTTGTCGCCGCTTTCCTTGAGCATCTTCTCAGCGGTAAAGACAGCGGTATCGGCCTGGTTGTGGAGTTCGATCTCGTCGCGCTTCTGCTTGTCTTCATTCTCGAAGGTCTTTGCAGCATCCATCATCTTCTTGATGTCTTCATCAGAGAGTTTCTTGTCTCCTTTGATCGAGATGTTCTGCTGGTTGCCGGTACCAAGATCCTTGGCAGAGACGTGAATGATACCATTGGAATCGATATCGAAGGTGACTTCAACCTGGGGAATGCCCCGGGGAGCCGGGGGAATGCCGGTCAACTGGAACTTGCCGAGCGTGAAGTTGTCTTTTGCCAGTGCACGTTCTCCCTGGACTACATGGATCTCGACACTGGTCTGGCCGTCTGCTGCTGTTGAGAAGATCTGGCTTTTGCGGGTCGGGATGGTGGTGTTGCGCTCGATGAGCTTGGTTGCAATGCCGCCAAGTGTCTCGATACCCAGGGTGAGGGGGGTGACGTCCAGGAGCACAATATCTTTTGTCTCCCCGGTTAGCACGGCACCCTGGATACCAGCGCCCAGAGCTACGCATTCATCCGGGTTGAGTCCCTTGTCGGGTTCTTTTCCGAGCAATTTCTTCACGGTATCCTGGACCATCGGGACACGGGTTGAACCGCCAACAAGTAAGACGTGATCGATATCTTTAGCCTCAAGCTTCGCATCGCTGAGTGCCTGCTTGACCGGGCCAACGGTCGATTCGACCAGGTCACCGATCAACTGTTCGAGCTTGGCCTTGGTGAGATCGATGTTTAAGAACTTCGGGCCGCTCTTGTCCTGCGTAATGTACGGCAGGTTGATGTTGGTGCTCTGGCGCTGGGAGAGCTCAATCTTTGCATTCTCTGAGGCATCCCGCAGTCTCTGCATGGCATAGGGATCCGTGCGCAGGTCGATGCCCTCTTTCTTTTTGAACTCTTCTACCAGGTAATCAGTTACCCGCTGGTCGAAATCATCGCCACCCAGGTGATTATTCCCAGCGGTGGATTTCACTTCAAAGACGCCATCCCCTAGCGTGAGGATAGACACATCGAAGGTACCGCCGCCAAGATCATAGACCAGGACCGTGGCATCCTGTTCCTTGTCAATGCCGTACGCAAGAGCACTTGCGGTGGGCTCGTTGATGATACGAAGGACTTCGAGTCCAGCGATCTTGCCGGCATCCTTGGTTGCCTGGCGCTGGGCATCGTTGAAATATGCCGGGACCGTGATGACGGCTTTTGAGATCTTCTCGCCAAGATAGGCTTCCGCATCGATCTTTAATTTCTGCAGGATCATTGACGAAATTTCCTGCGGGGTATAACTCTTATCGTCAATCTTGATCTTTTCGCTGCTTCCCATCTTGCGCTTGATTGACTGGATTGTCCGCTGCGGGTTTGTTACCGCCTGGCGCTTTGCAAGGCTGCCAACCAGTCGTTCACCTTCTTTGGTGAACGCAACTATTGAAGCGGTTGTTCGTCCCCCTTCCGAATTGGGGATTACGATGGGTTTTCCCGCCTCCATGATCGACATACAGGAATACGTTGTTCCCAGATCGATTCCCAGAATTTTATCATTTGCCATATTTTTTTCCTCCTGTGTACTTAGTTTCCTTTTGAGACTGCGACTTTCGCGTGTCGGATTACTTTGTCATGCATTCGGTATCCTCGTGCCACTTCATCGACCACAATACCTTCCTTTTCTTCGGAAGGCACATATGCAATCGCCTCATGCTCTGCAGGATTGAATGGTTTTTTGAGAGATTCAAGAGGTGTGATGCCATGGCGCTCCAACTGTGACGCGAGCAGGTGCTGGATCTGTACGATTCCCTCGCGCAGATGTGCATCGTCGGTTTTGATCGCCCGTTCAAAGTTGTCGAGGACTTCAATAATATCGATCGCGAACCGTTCATTTGCAAGGTTCGTAATCGCTTCCCGGTCACGTGCCGTGCGTTTTTTGAAATTTTCAAAATCCGCAGCCAGGCGTAAGTACCGGTCATTGAGTTCGGAAAATGCCTTCTTCTGCAGATCCAGATCGACAGAAGCGGTCTGGCTGCTCAAAGGGGCAGTGTCCGGAATACCGGTTGATTCTTCGACGGTCTGTTCTTCACTGCGTTCTGCATCATTCATAGTGCATCCAAGTTAGTTTTTCTAATATCTGTTGTATTGTAGTTCTATATAAATGTTTATTTAACCGCAAAATTTCAATGACCCAAATGGGACTGAATTACCGATTAAGACTTAAAGAAGGGGCGATAACTTTTATCGCGGGTAAAAATCATGGTGATTCCTATTTGCGGCATTATATGGCCATATATTTTTTTTAAGTCCATCTTTTGGGAATGAAAAATCCCTATGATCGCGGGTATGTTCTGCGGATAATTTGTACCAACTCTGATAAAAATTCTGGCTGTTCCCATAAGTGTCTGATGTGGTGGAACAAAATTCTCCGGACATTACTGCTCAGTGATGTACATAACGAGTATCAAAAGAAGAAATTCCGCGGTATCGATTTAACAAATTTTGAATTCTTCCGGAAATTATGGGCCAAAGCGGGATACCTCTTGAAAAAAAGCGTACGGATGAAAGTGCTTCCGGTTCAATGCACCGGTAAAATAGGGTAAGATTACTAAAATCACTTCTTTTTTGCTGCTGCACTCTTTGCCGCTGATTTTTTGGGTTCCGGCTTCTTTGCCGCTGCCTTCTTTGCTGCTGCCATGTGATTTCCACCTCCTACCGGAAAAGGTTATATTTCCTGTTATTTTATCTATTAATAAATATTTTTGTCGCTATATTATTTTCCCGCACAGAATGAGTATAAACATTCACTTTGGTTCCTGCTTTGGGGCACAATCCGACCAAAAACGAATTATAGGTGAGATAAAGCGCAAAAAGCGCAATCCTGCAAAATCAACCGGAATCTGCTTAAATCTTGATTTTTGAGCGATTTCAAAGCCGTCTTTTCTGTCGTAATGTTCATCGCAGGTCCATGTGCGCCCGGGAAACTGATCCCCGGACAACCGGTTCATTGTTCACGAGAACATTTATTGTTAATCACCTACCCGTTAAGTGTATGAAGAAGCCGTTAGTCATAGGTCTTGCAGGAGCTGTTTTTGGACTGGTAACTGCATTTTTTGTTATCCTTTCTTCCACATCGGGCGACATGACCCTGTCGGGAGTGCAGGCGGCCCTGTTTTCCAGCCTCGGCATGGGGGGAGCGGCCATCTCAAAGAAAGAGCCACGATTTGCCGGATGGATGCTCCTCTCCTCAGCAGTCTGGATCATGCTTTCCGTTCCCGTTGCCGGCACGCTCAATCTTCTGTTTCTCTATATGCCGGCAATTCTGACCCTGGGAATTGCGGCCGTTCTCTGTTTTAAGGAACCTGTGTGGGAAGAAGTGGCACCGGAAAACCCCTGAATCCGCTGCCCTCTATGAATAAAAGTAATTTTTGTAATTCATTCATGATTGCGGGGAGAGATTCTTACCGGGATACCCCAATCAAAAAGGTAATTTATCAAACCGGCGTAAAAAAAACAAAAAACAAAAATTAGAATTTTTCTCCGGTTATCCCTTTTTTTCCGGGGAGAGCAGATTACCCTTAGAGTACCGGGTCTTTTCCAGAATTTTCCGGGAGATTCCATAATTACCCAGGCCAACGATCACAACCAGGACAACTGTGTGGAGAATCAGGGTCTGGTAGAGAACCCCTCCTGATGTTTGCAGGGCGTATATGCCATAGATTAACACTGCCAGACCGTCAAAAACCTGGCTGATCATTGTTGCTCGTACTGCGGTGTACATACGACTGCGGGTATCGGGAAAAAGGAAGAGACCGATCAGCCCTATCAGTCCAAAGCCAACTCCCAGGGCAAGCAGTACCCAGATACCGAGATCGAATCCCAGCGAACTCATCAGTGTCTGCCTCCCTGAATTTTTATGGACGCAAAAATGCCGGCGAAAAGGATCAGCGCGATGACGATCGCAGCATCAAGAACAAGGAGATTTCCCGTGGCAATAGTGTATAAAAGAGCCGCTGCTGAACCAAGGGTAACTGCTGCAGTGAAAGACACGATCCGGTCATTTCGTTCAGGACCCGGGATCACCCGCAGGAGAGCACAGAGTGCCAGAAAACCGAAACAGATTGCTGAAAAAAGCCAGGTGTCTATCATTTCCTGATGTACTTTTAGAAACCGGGGTATTTATGAATACTGCCATCTCCCTTGTAGTATTTATTTCTGGAACACGAATAGGTAAGACAGATGCCCCCGTCTTATCTTGGGAAGATCCTTTTGCGCTGGTGCGACCACTGTCATGCACCGGTCCTTGCCGAAAAGTGTGCCTGCGGGGCAGAGACGCGAAGTGTCCCGGTCACTCCCCCGGGAGATGCCCGCCCCGCATTTCCCGCAGATATTGCGCTGATCAACCGGATCTATACCGAACATTTTGGTGCCCCCCTGATCCCGGAAGGCCATATCGCGCTCCTCAACAAGGTGCCGGACCTGGACCGGATGGAGGAGATCATTGTCGGGGGCGGCATTGCCGGGATCATCCGGTATTTCCCGGAACAGCGGCGCTGGGAACCGGTCCCCCGGCCCGAAGCCTGTCTCCTTTTTACGCCAAAAAAACGATTCATTGTTGTCGATGACGGGGCAGTCCCGTTCATCCGCGACCAGGGCATGAGTGTCCTTGCACCCGGACTGGTATCGATCCACGAGGATGTCCGTGCGGGCGATGAGGTGTTCATCCTCACAAAAAATGGTACCTGCATCGCAGTCGGGCGGGCAAAAGTGGATGCCGCCACTGCCGAAGGGATGGAGAAAGGCCAGATCGTCCGGACCCGCAGGAATATTGCATCCACTATCGTACCGGGTGCCGCCAGCTGGGACGATGCCGTGCGGGCAAATGCAGAAGCACTCCGGAAGACCGAGGCCTCCGCGATCCTGTTTGTCCAGGAAGTTGCCGGGCGCAACCGCGATCTCGTGGCAAATGTCTCGTACTCCGGGGGAAAAGACAGTCTTGCAACCCTGCTCGTGGTGACCAAGGCGATCGGGAAAGTCCCGATGCTCTTTGCCGACACCGGCCTGGAGTTTCCCGAGACCTATGCCAATATCGATGAAGCGTCCCAGCGCTACGGGCTGGAACTCATCCGCTCCGATGGCACCACCACTTTCTGGGAGACCTTTGAGCGGCAGGGCCCCCCCGCGGTCAATGCCCGGTGGTGCTGCAAGGTCTGCAAACTGACCCCGGTCGGCAACCTGATCCAGGCGAACTGGGGCCAGTGCCTTTCGTTCATCGGTCAGCGCCGGTACGAGTCTGCCTCCCGGGCCCAGAGCGAACGGGTCTGGCGCAACAAGAATGTACGGGCGCAGCTCTCGGCAGCTCCCATTCACAACTGGACCGCACTCCATGTCTGGCTCTACCTCATGCAGGAGAAGGCACCGCACAATGTGCTGTACGAGCATCACCTGGACCGGATCGGTTGTTTCATGTGCCCATCGAGCGATATGGCTCTGATCTACATTATTGAAGAGGAATATCCCGAGCTCTGGAAGGGCTGGCTTGCAAAACTCGAAGGGTACCGGGCAGCACATGGATTACCCGTCGAATGGATCACGGAAGGAAAATGGAGACTGGTGGAAGGTACTGCGGATGACGAAGATAGCCATTATTGATTACGGATTAGGAAACCTTCGCAGCGTGATACGCGGGCTGGAAAAAGCCGGGGCACAGGCCGTTATTACCTGCGACAAAGCCGAGATCGCTGCTGCCGATGGCCTGGTACTGCCGGGTGTCGGGGCATTTCACGAAGGCATGGAACAACTCGGGAGTCTTAAAGAGACGGTCCTCGATTCGACCCGCGAAGTTCCCCTGCTGGGCATCTGCCTCGGCATGCAGATGCTCATGGAGACCAGCGAAGAGCACGGGATTCACCAAGGTCTTGGCCTGATCCCGGGAAGCGTACGGAAGTTCCCCCGGGTCCAGGGCCTGAAAGTCCCGCACATGGGATGGAATTCGCTGACCCTCACGAACCCCGATCACCCGCTCTTTGCCGGGTTTGGCATCGATGAGTACGTGTACTTCGTCCACTCGTACTATGCCGATACCACCCTGGAGAACACCCTCACTTCCACGAGCTACATCTGCCCCTTTGCATCTTCGGTAGGCCGCAGGAACACCTTTGGGGTCCAGTTCCATCCGGAAAAGAGCGGTGCGATCGGCCTGCGCCTGCTGAGTAATTTCATCGGCATGTGCTGAACTTTTTTTTTATTCATCCAATCTCCAGGATACAAAAGATACCATTTTATTTTCTGCCATTCGAATCTGTATCCATGAAACGAATCATTCTCATCGCCTTGTGCCTGGCATGTTTCACCGGTACGGTGTCCGCGTACGGGCTCTACCTGAGCTGCCCGGAGAGTATCCAGGCGGGTCTCCCGCTGAAATGTTCCATTGACAGCGATTTCCCCGCCGGGACAACGTTCAACATCGTCTTTTACCAGACGCAATACACCTCGACCGAAGTGAGCCGGCAGCCTATCACCATCCAGGACAACCAGGTCACCCAGTACAAGCTGCTGGATACGGAAGGTCTGCCCGGGGGTAATTACAAAGTGGAAGTCCAGTATACCGGTGGCGATGAGCCACGGCTTCGCTCGGACTCAAAGACCCTGCAGCTGGTCAAACTCATCGACCGGTCCGGTGACATTACCATCACATCACCGATGACCCAGATCCTGGAAGATGCGCTCCGCATCGAAGGATCGATCTATAAGCTTGGGAACGGGGGCGTAAAGATTGAGGTCCGGGGACCTGACGGGGTTACCCTGCGTGATGAATGGATTGGTACGAAAGAACAGGTACAGAACGGAGCTGGCATCTTTACTAAGCAGGTACCCGTAATCAGTGCCGGCGATTATGACGTCATCTTTACGGATCAGAAGGGATACATCGGCATGAAAACCTTCCATGTCGGCTCAACAGCCACGCAGGTCATCACCACTGTCCCGACCATTACTGCAGTCAAAACCACCAAGGCCCCGCTGACCACCGCTCCGACTCCCTGGCCCACGGCAACAAAATCTCCCCTTTCGCCACTGACCGCGTTTGCCGCTCTTGCCGGAGCAGGGCTCGGGGCTGTTTTTGTCATGAAGCGGAACTAAATTTCAAATCTTTTTTTTACCGGGCATCCCGGGCATCGCGGTTGTAGTTTTGGAGCAAAACGACCGCCGGAAAACGAATGAAAAAATATAAAGTCTGGTTTTCGTATCAATCCATCAGCGTAAAGAAACGATCCGGTAAAACGAAATTTTTTTCTGATGTTCTCGTTCTTTTTTCAGCGATTTTTTTGCAATCCCAGCTTTATATGAACTGGTGTTCGCACCCGAACCTCGAAAAATTGGCATCATGATCTGGTGTAATGGTTATCCCCCGCTTCAGGGCCTCTCCGAGGCACAGCGGGGCAAGGATGTTTCCTTCAATTTATTTTTTAGTAATTAATCCGCCGCGGGGGCGCCCCGTTGGGGGCGGCGGAATTTATCGTATCTTGGGGGTATGGGGGTCTCACCCCCCATCAACCTTTCAGAACAATGCGATATACCAGGGAAATGCTTGCGAATAATTCAGGTGTCGTTCTTGGGATCTCCCCCTTCGTGCTTCCCTCATCCCACTAGGGCATCCCCAACTAGTGATAACCTCCGAAGGTCAACACGCCTTCCGAAATGGGGGTCAAGGGGGGTTCACCCCTTGGGATGCTTCCCCCTTTGGGGGAGAGAGGGGGTCACCCTCCCCTATTCCAAAGAGGGTTGGCAAGTATCTGATAAACGATAATTTCTCCAGACCAGAAAATGCGAATCACTGGTACATTGAATTTCAGCAGAGCTGCAGTTCAATTAATTTCCACTCAATTTTGAGATAAAAAAGATCAGCCTTTATTTCCGTTTCCAGAGATAGGCCTCGTAACAGAGCAGGACAAAAATTATCATTACGCCCCCCAGGAAGAATGCAAGGGCCGTATCCGGCATCAGCAAAAGCCCGGAAGTTGCAGGTTCCGGAGCAACCTGGGTGAGATGCACCAGTGCCTCAGATGGCGGCGAAAAATTCGCAACTGCTGATTCTGAAAATCGGTTTGCCCCGGTACCAACCACTTCGGGAGCATTGGTAACGTTGGCCGCATACGTGTCGGCGACCCCCTTGGCCCAGGAGCCTCCCGGCTCCTGCACGGCCATGCGGGGAACGGTGTTCAGGCTGCTGCGCATCACGCTCTCGGATCCAAAGAGAGGCGACATGATGCCGATGATGAACGAACCGAATGCAACGATCCCGAACAGCGAGGCATATTTCAGCAGCAGTGAACGCACGTTCGAGTGCCGGGGCGCCACAATGAGGAGCTGGTTGGTGAGCGAATAGAGTTTCACTTCCCGGCCCTTGACACTGTACTTGGTCTCGCTCATCGAGAGGAGCCCGGCATCGAGCAGGTTCTCCACGTGGTATTTTGCCGTGGTCATGGGGATGGCGAGTCGCTCGGTGATGTCGGTCAGGCTCTTCTGGCCTTCCGAGAGGAGCTGGAGGATGTCGCTGGCCGTCTGGCTGCCCATGGCTTTTGCTATCTTCTGGGCCCGTTCATCACCAGGTTCAAGAAATACCACTTCTTCAGCCATCTCAGTCCTCCGCTCTGTGCATATTACCCTTGCAGGGCAGCAATGATCCGTTCACGACCAACTTTTAGGGCAAGGTCCACCTGGGCAGCATCCGGGCCTCCGCCCTGCGCCATCGTGGGTTTACCCCCGCCCTTTCCGCCCAGCAGGCTGCAGACCTGCCCGATGATCTCCCCGGCATTTACCCGGGGCTCACCGGATGCGAGGACCACCCGTACCGTCTCCCCGACACCCGCGAGAAGCGCGATACCGCCCTTTTCGGAGATGGAGCTGGCGAGTTGCGAGAGTTCCTTCTGGGGAAGATCGATCCGCTTGATGACAACCGGGATCCCATCCATGGTCTCGGCAACCAGGGACTGCATCTCCAGCTCGACCACTTTCGAGCTCATGCGCTCGATCTCTTTCTTCTGGTCCTTCCATTCGCCAAAGAACCGGTTCACGGTTGCGGGCAGGTTATCCGGCTGGACCGAGAGGGCCTCTGCAGAAGAGTTGACGATCTGTTCGAGATGCTGCATGTAATAGACCGCGGCAATCCCTGCGGTGAATTCGATCCGTTCTATCCCGTCCTGGATATGCTCCACCCGGATGATCTTGATGACACCGACTTCCCCGGTGCTCCGGCAGTGGGTGCCGGCACACGCTTCAATGTCACCGGCCACCTTGACGATCCGGAGATCTTTGCCTGGAGGCACCCCTCCCTGGTACAGGGAGAACCCATACTTCTGTTCGGCTTTGGTCCGGTCCTCAGTCGAGATTTCGACCGGCTGGTTGGCCATGATCATGCGGTTGGCCGCGGTCTCAATCCGGCGCAGTTCATCGGCAGTGATGTGCTTGAAATGCCGGAGGTCCATGCGGGAACTCTCGGGCCCCTTCTGGGCACCGGCCTGGTGAATATGGGCACCGAGCACTTCCTTGGTTGCGTGGAGAATGATGTGGGTGGCCGTGTGGTGGCGCATCAGTGACCAGCGCCGCTCCTCATCCACCATGCCTTTGACCCGGTCACCGCGCTGCAGGATGCCCCCGCTCACGTGGTGGAGGATGACCTCGCCGACCTTTACCACATCGTCGACACGGACCATGCTCTCGGAGCTCACCATGGTTCCGGAATCTGCGGGCTGTCCACCTCCCTCCGGGTAAAAGAGGGTCTGGTCCAGAACCGCGTACCCGTCAAAGAAGTCCAGCACCACGCCTTCAAACTCGATATCTGACGGTTGCTCGTAGTACAGCTTCTTGGTCGGGGGAAGCCCCTGCACCCGTTCATCGTATTTTGCCGTGGGGTTGACTTCCGCTTCTTTTTTGGACTCGGAGTGCATGTCGGCAACCATTGAATAGAAATTATCCGGCAGGTCAACAACCGCCCCTTCCTTGGCTGCGATGTCCTTGATCATCTCGGGCTGGATGCCATGCGAATCATACAGGGTGACAATCTCGCTGAGCGGGACCCGCTGGCTCTTGGCCTTGTAGGTCTTGGCAATCTTCTGGACAATCCGGGTCCCGCGTTCGAGCGTTGCAGCATATTTCTCGGTCTCGCGTTCGGCAATCTCCCGCACAACCCCGATGTCCTGCTCGAACTTTTTCATGCCGATGATCCGGGTCTGCTGCTCGATCAGGTCCGCAAGGGGCTCTTCGATCTTGAGATCGGTCATCATCCGGAGCGTGCGGCGGATAACCAGCCGGGCAAGGTACCCTTCCCGCACATTGGAAGGCACGATGCAGTCGCCGAGCATGTAGGCCAGGCAGCGGGTGTGATCCACCGTTGCGTACACCTTCTCCATCGGCGTAATGATCCGGTCGAGTTTTTCCGGAGAGATGTCAATGGCGGCGGCCACTTTCTTTCGCAGCTGGAAGAGATTGGTGCCGGAGATATCCATCAGGCCGGCGAACTTTGCATTGAGCGAGAGGATCCGCGTGTAGTCCTTGTTGTCCAGCATATGGGAGAGGCCGGCCGAGCTCATCACGTGGCTCACCATCTCGGGGAAGACCGCATCGTAGATGGTGGGCGAACCCTTCGACGCCCAGACCAGGCGTTCCAGCCCGTAGCCGGTATCGACGATCCGGAGCTTCATCGGGTAGTACATCTCGCCCTTGAGATCATAGCCCGGCTGGTCGGTCTTCTTCCGGCCAAGGCTCATGAAGACGAGCGTGGCGATCTCGAGACCGCCAATCAGGACCTCGACACTGGGGCCGGCATTCCCGCCGCCAATCCACGGGCTCTCCTTGAACGTGACCTTGTTGAGGTCCCCGCCAATAGATGCGATGAACTGGTCGCAGAGCTCGACCGTCCGGTCCTTCCAGTAAATCTCTTCATTGGGCGTGTTGAAGGCGTGATGGGCCATCATCTCGAAGGTGGTGAGATGCCGTCCGGACCTGCCGACCGAGTCGAGATCATTGAGCCGGATGCAGGGCTGGGAGATGGTGAGCGGGTTGGCCGGCGGGGGGACGATGCCGCTGGTGACAAACGGCTGGAAATCCGCAATCGAAGCGATGGTCAAGTAGATATCGTCTCTCCATCGTGCGGCAACCGGGTAGCGCTCGATCCTTGTGTGCCCGTTCTTCTCAAAAAATGAGAGATATGCCTCGCGCATCGAATCGAGATTGTGGGTTTTGAAGATCGGTTCGCCAATAAAATTATACGGCTCGCAGGGTGCATCGCCGCAGATCTCCCGCGCACTGTCACGTGTCCAGAAGGCAGACCCGCAGCTTTTACAGATCTTGCGGACCATTCCCTGTTCTTTAAAATAATCCAGCTGGTATTCTTCTTCGAGCATCAAACGCACGTCCATTGAGATTTATGCCGGAAAACTCCGGAAAGAAGACAAAGCCATTATTCAGACCTGTGCCGGAAATACCGCTACGGATTGAGCGGTGAGGATCTCCGGCAGGATGGGGGGTCTGAACCCGGAGGCCTGTCATTTAATTATTCAGTACAGGTTTGAACCGGCAAGCAAAAAGAATTACCTGTAAACGACCTGATCGTTTTTCCGGATGTTTCTCGTTTTGTAACTTGTCGCAAGCATTATCGTTCCGGCAGATTACGCCACCACAAGGCGATTCCTGATGAAAAACCTGAGTTCTCTAATCCTGTGCTTCGCAGTCTGCATGCTCATCCTAGTTGCGGGTTGTACCCAGAGTACGCCCGCTCCCGCGGCAACACCAGTCCCGACAAAGAATGCTCCGGTCCCTTCCGGCGATACGGTGAAAACTGCGGCAACGTCCCTGGGAACGATCCTCACGGATTCCCAGGGGAAGTCACTCTATTTCTTCGCAGATGATATTCCTAGCAGCGGGATCAGTACCTGTTCGGGGAAGTGCCTGAGTTTCTGGCCGGTATTCTATTCGGCATCTCCGGTCGTATCGGCTCCGCTGGCGGCTTCAGACTTTTCGGTGATCACCCGTGCTGATGGAACATCTCAAACCACCTACAAGGGCTGGCCCCTGTATTACTTCTCGAAAGATGCCAGTGCCGGTGACCTGAAAGGGGAGAATATCCAGGGGAACTGGTCGGTTGCTAAACCCGATTACACGGTGATGTATGCCCACCAGCCGGGCGTAGGTACCTACCTTACTGATGCGACTGGCAGGACGCTCTATTATTTCACCCGTGATGCTGCAGATGCAACAGCCTGCACGGATTCCTGTGCGACAACCTGGCCCCCGTTCTCCTCAGGGTCGCTCGTGGCTCCCTCGCTCCTGAAGAGCGCTGATTTCTCCGGGGGGAAACGCCCCGATGGCATGATGCAGTCATTCTATAAAGACCGGCCCTTATATTATTTCAGCAAGGATTCCAAACCGGGGGATGTGAAAGGCCAGGGAATTATCAACTCCTGGTATGTTGCCGATATCACCGGGTTTGTACCCGCCACGCCAACTACCGTTCCCACGGCACTTCCCACCGCCATCCCTACAACTATTCCGACATTCGATTACAGCTCCAGCAGTAGCGGCGGCGGAGGCTACTGAATCTTTTTTCTGAAAAATTCCGGTCCGGTGGTATAACTTCTCGAAGGCTCACAGACCGATAGTGCGGCGGTATCGTTTTGAGCAGGATAATCCCAGGCCGGTAGTATTTCTGCCCGTGATTCACCCTCCCTGGTTTTCCAGCGATCCTGGTACCACTCATCGACCGGACTGGCAAGATCCGCGGCAATGGCAATCCGGACTGCGAGCAGGTGCCAGCAGGTCCGGCCCCGGTACAGGAAATCCCGGCAGGTGCAGAAATCCTCGTCCACCACATATTCCGCAGTCCGGCCCTCGACAACAAAAAAATCCCGGTACTGCTTTACCTTGCCGGCATCGATGGCTGCGAGCGCTTTTTTTCCCCGAGCCCCAAAGGCCGCTTCTAGCTCTTCGCGTACTGCAGAATCCAGGACCCGTTTTTCTTTCATCCGCTGCCAGAGATCACTCATATGAGGGAACGGATCCGGGGGGTGTCTTCGATATATTGCCAGCCGTTCCGGGCAGCAAGGCGGCGCATAGCCGGCGCTTCGAGTGCGTAATGCGTTGCTTCAATGCAGGGAAGGGGAGAGGCCCGGAAGACCGAATGCTTGAGTTCAGCCGAGAGGAAGGCATCGGCCCCGGCTGCCTTTGCTTCGGCCAGGAACGCGGGATCGAAGCCGCTGCCGGCAACAATAGCGAGGCGCGACAGCGATGAGAGTTCTCCCCAGATGCGGATATTTCCTCCCAGGCGCCGGGCCAGTTCCTCAACCGGGATCGTGCAGGTGCCGATGAGGCCGAGAGAGAGCGCAACACTGTCTTCCAATGAAAGGAGTTCGGCCAGCGCATCGTTGACACCTTCCGGTGCATGATCGAAATTCGTGTGCATGACATAGAGGTTCATGTCGGCTTTGAGAAGCTGGCGCATCAGCAGCGCGGTGGGCCCGGTCAGTGCGGTGACCGGCGTCCAGAGCGGTGTGTGGTGGACCACGAGCATATCCGCCCCGGCTTCTGCAGCTCTTCTGACAACAAATGCTGTCGCGTCCAGGGCACAGCAGATCCTGCTGATCTCCGGCCTGCCTTCGACCACCAGGCCGATCTTCCCGGTATCAAATTCTTCGGCAAGAGCGGGCGGGGCGAGCCGTTCCATTTCGTCGATGAAGGCATGCAGATGCATACACGTAATGGGAGGCCGGGGGTTAAAAATTTAGTATTACCATTAGTAATAGCGATTGATTTAAGTATACACTAAAACATATTTCAGATTATGCACAAGACCATCAGCCAGATCAATGAGCGGATCCGTGACGGCAGTGCGCGGGTGGTTACCGCAGAAGAGATGCCCGCGATCGTTGCCGAGCTCGGTGAAGAGGGGGCATTGAAAGAAGTCGATGTCGTCACCACCGGTACCTTTGGAGCCATGTGCTCCTCCGGTGCATTCTTAAATTTCGGCCATGCGGAACCCCCCATCCGCATGGAGCGGATCTGGCTGAATAATGTCGAAGCCTATGGCGGTCTTGCGGCCGTAGATACCTACATCGGTGCAACACAGCAGTCCGATACCCGCGAAGATCAGTACGGCGGTGCGCATGTGCTCGAAGATCTCGTGGCGGGAAAATCCGTAGAACTCCGGGCCAGCTCAAGAGGCACTGACTGCTACCCGCGCCGGACGATCACCACTGACCTGTTGCTGGAGAACCTGAACCAGGCGATCATGTGCAACCCGCGCAATGCCTACCAGCGCTACAATGCAGCGACCAATACCACTGACCGGACCCTACACACGTACATGGGCACGCTGTTGCCGGGCTGCGGGAATGTATCGTATTCCGGAGCGGGACTGCTCAACCCGCTCTCGAATGACCCGCACCTCCGGATGATCGGCAGCGGTGTTCCCATCTTCCTCTGTGGTGCGCAGGGCATGGTCGTGGGTGAAGGTACCCAGCATTCCCCGGCCGGAGGTTTTGGCACGCTGATGGTGACCGGCGACCTCAAACAGATGTCGCAGGACTACCTGCGGGCGGCGACGATGACCGGTTACGGTGTCACGCTCTACGTGGGTCTCGGCGTTCCCCTGCCGGTGCTCGACCTTGATGTGGTCCGGGCAACAGCGGTCCGTGATGAGGATATCAGTGTTGACCTGCTGGATTATGCAGTCCCGAGCCGGAGCCGGCCCGTGCTCCGGAAAGTCAACTATGCCGAACTCCGCAGCGGCTCGATCGAGCTGAACGGGGAAGAGGTCAAGACCTCATCGCTCTCCAGCTTCCGCAGGGCCCGGCAGGTGGCGGCAGAACTCAAAGGCTGGGTGGAGCAGGGCAAGATGCAGCTGGCCCTGCCCACGCGCCCGATCGATGCCAAAAAAGCATCCCGGCCCATGCACCAGAGTACGCAGGGCCCCCGGGTGCTTGATATCATGGACCGCCATGTGGTCAGCATCCGGGAAGATGAAGAGATCAAGACCGCCGCAAAGAAGCTGCTCAAGGGCGAGACGAATCACCTGCCGGTGATCAATGCTGCCGGTATCCTTGTCGGGATCGTCACGACCTTTGATATCTCCAAGGCCGTGGCAAATCCCGGCAAGGCACACCTTGTCCAGGACATCATGAAGACCAAGGTGATCACGGCAAAGCCGGATGAGGCCGTTGATATTGCCGTGCAGAAACTCGAACAGTACAATATCAGTGCCCTGCCGGTGGTGGATCCCGAGCACCGGGTGCTGGGTATCCTGACGGCAATGAATCTCGGGAAACTCTTTGGCGGGAGGTGGCTGAAATGAAACTGCTGGTGAATTTTTCACGAGGAAAGGGACGCAAGCCGATCATTGCACAGGTGGTACGGGATACCGGGGTGCTCATCAACGTGGAACGGGCGGTCATTGACTCCTCCGAAGGAGAAGCGCTCATCGATGTGCCGGATGACCAGTGCCAGCTCGTTCGGGATTCGATGGTGGGCCTCGGGGCGACCGTGCATATTCTCGAACACGGGGTGAGCCTGGATGAGAGCGAATGTGTCGATTGCGGGGCCTGCATCAGCATCTGTCCTCGCGAGGTCTTCACGTTCGATCGGGACTGGAAACTCTGCATTGATGAGAAAAAGTGCGTGATCTGCGGCAAGTGTGTGGAAGCCTGCCCGTCTCATGCCCTCACGCTCCCGGTATGATCCGCGAACGTTTCTCGTACCGGCAGACCTTTGCAACCATTCTTGCAGATGCGCCGGCACATATCGAAGTGGCAAAAGCTGGGATGCTGGCTGCGCGGCAGGTGCTGGAGGTCTACATTGCCCGCGATCCTTTTTTTTCCACCACCTTCGATCCCTACACGCCTGATTCTGATGATCTGATCATCAACCGGATGGCGGATGCAACACGGGCTGCCGGAGTCGGGCCGATGGCCGCGGTTGCGGGTGCGATTGCCTGGGCCGGCATCGAGGCGATGCAGGAAGCCGGGGCAGTGTTCGGGGTGATTGACAATGGCGGGGATATTGCGCTCCTCAGCGACCGGAACGTGCGGGTGGGTGTGCATGCCGGAGACGCGGCTCTCTCGAACCGGATTGCGTTTGTCGTGCCACCGCAGGATTCGGTGCTGGGCATCTGCACCTCATCGGCCACCGTAGGTCCTTCCATCTCTTTTGGCGTGGCCGATGCGGTCACGATCTTCTCGCGCAATGTTGCCCTGGCGGATGCGTGGGCGACTGCTGTATGCAATGAGATCCGGCCGGATGACGTATCGGTGCTTGACCGGGTCAACCCGAATGATGTGCGGGGGATCTTTGCGGTTATGGGGGACCGGCATGTCCGGTGGGGAGATCTGCCTTTGTTGGTGCGTGCAGATGTGGACGAGCGGTTGATCAGTGCGGGGGACCGGTAGGGCCGGTGAGAAATAAAATATTTTTTTTTAAATTTTATTATCGAATCTCACTCGAAAAAATTTTAACGGGGCGTGCTCAAATTTTTTTCATAAGATTATTTACCGGATTTTTTTGCGGAAAATTTTGCTCTTGCAGGAATCCCCATTTTCAACTATCACTGCGGTAGTTCAGGTTTGGGATTTTTCTATTTTTCAATTATGATGAACTCCGCCGCCCCCGACGGGGCGCCCCCGCGACGGATCAATGACTAAAAATAAAAATGTATGAAACTTTTTTTGTCCCGCAGTGCTTAGTAAAAATTCTGATGTGGGGATACATGGTAATTTTGATTTTTTTTAATTCGGTGTGAACTCACGTTCAATCGCATTCCCGTATACAGATGCGTACGGATTTTTGGCCCCGCTTCTTGTTTTTGTTCCTTAATATTTTTTCATGAGTTACTGACGTAAATTCTCCTAAATGCTCCCTCTGAATTCTCCCTATATAATATGGTATGCCGGGCTCTTCAAAAACTCCCGGCCCTGCCTGTATGCAGATGTACCCGAGAACGTTGCGACAATCTTATCGCCATCGCTGATCACTATGACCGGTTTTGTATTCTTAACGGCAAAAAATGTCTCCAGGAGATCGGTCTCATCGAGCTTCAGGCCCCGGACAAGAGACGATGCAGGTTCAAGGTCCAGCTGTTCCTGCACCAGCAGATCGGGCTCGGTGCGGAAAAAATAATAAAAAACCTGGTAGGCATTCAACTGGTCCGAGACCAGCAGTTCCTCGCGCACATCTTCATCGAGTGCGTCAATCGCGTTGACGAGGCAAACCATATCGTCATCGGCATCTTCCAGCAGTTTATCGGC
The DNA here is from genome assembly GCA_903832665.1 of uncultured Methanomicrobiales archaeon. Lineage (GTDB taxonomy): Archaea > Halobacteriota > Methanomicrobia > Methanomicrobiales > Methanospirillaceae > Methanoregula. Next base: position 107,863 of record CAILCG010000016.1, on the reverse strand, counting down.
AATCGCAATCAGCCGGGAATATGGAATACCTGCCCCCTTCTCGCTCATGAGGAATTATTGGATGCGGCCGCATAAAACATCCCGTATCCGGGAACCCAGTCCTGCATAACCGGTCACAACCCTTATTCTCCATGATAGGGAATGAATAAAGGTGAAAGATGAGGATGCGGACTGGCTGGTCTACCACCGGATTCCGGTAAATGCCGCAATCGAAGAAGAAGTGCTGGCGTCGGCCTGCGGTATTGATGCCCCTACTATCGCGGGCTCACTGGCGCGGCTTGAACGGTCCTGCCTCATCGAGCGTTCAGGAAATATGATCCGGATGCTGAACTTTGGAGAAGCACTCCTCCGCAACCAGTGCAAATATGAAAAAGACCTGCCGTTCATCATAGAAAACGGCGTCATCAAGGAGAAGAAACGAACCCCATGACATCACAAGACGTTGCCATCCTCCGGATAGGCCACCGCCCCGAACGCGACCAGCGGGTGACCACCCATGTCGGTCTCACCGCCCGGGCCCTGGGTGCCAAAGGCATGTACCTTGCCAGTGCCGACAAGGGAGTTGTAGAGAGTATCAGTGATGTGGTGGAACGCTGGGGCGGCGAGTTCTTCTGCGAGGATAACGTGAAGTACCGTGCCTGCATCAAGGAATGGAAGGCACAGGGCGGGGTCGTTGTTCATCTCACCATGTACGGCCTCAACCTGCCCGATGTGATCGGTGAGATCCGGCCGCACGCCAGGGTTCTGGTGATTGTCGGGGCCGAGAAGGTGCCCGGTGATATCTACGGGCTTGCGGATTACAACGTAGCTGTCACCAGCCAGCCCCATTCCGAGATCTCGAGCCTCGCGCTTTTTCTCGACAATTTTTTCCAGGGCAAAGAGTTTGCCTGCGAATTTCCCGGCGCACAGATCAGCATCATCCCGACCCGCGTGGGGAAGCAGACGGTGGAACGGTGAAGGGGCGGGTACTGGTTGCGGGGTTCTCCACGCGCCATGTTGCCCAGTCCGCATTCCGTGCAGGCTATGAAGTCTGCTCGGTTGACCATTTCTGCGACCAGGATCTCTCCTGGTATACCCGCGACCGGATCAAATTTGAAGATCTCGCGGATCTTCCGGATGCCCTGGACCAGATGAGCCGGCGCTATGCGTTCGATATGCTCGTGGTCACGTCCGGTGCCGAGGAACTGCCGAGTTCGATACCGCTCTGCGGGACCCCCCGGCAGAACGTGGCACGGTTCCTGGATAAACTGGATATCCAGCATTTTTTTGAAAAAAATATGATCGCCGTCCCCCGGCTCCTGCCTGAGGGAGCATTTCCTGCCATGATCAAACCCCGGTGCGGGGCCGGCGGCTGGCGGAATGCCGTGGTCAGTACGGCTGCCGGACAGGAAGCCTGGGAGTTGCTCTACCCGGGGGTTGACTATATCCGGCAGGAGATGATTGCCGGAATCCCGGCAAGTGTCTGCTGCGTGGCGGATGGGAAGCAGGCCCGGGCGATTGCAACCAATGAGCAGCTTCTCCAGGGGAAAGGGTCCGCTTCCTTTGGCTTCTGCGGATCGATAACGCCCTTCGAACACCCGCTGGCCGGAACGATGGTGAAGATAGCCGAGCAGATCGCCGCCGCGAGCGGGTGCATCGGTACCCTGGGGATCGATTTTGTTGTCGATGATGAGCAGTCGCATGCCATCGAGATCAACCCCCGGTTCCAGGGAACGGTCGATACCGTTGAGCGGGCGCATGGCTGCAACCTCTTCCAGTACCATGTGGATGCATGCGCGGATATCCTGCCCCCCGCATCACCCGCGAAAAAACAGGTCGCCGTCCGCAGCATCCTATTTGCCGACCGGGATTGCACCATCCACGCCGATCTCACCGCGCTGAAAAATTTTGTGGCCGACATTCCGCCCGTGGGTTCATCCTTTGAGACAGGCCAGGCGCTGGTCAGCGTGTACGGGTGGGGCGAGACCCGCACAGCAGCAATGGCCCTGCTGGATAAGCATATTAGCACCGTTACACAATACATACAGTGATGGTTCCTGCAAACGACGTGCTGAGTGATCCGGCAGTGAGGGCATATCTCCACCGGATAGTTGGCGATGACGGGCTCAACCTTCTTGAACGATTCCCCAAAGAAGGCGAGCACAGCGACGAAGGGCTGGCCGCGAGCACGGGTATCAACTTAAACACCGTGCGGCACACGCTCTATACCTTATACGAGAAGCGGCTGGCTGAATACCACCGCATCAAGAACAATGAGACCGGCTGGCTTACCTACCTCTGGCAGCTCCGCCCGGATCATATCTACGATGCGATCCGCGAGGATATGGGGCTCGTGCTGGAGAAGCTCTCCCGGCGCGAGAAGTATGAAGAGGAGAATGACTTCTTCATCTGCAAGGACTGCCACCTCATCTTCACGTTCCCCCTTGCCATGAACAGTGAGTTCAAATGCCCAGCGTGTGGAAAGCCGATGGGACATTTTGATAACGAGATGCTGTTAAAATCCCTCAAGTCCCGCACCGGCTCTATCAAGAAGTCGCTCGGTCATGTCTGTTAAGCTCCGTAAAAAATGCGAAGAACTGCTGCACGAATCAGGGTGCAGCAAAAAAGTAATTGCCCACTGTGGGGTCGTGCGGGATGTTGCCTGCGAATATGCACAGCGTAATCCCGCAATCAATTTTTCTCTTGTTGAAGAGGGGGCCCTCCTGCATGACATCGGGAGAAGTATTACCCACACTATTGCCCATGCCCAGGAGGGTGCCGATCTCCTGCGGGCCAGAGGTTTTCCCGAAGAAGTTGTCCGGATTGTCGAATGCCATACCGGAGCCGGCCTGACTGCAGACGAATGTGTCGCGCTCGGCCTGAAGCCACGGGACTGCATACCCTCGACTCCGGAAGAGAAGATCGTCTGCCACGCAGACAACCTGGTGGCCGGGACGAAACGGATCACTATTGATGAGAGCGTTGTGTCGTCCTCTTTCCTGCCCCAAAAATTCCAGGACCGGATGTACCGTCTGGCTGCGGAAGTTGAACAGCTGTGCAGTCCATAATTTCCCCTGGTTTCCCCTTCTGATCGGGTCTCAAAATGTGCGGACGCGTGCTGACCTGTCAATGCAATTTTTGCATTGTATCGGCACCGTTATATAAATCCCTGCCAAGATGAGGGTGAGGCGCCGGGTTCTCTTTCTCTGTGTGGCCATTCTTGTATTCACCGCCATTGTCACCCCGGTTCTGGCAGCGAACGTGGGGGATACCTCAGCGCGGTATGGTTCTACCGGTCCGTACATTACCCGTTATTACCATTATTTCCTTGACGGGAGACCGGGAACCCTTCCCTTTGCCCTCTCGACAAAAGTGTACGAGGAGTATCTTGGCAAAAAACCCCGGGAAAATACTGACAATGCCTCCTATTTCCTCTCCTACTTAAACGATCCCGATCAGGAACTTTATTTTGAAACCCTTGCCGATGAGATCCGGGCAGAAACAGCAGATCCTGATGACCAGGCCCGCATCGCGATCAGCCTCGTCCAGCATATCCCGTACCAGCGGGGATCACCCTACCGGTATCCCTATGAAGTCCTCTATGAGGGGTGTGGGGTGTGCCAGGAAAAATCCATTCTTCTTGCGGCCCTCTTGCGGGAACTGGGGTTCAAATCCTCCGTTATGTATTTTGTCCGGGAAAATCACATGGCGGTCGGCATCTCCTGCCCGGATCATTTTGATTTCCAGGAATCTGGGTACTGTATGGTTGAAGCAACCAATGTTGTCATCATCACCGATGATACGTCGTATGAGATCTCCGGGGAGGGTTGGTCAGTTCCTGAGGTTTACCCGACCTCGGACGGGCGCTCGCTTGAGAGTGTAAGCCGGGAATATAATGATGCACGAACCTGGATTGATTTACAGGCAAAATCCAAAATCGCTCGCGAGAGTGGGACAATACTTTCTACCGATGACAGCCTGAACTGGTACCGGCTGCAGGCAAAGTACGATCTGAACTAAAAGGGAATTTTTCGCAGGAATCCGAAACAGGATTACTAAAATGTTCCCTGGTAACATGCACGTGCCGGGAAATCTGCACTGTATGGATCGCAGCCTCATCTTTTTGCACCATGAACCGGTGCACCGGTTTGCAGCAGATGCCGGACATCTGTGCGGTATCCCTCCGAATCAGATTTTCGATCTCCTTAAAGATCGCACCCGGAAAAATTTTCGAACAGGAGGGACCTCCCGATACAGTTTTTGTTTTGTAGCGGACTGTTATAAGAAGCCCGGACGGGACTTCTGTCCATGCGCCGGATCCCGTTATTCCTTATGGCTGTACTCTTATGCACCGCCATAGTCCCTCAAGCTCTGGCAGCAACTGCCGGGGAGATCTCTCCTATGGACAGTCAACCCGGTCCCAATGTTACCGTTCATTACGATTATTTCCTTGATGGGAGACCCGGGACTTTACCCCTTAACCTGTCAACAAAATTATACGGGGATTATCTGGGTAAAAAATCCCGGGGAACCTATGATAATGCATCCTATTTCCAGAACTTCCTGGACGATCCAGATGAGAAACCCTATGTGAAGACCCTGGCCAGTGAGAGCCGTGCGGAAACCCGGGATCCCGATGATCAGGCCCGCATTGCGATCAGCCTGGTCCAGCATATACCCTACCTTTGGGGATCGCCAACCCGTTATCCCTACGAAGTCCTTTACGAGAGAAGCGGGGTATGCCAGGAAAAATCTATTCTTCTTGCGGCCCTGTTAAGGGAGCTGGGATTCAACTCCTCCCTGATGTATTTTGTCCGGGAAAATCATATGACCGTTGGCATCGCCTGCCCGGAGGCATATGATTTCCAGGATTCCGGGTACTGCCTGGTTGAAACAACCAATGTTGTCATCATTACCGACAATACTTCGTATGCGATCTCTGGCCGGGTTTGGTCCAATCCGGAAATTTACCTGACATCAGATGGGCGCTCGCTGGAGAGTGCGAACATTGAATATTACGATGCTCGTACCTGGATTATGATGCAACTGAAATCCAAAGCTGCCCGCGAGGATGGAACGACACTTTCCCTGGTGGATAACCAGAGCTGGTACCGGCTGCAGGCAAAGTACGATCTGAACTAAAAGATTTTTTGCCCCATGTGTTTTGCTCCATCAGGGAGTTCTTCCGGGATTTGGGAAATTCAAAGTGGAGGAGCTGGATGGCTGCATCGCGGTAACTTCCATTTTTTATTCTGTCTGCGAGCCGATTCCGGAGATCGAATGCAACCGGCCTGATAGTACTTCATATGAATTCTCTGATTCAACGAAATGGTCAAATGGTATCGTAAAAAATCTGGATAGACAAAATCCCTTATTGGAGTCAAAAAAAATGTGATGACCGGAAATTAAAAGAAGACTTCTTCCCGGGGCAGCCGCCATTTGGGCAGGGGCGTGTCCGCGGCATACCCGATGGCACAGACCACGACCGGAATATATTCTTCGGGTAGAAACAGGATCTCTGCATACCCCGCAGGATCAAACCCCCCCATCGGGCATGAGTCGATGCCAAGCGATTTGGCACCATTCACTGCATTGCCCAGCGCGATATAGCACTGTTCCCGGGCAAATGCGAGTTTCTGTTCAGGGCTGAGCGGATATATCCCTTCATCATCTCCGTGTATTGTGCAATGGATGCGGGGGGCATGCCTGATCCTTTCAGTCCCTCGCTCACCCGCTCGACCAGCTGCTCAAGTTCCGTGTTTGCACAGAATACGAGCAGGTGCTGACCTGGGGCTGGTCATTGGAATAGGGACGCAGGTTCTTCTTGATCCGGCTTGCGGATACGACCTTGATCTTCCATGGCTGGAGATTGAATGCGGACGGGGCAAAGCGGATCAGGTCCAGCAGTGCATAGAGTATTGAATCATCGATCATCCTGCTGTCAAATTCTTTTGTTGCATATCTCTGCATGACAATTTCTTTGAATTCCATGGGCTCTCTCCGGTGGGTACCGTTTGCTGATGACAGTCTGTTGGATGTTCCGACTGAATAAAATGATGGTAAAAAAGATTTTTTGGCAGGATTTATTCCTTGCCGGTTATTATACAGCCTTCAGGGAATCTTTGCGTACGCCTTCCGGCTCAGGTCGATCAGCATCGCAGTATCCGGCGAAGGTCCGGTAATTTTTATGACCTCAAAGGTCTTTCCCCGGGAAAATATGATCTCGGAAAAGTTTGTCTTTATTCCCGCCGTGGTTTCCTCGGTATCCGGACCTGCGATGATGGGATTGCTCACCGGCTTTTGTACGGGTTGCACTGCAGCGATACCGGAAAATGCCCTTGCATTGTTTCCAATCCCGTTAACGGCAAAATCCGTATAGGTAAAGCCGGGATCGGAACGGGCCGCCCGTTCTGAATATCCGATCACGTCGGGTACTGCGGCTTCCGGGTACATCGCGATCGAATGGATAATTTCATAGGTCCCCTTATCTTCATGAGCGGGGAGTACGTAACGGACAACCTGCCCCCCCTGCCATCCAAGATCCAGGGCAAGCCGGGTCATCTATGAGGTATTTTTTGTCCTGCTCTCAACCAGGATCGATCCCTGGGGCAGATCGGCTGAGGCAAGACCAAGGGGTCCGGGATCCAGCGCTGTTGCGGTACCGGTTACCGGAACAGGTGTTCCCGGCGCCAGAGAAACTGGCTGGGTACACCCGGCACAAAGAACTGCTGCACAAATTATGAACAGGACAAAAATGGTAGGGGATCGTTGCATGATTTAAATTCCCCGGACCGGCATAAAAAACCGCAATATCTGGCGGCATCCCGGATTAAAAAAAATCACCGGGTCATCATCATCCCGGGTTATTTCTGTTCTGGCGGGGACCCTTTGATGCAGTAATACGCCTTCTTCAGGCCAAGGATGACGGTGACGGGACAGCCCGGGCAGAGGCACCCTTTCTTCTCAAAGATGCAGTCAGGACTTTTGCCGGTCACGCAGAAGAGCAGTTGATTGCCCGCCCGCATGCATTCTGTGTACGAAGGGCAGGGTTCACAGATACACTTCTTCTTGTTCTCGTCAATGATTTTCGTGTTCTCGTTCATCAGCACACCTTTTTTGTTGCATGATCTGAAAGGTCCCGGTTGTTCCTGGCAGTGAAACAGACCAACAGATAGATAATCAGGACCCGGGATTATTAATTCATGCCTGCGCCACTGGTTGGAAGAAAGTTTGGGCTCAACATCATCCCGGTCCCGGACCGGAATACCTGCCGAAAGATCAAGGTGCTGGGACTTTCCGTTTCGAGCCGGCAGCAACCCGGGATGAGCAAATCGGAACGTCTCCTGCTGCGGTCCCTTGACCTGTACAAGGAGTACGGGTGCGGGACCAAGTTCCTGCGGCTCAAGGATCTGGTGATCCATGACTGCGAGGGGAACTATTCCGAGAACCCGGATTACTGCACGTATCCCTGCCAGAGTTCGCTGAAATATGACGATGACCAGATGCAGGATGTGTACGATGCGGTCCTTGCCTGCGATATCCTGATCCTCGCCACCCCGATACGGTGGAATAATCATTCGGCACTGGTCCAGAAATTCGTGGAGTGGATGAACAGTATCGAGAACCAGTTCTCGTGGTTCGGCAACCGCATGATCACCAACAAGGTCGGTGCCCTTATCATCATCGGCCACGTTGACGGGATCCAGCACGTGGCCGGCAATCTCCTGAACTTTTTCTCCTGGCTGGGATTTCATACGCCGGAAGTTGCGATCGCGTCATGGGTTGGAGAAAATGACGAGGATACCACGAAGGACTGGGACCTGATCGAGAAGAACAAATATACTCAGGAAGATCTGCACAACATGGTCAACAGTGCCCTCCGGCTTGCCTGCGCCCTCAAGATCCATACTGCAGAAGAGACCGGCGGTGCCTGACTTGGGAATATGGTAACCATAAATACCATTGGTTTTCAAACTGTAACCTGACAAAAGCAGGAGGCACCGGTACACTTATGTTTCCCCAGCGACGGATGAGAAGGAGACGGACACGGCATATCCAGCCGCTCCTGCGTGAATGCAGTCTGACCAAGAACGATCTGATCGCTCCCCTTTTTGTGAACGAGACGATCAGTTCCCCCCGACCGATCGATGCGATGCCCGGCCAGTTCAACTATCCCGTGAGCGGGATTGCCGCGGTTGCCGCAGATCTCTGGAAACGCGGGATTCGTGCTGTGCTGCTCTTTGGTATTCCGAAAGTCAAGGATCCCGAAGCCTGCTCGGCCCACGATGCCCAGGGGATTGTCCAGCAGGCTGTACGAAATATAAAAACTGCCGTGCCGGGCATGGTGGTCATCACCGATGTCTGTGCCTGTGAATATACCGATCACGGCCATTGCGGGATCATCGGGGAAGGCCGGAACGGTCCGGACCTGCTCAACGATCCATCGCTCGAACTGATGAACCGGATCGCGGTCAGTCATGCCGAGAGCGGGGCAGATATCATTGCCCCTTCCTGCATGCTGGACGGGATGGTCGGCTCGCTGCGTGCCGCGCTGGACGATGCCGGGTTTGAAGACGTGCTGATCATGTCGTACTCGACCAAGTTCTCCTCTGTCCTCTACGGCCCCTTCCGGGAAGCAGCGGGCTCCGGGTACTCGTTTGGGGATCGCTCCACGTACCAGATCCATTATGCCAACAGCCGGGAAGCGATCCTTGAATCCCAGATGGATGCGGATGAAGGCGCCGATATCCTCATGGTAAAGCCGGCGGGATTCTATCTCGACATTCTTGCCGGGGTTGCAGAACTCGGCCTTCCGGTAGCGGCCTACCAGGTGAGCGGGGAATACTCTATGATAAAAGCTGCCGCGGAACGCGGGTGGATCAAGGAGAAAGAAGCAGTGCTTGAGAGCCTGACCTGCATCAAGCGTGCGGGAGCTGACCTCATCATTACCTATTTTGCAGCAGATGTTGCCGGGTGGCTTGATGAACGACAATAACCGTAGTGCCAGTAGCGACCTGTTCGAAGTTGCAAAGACCCTGATGCCCGGCGGCGTCAGCAGCCCGGTACGGGCAATCAGACCATACCCGTTTTACACCGCCAGCGCCAGCGGTTCGTACCTGACCACCGTTGACGGGGATTCCCTGCTTGACTGCTGCATGGCATATGGCCCGCTCCTTCTCGGGCACGCAGCACCCCAGGTCCGGCTGGCGATCGAAGCCCAGCTGGATTATGGGTGGCTGTACGGGACCCCCTCGCCGCTCGAACCCGCGTTTGCGAAGCTGATCACCGGGGATCACCCCGGCATGGACATGGTCCGGTTCGTATCGAGCGGCTCGGAAGCCACGATGGCTGCCATCCGGCTTGCCCGCGGGTTTACCGGTAAAAAAGATATCGTGAAGATCGAAGGCGGGTTCCACGGAGCCCACGATGCGGTGCTCGTCAAGGCGGGTTCCGGTGCCACCACGATGGGAGTCCCGGATTCCGCCGGCGTGCTGGCCGATCTGGTGAAGCATACCCGGCAGGTGCCGTACAATGATCCCGAAGCACTCGAGACAGTGCTCTCGGCCAATGCCGATGTCGCGGCCCTTATTATCGAACCGGTGCTTGGCAACATCGGGCCGGTGCTGCCTGACGACAACTATCTTCAGGCCGTCCGGGAGATCACCAGGGCGCACGATGTGCTCCTGATCTTCGATGAGGTGATCACCGGCTACCGGCTCGGTATTGGTGGCGCCCAGGTGATGTACGGCGTGAAGCCGGATCTCACGACCCTGGGCAAAATTATTGGTGGCGGGCTTCCCATAGGGGCATTCGGAGGGCGCCGGGATATCCTTTCGCTCACCGCCCCGCAGGGCCCGGTATACCAGGCAGGAACGTTCTCCGGAAACCCGCTCTCCCTTTCGGCCGGTATCGCCACACTCCGGTACCTTCACGACAACCAGATGCTGTACCAGGAATTGGAGGCAAAGACCCGGGCTCTTGAAGAGTCGCTGGAAGGAAAGCACGACGGCTCGTTTGTCCGGCTCGGCTCGATGTTCAAATATTTCTTCCGCAGCACGCCCCCGAAGAATTACCGGGAGGTCAAGGAATGCAACACCGAGGCATTCGGACGCTTCTGGACAAGGATGCTGGATGCCGGTATCTTCCTGCCCCCCTCACAGTTCGAGACCAATTTTATCTCAACAGCGCACAGCGATCAGGACCTCTCCACCCTCTCACAGGCGTACTCACAATGTCGATAACAATTGGAACCCGGGGCAGCAAGCTGGCCCTTGCCCAGACCGAGACGGTCATGAAAAAATTAGCTGCGCTCGGGATTCCTTCCGAGAAGCAGATCATCTCCACCCAGGGAGACACCACCACGGGAGTCCCGTTGCATGCGATTGGCGGCCAGGGAGTATTTGTCCGGGCACTGGATGACGCAATCCTTGCCGGCGAGATCGATTGTGCCGTGCACAGCATGAAGGATATTCCCGCGTTCCGTCCCCACGGGCTCTTTACCGCGGCAGTCCTCAAGCGCGATTCCCCTGCAGATTATATTGCCCACACGATCCCGCTGGGCAAGGTGAAGGTGATCGGGACTTCGAGCACCCGGCGTACTGCCCAGTTGCTCAGGCACGATCCGGATTTGATGGTAAAGGATCTCCGGGGAAATGTCGATACCCGGCTCCGGAAACTCAATGAAGGCGAATACGATGCGATCATTCTTGCCGAAGCGGGACTGACCCGGCTGGGCATCCGGATCCCCGGAGATCGCTTTCCCCCGGAGAAGTTCGTCCCATCCCCAAACCAGGGCACGATCGCGGTGGTGAGCCGGTCCGATCCATCACTGATGGAGATGCTCTCGGCGCTCGATCACCCGCAGACCCGGAATGATGTGCTGATCGAACGGGCCGTGATGGAGCAGCTGGGCGGGGGATGCTATACGCCCCTGGGGATCTACTGCCGGGCCGGTCATCTCATAGCAGAGGTCCTCTCGCTGGATGGCGCACGGACCGAACGAATCGAAGTGGATGTGAAAACCATTGAAGAGGCGCGGGAGAAGGGCCGTCTGCTCAAAGGAAAAGCACAGGACCTGATCGATGAAGCCTGCAGGCAACTGGGGATAAGTAAGGAGGAGTATCCATGAACGGTAAAGTGTATCTGGTGGGTTCAGGCCCTGGTGGTGAGGGTCTCCTCACGCAGCGGGGCCGCAGGGTGATCGATGCAGCGGATGTTGTCCTCTTCGACCAGCTCCCGGGTGAGGAGATCATCGCATCCCTGCCCGCCCGGGCCGAGAAGATCGACTGCGGGAAGTACGGGGGCAAGCATGTGCTCGAACAGGATGAGATCGAAGCCCTGGTGGTGGACCGGGCCCGGAAGGGAAAGACGGTGGTCCGGCTAAAAGGCGGCGATCCGTTCCTGTTCGGCCGGGGAGGCGAGGAACTCGAGACCGTCAGCTCTGCCGGGATCGCTGTCGAGATGGTGCCGGGGATCTCCAGCGCACTTGCGGTCCCCGCTTCCGTGGGAATTCCGCTCACCCACCGGAAGTACGCCTCGCAGGTCACGATTCTGACCGGTAACGAAGATCCGACAAAGGCTGAACCTGCACTGGACTGGCGACTTCTCGCACAGAGCCGGGGCACGATCGTGATCCTGATGGGGGTGGCAAACCTTGGCAAGATTGCCGAAGTGCTTATCCGGAATGGCAAGTCTGAAGGGACCCCGGTTGCGATCATTGAACGGGGCCTCCGGAAAGACCGGCGGGTGACTGCCGGAGCGCTGGTATCCATTGCCGATGAGGCCGGAAAAATCGGCGTGAAGCCTCCCGCGGTGATCGTGATCGGTGATGTGGTGAAGCTTTATAATCCGGCGAACCCGGATCTTATTCCTGTTGAATAGGGGATTTTTATGATCGAAATAGTCAATAAATTCGAAAAAGCGATCTATGCTGTTCTCATGATCCTGCTGATGGTCGTGCTGATCGCAAGTGTGGGTGAACTGGTTTTGTTCCTGTGGAAGACGCTGGTGTTAGTAACTCCCGGCATTTTCGTACCCGGGGAGATGGTCACCATTCTGGGTGGTTTCCTCCTCGTACTGATTGGGGTTGAACTGCTCGATACGATCAAGGCGTACTTTATCGAGAATACCATCCACGTAGAGATTGTTATCCTGCTGGCTATGATCGCGATGGCAAGAAAAGTGATCCTCCTGGATCCCTCTTCCTTAAAGGGTTTCGAATCGGGGTTTGAGCTGATGGGAATTGGCGTGATTGTTGTCGGTCTCGGCGCTGGTTATTATATGATCAAGAAAGCCGGTTTATTGAGTTTTCCGGCCGGACAAAAGCCGGAATAATTTTTCTTTCGATCTTCCCTCTTTCACAAACAGAAAGACTATCTTTTCTTTTTGCCCGACCCCTTCTTCCGCCAAGTAGCCTGCAAAATCCCGCAATATTCCCAAAATTAAACCCCCGTCCCGATTTCTCGGTATTTGGGTATACGAATATTTATTAAGCACAAATGCGATGTATCGCATAGATACATTATGGCGGTTAATCAGTCCCAGGTAGACCATATCATCACTGCCGCATCAGAGGATGACCCCGAGGTTAAACTGCAGAACCTTGAGCGGGAAGTCGACCTGATCAAAACCTCCATAAAACGTCTCCTCATGGACATCCGCGAACGGATGAACGAACTGGAAAACCCTTTTACCCTCACGGCAATGCCCGGAGGATCGGGTCCGAATGCCTCGTCAGCTGATACTGATGCCGGCGATGCAAAACGATCTGCACTTGAAGCCCGGGAAGCAGCCCTTGATGCCCGCGAATCGCAGATCGATGCAACCAAGTCAAAGGATGAAGCAGAGAAAACCAAGGCAGATCACCCGAAGGAAGCAGAAAAACCTTCGGCACCAGTGACGCAATACGATGCAGAACGAAAACTGCTGGATGAGCAGATGCTTGCTGCGTTAAGAAACCAGAATCTGGTTCCACCACTGGTAAACCCGCTCGCAAGTCAACAGGTCAGCCAGCCGGCCAAAACTGCAGTGCAGCCGGCAGTCCCATTAAACGAGAAACTTAGACTCCAGAAAGTGTATAAGCTTTTCAAATGGACCCACCAGGCCGTGAAGAAGTACGGGCATGACCGGCTTGAGATAATACTGGGCTCTTACCAGGCGATGGGATACATCACCAAGGATTCCTGCGATGAGATCCGGGAGATCTCCCGCCTTATGCCGGCAAATCTCGGTGAGGAACATGAGGTAGGGCCGGATGAGTTTGTTGCCGAACTCTACTCATTGAACCGCATATTAGCCCCCACCGATACATCCCTTGACCGGGATATGATTGAAGTGATGATGGAGCATCGCCAGCAGGATGCTCCCCAGAAGGAAAAATCCGGAGAAGGAAGGATCGACGTGTCCGGAGTCTCAATGAGAGAACGATCCTCCCCTTCCAAGAGTAAAGAAAACGATGATGACTGGATGAACCTTCCCGACAGGATATGATCCATGTCTGCCGAGACGTTCACCACCGCCATGTTTTTGATTACTGCAGTGATTGCTGCAGGAGTATTGATCAACGCGGTTTTTCCGGTAGTGTATACCATGGCCGGGACTTTCCAGTCTGCTACGCATGAATCGGATCAGCGATTGCGTACGGATTTCAAGATTGTCACAACCTTTGCCAACAGTACCACGGCAAATGTCTGGATGAAAAATATCGGAAGCCAGAGAATTCCCAATTCGGATATTTTGCGTTCCGATGTCTTCTGCGGTCCTTCAAATAATTATGGCCGAGTATCCGACTGGACGTTTACTATTTTTGATCTCAACGGGAACAACGACTGGGACCCGGGAGAGACCCTGCAGATTTCCGTTAGACCGCCCTCCATGCCGGCAAAAGGCAACCTGGTATATTTCCAGTTTATTCTTCCGGATGGCATATGGCGCTCGATTGAATTCAACGTGAGCTGAAGCACCAGAAAAGATCAAAAGCCTCTCTCCGGACCTCATCACCCTCGATATTGAAATGCCGGTGATGAATGGAATTGAAGTCTTAAAAGAACTCCAGAAACAATCCAAACGTCCCAAGATCCTGATGCTGAGCACCCTCACCACCAAGGATGCGGACCTGACTCACCAGGCAATACGGCTCGGGGCAGATGATTTTATGCTCAAGCCAAAGGATATCCCTCATGTGCGGGAGATTGGGCAGGAACTGATAAATTCCGTCAAACATCTCATGACACTGCCGGTAAAGGCAGTGACCAGAAAAGAAACCTTATCCGCCAAATCTGCCGACAGGGTTGTCCTCATCGGGTCTTCAGCGGGAGGTCCGCTCATGCTCGACACCCTTCTCGCCGAGCTCCCCGCGGATCTTCCGGCTGGCGTGATCGTTACCCAGCATATGCCACCGGGTTTTACTGCACCTCTTGCTGAACGTTTCAACCGGATTTCGCCCATCCCGGTCAAAGAGACTGAGACCGGTGATTCAATCCTTATAGGAAGGATCCTTCTCTCAAAAGCCGGCGTACATACGGTTGTCAGCGGTGCATTATCGGAGCACAATAAAAAAATCGGGAAGATCATACACACGAATTCCCCTTCACTTCATGGGGTAAAACCCGCGGTGGATAAGACATTCGAATCCGCAGTTACGGTTTATGGGAAAAATATCGTCTCTGTGACACTGAGCGGAATGGGAAATGATGCCGGTGCAGGGGCGCTGGTGATAAAACAGGCCGGCGGAACAAATCTTGTCTGTGATGAGAAAGACTGCTTGGTCTACGGAATGCCACGATCCGTCATCAAGTATGATGCCGCCCACAAAATTGTTCCATTAAAAAAGCTCGCGAAGGAAATTGAGAAGGCAGTTCGGGAGATGGAGGGCATCGATGTCTGAGTTTGAAGCATACCGTTCTCTTTTCGTTGCAGAATCCCGGGAGAATCACGAGAATCTCGTACGGAATATGCTGATCCTGGAGAAGGGAGGGAGCCAGACTGCTATTGATGAGATATTCCGGTCCATCCATACGCTCAAAGGCGCCTCGGCATCCATGGGATTTATGGAGATGGAGCGGCTCTGCCATACGATGGAAGATGTATTCCAGATGATTCGCAGCGGAAGTGCCGTGATCACCGCCGATCTCAATAACCTGCTGCTGGCATGCTCCGATGTTATCGAGTTGATGCTGGATGACGTGGAAGGCGGGGGAGATTCTTTATCCGTCAATCCGGATGAACAGGTAAAAGCCTTAAAACAATGGATCACTGCCGGTGCCGGCACGCCGAAAAGCGAAGGTGCCAAAACCCCGGCCTCACAGAACAAAGGCCCTGCTGAAAAAGTTGCAGAAGTTATTGATGAAACCGATCGCCCCCGGTATGTCATAAAAATCAAGGTTGCAGACGACTGCATGATGAAGGATATCCGGGCGTTGCTGGCCATCGGCAATCTCGAATCGCTGGGAACGATCCTTTGCATAAACCCGTCACGCGATGATATCGATGAGGGCAAATTCGATGGTTCTCTGGTATTGAAGATCGCCAGTGATGTCGGTGACGATGCCCTGAAAAATGCTGCAACCGGCACAGATATCGCATCGGTCGAAGTCGCGATCGCAGGAAAGACAGAGCCGCTCTCTTCCCCAAAAGTCTCTGATGAGACAACTCCTGCCGAATCTGATAAAAAACAGCAGGCTGCAGCTGCCGCTGCACAGGACAAGACCCGGGAGATCAAAAATCTCCGGGTGGATATCACCCAGCTTGATCATATCATGAACCTTGTCGAAGCTCTGGTCATAAATCGCGGCAGGCTCAAGCAGATCGCTGAACAGAACAAGATCAAGGAGCTTGATGAAGCAATCAGCACTGTGGATCGTTCCGTATCCGATCTCCAGAACCTGATGATGAATATCCGTATGATTCCTCTCAATCATATCTTCAATCGCCTTCCACGGGTTGTCCGGGATGTTGCCCAGTACGATGGGAAGGAAGTGGAATTTGTTATTGAAGGCGGAGAGACGGAACTGGATCGAAGTGTCATGGACGGGCTCAATGACCCGCTTCTTCACTTGATTCGTAATGCGGTTAATCATGGGATTGAATCTCCCGATGTCAGGGAAAAAGCGGGTAAACCCCGTAAAGGTTTTGTCAAACTTTCCGCTCACCGGGACCGCGATAATGTCATCATCGAATTGATTGATGATGGCGGCGGCATCAATGTCGAGAAAGTAAAGTCGAAGGCAATCGAAAAAGGGCTCGTAACTCCGGAAGATGCCAGAACAATGACCACTGAACAGGCTGTCGAAATCCTGTTCCTTCCGGGATTCTCGACCGCTGACAAGATCTCCGATATCAGTGGAAGAGGAGTCGGGCTCGATGTGGTCAGGAGATCCATTGAATCCTTAAAAGGCTCTATCCGGGTCGAAACAACCCCCGGAAAAGGGAGCCGTTTCGAATTATTACTCCCCCCACGATGGCCATTGTGGATGTCATGATCGTGAGGATCAACAAGAGGAGGCTCGCCATTCCGATCAGCAGTATTGTTGAGGTGGCGGATTACAAGACGGGTTCAACCCACCGGATTGGAAAAAGCGATGCAATTCTCCTGCGGGATGAAGTGCTGGAGATCTTCATGCTTGACGATATGATGGGAAGGTCAGATGAGCGGGATATCCTTATTGTTGTGCAGTACCTGAAGCGAAAGTGCTGCATTGCCGTTGATATCGTGGAAGGGAAGCAGGAAGTTGTAGTAAAACTACTCAGCAGTATTATCGGTAACACCCGGGGAATCAGCGGGATTACGATACTTGGCGATGGTGAAGTGGTTCCCGTGCTCGATGTAAATACCATGGTGTAGGTGAATGAAATGAAATTATCAGCAGTACAGGCAGACGCGATTCAGGAGCTTGGAAATATCGGAGCTGCTCATGCAGCAACGACTCTGTCCCAGATGCTTTCGAGTTCCGTTTCGATGAGTGTCCCGGCGATAAAATCTATTGACCTGGCCGAACTGGGAAATCATATCGGTGATGAATCAGCCGCAATGGTCGTTTTTGAACTACAGGGCGAGATCCAGCACGGCGGATATATTATTTTTTACATCACCCGTGAATCTGCGATACGCCTGACCAATACCATGCTGGGCATGACAGATACGGATCGTGAATTAAATGAGATGGACCAGAGTGCTCTCCTTGAAGTGGGTAACATCATGGTCTCTGCGTTCCTGGATGCGACCGCGGAACTTCTCGGATTTATCATGCTCCCTTCTCCCCCGGCACTCAGTATTGACATGGCGCATGCAGCAATGGAATCACTCATCGCCCAGCTGGGTGAGGAAGTTGACGAAGTCCTGCTCTTCTCAACAGAACTTATCTGTGAGGAGCACAAGATTGACAGTGATATTATCATGCTCCCGGAATTAAGTACGCTCAAAAGAATTACCGAACTTCTAGAAGCGATGATGAACGGAACCTGATATCTGGGAATATAATGGCCGATCAAAGTTCTCCGACCCTACAACCGGCGATGATTGGTATTGGTGAATACCGGGTTGGTTCGTTTCCCATTATGACTATCGGGCTGGGCTCCTGTATTGGACTCACCTTGTATGATTCGCAGAAAAAAACCGGTGCAATGGTGCACATCATGTTGCCCGATAGTGGCGGAAGAACGGATCGCTCGGGTAAATATGCAGATACGGCCATCCCCCTGATATTGAGTGAACTGGAGAAGCTCGGTAGTGGAAAATGCTCCCTTATTGCAAAAATGGCCGGGGGGGCATGTATGTTTGAGTATTTCGGCACGAACCTCAATATTGGTGAACGCAACACAGAAAAAGTCCGTGCAATTTTAAAAGAGCAGGGAATCAAGTTATCTGCCGAGGATGTAGGAGGCAAGGTGGGGCGAACGGTCACATTCCTTCCCGCCAATGGTGGAAAGATCTCGATCCGGAGAGCAGATGGCGTCACGAGCGAGTTATGAAATCGCTGTTATAGTCATCTCATTACTCATTTTTTCTCCGGTCAGTGCACTCCTGCAAAATGACACTTCTTTTACCGGTGAGTTGTCTCCCGCTGTTCAGACACTGTCTTATACAATAGAGCTCTTCATTCCCACCAGCAGTCAGATCCATTCCGACCAGATTATGGACCAGATTAATGGTCCGGGTGGTGAAGTTCTCTTTGCAACTTCATTCGGTTTATCTACCTTCAATGGATCCTGGAACACGCGTCACATCAACCGGGACAATATTTCCCAAGGGCTGATGGATGATTTTGTTACCGCTATCGAATTCGATCACCGGGGAAATCTCTGGATCGGGTATTCCGGAGGCATCCAGATCTATAACGGGGTCTATTACCAGGTAATCCGCGATCAGCAGCTTCTCAAGGAAACACGAATCCATGATCTCCAGCGCTGGAATGATGATATGTGGATATCGACCGGTCATTCCAGGATTCATCGGTTCCGCAATGGCGAATGGACATGGTTTCAGCCAATGATCAAAAATGGGCCGGGTTTCTATGAGGTAAACAGCATGACCCTTGATACTGCAAGCAATTCACTGGTGATTGCCACAGAAAATGAAGGGTTATGGATAGTTCGCTCTCCGGAAGACCCGGTTTCGTTCGAACTCCTGGCAGGAACAGATACGCCCCAGGGACAGATGCAGCACGTAAAACGGGACCCGTTAGGCGGGGTTTATTTCTTTAACCCGAGTACGATCATTCATTTCGACACTGTATCCGGTTTTGAGGATATACTGAAAACGGGTGATCTGACGCAGAAACAGATTACCATAAATGATATTGCTGCGGGATCGGACGGGAGCCTCAATATTGCTACCGATGACGGGATATATATCTGGCGCGATGGTGAGATATACCGGCATCTTTCCCGTTTTGAAGGCATTGGTACTTCAGACATTGTGAAAACCGTAAATGTTGATGCAGAAAACCGGGTCTGGTTTGCAACACAGGGGTACGTAGGGTTTTATCGGGAAAATACCTCTTCTGAAGGACTTGTGCAAATCAACATGGTTACACCAGCTGCTTCATTGATCCCAATTACTCTCGTGAATGTTACTCCTGTTAAACCAGTCCCGACGGGGATTGTGGACCCCTCATCTGGTATATCTCCGGTCACGGCCATTTTTTCCCAGATCGTTGATCCCATTATGCATGCGATCAGTTCCCTTTCTCAAAAAATTGGTGTGAATTTCACTGCCCCATTTTTTTAAAAAAATAGATCATCTGTTGCATGCGGGGGTTATTTTTTCAGAATCAGTTTACGTCATGAATCCGGAAAAATTCCGGGTACCGGTAGCGATTACCCAAAACCATTTAAGCGACTTTCACGAATTTGTATTGCTATGCGAGCCTGTGCTATCGCGCTGCTGTTCATCATTTCCCTGTCCCTTATTACCCCGGCATTCGCCGCGAATGAGGAACGTTACGGGTATATCAAAGTCCAGGATGTGATAGTCCGGCTTGACAACGGCACAGCCGCTATTCATGTGAATTATGCCGTGGATGAGGGGACGCGGTTCATATTCTTCCTTCTGGGAAAACAGGATCTCAAGAGCAAACTGTTAAAGATCCTTAATTACGAGGATGCGCAGATTACCCGCATCGATCTCTCCAGTGCAGATTTTATTGTTGCTGATGCAGCCTTCTCGTACGGGAACGGAATATACTGGTACCCGTCCCATGAGTTTAACGTTGCAATACCTAACCTGACAATCCAGACCCCTCAAAAGACCCGTAACTTTACGATGGCAAAGGCATTCCCGGCCGGAATGGGTTATTTCGCCACGAATAATACCGGTTCTTCGCCTGATGCATCCGGGTTTAAGTCCGCAAAATAATCACTTTTTTTACTGATTCTTGTTCATCAGTATGGTAATTGTTTTGCACGTACCGGGGAATACGTCCTGCAACAGAATCCGGTATCCTACTGCAGATGAACAATTTCCTCTTTGGGATTGTTCTCGAAGATCAGCCGGAGTTTTTAGCTCTGGTAAATATTTGTTACGAGCACCTGCAGGAGATTTTATAAAAACCCGTTGAACCTTGTGCCAGAGAAAAGGTTATTTTATTTTTAGTTCAGCAGGGTGCAGTAAATATTTTGTAAATTACAGCTCTTTTACATAACTTCGATAATTTCCTGTTTGCGGAGTTCTGTCATCTTCTTATTCACGAAATGCTGGATTACAACCCCCAGAACTGCTGAAATTATACCAAATATTGTAGTGTACAGAATGACACTTTGTGCCTCGACCGCTGTCAGGGGGAAATCAGGCACACTGTTCTGGATGATGATGAACACGCTGGCACCGTACAGAATCAGGCCGAGTGCTGTGACAAAGAACGGAAAGACGATCACTTTTCCGAGTGACTCCCGTTCGTTGACATACACGTCGATAATTATACCAATGGTCGTGACAAGCCCGGCAACAATCAGCCATTCGATTGAGCCAAAAATAAATGTCATTATGTAGAGCACAATGCCGTTGCTTGAGTCTGCTGTATAATATTTTAAGATATTGATAAATCCCGTCGTAAACCCTATGATTATAAGGAGGATTGTTGTGGAGTAGGTGATAAATGAGAACCTCCCCCGTGAGAGAGATAATCGTAGCGCATCGAGTACTCCGTGAACAATCTCATCGAACCCGAAGCCTTTGTAGAGCATGTAACATCCGATCACTCCGACAACTATGATGGTCGCCGTGCCCGGATACCCAAGAAGATACGCCGATGCATACAGGAGCATGGCAAGCCCGAGCGGGATGAAGATCATCCGGGAGATTTTTGGATCATCAAATAATTTCTTTAGGATATAGTAGGTCCCTTCGAGATTGGGCATCTGGTTTACAATAACCCGTGTTATGCTTGAGACCGGGATCTTTGACTGGATGATAGGAACCACGTATTCATCTTCCGCCCCATCTGAAACAAGAATGCAGGTAGTCGCCTGAGTTTCCTTTACTACCTGTTCCAGTGAGGCGGCTATCTTGCGATCTCCTTCGATCATATGCAGATGATTCCCCGCAATCACTGCAATCGCTGTATCTTCACCTTTGGCGGTGAGTTCATCGTAGATTTTGATGGCCATGAAGATTGCGTTCACATCCGAATCTTCAGGGTCAGCAAGGGCTAATGTGTTAGCTGCTTTTACTGTTGCCGCTCGACCAATGACCGGGCTTTCGATCTTTCCTTTCCAGCCAATATCATCGTCTCGATCGACACTGAGGACTAATGTCCGCCCTTGCGTCATTACTAGTATAAAATCGCAGTAAATCTATTAAACTATTACTGACGGAGAAAAAAAGAGTGAAAAAAATCAGATGAGTTTTGAGCGCTGGAGAAGTAAAATATCGTCGGTTGTAAGTTTTTCTCCGGCCCGGAAATTCTTAAACAGGCTCTCTGCTTCTTTCCTGACCGCTTTTTGTTCTTTGGTTACTTTGACTTTCTTGGTCTTCTTGCGCAGGCCGGATATGACTTTATCATAGTCGCGGAGTTCTTTCTGGCAGGCAATGAAGAACTTGTGTTCGGAATCGGCTGATTCCTGTGCCTCGACAAAACTCTTATGCGCTGCGTCAGCAGCCTCGCGCGATTTGTCTGCCTTGCGATATGAGTCGACCATCAGGTCATGGTGTTTCTGGGCAAGCTCAGCAACTTCGGTTACTTTTGCATGAAGATCTGAAGCTTCTTTTCGAAATTCACGTGCTTCCGTGATCTTGGTGCGCATCTCTTTGTTCTGTTCGAACTCTGCTTCCTGTTCGCGCACCTGGCTTTTCATCTGTTTGATCTTATCGATCAGTTCGCGTTCCTTGTCTGTGGTAAATACTTCCGTCTGCTGGCGGTATTCCATCAGTTCGATCTGCTTCTGGATCTCTTTGGTGCCACGGCTTTTTGCAGTGCCGTGATCTTTTTTAAACGATTCAATCTCTTCAAAAAGAACATTTGCCTTGTCGTTGAAATCGTTGCGCTGAGCTTTGACATCAAGGACGTCCTGGTTATATTTGTCCCTGAGATCCTTATTCTTCTGCGCCTCTTCGACAAATTCCCGGGTCTGGTTGTTGAGTGTGTTTCTTTCCCGGGCGAACTTGCTTGCAGATGCATTCAGTTCATTGCGACGGTTTTTGTGTTCTTCGGACTCGGCAAGAGTCTTCTTTCTCTTTTCCATAAGGTCATTCAACATGCGTTACAGCTCCTCATCAGATTCTCCTGTCCGGGAAGTGCATGGAGAATTTGTGATATTTTTTTAATAAAGAACCGGAAACATGATCCTTCCGGGTTACTCAAATACCAACTCTGCATGCAGGATGCAGGGTGAAAAACATCAGAAAATGTGATCAGCGTAGAATTCAGTGAAGACCTCGAAATGAAGTCTTTGTTCAACACTCGGTTCATGATGTTCAGCTCCCAATACCTAGGTGCCATCTCAATCGGGATGCAACCTATACCCTTCCCAGCGAAGGATAGATCAAATGTACTATATTTTAAACGATTGAAGAATTATTAAGTGTTTCGCCGGTTCTCCTGATGATACGACCCGGAGAAAATGGCGCGGAAATCTGCGATCTGAATATTTTTTTTAAAAAGGATGTTGGTGGTTGGATTGGCCAACATTTCCCTGAATTACTTAGAGTTTTTGAAATTTCTTGTTGTTGTTAATGTATACCGGTATAATTAACCGACCCATTCAAGAACGCCGCCGCCACTTGGCTGGTCTCTGCCGCTTCTTCTGCTCTGGGGCATCTCAACGGCTTTCGGGTTCGATCTCTTGGTCTCGATATCCTGGACCATGGTCTTGTATGACTGGCGTGTTCCGAGAATCTGCGCGCTCTTGACACCGGTCATGATAGCGAGGACACGAATCTTGCCTTCCATGTCACTGCGGACGCGGGCGCCCCAGATGACATCTGCATGGGGATCGAGTTCATATGTCAACGAGGTTGCAACTTCTTCTGCATCCTGGAGCGTAAGGTCAGTGCCACCCGTGATGTGGATCAGGCTGCCGGTTGCGCCACGGTAGTCGATGTCGAGCATCGGGTTGCTTAAACATTCACGAACTACACTT
Organism: uncultured Methanomicrobiales archaeon; assembly: GCA_903832665.1. Taxonomy (GTDB): domain Archaea; phylum Halobacteriota; class Methanomicrobia; order Methanomicrobiales; family Methanospirillaceae; genus Methanoregula. Next base: position 84,811 of record CAILCG010000016.1, on the reverse strand, counting down.
TCTGCCTTGTTCTGCTGCTTGCTCTCTCCGACAAGCATGACCGCAACGCCGCCCTTTGACATGATGGCACGGACATCTGCATAGTCGATGTTGATGAGTGACGGTTCGGTGATGGTTTCTGAAATACCTTTTACGGTTTCACCAATGAGCTGGTCCATTACGGAGAATGCCTGGCCGAGTGGCAGATTGGGGACGAAGTTCTTCAGGCGGTTGTTATCCAGAACAATCACCGAGTCTGCGGATGCTGCAAGTGCTTCGAGACCTTCTTCAGCGCGGATCAGACGGGCTTTTTCTACCTGGAACGGATAGCTGACCATCCCGACAACGATTGCGCCCTGCTCTTTTGCAATGGATGCAACAACGGGTGCTGAACCGGTACCTGTTCCTCCTCCCATACCTGCTGTGATGAAGACGAGATCGGCTGATTCAAGAATAGCCTCCAGTGTGGGGCGGGCCATCTCAGCTGCGCGTTTACCGACATCGGGATACCCGCCGGCACCGAGACCCTTGGTTAAGGATTTGCCAATCAGGATACGTTTGTCGGCCTGGATCATGTCCAGGTGCTGCTTGTCCGTGTTGATTGCAATCGTCTCTGCACCGGATACTCCCATGTGATGAATACGGTTTACGGTGTTGTTTCCAGCGCCTCCGCATCCGATGATGACGATCCGCGGCTGACCGCAGAAGTCGTCGTCCGTTTCACTTGCGTTACCGGCCTTTTTGATCTCTTTCTCGAGATCGGCATTTTTTAAAGCGTCGTTAATAATGCTCTGCATGTTTACCCTCTCAAACCTTGAATGAAACCTGGTCGCTCTCTTTTAAGACACGGTTTGCACGTTTTTCAACAAGTTCGCGGACCGCGGCCCTCACAGCTTCAGAGATGTTGGGATACTCTCCCGTATCCACTATCTGTTGGAGAAGATTGATTTGCTGTTCAGGCAGCCGGAGCGTGATTCTTTGCATCATTTTACCTCATGTATCTGACACTTGTCTGTCAATTGTCATACAAGTGTCAGACAAAAAGTGTCTTAGTGTCTGACTTAACCAGATGAATCTAAATAAAACATATAGGTATAAAAACCTTCTTCTTTGATTGTCGAGCCTTCTCAAAACGCATTTAAGACAGCCAAACAAAGTATTCAGGGAAAATAAGGGATTTTCGTGGCAGTTGACTTTCCAAAACGCGTGGTTCATGGGGGCACTGGGAAGCGACAGCTCGAGAAAACCCGAAAAAAAGTGCAGGATTTCAGCGCGAGCATCAACCCATACCCCCCCCAACTGGCCTGGAACTGCGATCCGACATTTCTTGCTTCCTATCCGGATGACACGTACTATGAGCTCAAGGGGCGGATAGCGGCAACATTTCACCGCAAGCCGGATGAGATCTGTGTCGGCAATGGGTCAATCGAGATCATCAGGGTTTTTTGTTCCCTCATGTTAAGGGGAGAAAAAAAGTATTTTTGTGAATCTCCGACATTTGGGGAATATGCACTATCCGCCCAGCTCGCCGGTGCAGCCATGGCAGCAGATCCTTCAGCCGCGGACGTCTCATTCATCTGCAATCCCAATAATCCAACCGGCAGGTTGCTGGATAAACAGGCCCTGTTGCAGCGCCTCGCTGAAATAAAATCGCATGACGGGATGCTCTTTTGCGATGAAGCCTTTATCGGGCTCTCCGATCCCCGCCAAAGCCTTTCAGATATCTCCGATCCAAACCTCTTTGTCCTGCATTCCCTTACGAAAAGTTTCTCGGTACCAGGGATCCGGTTTGGCTTTGGGTTCGGCTCGCCGGAACTGATCGAGATGATTGAGATCACCCGTCCTCCGTGGAGTGTGAATGCATATGCTGAAGCTTTTGCAATGGAGGCACTCCTCCACATAGATGATCTGGAGAAATCCCGTGAACAGATCGAAAAAGAGCGTGAATGGTTAATCTGGGAGATCACAGCGCTGGGACTGGTGTGTTATCCGTCGTCAGTCAATTACATCCTCGTCGAATGCAATCGCCCTGTTTCTCGACTTTGCGACCAGCTTGAAGAACGTTCGATCCTTCTAAGGGACTGCACTTCATTTGGTTTACCGACCTGCGTACGCGTTGCCGTAAGGACGCATGAAGAAAATATTCTGCTCATCGAGGCACTTTTAGAATGTATGCGCTGATTATGGCCGGCGGAGCCGGAGTCCGGATTAACCTTGGAGAAAAACCCCTTATCATGATCGCGGGGCGACCGCTCATCTCCTATGTGATAGATGCATTCAAAGGTGCAGGGTGCAGTCCGGTCGTTGCCACATCTCCGCAAACGCCCATGACGATGAACTGGTGCAGGGCTCATGGTATAGATTTTGTAAAAACAGGTGGCGCCGGATATGTTGACGATATGATCAGTGCGGTGCATCTTCTTGAAGAAGAAAACCCGCTGTTTGTGAGTGTATCCGATATTCCGGGCATAACGCCGGAAATTATTCATACGATATCTGATCTGTTCCTTTCCCATGACAAAGATGCTGCTTCGACCTGGGTACCTGCAACCCTTGTGAACACTTCCAAGGAGGCAATGCCCTATCGTGAAATGATCCATGGCATTGAGGCTTGTCCAACCGGAGTAAATATTCTGAGCGGGGGGTGTATCGGCCAACCCCAGGATGAATTGCAGATACTTCTCGATGAACCCCGACTCGCACTCAATATCAACACCCGTGCTGATCTTGCAAAAGCCGAAGCATTTTTTAAAAAATACCCGGTCGTGGCTGGATAATCCGTTTAATCATATCAGGAAAAACACAATCAATTTGTGACATTCAACCAAAAACGGGCCCGAATCTGCCAAATTTGTCAGGAATGCATATAAAGGTGCATCACCAAGATCTTCATCATTATGGGAGAGTCGCAGGAGATAGAGCTGCGGGGTCATATCATCGACTCCGGAATCATGACACAGCTCTTCGACCGGGTCATGGATATGGGCGGCAACTTTGAGATCCTTGTCTTTGATATTGGCAAGAAGAAGACCGATCCGAGTTATGCCCGCCTGCGGATCAATGCCCCGAATAATGAGAAACTCCGATCCATTCTGTCCGAAGTCCATCGTCTCGGTGCACGCCCGGTTGAAGTCAAGGACGTCTTCCTGGTCCCGGCCGAAGCAGATTGCGTAGTTCCCAAAGGATTTTACACAACTTCCAATCATCCGACTGAGGTGAAGTACGGGGGAGAATGGATTCCTGTCCATGCAATTGAGATGGATTTTCTCATTGTGGTGGATCCAAAAAAGAATCATGCAACCGCTGTAGCCCTGGGAAAAGTCCGCAAGGGAGACCTGGTGATTGTTGGAGAACAGGGAGTGAGTGTAAACTATCCCGAACGCCCCCGCGAAGAGAGTGCATTTGAGTTCATGCATGGCACCGTCTCTTCCGAACGACCCAGCGAGACTCTTATTGCGCGAATCGCCAGTGAGGTTCTGGAGGTCCGGAAGAACGGCGGAAAAATTGCCCTCGTAGGGGGACCTGCCATCATTCATACCGGGGCAGACAAGGCACTTGCAGAATTGATCCATAAGGGGTACATCGATGTGCTCTTTGCCGGAAATGCCCTGCCCACCCATGATATCGAATACAATATCTTCGGAACCTCCCTGGGGATGGATATCTCAACCGGTAAGCCAGTCATGGGTGGCCACAAGCATCACCTCTATGCAATCAGCGAGATCATGCGGGCAGGATCCATAAAGAATGCCGTGGATAACGGTGTGGTAAAAAGCGGAATTATGTATGAGTGCGTTAAGAAAAAAGTCCCCTTCGTGCTTGCCGGCTCCATCAGGGACGACGGCCCGTTGCCCGATGTGATCCGGGACGTTATGGAAGCCCAGGATGCCATGCGCAAGCATATCGAAGGATGCAGCATGGTATTGATGATTGCAACGCTCCTCCACTCGATTGCCGTCGGGAACTGCCTTCCTTCAAAGGTCAAGACGGTGTGTGTGGATATCAACCCGGCCCATCTTACCAAGCTGATGGATCGCGGTACAACGCAGGCAATAGGTATCGTATCCGATGCCGGGACATTCCTCCCCCTGCTGGCAAAGCAGCTTGAGATCCAGAGTGCAGCGGCAAAAAAGTAATTTTTTTTGAATTTCAACGGGTCAGGGGCATACAGAAGGGAGCTTCGTATTCGAGTACGTATTCCCATTCCTTTCTGCAATCACACGGTGTTTCCATGAGGGCATTGATCAGTTCCCGATCAGCATTCAGTGAATATTCCCGGATACCTTTGACCAGATCGTAATCACATTTTTTACAATTGTGGGGTCCCCGGGATTGCCCTCCGCCCAATGGATCACAGGTGATATGCACAGGGGAATCCTGAAGCAGCGAAAGGACGCTCCAGAGATAAGGCGGGCGATATGCCCCACGCTTCCAGTAAAACTCCAGTTCGGTTCTCCGCTGTACGCTGCAGGGGTTCATCGAGATCATTTCGGCGTGCTGTGATGCATCGCGGATAGATTGTTTCATGTCCTCTACGGCCTCTTTTTCTGTTAAAAAGAGCGGTTTGAAGAGGAGGTAGGCCTTTATTCCCGCCCCGGCTGCTTTGGCTCTCGAAGTTGCGGCAGTAAAATCTGCATAGGTAAATCCCTTGTTGATACATTTTTCCCGGATGGCATCATTGCTTGTCTCCAGCCCGAAAGCACAATAGAGCGGTTTTTCCCAGGTTCCGTTATCCAGTTTTTCTACAAATGTCCGGATGACCTCGGTTTCGATAAATTCCGGGCGTGTTTCAGCAATGACCAGTTTGCCGCAAAAATACGTAGCAACATCGTGTAAAAATTCCGGTGGCACTTCAGCAGGATCAAAAAAACTGCCGGAAGTGAATATTTTCACCATCTGGTACTCTTCCGGTTTATATTCGGCGTTTACCCATGCCAGCTGGGCTGCCAGCCGGTGGTACAGTTTCTCACAGGACTGTTCGTTGTATCGTTCATGCCGGTAACTGCACATCCGGCATTTCGACCACGTACAGCCCGCGCTTTTGAATATCACCGTGAGACATTCCAGCAACTCATTGCCGTACCGCTCTTTCCCCCGCCAGGATGCGAGCGGTTTTTCTCTCTGTTCAGAAATCATTAACATCCTATTAGTTGATCCTATATAGATGAAAAAGATCGTCCTTATTGTGATAGGACTATTCTTTTTATCCGGATTTGTATCGGGATATCAGGTCAATATCATAGCTCCGGTATCACTCTCCATAGGAAAGCCTTTGATAGTCACTGGGACAACCACGCTGGGTATCGGGACTCCCATTGATGTGGTGCTCTACTACCAGGAGACGACTACGACCGAAGTTGGACGCAAGGTTGTCTATGTCCAGTCAGATAAGTCCTTCAAAACTTTTTTTGATACAACGAATCTGAAGAAAGGGACGTATAAGGTTGAAGTACCGTCAAACCAGTTGGGCACCTCTTCAGAAAATATGCGCATTATCCAGCTTATCGACCGGTCTGACGACATCTATATGTCCTCTCTTTCTCGCCAGGCATTTACTGGAAATATCTATCTTGCAGGAACAATCAAGGGGGGAGAAAATTCCGGGGTCCAGGTAGAAATAATCGGGCCTTCGAACACCGTGGTATTTGGCCCCAGTTACGTGAATACGAACAATGCGGGCTCCTTTGCTACCGACGTTTCCATAACAGAACCCGGTGATTATGAGGTGAGTTTTACCGATGCGAAGGGATACATCGGATCCCGCACGATCACCGTCACGAGTGAATCCACCTTAAGCTCTACCCCGGTTGCGACCACGACCACATTTGCCGTATACTCCGCACACGCTAAAGCATCACGGGATGCGCCAGCGTATTTTGTTGTCCGGACTGCAATTGGACCTGTTGTAATGCATACGTCATCATCCATCGACTGGGTTATTGAATATGTGGATGACAAAGGCGTTCTTCACATGGAAAATAATTATGGCGGGCAAAATCCCGAGCGGGCAGAGTTTATAGGCACGGGAAAGCTTGTCTATGTAAAAATTTACCCCTACAAATATGCGGATGACAGCGAAGTGTTTCTCTATGCAGAGAACGTTCATTCGGTAACCGTGAGTCCCACCGTACCAGCAGCATTTGCGGCATCTGAACCCCAGACTCCCACGGCAACTCCCCAGTCCCCCCAGTTCTCCCTTCTGGGTATATTCGCCATCGCCATCATTTTCCTGTTTTTGCGGAAATAACTTTTTTCATTACGGGGATTCATTATTTCCGTGTTTTGTCCTGTAAATCCCGGAATGTTAAGAAGCCTTTTTTACATACTACGCCCTACATATGGAGCACTGCCGGGGTAGTCTAGTCCGGGAAGGCGGTAGCCTTGAAAGCTACTGGTGCTCGCACCTCAAGAGTTCAAATCTCTTCCCCGGCGTTCCTTTCTTTTTTGGATGTTTTTTGGCAAAGCCATTTTTTGCTGGTTGACCGATCGTTTCCCATCTGTTTTCTTTTGAGTGAATCTACTCAATCCGGCAAAGACGATATCTTCCCGGCGAAAAAAACGAGCAGCATCAATATCACTGTTTTTATGTGGTTGAACCTCCCACAGTACAGGTTAGATAACTAAGAGGATCATCGATGTGTGTTGCAGTTCCCGCAGAAGTGCTTGAAATTAGAGAGGGAAATATTGGTCTTGTCGATTACGGGGATCTCAAACAGGAGGTCAGGCTCGACCTGGTGGACGTGCAGGTCGGTGAGTTTGTATTAGTCCATGTCGGTTTTGCAATACAGCGCCTCTCCCGGGAAGAAGGTCTTGAGACCCGGGAAGTCTTCAAGCAGGTGTATGCAGCACTGGAGGAGTGATGCACGAGTTTTCCATTGCCTATGACCTGTACGCTACGGCACGCAAGGCCGCGATCGAGAACAACGCGAGCAAGGTAAAACGAGTCAGCGTTGAGGTCGGGAAGATGGCAATGGTAAATCCTGAACAGGTCATTTTCTTGTTTGGCACTGTCAAAGAAGATGATCCCCTTTTTGAAAAGACCGAACTTGTCTGTACAGAAGTCCCTCCTGAAACCACCTGTCCGTGCGGTTACTCGGGACAGGAAATTTATGTCTGTCCCGGGTGCGGGGCCCTTCCCCATATGGTAAAAGGCAGGGAAATAGTTGTCACAAATATCGAGATCGAGGTGGACTGAAATGAAAGTCAATATGATGCACGGAGCAGGCGGAGAAGTGATGGGCGAACTGTTACAGACGCTCACGAAGTTCAAACATAACAATGCCGGGGGAATCGGCCTCGAAGCGATGGATGACGGGGCCGTCATCCCGTTAAATGGCCAGAATCTTGTCTTTACCACCGATTCCCACGTGGTCCGCCCGATCTTTTTCCCGGGCGGGGATATCGGCAGGATCTCGGTCTGCGGGACGGTCAATGATCTCGCGATGATGGGGGGCAGACCGATCGCGCTGTCGTGTGGCATGATCATCGAAGAAGGTTTTGAGATTGATGATCTTGCCCGAATCGTTGCCTCGATGGATGAGGCTCTTGGAGAATGCGGGGCAAATCTGGTAACCGGCGATACAAAAGTGATGGAACGGGGTGCCCTTGATGGTATCGCGATCAACACTTCCGGTATCGGTATTGCAAAGACGGTGGTACGGGACAATGGCCTTACTCCCGGTGATGCGATCATCGTCTCCGGCACGCTTGGCGATCACGGGATCGCCATCATGGCACACCGCGAGGGGTTCGATCTTGGTGAACAGATCAAATCCGATGTCTCCCCTCTCTGGGGCATGGTTGAAAAAGTTCTTGACGCGGGATCGGTCCATGCGATGAAAGATCCCACCCGCGGGGGATTTGCCAATGCGATCAATGAGATGGCACGAAAGAGTGGTGTCTGCGTCCGTATCTCAGAAGAATCGCTGCCGATCTGCAAGAGTGTGAAAAGTGCCGCCGGCATGCTGGGCATTGATCCTCTTGAAGTGGCAAATGAGGGCAAAGTGGTCATGGGCGTTCCTGCTTCCCAGGTGGATGCAGTATTGGCTGCGCTTCGCTCCCACAAGTACGGAAGAGATGCGGCAGTCGTTGGGACCGTGACAAAGGGATCCCATGTCATTATGGAAACAACTATTGGCGGCGAGCGGTTCATTGAACCCCCCATGGGTGATCCCGTCCCCCGTGTCTGTTAATGATATATGACGAATAACCCCGGGAATTTTTCTTTGAATGTGCAATTATCCCGCACATTCTCCCTGTTTTGTTAAGAAAAAAAGTAAAAATACTTTTTAGAATTCCTTAGATACCGGGATTTTCCCCCGACATGGGACGGAAAGTTCCCCGGGGAGCATGGATCACAAAACAGGCACCGCTGCTACAGGTTCCGGTCTCTGTTATGGACAGATTGGTGATCGCGAGAATTTCCCGGGTTAAAAAGAGGCCGAAACCCGTATTCTTGAAATATTCCCGCCGGAAAATCCGCTCTTTGGTATCCTCGGGAATTCCCGCACCGTTATCCCGGATGACAATGTCGATGCCGTCACTGGTGGGAACCGAATTGATCTCGATCTCCGTTACCCGGTCCCCATGACGGAGGGAGTTTTCGATCAGGTTGTAAAAAACTTTCTCAAGCAAGGGATCTGCATAGATCTCAACGGCTGCGAGATTTACCTTTACGGTGACCTGGTGAATGTCCAGGGTTGCCATAGCAAGAGAGACGGTCTCTGCAATATTATACCACTGGGGGGAATGTACCCCAATGTTCTGGTAATCCCGGGTGAAGAGGATCTGGTTGCGGATGGCATTGGCGGCCTGTTCTTCTTTGGTAACATAGGTGAGCACCCAGGGATCTTGTATGTCTTCGCGCGAGATTTCCAGGTACCCGATGAGCGCCGTAAGTTGGTTGAGGATATCATGACGGGTGACATTGTTGAGCAGGTTGAGTTTCCGGTTTGCGAGACGGAGTGCATCCTGAGCCTGTTTTTGTTCGCTGATATCGACCGTTGTACAGACAATAGCAGGTTCGCCACAATCTGCTGCAGAGACCAGTGCCCAGTGCTTACTCCCGTCGGCACAGGTAAATCTCACTTCAATGTCGCCGACCCGTCTCTTGTCCTTTACTTTGGCCAGAAACGATTCGCGTTCGGGGGTGTCGGTAATGACATCGGCGAGTGTCTTTGACTTGAGAGACTCGCGATAGTACCCGATGAACTGGGAGAATTTCCAGTTTGGATCGCGTATTTTCAAGTTTTCCCGATCGTAACTGAAAGCCCCGGCCTGGGAATTGAAGAACGACCCGCAGCTCCGTTCCCCCTCCTTCTGGTATTCCCTCGAATACGTAGAAATGAGTACTCCAATCGAGACAAAGATAAAAAACCAGACCGTTGCCCGGGCAAATATGCCGGTGTCCGGAAGGCCAAGGGAATAGACCAGGCCAATATAGAGCCATCCGACAAATACAGTCACGAATATGCTGATCTTAGGCCGGGTATACGCGATCAGGACTACGGGAATCAGGTAAAAATAGGGAAATACATCGTAAATTCCCCGGTTTATTGAGATGTAGGTAATTACTACGGATGCAAGGACACTGAGAATAATGAAAATATCATAGGTGAATTTTTTTCCTTGCTGATTGGTCGCATGGTCTTTATGCCTCACTGATACGACTATTTTGAAGAAATTATAGTATAAAGTCGATGTAGTGATTTACCGTTTATGAAATATAAAAGAATAGCGATCGCACAGGAAATTGACGGCCAATCTGCCGGGTGTTTTGAAAGGCTGCCCTGACCTGGTGAACGGGTGAATCAGGAGATATACTGCATCAGGAGAGCCAGTGCGGCAAGTTCACGCTTTCCCCCGCATTTCCGGACAATCGCCGCATGATACTCGATCTGTGCCTTGAGTTCAGGACTATGGTCCACCCGGTACCGCGTAGCATGGACAGTGATATCGATAATACTGTTAAACCCCCGGTTGACCGGGTGCAGGGCAACTCGTTCGATGATCTCTTTTTGCAGGGTTACGGTAATCATCAGTGCTTCGGTTGTCTGTTTGTCGATAGTTGCCGTGAAAGCCGCCCACGCATCCGTATCCGTGAGGCGGTACATTTTTTTGCCGTTGATCGTCTCTTCGGTAAAATCTTCTTTGGGTATATCATCAAAAGCCGTTTTTACGTACAGGACTGGATCATGCACAAAATTTGCTACCAGCCAGCCATTCTTCTCAATATTTGCCGCGGTGTGGCTGCCGGAGAAGAGGACCATTCGTGCTACCCCCTCTCTCACGATGATACCCATAGGTGCAGCATTGTACTCTGTTGTCGCGATGACTTCATTTATACCGGATCGTAAGAGTCCCATTCCCAGCCCTCTCCAAGGGCAACAAAGAGTGCCGCTATGGTGATATCGGCAATTGAACCGGGGTTGATGTCCCGATCAATACAGTCCTGGTCAAAGTGTTCAAGAGTTTCCCTGCCATCAAGCACGTCCCGGGCCCTACGCATGGTATCATGAGCGACAATCCTGCCGTGTTTTTTTGCAATGAAGGTATCGGGTTCCTGGGCAAGGAGGGTGATGAACATCTGCGTGATTGCCTGGCGACCATTGCCAAATTGTTTGAGCAGATCGGCCCCACGCCGGGTCAGGGGAAATCCCGTTATCCATTCACGCGCAACCATATCATTGGCCGCGGAATACTCCATGACATCCAGGAGAGTCATACCGCGTTCCCGAAGCAGGGAGAGCGATTTGGGATCGTTCACGTCCAGATCATCTTCTGAATAGGTCCGGACTTTTGTCAGGCCGAATGCCCGGTAGAATGCGACAGCATCGGATGTGTCCGTGTGCTCAATCGCCTTCATCGCACCTTCTATGGAGCCTCCATACACCAGGGGGATGAGCAGGATGAATGCACCGAAGTGGGTATTTCCCCCCTTGTGGCAGTTGGTCTGCTGGACCGCATGATGGATGATCTCGCCAATCCGTCCTTCTCCCTTCTCCGCCTCTTCAAGTGCGGGGCGCGAAAAGATGGTCGAGGCGAGAAAATGCTCCAGGCATGTTTCAGGATAATCGTGGCAGCGATCGACATTGCCTGGCTTGGGAAATGCGCAGACCTCTAGCATCATCGCCAGCTGGGCCCGTTCAGCCGCTTTCATCAGAAGGCAGGTCATGAAAAACACCACTCATCAATGTATCAGAGAGGTCCCGTTTGAGACGCATATATTCTTTCTTCGAGAGACCTATCTGCCTGATGGTCATATCGCGGAACATACAGGGCGAGGAAATCTTGCAGCACCAGGTGAGATTGCCAAAGCAGGTCTGCTGCCCGGTATCGAGCGGAGTCCCCTTCACGGCGTCCTGCTTCATCCGGATGTAATTTTCCTTGGATATCTCCATCCGGGTCAGGGTCGGGATGAGGGGACACTCTTTGACCGGCATGCAGCAGAATGCCAGGGAGCGGATATCCCCGCCACGACAGAGTTGCTTGGGTGCATTGTACCAGCCATCCTCATCAGCATGTCGCGTGATAACGGCATCCAGCCCGGAGAGGGTTCGCACGTCAGACTGTCGCGCAAGGGAGACCAGATCCGCCCCGTGAGAGAGCATGTCCTTCATCTTGTCAAAACTGGTGATGGAATTGTTCGCAATCAGCATGAGGGGACAACTGTTCCGGATCTGCCGGAGTTTGGCCGGGCCAAAATCCATGAGATCGATATGCAGGACGTCTGCCCCGGCGTTCCAGAGCATGCGGGCAAGTTCCCGGTCATCGGCCGCTACCCCGGCACGGATCTTTACCGATACGGTTACCCCGTGGCTCTTGAGGGACCTGACGACGGCAACGAGTTCCTCTGGATTTTTTAAGTAGTGCTCTCCGCAACCCGCTGCGATCATTTCCGGCTGGCGGCAATGTGCATCGATCTCGTACACTACTTTGTCGCCAATAGCCGCTGCAATGGCGCTAAAGGCCTCGGGTGTGCTGCCGCGAAGATTGATTCCCAGGATCACGGTGCTGGAGCCCATCAGTGCGATCTGCCGGAGTAACTCTTCGACAGGATTGTCGGATAAAAATTCCCGGCGATCCCCCTTTGCCGCAATGAGTTTGCCGGCTTCCATGGTCTTCTGGTCGATCGAATATCCGCCAATGAATGCAAAGCCGATATGTTCGGATCGTTCGATTACATAGGCTGCATCAACAATTCCTGCCATGGATGCGATTCCCACGGGCGTTCTGACCACGCGATCATTGATGAGCAGCCCAAAGCGCTCAAATGCATTCATCATGAGTTCATATTCGTTGAGGTTGATCGAACAAATTACTTTGCATAATGTTTCCAGAATCAAAAGGATCTTTTTCCTTGTTTTTTTGGGAGGTGAGCTCTCAAAAACACTTCTTTTGATCGAGACCCCCCTCATTTTGAAACGGCCAAAATTATTTGAATCGGGATCCGGTTGAAAACTTATCATCAAGGTCCGGTTAAGAAATTGCAATCAAAGTCTGCTTAAAATTTGTAAACCGGGATCCAGATAAAAATTACTATCAATGTCCGGTTTAAATTTTTAGATCAAAGTCCGTTTAAAATTTTTGAATCAGGATCCAGTTGAAGATTTTGCATCAAGATTTGATTGTTCCGGATCATTTTCCCGTCGCGATTCCGAGAGAAGCGTGGAAAATATTTCCATCAAGGTCCGGTTAAGAAATTATAATCGAGGTCCGGTTGAAATTGGTAAATCAAGGTCCGGTCAAGGATTTTGTATCAGGGTTCGATTGAAAATGAACTGAGTGATTGATACGTGAAACAACAGGAAATCTTGGTTCAGGCACTGATCAAAAGGTTAGAGATCTTCCAGGATATAGCCTTCTCTGGACCGTCCGAATTCCCTGTACTTCCCGGGATCGCTGATGGAAATGCCCTGGTTCTTCCGGAAATGCTCAACAACCGTCCCCCATGGAATGAGGAATGCCCGATTTTCCTTTCCGGGCGGCTGGCGGAACTCAATAGCCAGGTAACCGGTCCTGCCGCTTTTTGCCAGGAAATCGGCAATCGCATCGACCGGGTGGAGACCCTGTTTATCGGAATGAAAGTGCTGCGAAAAATAGAGTTTCGTATCAATGATCGATTTGCACTCTATCGAAAGATTGTATGCCGGGTCAGGGGAGTCCGCCAGCACATCAGCGCAGGAGATCCCCGTTTTTTGCGGCTTGAGCCGGAATGCAAAACCCTGAAGATTATTTTTCTTAAAATAACGGTTCAGGCAATTGACTATCTCCCGTTCGAAATCACTCATTGTTCAATGGTGTGATGGGATGTTAAAAAAATGCATTTCCTCCTTATGCGACAGATGGGGATTCCCAATAAATATCGCGGATCGTTTTTCCCCAGAACCCTATTCAATCCAATACAAAATCCGAAAGTTATTACGATTTGAAGTAGATTTTCATACTAAGTGTTTTCTCTTGCTGATCTTCCGGCAGACGGAACCTCAGAAACAGTGAACCATTATTAAAAATTATCAATCAGCAACACTGGAGTTACATACATGGGTAAGAAAGGAATGTTACTTGTCGGGCACGGAAGCACGATGCCATACAATCAGGATCTCATTGAGAAAACTGCCGCCATGATCAAGGCAGGTAACACGGATTTCATTGTCAAGTGCGGTTTTATGAATATGAACAAACCCACGATCAAGGAATCAATGGAAGCGTTCCGCCAGGAATCCATTGACTCGCTCGTTGTCGTACCCCTGTTCCTTGCAAAAGGTGTCCACATCGAAAAGGATATTCCCGGTGAGATTGGACTGCCCGAGGGCATCAAGAAAGGCAGCTTTGCCCTGAACGGGAAGTCGATTCCTCTCGTGTACGCAGACCCGATCGGCAGCGATCCCCTGCTTGCGGACCTGATGGTCAAGAACGCAACCAAAGCACTTTCCCTCATCTAACTTTTTTATGCAGATCCTTGTACTGGATACCATCCATGGCGGCAGGGAAATTGGAGGCCGTTATGCCAGCCAGGGACACTATGTCGATGTTGTTGATGTGTACAAACGTAGTACACCGGCATTGGCAGAGATGGCCACAACCCGTACGTATGATCTCATTATTGCACCGGTTCACCTGGATCCGGCACACCCGCTCCTTGCAAACCGGCATGCGCCCATAATCTCCCATCATGAGGCAGTATGCCGGTTGCTGAGGGACGCGCTCCCGGTACCGATGATCGAGATCACCGGAACCAGGGGCAAGACGACGACCGCCCATGCCCTGGCTCACCTGTTACCGGGAAAAGGCGTGCTGCACACTTCGACCGGGACGTACTCGTATCCCGCAAAGGATCTGCTCGGGACGCGGAGTATCACTCCAGCATCCGTTCTTTCTGCTGTGGATGCTGCCAGCAAGATGCACGGGTGGCTGGTTGCTGAACTTTCGCTTGGGGTCACGGGTGCCGGGGATCTCGCCATCATCACTTCATCAGAAGATTACCCGTTCGCTGCAGGGAAGAAACAGGCCTTACCGGAGAAGATCGCTTCTGCACGAAAGGCAAAGCACCTGCTTGTTGCCGATGGCATTGTATGCGATCACGGGAACGTTGTGCAGGTTGAGGATGTGGCCCGGTGCAAAGGGATGAACTGTACGGTGGAATGGGGAGGGAAACGGATTGTCCTGACCAATCCCCTCTTCAGCCTGCCGCCGTATCGTCTTCCCCTCATGCTCGCTGCCGCCGCTGCCATGATCCTTAAGATGGATCCAACCCCCCTCAATCATTTTGCCGCCCTTCCCGGCAGGATGTCGGTCAGTCATGAAAAAGAGCTCATCATTGTCGACAATGCCAACAGCGGTACCAATGCTGCAACAACCCTGTGCGCTGCCCGGTACGCACGATACCTTGCAGGAACCGGGGACCTGACCCTTGTCATCGGACAGGTGGAAGGCGATGGCAAAGTCTGTGAAGGTTTTTCCTTTGCCCAGATTCTCGAAGCGATTGGGAGTATCCGTCCCCGGAAACTGATCTGGGTGGGCCGGCTTCCGGACCTGGATTCTGATCTTATCCGGTCAGGTCAGATGAATATAGATGCTCACTGCACGACATTTAATGAAGGACGCAGAGCTGCCGTGGAAAAGACCGAAAGAGGATCGATTGTTCTTGCCGTAAAAACCTGGAGATAACTGATACCATGAAATACATGCACCCCCGTCCCAGTTCGATCGTTGCTGCCCTATATACCGCCCGGGATCTTGAAGCCGATGTGGCGATCCTGCACGGCCCTTCCGGCTGTTCGTTCAAGCATGCCCGACTTCTTGAAGAAGATGGCCTGCGGGTGCTCACCACCTCCTTAGCGGATAACGAGTTTATCTTCGGGGGTCAGGCCACGCTTGAGAACGTGCTGCGGTATGCAGAAGAGCATTTCTCTCCCAAACGGATGGTGGTGGTGGGAACCTGCGTCTCGATGATCATTGGCGAGGATCTCCAGTCGGCCATTGACGGGTCTGGCATCACAACCCCGACCATTGCAGTCGACATCCATGCGGGTTTTCTCGAAAATATCGCGGGGGTTCTCGCAACGCTCGAGGCAGCCCAGCTGGCAGGATGGATCAGCCCGGAGGAACTCACCCGCCAGCAGTTCCTCATGCAGAAGGCAAACGAGGTTGAGCGGGTCCGGGGCGCTGCCTGCAAATCTTACATAGAGCCGTCCCGCGGGGACCTGAAACACCTGGCGGCAGAGCGCCTGCGGCAATGTGCCCGGAGCGGGGCAAGGGGAGTTGCGATCCTGAATGCAAAGAAGGAGACAGCCTACATGTTTGCCGACGAACTGATCGCGCTCCATGATGCCTGCCCTGAGGCCGATATCACGTATATTGCCAACCTTGACCAGCGGGGCCTGCCCAAGGTGCGCCGGGATGCTGCCATCATTCTTGACCAGATGAAGAGCCGTGGGGTGAACGTTGAACTTATCGGAGCACTGGATGAGTATGGTGCCAATGGGGACATTCTCGGCAAACGCATCCGCGGGATCGCCCCATCGTTTGCCCTGATCGCGGGAGTCCCGCACGCAATACCGGGGGAATATACGACCGGCATCGAATGCTTTTCCATCACCAATGGTCCCCGGCAGGTCGAACCCCTCCGGGATCTCAGGCACCAGCATGTGATGGTTGAGATTGACCTTCACCCCAAGACCCTGGGTGTCCGGGATATTGTTGAGAGCGAATTCGGAGCGGTTCTCCGGAGCCTGTAGATGAAACAGATCCTTATCACCGGCGATCGATCCGGCAGCGGCAAGACCAGTATCACGCTTGCCCTCACGGCTCTCCTGGCAAAGGGATACCGGGTCCAGACATTCAAGGTGGGGATGGATTACATCGATCCATCCTACCTGTCAGCCGCTTCAGGACGCCCGTGCCGGAATCTCGACAGTTTCGCGCTCACTCCCGGCCAGGTACAGGAAATCTATTCCTATGGCTGCCGTGATGCGGATATCGCCCTTGTGGAGGGGGTCCGCGGGCTCTACGAAGGTGCCGAAGCGCTCACGGACGTAGGGAGCACCGCAGCGATTGCCAAATCTCTGGATCTTCCGGTGATCCTGGTGGTATCGGCCCAGAGCATCACCCGCAGTGCGGCAGCACTGGTGAAGGGTTTCCAGGCTTTCGATCCGAACGTCCGGATCGTGGGTGTTATCCTCAACAATGTGAAAGGCGGTTCCCATAAGGCAAAAGCGGTTGCTGCCATTGAACATTATTGCGGGGTACCGGTCATCGGTGCGATCCCCCGGATGGACGAGATGCAGCTGACCATGCGTCACCTGGGACTGGTGCCGTATCGTGAAGGAGCCGGGAAAGGCGACTTTGACCAGCGGATCGAGACGATCACCGCAATGATCGGAAAGTATGTCGATCTCGAACGCCTGGTCACCCTGATGAAGGGCAGTACTGTCCCGGTGCATCCCTTCCCGTCCTTTGAAAAGACCCCAGAACCTGATGTAACGATCGGCATTGCATTCGATGAGGCGTTCAATTTCTATTATTCTGATCTCTTTGACGTGCTCTCTTCACTGGGGGCAAAGACGGTGATGTTCAGTCCCGTCCACGATACCCTCCCGGAAGCGGACGGGTATATCATTGGCGGCGGGTACCCGGAACTCTATGCCCGTGAACTTGAAGCCAACCAGCCCATGAGGGAAGCCATCAGTGCTGCCTCAAAGAGGGGGACGCCCATCTATGCGGAATGCGGAGGTCTCATGTATCTTACCGATCGCATTGTTCTGCAGGCCGGCTGGCAGGGTGCTGCTGGAGAGAAGCACTATGCGATGTGCGGGGTCTTTTCAGGGGAGACCCGGATGCCCGCCCGCAGGGTGGTCAGTTATGTTACCGGGACGAGTGATATGAACTCTCCCGTAGGTCAGGCAGAGTTCCATGGCCATGAATTTCACCATTCCGATGTGGTGCTCTCTCCGGAAACCCGGTTTGCGTACCGCCTCAGCCGGGGTATTGGGATCCGGGACAATCTCGACGGGGCAGTGACCGGCAACACACTAGGCAGTTATACCCACCTGCACCCCGTTGGAAGCAGGGGGATGCTCGAACATTTTGTCCGGACCTGCCGGAAAAAATGATTTTTTTATCATCGGGCGGATGCTGATGTACCTGCCATTGCCGGTTATACCGGGTCTTAAAAATCTACAATTTTGTCGACAAATGAAGACATCTGGGACAGGATGACCGGGTCAAGCCCTTTTTCCACGCAGAGAAAATAGCCCGAGACTTCAGAAAGTCTCAGCTTGTTCACGACAAAATGGAAGAACTTTGAAGCTGTTGCTGAAGGCGTATGGATAAGGAGCATGCTGACCGAATCGAAGATGATACACCTTTTCGCCCCCGGCAACTGGGGGAGAATTTCAGACAGCACGATGCCCAGATCGGTCAGGTTTGCAGGATTATTTACATATTTTACCCGGGGCGACTCCTCACAGATGCCGCCGGACTACTGGGTCACGGTATCGATCACATAAATTTTTGAAATGTCGATTCCTTCCCGGAGGTAGGTTTTTGCCAGGACCTTATACGGCTGGTTCACGGTGATGATGAGCGGCGTGAACCCCTGTCCGAGGATTTTTTTCATGATAGAAATATTCATCTCATGAACTTTTTCTGGTGGGGCTAGTATCAGGTACAGGGAATTGTCCCTGGTATCTTCAGGAAATGCCGAGTCTACCACAGCACTCACTTTCCGAGAAGGAATTCCCGGAACTCCTGGGGGATCTCAGCTTCGCGTTCCTCTGCGACCATCCGGACAAGGTCATCGAGATTTTTCAGCATCTGGCTGATATTGTTTGCCTGGATCTGGAGTTCCATCCGGATCTCTTCGGGTTCAAACTCTTCGGTCTTGACCTGATCTGCAATGAGTTGCAGGTTCATCTTTGTCAGCTCGAGAGGTCGTCGGATGCGAAGTACTGATTCATTCAGAAATCCTATGAGTGCAATCTTCCGGTTTTCGGCAATTTTCCGGTCAGAGATGTCGACAAAACTTTCGATCAGGTATTCCTTATTGTTGATATTTGTCCGTACCACGGTCTTGAGTATGGCCACCCTCTCTCCCCGCTTGTTGATCAACACCCGCTCTTCGTTTGTTACCGCAGTATTGAGGTCGGTAACTTCGCAGGCTCCCTTCTTTGCCGGGCAGATAAATTCATGGCAGGTCCGGTTCACCAGTTCATTTTTCGAGGAACCCAGGATCTCCAGAGCAATCGGGTTGGCATCAACAATCGCGTGAGTATGAGGATCTACGATGATGATACCGGTCTGGATCCTGTCGAAAACCGCTTTGAACAGACTCTCGCTGGTGTCTGCCGATATTGACGGTTTATCCGGGTGTGGTTCGTTCGTGAGGGACATTATCTATCATTTCCTTTTTTTTCACTGCGACGTGGTATCCACGTCTGTGAATAGTAGTATTGTTTTGGGGATGTTGTTAATGATTATTATACTCAAAAGAAACCTTGGAAAATGTAATTTTTCCCAAATTTCCGCACAAAAGAAAAAACTACAAAAACCCCTGCGATCCATCAGAAACTATGATCATCTATTATGATGGGAAATTTGTGCCGGATGACCAGGCAAAAGTCTCTGTGTTCGATCACGGGTTCCTGTACGGGGACGGCGTGTTTGAAGGGATCCGGGCCTATAACGGGAAAATATTCCGGTTAAAGGAACATCTCGATCGCCTGTTTGATTCGGCTAAGACGATCGATATCCATCCCCCGATATCAAAAGAAGAGATGACCGAGGCGATTTGTGAAACGCTCAGGAAAAATAACCTGACCAATGCCTACATCCGCCCGATCATCACCCGGGGAGTAGGCGATCTCGGTCTCGACCCCCGCAAATGCCCAAAGCCGTCGGTGATCATCATTGCGGTGACCTGGGGAGCAATGTATGGCGACCTGTACGAAAAAGGTCTCAAGGGTGTTACCGTCTCCGTTCGCCGCAATCCCGCGGAATCCATGCCGCCCAATGTCAAGAGCCTGAATTACTTAAACAACATCCTGGCAAAGATTGAGGCAAATTATAAGGGTGGCGACGAAGCCATCTTCTTCGATACCAACGGCTACCTTTCTGAAGGCTCCGGTGACAATCTCTACATAGTCAAGAACGGGGAGATCATCACCCCGCCCACCCTCAACAATCTCCGGGGAGTTACCCGGATGGTTCTTATCGAGATTGCAAAATCCCTGGGAATTACGGTAAAAGAACAGAATATGGGGTACTTCGACCTCTATACCGCAGATGAGATCATCTGCACCGGAACCGCAGCAGAAGTCGCACCGATCACCTGGGTTGACGGGCGCACGGTTGGCAGCGGCAAGCCCGGGCCAATCACCCGGCAACTGATGGCCTCATTCAAATCCGTGACCGAGACGGAAGGTTACCCAATCAACAGGAAATAACTTTTTTTTATCCCCCGCACGGGATCATTCAATCCGGAGAATCTCAGGATAGAATAACCTGAGCAGCTGATCGATATGGATGAATGCTTTCTTGTGATCGATGTAGATCCTGAACGCCTCGCCATTCCGGGTCTTGAAGATGCTGTATCCTGCGAGCAGAAGAGGTCGTTTCATCTCGATGCTGGTAATCTCCCTTCTCCCGATCTCAATGACTTTCCGGCTCTCGATATCCTCAATCCTGCGCGGGCGGGTATCCACCGTTGTCCCGAACAATTCATCGATAATGAATACCCCGAAGGAGATTCCATCGGACCGTGTTGCATCGAGTTCCGGGTTATGGACCACAAACAGGCGCCGGTCGGTCGCATAGACGCCGTATCCCCCGGTTGTGGATCCAAGCGCTCCTGCAATCGAACCGCTCATACCCCCACTCCCCAGTTTTACGATGATGCTTGATATACCCCCGATATATTTCTCCTGGTCCGAGATACCCAGGAGTGTTTTTACCGTGGGAGGTTCATTGACCAGGATCGACTGGATGGCAGCAACGGTACTTCCCTGTGCATCGTAAATGCCGGTCCCCTTCCCCCATATCACCATCGGTTTTTCCCTGATGGTGACGTTCTCAAGATCCCCGATAAACGTATCCCCGTCGCGGGTAATGGCCGGGATCTCATCACTTATCTGTGCATCGGGAGGCATCACGATATAGTCGATCAGCATTGACCGGGCGATTCCATAGAATGGCAATGCATAGGCATGGTCTCCTTTTCCGACCATCTCCCGGGCTTTAATTCCGGTAAGAAGTTCAATTGCATCGTTCCAGGCAATCACTATTCCCTCGCGGTCAATGGCAAAGATCGGATAGGGGACTGAACGGACCGCTTCTGCAAGATCGTCCCATGTGCGTTTTGTCCCGCTGGCAGGTCTGGCAATGGATGCGTGGGGTGTTTTTAGTGCTGCGGGGATATTATCTGCCCTGGTGCCGATATTTTCAAGAGGGTCATCGATTGCGAAATTACCTACGAGATCATATGAATGGATCTCATCGAGCCAGACCAGGTCTTTATCGGGAGCTCCCGGTGCAGTGGGTACGAGAAGTTCCGGGTAGAACATCCTGAAGAGCTGTTCAAGGTGGACAAAGGCCCTGTTATTGTCGACATAGACCCGGAACGACTCACCGTTCACTGTTTTAAGGATAAGGTATCCGGCAAGAAGCCGGGGTTTCTTCAGTTCAATACTGGAGATATTCGTTCTCCATACCTCAAACACCTTGTGTGCTTCCAGTTCTTCGATAGATCGGGGGCGGATATCGATATTGATCCCGAAGAGTTCGTCGATGACAAATGTCCCGAACTGGATCAGATCATTGCGCCGGTCCTCCGGTGTCGGGTTATGGATCACAAAGAGTCTCTTGCTGGTGGCATATACCCCATAACCCCCGGTCGTGGATCCAATCGCCCCACCCATTCCCCCGCTAGTAACCTTGAGGATGACGCTCGAGATTCCCCCGATATAGTGCTCGTGCTCCGCACGCTCATCGCTGTTTTTCTCAGCCTGCCCGTCGCTGACAAGGATCGACTGGACTGCAGCAATTGTCTCACCCTCCGGACCGAAGATTGCCGCTCCCTTGCTCCAGAGCAGTACCATCTTTCCGTGGATCATGACGGTTTCGAGATCCCCGGTGAATGAATCCCCTTCGCGGGTTATTCCCAGGGTCTTTTTGAGTTCATGCTCCTCTGGCGGATCGAAGATATAATCGATCAGCATGGCTCGTTTATCGCCATAGATGGCAAGGGAATACGCATGATCGCCCCTGCCGATTATTTCTCCGGCCTTGACCCCGGTCATGTCAGCAATCGCCCGGTTCCATACAACGATCTTCCCGGTCCGGTCAATGGCAAATATCGGGTACTGGACATGTTCAACAGAAGCTGCAAGATCGGTAAAATAGTCCAGGGTTTCTTCTCCTTTTTTTACCGGTACAGGGATCCCGGGCTCCGGGGAAGACACTTCCGGGGTCGATACTTCTGCTTCCGTATCGGAACCGGGGGTTGAAAGCAGGACAGGAGGGGAGAGACGGACCCTGTCGGAAAGATTGATTCTCTGCGCAGTGTATCCGGTGATCTCACCGGATTCATCGCCAATCGCACGGTAATTCCACAAGTATTGTTTCAATGAGCCGTCATGGATGCGGATCTGGTGCTCGATATGGGCATTGGGATTGAGCAGGGAAAGGGATTTTAAATGTATGAGGAGCCCTTCACGCTCATTTTCTGGTATGGATGAAAAAAAATCACTAACCTCCCCCTCACGCATTTCCGGTGCAATATCCCGTTTAAACGACTTGTTGGCATACCGGATCTCCCCATCCCTGTCAAAACAGCAGACAGGATCGAACTGGTTTTCCACCAGCCGGTGAAACGGATTGTCTGTGGCGGGGGAAATGTCTCCGGCATGATCGTTGTTCCGGTGACTTCGTATGTAGCCAACAACTTTGGGGAGCTCGCTGATGATATTGACACCCTTCTGCAGGTAGTAATCCCCTCCGCTGTTCAGGGTCTCAATTGCCACGTGTGCGAGACGCTTCCCGGTAAAAATAATAAATATTGCATCATTTCCCCGGGACCGGATCTCCCGCAGTAATGCAATGCCATCCATGTTCGGCATGGAATAGTCACAGATGACCGCATCGAAATGCCGGGAACTGAGGAGATTGAGTGCTTCTACAGCCGAAGTGCTGGTGTGGAGAGCGATATCCGGTTCATGATCAAAATATTTTTTGAGGGCATCCAGGATCCAGATATCATCATCCACGCACAGTAGTGAAATTGGGGATGTATTCGGCTGCGTTGCTGACATTATCTGCTCACTTTTTTTTATGCCTATATGAAAAAAATAGTATTTTTTTCATTTTTTCTGGTATCAGGCTCCCGGTTCTCTCCGGAAATACCCGAAAATCCTTCCCGGTCATGGTTTAATTAATTGCAATCCCATTTAAAAATTTTGAATTGTTCAAGAATAAAAAAAGACGATTTAACAGGTTTTTGATCCCCTCGAATGCAGGTAAAAAGATGCGTTCAACCCTGCAGGATACTGAGATCCGGGAAAAAACTGCCCGTTTCTCCATAATCTATTTATAAGTCGCAGGGTAATTATAGAGAGCAACTTTGCTGCTATAGTGTAGTCCGGCCAATCATGCGGGCCTTTCACGCCCGCGACTGGGGTTCGAATCCCCATAGCAGCATTCTTTTTCGAGCATTATTGCGATGCTCTGTTCTGGATTTTTCCGCCTTGGTCTCATCGTTGATCCGGCCTGTCAAAAACTGTTCGTAATGCCGGACAAGCCGCCATCACCCACAGTGTTCCGGGCATGGGAATTATGGTGTAAACCGCTACGGTCAGCAAAATGAAATGCCGGTGAATAATCCTGTTCGGGTGAGTGGTGATTTTTTGGATCTGGCATTATGATTCCTTCGGAAAAAAATGCATTGATTCCGCTAAAAAAAAAAAAATAACGAATATCTAGAACCCGCACCGTGTCTCGCAGGTCTCCAGCTCATTCAGGCATCGGTCCGAACATGAACCAAAGTCCGGATCGTCGGGGAGCCCGCAGGAGTTCGAGCACCATTCGGCATTGAACTGGCAATCATTCATGCAATAGATGTCTACCTCATTGGTCGGAACGCTGAAGGCATCCGGAGACTGGCGATCCAATGCATACCAGTATTTCCCCGCACCAAGGGCCCCGGCGATTGACAGGCAGACCATGAATACTACAAGCCGGGCAAGCGGTGATTTTAATTCTGACACATAAATTCTCCGGAAAAATCAGTTAATGTATTTTTAAGAAATTAGGACAGATAACCATTGTGAATTTGAGAAAAAATCTCCGGGAAAATTCCCCTGGCTCCGTAAATTTGTTTTTGCATTCCCTAACTGGCAGCCAGGGGGCATCACAATAGAATGGATATTCTCCCGTTCTTTTGCGCTCATGAAGGATTGCATCGAACCCTGCAGGATGGTGGCAGTCATGAAGGTCTGTTCATTTCCCGGATAGGAAAACGGACCCATAAGAAAATCAGATTAGTTTGGTAAACAATCCGGGAAGAATTTCCCAATAATTCGTTTTGATGGTTCATCCTTTGGATTGGAAAACTACAGAAAAAAAGAATGAATCGAATCCTACACCGTTTCTGTTGAATTCACGGAGGGATTCGCAGCCGGAGTGGTTTCAACAGAAGTGATGGTGGGAACCGGGGTCTGAGGTGCAGC
The DNA here is from genome assembly GCA_903832665.1 of uncultured Methanomicrobiales archaeon. Taxonomy (GTDB): domain Archaea; phylum Halobacteriota; class Methanomicrobia; order Methanomicrobiales; family Methanospirillaceae; genus Methanoregula. Next base: position 60,614 of record CAILCG010000016.1, on the reverse strand, counting down.
AGTAGTGGGTAATACGGCGGGTCTCAGGTCTACCTGGAAATCAATGGTCCCCTTGGGTGCGGTGGTAGACTTGTGATCCATTGCTATACCATTTTTGTACACGGTAATAACGAGTTCGTCAGAGGAACCATCCAGTTTCTGGATGGATGCCACAACCGGGCCGTCAATGGTTGAAACCATGAAGAACTGATCACCGGTATTTCTTTCCCCAACGGGTGTCTGGCCGCCGGGAGTGCCGTAGGTGCCATCAAACTTACCCGGGTACGTCACGCGTAACCAGACGCCATTGGGTGGAATCGCAGCCTGCGGTTTTGGCGTGGGCGTCAGGGTTACTTCGGGAGTTGTCACGACCGGCGCAGGGGTCTTAACGGGGGTGGGAACCGTTGTGATGACGGTTGGAGCAGTGGTGATCGTTGGGGGAGTCACGGTTGCATCCGGGGTAGTTCCTGCGAAATTCGGAAGAACGACAATGCCCACGATGGCTATCAGGATGACGATCGCAACCATCGCAATGGCAACATATTTCCGTTTGCCGGATGGCCGGGGTGGCATTACCGGAGGTAATGGCGGGATTGCCGGTATTGAAGGCGGAATACCGGTAGTCTCGGCAGTCACCGGGGCTGGTTCGCCCGGCACGGCAGGAGCGGCTGGTTCTGCAGCGGGAACCTCCGCAGGTGTCTCAACTGCTGCGGGCGTCTCTATAATTGGTGGGGGTGCGGGGTACTGGCGGGGGACCAGCGGGGCCGGCTCACTGCGGCGCGGCACCGAATCTTCAATCAGGGGTTCTATCGAGTGGATGACCTCTTCAAGAGTCCGCTCCTTGCGCTCCCCGCCAAGACCAAAGACGTGGGGGGTTGGTATCTGCACCTGGGGAACCGCTGATGGTATAGGCGCGGGTGGTGTCGGGGGAGTTGCCGGGGGGTTCGTGGCTGCTGGTTCTGTTGAGCTGGCAACCGGTGTCCCGCACCGGTTACAGAATACGGATTCCGGAGGAACCCGGTTGCCGCACCGGGAGCAGAATGAACCAACGGGAAGGGACGTGGTTTCTACCGGACGGGGCATGGCCGGCACGGAATCTATGATGCTTCTCTTGGGCCGGACAATATCGATCTTCTTTTTCTGGGATGATGAGCCGGAGACATCCGGATAGGGTGGGGGAGTAATTTCCGCATGGTACACGGGTTCCGGTACCGGTGTTTCAGGAACAATGGTTGCATGATCAAATGATCCGATCCGTTCTTTGAGCTCCTTTAACCAGTCATCCCGTTCCCTGCGCCGCTCCCCGCTGGCTTCCCGGGGGAATGTCAGAATCATCTGTCGCGCCGTGCTGCCTTTGGCAATGATCGTGAAAGTGAGTATCGGGTCACGGATTGCATTTTCGCCGCCGTCGACAGTACTGATCGCGGGAAGCAGTATCTCCTGTGGCGGTATGAGGCCCTTCTTGCTATCAATAAGAATCAGCCGGTTATTTGTCAGAACTGCATCAAAGACAACTGACTTGACTTTGATATTATGAGCCTGGAGGATAATTGTCTCATCGTGATATAATTCCGGAATACCCATACAACCCCTTCTTAATTATATCTAGGTGATTTGCAGAAAATAAGGATTTGCAAAAAAACATGGAATCTGAATAAAAAAACCCGGATGAATCTGGGCACAATTGTGTGCCACCCGGTGAATATTTCCCGGGGATTTTTCCAGTCCCCGTTCAATGGATTTTTTGTTGCAAAACGTCGGAAAAAGCCCGGAAAATCAGAGATATTCCAGGTCATTCATGTAGGGACGGAGCACGGGAGGGACCATGACCCGGCCATCCGCTTCCTGGAAGTTCTCAAGAATTGCACGCATAACGCGCGAAGTTGCAATCGCAGTGGAGTTCAGCGTGTGGATGTGCTGCTTGAGCTCAAATTCGCTCTTGTCCCTCACCTTGATGTTGAGCCGGACTGCCTGGTACGATGTGCAGTTGGAACAGGAGACTACCTCCTTGTAGGCCTTCTCCCGGGGCATCCAGACTTCGATGTCATATTTCTTTGCCGCAACGTTACCGATATCGCCTGTACAGATGTTGACAACATGGTACGGCAGTCCCAGGTTCTGGAATATCTCTTCAGCGTTTGCAAGAAGTTCCTCGTGAATCTTCCAGGAATCCTCGGGTTTGCAGAAGACAAACTGCTCGACTTTCGTGAACTGGTGGACTCGGAACAGGCCTTTTGTATCAAGCCCGTGCGCACCAATCTCGCGCCGGAAGCAGGGTGAGATGCCGGCAAGCCTGAGGGGGAGATCCTTCTCTTCAAAGATCTCGTCCTGGTACATGGCGCCGATGGGATGCTCGCTGGTGGCAATCAGGTAGGCATCATTGCCATCGATCTTATACATCACCTTCTCAAAATCCCCAAGGTCCGTGACTCCCTCGTAGGAAGCCCGGTTGATCATATAGGGGGGAATGACCGGGATGTATCCTTTCTTTGCCAGCAGGTCAAGGGCATAGCGCTGGAGTGCCAGGTCGAGCAGGACAAGACTCCCTTTTAAGAAATAGAAGCCGGCCCCGGAGATCTTGGTGGCTCGTTCAAAATCCGCCCAACCCATGTCGGTCGCGAGCTGGCCGTGGTTCCGGATCTCGAAGTCAAAGTCCCGGGGGGTTCCTACCCGCTTGATCTCCACGTTTTCGGTATCATCTTTCCCAAAGGGAACACTTTCATGAAGGATGTTGGGCAGGCGCATCAGGTACGACCGGATCGTTGCCGCGTTCTCTTCCTGTTCGGTGTCACACTCTTTGATCTTCTGGGGGAGGCTGGCAGCTTCAGCCATCAGGGCAGCGGGATCCTGGCCGGCTTTTCGTGCGGCATTGATCTCGCGGGCGATGGTATTGCGTCGCTGGCGGAGTACATCGGTCTCGCCCTTGAGTTCCCGGGACCGGGCATCTTTTTTGAGCAACTCGTCAACCCAGGCGAGTTTTTCCGTATCATTGCGTTTTTTGAGATCTGCCTTTACTGCATCCGGGCTGGCCCTAACGAACCTGATGTCAAGCATTCAAACTACCCCTTGTTATTGAGATTACCGTAATGGGTGATTACTCAAGTATTATGCATCCTCTTAATTCTTATTTTGCGCAGGTGAATTTTTCCAGTTCCCGGAAATGCATACGGGCGGGAGTTCGCAGCGAAGCATGAAAATCGGTACCATGATCTGGTGTAATGATGATCCCCCGCCTCAAGACCTCTCAGAGGAATGGCGGGGCAAGACGGTTTCCTGCATTTTTATTTTTAGTCATTGATCTGCCGCAGCAGGGCCTAATCGGGGGCGGGTGGGTTTCATCTTAATTGAAAATGAGAAAAAACCCGAAATTAGACCTCTTTAAATTTTGATTCGCAGGGAAATCCCTGTCACAATTATAAATGGAAATCTCTCCGGCAGTTGTGATGGTGACCCCCTCTCTCCAAGAGGGGGAGGCATCCCAAGGGGAGCCCCCCTTGACCCCCATTTCGGAAGTTCTTGTCGACCGTATGAGGTTATCGCTCTATGGAGAGATGCCAGAGCGGCGAGAGCGGAAGCACGAAGCGTGTGAGTCCTCAAGAGCGAATCCTCTGTTCCCCGCAATATTTTCCTATGGAAATCATATAGTTCATAGATGTTGATGGGGATTGAGATCCCCAATCCCCCCGATATGATAAATTCCGCCACACCCCAAAGGAATCCCCTGGTGCGGTTAAAACACGGCCACTTTCTTAAACCGATCTGCCCAGCGAGGCCCCGATGAGGCGGCCGAGCGACCCCCGAAGGGGGTGGTTTTACTCATAAAATATATAATAACTGAATATCATGGTTTCAAGTTTCGGGATCGAACTCCCTTCACGTGTGTTTCCCTCATACAAATTTTTCCTGTCCCAAACAGAATTTTTATCTGACGCAACGGCACCAGTAATGGTTGAGGAGATCCGACCCGAATGAAGATTGCAGTTTCCGGAAAGGGGGGCCTGGGCAAGACCTTTATCGCGGGAAGCCTGGCCGCGTATTACGCCCGGCATGGTCACCCGGTCATCGCTATTGACACGGACCCCTCTCCCAATCTTGCCATGACCCTAGGATTGTCAGTGGAAGAAGCAGCCCGGATTGTTCCCATTGCGGAAGATGAGCACCTGATCAAGCTCAAGACCGGGACAGAATTTCCCGGGGTGTTTCGCCTCACGTTCTCGGTCGATGATATCATAGAGAAATATTCCTCCCCCACCCCGGCCGGTCCTGCACTCATGGTTATGGGAACGGTCCGCTCGATGGGAGCCGGGTGTACCTGCCCGGCAAACTCGCTGGTAAAGGCCCTGCTGCGGCATCTTGTGGTTGAACGGGATGAAGTGGTGATCCTGGACATGGAGGCCGGTATCGAGCATTTGGGCAGGGGGACTGCCGAACATGTGGATCTCCTGCTCGTGATCGCTGACGCAAACCGGAAATCCCTGGAGATCTCGGCAACGATCTGCAGACTTGCCGCGAATTCCGCGATCAAAAAAGTTTTCCTGGTCGGTAACCGGATCGCAGATTCCCGGCAGGAGACGGCCGTGCGGACCTTTGCGGAAACGCATGGTATTGTGATCCTTGCAATGATCCCGTTTGACCCGCTGGTGGCAGATACCGGCATGACCGGCAATCCGCTGGATGAAGCCACGTCCCCGGCATTGCAGGCAATTGGCAGTCTTGCCGAAACGATCCTGGCGATGAGCCCGATCTGATTTCAGGAATAGTCCAGGACAAAGGAGTGTGATCAACGGATGAAAACGATTGTTACTATGGGACGGGGCGGGACCGGCAAGAGCAGTTTTGTGGCCCTGATGGCAAAATACCTGATTGGTAAAGGAGCAACGCCCCTGCTCCTGGTGGACGCGGACCCCGATCAGAATCTTGCCGAGATGGTGGGCGTTGATCTTGAAGCGGCCGGGAAAAAGACGATCGCAGAACTCCTGTCGGACACGTTCATTGCCCGGGGCGGGACGACTGTTGGTGTGGCACCCTCGCACCGGATAGAGAACCGGATCTGGGAGGAGGGCCTGTATGAGGGAAGCCAGTTCGATCTCTTCGCGGTGGGTACCAAATGGGTGGAGGGCTGTTACTGCCTTCCGGATGCGGCACTCAAAAATGCCCTCCTCTCCATCACCAAAAATTACGAGTATATCCTGATCGATTCTCCCGGGGGACTCGAGCACCTCAACCGGAAGATTGCCAGCAACGTGGATATCATCTTCGATGTCATGGGTCCTTCGGCCAAATCATTTGCCCATGTGAGGCGTGCCTACCGGGTGATCGGGGAAGTCGGCATCAGTTTTAAGCAGTTTTATGTAATCGGGGGCTATGCGTTTCCCCAGGACGCCAGTGCCCGCGTGGCTGCAGAGACCTCCCTTCTCTATCCGGGAAATATTGCGAACGATGCGGAGGTTGCAGCCCATGTCCTTGCGGGCAGGTCGCTTCTCGATATCCCCGACACTTCTGTTGCGTTCCGTTCGGTTGGTAAAATTATGGACCAGGTCCTCGCCCTTTCCTAAAGGAAAATGGGATAAATGTACCCGGTTTTCAACCATTTTTGATCAACACCGGCTCAAAAATCAACATAATCCGGCCATGGTACCCCTTCGATAACCTTATGTGGGCCATTCTTCAATGTATGTGTGAATCTACCGCGGGAGAACCATGAGCAGGAAGGGCGTCAACATCAAGATAAAAGAGCTGAATTCTGACATTGCACAACTCCGCGATATCAGTCTTACCATTGGCGCTATCAATAACGATACCTGGGATGAGCCGATGGGTCCTACCCCATTCCCCTCCCTCACTACGCTTCGGAACTGGGATCTCACCCTTCTCAACCGGTACAAACCGTTTTACCTCCCCTTCTGCGATCTCTGCTGTCTCTGCACCTATGGCAAGTGCGATCTCTCCGGTACCAAGCGGGGCGCCTGCGGGATCTCCATGCCCGCCCAGCAGTCGAGAACCGTCCTCATCACTGCTTGTATCGGCGCTTCCACGCATTGTGGCCATGCCCGGCATCTTCTCGACCATCTGATCGAAAAGTACGGCGGGGATTTCCTGATAAATGTCGGGGATACGGGCGTGGAAGTAGAAGCTCCCGTTATCCGGCTGGTCTGCGGGATAAAGCCGGTTACCTTGAGCGACCTCGAGCCTGTGCTGGATTACTGCGAGAACCAGATCACCCAGCTGCTGGCCGTGACCCATACCGGGCAGGAAGGATACCAGCTCGATTTCGAATCCAAGGTGCTCCATGCTGGCATGATCGATCAGCTCGGCATGGAAGTGGCCGATATTGCGCAGATCTCGGCACTCGGGTTTCCCAAGGCCGACCCCGAGTCCAGCCTGGCAGACCTTGGCCTGGGAACGGTCGATACCGGTAAACCGGTCATTTTAGTGATCGGCCACAATGTCCCGCCGTCGACCGAGATCATCGATTATCTCCAGAAGAAGAGTCTCACCTCCGATGTGGAAGTGACCGGCATCTGCTGCACGGCGCTCGATATCACCCGGTACTCCTCAAAAGCAAAGATCATCGGTCCCATCTCCTGGCAGCTGCGCTACATCCGGAGCGGCATTCCCGATGTGGTCGTGATCGATGAGCAATGTGTCCGCGCCGATACGCTCCAGGAATCCGCCCATATCCGGGCTCCCCTGATTGCGACCAGCGAGAAGAACTGTCTCGGGCTCCCGGACCGGACTGATGATCCGGTGGATGAGATAGTCCATGATTTTATCACCGGGAAGCAGACCGGGGCGCTCATCCTCGATCCTGTCAAAGTCGGGGAAGTGGCAGTCCGGACCTCGATCGGGATCGCTCCCCTGCGCAAGAAGCACAAGACCCTGCCAAAAGATACAGATGCCATCATCGCGCTCGCCAAGAAATGCACCCAGTGCGTCCTCTGCCGGCGCGCCTGCCCCAATGATCTACCTCTGCCAGCCGCGATCAAGGCTGCGGCGCAGGGCAACCTGTCGGGTCTTGATGAGATCTACGATGACTGTCTCGGGTGCGGGCGGTGCGAACCACCCTGCGCCCAGAAGATCCCCATCCACAGCCTGATCGTTGCCGCGGCCGGGAAGAAGACCCGGGATGAAACGTACTGCATCCGGACCGGCCGGGGCGCCATCCAGGATGTCGAGATCCGGAAAGTGGGCGGCCCGATTGTTCTCGGAGAGATTCCGGGCATTGTTGCGTTTGTTGGCTGTGCCAACTACCCGAAGGGTTCCCGCGAAGTGGCCGAGATGTGCATGGAGTTTGCAAAGCGGCGCTACATTGTCTGCACTTCCGGCTGTTCTGCCATGTCTGCCGGCATGTACCGGAATGAGGACGGCAAGACGGCATACGAACAGTACTCCGGACATTTTGAAGCCGGCGGTATTGTCAACGTCGGTTCCTGCGTATCCAATGCCCATATTGCGGGTGCCGCGATCAAGATTGCGAGCATCTTTGCCAAGCGCCCGCTCCGGGGCAATTACGAAGAGATCGCCGATTACGTGTACAACCGTGTCGGTGCAGTTGGTGTTGCATGGGGTGCCATGTCCCAGAAAGCGGCTGCGATCGCCGCGGGGTTCTGGCGTCTTGGCATCCCGGTCGTTGTCGGGCCGCACGGCACCAAGTATCGGCGCATGCTGCTGGGCCGCTCGGACAAGGAAGAAGACTGGTACGTGTACGATGCCCGTACCGGCAAGAAAGTGTACGGAGGTCCGGTGCCGGAGCATCTCTTCTTTGCCGCTGAGACCAAGGAAGAAGCAATGGTGATGATCGCCAAGCTGACCATGCGCCCGAACGATACCAGCAAGGGCCGTGCCAACAAGCTGGCCAATTATATCGATCTTCACAAGCGTCTTGTCGGCGGGATCCCTCCCGATGTCCACCTGTTCGTCCGAACATTATCCGATGTCCCCCTGACCATGAAAGATGAGATCGTCACCCACCTGCACGATCATAGCTGGAAGGAGAACCCGATTCCCGATCCCACCCTGCTGAAACGGATGATCCACAAGGAAAAGGAGGGCTGATCCATGCCGATGACTGATTCCTGGCAGACTGCCGAGATACCCGGGCCAAAGAAGGCATCCCTCATCATCAAGCCCGACATTGCCGATGCGATGATCCGACGGGCCCGGCGTCCCATCATGGTGGTTGGCCACGGAATCCTGGAGTACGAAGTGGAAGGCCGGAAGCTGATCGACTGCCTCATCGAACTTTCCCGCCGGGGAAAGATCCCGGTAGTCGCAACTGCAAGCACGAACCAGGAGTTCCTCAACCGGGGATTTTCCCCATCGGCCCTGATGCCCGCGGTGGATCTCGCCAACCGCCTCACCGACGCCCGGTGGAATGGTCTTGATGGCAAAGATTCCTACGACCTGGCGATCTTTGTCGGTCTCCCGTATTACATGGAATGGACCATCCTCTCCGGTCTCAAGCATTTTGCACCCCACGTCAAGACCATGACACTCGATTGCGTGTACCAGCCCAATGCCAGCTGGTCATTTCCCAACAGCTCCATCAAGGACTGGGCAGCGAATCTTACCTGCATTGTAGCGAACCTGGGGGACTGAGCACACCATGTTTGAGAATATTCCTGTTGAAGTCGGCCTTGTCCATGAAGGGGAGCGGGTCCGCAAGAATGACATGCAGGTGGAACTCGGGGGGCCGTCCGAGTCGGAAAAGTTCGAGATTGTCCGGGTCCTGCCCATGGACCAGGTCACCGATGGTAAAATTGAGATCATCGGTCCGGACCTCAGCGAGATGGAACCCGGAGCCCATTACCCGATCGGTATCCTGGTGGAAGTTGCCGGTACCCGGATCGAGACGGATCTCGAAGGGGTTGTCGAGCGACGGGTTCATGAGTATGCAAACTATATCGAAGGGTTCATGCACCTCAACCAGCGGTATGACATCTGGATCCGGCTCTCGAAAAAATCCTTCAAAAAAGGGCTGACCTCCTTTACCCTTATCGGCCGGGTCATGCATGAGCTCTTCCGGAACGAACTGCCCATCATCGAGCGCGTCCAGATCACCTTCATCACCGACTGGGAGAAGATCCACCCCCTGTATGCCGAAGCGATGGCAACCTACGAAGCCCGGGATGCCCGGGCCCGCGGCCTCTCGGATGATGATGTGGACGAGTTCTATGGCTGTGCCCTCTGCCAGTCCTTTGCACCCACCCATGTCTGCGTTATCACCCCCCAGCGCTATGCCAACTGCGGTGCCATCAGCTGGTTTGATGGCCGGGCAGCAGCCGGCATCGATCCAAAGGGTCCGATCTTTGCCATCGACAAGGGCGAGTGCCTTGACCGGGAGAACGGGGAATATACCGGTATCAACGAGAGTGCAAAGAAGCGATCGATGGGCGAGGTGGACCGGGTGTATCTCTACTCCGCGTTCGGCTACCCCCACACTTCCTGCGGCTGCTTTGAAGGCATTGCGTTCTACATCCCCGAAGTGGATGGCTTCGGGATTGTCCACCGCGGGTTCCGCCAGGTAACGGTAAACGGCCTCGCCTTCTCTACCATGGCGGACTCCACCGCCGGCGGTCGCCAGGTAGAGGGATTCCATGGCATCTCGATCGAGTACATGCGGTCGTCGAAATTCATGCATGCGGATGGCGGGTACAACCGGGTTGTCTGGATGCCTTCCGAGATCAAGGAACGGTTAAAGGAATATATTCCGGCGGAAGTGTACGATGCCATTGCCACGGAAAAGGATGCAGAGTCCGTAGCCGATCTCAAAACCTTCCTCGAAACCCACCATCACCCGGTGGTCAAGCGCTGGATTAAGGAAGAAGAGCCCGCTGAGGAAACAACCGGCGCACCTGTGGTATTTTCTGCCGGGGATATTCCGGTCACGATGGGTGGGTTCCGGGTGATCCTGAAAAACGCAAAAATCACGGCCGAAAAAGTGATCATCCTGCCGGTCAAGCCCCCGGTGCAGAAGGGAAGGTGAGTCGCATGGCACAGAAAAATACCCCCGGTCCCATGAACAGCGAACAACTGCTCGCGTTGGCCCCGCAGCTCCTGGAACTCCTGAAAGGAGTCCAGCAGGTGGAGCTCCAGAACGTGACGCTCGAGATCGGCGATCTCGAATTTTTTATCCCGTCATCGGCCTTTGCTCCCCAGCACCCCCCGACCCTTGCTCCCCCGGCAGCGATACAGAAACCCACTGAACTGATCCGCGAATCCTATGTACCCCAGGTCACGGAATACCCGGGAAAGATCCGGGAAGTTACCCTCGGGGCGACAAAAGCCCGGGGAGGCAGCCGGAGCAGAACGATCACCATCGGCGGTGCAACCGCCCCTGCCTATTCGGACCGGCTGCATCCCCCGGTTCATCCCCCGATCATCTCGCTCGATGTTTTTGACATGACCGTCTCGCTCCCGGCAGTGCTTCGCGAGAACGTGAAAGAAGTGATGGGAGATCCGGCCGAATGGGCCCGGATGAATGTGGATACGTTCGGGGCTGACATGATCACGATTCACCTGATGAGCACTGATCCGCTTCTCGGGAACGCGAGTGTGGCCCAGGCTGTCAAGACCGTTGAAGATATCCTACAGGCTGTAGACGTTCCCCTGATCATCGGTGGTTGTGGGGATCCCCGGAAGGATGCCGCGGTCTTTACCGCTGTTGCTGAGATGGCCCACGGCGAGCGGCTGTTGCTCAACTCGGTCACGCTCGACATGGCAGAAGCAAAAACCCTGGAAAGTGTTGCCACTGCAGCTCACAAGCATGACCATGTGCTGCTGGCATTCACCGGTCTTGAGCTGAATAATGCCAAGGAACTGAACCGCCGCCTGTACGAGTACATTGCTCCCGAACAGATTGTGATGGACCTGACGACCGTGGCACTGGGGTACGGGCTCGAATATTCCTTCACGATTCACGAGCGTGCCCGGTATGCGGCGCTCATGGGGGATTCAGAACTGGCACACCCGGTCCTATCGGCAGCCACCAATGCCTGGGCAGCCCGGGAAGCATGGATGAAGATGGCCCCGGAATACGGGCCGCGTGAACTCCGGGGTCCCATCTGGGAGACGGTCAATGCCCTCACCCTGATGCTGGCCGGCATCGACCTCTTCCTCATGATGCACCCGGCTGCCGTGCTGACCATCAAGGATGTGATCCGGCGCCTGGAGATGACGAAAGATATTCCTACAGAACCGCTTCAGGACTGGGTGAGCGTGAGAATATGAACGGATCAGGCACCATGCCTCAAAAGAAGGCAAAGAAGAGTATCCGCGAGATCAGCCCCATCGATGTCTATTCCCTGCTGCCCCGGACAAACTGCAAGGAATGCGGGGAATCCAACTGCATGGCCTTTGCTACGCGGGTAGTGAATGGGGAGCTGTCGCTCACGGCATGCCCTCCCCTCCATACCGACAAGTACCGGAAGGAGCACGAATCCCTCTCTGCCCTTATGGCCCCGCCCGTCCGGCAGGTGACCATCGGGACCGGCGAGACCGGTATTGCGGTGGGGGGAAAATACGTGCTCCAGCGCCACGAGTTCACGTACCATAACCCGACACCGGTGGCAATCGATGTCAACGACCTCATGACCGATGAGGAGCTTGATGAACGGGTCCGGCAGATCAGTGGTTTTTCCTACAATTATATCGGGAGAACCCTGACCCTCAATGCGATTGCGGTCCGCTCCTGCTCCGGGGATCCCGGGCTCTTTGGGGCAGCCGTAAGAAAAGTTGCCGGTGCCACCCGCCTCCCCCTGATCCTCTGTGCCCTCGATCCCGTGGTGATGGAAGCGGGTCTTGCGGTCACCAGGGGCCAGCACCCGCTCATCTATGCGGCGACCGGGAAGAACTGGAAGGCCATGGCCGATCTCGCGCTGGAGTACCAGGCGCCGCTTGCGGTCTTCTCTCCGCAGGATCTCCCCCTGCTCCGTTCCCTTGTCCGGACCCTGCTCGCGTACGGCGTAACGGATCTCGTGCTGGACCCCGGCACGGTGGCAGAAGACGGGCTGGCCCGTACTATCGACACCTTTACAGCGATCCGGAAACAGGCCTGCCGGAATTTTGATGAACTCTTCGGGTTTCCCCTTCTCGGGGTCCCCCTCACGGTCTGGACCAGCGGGGAGCTCTCCGAAGATGTCTTGAAATGGCGCGAAGCTACCATGGCATCGATGCTCCTGTCCCGGTACTCCGACCTGCTCATCATGCACAGCCTCGATGGCTGGGTGCTCCTTCCCCAGCTGATCTGGCGCTTCAATCTCTACTCAGACCCGAGAAAACCGGTCTCTGTCGAAGCGGGCGTGAAATCCTTTGGCAGGCCCGACCGGGACTCCCCGGTCCTGATCACCACCAATTACGCACTCACTTACTTCACTGTCGAGTCGGATATCAAGGCATCCAATCTTGATTGTTATCTCATCGTGACCGATACCGGCGGCCTGAGCGTGGAGAGTGCCGTTGCCGGCCGGTATTTTACTGCGGACGCAATTGCCTCGGCCATAAAAGAGTTCGGAGTGGCGGAGATGGTGAATCACAAGACGCTGATCATCCCCGGGCTTTCCGCCCGCTTGAGCGGGGAGACGGAAGAGGCGACCGGCTGGAAGATCCTGGTCGGCCCCAAGGATTCTTCCGGCATTGCTGCCTTTATCAGGGAACGCTGGTCTGCCGGGTCATGAATGGTGCGTACCGAACCAAAAAAAATCCTGGTCCCCCTACCGCTTCACACGGTATGATACCTGCTGCATCTCCTCATTTTTCCGGATCCTCTGCAGGTGACTCCCATGACTGATCGCGTCACGGTCTCGTTCTCCCCAGTGAACCGGCAGGTCTCCGTACCCCGGGGTTCCACGGTGCTCGAGGCGATCCGCAGGGCTGCGATCCTCTTTGAGTCCATTTGTGGCGGGAAAGGGGAATGCAATAAATGCAAAGTCATTTTTGTAGAGGGTTCATGCGATGCGGGTACCCCGGAGAGCCGGCACGGTCTCACGGCCGAAGAGATCGGGAACAATTACTGCCGGGCCTGTCATACCCATGTACTGGGCGACTGCGAGTTCATCATTCCCGTGGAGAGCCGGATCTTCTCCCCCCGGATTCTCACGAACGTGATGAAGGTCTCCTCCGATCCGGCACCGCTCGTAACGAAATACCTGTTACTGCCGGTTACCGGGACCGGCGGGCAGGCATCGTCCCGTTCGCTGCGTCTTGAAGGTTACACCGGGACCCGCCCGCATATGACAAAAGAGCAGCACGATCGCCTTGTCGATGCAAGGGAGCTGGTGACCGTCACCATCATCCGCTCGCACCATTACCCGGAGGTGATCGCAATAGAGGAAGGAGATACCCGGACACAGAACTACGGGCTTGCCCTGGATCTCGGCACCACCACGGTCGTGGGCGTGCTGGTGAATCTTTCTGACGGGACCATCTGCGCCCAGGCCTCCTCCCTCAACCGCCAGATTACGCTCGGCGAAGAACTGCTCACCCGTATTCACGCGGGAAAAAAACCTGCCGGAAAATCTGCCCTCCAGCGCCTGGCCGTAGAGAGCATCAACATTGTTATCTACCAGTTGATCGCGTCGGCCGGGGTTGACCATTCTTCGGTTTATGATGTCTGTATCGGGGGAAATACCGTTATGGAATATCTCCTTGTAGGCAAAGACGCCCATGACCTGGAACTGGTCAATACGGTGGTCTCCCGGAAACCGATCGTAGTCCGGGCTCATACGCTCGGTCTCGGGGTTCACCCTGAAGCGTACGTGTACTGCCTGCCCAATGTCAGCCGCTTTGTTGGGGGGGATGCGGTCGGGGATGTCGTGGCTTCCGGCATGCAGGATGGAAAGGCGCTCTCCCTCCTGATCGATCTTGGCACGAACGGCGAAGTGGTGCTCGGCAATACGGACTGGCTCTCCTCCGTCTCCTGTGCCTCAGGCCCTGCCTTTGAAGGGGCCGGTGTCAGTTCCGGCATGCGGGCCATGCAGGGTGCGATCGACTCGGTGACCATCGACCCTGAACAATTATCCGTTTCCGTAACTACGGTCGGGAACGTCCCCCCGCGGGGCCTCTGCGGTTCCGGCCTCATCGATGCGGCAGCGGCGATGGCACAGGCCGGCATTCTTGATTTCACCGGAAAGATTGTTGAAGGAAAACCGGGCGTACGGGCAGGCCCGGACGGACCTGAATATGTGCTTGTCCCCAAGGAGGGGACTGCGACCGGCCGGGATATTATCATCACGTCCCGGGATATGGCATACCTGATGGACTCAAAAGCTGCCGTGCTCGGCTCTATCGGCGTCCTGTTGAAAAAATACCGCGTCCATGTGGGGGATGTAAAACAGGTGTACCTCGCCGGGGCATTCGGGACCTATGCGAATACAAAAAATATCGTCCGCTTCGGCATAATTCCGGATTTCTATAACGCTGCCTTCCAGGGAATCGGCAACGGTTCCCTGAGCGGTGCGTATGCGGCGCTCATTTCCGGAAGGAACCGGCTGGCTGCCCAGGATGTGGCAACAAAGATGGTGTACATCGATCTCCTCTGCGATGCGGATTTCATTGAGGAATATTCGTCGGCAATTTATATTCCGGGCAAAAAAGAGTATTTTGTTCACTGACCCGGTTACTCAAAGAGCCAGCCGAGATCCTGAAGTTCTTCGATATGGGCCAGTTATTTGTTGATATCGGTCTTTTCCGGAATATTGAGTTTGGCCACGATCTTGTTGGAGCCGCCAAACGTATCCAGCGTTGCCCCCAGGGCAACAAGATCCTGCAGGATCTCTTCCTGCATCTTCCGCCGGTCGCCTTCTCCCAGTTCAGCGATGAGCTGGAATTCTGGGTGTTTGAGGATCGCGGTCTTGTTGATCGTAATCCCGCTCTGGCTCTCCATCACGGCATCGAATGCTTCCCTGCGCATCCGCTGGTTCTCCATATGGGAATAGATGCGGTACCCGGATTTTACGGAACTGGCAGTCTCGTCGATCTTCTGGACAATCTGTTCCACCATCTCTTCCAGATTGTCCTGCGCGTGGGTGATGGCAAAGAGGTGGAAATCATCGGAATAGATCCACTGGATCTCGGTAGTATTGGCTTTTTTGTAGATCCGTTCGGTGATCGCCCAGTCGCCCCGCTTGAGGGTGAGCTCGAGGATCCGGAAGTCGGGTTTCTTATTGGCAAGGACCGGGTAGACTTGGAGATCATCGATGGATGAGACATTGTCGTGGAAGTACTCATTGATGACCAGTTCAAAATATCTTGTCCGGGGGTGGGGCGGTTTTAGAATAACGCTGTCGAATACTTTCCATTTGTATTCCATGACCTGCTGGATATCGATCTCCTCTCCCACGTCCACGAGATAGGAATGGTCGGCGTGATTCCTGCCGGATTTCTGGTACTCGTGATAGACGACCTCAGTCATGAAAATGCCCCAATATTCCCAGAGGTAGGAACCCGCCACCCTGTTTTTTACCTGGTCTCCTGATGATCGTCAATACAAATACACATTTTCTCCCCGCTTATATGAGTGCTTTGGTTCAATTTTCCTGGATTTATTTTCTGGAGAGGGATGAATTTCCGGGGAATTTTACATCCCTGGCCGGATTCCTAGTTCCCGGATCACTGGGTATAAGGATTATCCTGACGCAAATCAGCTGGAAACTATGGGAAAGGATTCTGAAGCCTGGGAGAAGGATTACTCGCAACGGGGAGCCCTCTGGAGCGGGAGCGTCTGGCACCTCCCCCCGTTACCCCCGGGTTCCCGGGTTCTTGAACTGGGATGCGGGAATGGCAAGTCCCTTGCCGGTATGGGTTCCCGATCCTGGGAGGTGACTGCCATAGATTTTTCTTCCAGTGCGGTCCGGATGTGCCGACAGGTTTTCCCGGATGTGAATAACGGAACCCTCTGTGTTGCCGATGCCCGCCACCTCCCGTTACGGCCTGGGTTGTTTGACGGGGTGATCGCCAATCATGTACTTTCCCACATGCACAGCCGCGATCGTTCCCATGCAGCGCTCGAAGCTGTCCGTATGCTCAAAACGGGAGGGACGCTCTCGTTCTCGGCATTTTCTGATGAAGATTTCCGATCAAGGAAGGGAGTTGTTGTGGAACCGGGGACGACCGAGAATGCCGGGGGAATCTGCACCCATTTTTTCACGGAAGAAGAGGTGCTCTCGCTGTTTGGCATGATGACCCTTCAGTCGGTCACGACCCGGCGGTGGTCCCTGCGGGTCCGGGGAGAGAAATTTCCCCGTGCGGAAATCCAGGCGATTTTTTTATCTCCTTAAAATTCAGAAATTCCCGGTTGCAATGCATGATGTTAAAGCAAAGCGGAGTGTTTTATGTTTGGCAAACACCAACACGTCTCCGGCATACGTCTTTTTCCATATCTGCGGGGTGATGTTTATTTCAGGTATTGAAACTGAAGGGGTCTCTGGAATATTGTGATGCGGCCCAGCATTTTTACTCGTGAGATTTGCCTTCGCCATCTTATACATATTCATCTCCGGGTCACCGCTCTAGTTTCTGGAGATGATACTGAAATTGATCTACCGGTTAGAACCGACACAGGTATCCCTTGCCCCGTTATCGGAAGCCAGCACGGGATGTGCTGCAATTATCAGAAAAACAATAAACAAAAATTAATATGTGGGAAATTGTGTGTTGGGCAATGCGCTATCACCCTGCTAAAAGACCCCCCACACCAAACCGATTGAAAAGACTTTCAGTAATTGCAGATATCTACTGAGAATTGGCACAAACACGACATCGAGCGAAATTTTATTTGCAGAATTCGGGAGATTTGGGAAAGTACCCGAGGGTGTTGGCGTCGCGATAAATTCGTCATGTCCGCCCTCTTCGGGAACTGCTAGGTGATAACGTGTCGGATGGATCTGCAATAATGGCGGCGATAAGTGAAAAAAATTGATGCCGCTATTAGCGAAAAAATCCAATCTACTGTTTTCTCCTTCTTGTCCATCTGCAATAATATCTCCCCACATCTAAAGGCCTCCGTCAGATTTCGCACTTTACTGGCTTTGAGATCGAATGCAGTAAATTCATCGAATTGAAGTGCGAATGTTTTGGTACCCTCGAGAATTCGAAACCTCCGATTCGGCTGCGAACCGACGTGGTTAGACAATGGAGGTCGTTTGAATAGCATCATTAAACCCAGTACTGTTTTTCAATGTGGTATAGGAAGATTTTCTGGAACATTTGTGACACGCCCGATTCCATTGAAAAAAATGATTGAGATTAATACACAAATCAGGAGTTATCGTCTTTTTTGCATGAGAACACCATCTCTCCATTACTATCAATTTTGAGTTTTTAATTGAATATTAGATGGATTTGTCACAATAACAACGCTCAAGTGATCAAGGATTGTAATAGGTGCCCCAGGAGTGACCCTTTGACTTAAACTGACTGGGGCTGAACTGCCGTCTTATCTATTATAGGACATGCGGTAAAACTCACTGTCAATAATCATCGTTGATTTGCCTGAAATTTTATACGTTTCGTAAACCCCCCCTATACACTCAAACGGGAATTTATAGGGATAACATCGGTTCTCAAATGCGATTATCTCGACGTCTTGGTGTTATATGTATACTTCATCCTGGTACCAGAATTCCAATCTATTTGTCCTTTAATTTCATCTCAGATATTCACACAGTTCCTGTTTCCGGTTTGATAGGTAGATTTTCCCACAATATTCATAGAGTCAGTCCACGAGGCGATAGTTCAAGTATTAATATTTCCTACCTGGCTCCATTCAAGAACCTGTTGAAGTATGGGACCGTTATCTTGAGATGGATCATCCTTCGTTTGCCCCGTTAATGCAGTAAACAAGTACTGTATTCGGTATTTATCATCGCTGGTATCTATATGTCTGGTCCTGCTGGAACTTTCCAATAACCGGTAAAATCATCGATTTGGATATTATAAGTCTCCCGTTTTGCATCTTCGATCCAGTCAGTATATTCCCCTGGATCCGTTAACTGGATCTATCCGTTCGAATGTAAAAAATTCCTGTTGTCAGGCAGGATTTGTGAATTTCTTCTAACTCATAAAAAAGGTTACCCGTTCAAGTAGGCAGTTTTATCATTCTCTCCAGTATGTACGAATGTATCTGATGGGAATTGCAAAATATACTTCGCAGGAACTATATCAACTCCGGGAACCGGCATCATAAACGCCTCCCGATCATCTGCCCGCTATTGCGGCTGCCCGTTCGCATAATACACGATCGTTGTAGGCATGTCCTTGCTGGCAGAGATGATCGCACCAGGTGAATCAAGTCCAATACTGAATCATTGCCTCCTTCAAATAGACTGTTACAGGCACAGGGTCTCTTATTGATAAAATTCTGATGGAGCCTTATACGAAAAAGATCATATCCGAAAAGGCAGAAATTCCGTGAAGAACCGGTATATGCTACCGCTACTACCGGCAGGCTACAGTTCCGGTTGAGCGTGAATGAAATTGAACCTTTTACTCGGTTGACTGAATCTTCAAGATATTCTGCGTAATATTAGCGTATCCTGCGACTTTTGGCTGAGAGGGATGATCCCCTAAAATGTGAACTGTTTCACGCGGACAATGACATATGAGAGAGCATAACCTTTCTGGTTGAACTGCTCAACCGGCATGGGTAGAGGGACCAGTGCTGGTACTGGGGATAAGGGCTTTCACTCACCTACATCCATAAATATTGAATAGCGACTTCGCGAATTCACTTTCACCGCTGTCACTGGTATTCCTAGAATTCGGATTCGGGTGCTCAGGGCGCAGGAGAAAATCATAATAACTCAGGTTTGGGTGAATGGTATTGAAAATCCGGTAACCTTCCTGTTCTGTCACGCGGCTCGAAGCCTGGTAATAACGGGCATTATCCGACAGAAATAATGGGCAACCGGTAGAAGCGTTTACAGGTAAAAAAAGGAGCGGATGGGGTTTTGCATAAGAGGGGCCTGGCAGAGTATGTCCACTAGAAAGGAAAACCGGTACTTTTTTCAGCTCATGATATAGTGCACGCTTGGAACTCCGGATAAATACGTGATGTTACCCCCGATCTTATGGTGCACCAAACCGCGTTTTTTGAGGTGTTCAATGGTCATAGAATTCTTCAAGGCATAGTCCCCGAGTACTGAATTCGTGTCAAACCCTTGAGCATCCACATCATACGTATAACCAAGACCCCAGGCATAAAGGCCCGGTTCCCAACCCGGATGTTCTTCCCGAAGTTTGGTTATATAGTCTTTCGTGATGGTAAGGGTAGTATCAGCCCCATCATGTCTTATGTTATACTTCACCTCGACATGCTCAAGGGTGTTTGAGACAGACACCTTGTTGAAATAAGCAAGATTGTAACTCTCTCCATTGATTGTAATTATGTGAACACCACAGGCAACTGCGTGGACAAAGGTGTGATCAGCGGAGGATCGCTCACGGTTCCCGTGTACTCTACTGCGGCTCCCTACCATTCATTTACCGTAGTGAAAGCCGGCTACACTACCTATTCCGGGCAACTTTCTTCCCCTTCCATCGGTGAGACGATCACCGAATATGCGACCCTGAACCCGGTCGAAACCCCGGTACCGGTCAATTATGGATCGGTCTATGTGGCGTCCTCGCCCTCTGGCGCTTCCATCTATTTCAATGGAAATTACCGTGGCAGTGCACCGCTGACCATCAGTGATGTCTGGCCCGGCAGCTATACGATCCAGGCTGAATTGAATGGGTACCGCACGTACACGACCACCACCTCCGTCTCGTCAGGAACCCGGTCCAATGTCTATTGCCCCCTCACGGCTCTGGATTCTTCAGGATCCCTGTACATTCTCTCCGATCCAACCAATACCAAGGTGATCCTGGACGGGCTCGAACGCGGAACAACTCCCCTGACGCTCAACAAGCTTGCCGCCGGAACCCATATCCTGGAACTCGATCGTGCCGCATACTATGACTGGAAATCGACCGTTGACGTGCCGGCCGGGGGAACCAAGATGGTCTCTGCCTCGCTCAACCCGATGCCGGTCAGTACCACCGGCTGGGTATACGTGTCGTCAAGCCCCGGCGGTGCCTCAGTAACTCTTGATGGTGCAAATTACGGCCAGACTCCCGGCAGCGGATCCCTCAAACTCAATACGATCGCGATCGGGGAACACACGGTTACGCTTACCCTGGCCGGGTACCAGCCCTACAGTACCCGGGTGACGGTCTATGCAAATACCGTTTCTGAGGTAAGTGCGATCCTCCAGCCCTCCGGGCCCAAAGCCGGGGTCGGCGAAGTGTCCGTCTCCTCAACCCCCGCGGGTGCAAATGTTTTCATTGACAATAATTTCGTAGGGATTACTCCCCTCACGCTCAAGGCAATCCCGACCGGAACCCATGCGATCATGGTCCGGCTCGCCGGTTACCAGGATTACGAAGTCACCACGGAAGTAAACGCCGGTGCAACCAGCACGGTCGTAGCCGGATTATCCCCGGCAACTCCCACAACCCCGCAGAGATCCGGTTCGATCCCACTGGTGGCGTTAGTCGCCCTGGGGGGAATTGCACTCTTCTCTATCAGGAAAAACCGGTAATTTTCTTTTTTTCGCCGGGAGAAAATCCTCTAAAATAGTTGAGTCGCACCCGTAACTCTATTTAACTCATTCTTCTGCCGCTGCTATCAGGCAACCCCGCGATTGCGCCAACAATTCTGAATGGGATATCCCGGTAAAAGGGGTCTTGGTGCACTCATCGAGGTCTGTCTCCTCAGAGTCCTTCTCATGGCAGGTACGGGGTTTTTCCGGATATCATTGAAAACGAAGACTTCTCCAGAGAATCATATCATTATGTTGATGGGGGTTGAGACCCCCATACCCCCACATACGATAAACCCCGCCGCCCCCGAAGGGGCGCCCCCGCGGCGGATCAATGACGAACGATAAAATGCCGGAAACTTCTTTGCCCCGCTGTGCCTCGGAAAGGCCCCAGGAAGGGGGGTTCATCATTACTCCAGAAAATAATACCGATTTTCATGCTTCGGGTATGGACACTTTATTCTTGTGCGTTTCTCCGGAAAATCGAAAAGCAATGGGATTAATTCCTGGTTTTTCTCATTGTTCAATTATGATGAACCCCGCCGCCCCCGAAGAGGCGCCCTCGCTGTGGATCAACGACCAACAATAAAAATGCCGGAAACTTCCTTGCCCCGCCGTGCCTCGGAGAGGCCCTGAGGCGGGGGATCATCGTTTCTCCAGATCATGGTACCGGTTTTCAAGAATCAAGGGTGGAACACTTTGTTCTTGTGCAACACTCCTGAAAATCGAAAAATAATGAGATTAATAACCGGATTTTTTCTCGTTGTTCAGGAAAGCCTTCTCTTCATGACCGGTATTTCCGGTCCTCATTCCCTGGGAGAGATTCAATGCCTAATCTTTGACCATGTCCGGATTCTTACCCGGCCGGAAAAACTGGTGAGAAACCTGCCCCGTGGAATACTGAGCTGAATGAAAAAGAAAAAACGCGCTGAAAAAAAATTATGCATCCTTTCCTTTGTACATAGTGCCGGCTACGATGAGGATTGCTGAAATGAACATCAGGTACGTGCTCCATGACGCAACTGCAGTTTCACGGTAATTCATGTAGGCGGCGAAGAAGGCGATGATGCCACAGGTGAGGACCAGATAAAATCTCGAAGATTCGATTATTCCCACCTCCCGTATAAGATCTCCTTTTATTGCAGCATAAATCCCGCGGTGACTGCAATAATTTTTTCACTCAACGCCGTATTTATACGATTTCGCGTTTGAATCACATTGTCATAAGAACTGTCCAATTCAACAGCGGTGCCAAAAAAAATTGGTGCGAAAAAACCTGATCTCCGGCTCATGTGCCGGAAAAAGATCCTCCCTGGTGAAGAGACAGATCCCGGTGTTACTATGAAAAACAGGTCCATTTTCGATCACTCCATGTTCTGGAAAAAGCCCATGGGGCTGCCGGAAGAGGATACAAAGAATACTCACTCCCTCAAACGCGTGTTAAAACCGTTTGACCTGGTCATGCTCGGTATCGGAGGAATCATCGGTACCGGAATTTTTGTCCTTTCGGGAGTTGCCGCCGGCCTCTATGCGGGAAATGCCCTTCCGCTCTCTTTTATCATCGCCGGCACCGTCTGCCTCTTTGCAGCGCTCTGTTACGCGGAATTCTCCACTATGGTGCCGGTTGCCGGCAGCGCCTACACGTACAGCTACACGGCGCTCGGGGAGATCTGGGCATGGATCATTGGCTGGACGCTCATCCTGGAGTATGGTCTTGCGATATCTGCCGTAGCAATCGGCTGGTCCGGCTACATGACGGCACTGGTAAGTACCTTTGGCGTCCATTTACCGGCCTCCCTTATTCACCCGTTCGGGATTGACGGGGGGATCATCAACCTGCCCTCAGTACTGATCGTGCTCTGCCTGACCCTGCTGCTCATCCAGGGTACGAGAAAAAGTGCCGGCATGAACACGATCATCGTTATCATCAAAATTGCCGTGATCCTGCTCTTTGTCCTGCTCAGCATCACCTCGATCCACCCGGTGAACTGGGAGCCTTTTATGCCTCCGACCGGCTGGCTGGGGGTTTTTTCCGGTGCAGCGATCGTCTTTTTCGCGTTTATCGGGTTTGATGCGGTCGTGACGGCAGCCGAAGAGATCGAAGACCCCCAGAAGAGCCTGCCGATCGGTCTCATCGGTTCGCTCGGTGTGAGTGTCGTGCTCTATATCATTGTCGGGATTGTCCTGACGGGCGTGGTACCGTTTGCCCTGCTGGCCGGTGCAGATGCGATCAATGCCCCCATTGCGTTTGCCCTCAGCTCGATTGGTGTCTCGTGGGGCGCAGCGATCGTCTCGGTCGGGGCACTTGCAGGCATGACTTCGGTGATCCTGGTCATGCTCTTCGGGCAGAGCCGGATCTTTTTTGCCATGTCCCGCGATGGCCTGCTTCCCACGTTTTTTTCTGCCGTCAATCCCACTACGGGAACCCCGACAAAATCGATCCTCTTTATCGGCCTGATAACTGCATTCGTTGCGGGATTGTTCCCGCTGGCAATGGTGGCCGAACTGGTCAACATGGGAACACTCGTGGCCTTTGCCATTGTTGCGCTGGGCGTGCTCATCCTCCGGTACCGGCAGCCGGAATTATGCCGGCCGTTTAAGTGTCCCTGCGTCCCGTACATCCCTGTCCTGTGCATCGGTACCTGCATCTTCCTGATCCTGTACCTCAAGCCCATTGCCCACATTATGTTTATTATCTGGCTGTGCATTGGCTTGGTTGTCTATTTCCTGTACGGGATCCGGAAGAGCGAGAACCGGAAACATACTCCGGCAGAGATGCCGGGACCTGTTCACCGCTCCCGGCACCCGGAATCCTCCCTGCCCGATGTGATGGAGATCGATATGCCCCCGATCAGTGTGCCAGAACCTGAGCGATAGGGAAGCCGGTGGATCTTCCCGGGTACTGACCGGCCATGAACGAAGACCGGCGTACCCGCCCCGGCAGATCAGAACCCTCAGGTAT
This sequence comes from uncultured Methanomicrobiales archaeon, assembly GCA_903832665.1. Taxonomy (GTDB): domain Archaea; phylum Halobacteriota; class Methanomicrobia; order Methanomicrobiales; family Methanospirillaceae; genus Methanoregula. The sequence goes on along the minus strand of CAILCG010000016.1, from coordinate 37,097 downwards.
TTACCCCAAAAAATGGAACATTCCCTGTATGTTGGAGAGGGCGCAGGGGGTCGTGAAAAAAGAGGTTGTTCCCCACAAGGCAATCCTTTTCCTGTGGTGCCTCACAGTCCTCCCACCCCTTGTATACGTCCTGAATTTTGTACTAACCGACCATGATTATTACCGGTTCCTGGGAAATGCGGTTGAGGTGATTGTCGCTCTCACCTGCATGATCTCCTGCCTGTATGCCTACCGGACATGGTCAGAGCATCCTCTCTTATTGCTGGGAGCCTTTGCCTTTGGCGGGTATGCGTTGTCCAATACCTTCTGGTACCTGTACGATATTGCCTTACCGGCAACGGGTGCATTCGTGAGCATCGCTGAACTGGGTTTTCTGGGATTCATGCTCTTTTTTATTGTTGCCTTCCGGATTGAATTCCCCGGAACGTTCTGCCCGGTCTCCTGGCGAATCGCGTTCGGGACCCTGTTTATTCTTATTACGCTCATTGTTGCCGGAATACCTGCCCTTTTCCCGGATGCTCTACTCCATTCTGCAGGATTTCTCTCTCTCACCCCGGCCCTGGCAATGTTCAGTCTCCTTCTCATGGTTATCGCGGTCCTGATGGATACCGCGCTCGCTCACGGAGTGTACCGGTATTCCCTGCTCTGGTCTGGTGTCTGCCTCTGGAGTTTTACCCTCTATCTTTACGCAATGCGGGAGATGATCGGGGACCCTCTTGTTGCTACCCTCAGTGATTTATCCCTGCCGTTCGGTTTGTCTGATCAAACCAACTCATCAGCCGTTTTTGAATTCACCCAGAACGGGCCCTGCGTTTCTCCATATCAGCATTCACCTGGAAGAGGGCCGATGCATCCAGTTTCAGTAATTCTTCTTTAACGATGACCGGCCCACTTACGTTTCTGGATTCTTCCGAAAGAGGACTGGCACATCCACGTGGTACAGGGCATGCAGTAAGAAAAAGAGGAAGACCGGGAAGATGAGATCGATCATGGGGCCGACCCGGTGGAAGGCCGGGAGCAGCAACAGGTTATACAGTGCATGGACCATGACGGCAATCGTATAGAATCCGAACAGGAGCGTGGGAAGGGCTGCCCGGTCGAAATTCCGGATCAGGACTACGCCGTACCCGATGATCCCGCCCGTGCACCCGTGCATGAGGGTAGCGGAAAATGAGGTGGCAAGAACCGCGAAGATCTCGGCCTGGGCATGGGGTGTTGAAAAAAAACCGGCCAGGCTTGTCCCGATAGTTTGCAGCTGGTAGCCGACGAGATCGGAATTCACGTGGATGATGTTTTCTATCAGCGAAAAGCCAATGCCCGAGGCCATTGCACAGACCAGGAGATCATCATCCCGGTTTTTTGCACCGATCAACGCGGGGATGATGATGGGGAGTGCCTTGAAAAATTCTTCCAGCAGGGGCGATACCGTCAGTTCTGGATTGGCGATGGGAATCGCATGGATGATGGCCGGTGTAAGGATGAGGACGGGGACCGATGCCAGGAATCCCCAGAACAGGTAGATGATATATTTCTTCCCGGCCCGGCCGACAAATGCCATGAGAAAGAGGATGGGCAGGAAGTATGCGGCTACCAGTTCAATATCCGTCAAAATGTCGAATGCCATGGTGCTCCTCCTCGCCCGGGTCCCGTGTCCGGGGGTGTTCCCGGTGGTTTCTGGACCGGGACCTGTGCCTTGGGGCGGGAATTCATGCTCTCTCACAGATATCAGGGTTTTACCGATAATATGGGAGAGGGTTTGGGGGCTGAACCGGCCAGGAATGATGAGTGAAAAAAAATTTTCAGTTATAGACGTGTTTATACGACCAGCGACTGAGATATGAGCTATATATTAACGGGTGGCCAGAGTCCCCGGGAATACACCGGGTAACCGGTTCGTACCGGGACCGTCACCCGGATCATCCACCGGGTCTATTGCAAAACGATATCCCGGTGGAACGGTACCCGGGCCGGACAACAATTCCGGGGCGAATACAGCACAACCAGACAATGAGGAGTCTTATCATGGAAGCACATAACGGGGGAGATGTGATCCGCCGGACAACCGATTATTCAACGGGTCCGTTTGGATCAGCAGGCGGCAGCATGGAGTTTCCGGCAGCCGGTGAGTCGCTCACTGGCACGGAAGAGGTGATATTTCTTGAGCCGGGCGATGAAAAGGCGCAGAACATTGTAAAAGCAATGTCTCACCAGAATGCCGGCGAGGTGGTCCAGCTCCTCTCGCTCGAAGGTCCACTCAACCTCACCGATATTTCCGAACGGCTGAATATCTCCCTGAATGCTGCAAAATATCATATCGAGAATCTCAAGAATGCCGGCATCCTGGAAATCTCCGATACCCGGTACAGCGTAAAGGGAAAGAAGGTCAAGATCTACCGGTTAAAGAACCAGGTCTTTATTGTCGCCCCGAAGATGACGAGTGTTGCCCAGGTGAGGTCGGCGCTGATGAAGTATAATGCAGCCTTTGTGATCTTTATCAGTGTATTTTGTGTCTCACTGGTAACGGGGTCTTTGCCACGCGGGGAAATCCCGTTCTATCCCGGTTCGCTGGGTGCAGAGAATATTCCTGCGGTGATGAGCGAGAGTACGATCATCTCATCCCTGGTCACGGCAGCCGCAGTTACGATCATCCTGCTGGTGATATACCAGATCTATACCAACCGGCAGGCCGGGCAATCGCAGATTTAACTGCGATTATTGCCGGTTCACAAAAATCATTTGATGATCTTTTTTTAAAACCGGATTTCTTTTTTTTTAAATTTTTTGATGGATCTTGGCCGGTTGATTATAGATACAACCGGGATTTTTCCGGCAGAGATCCCTGCGGTCTATTGTGATGAGATGGGGTCTGACTTATTCAGATCCGATGAAAAAAATTTTTAAGAAAATCCCGGTTGGAATTTTTTTTCAGACCGGACCTGGATGGAAATTAATGCCTCTGTCTGTCCTTTCGTGAGTTCGCATCTGCACGTATCACAAAATTCCCGTGTTGGACCGTTGACCGGGAAACGCCGGGGGCATTACCGCACTTCAGGCATCTTTGATCTCTCCATCTGGGGATGCCGTGGAATCTGCTTTGCCTACCCTCCACGTCGCTTGCCTGCCGTCGGCATAAATATAATATGCCCCCGCCACAATCTATGTTCATGAACGCGCAATCACGGATCATCCTTGACCCTTCGGTTCTTTCCGGCAAACCGATCATCCGGGGGACGAGAATCTCTGTTGATCTTGTTCTCGACCTCCTTGCATCGGGATGGGATGAAGCCACCATCGTAAAAGAGTATCCCGGGCTTTGCCGGGATGATATACTCGCATGCATCCGGTATGCACAGGAGATTATCCGTTCAGAACGGGTCTACTCCACAACTCTCCAGGGAAAGATCACCGGATGAAACTCCTAGCTGATGAGAATGTCCCGTTTCCATCATACGGGCACTCGAAGAAGACGGCTATGATATAAGGTGTATACGGCTCGATGCACCCGGAGTTTCGGACCTGGAGGTCATGCGGTATGCACACAACGATAAGCGGGTCATCCTGACGTTCGATCTGGATTTCGGAGAACTCGCCGTCAGGGACCGGGTGTATCCTTCAGCCGGAATTATTCTATTGCGCCTGCATCAGATGAACCCCCATCTTATGGCAGAATATACAAGGGGTGTCATCAGATCACGGAATGACTGGGAAGGCAATCTTTCGGTAATAGAGAACGACCGGGTCCGGATGAGACAACTTCCGTAACGTGGAACATCTCTAAAAATTTTGTTAACGATAAAAAATTTAAGAAAAATCCGGTTGGAATTTTTTTTGACCGGATCCGGTAAGGAAATTTCCCGCAAGGACTCTCATGGACCGGAATGACCGGCAAAGGCTGGTCCTGGATATCATTACGGGGAAGCACATCTCCGTCGGAGAACAACCCATTTCCAGAGATGCTCCCAAAATCGCCCGTTTCAGCCTCCGTTTACCCCATCCGGCAGGTTTTGTGTACCGTATTCGCGAAAAAGCGTACCGCTTTTCTCCAGATACACGCAAAATGCACTACGTTTAGCATATTTCGACTTCAATCGGGTTCAGAAATGTACCTCTTTAGACTGCTTTGAATTGAGGATCGCACAGGAACCTGTATTTCCGGAGGGGGGTCGAAGGAAGTCCCTGATTATGAGGATCGTTCTCCGACGGTGGGGGGATTTTTTCCGTCGATGAACGTAAGCAGACTTCGTTCTTTACGGCGGTATCGTCGAAGGGTCGGACCCTGGAAAAGGAATGGGAGAGAAATGATAACTCTCCGACGGTGGACCCCATATTCAGTAGCTGCCATTTCGGGAATTATGTGCAAAAAACGGTACACTTTTACACACATTTTTCAGAAACGCCTTTTGCTGGGGATTCAGGCCAAACGGGACGTTTTGCGAGGACGTACCAAACGCTAATAGACGCTTTTGGATGGCAAAACTCGAAGGCGATGGGGGGTAGGAGGGTCGCGATGAAAAGAAGGCCTGTTTTGGGGCTCGGAATGAAAGGAGGCTTACGTCGGACATCGACGTGAATTTCACGCATTCTTCCGGACCCCCTGTTCAGCTAAAATATCCAGGACTTTTCTATCAAACAGGGGGTCGGATGATCATAATCCGGGGACGTATGGGGCTCCGTTTCGGAAAAGAGGTACAGCGGAGCCCTTAGCGTGGCCGGATTGAGGAAGGAGTTAAGTCGGGAAAAAGGTGATTTGGAAGAGGGGTTTTACGGAGGGGCAAGGGCTTTTTCGTTTTGATGGGATCGTGTGAAAAATTTTATTTCCAGATTCGCTTGAATTTTTTTCTACGATTGTTGCTGATAAAATTTTCCGGGAAAATCCGGTAAAATTTTTCCAGAAAAAGTCCGGCCGTAAAATTTTCCGGTCGACCTCCCTCGCTTTGGTTAAAGTTCTATGATTGGCCGGGCGATTGTGGTTATGTGGGGGAAGTCGTGAGGAGGGGAGGGTCCGCTAACTCCCACCAATTATTTTCCGGAGATTTCCTAGTGTCCACGCTTATCCCCGCTCACATCGCCAGCCCGCCGCCACGACGCTTGGCACCGGACGCACGCAGGATTGGTGCGGAAGGGGGCTGATGACCTGAGGCTGGTTGGGTTTTGTATTTGGTTACTTGGGCGGACGGAGGCCGGGGCTTGGGTGTATGAGGTGGTTGGAAAATGTGTTAAGAGAAGGGGAGGTTTGGGAGTGAGAGGAAAGGGGGCGAGAGGGAGCCGGTGAAATTTGCCGAAGAAAAAGGGTATTACCGGTAAATTTCATCGAGACGCCAAACAAATTGCAACATTTTTTTATTACCATTTCTGACAAAACTATCGATGATAAAAATAAAATCTTTCAAAATTTCGCCGTCTTGTAAAACATCCTTGTTATCACTAATAATTTTCTCCCCCAGTTTTAATACTTCATCAGATGCGAGGGGATCAAATGCATATGCGGATCCTCCTTTTTTCAAGAGAGCTGCCATCGTGTGGATTACAAATTCAGGATCAAATTCAACGATTTCATTAAAGATTTGGACGAAGTAGTGAAGCGTTTGTGCGTTGAAGGAGGGCATATTTTCTGAATTTTGAAATTTAATTATTTTTTCAAGGAGGGGTCTAAACTGGAAATATAATTTCCTCCTATCTTTGTCAGAAATACGCGACCTCGAATTTTCTGATTTCGTCTCATCTTTTTGGACGGCAAAGAAAAGTCGAAGTATCATATCGTGAATAACTAAATACAAATCATTGATTTCAGAATCATTCGTAATATTTTCGGTTTTATCAATGTTGGAAATTAATTCTAATATTCTCAAGTGGGTTGCTGCAATTATCTTATTGAGTACTTCGATCGCCCTTTCACTTACACCATTACATTCTTGGTGATTTTCGGAAAACCTGGGATCAAAAATTCTAGAAATTTCGAAAACAATGTACCCGAAATGTTTTGAATATTTTCTGGGATTTTTAATGATGGTTTCTTTCAATAACTCGGTAGCCCATTCATTTTTATATATAACAGATAATTGAACAATAATTGGGATAAAAGGATTTGACCGATCCGGGTGTTCCATGATGTCGGTCTTTTCGAATATAAATTCAAGGAGAGCCTGAGCCTTATTCTCATCAGTTTTGAAAATATGACCTACATTACCACATGCATCAAATAAGATATTTGGAACTCGTTCTTTTTGAATAATTTCTGCGGTTAGATCCCAAACAAAATCTGGTGCCGATTTCCATATTAATAATAGACGAGATATCGCAAGATACCGAACTGCAGGCACAAGCTCCTTAATAGCCAAATTTCTCACTTCGCAAAGAATTTCTTCATCTCGAATAATGCTTCCGAGTTTGGGAAGTCCACTTGCAGCTTCTGTTCTTGGATCTGGGGACCAAGCTAGTGAGTCAAATGTTGAATGATATTCGAGAGAGAACGCGGGCTCAGGATGATGAGCACACTTTAAAAGAACCTCCTTGCAAAAGTAAAATGTAGCAATATCCGTGGAATCTATTCCGCCGCTTATTTCGGAAACACAGGATGCTAGATGCGTCCATGCAATATTTTTTATTTTAATATCCGGCGAGGATTGTGATTCTAATAAGGAATAAAACTCCTTAAGCACAGGTAAAATTTTTTGGATTGATTCAATATCTGGTTTATCATTGAGCCATTTTGATGAAAAAAGCTCAAGATGAATGAAGGATTGAAACAATTTTTTATTTTGCTCTTGAGATAAATCTACTCCTCGGTCGCATAGAGATTCCGCTTTGGTATATTCCCTCGTTCCACCTTCCCATTTTACTAAAGGCTCATTGCTCGGTATTTTTTTACTATCTTCGATGGAAATACGAATTGCTATGCCTTCTTCAGTTTGCAAGAGATGTTTTGGAATTCTGAATAACAACCGGTTTCTTTTATCCTTTAAATATTCCGCTTGTTTTTCATTCAAGTCACCTTCTTTTGGAATTTCGAGGATTGTCTTCTCGATTTTAAACAATTGTTCTGACGTGAAAAATTTTGAGGATTTTTGAAGGAAATCACCGATTTCTTTTATCGTTTCTGAATCCGATAAAATAGGTTTTGTTATGCAAAAATCAAATAATTTTTCTGCAAACATTTCTGGATACTTTGTAGCAGAAATTAATAGACGTCGCCAAAAGAACGTAACTTTAACATTTTCAATAAAAATGTTAATTATATTTTCAATAAATAGATGATCTTTTTGCTCTGCTCTTCTTTCGAGGTAGGTGAATAATTCATCAGCAATTTTTATTGGTTCATGAATGTACCCACTAGTATCCCATATAATGCAATGATCAGAGTAAATCGACACCTCCTTCTTATTCAAAAAATATTTTTTTCTTACATCTTCAAGATGATAACCGGGATTGATAAATGGGAGGATATGGTGCTGAATGATGTACGAGTTTAGAGCAATAATTGCTGTTTTTACGGCAGCTAATGGACTTTCTGATAAAAATTTCGGATAGGAATTCACGAGAGAATAATAACATAGATCATAATCTTGACGACGCGTGCTAGACAAAGGAAGAACCGGAGTTCCCATCGATGTTTTTTCTTGACTCGTCTCTTCATAACTAAAGACAGTTAGATAAATTAATTCGACAAATTCCGGGGCTGTGAGCCAGATATTTTCTAATTCAGTAACTAAACGATATATGTACATTATTAAAAAATTTGGCTCGTGTCTAAACGCCAATATTTCTCTTAGTAGACGTTCAGATTCTTTTGGATCTGTACAAAATGTTTTAGCAACTATTGGAACCGCCCAATTTGCTCCAACACCGTCTATATAATTTTCCGGCGTTTTCTTTCTTTCTTTAAGAATCCAAGTTAATAGAGATCGCCCGATTTTGCCAGAATATTTCAATTCTTTAGTTTTTTTACCAGTTTTTGCGTCATCAATAATTTTTGATAATATCCAAGCAAAATTCCAAATAAAATTTTTATTGAGATCCAACGACACGTTTTCTAAAAATGCCAACCAAATCTTATCATTTCTAAATTCTTGGACATCAAGAGATTGTAAAATATACAATATCGCCTTAATTCCCTGATAGTCTCCTCTTTCAATATCGGAAAAGAATGGATCTAAATCACTGATTTTTTTGATTTCAGTAATCAGAACATTGATGATCGTCAAACGAAGGAGAATACTCATATTTACTTCGGAGGAACGAATAATTTTCCAGAATATCTTCCAGAATTGTACTCGATTGGAATACCAAAGCCGCGTAAAATAAAAGTCAAGACTCGGCCGTAAAAATAATTGTCTACTTACATCCTCTGATATAAATGTAAAAAAAGATTTTTCAGTGTCATCAATTAGTAATATGCTTACTGCATAATCGAACAAAATATTGTGAGAAAATGCATAATTAAGACTACTTTGTGACGTTTCAACAAGAATTTGGTCACTTAATAAACTATTCAATGCATTCTTCTTTTCAGACTGATAGATATTTCCGATATTAACAAAGAGTGACTTTGATTCTACCATTTTTCGAGTGGCTGATCGGAGAATTATTTCTTTTTCCTGCCAAGAATCGGAATCATGAATACGTTTACTCCAAAATAGATCTAATAATTTTACTTGAGAACGAATTTTTTGAAACTCAATAAGTGACTTGCCAGACACTAACACTTGTTCAAATAACCATAAATTAAATGGTGTTTTTAGGAGGTCCCAAATTTCCAAGTTAGAAATTGTGGAAATGTTATTCGGACTAATATTTTCTTCAAGTGCCTGCCGTAATTCAGTATTGGTTAATTTGGGTATGAAAAAATGACGAGAAGGAATTTCGGGTAAATGATATTCGGAATCTTCTTCCACTATTGATTTTGGAAATATCTCTAATAATTTTTGGGATTTCTTGGCATCAAATGTCCGGACACTTACAATAATTTGCCATTTATTAGTTAATTGCTTTTCAGCTCTTTCCATAAGATTCAGAAAAAATTTTTTTGATTTTTCGGATTTTGCAGAATCGAATGAATCAATGATTAGATACCCTTTTTTGTCTTGTATTTCAGGTTGGTTTGACAGCCCATCGATGAAATCGCCTTTAAATTGTAATGTACTTTCTAAATCCTGATTACTTTCGATATCAAATTTATCAATAGGCAAATAAAGAACAGGGATGTCCTCTTTTTTAAATCTCAAACATATTTTGTTTAATAGATATGTTTTGCCTATCCCGGGTGATCCAATGAGAATACCATTACCCGATTTTATGAAATTATAAAGCGACTCTTCCAAATGATTTCGAATAATTAGCATCATCCTTCACCACCAGTTATTTTATTCATTGAACTTAACGAGGGAAGGGTTGTAGGGGAATGTAGTTTCTTCTCTGATTCAATTACGTCTAGTTTTATATTGGATTCTGCAAGTTTTGAGGTTGCTAATAATGAATCCTCAATTTCAGATATCAAATCGTTAAGTCCTGTAATATGATCTTCAAATCCATTTTTGATGTCAATTTTATAAAAAACAGGACAAATACCTAGAGGTATAAGTTCCTGAATAATTCGGGACATATGAATATCATCACGATATCCCATAATCGCGTAATGACTACATCTCGTCCCTAATTTGAAATCAACATTTATTGCTTGTATCATATCTAAGAAAAATGGATCTGTCAAACTAAATCCCACAAAAACATGAGGATGAGTTGTTAATAAAGCCCAAATTACTTTACGATGAAGAGAATCTAAAATAGTCCGAGATTTTTCTTCGTTCTCGTCACGTAAGCCGTATTTTTTTCATAATCATTTAATGTCAAAATAATTTGATCAGATTGATGGTAATATCCGTGAAGATGTAAAACACTTGAGTGATCTGTTTCAGAATTTAAAGATCTTAAAAATGGAAATATAAAAAATGGTTTCTCTTCGCAAAGATCAAGGGGTTCGCAATTATAAGAATTTCCATGTTCCTCTGCTGATGCTTGTAAAGCAATCTCCAATACTTTATCATAATTTGTTGTGACAATGCCACAAAAACCGAGATTTACCAAAGATTTATGAAAATCTGTATAGCTTTTTTTTCCCTCTAAATGGTTGAAATTTTTTGGATAAAAATTGATAATATTCTTCTTGCCGACTGTCCAAAATAATTTTTTCTTTTATTATTTGAGCATAGTCCGATAAATCGTCTCCATCAGAGGGGTCTTTAAGATCAAGAAAAAATTTATCTCTTAATTCCGTTACCAATGTTTTCCATCGAGGATACCCCACAATCGTACTGCTTCCCGCTCCCACCATTAGTACTGCAGTTTGCGTTTTTAGAAGTTCGATTAACTCCCTTTTTTTTCATTATTGTATTCAGGAGAGAATTGTTGGTCCATTTTAATAAATTAACAATGACTTGTCAAGTTATAATGGTTGTTAAATCTAAATTTATGATAGATGAACATAGGAAGATCAGTGAGAAAAAATTGCATAAAAAAATACGATTTGGAAGATCAAATAGATCATTTTTGAAACTCCTCGTTACCCCCAGCACCCCCCACCTCACTTATACGCCACACCCCAAATAAAACTCAGACCCAACCTTCATCCCCGTCATCAGGGCCGCGCCACCTTCGGGCCTTGGTCAGACCGGTCACAAATATGCAGAAACAAAAAGCAACCGCCCGATAATTTCATCAAAACAATAAAAAAAGAAAAACCCGGTAATCCCCCTCAGCATCTCCTCCCGCCCCACCAATCAATCCCATAAAAAAATCCCCCCAGCACCACCGCCACGATAGTCGACAGCGCCATCCCCTTCAACTGCACCAGCCCGATATCGACCGACGCCCCTGAAACCCCGATAACCAGAATCAAAGAAACCAACAGAAGATTCCGGGGCAGCGACAAATCCGTCCTCGCATCGATGAGCATCCGGATACCCGATGCCGTGATGACCCCGAAAAGTAAAAGCGAAACCGTCCCCATGACGGGGCCCGGGATCGACTGGATAGCCGCAGGAATCTTCCCGCAGAACGAGATTGCAATCACGGCAGCTCCCGCAAAGACCGCGGTGCTGTAGACCCGCGTGATCGCCAGCACACCGATATTCTCCGCGTACGTGGTGTTGGGCGTGGAGCCGAACATTCCCGAAAGGACCGTGGAGATTCCCTTGCCGAGCAACGTCCGTTCGATCCCCGGGTCTGCCATCAGGTCCCGGCCTATAATGGTCCCCGTGACTTTCAGGTGACTGATCAGTTCGACAAAGACCACCAGCGATGCCGGGAGGATGAGGATAATCGCCGGCAGCGACAGGACCGGCGTATAGATGGTGGGGATGGAGAACCAGGGGGCCGCAAGGATCGGGTCAAAGACTGCACGGCCCAGCAGGAGCGAGACCCCGTACCCCGTGACGAGCCCGAGCAAAATCGGGATGAGCCGGAGGAATCCCCGGCATGCCGTCATGCCCGCAATCATGACGCCCAGCGTCAGGAAAACGATAGCAAGATTTGTCAGGTCCACCGGGCCGGTCGTGAGCCCGGCCATCGCGGCGGCCGTTGGTGCGAGTTCCAGGCCGATGACCGCAACGATCGCTCCCCTGGCGGCATCGGGAAAGACGGTCTTCACCCAGCCGATCCCGGTCTTCTTGATCAGACCTGCCAGCAGGATGAACAAAATTCCTGAAGCGATAAATCCCCCGAGTGCTGCGCCGTACCCGTACAGGGGGATGATGATGAGCGCCTGGGGAAGGAACGCGAAACTCGACCCAAGGTACGCCGGGACCTTCCACTGGCACACGACCAGGAAGATCAGCGTGCCGATGCCATTGAAGAGAAGCACCGTGGACGGGTCTACGCCCAGCAGCACCGGCACGAGCACCGTTGCGCCGAACATCGCGAGCAGGTGTTGCAGCGAGAGCGGCACGAAGACCGCAAGCGGGGGATGTTCGTCCACCCCCACAACCGGCGGTTCCATTTCAGCGCCGGTTCCCCTGCGGCCGGACCTGCATCGCAATAACACCCTCCGGACAGAGATGCGAACAGAGGCTGCACCCGTCACACCGGGAACGGTCAATCACGACCTGTCGCTCCACCAGTGAGATCGCATGATATCCCCCGTCGCGGCACGCAACAACACAATGCCCGCAGGACGTGCACTTGTCCGGGAACTCGGCAACCGCACAACGGGAGATCTCCCGCGACAATGCAGCATGCGCCCCGATGTGGGGAAGCGCCCGCCCCCTGAGGGCATCGGGTCCCGCAAGATGCTTCTCCGCAAGATATCCCGCAAGACCCGCGTTCATATCCCTGACAATGCCGGCCCCGTCCCACATCACGGCCGTGCAGACCTGGACTGCCGATGCCCCTGCCGCAATGTACTCGGCCGCATCCTGCCACCGCGAGATCCCCCCAATTCCCATGACCGGCACCGGCAGTTCCCGGGCAATCTGCGAGACGATCCGGAGCCCGATCGGTTTTACCGCCGGACCCGAGTAGCCCCCGTACGTGCTGGAACCCGCCACCGAAGGGAGGGGCTCAAGGGTTTCGAGATCGATGCCCATCAGGCACTGGACCGTGTTGATCGCGGCGAGTATATCCGCCCCGCCCTCAACGGCTGCCTCCGCAACCGGCAGGATGTCCGTGACATTGGGGGTCAGCTTGACGATCAGCGGAACCTTCACCACGCCCCGGACCGCCCGTGTCAGCTCCCGGACCAGACCCGGGTGCTGGCCGAGCGCAGCCCCGACACCCCGCTCAGGCATCTCGTGGGGGCATGAGACATTCAGCTCGATCGCATCAGCCCCGGCGTCCTGCATGGCGCCGGCAAGCTCCTGCCATTCCTCAGGATCGGGCGACGCCATGATGCTCGCGATCAGGAACCGGTCCGGGAATTCCGCTTTCAGGGCCGCGATCTCACCGGTCCAGTACAGCACGGACCGTTTGCTCAGCAGTTCGATGTTCTCAAACCCCAGGAGCCCGGCATCCTTCCCCTTCCAGGCCGCAAACCGTGGAGAGACATCCTCAATCTCCATCGAGTCGGGGACGATGGTCTTGGTGACGGCTCCGGCCCAGCCGAGCCGGAACGCGTGCCGGATCTGCTCGCCCGATGCGGTCGGAGGGCCCAAGGTGAGCAGGAAGGGGTTGTTGAGCGTTACGGTACCGAGCGTGGTTTTGAGCAGTGAATCGTGAACAGGCATGCAGGGTTCTCCTGCAAAGAATTGTACCGGCGATCCTTATGATCGTTAGGATCAGTTCCGTGAATTTTCAGCCCGGTAAAAAAAGTACTTGTATGGACTGTGGGGGGACCAGCCCTCTGAATTCATACGATTTTTTGGGGAACTTCGATAGTGATCTTGAGGGGTGTCCCGACATCCCCGTCCACCCGGAAATATTCCTTTGAGCTATAGTTGAGCCAGTTCGCGAGATAGACGCTGGGGATCGTCTTGATATTGGTGTTATACAGCAGCACCGAGTCATTGTAGAACTCCCGGCGCTGGGCGATCTGGGTCTCGATCAATGAGAGCTCTTTCTGGAGATGCAGGAAATTTTCGCTCGCCTTGAGATTCGGGTAGTTCTCGGCAAGGGCAAAGACTGATCCCAGCGATGCACTGACCGCCTCGCTCCCCCGGGCCTTCTCGGGGATTCCCTGGGCCTGCATGGCGGAGGCCCGGATCTTTGTGATCTCCTCAAGCACGCCCTGCTCATAGCTGGCATAGCCCCGGACGAGCTCCACCAGGTTGGGGATCAGGTCGAGGCGTTTTTTCAGGAGCACATCGATGTTTGCCCAGGCCTTGTCGATATTGTTCCGCAGCGAGATGAGACCGTTGTAGCACGTGATCACAAAGAAGAGTACGATCACTCCGATCCCGATGATGATGAACCCGAACGTGATATCGAGAGCAGCCATGATCAGTTTCCTCCTACGGACAGGAACAGGTGCAGGCAGATGCCCGAGAGGGCGAGGCCCGCGATGATCTGCAGGTACATGTGGCCGGTCATGGTATTCATAAAGGCACTCTCCGATGATTCGCTGATGTACAGGGTCGCATCATTGGGGCCCTGCCGGACCACCAGGGTCTCGTCCGCCAGGCCCGGAACATTATCAGCGGGAAGCGCCGTGCCCAGCACAAAGAGGGGATCGTTCTCATGGATCACGTACTCGTTGAGCATAATATTCCGCTCATGGTGCTCGGCAAAGATTGCCCGGGTATCCGCATCGAGCGACTCGATGAACTTCAGGACCCGGGGATCCATGGTGGCCGCTTCTTTGATCACCAGTCCCCGTTCCTGGATGTAGCCTTCGAACGAGAGGTTGGACGGGATCTCGATCGTGGCGCCGTCCGGCAGGACCGGGATTTGCCCGGTCTCGTCTTCCAGGGTGATCGGAAGTTTCGAGGCCGCGTTGTAGAATCCCTCCCATCCCCCGTTCTTGCCGGACTTGTAATAGGAGACAAAGATCCGCCAGAACGCGCACGGCACACCGCTGACCGGGCTGAGCATCGGCTCGCGGAGCCGGGCTTTTCCCGAGAGTGCCACAAGGCCCACGGAAGCCGAGATGACTTTCGAGAGCTGGGTATTTCTCAGTTTCTGGACAACAAGATATCGCCAGAAGCCGGTCACGATGAGGATGAGGCCGATAAAAAACCCGATGATATAGATAATAGAGAGATCTGAATCCGACAAAAGTTACATTCCACCTGTCCGGGAATGTTGGGTTTTGTGCCTTAATAAAAATCCACAGGAATGGGCGGGGGATCTGTTTCCGTCACCCGCGGAGGACCGCATCCTGCGGGGTCCGGAATTCGGGACCGCTTCATGGGTATCATCTGCCTTGTTGCATTTGTCCCGACCTGATGCACCCGGATCGATACGACCGGAAGGTTCCTGAAAGTGCTTGATGGAGCGGAGCATCCTCCGGTACTCCATGCTCATCCAACGCAGAACCGGGAGGACGCCATGGCCGGATTCACCCGGGGAAAAGTGGTGGCGCGGGGCGTGATCACAAAGATGCACCGTTCATCTCCCGAAGAATAACAGCGATCTTCGACAACGGTGACCGGCGATCTGAAGTGATGGGAGAAGATAGCGGTGAGCACGCCAATATCAAAGACGCAGGCACTGTGGCCGGTGACCGGGAGATCCTCGCATTCAAAACAGCCGCGAACCTCAAGCGTGAGCGGGCCGGTACTGGCAATGGTGATCGCACCAAGGCCGTGAGCCTGCCAGAACGCGTCCATCTTTTTTACAACATCCTCCACGGTATTGCCGGCCACTTTGGGGGCGAGGACATTTCCCACCTGCTCACCGGTCCGGCCCAGCACCGGATCGATATTGATTCCCATAGTCATGGCCTGCGTCCGGAAGGTTAAGACGCAGAACCGGAAGAACGAGACGATATCATCGTCAGAAAATGGCTGGTCGGTGATCATGCCCCGGTGATGGTGAACCGGTGCCCCGATGTCCCGGTCGGTGTTGGTCAGCCTGCCAATCGCATCGGACGAGAGAGTGATCGAACGCCTGCGACTGTCCCGGGGATCGGGTACCATGGTGATGAGACCGGAACGTTCGAGGTCGCGAAGGTGCACTGAGATAGTGGACTTGGCCTTCTGGGTCAGTTCCACGATCCGGTCGAACGATACCGGGCCCGCGGCAGCAAGTTCAAGAATCCGTAATTTGATCGGACTGTCGACCGCTACAACGGTACCCGGCGCAGAAAAAAGCCGCACCTCCTCCTCATGGACTTCCGGAACCTGGCCCCGTTTTCCTTTCACACATACCATGTGCATCGCAATGTTCATAAAGATTGTTCGCATATAATAGAACATTCGTATTGTTACGAACAATGTGATTATTATGAAAGCAGAATCGTACAAGATCGCCGATGGCGTATACTGGGTCGGGTCACTGGACTGGGACCTGAGAACCTATCACGGCTACACGCTCGATGGAACATCCTACAACTGCTACCTGGTTTTTGGCAGGAAGACAGCGTTCATCGACAATGTGTATCCCGGCCACTCCGCCCAGATGTGGGGACGCATTGCCGATGCGTTTGCAAAGGAAGGCAGGAAAGAAGAGATCGATATCATTGTTCAGAACCATGTGGAGAAGGATCATTCGGGAGCCCTTGTCGAGATCCACAAAAAGTTCCCGGCCGCACCCATCTACTGCACCGAGATTGCGGAGAAGGGACTGCTCCGGCATTTCCCGGCACTCCTGGGAGCACACTTCCACCATGTACAGACCGGTGAGACGCTTGATCTTGGCGGCAAGACCCTCGCGTTTGTCCAGGCGCCGCTGCTTCACTGGCCGGACTCCATGTTCACCCTGTACGCGGAGAAGGGGATTCTCTTCCCGAACGATGCGTTCGGCCAGCATCTCTGCTGCGCAAAGCGGCTCGATACCGATATCCCGGAACATGTCCTGATGGATGCCACGCAGAAGTTCTACGCAAACCTGATAGTTCCGCTGACACCGCTCTTTTTGAAGAAGGCGGAAGAGCTGACCGGTCTTGGCCTGCTCGAGAAGGTGAAGATGATCGCGCCGGCCCACGGGCAGATCTGGACCAACCCCATGACGGTGATCGGTGCGTACGTGGGATGGGCATCCGGTACATCCCGGAAGAACAAGGTGACGATCATCTACGATACCATGCATGGGTCGACCCGCATGCTGGCGCACGGACTTGCTGAAGGTGTCATCGCGGGAGGCTGCGATGCAAAAGTCTTCAACCTGCATGACGATGAGCGGTCTGAGATCGTGAAGCACATTCTCGATTCGAAAGCGATCATGGTCGGTGTTCCCACACTCAATGATATGCCCTATCCCAGCGTCGGGGATCTCCTCTACTATCTCAAGGGGCTGCACTTCAACCGGACTGGCGAACGCTTCGCCTTAGCCTTCGGCTCGATGGGAGGTAAGGGTGGCGCGGTGAAGATGGTTGCCGATGAGCTGAAGACCGCCGGGTTTACCCTGGTCGGTTCGCAGGAAGTCCTGTACGTACCGGACGCGTCCGAACTTGATACGGCATTTGAGGCCGGCAAGGCGATGGCAAAACGCATCACCGGGTAATTTTTTTTTAACTTTTTAATTTTTTCCGGCCCGTTTCATTCCACGATTATTTCCGGGCAGGTTGACGAACGGTCTGAGTGTTACGGGATTTCGTTTCTGATGTTCATTGGTTTTTTTCGATCCTGATGACAGCACTATCCCCTCCGGAAGTGGCGGGGAATGAATGGACCTATAAGAATTGATACGATAGCTGTTGGGAAGATTATCCCTCCCCGGTGAAGGGAAACCGCCCGGGTCATGCACCCAATCTTTAACTCCAACCCGCGATTCCCGGTTGATTTCAGCAGGCCCGGCCTGCAAAGGAAGGAAAATCTCATGAAGATCACCTCATTCATCAGACGCACCATCGCATCGGTTCTCCTTACTGCGGGACTTGTTTATCCGGCATGTGCCGCCGTCTGTCCCAAAGGAATCGGGGGGTGCCCTTCTCCGGGAAGATGCTTTCTTTTTATCGATGCAGATGGCAACTCCCTGTGTGATTACACATCTCGCTTCAGCTCTTCAACTTCATCAGCAACCGCATATGCCAGCCCGGTCGCACCCCAGAATTCCGCTTCATCACTCCCGGCGAGTGTACCCTCAGCTCTGTCTCCGGCAAATGTTCAGGGAGCTCCCGTTATTGCGGCACCGGATACCTCAAATCCAGTAATCGCGGCATCAAGGATTTTCTGATATGATTCACGTCATCGCTCCCCTGGCAGAGGCCGTTCTCTTTCTCCTGCTCGTCGGGATCTTTTTTGCCATCATCAGGACCGGAATCGTTGGAGTACGAATAGAAAAGACACTTCCCGCCCTGGCACTTTCTTCCCTCTTTGCACTCGGCATATCACTGGTCATGACATCGCTCCTTACGGGGGCGGCGATTGCAGGAACCACGTGGGCGTTGTGCTATATGTGCGGCGGGATCCTGCTTGCTGCATATGTGTGGTACGCCAGGGTTATGACACGTCCGATCGTGCTGGCACTTGCAGGTTTGAGTACGCTCACCGATTTTGTATTTCTCGCACCGATTATGCCTCTGGAACTGGGAGGTCTTGTCAATGTCGTGACCGGGGTTTCGGCGATCAGCATCGGAATTCTTGTGTTATGTGCCGTTTTAGGGCTCCCCCTCATAATAGGGAGGACATTCTGCGGCCAGCTCTGCCCGGTGGGTTCCCTGCAGGAACTGGCATATGCAGTACCCGGAACGAAGTGGGTGATGCGCAGACCGGTACTCTTCAGCAGGATCCGCCTGGTTATTTTCATCGGGACGATCGTTGCTGCCCTGTACTTTATCGACTTGATGGCGTTCACCGGATTGTACGACCTGTTCTCCCTCACGGTTTCAGCCCTGCTGTTTGTTGCTGCCGGTATCATCCTGGTCTCGGTATTCCTGTACCGTCCGGTCTGCCGCATCATCTGTCCGTTCGGTGTCCTCTTCTCCCTTCCCGCGAAGTTCAGCTGGTTCCGGTTCCGGCGCACCGCAGCCTGTATCAATTGCAGGAAATGCGAAAAAGCCTGCCCGGCCAAAGTGGCGGGAAGATCCGATTCAAAGGGGGAGTGCTATCTCTGCGGCCGGTGTACGGATACCTGCCCGGTTGAGGGTGCGTTGCAGTATACGGGACCGGAAAAACCCTGAGATAACATTCTCCGGTGAACTTGTGATTTTTGCCATATGTTTGGATCATTCAATGGATTAAAAGCCGGTTGGGATCCATTGGAATGAGGGATGCGGGTCACCAAATCGTAAAAAAATGTGAGGTACTAAAAATTGTTTCAGAAAAAATTTGGACGGCAGGATTTTTTCAAGCGTTTTTTTAGAATGAATCTCGCATAAAAAATCCGGAAGATGGAGACAAGCGATAATTTTGCAAAGAAGTAACGCCTTATTCTCTCTTACGGAAAAGTCACGATCCGTGAATCTGGTTCGAAGCCATAGATTTTTCAACCGCCAATTCAGGGAGATCGAATCTTTCCTGACCGCTCAATGATAAGCCCGATCCAGGAGAAAAAAAATATTCCCGGGTATTCTCCGGGAGGTTTTTAAAATGAGGTTAGGAGATATTGTCTCCCCTGCGATCAGAACTCGCTGATCGTTTCCCATGCATCTTTGCGTTCGGTGACTCTGTTCAGAGAATCGGTACCGGAAGGAAACTGTTGCCCGTCGGCATGATAACCATCCGGGGCAGCTCGATGCCAAGCGCTTCTTTCAGTACTTCCTCGACCGTCTCCACGGGTACGAAGACCAGTTCGTTCCGGACATCTTCGGGTACATCCAGCAGGTCCCGCTCGTTCTCTTTTGGCAGGATCACTTTTTTTATTCCCGCACGGTGAGCCGCTAGGATCTTCTCCTTGATGCCACCGACCGGCATGACCGTCCCGCTCAGGGTGATCTCGCCGGTCATGGCAAGGTTCGGGTCTGCGGTCTTGCCAGTGATCAACGATGACAGGGCCGTAAAGAGGGTCACTCCCGCTGAAGGCCCGTCTTTGGGTGTTGCTCCCGAGGGCACATGGACAGGGATGTCGCTGGTCATGAAATTGAACCCGTTCTGGGTATTTGCAAGGCGCGAGCGGATGAGGCTCAGCGATATGGTCGCCGACTCCTTCATCACGTCGCCGAGCTGGCCGGTAAGGGTGAGTTTGCCGGTGCCGGGCATGAAGGTACCTTCAATGAAGAGGATCTCTCCCCCGACCGGTGTCCATGCAAGCCCCGTCACTACTCCCGGGACGGGCTCCTTGCGGGCCACTTCCTGCCGGATCAGTTCCTTTCCCAGGATCTCCTCGAGATTATCGGTGTTCACCACGAACGGCAGCGTGGCTGTCCCTGAAACGATCTTTTCGGAAATATGCCGCGCCATCTTTGCGAGCTGTTTGCCGAGCCACCGGACACCGGCCTCGCGGGTGTACTTCTCGATCACCACTTTCACGGCTTCATCATCAATCCTGAGTTGATCCGCATCAAGACCATGCTCGGTCAATGTTTCGGGAATCAGGTGGTCCTTTGCAATGGCGAACTTCTCATTTTTCGTATAGCCGGAGATCTCGATGATCTCCATGCGGTCAAGCAGGGGGGCTGGTATGGTTGCAAGCGAGTTTGCCGTTGCGATGAAGAGCACCTCGGAGAGATCGTACGGTACTTCCAGGTAGTGATCCGAGAAGGTGTTGTTCTGCTCCGGGTCAAGGACTTCCAATAGTGCGCTGGCAGGATCGCCGGCATAGGATGATGCCAGTTTGTCGATCTCGTCAAAGATGAAGACGGGATTTTTTGTTCCGGCCTTCTGGATTCCCTGGATGATCCTCCCGGGCAGGGCACCGACATAGGTCCTCCGGTGTCCCCGGATCTCGGCTTCGTCCCGTACCCCGCCAAGACTAATCCTGATATATTTTCGTCCCAGCGCTTCTGCAATGCTCTTTCCCAGGCTCGTCTTTCCCGTTCCCGGAGGGCCTGTGAAGAGAAGGATCGAACCCTGTTTCTCGCTCTTGAGTTTCATGACCGCAAGGTGCTGGACAATCCGCTCCTTGACTTTCTCGAGCCCGTTGTGGTGACTGTCGAGAACACGGCGGGCCTCTTTGATATCAATATTTTTCTTCTCTTCAGTGACCCACGGGAGGTCCAGCAGGAGATCGAGATAATTCCGGATCACGGTACTCTCATGGTTCTGGCTCCCTCCGGTCTCGAGTTTCTTTGCCTCGGCAAGTGATTTCTTTTTCACATATTCCGGCATCTTTGCATTTTCAATGCGTTCCCGGTAACCGCTGTCGCCAGGAGTGCCTTCGCTCTCTGCCAGTTCTTCCTGGATCACTTTGAGCTGTTCCCGCAGCATTGCCTCGCGGTTGGATTTTCCCACCCGGTCGGTAACTTTCTTTGCCATCTCGATCCGGATATTGATGTCTTCCCGGGTCTTGACCAGGAGCTCCAGGAAGGAGATGTACCGCTGCCGGACCGAGATGATCTCAAGCAGTGCCTGCTTCTCGGAGAGATGGACGGGCAGGAAGGGCATCACAAATCCCATGATCTGGTCGACCGACTCCATCTGATCGATGGGGCGGGTGAACTGTTCCGATCCCAAGAAACGGCTGCTGATCTCGTGGATCGTGATCTTGATATCGGCAAGGATACGCTCTTTGAGCTCGTCTTCCAGATCCATCTGGTCGGGAATAAGCTCAAAAGGCGAATAGAACCGCCCTTCTCGTTCAGTCACCGATGTGGCTTTTACTCTTTTTATGATCTGTGCGGATATCAGGTACCCTTCGTCCGCAGGTTCGACCTGGGAGATCCGGAACAGGTTTCCGGTCCTGTACAGGGACTCGGGTGTCAGTTCCGATGGCCGGGTACCGCTCTTGACCGTGAGTCCGATCGCGTGAGCTCCTTTCGTATCCTTCATTGCATCCAGCAGGACAATTCCTGTGGCCAGGTCAACCGGGAATTTCGTCCGGCTGTCCGGGAAGACAACAATCTCGAAGAGTGGTATCACCAGTTTTTCGTTCATCTCATTTTCAGTGTGCATGGTTTCCTCATTCATTTAGTTCGAATTTACCTAACTAAAGTCACGGACAAAAAAAATTACCTGACTTTCTTCAGGATCTCTATCAGGAGTTCTTGCTCGTGTTCTTCGAGTGAATTTACCATCCGTCCAATCACCTGGCGCAATGCAGCCTGTTCGGCCTTGGCAATCTTCTGCCCCTTTTCGGTAAGGCGGATATACAGGATTCTCCTGTCATGGTCGCAGGGTTCCCGGTATACGCATTCCATCCGGACAAATTTGTTGATCATCTCAGTGATGGTGGGTTTTGAATTCCGGGTAATCTCAGCAAGCCTGCTGAATGTTACATCACCCTGCTCATCAATGACTTTCAGGTACGCGATCTGTTTGACCGTCATATCTGCAAGCCCGCATTCGGAAAAGATAGTACAGGAGCATTCATTTTTCATACGGAGCAGTTGTTCAAATACTTCCAACAAATGCTCGTCTCGCTCCATCATACTCCGATCTCTATTAGTTAGGCTTTACCTAATAATAAAGATGGTGGTCCGGGGTTCCGGGATGATTGTGGAGAAGGGATGCAGAGACAATGAAATTTTCACGCCCGTACCCGGCAAATAAATATCTATGATTCATTGTGAGGACCTCAGAATAGTTCATGAGGATCGGCACTGGCCATGGGCAGAGAAAATGATTCCTGGCTTGAACAGGAATGTCTTCGAAAATTACCGGTGATTGGATTTTTTATCGCGAATGAAATTTTCTTCCGCTACCAAAAAAATGTTGAAACAGAAAAACAAAAGAAGTGCGCCGACCGGGACTCGAACCCGGGTTTAGGCGTTGGCAACGCCTAGTGATAACCACTACACTATCGGCGCATTGCGCTCTATAATGTGGGAATTCAAATGATTTAAGGATATCGAAGCAGAGGACCCCGGATTATGCATTCTCCGGCGTGGGCTAAATATCCGCACGGGATCCGGGAAACCCTCCCCGCATATCCTGCCAGGAAGTGGGACAAGTATACCATTACAGAAAATACCGGAATGTCCCGATGCCATCTCATTTTATCGCATTATACCTGCCCGGAATTTCCGGTTCATGGAGTACCGGGTTCGTGAATCCCTGCCTGTTTTTCCGGAACGTTTACCGGTTCAAGGTGCCGGAAAAATCCGGATCACAACGACAGGGTTTTTGAATATCATGCTCAATCTAATAGAAGATGATCCCTCTCTTTGTGGATTGCACCCATCGGCGTATAATCATTTTCGGAGGGGGGGACGTGGCCGCACGAAAGGCGGCATATTTTGCCGGAAAAGCTGAAGTGATGGTGGTGAGCCGTTCACTTCAGCAGAAAATCCAAAATCTCCCGTTGGTCTGCAGGGAATGTGACGTGAGTACCCTGTCCGATACAGCACTCGGATCTCTGGTTGACTCTGCCTTTCTTGTTATTGGAGCACTATCAGACCCAGCGCAGAACAACCGTATCGGCCGGCTCTGCAGGGACCGGGGTATCCTGTTCAACAATGCCGATGGGGAGCCCGGGGATGTGATCCTTCCCTCAGTGACGGGGGGGATAAATTATACCCTGGCTATCAGCACTCAGGGCAGCAGCCCGGCGATGTCCCGTTTTATCCGTGAGCACCTGGAACAGAATTTCCCGGCCCTGGACTCAATGATCGCTCTCCAGCAGCGCCTCCGGGCGGAATTAAAACGGACTGAACCCGATCAGAAGAAGCGGAATGGGGTTCTCTGGAATGTGCTTGAGGATCCCAAAGTCTGGCAAGCCCTTTCTGCAGACACTGACGGCGCATGGGAACTGGTAACGGAGATGCACCTGCATGGCTGAACCTGAACATATACCTCTGGTAATTGCGGGTGTCAGTCATCATACGGCAAATGTAACCGCACTTGAGGCATTCCGTTTTGGCGGTGAAGAAGAATTTCTTGCAGCAGCTGCTGCACGGTTCCGGGGCGTACTTCTTATCCAGACCTGCAACCGGGTTGAAGTGATCGTGGAGGGTGAAGCCGAAGATCTCCACTCCTTCCTGACTGGGCTGGGCAGGAACGGGTTCTTCGTCCACGAAGGACGGGCAGCATTGCGTCATCTTTTTGCCCTGGCATCCGGCATTGATTCAATGATCGTGGGAGAAGACCAGATCATAGGCCAGCTGAAAAAAGCCCTTACGGATGCTCATGAAACTCAGACCTCGAGTATTTTCCTGGAGACCTGCATCAACAAGGCAGTGCATGTTGGTGTGGAAGTCCGGCAGCGCACCCTGATCAACCGTGGTTCCGTTTCCGTGGGATCGGCCGCGGTGCTGCTTGCAGAAGCGGAGATTGGCAGCCTTGCGGGAAAACATATTCTCGTGATAGGAAGCGGCGAGATGGGATTGCTGGTTGCCCAGGCTCTCGCAGCAAAGAACCTCACCGCGATGTACGTAGCGAACCGGACCTATGGGAGGGCGGTTATCCTTGCAAACAAGATCGGGGGTAAAGCGGTAAAACTCTCAGAACTGTATCACTACATAACCCTGTCCGATGTTGTGATCTCCTGTACCTCCGCCCCGCACCCGATCATTCACCGGAAGGATCTGGCCCATGCCATGAAGGACCGGTGCTGGCCCGTGGAAGGTCACCCCCGTCCCCTGATTCTGGTGGATATTGCCCAGCCGCGCGATGTAGAGGAAGGCGCAGAAACGATAGACGATGTTCATCTCTTTACCATCGACAATCTCCGCAGTATCAATGAACAGACCATGAGCACCCGGAAAGCCGAGGCTGACCGGGCTCATCATTTTGTGGAAGCAGAACTGGAGATCTTCCTGCGGCACCTGAACCGGAAATCTGCCGATGATGCCCTTGCCTCACTCCATACGTGGGCAGAATCGGTTCGCGTGCGGGAACGCGACCGGGCGGTTGCCCGCCTGAATACGGCAGATAAGAAAACTGCTGAGGTGATCGATGACCTGAGCCGGGTACTGGCAAAAAAACTGCTCACCGATATGACATTTTCCATCCGTGCCAGTGCCGAGGAAGGGGATCTCGAAACGGTCGATGCACTGGTCAAAGCGATCACGAAAGGCGACCGGATTGGCACCAAAAAAATTCCCCCGGAATAAATGGGTATTTTCCTGGCGAATTCTTAAAAACCGGTTTTTGCGATATCCTGATTCACTTATACGTTATATGATGATCTGTTTTACCTGGGGGAGTGCCCGTATTTTTTCTATGACTCCCGTTGGCAGGGGTTCTTCGATAATGATTACCAGTTTTGGTTCTTCGGAAAACTGGGGATCGGTCACAAATATCTGCCGTATCGAGAGGAGGTGATCGGAAAGGACCCGGACTGCCGCCCCAACAATTCCGCGTTCATTGGCATTTTTGGGGAGGATAGTGATAACCGTGTACCCCATTGATTCTCCCACCCTGCTCAGGTCCGGAGTGGCCCGCATGTTCAGAAAAATCTCTTTGAGTAGCGGACGTTCAAGGATACGTCGCGCGGTAGAATCCACCACTCGCCTGTCAGATCCAATCGCTTTTGCAACAGCGGTTGCGGGTATCTCAATTCCATTGCAGCTGATCCTCCCCCCCTCAGTAATTCCGAAGCCGTTTTCGAGCAGGAATCGAACCACGCGACTCTGGGAAGGCGAATCAGAAAATTCATTGATGATATCTGACCACATACACACCACTGGGTAGAACGCAAATAAATAGACATCTATGTTATTTTCGATTCATTATTGTTCGGAAAAAAGTCTTTCTTCGAAAAACATCCGCGTATCGGTCGTGCAGAAGATTCCGTAAATGGACATCTCCGACAGAAAAAACCGGTAACCGGGCGTCTCTGGAACATAACATTCTTTTAGATGGACAACCTTTTTGTTATGGCACAGGCGCGGGGTTGCCAATCCCGGTCAAAGGTACCTGAATGGGACCTTGGACATGAATCTGGCACAAAAAACGCGAAGTGTTCCCTCAGAAAAAGTAAGAAGGCGAGGGTAGCCAAGCCCGGTCAAAGGCGCTAGGTTGAGGGCCTAGTCTCGCAGGAGTTCTTGGGTTCGAATCCCATCCCTCGCATCCTGTTTTAGTTGTTTTTTCCTGATGAAACATTCATCTTTTCTGTCATGCAAATAGTTTCTATGCAAAAATCCGGGTTCCTTTCCGTTACGATTCTTATGATCGTTCTTCTTGCATTGTCGGGATGCATTTCTCCTTCTTCATCACCATCGAAATTCACATCCTCTGGTACTTCGGATTCTGAGTATTCTCACCTAATCCTTTCACCGACAGAGCTTCCGCCGGGATTTTCACATGTCAGTAATGGACCGATACCCGAATCGGATTTCTCAGAATTGATGAGGATTTACCATGCTGTCGGAGGTTACCGGGTCCTCTATGCCGATGAAATCCCTCCCACGGCAAAAGCGAGGGTACTTGAGCAGGACATCCTTAAATTTAATGGGGCGAATGCTTCTGTAATGCTGGAGGAGACGAATGCTTCTTTCCATGCTCTCAAGAGCAAAACATACACTCCCTTGTATCTGCCAGACCCCGGTATTGGAGAGAAAAATTTTGCCGTGAAAAATACAATCACTGATCCGTCCGGAGTAGAAATAAACTATTATGTAGCAGGATTCGTGAAATCCGGCATATACGAAATATTTTCACTGCAGGCAACCCCTTCGGAATATCCGGCATTTTTGCGGGCAGTGGAACTGGCAGCGGGTAAGATTGCGTAACATAAAAAAAATCAACCTTTTTTTGTAACTACAGAAAAATGATTTACTTATCTTACTCGATTTTAGAAAATCAGGAGCCCATCTGAAGAAATGATTAAACGTGGATGGCTTATAAAAAATTATCGTTCGATGAGTTGAATATGTTCATCGGTTTTTTTCGCCAGATCACCCTGTCCCTGCAAACGGGCTACGTCAGACATTGCTTCGAGAACATGGACTGACTCTTCCAGGAACGAAAGGATATCTGCAGGAAAGACTTCTATACCATATTCCTCCTGGAGGAACACTGCGATCTGCCGGTGATCGAGTCCGTTCTCGCGGAGTTCAATAACTTTTTTTGAAAACTTTTTTTCCGGGCATCCGCAGAGAGGGGAATCCTTGCAATTGCAGCGAAGAAAATCGTTAAAAAAGGAAAGGATCTGATCCCTCACGCCGAAATCCAGGGAATCATAATCCAGGCGCGAACAGAGTGCTTCGAGCATGGTGCCGGAAAATGCAAGCTCTGGGAGACGATAGCCGGTGAGCCTCTCGATTTTTTTTGCATTCCGGAACCGTGCACGATCCGCAATCAATCCTCGTCACCGGTTGTCTCATCGAAATTCTTTAATGAGGTCATCGCTTCGCCCATACGGTCGCATTCGATAAGCCATTCATCAAAGAGCGTGGTTCCTTCGACATCGTCCTTGACAAATTTGCTGCAGCAAGTTGCCCCGTCAATGACCGCGGCCCCGATATTTGCAACCGTCTCAAGCGCTTTCTCCATATCTTTTTCAAGGTCTGCCCGGCCTTTTTTGACAAGAGTCTTGATATCTTTGTCAAATCCTCCGGCCAGATAGAGCCGGCAGGACGCAAAGAGGGCCAGTTTGGGAAGCTGGAGTATCTCGACAAGTTCGCCCAGCTCTCCTTCAGGAGCCGGCGACATCACAATCGCCTCGACTTGGGAGAGCTTGTCCACTGCCTCTTCAAAGGTATACCGTTTGTTCTGGTACAGTTTGATGATCTTTAAGACCGATACGGTGATATCTACCGAGAATCCGTCAAGGATCCGGAACCCTTCCGGTAAATCCTCACTCTTGGGGTCTGCTTCAAAACTCGCTTCTTTGAGAGACTTTAACCAGTTGTCCCAGCGTTCCTGGTTATAAAAAATATAAAACAACTTCAGCGGTTCAGCCTCTATTTTCTTAGTCGCCTTTTTCGCCATTTCAGTACACTATTCACTCTCCTGATTAAAGGATTTCGTTGTCATCTGGGTATTTCCCGTTCCGGAAATCTGCGGGTTTTGTGGCAGAATCGCTAAAAAAAATAAAAAACATTGCTGTCGTAACCAATGGTTATCACCCTTGAATATCAATAGTAAAGGGATTATGCAAACCGTTAAAGAAAAAACCTGCTCTGAACGGTTGGTAATGGTACGATATGGTGAACTTTTTTTAAAAAGCGACCCTGTCAAACACCATTTTATCGGGCTTCTCCTGCGAAACATTGGAAAAGCACTCAATGCTTCAGCTCTTCAGGGGCATTATGAGACGCCCCGGGGGCGTATCTTGATCTTTGGCGCGGAGCCTGAAAAGATAGCAGATATCGTCTCGCGTATCTTTGGCCTTGTGGACGTAAGCATCTGTACAAAGACCGGAGGCACTATTGAAGATCTCTGCAGGGAAGCGGTCATTCTGGCAAAAGAACGCCTCTCTGCCGGAATGAGTTTTGCGGTAAGAGCAAAGCGCCAGCAGAAGACCGGGCTCGACAGCCAGGTACTGGGTGCGCGGATTGGCTCTGCGATCTATGAAGAGATCCCCGGTCTCTATGTAGATCTCGACCATCCGGATTACGAGGTCTTTATTGAGGTCAGGGATTTTGGCGGGCTGGTGTACGACTCCCGTATCTCTGCCCCCGGGGGATTGCCCTGGGGAACGCAGGGACGTGCCCTTGTGCTGCTCTCATCGGGTATTGATTCCCCGGTTGCATCGTGGCTGGCAATGAAGCGCGGATGCGAGATAAACCACCTGCATCTTGACGGTGGGCGATGGGCGGGATGCGATGTCAAAGCAGCGGCAATAGAAAATCATCGCAGGCTTTCGCGCTGGTGTGCAGGCTACCCCCTTATGATGGTGATTGCCAACAGCGAACCCCTGTACGACCAGATGCAGGAGCTCCGTAT
The DNA here is from genome assembly GCA_903832665.1 of uncultured Methanomicrobiales archaeon. Classification (GTDB taxonomy): domain Archaea; phylum Halobacteriota; class Methanomicrobia; order Methanomicrobiales; family Methanospirillaceae; genus Methanoregula. The sequence goes on along the minus strand of CAILCG010000016.1, from coordinate 8,649 downwards.
CCCTCCACGGTACCGTTGTGTGATCTGCAAACGGTTCATGCTCAAGGTGGCGGCAAACCTGATGGGGCATGAAGGAGCCCTGGCCCTTATTACCGGAGAGAATCTGGGTCAGGTTGCATCTCAGACTTTGGTGAACCTCTCCGTTATCTCTGAAGGGGTGACGGTACCTGTTCTGCGCCCTCTCATTACCCACGATAAGGAAGAGATCGTCACTATCGCCCGGCGTATCGGCACTTTTGACACCCATCCGGGAGATCTCGCCTGCCGGGCGGTACCCAAAATGCCGGCAACTGCTGCAGAGTTAAAAGTTATACTGGAATGCGAACAGAAAATGGAGATCGAGCTGCTCGTTTCACGGGCATGCACTGAATTAGTGTATGTTACTGCACTGAACAGTGAGATTATTACCGGAACCTGATCGTGCGACCCTTGTGTGTTCTGAAGGATACCCGGATTCTATTATCATTTTTTCATTTTACCTGGTATGAACCGGAAGAATGTGCAACATTCCCCGGCGGTAAATGGGAAAATTGTCAGAGCAGTTTTTCGATATTGGTAATAACCGTCTTGAGCGCTTTGACCCGGGCATACCATTTGTCATCGGATTCAATTACCACCCACGGGGCATAGGTGGTATTTGTTCTTGCAAGCATCTCGTCGACCGCCTCATCGTACTGGTCCCATTTTTCCCGGTTCCTCCAGTCTTCTTCGGTAATTTTGTATTTCTTGAGAGGATCGTTCTCCCGCTGTTTGAATCGTTTGAGCTGTTCGTTTTTGTCAATCTCGAGCCAGAATTTCAGCATGCCCCCGCCACTGCTCTCCACATAATCCTGCTCCATCTCATTGATCTCCAGGTACGCCCGCTGCCATTCATTCTCGGAACAAAATCCTTCCACCCTTTCTACGAGAACTCTCCCGTACCAACTCCGGTCATAAATCGCGATATGGCCCGCAGTGGGAAAATGCTTGATGAACCTCCTCAGGTAGTGGTACTGCTTTTCGTTCTGGTTGGGAGCAGCAACCGGAATTACATCATATCCAAGAGGATTCATGTATCGGGCAACTCTCATGATATTGCCCCCTTTTCCGGCCGCATCCCAGCCCTCATAGGCAATAACAAACGGAATTTTTCTCTTAAAGAGAAGGTAATGTAACTCCAGCATCTCGATCTGGAGATTATTCAGGATATCCTGGCATTTTTCCTTTGTGTGGGTTGATTCGGAAGATGCCCTTCTCATGACTTGTTTTTTAGGGGGTTTGACAATACTCCGGTTTTTATTTTTATGGGTGTGACCGGCTTGGGATTCGGAAATTTTCTTTTCCAGTGTTTTTACCAGGACCGAATATATTTTCAAAATGGTATACTCGCGGTCAGTGGCCCCGATCACATGCCACGGGGCATAGGAAGTGTCGGTATTTTCAATAAACTCTTCGATGATGGGGAGATACGTATCGTAATGGTGATGGAAATTCCAGATTTTGGGGGTCACCAGCCAGGCGGTAAGGGGATTTCGTTCCCTCACAAGGAGGCGCATTTTCTGATCTTCTTTGCTGATATGCAAAAAATTTTTTATGATAATGGTTCCGTTATCCGAAAGGTTCCGTTCGAAATTGTTGATCGAGGTGATCTCATTTCTCATTGTTTTTTTCCAGCCTGCAATGGAAAGTTTTTCTGCAAGTGCCCTGCTGTACCAGCTCCGGGCAAAGATGGTGATTCGGCCGTTTGATGGGATCTTCAACCAGAACCTCCACATGAAGGGACGGGTCTTTTCCTGATCGGTGGGATTGTCTATTGCGTGCAGGTTAAATCCGCGGGGATCGAGTGACTGGATAATCTCCTGGATTGACATGGTGATGCCGGATGCATTCCACCCCTCAAGAACGATGATGACCGGTATATTGAGATCGCGAAGTGTCCGCTGGAGGACGCTCAGGCGGTCTTTCAGTTCATCGATGGGTTTTTCAAAAGTTTCGTCATTGATGGTTTTCTTCAGATCCAGCTTTTCAAACATATCTTCCTCCCCCTATTTTCTTTGAATTTACCCATCGGGATATGTTATAGTGACAAACGAATCGTAGGTTACCGCGATTAATAAAACAACCGTGGCGCTGAGACCATTTGACACACCGTTTTGGGAAATTTTTTCAAACATCAGGGAATTTTTTCCCTTATTTATCCATATTTTTAAATATGTAAGAATACGACTTCCTTCCATTTTATGTAGTACCAAGTCGAATGATTCTTCAGATTTGGTACATAATTCCCGTTGTTCTCCTGTAGCGGGGAACCGTGGGTTGAGGGAACAAATCATACTTCTCAACTGGGATGTGGACATATGGTTGCAGATAGCGGATCCACCATTGCTTGGCTTATCACGGCATCAGCGCTCGTGATGCTGATGACACCCGGCGTAGGTTTTTTCTACGGCGGACTTGTGCGAAAGAAGAATTTTATCTCCATGATCTCACTTTCCTTCGTTGCTTTTGCCCTTGTGAGTATTCAGTGGATTTTTGTGGGGTATACCTTATCCTTTGGACCCGATGTAAGCGGACTTATTGGAAACCTGGGGAATCTTGGGCTGAACGGCGTGAGCATGAATCCCGGAGAAGCAGGGTATCCCCCGCTCCTGTTCATGCTTTTCCAGATGACTTTTGCCGCGGTCACTGTTGCAATTGTAACATCGGGTCTTGCTGAGAGAGTAAAATTAAGTTCATTTATCATCTTTTCATTACTCTGGACAACACTGGTGTACGATCCAATCGCCCACTGGGTGTGGGGAGGTGGCTGGCTTGCTGCAATTGGTGTTATTGATTTTGCCGGCGGAATCGTCGTACATATCAGTGCCGGGTTTGCCGCACTGGCACTTGCAATTGTAATTGGTAAACGTGCAGGGTACGGTCATTACTCTATGGAACCCCACAATATTCCGATGACTCTCCTGGGAGCTGCTCTTCTCTGGTTCGGGTGGTTCGGTTTCAATGGCGGCAGTGCTCTTGCAGCCAATGGTATGGCAGTGAACGCAATCGTTGTGACCAACACCGCAGCGGCAGCCGGTGCACTTTCCTGGATGGCGATCAGCTGGTACTATGGCAAGCCCAGTTCTCTCGGGATGGTCACCGGAGCCGTAGCTGGGTTGGGAACAATTACTCCAGCTGCCGGGTACGTCACTCCTCTGGTTGCTGTCCTGATTGGTGCGATCGCCGGAATTGTCTGCTATAAGGCAATGCTCTTGAGGATAAAGAGCGGGATGGACGAGAGTCTCGATGCATGGGCCGTCCACGGGGTTGGAGGTTTTATGGGTACGATCTTTGCAGGAATATTTGCAACAACTGCAGTCTGCAGTTATTCCGGCCTGCTCGAAGGAAATGTACATCAGTTTACCGCAAATGTTTTCGGTGCAGTGGTTGTCACAATTTACGTGTTTGTTGTTACCTGTGTAATCGCCATTGCTGTTGACAAGACAATGGGGCTCCGCGTAAGCGAAGAAGAAGAATACGTGGGCCTCGATCTCTCACAGCACGGTGAATGTTACCGGTAAAAATGATTTTTTTAGATTTTCACTAAAAATAAAAAAATCACGGACTCCCACATTTTTTTTTTAAAATTGCATTATTTTATCCCGCCATTAAGATGATTTTTTTGCCAAAAGTTTTTTTTATGGAACTGGGCCCACAAAACCTGAAACCCGAGGATACAAAAATTCCCGGGATCTCTTCCTCATAATGGAAGACGGTTGGTTTCAACCACGGTTGATCGAGTAATTTCGACTGGCCACGGAGAAATTTGGCAATTACCGGAATTTTAAAAAAAAATATTGTCGGGATTATTTACTTGCCGTAAGCCCATTTTCCTGAGCGATTTCGCCAAATGTGTCAGCGAGATACCGTGCCTGCTTCTGAGTCATGCCGTACGTATTGAACTTCCAAACTTTCGTTGCGCCGGGAATTACTCCCGTTACGCCTTTCTCTTCAAGGGCACTTGAGAAGTAAAATCCTCGTTTCTTATGGGTTTCTGCTACTCTGTCAAAAGAACCTATGGTATCTGCCCGGGTCAGTGTGTGTTTCCGGGGCATCTCTGAGAGAATTTTTGTTCTCTCAACAGCCAGAAGTCCGTCTACCACGATCCGGTTGTTCTCCAATTCCCGGTCAAAGTGTTTTACCCGTTCTTTGACATGCGGGAATGATGCCATCATCCCGATAAGGGTCACCCCCATCAGCGTGCATCCCATCATCTCCGGCTCCTTTATCCCGAATTTACGATGAGTTACATCCCCGGTGATCGCGGTCGTGCGGAAGACTTCTGCTGCATATTCTGTTGTTGTTGCAAGGATCCCGGACGGGGCGGGAGATGCCATGCTCTTATGCCCGGAACCAATAACGAAATCCACGCCAAGATCTTTTCCATTCACGGGCATGATCCCGACCGTGTAGGCACCATTGTAGAGGACCGGGATATCGTACTGGTGACAGACTTTTGCAATCCCTTTTACATCGTGCATATTCCCATACTGGTAGTCCACATGGTCAATGAAAGCAAGAACGGGCGCCCTGCCAGACTGTTTTTTCACTTCTTCAATTTTGACGGCGGCTGCATCCGGTGTGATAATATGGTGATCGTCAGCTGGTATCTCGCAGGCAATTCCCTCCGCCCCCTCAATGGCCAGGAATTCTGTATAATGGGAGAGCGATGTGAGCAGGACCGGATCTCCTTTACGGATAAAGGTATGGGCAACGGCCTGGAATCCCCGCCGGGCACCCGGCACGGTGCGGACTGCATCCATGTTCAACCATCCCGCAACATCCTTGTGGAATTCTGCTATCGGGGGTTTGTTGATGTAATCGAGACGGTTTGGTTTGCGGCAGTTATCGCAGACAGAATACCCGTCGCCGTACGCAATCACGGCTTTCATCGCATCCCCCGTAAGTCTTCCACCCGCCTGAATTGGATCGATATTTATCGCTAGTTCATCCACCTGCCGCGCCTCAATCCCGCTTGCGCATCTCATTTCAGCATCTCCTGTTTTAGTGAAGAGACCTGTCGTTCGAGATTATCCAGAAGACGTTGCGCCTGCTCACGTTGTTTTTCGTCCAGTTCGTGCCTGGGTGTGGTCTCCCGGAGAATTACCCGGAGATCGGTAAGGGTAAAAAGAGCCTGGAACGTCATATCAACTGCCCGTTTTGACAAATGGAATCACCTTACTAATATTGAACTGCCCTGAAATAAGTAACCGTTTTCATCAATGTCAGATCGCTGAATATATCGGGTCTTAACCGAGAGAATGAATAAGAAGGAGTACCGTTTTGGTTTTTTCCTGCCATCAATGCGGGGAGTGTTGCAGCTCCATGGGCGAGATCATAGAAATACGTGAAGAACTCGACTCCCATACATTCCGTATTGGGTTTACCGTTACTGGAGAAGAGCGGATCGTTTCAGTGGATTCTGATAAAATACACCTGTTCCGGTCGGCTGAGTTAACCGCTTCGCGGCCTATGGCATGTCCCTTCCTGAGAGAGACTGGTACTGAGAAATGTGTCTGTTCTGTTCATACAACCCGCCCGGGATTATGCCGCCAGTATTCCTGTTATCGGCTGCTCGTACTTGACTCAGGAAGTAACCGTATCGGAAAAGTTACTGATGCGTCACGGTATTTTACCACAAACGATCCCAATCTCCGCAGACTCTGGAACCAGAAGATCGCGGAAGCGGAGATCGCGGATGAAATGACCTGGGAGATATTTGTGGAGGAAACTCTTGTGCGTGCAGGATACCGTGTGGTCAGATAAGATCCGTGCAGATAAGTGAGAAGAGCGGAATGAAATAAACCAGAAAATAATCTTCAACTGCACATTTCTTTATACTCTTTGACAGGTAATGCTGGGATGATAGAAATGATGTCTTTTTCCTTTCTTTGCAAACACCTCGCGGGCACCCAACCAACCCGGGGAAATGAGACCGGCTGTCCCAGTTGCACAAAAAAACACGAAACCGGGGATTTCTGTACGCCGGCCAGCCAGGAACTTGCAACCGCGGCAAAAAACTCCTGCCGGGATGCGGATTTCATAAAAATTCCCTGTATGCGAAAAGGAAAGATGTAATTTTCTGTTAATGCCAGAACCGGTAAAAATCATCAGGTTCCGAAAGATCAGGAATGACTGCAATTCATACAGGTTTTGTGTGATTTTTTTTGTTTCCCCGGCCGGAGATTGTTATGTTTTCACCACCCCAAAAACAGGGTCTTTGTCCTGCTATAACTCTCCAGGGCCCGGGAACCATTCTCCCTGCCAATACCGCTTTCGTTTATCCCTCCAAAGGGGATCTCGGGTGGAACAGTGAGATGGCGGTTTACCCAGATGATACCTGCGTGCACCTGATCAAAAACCTGTTTTGTAGTCGCAAGATTATTTGTCCATACAGAAGCGCCCAAACCATAGCGTGACCGGTTTGCTTCCCGGATTGCCGTTTCAAGATCCGGGACGCTCATGACAGGTAAAACCGGTCCGAATATCTCCTCGTTCAGGAGCCGGGATCCGGGCCTGACATCGGAGACCAGGGTAGGGCTATAGAAATATCCCGGATCGAACATTGGCCCCGTAAGTGAACACCCGCCGGCAAGAATTGCTCCCTCTGCCTTATCGATCAGATCAGTTACCATACCGGCAATCCGTTCCCGCTGTCCTGCACTGTTCATCGGCCCAAGATCGATTCCCGGTTCAAGGCCATTTCCCACCTTGAGGGATTCTACCCGCTTCTGGAGTTTCTTTACGAAAGCATCTGCAATTTTGTCATGTACATACAGGCGTTTTACGGCAGTGCACGTCTGGCCGGTATTGTAAAACCGACCCCTGATCGCACCTTCTACCGCCCGGTCGATATCGGCGTCATCCATGACGATCATCGGATCAGAACCCCCGAGCTCCAAAGTGAGTTCTTTTCCCGTTCCTGATGCCATTGCCTGAATTTTTTTGCCGGTTGAGCAGTCCCCGGTAAAGGAGACTTTACGGATGAGGGGGTGCCGGACAATGGCTTCCCCAACGGACTCACCACTTCCCGTTACAATATTGAGAACCCCGGGAGGAAGACCTGCTTTTTCCAGAATCGTTGCGAGTTTCAGGCCGGATAAGGGGGTTGTTGACGCAGGCTTGAGGAGCATGGTATTTCCGGCAAGAAGCGCCGGCCCTATCTTCCATCCCATGATAATGACCGGCATATTCCAGGGGATGATCGCTGCGCAAATTCCGATAGGCTCATGCACTACCATGCAATCCCCGGAAGTGCCCAGCCGGATTGTCTCGTCAGAAGACCGTGCGGAAATCCCGGCATAGTACTCCAGGATATTGGCAAATCCCCGGACTTCATCGATCGCCTCCCGGAGAGGTTTGCCCTGTTCCTCTGTCAATACCTGGGCGATATCCTTGTGCTGTTCTCTCACGAGGGCGGCCGCGTGGAAGAGGATCATTCCCCGCTCCCGCATGGTTTTTTTCTTCCAGCCGCCGGTTGCCGCATCTGCCGCCTCAACCGCCCGGGCTACATCCTCTGAAGTTCCTGACGGGACCCGATCGATAAAAGTTCCGGTTGCCGGATTTTTTACTTCAATCCAGTACTCATCTATTCCGGCAGTATCTGTTCCCCCGATTCGCATTAGCATACCCTGGTTCCTCCTTTCGTACATGATTCATATGCAATGCTTGTGCAATAAATGGAAGAGATCGGACCAGGCAACCGTTCCGAACTGGCAGGATCGGAAATATATCTCAAATGTTCTGGAGGCGTCATCGGGGCATTTTTTATCAATTTTAATGACGGACGCAATGGAGCCAGAAAAAATTATAAATGGGTATGTGGTGAAACCCGACTACTGTTATGTACGAAAGAAACTATTTTGTGTAGTGTCCTCTAATGAAAGGCTGACAGGGGATTTCTATGACTGACGAACCGCTCTTGGAAGTAAATGATCAAATCTGGGAAAAGACTGTTAAGAAAGGAACACAACCGGTTGCTGTCATGTTCTACAGCCCGGTCTGTCCATTTTGTCAACAAATTGAACCATATTTTAAAAGTTACGCGGAAGAGTTCAGGAACTCGGTCCTCTTTACAAGAATCAATATTATGGCCAACCCCTGGACTGCCGAGCGATACGGCATACGAAGCACGCCGACATTCAAGTTCTTTTGCTATGGTAAAGCAGTGCAGGAGATAGTGGGGCCGGTGTACCCGGCTCTTCTTAAAAAAATGGTTGAAGAAGGTCTTGCTCTCAAGAAGGAATGTGAAAAAAATACAACGGCAAATGATTATGAGATAACGGGTTATGGATAAGAATAGAATTTTCCGTCTTTCCTGGCAACATCAACATTTTTCCATCAACCCCAAAAAATTCTGGATATCGATCCTTTTTCTTTCAAATTTGTTTTGTAAACACTTTTCCGCAAAATGTACGAAATTCTTTGTACCGGTTGAGGGGATTTTATATTGGTTTTTTCAGATTCTCAAAAATTTGTGGGAATTTTTTTAAAACCTGCTCTGTAGAAAACCTCAATGATGAGAAATTGTAGGAACGTGTGAATGTTACAAACAATCATTTTGGTAGCGATTTCTTTTGTCTGAATCAGAAATCTTCGAGCTTTGAGATCGCCGCTGAACTTTCTTTTCAG
>CAILCG010000015.1 GCA_903832665.1 uncultured Methanomicrobiales archaeon | reverse complement strand
CTGTTTCGCCGACCCGTCGCTCAAGTTCGATTTCTCCGAACCACGCCGCGAGTTCGCAAAGGGTGCAATCCGCGAGTTCATGCCCGCGGGCGAGCGCTCACTGATCATCCCAGCAAGGTAGATCAGTTCAACTATTTTTTTTTTCAGCAGCCGGTTAAAAAGAACGACCGGATTTACCAGAACAGGACTTTTTTGCAGATTCTCCCTGATTGTTTCACCGATATCTGGTATGAAAAGAGGGAATCGAATAAGGGGTTTTTTAAAAACAATGTTCACCCTGCGATTTGTCATGACATTTCCGCCCTCGCGTTATCGGTACCCGCGTATGGCAGGACCTGATCCTTTAAATGATTTATGCGCATATGAGTAACTATAGTACGGCAAGCCGTACCATGGAAGTACTCATGCCAGAAACAAGCAAACCATCCTCTCACCAGCCTGTCGCATCCCGCGACAAGACAAAAGACTCAACACCGCATACCTGTGCCTGTGGTGAACAGCACGAACATCTGCCGAACACCCCCAGTCACCGGGATGCCTGCACGTCGCCTAAAAAATTCGGAAACTCCTGCTGCTGCGGAGCCAGCAAAACAGCAAAAGATGACCAGACCCCCTGTGGTCACGGTCCAAAGTGTCACTAAGATAATCTTCTCTTTTCTCCAGTCTGGGAAACATTCTAGGGTGGTCCTGGTTCACCGAACCGGTAAACATGTTATACCATCCAGAGATACATCCTATATGCGAAGGTTTGGAAATGGCAGATGAACAGAACCCTGAAATAAACGGATGTCCCCGGCGGGGAAGGCCCCGTATGCGGCGCCGTGACCGGGTCTTCGGGGTCCCGTTGTTACAAGCCCTGCTGCTGCCCGGAGAATGTGGTGGAGGGAATCTCACTCCAGCCCGAGGAGATCGAGCTGATCCGCCTGATCGATCTCGAAGGACTTGAACAGGAGGAAGCTGCCATAAAACTGGGGGTTTCCCGGAAGACCGCATGGCGCGATCTCCATGAGGCCCGGCGCAAAATTGCCGATGCTCTTGTCAACGGCAAAGGGATCGAGATGGCCGGCTGTGCCAAGGCCGCTGAATGGCGCTGCCCGAAATGCCCGCGGAAAGACGCCGACCTGCCCTGAGGTAATGCCTGTTTTCTCCAAGGATCACCAACTCCTGCATACGGGGTGTTAGGAAGGCACCCTTATACCTGCACCATTCGGTGAACGTTTCTGCACCCTGGAAAAATTACAATCAGGGGGTTGTTCCCGTGACATTGGTGGACAGCCATCGCACGGATCCGCACAGGCTGCTTTTGAACTCCCGCAGGGATCTGCGGGTTTCACCATGTCCCTGACTACCTGCTCTGCCACCTTGTACGCATAGACGGTGAACATCTCATCCGGTATCTCGTCGATCCCAAACGGCAGGTCGAGGTTGTAGCACAGGTCTGCCCGCACGATCTCCGGGCGTAATTCCGGGATAACCCCTTCCATCATCCGCGACGAGCAGTTGATGAAGCAGCCTTCAATCGCGATCACCTTCTCTGCCCGCCGTACCAGGTTCCGCTGCCCGGTATCCTTGGTAAAGGCACCTCCGAGACAGATCCGTACGGTCTGGTCCCGGGCCAGCCGGTGGGCCACCAGGTTTGCTGCCCGACGGGCCACCTCGCCCCGGGCACACGCCCCCTCGCACGCCATCACGGCGATCTTCGGGGGGCAGGTGGAATTTTTCTCTGCATAGTCTTCACATGCCGGGCATTTCCCGGTCACCTTTGCAATTCTTGCGGATTCGTACTCCATCTTCATCACTGCATGAATAGTGGACCAGAGGATTACATATACCCTGAAACCGGATTTCAAGAAAATTTGAAGTGGAGAGTACCTCTCAAATACCCAGAGGGAACCCAAAAGCGAGCACTTTTTTTATGTTCCTGACAATCTCGTACCATGGCAACCGCCCGCTGCTGCCCTGCAGACTGCGCCCTGCGAAGCGACTGGGAAGACGAACTCCATGGCGAAAAGGAGATGCTCGAAGAGCCTTCGGTATCTGAATTACTGAACCTTATGAAACTGCTCGCTCATCCGCTCCGGTTGAAGATCGTCATGATGCTCCTGAAACGAGACCACTGCGTCTGCGAGTTCTTCTATGTCTTTGAAGAGCCACAGAATCTCATTTCCTACAACTTAAAAAAACTCAGGGACGCCAAGATCATCGAATCCTACTATCGCTCGAACCACAAGATCTACAAAATGGCCGAGCCGATGATACCGGCGATCCGGAAGATCGCCGGGGCAATACCGTAGGTACTCCGGAACCGGGGTTTGAACCGGAGTTTTTACCGGAGATATTCCCGGCCGGCACCGGTCAGCGAATAGATAATCCAGTTCCCGTGATATTCCCCCTCGATAAGACCGCCCTCTTTTAAGATATTGAGATGGTAGGATAGCTTGGAGCCCGAGAGCCGGGTGAAACGGTTGATAACGCAGACACAGAGCGGCTGGTCTTTAATGAGATAGAGGATGGTCAGGCGGAGAGGATCGGCCAGCGCGTGGTGCACCCGGCTCTGTGCCCCGAGCTCCTCCGGGGAAGGAACCCGGCCGGCGAGTGCCTCGAATCCGCCTATCTCTTCGAGTTCCTTCTGGATCTGCTCGGGAAGGTCCATTTCCTTTTCCGGCGGGGATTTTTCTATCGGTGTTCCGCAACAGCTGGTTTTTCTCGGTGCCATTTCAAATTAATCTGAAATGAAAAGATATATAACCTTGCTCTGATTAAGTTAATTCAACAAAAGTTGAAATGAAGTGACCATTATGGAAGGACAAAAATCAACCTGCAGTTGCGGTGCAGAAGGCAAGACACGAATCATCTACTCCTGTTCCGGAATCGGATCGAACGTCGGACAACTCGCGAACGCAGCGGCCTGCAAGCTCACCCGCGAGGGATACGGTGGCGGGTCATGCCTCGCAGGTGTTGGCGGGGGCATTGAAAAACTCGTCAATGCGGGAAAAGCAGCCGATGAACGGATTGTAATCGATGGATGCTCTATCGCATGCGCAAAAAAGATCATGGAAGACAAGGGCCTGAGCATTGATCGCTATGTCCTCATCACCGATCTCGGCATCACAAAAATTCCCGGCCCGGCCTATGACGGGAGCGATGTGCAGAAGGTAGTCGATGCGGTAAAGAAAGCCTGACGGGGAACCATGTGCGGTACAGGTCATCAGGAAGGGGACAGGAATGGGGAGGTTATTGCGCAGGGACAGACAGTCCCCACGGCCAGCCTGCCCTGGAACCCCCACCCGAAGTTTGCCGGGGTCTCGCTACGGCACCTGGTAACGGGTGCGAATACCGGAGGGAGGCTCAGCCTCCACCATGTCCGGATCGATCCCGGCTGCGCCATCGGCGATCACAGCCACGCGGGAATGGTCGAGATCCATGACGTGATCGCGGGATGCGGGACCTGCACGCTCGAAAGCAGTGCAATACCCTACGCACCCGGCATGGTCGGCGTAATGCCCGCTGACCGGGTACACCGGGTCGAGGCGGGAGAGGACGGCCTGTTCCTGCTCGCAACCTTCTCCCCGCCCCTTGTTTGAGGAAACATGATCGTGCTTGTCACCTGTTCGGGGATATCAAATACCGGTAAACTTACCACGCAGGCAGCCTGTGCCCTGATGCAGAGAAAGCCGGGCCGGTTTCTCTGGACCCATGTCAAAAAATCCGCGGCATCTCTCGAAGAGGAGTGCCGGGACGGGGACCGGGTGGTCCTCCTTGACGGGTGCCATGACTGTTGTGCCGGCAAAAAACTTGCGGGAACAGGTATTGCCCCGAATGTCCATATAATCGCTACCGATCTCGGGATCGAGAAGAACGGGATGGCGGATGTGCAGTACCAGGAAATTGAACGGGTTGTTGCGGCCATAGAGGCTGCACTATCCCAGGAGTGATTCCATGCAGGACTATTTACAACTCTTTGCGGACTGGGTGACCTACGCCATCTTCGGCCTGGTCCCCACAACCCCGATAGCATCGTCAGTGAACTTCTTTGTCTACGACTCGATCAAGGTCACGCTGATGCTTGCCGTGATCGTCTTTGCTGTCGGGATTGTCCGGACCTACATCACCCCCCAGCGGGTGAAGAAACTGGTGGCCGGGCGTACCGAAGGAGTGGGCAATGTTCTTGCTGCTCTGCTGGGCATCCCCACGCCATTCTGCTCCTGTTCGGCGGTGCCACTCTTCATCGGGTTCGTGGAATCCGGCGTACCGCTTGGCATCACCTTCTCGTTTCTCATCGCATCCCCGCTCATCAACGAGGTAGCCGCCGCAATGCTGCTCGCCATGTTCGGATGGCAGATTGCCCTTATCTACATCGTCTCGGGCCTCATCATCGCGATCATCGCCGGTATCATCATCGGCCGCCTCCATCTGGAGGGGCAGGTCGAGGACTTTGTCTGGAAATGCAAGATGTACGAGCAGCCGGATAAACCTATGACGGTGAGGGACCGGATCGATTTCGGGATCAGCGAATCAAAGAGCATCACGCTCAAAGTGCTGCCCTATATCCTCATCGGAATTGCCATCGGTGCAATCATCCACGGGTATGCCCCGGCAGATTTCCTCGTCAACATCGCCGGCCCGGGCAACCCACTTGCCGTCCCGATCGCGGTGCTGATAGGAATACCGCTCTATTCGAATGCGGCCGGCATGATCCCCATCATGGAGGTCCTCACGGCCAAAGGCATGGCGATGGGGACGGCGCTTGCGTTCATGATGGCTGTCATTGGGCTCTCGCTGCCTGAACTGATCATCCTGCGGAAAGTGATCAAGATCAAACTCCTCGCGATCTTTGTTGGAATCATGTTCGTGGCAATTACCCTGACAGGCTACCTGTTTAATGCATTATTGGGATAACAATACTGAACAATGGAACCATTCCCATGACAAAATCTGATGAAGCCGAGGCTGCCTTCCGGAGCAGGTTCACCTGCTCATCAGCCGTTTTTTCTGCATTTTCCGAAGAACTTGGCCTGGATCCCAATACGGCCAAGAAGATCGCCTGCGGATTCGGGGCCGGGATCGCAAAGACCGGTAATATCTGCGGAGCGGTATCCGGCGCCTTAATGGTGATCGGGCTGAAATACGGCAAGACTGAAAAGGACGATGAAGCCGCAACCGAGAAGACCCGGGCACTGGTCCGGGAGTTCATCCACGAATTTACTGAAAAGAACGGTTCGATCAACTGCACGGAACTGCTCGGTTATGATATGCGGGATCCGGCTGCCTATGCTGCGGCACGGGACAGTGGCGTGTTCATGACAAAATGCCCGGCCCTGGTGCGGGATGCCGCCGATATTGTAGAGAGAATACTCTGAAACAAAAATACCCTGGTTGTCCATAAAGAAAAAAGGTGATTACCTGTGCAGATGCCCGTAAAACAACTCTCCTTTCTTGACCGCTACCTGACTCTCTGGATCTTCCTTGCCATGGCTATGGGGATCGCCATCGGCCACCTCCTGCCCTCAGTGCCGGGCATGATCACCGGCCTCTCGGTCGGGTCCACGTCAATTCCCATTGCTGTGGGACTGATCCTGATGATGTATCCCCCGCTCGCGAAGGTGAAGTACGAGGAGCTGGGAAAGGTGTTCCAGAACACAAAGGTGCTCGGCCTCTCGCTCGTCTAGAACTGGTTTGTCGGCCCGGTGCTGATGTTTGCCCTTGCCGTCATCTTCCTCCGGGACCAGCCGCTCTTCATGTACGGGCTGATCCTTGTCGGAATCGCACGCTGCATCGCGATGGTGATCGTCTGGAACGATCTCGCAGAAGGCGACTGTGAGTACTGCGCCGCCATCGTGGGCCTGAACTCGGTCTTCCAGGTCTTCTTCTATTCCGTGTATGCCTGGTTCTTCATCACGTACCTTCCCCCGCTGCTCGGCATCGGGGCCGGTTCTGCCGTCACCATCACGATGCTCCAGATCGCTGGGAGTGTCTTCATCTACCTCGGCATTCCGTTCATTGCCGGCATGGTCACCCAGTATGCCCTCATCCGGATAAAGTCGAAGGCCTGGTACGAGCAGGTCTTTATCCCGAAGATCTCGCCGATCACGCTCATCGCCCTCCTCTTTACCATCATTGTGATGTTCTCACTCAAGGAAGAGTATATCGTCAACGTCCCCTTCGACGTGATCCGGGTGGCGATACCGCTGCTCTGCTACTTTGTTATCATGTTCTTTGCCAGCTTCTGGATGTCCTGGCGGCTCGGCGTGGACTACCAGAAGTCCGCCTCGCTCTCGTTCACCGCGGCGTCCAACAACTTCGAGCTCGCAATCGCCGTTGCCATCGCGGTCTTCGGTATCGCATCCCCGGTAGCCTTTGCAACGGTCATCGGACCGCTTGTCGAGGTACCGGTGCTGATTGGTCTGGTGAATGTCTCGCTCTGGCTCCGGACTCGATGGTATGGCGGAAAGAAAGACGGGACATGCAGCCCGACAATGCGATGACGCACAGCCGTAAGAAAATCCTTAAAGACGAAAGGAAATCCAGGATGTCACTGGCCTTATGCTGAAAGTACAACCCCATGCTGAATATCCACCCGAGGAAGGCCGCTACCTGAGGGGAAATGATTTTTCCCCGGCTGCAGTGGTCATCATCCTGACCACCGATGCCGAAATAATCCCGCCCGATATCGAGAAACTCGTGCGAACCGGGGTGGAGAGCGGGGCCGCACTCTCGGGGACCCTACAGACCGCCAATATCGGCATCGAGAAGATCATCTGCAATATCGTGGCAAACCCGAATATCCGGTATCTCATTCTTGGCGGTCCCGAATCCGAGGGGCACCGGACCGGGGATGCCGTGAAGGCGCTGCTCAGGAATGGCGTTGATGAAAAGAAAAACATCATCGGGACTGCCGGGCTCTCTGCGGTTCTGCACAATGTCCCGGCTGAATTCATCCGGCGATTCCGGGAGCAGCTGACCCTGGTTGACTGCCAGTTCCAGGACGAGGCCGTGATCCGCAAAGCCGTATAGTCCTGCTTCCAGGAAACGCCGGTGGAGTTCCGGGGTCAGCAGCTCTGGGATCCCGGGGCTTTCCCCGAATCCCCGCTCAGCGGGAAACTGACCTGGAATGTCACCCAGCCGTGGGCCGAGCCCGGCGATGAAGGTGAACGGTTGGCCAAGAAGAAGGCGCTGGAGGTGATCGACCGGCTGAAGAAGAAGCAGGGAGCTTCACCCACCCCGCCTTCGGAAGAATAAGAATTCAGCGAGATTGGAACCGTCCTCGAAATACCGGCCGGGGGAATTTCTCAGGTGCAGGTTCGTGGCTCTCAACGGAAATTACTGAACCAATACCTGAACCTGAGACTGATTCAAGCACTCAACCGGTATCGGCCGGCTCTTCTGCTTCGGACGGACCGATCATATCAGCGTCTTCTGCGGGGTGCCGAGATGCTTTTTTGCCGCGTGGGTGACTTCGCGTCCCTGAGGGGTGCGCTTGACAAACCCGATCTGGATCAGATACGGCTCGTACACATTCTCAATGGTCCGCACCTCCTCGCCTACCGAGATCGCAATCGTTTTGGCCCCGACCGGGCCCCCGTTGAAGTCATTGGCAATGACCGAAAGGATGCGCCGGTCCAGTTCGTCAAGGCCCAGCTTGTCGATCTGGAGCATGGCGAGGGCCATTTCAGCGATCTCCCGGGTGATGGTGCCATCCCCCTTGACTATGGCATAATCCCGCACCCGGCGCAGCAGCCGGTTGACAATCCGGGGGGTTCCCCGGCTCCGTTTCGCGATCTCCTCGGCACCATCCGGCGTGATCGGGATCTTTAAGATCGCGGCACTCCGCGTCACGATCCGGACCAGTTCCTCGGCGGCGTACAGGTCGAGCCGGGAACTGATGCCGAAACGGTCCCGGAAGGGCGCCCCGAGGAGCCCCTGCTTGGTCGTGGCCCCGATGAGGGTGAAGTGTTCGAGCGTGATCTTGATGGAGCGAGCGCTCGGACCTTCCCCGATCATCACATCGATGAAGAAATCCTCCATCGCGGGATACAGCACCTCCTCGATCACCGGGTTGATCCGGTGTATCTCGTCGATGAACAGGATATCCCCCCGCTTGAGTGGCGTGAGGAGAGCCGCGATATCGCCGGGTTTCTCCAGCACCGGGCCGGTGGTGGAGCGGATCTCGGCTCCCATCTCGCGGGCGATGATGTGGGCGAGGGTAGTCTTGCCCAGCCCGGGGGGTCCCGAAAACAGGATGTGGTCGAGAGGTTCCCCGCGTTTTTGTGCAGCCTCGATGGCGATCTTCAGGGCCTCCTTGACCTGTTCCTGCCCAACAAACTCGTCCAGTCGGTCGGGCCGGATGGTGGGATCGTCGCCCTCTTCAGTCAACGGCACGGGGGAGATGATCCGCTCGGACGACATCTTTTTACCGCTCCTTCAGCGTGACCAAGGCTGCCTTGATGAGCCCCTGCACGGTCGGGATGCCCGGCATACGGACTGCCTTGTTGACCGTATCCCGGGAGGCATTCTCGGAGAACCCGAGCGAGACCAGGGCGCTGACCGCGTCGTGGACCGCCATGCTGCCGGTCCCGGTCTCCCCGCGGGGAATCGTCTCGCTGATCTTCTTCATCTTGTCCCGGAGCTCCAGGATTAACCGTTTCGCACCCTTCGCCCCGATACCCGAGATCCGGGTCAGGACCTTCTCATCCTCGTTGAGGATCGCAAGGGCGAACTCCTCGATCCCGATCTGGGAGAGAAGGTTCATGGCAGTCTGCGGACCGATGCCGGTCACGCCGATCAGGATCCGGAACATCTCGAGTTCGCTCGGGTGGAGGAATCCGTACAGGGTGATCGCATCCTCGCGGACCGCCATGTGGGTATGGAGTTTCACAGTCCCGTGAGTGGCCGCCAGCTGCTGGAGGGCCGGCTGGGTGACCAGCACGCGGTACCCTACGCCGTGCACTTCGATGACAACCCACCGGTCGCCCGTGAGGACCGGTACACCGGAAAGGAGCGCGATCATTGTACTATCTCATCATATGGATATGACATAAGGCAATCGAAAGACCATCGGCTGCGTCATCGGGTTTGGGAATCTCCGGGAGATGGAGGAGCCGCATGATCATCTCCTGCATCTGGCGTTTGTCAGCGCTGCCGGACCCGGTGATCGCCTGCTTGACCTGGTTCGGGGTATACTCCGAAACGGGGATTTTCTGCTGCTCTGCCAGGAGGAGGATGACGCCCCGGGCTTCGCTGACGTTCATGGCAGAGGTGATATTTTTGGAGAAGAAGAGTTTCTCGACCGCGACCTCTGCCGGCGGATATTTCTCAAAAACGACAGTGAGCTCGTTGTAGATCTGCACCAGCCGCTCGGAGGCCCGCAGGTCCTTGCCGGTCTCGATGCACCCGTAACAGATCGGCTGCGGTTTCCGGTTCGTGACCGCGATCACGCCGTATCCCACGCGTGCCAACCCGGGGTCTATCCCGATAACGATCATTTCGCAGGTGCTCCTGCTCATGTATATGTCATTCCTGTTTTATACCCCATGGGGTGCGGGGCGAAGGTGAGGAGAGGACCGGGAGAAGCGCTTTCGTACCTATCCGAACGATTATCTCCCTCCTGTGAAAGGTATATCCTATGCAGGACACCCAGCCGACCACCAGGGGAGAGAGCACAGGGGAGATGAAGTATTTTCTGCTGAAACTCGTCGCACCCCGCCCGACCTTTGCCAGTGACATCACCGATGCGGAACTCGAGGTGATGCAGGAACACGGCACCTACCTGAAACAGTACGTGGATACCGGTGAAGTGATCGTGATGGGCCCGGTGCTGGACCCGAAAGGCTCCTGGGGCGTGGCGATTCTCGAGGTGCACTCCGAAGACAAGGCTCGGTCCATTGCCGAAAAGGATCCCTCCGTCATCTCCGGTCTCGGGTTCCGGTACGAGATCTACCCGATGCTCCGGGCGATTGTACGGAAATAACGCCGGCAGCAAATACCGACTTTGACCAGCGGTATTGCTGAAATACCCTGCACAGATCAGGGTACGATAAACCACCGGTATCTTTACGCAAAGGTGATCCGATAACGGTTGACCGGCACGCCAGCCAGACTGCCCCGGGCAACCGCGACGAGAAAAAATGTTGTGATTAGTTTACTTCATCTCTGACTTCCAGATACCGAGCGGGTTTCTTTCCGTATCCTGGATGATCGCAGTAAATCCTACGTTCTTGATCTCCATCTTAGGGACGATGATCCTGCCACCGAGCTTCTCTACCCTGGCAAGCACCTTGTCGAGGTCATCAACCATCACGTAACTGATGATGGTCTCTGCCATCTGCCGCTTGTACATCCCCCCCATGCTCAGGGTGCCTTCCGCAGGGGCGCCGGTGATGACATCCTGGTACTGCACCATTGCGACCTTCGCCGCATCCATAGAAGTCTTGGTCGGTTCGATCTTCCACCCCAGGAGGGAGTGGTAGAACTTCTTTGCCCGGTCAATGTCATTGGCCGGTATCTCGAAGTAAGCAATGTTTGCCATAGGCACTGATGTAGGCAAAAATGCTATTTAGCGTTTGAGATAGTACCCAGAAACCTGCCGGCCCGACGGATTCCTGCACGGGTCGCTGTGCGGGGAAGGAGCGGATCTGCCTCCAACGGTTCCCGGATAACCGGTCCACGTACAACACCGGGATCAATTATCCCGATGCCCTTCGAGGATTTGAGTTTCCGGATACCCTTCCCGGATCGAGTGCCCCGATATCCGACCGTGAGTTGAGTATCCGGTTGCCGGAGCCCGGGTATTTAATCTCGTACGGAAATTATCAGATGGATGGATTATCTCTACACGCTCCTGAAATTCGTTATTGGGGGTAGTGTTATTGTCGGGGTGACATTCCTTGCAGAGCACGTGGACCCCCGGTATGGTGGCATGATCGCGGCGGCCCCCATCATCACGACCCTCGCATTCCTCTTCACGTATTCCGAGGCCGGAAGCGAGACAACCCGTCAGCTGGTGATCTCGACATTCTGGTTCGCGATCCCGACCCTCATCTTCCTGCTGTCTTTCTGGTTCCTGATGAACCGGTTCAGCCTCCTACCGAGTATCGGCGGGGCATATGGCATCTGGCTCGGGGCACTTCTCCTGATGAACCGCCTGGTTGCGATGGCGTAAACCGGTGAAAGTAAAAAAATACCAAAAATACTTTTTTCCCGTTAGGGAATTTCCCGGGGATACTTTCACCCACCCCATTCCCGGGTATTAATACCGGTTCTTGCAGATTGCACCCACACGATGAACCGGCAGGCACACCTCATTATCGGCATGATGCTCTTCCTGGGATACGACTGGGAGGCGGGCCTCCTGCACCAGACCCAAAGCTCACTCCTAGTCTATGGGGTGATCGCAACCATGGCCGGCTCCCTCGTGCCGGATATCCTGGAGCCCCCGACCAGCGCCCGCCACCGGGGGATCTGCCACAGCTGGCGGGCACTGAAGTTTGTTGCAGTGCTGTTCCTCGTCTCGGCCCTACCGGTCCTGTTTGCCCCCGGTATTCCCCGTCTTCCGCTCGTATTCAGTGCGTCCTGCTTCTTTATCAGTTATGCGGGCCATCTCCTGGCAGACTCCCTGACCCGGGCCAGGCTGCCGCGGTAGGATAACCGCAGATTCCTAAAAAAGTACTTACGGGGTAATTTCCCCCGTCACCATTCAGCGCGGAAATAGTGGAATTCTTCGGTCGCAGGCTCGTTTTTCACCACGATATCCTCGACGTGTATGACCGGATTGCCGCGGGCATGGGCCAGCCGGATGAAATCGGCAAGGGAGGCGGGGGAACTTTCGGCTACCATCTCAACGGTGCCGTCGGGCAGGTTCCTGACATACCCGTGGACCCCGGTCGCTTGGGCACAGCTCTCGATATAGTGCCGGTACCCAACTCCCTGGACCTTCCCCTTTGCCACGGCGGTGATCCGCTCCATAATATACTTCCTGTCCCGGTAAGTTTTATAGCTTCGGAAATGGATCCGGAGTCCCCGCAGGCCCGGCGATAAACCACCGGCACGGGTATCCTAAACCCGGTATCGCTCCACTTCCCCCAGGATCACCATCGTATATCGTTGGGGTTCTCCCCACCATGGAGACGGTGTTGAACATCGGCACGACAGGGTCGGGCCAGGCCCGGGTCAACCGGATTCTAAAGGGCACTTTTTAATCCAGAACCACTATCGATCCAGAACACTTGGAGAGCACGATCTTACCCGGACAAAAAAGCAGTTTTTTGCCGGCCCTGCGCAGGCCCGGGAGATGGCCAGATATTGGGACCGGGACAAACATCTACTTCAGCGGTTTCCAGAGCCCGATCGAGTTTCCTTCCGTATCCTGGATGATGGCGATCTTGCCGACCCCGGGGATCTCTTCTTTCGAGAGGAGGACTTCACCGCCCAGCGCCTCTACCTTGCCGAGCACCTTCTCGAGATCCTCGACCATGACATAGGACTTGATCGTCTCGTTCGACTGCCGCCGGTAGAGTCCGCCCATGTTGAGCTTGCCTTCTTCTGCGGGGCCGGTGGTGATATCCCGGTACTGGGGGGCCACCATCGCCGGCGATGCGGGGGCCTTCGTGGGTTCGATCTGCCATCCCAAAAGGGAGTGGTAGAAGTGCTTTGCCCGGTCGACGTTATCGGCCGGTATCTCGAAGTACGCAATGTTTGCCATTGAATCAGAATGTCTGCGAACTGATATTTATGGGTTGAGATAGTACGAAAAAACGGGCACAGCCATCGCGTTTCACGAGGGGTGCGGGTCGCCCGAGGGGATGCCCGCAAGGGTTCCCGCCGGGGATCGTATGAACGGGCCGGGACCGGTTTTTGTACCTATCCAAAAATTCCTATAATGGTGAGACGATCCTGAACCTATGGAACTCCCCAGAAATGTATCTCCCTACCGGGCCGTTGTGCTGACGGCGGATAAATTCGAGGATCTCGAAGTGTTCGTGCCGGCATTCCGCCTGCTGGAGCACGGGTGGCATGTCGATATTGCAGCGCCCGAGATGAAGGAACTGCACGGCGAGCATGGCTATACCCTCGGGCCCAGCAGGACGATTGCCGAGATTAATCCCGATGAGTACGATCTCCTCATCATCCCGGGCGGTTCTCCCACGGGGGCACCTGCCACGGTTCGCAGGATGCCGAAGGCGCAGGAGATTGCCCGGTCCTTTTTCGAGAAGAAGAAGCCCGTTGCCTCGATCTGCCACGGGCCCTGGACACTGGCCTCGGCCGATCTCCTGAAGGGCCGGCTCCTGACATCGTTCTGGCACGACGGTGTGCCGGAGGATATCCGGAAGGCGGGCGGGATCTGGGAAGACAAGGAAGTGGTGGTGGACGGGAACCTCGTTACTTCGCGGTGGCCGATGGATCTGCCGGCGTTTACCCGGGAGATGATGAAGCAGGTCGCGAAGGTGGAGAAGGCAAAACCGGCTAAGAAATAATTGAGGGGACGGCTGGCGAATTCGTGATGAGGAAGAGGGGAGGGTCGCCCTCTTTGCTCATAGGGAGGAGGGGGGTACCCCCTCACTTTTTTTTGTGTGGGGAGGGGGGTGGGTATCCCTCATGTGCCCGGAGGGGTACCCACCCCCCCTCCGGGAGTTGGGCTGATGTGGGGTGTTTCTCATTGGTTTTTAGAAATGCGGATCTGCTGATACAAATAGTGAGCCGCTGAAAATCCAGTAACCTTCATGTTGCATCACCGGTAAGGGTATTATACGTACAATTCCCTATGAGGTACCATTTTGGATCGCAACGAATTCCAGACACGGCTTGAGATGATCGATGTCCTGCTCAAAGAACAGGGCTGGATAGTATCGGATCGATCTCGTGTCCTGATGGAAGTCGATACCAAACAATCCGATTTTGTTGCGAAAAATTACAAAACCGTTTCTGAGACCCTGAAAAACGATATGGAGAGTAAGTATGCCGATTACCTGCTGCTCGACAGTTTTGGGGCACCGCTTGCCATTGTTGAGGCAAAGCGGACCTCCAAGGATGCACGTCTTGGACAGCAACAGGCAGCGATGTATGCAGACGATATCAAACGCCAGACCGGTAAGGATGTCTTCATCTTTCTCTCGAACGGGTACCAGATTTTTTTCTGGGACCGGGAGCGGTACAGTCCCCGGGAAGTGAAGGGGTTCTATACGCAGGGAGACCTGGAGCGGCTCCGGTTCCAGAAGACGCAGGATGCAGCATCCCCGGTGGAAGTCAGTAAGGCAATTGTCGACCGACCAAAAGGGATCGAGTGCGTCAAGCGGGTGGTGGAACATCTCCAGCGGGGGCACCGGAAGGGGCTCATTGTCATGGCAACGGGTACGGGAAAGACCCGGGTGGCGATGGCGATCATCAAGATCCTGATGGAGAAGGGCCTTGTGCAGAAAGTGCTCTTCCTTGCGGATCGCCGGGCACTGCGGGATCAGGCGATGAATAAAGGGTACAAGCCGTTTTTCCCGGAAGAGGCAAAGGACAAGATCTTTGCCGGGAAGTATGACAAGAGCAAGCGGCTGTACGTGTCTACGATCCAGACGTTCCAGGAGATCTATCTCGACAAGGATGCAAACGGGCAGTTCCGGCTCTCCCCGGGAGAGTTCGACCTGATCATCTCGGACGAGGCGCACCGCTCGATCTACAACAAGTGGAAGGATGTGTTCACGTATTTCGATGCGATCCAGATCGGGCTGACGGCAACTCCGTCGGAGATTCTCGATAAGGACACGCTCCGGTTCTTCGAGTGCCAGAACGGTGCACCGACCGCGTTATACTCCTACGATGATGCGGTGGCGGACGGGGTGCTGGTCGATTTCCGGAAGAGCATCCTTGGCGCCCGGACGCATTTCCAGATCGCCGGGGTGCGGCGGCAGGATCTGACGGAAGGCGAGCGGGCGAAACTGCTGGAGCAGGGGATCGATCCGGACGAGATCGATTTCGAGGGCACGGAGCTGGAGAAGAAGGTGGCGGTGAAGGGGACTTCGGAGGCGATCGTCCGCGAGTTCATGGAGAATGCCCTGATGGACCAGACCGGGACACTGCCGGCGAAGTCAATCCTCTTTGCGATCTCGAAGAAGCACGCGTACCGGTTGCAGGAAGCCTTCGATACGCTCTATCCCGAGCACAAGGGCACGCTGGCCCGGACGATCGTGTCGGAGGATTCCCGGGCGGACGAACTGATCCGGGCCTTCGAGAAGGAGTCGATGCCCCGGGTGGCGATCTCGGTGGACATGCTGGATACGGGCATCGATGTGCCCGAGGTCTGCAACCTTGTCTTTGCAAAACCGGTCTTCTCGAAGATCAAGTTCTGGCAGATGCTCGGGCGGGGCACAAGGGCCAACAGCGCCTGCGAACATTTTGGATGGCTGCCCGAGGGGAAGAAGGAATGTTTCCAGGTATTTGAGTTCTGGAACAACTTCGAGTACTGGAAGATGAACCCGGACGGGGTGAAGAACGAATCACCGGATGCGATCACGAACCGGATCTTCTTATCAAGGATCAAGCAGCTCACGTTCCTCCGGGACCACGGCGACGAGGTGCGGGCAGGGCAGGTGAAGGAGCAGATCCTTACCGATATCCGCTCGCTGCCCCCGGATTTCGTGAGCATCCGCGACAACAAACAGGAGATCAAAAAGGCGCTCGACCCGCACCTCTGGGACAATGTGGCCATCGACCCGCTCCAGTTCCTGACCCAGAAGATCATGCCCCTGATGCGGTACCAGCAGGACGTGAATCTCAACACCGCGATCTTCTCCCTGCGCTGCGAGCAGCTCAAGCACGCAATCCACCGGAACGATAGCGGCGAGATCGAACGGCAGAAACTCCTGATCGGGGGGATGATCGATTGCCTGCCGCTGACAATCAACAAGGTGCAGGAACGCGAGGCATTCATCCGCGAGGTGCTCTCGAAATCGTTCTGGTCCTCGGGGACCTACGAGTCGGCGCAGAGGATGCTCACGGAGCTTGCGCCGCTGATGCCCTTCATGCGGAAAGAGCCGCAACAGACCATCGTCATCGATATGGGGGACACTATCGAGCAGAAGACAATTTTTGAGAAGGGTGTGGCACAACAGCATACCTATGTCACGAAATACCGGGAGCATGTCGAAGAACGCATCCGGAAGATCGCGGCCGACAGCCCCGTGATCCAGAAGATCGCCCGCGACGAAATTTTATCAGAGGCCGATCTCCAGCAGCTCGAAGCCACCATCTTCGGCCCCGATCTCGCGAAGAACCCGGCGGAACTCGGAAAGGCCGGGACGGGCACTGAGAGCATCCTCGTCTCGCTCATCAAGCGGGTGCTCGGGATGTATGCAGAGGCGAACCCGGCGGACCGGATCAAGGATGCGTTCCGGACGTACATGATGGAGAATAACAAGCACTATTCGGCCGACCAGCTCAACTTTATCCGCATGGTTGAGTCGGTCTTTTCGCAGAAGAAGCACATCACGTACGCCGACTTCTGGGAGCCGCCGTTCATCACTTTGGGTAACGCTCCTGAACCAATGTTTTCTACGGATGAACTCAAGACGTTTGAGGGGATTTGTTCGCGGGTTGAGCGGGAACTTTCTGCCGGGGTGGCTTAGATGAAGGGGAGGGAGCTGCCGGAAGGGTGGGAGTGGAAGAGGCTCGAAGAGATTGCAGAAATCAATTCGAGATTCGATAAAAATTCCTTCGATGATGAAACCGATGTTACATTTTTACCAATGAAATGTGTTGAGGAATTAACCGGCAAGATGGACACATCGAACGAGAAAAAATATGGCGAGATAAAAACCGGCTACACTCCGATTCAGGAGGGTGATTTGCTTTTTGCAAAAATTACACCCTGCATGGAGAATGGGAAAATCGCGATCGCCAAGAATTTAAAAAATGGAATCGGTTTTGCATCCACTGAATTTCACACACTGAAATTTTCTCCGGATAACGAGACAAAATTCTATTTTTTTTACCTGATGCAGGAAAAAATCCGACAGGAAGCAGCAAGAAATATGACTGGAACTGCTGGACAACAGAGAGTGCCGGTTTCTTTCATAAGACGATTGAAAGTGCCAGTCCCCCGCTCGAAATTCAGCGCCAGATCGTTGCCGTTCTCGAAAAAACGGAGGCGGTGAGTGGTCAGAGAAAAGAGGCGGATGCCCTGACGGGAGCGCTGTTGCAAGATATTTTCTTTGAGATGTTCGGGGATCCGGCGCAGAATGAGCGAGGATGGGAAACCAAAAGATTTGGAGAGATTGCCCTCATTAAGGATGTTGACCACCGAATGCCCCAAGGTGTGGACATTGGAATTCCTTTGATCTCCCCGACAAATTTCATTGAAAGTAATAAGATTGATTTCGAAAATGCGAAAAAAATATCAGAAGAAGATTATTTGAGAATGTGCAGGAAAATTCAACCCATTCACGGGGACATAATTTATTCGCGATATGGGACGATTTGCGAGGCAAGACTCGTTCCAGAAAAGATCAAATTTCAGATATCATATAGTCTATGTATAATTCGGCCTGATCGATCACTAATTGATCTAAATTTTTTATATTGGCTTTTAAAAATGCCCCAAATTAAGCGTGAAATTTCGAAAAAACAAAGAAGTAGTTGTATTCCTGATCTCGGGTTAGGGGAACTTAATAAAATAAAAATTCCAGTTCGCCCGTGTCGTTGAGAATGTGGAGCGGATTCGTGAGCAGCAAGTGGCATCGGGCCGGCAAATCGAGGGGTTGTGCGAGGGGTTGATGGCGAGGGGTTGATGGCGAGGGCGTTTGCGGGGGAATTGGGGGCGTAAATTCATTTTTCATTCTGAACCCTATCATATTTGCATATCCTTAGCATCCCTATGAAAAGATAATTCATAGAATCAAAATTGTAGTCGTAAAAATTCATGAGGGAATGCGCAACCCGGTGCCTCAGATTAAATCCTGCCTGTTCAACTAATAAAAATTTCAAAAACATTAATTCATCTTCGCTGAATTTTGTCTTGAGTTCTTCTTCGTCAAGGAAATCACTCAATAATTTCTCCCTAGCGATTCCATCCTTTTTTACATCGGAAATTGGAATACCATTCAATTCAGAAAAATCTCGTAACAATCCTTCAATTTTCAATGTCAGGGAATCGATACAGAGGATAAAATTTGGAGTTCTCGCAGTATCAGAGAAATAATTACTCATCTGGAAAAAATATTCATCGAGTGCCGGGGCAAGTAAACCAATCCAGTTTTTTGTAATTTCTTTGTTGTTAGGCATCTGTTTTACAAAATTTTTCCCTGCCCAGGAATTTTTTGCAAGAAATTCGATCACCGTCTTGGTGTTAATTTTATTCTCCCTAATTCCTGCCAGCAAAATTTCATGGATGATAAATTTGTTATTCAGATCGATTTCATACCGATATCTCTCCATCAAGCGAAATTTTTCCCGTTCTTCATCAGTCCTAAAATTTTGCGCGGGATTCCCTTGTTGATCTGTTAAAATAATGGGAAATATATGGCTGAAAGAGAATTCGCGTTCTAATTTTTTGGATTCTTCTTTAACTTTCTGAACATTTGGGAGGATACGGGCATCAGTGGCAAGAAATCCAATAATTTCTTCCGGGGTCCCTTCCATGAGGTAATCAACAAACACTTTGAAACGTTGAATCAATTCTTTTATTTCAAATTCGTGTGAAAATTCTTGAAATTCGATTTTATTTTTATTTTGTTGGTAGATTTGCTCTAACTCCCTAATTTTTTCTGTATCTTTTACGATCCGATAATTTATGATCGCATCCATGCAAAGTGAAACCGCTTTACGATATTCTTCTTTTTCAAGTGCAGTTCGCATCATTGATTCGTAAGATTCGGCTACTTTTTGTCGCCAGATCCTACTTTTTTTACCGGACGTTTTCATTTCCCAACGTTCTGCGAGTTCAAAAACGCTAATCGATGCATGAATGTTATCTCTAGAAATCCAAATTCTCGCTGTATCTTCGCAGAGTAGATCAAATCCTGCCAAATCCTCCTTTGTGAAGATTTTCTTGTCTTTGAGGGCGAGTTTTATTAGTTGAGTTCGTACAGCGGGAAAAAAGCTGCTTTCGGGATTAAATAAAGAAACTAATCGTTTCAATTCTGATTTTATCTCATTAAATTTGTAATTTATAACTATTGCGAGACAATAGGCATTTTTAAAAGAATCCACCACGTCCAATCCGAAATTTCTTTCAGGATTTTTTCTGTCCTTCTCTTCGCAAATTTTAATTAACAGTAAATAATTATCAATAGCCGCTTTCGCATAATCACCGTGTTTTTCAGGACTACACCATAGAATGTGTGAATATCTTGCCTTGAGAACAGGATTATTTACTGATTCAAATCTCTCGATTAAATAATGCCATTGTCCATCATCTATTTTTTTCAGGTTGGGATATTCGTGACGTTCTCCTTTATCGTCATATGTAACTGCCAGCGGCTGAATTTCTCCATTTGAGACCATCACTGAGAAAAAATCTTTCTCCCATTGCGCTCTCTGGGCATCGGTTTCATTGCCAGAGGTTTTCAGTGCATCAGCAATATTTTTGAATAGTTGCCCGATTTCGAATGAGAATGACAATGAATAGTTCTGTGCGTGTTGTTCCAGATATTCATATAATGAGGAGAGATCAGCAAAATCAGTCGTAACTATCCCCCATGAGATAGTTGAATATATTCACTGAAAGATTTCAATGGTTCCTATCCACATCCTCAGTTCGCCCGTGTCGTTGAGAGTTTGGAGCGGATTCGCGATCAGCAATAGGCATCGGGTCGGCAAATCGAGGAGTTGTGCGAGGGGTTGATGCAGAGGGCGTTTGCTGGGGAATTGTCGACAGAGAATGCTTGAAAAGAATGCGGGAGCGTTCTTTGAGGGTGTTTACCGGGGAGTTATCAAAAGGGAAAGCCTGATAAGGTGCAGATGGACATCAACCGATAAGCCAATAATTAATTAGATGAATAGATTATAGGTAACAATCAGGAAGGAACTATGAGCCCTCAGAAAAGCAGGACATTCCAGGTGTTCAATTCAAGCACCGGAAGGTGGGTCAAATACGATCGGGAAGTAGGCCGGATAGTGGACTGCAAAAAGAGCGAAGGGCCCTATGCGAACGTTCCGAAATACCGGCGTGCTCATAGCTGATACGATCCCCCGTTATCATGTTGATCTGGTGTCCCGATCATTTATGCGAATGTGCTAAAACCATTATTCCCAAACCCCAAACCGGCTTTTTTATGTTCTCCACACGTGAGGACACCAGAAAATTACGATCACAAATTACTGCCACGTTCGGATCAAAAGGGATCGGCCTCATCAACGCGATGGCACGGACCGGAAGCGACGATAATTACTGTAAAATCTGTGAGCAGATTCTCTCCTCCGCTTTTGGCGTGGCCCTGATCACCAAAAAAACACCCATTGAATCCCTCAATAATATTTACCTGGAAATTGGCCTGATGCGGGCATTTGGTAAAGAAACGTTAATTCTGACGCCTGATTTAAAGCTGATCACCTCGGATCTTGCGGGAAAAGGAGTTCTTCCCTACGAAAATGAGGATGTAATGAGACAAAAAATCCTCAACTGGATCGATCAGATACCTAATAAAATTCATGATTACAATACCCATGCCGAAATCACTCTTGATGAGTTTAACGACTATGAAAAATTTTTCGATTACTCAAAAAAGGCAATCATGTTTGGTGATTTCACAACGCCGATTGAAAGATTGAATGCTGTGTTCAACAGTAAAAAGCCAATGAAGAATAATGTCTCAAAACGGCTTCAGTCAGAAGTGAAAGTATTTCTCAAATACATCAAACGGGAAAATGAAAAAACGGTTAGCCATTGATAAGAAAAAACTCCGTTCATCATGAAAACTAATAAAACGGAAAAACGGATTTCCCACAATCTGGAATCTGCACAGAGGAAAACCGTAGAAACAGCCATTCTTAGCGAAAATATTCTTGCCAGAGAATGGCTGAAACCGGAAGAAGACCGGGCTTGGGATTATCTTTAACGATAGGGTCAGTTCTGTTAACTTTTTTTAACAACAATTTTATCCATTGTTCCCCAATAATTTCACAATACTATTCATGGGATGCAAGCAAGTCCGGAAATTGTGGTTATCATGAAACAACCGTTTGAGGGGTTATTCGGCGATACCTGTGAGACCCGCCTCCTCCAGTTCCTGCTACCTATGTACGGTATCGAGTTCGATATGGCCGAACTTGTGGAGGAGATCAGGCTCACCCGGCAGTCCATCGCAAAAGCCATGAAAAAATTCTCCGACCGGGGCATGGTGAAGATACGGAAAGACGGACGCACCTGGCTCTACTCGATCAATGAAGAGTCATCTCTGGTGAAACGTCTTGAGGACTTCGACAACTCGCTCATCGAGTCAATGATTGGACCTGCGGAATTTAAAAAGATCGAGAATGCCCATGAAAAACAGGCCCGTGCGTCCTCGCAAAAAGAATCCGGGCGGGTATCCAGAAAGCCCCGGATCCCGTATGGCATATCCGATGATGCGGCACCCTGAGTTGCCATCCGCACCATGAATTATCCAAGCAAAAAAGGGTCAGGTAAAATAATAATCGGCATCCCTTAATCTCCCCATCACCCAATCACTATCAGGATTTTCTCACCATGCGTCTCGCCCCCGAACTCAAATCCAAGATCGACAAGCTCTGGAATAGTTTCTGGAGTGGTGGCCTCTCCAACCCGCTCCAGTCCATCGAGCAGATGTCGTACCTCATCTTCATGAACCGCCTCGAGGACATGGACACCATCGAGGAGAAACGGGCGAAGGCAAAGGGCATCCAGTACACCTCCATTTTCGAAGGTCAGATGGATTGCAGGTGGTCCCACTGGAAACACTACCCGGCCGAGAAGATGCTCACTCATGTGCGAGACGAGGCATTCCCCTTTATCAAGAATATCCACGATGGCGAAAAGACACTCTTTGCCCAGCACATGAAGGATGCCGTCTTCATGATCCCGAAGCCCTCGCTCCTGCAGGAAGCGGTCGCGATCATCGACGATCTCAAGATATCGGCACAGAACCGGGACACCCAGGGCGACATCTACGAGTACCTGCTCCAGCAGCTCTCAACCTCCGGGAAGAACGGCCAGTTCCGCACGCCCCGGCATATCATCCGGATGATGGTCGAGCTCGTGGACCCGGATATCAATGACCGGATCTGCGATCCCGCCTGCGGTACCGCTGGGTTCCTCGTCAATGCATACGAATACATCCTGAAAAGATATACAAGCCCGGACAAAATCGATGTGGATCCTGAAGGGGGATACCATAACCTCCTTGGGGACAAAATCACCGAGCCGAAACACTGGGAGAAACTCTGGAAAGATACCTTCTACGGGTACGATTTCGATAATACAATGATCCGGATCTCGCTCATGAACATGATCCTCCACGGGATCAAGGCACCTCAGGTTGCCCTGATGGATACCCTCTCCAAAGGGTTCACGGAAAACGACCGGTACACCATCGTTCTCGCAAACCCGCCGTTCAAGGGGAGCATCGACAAGAGCGACATCAACGATGCCCTCACCATCCAGACCACAAAGACCGAACTGCTCTTTGTCGAGCGGATGGTGCACCTCCTCCAGATTGGCGGGAAGTGCGGGGTCATCGTGCCGGACGGAGTGCTCTTCGGCAGCTCCAATGCCCACAAGAAACTCCGGCAGATCCTGCTGGAACAGTGCCAGCTCGAAGGCATCGTTTCCATGCCATCCGGAGTCTTCAAGCCGTATGCCGGGGTTTCTACGGCTGTGCTGATCTTCACTAAAGGCGGTTCTACCGACAAGGTCTGGTTCTATGATATGGATGCAGACGGGTACTCGCTCGATGACAAGCGGACATTCACCAATGGCAAGGGAGATATCCCGGAGATTATCCAGCATTACCGCAACCGGAAGAAAGAGAATCCCACTGACCGGAAAGGCAAATGTTTCTTTATGCCCATCAGCGAGATCAAGGAGAATGGATACGATCTTTCCATCTCGCGGTATAAGGAAATTGAATATGAAGAAGTCCATTACGAAAAACCGGAAGTTATTATAGCGAAGATTGAGACGCTGGAAACTGAAATCCAGAAGAGTCTCAAAGAACTGAAAACGTTGTTGAAAACCAATAATAAATAATTTTTTTGCGGGATTACATTAAAAGTCCGGGAAAATTACCCTTAGATATAGTGCAGTAAATCGCGTGTGTTGGTCACTATATTATACTGTACAAGATACAGAAAATCTGAAATCCCAAATCATGATCCTGACTCCCCAAATTTGCCGCACCTCCCCACCCCACTCCCAAATCCGGACCCGCAAAACCCTCCGTTCCAAACTCCATTGCCGCGTTTCCACCCCCCGATAAAGCTAACCCGCAGATTATACCAATCGCGCCCCAATCCAAGTCCCGATTCCCGCATACTCGCCATAATAACTGCAAAAAAACTCGAACCCAAGCGAGGATTTATAACCCGACCAGTCAACATTCGAATCAATACAATGACCAGCAACTACGTCGGACAACTGAGAACACGGGCGAAAAAGATTGTTGCAGCACTTAAGCAAAAGTGCGTTGCGGTGATCGACTGGATTATATCCGCCCCCTCAGCTGCATCCGAAGCAAAGCCGGTCCTTGTAGCAGCCGATGGAAATGTACTGGACATGGGGAAACGCTACAGGAAAACGAGCGGCCACGCCCCCCTCTTCTCGCTCTTCACCTTCTTTAAAAATAGTCAGTAATCGTCGGTCCGGTGTTCCGGGTTCTCAATCGTGGTTGTAATCCTGTAGGTTACCTGCCGATTAAAAAAAGGCAGCAAATTTCAGGATCAAAAGCCCCGGCTCTCCCAGGACCGGCGTCTTTGGAAGTGAATCTTGAGAGCCCCAGCGCCCGAAGGAATCGTTGTTGAACAAAAACCCAGCAGAAGTGAAAAAAATGAACGGATTATTCGTAGCAAATGGAACAGAAAAGAACCAAGAACAGCAGGAGAACACCATGAACAATGGCATGCAGATCGCAACCGGCAGGAGCGTATCAGGCATTGGTGCAATGACGGGAGAGTGGGAGGAATGACCGGCCAGCACCACGTAAACCGGGTAGTGGACGAAGCGGTCCTCATCGCACTTGCACAGCAGAAACGCGTATTCAAGATCACCGGGACCGGCAGCCCGGTCGATATCATCGCCGGCGATAACGTGGGACCGACCATCGTCGTCGCGATCCGGTCGAAGGTTCCCATCAATAATGCCCACGCGGTCATGGAGGCATACGCTGACCGGATCGCCGCACTCACAGAGACCGGCATCGGGACGCCCTGTAACCGTGAGCTCTGGATCACCTCCCGGCCGCACGGCTGGGTCTGGTACGAGGTTGTCCGGGGCAATCTCGTCCGCATGGATGCCCCCTTCAGCCCGCAGATCCGGTACTGCTGGAACGGCTCTTTCATCCCACGAAGCGCCGATCATCCGATCCGCATGACAGCAGCCCCGGAACAGGAGACCGGGGTTGCAAACGCGCCGGTTAATACCCCCTGAAATGGGAGTATCCCCATAAAAAACCCATGTTGTTATGTCAAAGGGCGCCCCGCGACAGAAAGAAAAAGGAATGAACAACATGGCAGATTTCACGCAGACAACCAATGTCAAAAGCGCGGTTCGCAAGCTTGCGGACCCGATCACCGATGTGGCAGCGTTCAACACGATCGTCCAGTCGGTGATCACCACCAACCCTTTCGGGTGTGTATCGTATATGAGCGCGGGCGAAAACCACCAGCCCGTAGAAAAGAGCAAGGAATCCTACACAGCAAAGTTCGTGTACCAGGACGGAGATGCAAACCGCATCGGCAGTGGCTCGGAGAGCTACAACACGATGGCCGGGTTCACCGCGGGGATAACCGCAATGCTTGCCAACACCGCTAACAACGCGGCGCACGGAGGCACGGTATACCACGACGCGGACAAGGACACCTTCTCGGTGACCCTGAAGTGCCACGACCCCAACGGGGAGGTATACTTCGTCTCCCTCTCACGGCAGCAGGTAGCGATCTCCTCGTACGAGGATGACTCGATCCGGACCGTGATCGAAACAGGGGCAGACGGCGTAACCGCCCTGGCCTGAGGTGAGGAGCATGGACAATGAACTCATCCTCACCGGCGCCTTCCTCGGGGCGGGACTGTTCGCCTACGCAGTCATCCCCGGTCTCCTCGTCATGTGGGACCGGGTCCTCGACCACATGGAAGACAAAGTACAGAAGTAAGAACAAAACGGCAGGGGGACAAATCCCCTGCTCATTTTTTTACCAACAGAATTCCCTCTCCCGGCAACCGCACTGCCCGACCGCCACCCTTATTTAAACGCCAACATCAGGACAAGCATCAGCCCGATGACCACCGTCAGGCCGACAACCACCGGTGCCACTTTCCTTATGACCTCTCCTTCCATCCCGAGCTTGTCGATCACCGCAGCGGCATTGATGATCTTCGCCACTGCAATACCCGACGCAACCCCGCCCGCAACCGCATGGGCTGCATAGACCATCAGGAAGTCAAGGGAGAGCACACCGGTCGAAGTCTTCAGGATGCCGTAGAACATCACGTTCGACGATGCCTCGCTGCCCGAGATAAATGCCCCAAGCAGGCCCAGCGTGGGGCTGATGACGGGGAACGTAACACCGAAGAGGAGCGCCAGCGAGAGGTCGATGACCGCGTTCATGTTGTGGGAAGCAGCCCCCTCGGCAAACATCAGGGTATTGTTGATCACCGACTGGCCCGACCAGTCCATCACATACGCGATCGCAAAGAAGACCATTGCCGCGAGCGTCGGGCTCCAGGCCCGGTTCAGCCAGACCCGGACGATCGTCTTTGCCTCGCTCCGCGTCCGGATGAACACCGGTGCGGAGATGAGGGTGCTGATGAGCACCCAGAAGTAGGCCTGGTTGAGGAGCTTCAGGTCCACGACCTTGTTCGCCACCACGGGAATCTTCTGGGCACTCCCGAGGATATTGTACAGCCCGCCCTGGATAAGCGGGATGCTGATGATAATCGCAAAGAAGACGAGCAGGCACCAAGGAAATGCTGCCTTCCAGAGCGGCATTTCAGGGCCGGGTGCGACCGGGGCTGCTTCCACGGGAATGACCGGGCAGGCCGGGGGTACTCTTCTCCGGCAGGCCCGGAGCAGGAAGAGCACGGCGATCGTCACGAGCCCGGAAAAGACCCCGACAAGACCAATAGCGGAGACCGGCAGGATATTGACAAAGACAATCGCAGATATCCCCAGCGAGAGTCCTGCGGCAATTGCCGTGAAAAATCCTTTCTTCACCCCTTCAATCCCGTCGGCAATCCAGAGCATCCCAAGCGCAATACCGGTCGACATGACCGGCAGGAAGAGGGCGATATTGATACCCAGCGCCTTGGCATCGAGATTGAAAACGGTTGCCGGGAGGGTGATGGGGACTGCGAGGAGCGAGAACGAAGTGAGGGGATCGTACCCGATGCAGGGAAGAGCGATCGCAGCGAGAGGGAGAAACCGAGCGCCAGCATGATGGGCGGGAGCATGGTGACGGGCGTTGCTCCGATCGAGACCAGGAAAGAACCAAAGCCCACGCTCAGGATCATGATCTGTTCGTAGCGTTCGGCAGCGATCGACCGGATATACGCGGTGATGCGGGTGATGGCCCCCGTCACGTCCATCATCGTCACCTGCAGGATGGTCAGAAACACCATCAGCGATATGCCAAACGAGGAGAGCACCCCGTTCCAGGAGGCATAGAGCGCTATAGCGGGACTGGTCTGGAAGAAGACGATGGCAATAATAACGGTCAGCAGCCAGCCGGCTATCCCCATCAGCGTCCCGGACTGCCGCAGGAAGACAAGCCCGGCGAATATCACAAGAATGGGCAGGATCGCGAGAAAAAACTGAAGTGCAAGATCCATAGAGAACTCCCATCGGGATACGGAGCATGAGCGTCTGTCATTGCATTTCATAACCATATCGGTTTGATGCCGGGATAGAGGGAACGGGTTACCCGGATTATTAAGAATGATACCGGACCGAAGTACACCCATAAACCTGACAGGACTTTGGAGGGATGTTAAAACAGCCGGACGCAGACTGCGTACACGTCTTACTCCCGGGATACCCGGGCTTGCGATCGCTAAAACCCCATCTTCCAGTCAAACCAGAGTTACGGGATTTACCGGGCCGTTACACCACCGGCACACCTGTACATTCACCCGTTTCGCAAGCCCGGTTGCCCGTAACACAACTTTTTTTTCCTTAACACAAATCTACATGAGTAAATAAACCGATATCAGCCTCATTTTTATAAATCGGGCTATTTATCGTGCGATTTCGCCGATTTGATTTCGAAACCTTTTAATTAAGATCTCACCAAATTTACACTAACCACAAAGAGTTTAACTCGATGTGCGTGGCATTGCATTTTGAATACTCTCGTACATCACACGAGGGGAGGAGGCTAAATGGAACAAATAGTATTTGGCATTGGAATTACTGCATTGACAGGAGCTCTTGCCACTGTAGCCGGTTCTGCGGAAGATACTGAATCCAACATCGGTTCACAAGGTGACCCGAACTCACAGGTTCAGCTCGCACCGCAGATGGGATTCCTGCACCGTATCTTCAACAAGGCGGTCGCTGGAGAACCCCCGGCATACGGTCTCTGGTGTGCACTCGGTGCAGGCCTGGCTTGGGCATTCATGGCAATGCAAATCAACGCGATCCTTGCGATCGTCCTCGGCTGTGTTCTCGCAGTCTTTGTACAGGGCGTCTACGCAACCACCGCGTACCTTGGCAGAACAGCAAGTCTTGCCAAGTTTGGTCAGCCCGTTTATGTGGATATCATCAAGTCCATGACAACGGTCACCATGGCACATGCCTTCATTGCGATTTTCTGTACAGTTGCTCTCTGTCAGTTGATCAATGGCGCGCTGGGACACCCGTTCCCGCTGCCACTGCTCGCACTGATCTGGGGTATTGCACTCGGTGCAGCAGGATCCGCAACAGGCAACCCGTACTATGGTAAGGAACGTCAGTACCAGAACCAGAAGTTTGGCGCAGGTGTGCCAATCTCTGCATCAGGTAACATCGTACGCTACGCCGAAGCAGGCGAACGCAACTCGATTGACAACGGTTTCTTCACCCACAAGATTGGGGGTTCAGCATCCGGTATCTGTTTTGGTCTGATTGTTTTCCTCGAACTCTGGCGTACCATTCTCTTTGAGAAGATCTACGCAGGCTGGGGCGCAATCGCAGTCGGCGTTCTCCTGATCCTTATCTTCACCGTCATTGACCGGTACATAGAGGTCTGGGCACGCAAGAACTACGGACCCTACACAGCAGCCAAGGAGGCTGAATCATGAGCGCAGTTGCAGCAAAACCACAGGCTGGCGGCGCAATGAACCCGACGGCAATGGCAGTCGGTGTTGTGCTCCTGATCATCATCCTCGGCGCATGCTGGGTTGTTTCACCGAACCTCGGTCTTATGGCCCTGATCGGTATCATCATCGGCGGTGTCCTGATCGGATTCGGCACGCACTTCGTGCCAGTCGGCGGTGCTCCCGCAGCAATGGGACAGGCACCCGGTATCGCGACTGGTGTCGCAATGCTTGCCGCTGGTGCAGGTCTCGCCGGTCTCTTCGGAGGCGCATGGGCAGCAGAACAGGGAATGGTCGTTGCAGTCGTCACCGGCGGTATCGGTGGCGGCCTGATGATGGCAATCACCTGTCTGATGGTGAACTTTGTCTACGTGTTCGGCATGGGTATCCCCGCCGCATCAGGTAAAGTTCTCCACGACCCCATCACCGGCGACTCACAGGCAGAATACAAATCCCAGGGTACCGAAGGTCACGGCCTTCCGTTCGTCTCCTTCGTTGGCGGCGTAATCGGTGGTATCCTTGGCGGTGCAGGCGGTACGCTCATCTACCTGGAACTTCTCGGTCTCTATGAGGCAACGTTCCCGACCATGATGAACGCAACCGCAGCACAGGTTCTGCCCGTTGCAGTATCCGTTGCAGGTATGTTCGCAGTCGCCTTATTCCTCGTGAATGCAGTGCTGACCGCATACAACATCACCGGAACCATTGAAGGACCCCACGACCCCAAGTTCAAGCGCTGGCCACGGGCAATCGTTGCATCCGCGGTCGCCTCGGCACTCTGCGGGTTTGTAGCGATCCTGATCGTGGCAATGTGAGGTGTCAAGATGTCAGTAAAAGTTGAAGTAATTGAAGGCGGTGTCCCGCACAATAAAATCATGATCGCGGGCCTCGTCAGCACACTCGTGTGCATTTACCTGACGTACCTCAATGCGTTCACCAACACCGAAATGTTCTCATTCTTCGGCGGACTTGCAGTTGTCTCCGCACTGATCTGGGGCAGCCACACCATCAAGGTGCTGTGCAGCTACGGTATCGGTACCGGTGTTCCCTCTGCAGGTATGATCGCATTCGGATCGGGTGTCATCGCTATGCTGCTTGCAACCAAGTTTGGAATGCTCGCACCCATCGTGGCACTCGTCCTTGCAGCAGTCATTGGTTTCATCCTCGGGTATGTCTCGAACAATATCCTGAACATGAAGATCCCGGCCATGGTCCAGGCACTCACTGAAATGGCAGTTGTTGGTGCACTCACCGTTATGGGATTTGCCGCACTGATCACCGGTGGATTTTCCTTTGTCGGCCTGACAACATCAAAAGCAGTCTTTATGGGCCTGCCCATGACCAGTTATGGAAATTCATTCCTTGGTGGCGGACTTATCGCCGTTGCATTCCTGCTCGGCGCAATCGCCATCCAGCACCCGTTCAACGCGTGCCTTGGACCCGGCTGGAAACAGGACAGGATGCTTATGCTCACCGCAGAGTGCGGATTCCTGAGCATGATCGTTGCAGCCGTAATGTCCTTTGCCCTGATCAGCGCAGGATCAGCAATCATTTCGCTGATTATTGCACTCATCGGCTGGTTCTACACGTACTCCCAGTACTTCGTACTGTCGAAACGCGACGCAGCAGCATGGCTTGACTCAAAGCCGATTCCCGACACGGAGGGACACTAAATGGCATACATTATTGTGCTTCCGGAATTCGGTCTCGTTGCAGACCCCGTAATTGGTCTCATCACCTCAGCAGGCGAATCTTTCACCCCTGTGCTGGAGAAAGTCGCTATCCTTGAGGCAACGAGCGAAGATCTCGTCAACATGCTCGCAGGCGAAGGCAACATGCTTGCCTCCTTCCCCAACAGGGAGAAGGGCCTTGCCATTGGTGGCTCGATCACGTCATTCTGGTACGGTCTCGCGGTTGGATTATTCATTGCTGGGATCATTGCATTCCAGTTGATCAAACCGGTGGTGTCCTAAAATGGCAGATAAGAAATCCCCAGCTAGCGGATGGCCACTCGTTAAGGGTGACTACCACTCAGGAGACGCAAACAGCCCGGTGGCTGTTGTCACCATGGGTTCACACCTCGATGAACAGGGCGTCTGCGATGCAGGCGCGGCACTCTGCGGTTCCTGTAAGACCGAGAATCTCGGTCTTGAGAAGGTT
>CAILCG010000014.1 GCA_903832665.1 uncultured Methanomicrobiales archaeon | reverse complement strand
TCTTGTAGTATTTCTTACCCACGAGCGAAGCTGTTCGTTCGATTCTGATTATGTTCATCCTGCTCACGGCAGCTTCAGGTTCATGACCTGTCTGATACATTTGGCGATAGCGGCCATAGCTTTCGGGAAACACCTGGTCTCATTCCGAACCCAGCAGTTAAACCGAAAACACACATCTATGAAATAAAAGAGTTTGATGGATTTTGATCTCTTTCTTTCCTGACCACAGTCCATGAAGGTTACAGTACTCAACCGCGTGGATAATTCCTCCTTTCTGCAATTTTACATTAAGGATTATTTCCGGTTGTGAGGTCCCGGGATTCAGGGATACTTTCCCAAGGAAAACCGGATTGAATGCCCGTCCCTCCTCTTCGAACATGACCAGGATCCACCGGATCGAATGCTCAATCGTATTCGGGTGGGGACCAACGGTAACCTTCAGGGCGAATTGTTCATCGGGCTTTACGACAGCCGGCACCTCAATCTTCGGGGTGTGGCTCTCACGCTTGCCGAGAGCTTCCCCGGCTGCTGCGTCATACGTATAAATTAGGTTTCCGAATGCGTGTTGTTCTGTCATGCTGTTCACCTGTATTATGATGGATAATCAGCGTCTTCCCTTTGGCTTTGCATCAATTGAGTCCGATTTTTTATGTGCAGCACCAATTTTCAGGAAATCTAGTAACGCGTGGTTGAGTTCGGCCGCATGGGTCCAGTTCAGGCCATGAGGGGCGCCCTTCACCACAACAAGGCGGCTTCCTTCGATCAGTTCGTGCATACGTTTTCCCGATGCCGAGAATGGGACAATCCGGTCCGCATCTCCATGGACAATGAGTGTCGGCACATGAATGGCAGAAAGATCGTCCCGGAAGTCAGTCATCCAGGCGGTAACACAATCCAGCGTCGCGGCAGCCGATGCACCGGCCCCGACTGTCCAGCTCATCTGCACAGCCTGCTCGCTGATCCTGGTCTTTCCCAGAACATCCACATTATAGAAATCGTGGAAGAACTGCGAAAGGAATTTTGGCCGGTCCTCAACAATTGCCTGCCGTATTCCATCAAAAACGCTTCCGTCAACGCCAGAGGGATTGTCATCGGTCTTCAGGAGAAACGGCGGTACCGCTGAGATAAATGCAACATTCCTGATGCGTCTATCGCCAAACGTACCAAGATACCGGGCAACTTCTCCCCCACCCATAGAGAATCCGACTAGGGATACATCGTTCAGCTCAAGATTTACCAGGATCATATTCAGATCTTCGGCAAACGTGTCATAATTGTAATCCGATGACGTGTGACTTGAACGCCCAAATCCCCTGCGATCATATGCGATCACCCAGTATCCTGCATCCAACAGTACCGGAACCTGTTTTTCCCATGAATCTCCTGACAACGGCCATCCATGAATCAGGACAACGGGTCTGCCCGAACCATGATCTTCATAATAGAGATCGATATTTCCCGTATTTTCTTTACCAACGGTAATATATGGCATTTTATCACTCCGTTAACTATTTGGAATCTCCATACTTGTTTACTCAATAAATAAATTTGTGCAAATCTCATTTTGAGAAAATCCACTTGAAACATCGACATCCTTTAGAAATTTTCCGAATAACTCTGGATCATTGCGAAAAAAAATTTGAATGAAAGATTACCGTATCCGATACGTTTTTCATTCCTTACTCTGATACTCGCCCGCATGGCACAACCGCTCATTCTGATTACGGGGTCAACGGATGGAATCGGAAAAGCTACTGCAGCCGGGCTTGCAGCGGGAGGAGCCGAAGTGATCCTTCACGCGAGGGATGAAAAAAAGGAAAGAAGGTACAGCGGGAATTTGAAGAGAAGATCGGCGTGGGACGACCCGATCTGGTTATCGCAGGTTACGCCCATACGGATCAGGTTCGCCGTATGGCAGGAGATCTCACTTCGCGCTGGTCCCGCCTGGATGTTCTGGTCAACAACGCGGGAACGTACCAGAAGAACCGGCACCTTACCAAAGAGGGTATCGAAATGACATTTGCCGTAAATTATCTTGGTCCTTTCCTTCTCACGAACCTGCTGCTTCCCATTCTCCGGAAAAGTCCTGAAGCCCGCATAGTCACGGTGGCTTCCAGTGCTCACCTGGATGTTGACCGGATTGACTGGGAGAATTTGCCCACCGAACCGCTCTATGATCCG
This sequence comes from uncultured Methanomicrobiales archaeon, assembly GCA_903832665.1. Taxonomy (GTDB): domain Archaea; phylum Halobacteriota; class Methanomicrobia; order Methanomicrobiales; family Methanospirillaceae; genus Methanoregula. The sequence continues at coordinate 460,399 of CAILCG010000014.1, read as the reverse complement.
TGGGGTGCGTACTCCCTCTCAAAGTTTGCTGATGTAGTGTTCACCTATAGTCTTGCCCGGCTGCTCATCGGATCGAATGTCACCGCCAACTGCCTTTACCCCGGGGTTGTCGATACCAAACTATCCCGGGCAGCGGCCCCCGGTATCTCGACCATCACACCGGAAGAAGGGGCCCAGACCTCGATCTGGCTTGCATCCTCTCCGGAAGCAGCGGATATCTCGGGAAAGTACTTTGAAAACCGCAAGCCGGCACGATCTTCTGCCCTTTCTCACGATCGTAATGTTCAGGACCGGCTCTGGAAGATGGCGGAGGAACTCACCGGGATGAAGGATCATACCCTCTGACGGGTTTACTCATCCATCCTCGAATTCCTTCATGTTCCCGCATAAAAAGATAATATCAGAGTTTTCTCTGGAAGAACCGGATCATCTCTGCATAGGCATTATCCGCAAAGTCTTCCCGTACGAGACTGCCGTTTGCGATCATGGACCCGTGGGGCTTTCCCTGGTAGACTTTCAGTTCGAAGTACTTATCCGCAGTATCGAGTTCTTTTGAATAATTGTAAATATCGGTTACGGGGCTTGCCATGTCCCGTGAACCGTGAATCATCAATATTGGGACACTGAGTTCCCTGATATGGGATTTGGGCGTGGTATCATTGGTAAATCCGCCATTGTACGGAAATCCGTACCATGCGACACCGGATTTAAATTCTTTCATCTGGGGGAGGAAGAGCATCGTGAACCTTCCCCCGGCGCAGAATCCCGTAAGGCTCAGTTTTGTACTGTCAACATCGGATCGTGACTGGAGAGCGGCGATTGAAGATCTGACCACCTGCTCCACTTCGGGATCGCCAGCCCGCTGGTTGAATGTCTGCCATTCCGGGGCAATGACAACATATCCGTCACCGGCCGGTTGCACAAGTCCTTGTATCCTGGTTCAAGCCCGTTGAATGAGTGAAGGAGAACCAGTCTGGGATGCTTACCCGCAGTGACCGGGGCTGCGATATATGCCGAGTACGATTTTCCCCCGGCGATGACAGCGGTCATGCTGCCTGGCATAGGTGTGGTCCCTGTGGCGACGCTTCCTTGCTGAGCGTTTGTACATCCAGCCACAAAGGCGGCAGCGATCAGGGCACATGCACAAAGGATTGGAACGAACGATCTGTTCATTGAATCTCACTGTCCGCTTGCTATCTCCGGTCTTACCAAAAGACTTAACGATAGTGACAATTTCCGGTACAGTCCACTCATTTTCCTGAATCTATGGAAGGCGGATTGTGGATCGGATGCAAGGGAATCCTGCTGCAGAAGGTATCAAAAAAGTTTTACCGGGTTATCCCCAGCCATTGAGTTCCATGACCACATCGCCATCTTTCGATGGGGACATGAATTTGACGAATGTCGGGATGCCGGGTGCTGTCCAGTAATAGATATTCTGTCCCTGGGTAGTTACCATGTACTTGGTGGCGGTCGGGTAGGTACCTGCACCGACAGATACCGGTTCGATACCAACAAAGGAGAACTTGACTTCGGGTTTAACGTCAGCGGGATTAGTTTGACCGGGCTGGCCTGTTGTCTGACCCTTCGATGAACAGTCGATTGTCATACCCCCGTTGGGTAAATCTGCCCCTTCCATCCGCATGGTGCATTTTCCTGACTTTTCGAATTTCATGTACGCGGTCAACCCTGAGGTGACCATCTTGTACTCGATCCAGTTATAGGATGCGCCAGTCCCGAATATGTTTGCCCCCGTGACATCGCTACCTGCTGCCGGAGCTGCGGTTCCACTTGCCGGTGCAACAGTTCCGGCAGATGGTGCCGCGGTTGCTGCTGGCGTTGTCGTTGCAGCCGGAGCGGCCGGACTGGAACTGGTACATCCCGCGATCAACATTGCCACTACGACAAAAATAATTGCTAATACACTGATTGGTGAAAATTTCATCGGTAATCATTCCTTTTTTAATAAAAAATTTCCAGTGACCCCTCCATGTTCGTCATGGATTAAGGTGTTCGCGGGTCATGGAATATTATCAAACGGACTCTATTAAAAAATGCCGAAATAATATCGTCCCGTTTTACTCTTCGGGCCCTTTCCAGGTCCAGATGCCCAGGGAGATCAGGAATGTCGCGGACACTCATTCAAGCTCCGTTCTTTCGCGTGAGAAATCGATACTCCAAATAAGAGGGTTGTGGGATTTTTTCTGTTCCGTAATTTTTTGTACCGTAATACCGACTATCTGAATATGGGATTCCTATTACTACAGAGAATTTTTAACCTCTCTTATGCAAAAAGAAGTACTTAAAGAGGGAAATCACCATGAAACACTCGTGTCTTTTGCTCGTTATTCTGGGAATGGCAGCGGTCACCTGCTTTCCCCCGGTATCTGCAGCTGAAATCGGAGGCGATCAGGGATGGTACGTGATCCACTGCAATGTGTATGGGGCAAATGTGTATCTTGACGACAAATTTGTCAGGACCGTGCCACAGGGCGCCCTCACCGTTCCGGTACCGATCACCGGCACTCCTTATAAGATGCTCCGCGTCCAGAAATCGGGTTATGCAACGTATGCCAGCTCCATCACAGAAGTCCCCGTCAAAGGGGGATCGGTTGACCTGTATGCAACCCTCAACGAGCTGCCAGCCACAACTCCGGCAATAATCGGCCAGGATATGGGATGGTATATTGTCCATGGTAATGTTGACGGGGCAATGGTCTTTTTCGATGAGTCGAATAAGGGCGAGATATCGCAGGGTATTGTCTACGTCCCCGTCTACACAACAGCAACACCTTACAAGTCATACACGGTAAAGAAGGATGGTTATACTTCCTTTGAGGGAACCGTCAGTCGGGTTCCGCTGAAGGGTGAGAGCATTGACCTGTATGCAACCATCAACCCGGTTGCCACTGTTACGGCGACTCCAGCTGGTGTCGGGGGGGATATCGGGTGGTACAATGTCCATTCGAACGTTGATGGAGCTACGGTAAAGTTTGACAACGATGTCAAGGGCAAGATTGCAAAAGGTGTCCTCAGTGTCCAGGTCTTTGTAACCGGTACGCCCTACCGTGCATTCACGGTGTATAAATCCGGCTATGTTCCTTACACGGGAACGATCGGGCAGTACCCGGCAAAAGGACAGACGGTTGACCTGTATGCAACAATAAATGCGGAAGCAGAAACAGCCACGCCTAAACCAATTCCGACGACAAAATCTCCGCTACCTTCCTCAAGCGCGGGAATCGCACTGATATTCGGTGGAATGTTTGCCGTATCCCTGGCAAAAAACCGTAAATAATCTTTTTGTATCCGGATCCTGTCCGGATAAAGGTTAGTTCAGGAAAGATGCTTTTTTCCCGCACAGAACGCCTTTCCCACAACAATTCCCGGGGCTGCATATTCTGAACGTATCAGGTCAAATGCCAAAGGTCTAATCTTCGAGAGGACGGGTTTCCCCTCTTCATCAAAAACCTTCTCATCGATCTTTACATCCAGGATCTCCCCGATAAACTGTGTATGGGAACCGATCTCCACGATTTGGGAAACCCGGCACTCCAGCCCGACCGGGCACTCCCCGATATACGGTGCATCGACTTTTTCTGCTCTTACCGGTGTGAACCCGGTACGCACGAATTTATCGGTATCCGCTCCCGAAGCGATCCCGCAGGCATCGGCACGGCTCATCTGATCTACTGAGGGGATACTCACGGTGAATGCCTTTTTTGCCATCAGGTTCTTGTACGTCTGGCGGGAAGGACGGACCGATACTGCGATGCAGGGAGGATCGGATGAACAGATACCACCCCATGCAACCACCATCGCATCCGGTTTGTTATTAGTGTCATAGGTACCGACAAGAAATACCGGGAGCGGAAAGGCAACCGTTCGTGCGCCAAAAGATCGCTTCATTAATGTCTTCGTTGCCTGCGGTACGATTAATGTTTTTGCACGAATTTTTGCCACGGCGTCAGGAAGTCTTCTCCTCCGGACGGGTCGATGCCGCCAGGATCCTACCAAGGAACAGGCAAATGCCAATGGCAATCAGGCCTGCGTTCATGCTTCCGGTGATCTGTACCAGGAATCCGACCAGGGCAGGGCCGATGAACCCTCCGGCATTACCAATGGAGTTGATCAGGGCAATGCCGGTTGCTGCACCCGTCCCGACAAGAAAAACCGCCGGGAGTGTCCAGAAGGGTCCGAACGTGCAGTAGATCCCGATGGTTGCCAGGATCAGGAACAGATACGCCGCGACCGGGTTCGATACCAGGCCGGCACCTGCAAGACCGAGACCTCCGGCCAGGGGAGGGAGGGCTGCATGCCAGCGCCGTTCCCGGGTCGCATCCGAGTGCCGGCACCACGCGATCATCGCAATTCCCGCTGCAATAAACGGGATCATCATCACCAGTCCGATCTCGAAGTTGGAAAAATCCGGGTTGAGTGTTCTGATGATCTGGGGCATCCAGAAACCGAGCCCATACAGTCCAATCGTGACAGTGCAGTAGATCAGGGACAAGTACCAGATACGCCAGTCCGCAATGGCAGCCCACATGCCGGTCCCCTGGCAGACGTTGCGCTGCTCTTCCCTTTCAAGATCCAGTTCCTCTTTCAGCCATGCTTTTTCCTGCGGTTCCAGCCAGTCCGCATCTTCCGGCCGGTCCGTCAGGTAAAACCATGTCAGTATCCCCAGCACGATCGCTGGCAGACCCTCGATAATAAAGAGCCATCGCCAGCTCTCGATCCCCAGCCAGTGGATATTATCCAGTATATAGGTCGAAACTGGTGCCCCGATAATATTGGATACCGCAAGTGCGGTCATGAACAGGGCAACCGCCTGGGCCAGATCTTTTTTCCGGAACCAGAAGGTGATGTACAGGATTACGCCCGGGAAGAAACCCGCCTCGGCAATGCCAAGAATAAACCGGAGAGCCGCGAGGTGGATTATGTCCGTTGCCGCGGCTGTGACAATCACCACGATACCCCAGGGGATCATGATGCGGGTGAGCCAGATCCGCGCACCGATCCGCTGGAGGATCAGGTTGCTCGGTACTTCGAAAAGGAGGTAACCAATAAAGAAAATCCCCGAAAGAAGCCCGAAGATCTCGGCTGATATCCCGAGAGCGCTGTTCATCCCGAGTGCAGCATAGCCAAAGTTCACTCGGTCCAGGAACGCGATGACATAGAGGATGAAGAGGAATGGGAGCAGGCGCACCGCAACCTTTCGCACCGTACATCTTCCGATCTCATCCCTTGCGGTGTTCACAAAAACTTTTCTGTTCATCCTGATGTTATTCCTGCCTGTCCGGCTCACGGTTTTCGCTTCATCTACCCTGTGGTTTTATTTCCCAGTGTCACCAAATCCAGAGATAATGATCGTTGATCCACTCGGGGATCTCCTCTCTGCACTCAAAGCGGGTATTCCTGATCCCAATAAATTGTCCGCCCGTGCCCGTGAGGAGTTCTCTGCTCTGTATGCGGAGTTCCAGGATATTGAGAAGCCAAAACTGGAACGTGTTGTTATCCGCGAGGGGCTGGACGGGTTTTGGATCACTGTTCCTGAATCCCTGCCGGAACGTACCCTCCTCTTCCTGCATGGCGGAGGTTTTTGTGTGGGTTCGACCCGGGATCATATCGGTATCTGCACAAATCTTGCCCGGACCTGCCGGGCACAGGTATTCTCGGTGGACTACCGGCTGGCCCCTGAACATGTATTTCCTGCAGCGGCTGAAGATGCCCTGTGCGCCTACCAGTACCTGATCTCGCATGGTATTCCGCCCCATCATATCGTACCGATCGGTATCTCAGCGGGCGGGACGCTGGTGCTCGATCTCTTGATCTCTGCACGGGATGCAAAACTGCCTCTTCCCCTTGCAGCGGTCTGCCTCTCCCCCATGACGGATATGCAGTTTTCCGGAGAATCCGTGGAGAGGAATACGGGACTTGACTGGATCACCCCCGCCCGGCTCCATGCCATGAGTAAGGTCTACCTTGCCGGAAAAGATCTCCAGGATCCGCTTGCATCGCCAGTGCACGCCCGGCTGCACGGTCTCCCCCGGCTCTATATCCAGATAGGGACTCACGAACTGTTACTCTCAGATGTGGCGGCTTTTGTCCAGAAAGCCCGCTGGGCAGGTTCACCGGTCCAGCTGGAACTCTGGGAAGGGATGTTCCACTGCTGGCAGGTATTTTCCCGGGATGTGCCGGAAGCGAAACGGGCCATTGATCACATCGGTTCATTTGTTCAGGATGCCCTGAACCGGTAACCGGCGAATCGTAAAAACGATACATCTATCTTTTTTCCGGCAAAGATCCCTTCCATGCATCCGATGCTGCCCCGAATCGCCATCATCTCGTCTGCTCTTCTGGTATTCCTGTTGCTGGTCACCCCAGTGACAGCAACCTACACTCTCACATCTGTCTCTTATTTGCCCAACCCGCCCCTGGTACCCGGAGGAACGCAGCAGGTGGCAGCGAACTTTTACATCGGCCCCTCCGGTGCTACAACGTTTATCGTGAATCACGAACTCCAGATGCAGACCAGTCTTACGAATGCCCGGTGGAATATCCAGGTCATTCAGAATGGCCGGAATGCTGCCCAGCAGAGTGCCTCGGGTTCAGCGGCATTTGTGAACGGGGCGATCCTCTCCTACTCCAATAACAATGACGTCATCCTGTCGGTCACCGTGAACGGGATCGTCCCGCAGACTCCTGACGCACAGGTGATGCTGCTCCAGGTCGAAGAGATCGATAATTCCAATAATGTTGTGCCGGGCAGTATAATTACCCTCAGCCAGCCGGTGGCCGGGCAAACGGTCACCGCGGACCCGACCGTGCTGCCCACGCTCACTCCCCCGGTTGTCCCGCCGGCTCCCACCAAATCGGCAGGTCTTCCCTGTGCCGCAGCGATTCTCCCGATCTGTCTTATGGCGTTGATCCTGAAAAAGCGCGATGGATGACCGAAAAGGCAGCAACTGCTCTTTTTCCTCATCTATTTTCCCCGGGTTTTGAGAACCTTCATCTGATGAAACGTCCCACCTTTCGTTACTATGTTTGAAAGTATTGGCAGAAGTCTCGCACTCGTCAAGACGAGCTGGGACATTCTCATGGACGACAAAAAGCTCCTGGTATTCCCGGTATTGTCAGGGATCGTCTCGCTCTTTGTCATTCTCACCTTTGCTCTTCCGCTCCTGCTTACGGGCAGTTTCATGAACAATACCGGCCTTGGCCCCATTGCGTTCTACGGGCTCCTGTTTGTCTTCTACGCGGTCAGCTACTTCGTGGTGATCTTCTTCAACACGGCATTGATCACCTGTGTCAATGCCCGGCTGAACGGTAAGGAAGCGACGATCAACGATGGCCTCTCGAACGCCACCAAACACATCGGATCGATCTTTGCATGGGCCCTGATCTCTGCAACGGTTGGCCTCATCCTCCAGGTGCTTGAGGACAATTTCGGGTTTATCGGCCAGATTGCAGTCGCCCTCATCGGCGGCGCATGGAGCCTTGTCACATTCTTTGTGGTTCCGATCCTCATCCTTGAGGACAAAGGCGTTGTTGACTCCGTAAATGACTCGGTATCCTTAATCCGGAAAACCTGGGGCGAGAGTATCGTTGGTGGCGGATCAATCTTCCTTGTCTTCCTGGTAATCGGGATTGTCGCCTGTCTCGGGATTGTTGGTATCATGGTAGTGACTGGCAGTTTCCTGCTGGCCGTTGCATTGTTCATCCTCGTTGTTGCGGTTCTTGCCGTAGTAGCGTCTGCGATGCAGGGCATCTTTGTCACTGCACTCTATACCTATGCAAAGACGGGCAAGGCCCCCACCTCATTTAACAAAGACCTGATCGAGAATGCATTCCTGCCAAAGCAGGGATCAACCTAGGGAAATATCTGAACAGAATCTCCTCTATCCCCGTTTGCAACCTTTTTTTAATTATCAGGCACAACATCACCATGATAGTATGAGTATGATGAGAGACACCGTCCAGGGAAGTGGCCAGAAGAAATGGTGGTACCAGATAGCCATGATGGGCATGCTCTGTGTATTTTTTGTCGGCATTGACGTATACAACAACGGAAGGATCACCTGGTCTGTCTGGCCGGTGGCAGCAGTCCTGTTCTTCGGCGTTGGTTTTACTCTGCTCAACAAGTATGGCAGAGAGTAATTCATTTTTTTTATAGTATCGCCTCAACCCATAGCTTTACACTTGTCGCCCGCCCACCTTTTTTATGGAAAAACTGAAAGCCTGGTCAGCCCTTGGCGGGACAACACCTATAGAAAAACCGGGTTCCCTTGGCGTTTTTGAAGGACGGACCCTTGATGTCCGTTTTCTCGATGAGATTGCACGCACGTACGGGGTCAGCGTCATGCTTTTTTTCGAAGAAGATCTTGCCCGTACCCGGACACTTGAATCGGTCCAGCAGGAGTTTGCTCCCGTAGGGGAATTCGAGCGGCCGTTTATCGCCGTCAGCAGTTTCCTTGCGTTTACCCGGGAGAACGATCCCTCGTTTGAACAGACTATGCGCGAATTTCCCCTTATGGTCGAGATCGTAACGGTTGGAGAGACCTGTTCCCCCGGGGGAAAGATTGTACCATATGTTGCCGGGCTGATGCCATTCCTGGACGAAATGGACGCGGACGTAACTCCGTCCCATTAATCCTGCGTTCGCCGGGCGATTTCTGTATACCCATCCGTTTTGCGCTTGATGGAGCCTTTCCTTGGCACGACGAACTAAAAAATACATCTGGCAATCGGTCATCGGGCTCGGTTTTCTCTCCGGGCTCTGGACAGCCATTGGTGTTGACCCTGAGGAGGTGATCCTCAATGTGCTCGGCAAGGCCGTCGATGCGATCTATCCGGATCCCCATGTCCGCACCCTGTTCCTGGTACTCCCGACCCTGCTTCTCCTCGTCTCGATTTTTAGTGCCTACAAGAGCGGCAGGATCCCCGGTCTCGTTGCCGTCATTATCGCTTACTGTGCCGGACTCTCGATCCTGGTGTCGGTTACGTCCGCCCTGCTCCTCCTCCTTCTTGCGATCTTCATAGGCTACTTAGCCACCAATCGCCGCCTGGTGAAAAAATGTACCGGGCATTAAAATCCTTATTATAATCGGAATATTTCCCGGTCTTCTCCTGGTATAAAACACTATAAATTTTAGAAAGACAAATGCGTTAAGACATGAGCCTCCTTCCAAAGAAGAGTCTGTTCAGTGCTGTTGACTCTGTACTGCCAAGCAGGCATCTTCTCAAATTCCGCAAATTCATTTTTTTCGAGCCCTTTATGGGAAACGATATCGCCAACCGGGGCAGGTTCTCTCATTACGGCTGTTCAGATCGTAAAGAGTTTGCACAGATCTTAAAGAAGATCCGTTCTGAAACCGAACTCCTGTTGGAAGACATTGAGGCTTTTCATATCTATATGTCCGTTAAGAGGACGCAGAAAGTGCCCGGAGATATTGCTGAAGTTGGGGTCTATAAAGGCGGTTCGGCAAAGATCATCTGTACGGCCAAGGGCGACAAATCACTGCATCTTTTTGACACGTTCGAAGGGCTGCCAAAAGTGGAAGATATCGATATGGTCTGGCCTTTTTACGAGGGGAAGTTTGCGGCATCCTACGAATCGGTGCAGGAATACCTGAAAGGAAACAGCAATGTGTTCTTCTATAAGGGAATCTTCCCAGGCACTTCCGAACCGGTCAAGGACAAGGTCTTCTCGATGGTAAATCTCGACGTGGATACCTATGAGAGCACGAAGATGTGCCTGGAGTTCTTCTACTCCCGCATGACCCCGGGAGGCATCATCCTCTCGCACGATTACGTCACTGCACCGGGTGTGAAAAAGGCATTCGATGACTTCTTTGCAGACAAGCGCGAACCGATTCTCGAAACCGCAGGTTCGCAGTGCATTGTCGTAAAAGTGTAAAAATTAAAAAAAAATAGTTTTTTTGTCTCCCCGTTGATTGACGGTGAGATCCGATTTTAGTCTTTGACGATCAGGATGCCGAAGAGAATCAGCATGAGGGCTACGCAGACTACGGCGATCCCAACCAGTCCCTTTACGGCGATAATGACTTCGGGAAGGAATGCCCAGATGGCAAAACCTCCCAGTGCTATCAGTACGATTCCTGCGAGTAATGCAATAATGCCTGTCTTATCCATAATAAATCCTCAATGATCTCATAATCTGACCGACCATATAAGTTTACCGTCGTTCATGGTGTTACTGGACTGACGTGTCCCTGCCTGAGTGTCTTCCATGGGTACGGGAGCACGCACATCAGGATAATAGCCCCGGCAATCGGGATCGGAATCGTCCCAAGCGCTGCGGCAAGGGAATAATGGTCAGCGATGATACCGTTGACTGCCACCCCGAGACCCCCGAATCCTATCGCAAGCCCGAGCATGATGCCCGAGGCGAGCCCCACGTTCCCGGGCAGGAGCTCGTGGGACATGGCCACCGCGACGGCAAAGGTGGACCAGAGGAAGAACCCGAAGAGGAGCAGGCCGATGATCGATATCAGCCCGCTCGTCAGCATGAAGATGCCAAACGGGGGGATACAGAGCACGAGCCCGAAGATCATGAACTCTTTCCTGCCGTACCGGTCCGAGAAATGCCCTCCCACTACCTGCCCGCCTACCCCGGCCAGCAGCATCAGCGTGACAACCATGCTCGCCATGACAAGGTTATACCCCTGAGAGACGAGATACATCGGCAGGAACGTGATGGCGGCAAAGATCGCCCATGCCCGGAGGATGGATGCGATCATCAGGATGATGAACGGCTTTTTTGATTTGATCCCGCGATCTGTTTCCACCGGTGTCACTAATGGTGCACAGGGTTTTGTGATCCCGCCCGGCAGGATATACTTTAAGGCAAAAGCCATGGCGACCGCCGGCAGGACCAGCAGGAGGAGCCCCGGGAGTCCCAGCCACCAGACAAGTCCACCTGCAAGTATCGGGCCGATCGCGTATCCGAAATTGCCACCTACAACGAAGTATGACGTGAGTCTGCCCCGGTTCTCGCTGGTACAGAGCCGGCTCACCATGCTGAGCGCGGCCGGGTGGAAACAGGCATGCCCGAGTGCAGTCAGCACAGCCAGGAGCATGATCAGGTAATAGTTCTGGGCAATTCCCATCAGGGCAACGAATACCGCCGAGATGAGCAGGCTGACCGTGACACTGATCGACAAGCCCTTTTTGTCCGAGAGCCAGCCAACGACCGGCTGGGTAAAGGATGAGGTGACATTGTAGGCCGTGATCAGGAGACCTGCGGTAAAATATGAGTACCCGTAATTGAGGATCAGCAGGGGAAGGATCGCCGGGAGCACCGGCATGTAGATGTCGGTGACCATATGGGCAGCGGCAAGGCCCGTGATGGTCCGGGTTGCGCTGCGGGGCTGATTTATTGTTTCCGTACCAGTCGTAATATCTCGACCTCGAACTCCAGCACGTCACGGGTGTGGAAAGCAAAGGTGCGTTTGATGGCAAATGCACTGCCGACCTGTTCGGCAACCACGGCCCGTTTACGGATGAAGGCTTTAATAAATGGGGTAGATCCCGCATTAAATATGCTGTACACCACCGGCGCAGCAGTGAGGGCGAAATCAACGAACGGGCGATCCGCATGGATCTTCTGTGCGCCGAATGGCGGATTCATGACCACGGTATCGCAGGTGCCGGTCTTTTCCGACAGCGTCTTGTCCTGGATATCTGCGGTGATGAACTCCACATCCGCCCCAAGGAGTACAGCGTTCTCCTGTGCCACAGCCACCGCATTGGGATCTTTCTCCACGCCAATCATCGACTCTGCCCCAAGGAGTGCAGCGCCGATTGCCAGTACTCCCGTACCGCTCCCGAGATCACAGACGCGTTTGCCCTCGATGTCACCCTTCATCAGCGCATGGTAGAGCATGCGGGCGGCGAGCGGGGCGGGAGTCATATATTGTTCGAGCGAAGGCCGGGGCTTCTCGTACCCTTTTGCCTTCTGGAGTGTCATCTCGAGTTGTTTCAGTTTCATAAGATCTCGTCAATGGCATAGTCGTCCCAGGTCCGGACGCCGCAGAGGATCTCGAACTCCTGCGGGGAGATGACGGGTGCGGGAAAACGTACCTGGTCATCATAGGCCAGCCGGGGGCAGGCGGTATTTACATAGCAGGCGAACCCGAGGTTGAGCAGTTCGTCGGGGCTCACTTCCCGCATGGTAACGATCACTGCTTTGGGTGAGAGTACGGATAAACGCTCTGCAAGGGCCATCCGTTGCTGCCCACACTTTGAACTCACGATGATGCCGATGCTCTCTGCATCCCGTGCCTTTTCCATCACCGCGAACCTTCGGCGGAGGAGGGGTTCACCGCTTATTTCCTGGGCGATCCCGGTCAGGGGATCGAGGGCGATCACCTGTGCACCCGTAGAGAGTGCAATCCCGATCGGATGAAATACACCGGTACCGACAAAGAGGATCTCGGGAGCATGGGTGGAGCGGGCAGCCGCAAAGCTGCACCCGAGCACCTGTCCCCGGTTCGGTGCCCGTGTTCCCCCATCTGCCACTTTAACATCAATCCCCTTCTCCCGCAGGAATGATTCCATGGCAGGAATGACGTGGACATGCTGCACCGTAGTGACAAGTCCCACGATCTTCGCGTTGAGAAGCGGGAGTGCGTTTGCCAGCACAGTGACATCAAAATCGACCGGGTAGGGCTCGAAGATCACATTCTCCCGCTCATCCACCGGGGTGTGCCCGATATGCACGAGCACATCCGCATGGGCAAGGGTATCGAGGGCCAGATCGCAGGCCCCGTAACATGGATCGCCACTGATGATCACCACAAAGCCGGCCTCCCGGAGCCGGGAGGCATACTCAGCAGCCCTTCTCTTGAGTCCCGCAGGAAACTGGAGGGCAACGGTATGAGCATCCCGTTTACGTAAGCGTTCTACCAGATCAGAGGTATCGTTCAACCACATGCACCTTTTCGTCAACCTCGATCCTGACCAGGGATTTGTAGGGCCTGCCGATATCGGGGTTGCCCCGCTGGATCGCAATGCAGACATCGACTACCTCAGCACCGGCAATCTCGAGCGCCTTCAAGAGTGCCTTCATCGTGCCGCCCGTGCTCACGACATCATCGATGATCACAACGCGGTCACCCTTGTAGACCCCGTTGAGATACAGTTCGCCTTTTGAATAGCCGGTGGTCTGGTGGACCGGCACTTCAAAGGGGAGCTTGTATTCGCGTTTCCGCATGACCGTCATCGGGATATCCGTCATCGTCGAGAGGACTGAACCGATATGGATACCCATTGCCTCTACGGCAACGATCTTGTCCACGTTGTTCAGGTCCATGACCTTGATCATCGCGGTGCAGACATCGCGGAGCAGTGCAGGTTCAACAATCGGTACGCCATCGGTGATCGGGTGGATGAAATAGTTGTACTCTCCCCGTTTCACCATAGGGCAGGTTTCTAAGGATTCTACCAGTCGGTCAAGCATGTGATTCACCAATATCGGTTAAAAAAGCCTCAATGCGTTCGCCAGGCACGTGGGGCATGCAGACGATCCGCAGGTGTCCCGCCCGTGTCCAGGAGACTTTCCAGGGGGCCGGGATATCTTCTTTCTTTGCAATGAAGGTTGCAACATTTACGTCGGGTGTTGCTGCCCGGGGAAAACCAAACGTTTCCATGCCGGCAATCAGGCGCTGTGTGTTCTTCATGCAGCCATTTACCACCGCCCGCATCCCCTCAATTCCTAGGTAGTCGAGCACCGCAAGTGCCCCGACGACCGGTGCACCCGGGCGGGTACCCGCCAGGGTGAACTCCTGTTTTACCGTGAGGTACGGGGTGTCGATGTTGAGGGCATGGAGCATATCCGGTTCCCGGGTGAGCAGGCAGCCGGCGGGAATCGTGCTCATGCCCATCTTGTGCGGATCGACTGCAATCGTTGTTACGCCGGGCAGGGAGAAGTCGAAGGGGATCGGCCTGTCGAGGAACGGGATGACCATGCCCCCAAAGGCCGCATCCACGTGAAAGAAGACATTGTGCTGGTACGCGATCTTTGCGAGGTCTGCGATGGGATCGACCATGCCGTACTCGGTTGTGCCGGCAATTCCTACCAGGGCAATCGTGTTGTTGTCAATCTGTTCTGCGGCAGCCTCGGCATCCATGCGGAGATCTGCTGCCAGTGGCACGCCCCGCATCTCGATGCCCAGGATATCGCAGGCCTTCTTGAACGAGAAATGGGCTGATTCCGGGACTACGGCGTTTGGGTAGGCGATATCGTTCTGCTGCACCTTTGCCAGCCGGAGCGCCTGGAGATTGGATTCGGTGCCCCCGCTGGTGGCATAGCCGCCGGCATCCGGACAGTGATAGAGCGCAGCGAACCGCTTGATCAGGAGCTGTTCGAGGGATGCCGTGCCGGGAAAGAGGCCCGGGTCGCCGAGGTTAGTCTCCATGAACATGCAATGGGCCCGCACCGCTACCGGGTGGGGGATGGTGCACATGGAGCTCAGGATGTAGGAATGGTCAAGATCCTCCCGTTTTTTCCGGGAGAAAAAAGAGAAGAGTTCTTCTTCAGGACAACCCTTATTCAGCATCTTTTGATCTCGCGGCTTCGAGGATAATGCGCTTTTCTGTGCGGGCAACCGCCTCGCGGATCTTTGCAATGGCATCGATGTTGGCCGAGATGCTGGTAATGCCGTGCTCGACTAACCATATGGCCATCTTAGGGTCGGAGCCGGCCTGGCCGCAGATAGAGCATTCGATGTCATAGGCCCTGCAGACCTGGATCGCATTGTGGATCAGGTGAAGGACAGCCGGGTGCTGTGGCTGGTACATGTCGGCAACGTTCTCGTTGTTGCGGTCGATGGCAAGGGTGTACTGGATCAGGTCATTGGTCCCGAACGAGGCGAATTTGATTCCCGCTTTGCAGAAATCCTCGATCATGATGGCGCTCGATGGGATCTCGATCATGATACCGAGCGTGATGTTCTCGACATCGACCCCGTAGGACCGCATCATCTCTTTTGCTGCAATGAACTGGTTGGGGTGCGAGACCATCGGGAACATGATGCCGAGGTGCTCGTACCCTTCTTTCCAGAGGCGCTTGAAGGCCTCGACCTGGAGCCGGAACTGCTCCGGGCTCTGGAGGTCGCGCCGGATCCCTCTCCAGCCAAGCATCGGGTTGTGCTCGTGGGGTTCGCTCTCCCCGCCCTGCATATTCCGGAACTCATCGGTGGGTGCATCGAGTGTCCGCACCCAGACGGTTTTTCCCGGGAAGGCGTCCATGACGATCTTGATCCCGTCGTGGAGCTCCTTGACAAACTCCTCTTCCTTGTTATTGGCAATGAACCAGCCCGGGGTCTTGTTCAGGCCCAGGATCAGGTGCTCGATCCGGAGGAGGCCGACACCATCTGCGCCGGTGGCTGCCGCCCGAGCTGCGGCTTCGGGGATGGAGACATTCACCTTGACGCTTGTTGCGGTGATGATCTGGGATGCCTGGGCAACCAGCCGCTGGGGAGCGGCTGCCTGGACCGGGGCCGCTGCCTGCGGGAGTAACCCCTCATAGACGAGTCCCAGCTCGCCATCAACGGTGATCAGCTGCCCGTTTTTGAGCACATTGGTGGCATTCTTCGTACCCACAATTGCCGGTGTGCCGAGTTCCCGGCTCACGATTGCTGCATGGCAGGTCATACCGCCCTCATCAGTGATAATTGCCGCCACCTTGCGCATCGCTGGCACCATGTCGGGGTTGGTCATCTTCGTGACCAGGATATCACCTTCACGCACCGATCCCACGTCTTTGACATCCCGGATGACAACGACTTTTCCTGATGCGATGCCGGGTGCTGCACCCTGGCCTTTCAGGATGATCTTTGCTTCAGACTTGGGTCCGGCCACACTCTTGTTCTCTTTTTTTGCCCCGATGGTGGTGATGGGCCGGGACTGGAGGATATAGATCGTTCCCTTGACAATGCCCCATTCAACATCCTGCGGAATGCCGTAATGGTTCTCGGCAATCTTGCCGTACATGCCCAGCTTGGCAACTTCTGCATCCGAGAGCACCTGTGCGTCCTGCTTTGCAGGTGAAACATCGACGAGTTTGGTACCGTGTTCGCCATCTGCGATGATCTCAATCTTCTTGTTTGCAATGAACGTGTCGATGACCTTCTCGGTCCGCTGGTCAAAGACGTATTTGTCGGGAGAGACCGAACCCGAGACTACTGCCTCGCCCAGTCCCCATGAGCCTTCGATGATGGTATTGGGTTCACCGGTGATCGGGTGGGAGGTGAACATAACCCCTGCTTTTTCTGAATGGACCAGCTGCTGGACAACGACGGCGATATTGACCGTGTGGTCGTCGAATCCCTGCTTTGCCCGGTAGTAGATTGCCCGGGCCCCGTAGAGGGATGCCCAGCATTTCTGGATTGAATCGAGGAGGTTTGCCTCCCCCTTGATATTGAGGAAGGTCTCCTGCTGGCCGGCAAAGCTGGCGTCCGGGAGATCTTCTGCAGTTGCGCTTGACCGGACCGCGACGATGAGATTATCGGCAGACATCTTCTTGTAGGCTGCTTTGATCTCGTCTCGCATGATTGCCGGTATTGTTGCCGTCATCACCAGCTTCTTGGCGTGATCGGCGGCTCTTTCCAGCGCCTCGTTATCCTCGACATCGAGCCGCTCGAACGATGAAAAAATCTTCTCTTCAAGATCGGTCTCGACTAAAAACCTTCGGAATGCCTGTGCGGTGACCACGAAGGCTCTCGGTACGGGAAGTCCAATGGACGCCATCTCTCCAAGAGACGCACCCTTACCCCCGACAGAAATGATATCTTCCTTCCTGATCTCCTCAAGCCAGAGAATAGTAGGCACATTTTTCATGTTCGCACCACTTATGATCTCATCGCCACCCTGTTTAATAATTATCATCGTCCGTCACAATTCCATCACCTGATCCTGCAGGAACGGGTTGTTTCCTGAAAAATTTTCCATAAATTCCGCATGAGCGCCTGCCGGCAGGTAAAGAATAACCCTGATTAAGTATGGCGCAGATATTGTATGGGTTTTTATGGCAAACGCAAAGGTGCTCGTCAGTGATCCGCTGGCGGAAGAAGGGCTTGTTATCCTGCGGGCGGCAGTTGATGTAGACGTCAAGACTGAGCTTAAGGAAGAAGAGCTCCTGAAGATCATCGGGGACTATGATGCCCTGCTCGTGCGGAGCAGCACGGATGTCAATGCAAAAGTGATTGAGGCCGGTAAGAAGCTCAAGTTCATCGGGCGTGCCGGTGTCGGTGTGGACAATATCGATATAGATGCGGCGACCCGCAAGGGAATTATTGTCGCCAATGCTCCTGAGGGAAATACCCTTGCCGCAACCGAGCACACGATGGCCATGATGCAGTCCCTTGCCCGCAACATCCCCCAGGCAAACGCGAGCCTCAAGAAGAAGGAGTGGAAGCGCTCAAAGTTCATGGGTGTTGAACTCAACGAGAAGACGCTCGGTATTGTAGGGTTTGGAAGAATCGGACGTGAAGTGGCCAAGCGGGCAAATGCGATGGATATGAAATGCGTTGCTTACGATCCCTTCATCACCCAGGAACGGGCAGCCCAGCTCGGTGTCCAGATGATGTCCATGGCCGACCTCTTCAAGGTCGCCGATGTCATCACCGTCCACACCCCCCTGATAGCCGAGACCAAGCACGTCATCAATGAAAAGAGCATCGCGACGATGAAAGACGGCGTCCGGATCATCAACTGCGCCCGTGGTGGCATCATCGATGAGAGGGCTCTCTACGATGCAGTCAAGAGCGGCAAGATTGCGGGAGCAGCCCTCGATGTATTCGAGACTGAACCCCCGACGGAATCCCCGCTCCTCACCCTCGACCAGATCATTGTGACCCCGCATCTCGGGGCAAGCACGGTCGAAGCGCAGGTCAATGTGGCAGTCTCCGTTGCCAAACAATGCGTGGAAGTCTTAAAGGGCGGATCTGCGAAATACGTGGTCAACGCCCCCATGGTCCCGCCCGAGCATGCAGAAGTGCTCGCACCCTTTGCCCAGCTCGCGGAGAAGATGGGACGCTTCGTCACCCAGATCGCTAGCGGCCGGCTCTCCTCAGTTGAGCTTATCTACGGCGGCGAACTCTCTGCGTATGCAGGCAGCATGAAGTACGTCGCCCGCCTCGCCCTCAAGGGACTTCTCGACCCGGTACTCCAGGCACCGGTCAATATCGTGAACGCGGATTTCATTGCAAAGGAACGCGGCATCGCGGTCAGCGAGACTGTTACGCAAGAGTCCAGCGGATTCAAGAACCTCATCACCATCCGGGTCAAGACCGACAAGGGTGAAGAGACGGTCAGCGGCACGGTCTTTTTCAAGGGCCGCAGCCGTATTGTCGCAGTCGGTGGCTACACGATGGACATGATCCCCGAAGGCTACGTGATCGTGTCACGCCACCTGGATAAGCCCGGCGTTATCGGCCGTGCTTCAACCATCCTCGGGAAATCCAATATTAATATTGCCGGCATGCAGGTTGGCCGTATTAATCCCGGTGAGCACGCCATCATGGTCCTGAACGTGGACAGTGAAGTGCCCGAAAGCGTGATGGAAGAGATCCGTGGGATGCCCGGGATCTTTACTGCAACATGTGCCCGGATATCGAACGAGAAGATTTAGAATTCTTTTTTTTGTTCCGGGGTAAGCGATGCTTTATGACGTTGTGCGTACACGGTGTGAGCAGATCGTCTATCAGGGTGTAGATTCCCGGAAATGGGGTAATCCCATCCGTGCAAGTCAGCGTTCGAAAAAAAAATTGCGTATTATTTCATTTTTCTTACTCTCTGCAGGAGACAGACCGCACCACTGCCGGCTGCTACCGTGAAGAGGGAAAGCGGCGATTTTGTGGTGGTTCCGCGGGCCGGGGATCCATCATATGTGTACACATATGAGGCCACCCCTTCTGATATGCCGACCGGCGTCTTCACGATCACATCCGCCTGTCCGCCATGGGCCGGGACGATTGCCGTGATGGTTGAATCACTGGTGACGGTATACGAAGCAGCAGGCGTGCCGCCAAACGTGACTGCCGTTGTTTTGGTAAATCCGATACCTGTAATGGACACCGTTGTGCCTGCAGGGCCGAATGCCGGTGAGATACTGCTGACAACCGGGACCTGGGGGGTATCTGCAAATGTCACATCCAGGACCTGGAATGAATGCTGCGGCGAGGATTTTGTTTTCTCATCAGCCGGATGTATCACGGCGGCATAATCCATATTCATCGCGAGCCGGAATGTGCCCTCCGGCCGGTTAGCCGGTGCACCCCAGCTGTTCACGACAAGCCAGTAGGGATTGGCCGGATCCGTTTTGTCATCATACCCGACGATGAGCATGATGTGTCCGCCATCTCCGGTATCCCCATTGTAGCGTGAAGGATCCCAGATCGCCGTATCCGGCTGGGAACTCCAGAACTTATGAAACGCGTTTGCGGTCGCTGGGGCGTAATGATAACCCACAATGACGGGGTGGTTATTCGAAAGAGCGCTTTTGATATTGTTGATGGCCGTGGCTTGGGGCACATCCTTTGTCTCCACGGTAGAAACGGAAATGCTCTTCAACTGGTAGGCAGGTGAGGTCGATACCGGGGGCGCCGGGGTAAAGGGAATTGAGCAATGCGGATCATACAATGCATTTCTGTTGGACCAGGGAACCACTTTCATACCCGGATTTTCCGATGGACTGGAATACCAGGCAGCAAAGCGGTTCGGGCTGCCTCCGCGGCACGCAGAATAATACCCAAGGGGTCCGATGCCGGAATTGTCGACAAAGTACTGGATGGAAAGCCGGTCAAAAATCCCGTTCTTGATCGCATGCTCGATCTCAAGGGCCCCGGTTGATCCCCAGACCCAGCAATCCCCGGCATGGCCCTGTTCCCGCTCGGTAGCATTGTAGGGAAGATAGGAAAGCAGGCTCACTGTTCCCTGAGGGACCGGCCCGGCCGCGGAATATTTCGGTGCTGCATCGATCTTGCGCTGAATTTCATCCCTCTCATCATTGGTCAGGATCATATGGGGAGCATCAAAAGATTCTGCCGGGGGAGTTTCGGTTACCTGTTTGCTCTTCTCTTGGATCGCAGGTGCCTCTGCAGTGTGGGTCACGTGTGTCTCCTCCGCAGAGACCAGCACCCCGATACCGGCTGCCATAACAACCAGTGAAATCATCAACAGCCATGCCGGAATACGAAAACAATTCTCCAAATCCACGCTCAACCTCGCTATTTCCGGTTACTTCCTCATACGTGAGCATTCGTCAGGAGCACCGGATGCCCGCTGAAGTATCCTGTTGCCGGAATGATCCGATGTGCCGGGTATTCCCAGCATTAGACTGCTGGAGGTAATAACATGGTTACCGTATCTTCCGGTTTTTTTGGCGCGAAGATTGACGATTCTCATTTTTTCAAAATCAGGAATTGATGCAGGAGCTTTTCCCGAAGAGCCGGTGTGGAGCGGTAACCCTCAGTATGAGTAAACCGTTTGCGATAGTTGTTGGCAGGTTATCGTTCCGGCAATTACAAAAAAGAGAGAATGATTCCCGGGACACTCCGACCCTGTTCTTAATTTATCGCATTAGTCGGGGGGACCGGGATCCCGTTGACGGTCATATACGAGATGAAAAACCATGCCGCCAGCAGGATAAAGACGATGAGCGGGATGATGACGGCAATCGCAACCGCAAGGATGGCTTTACCGGTACTCATCTCCTGGAGTTCACGGATTCCCACAATGCCAAGGGCCAGGTACCAGAGCATGAAGATGAACCCGATGAACGGTATCCACCCGAGAAGCAGGCGGGGGGTATGGCCATAGATGACTGCATTAACGGTCTGCATGATCCCCTTGCGCCCACCAAGGATATACACCCACAGGTGAAGCCATGCGGCAAAGATGACCGTGATGATACACCCGCCAACCAGCGCCACGAAGAACACCATGACCGGAATGGCAGGACCTCCGAACATCCCGGCATACGGTGGCATGACTTCGATCCTGAGAAGGGAGACCAGAGCCGCGAGGACCGCATGGAGCAGGAGAAGCAGGCCAAAATACGTGAACACTGCGCCTGGGTCATCATTTTTTGACTGCTGGAAGGTTTCAACAGGATTCAGCATGAATCCTTTCACCTTGGTAAGGATGGTATCAATCATATAGATCAATGGTTGTTTCAAGTGGGATATAAATGGGGGGCTGGATGATGGACCGGATACCCGAAGATTTTGTGCCTGCTCATTTTTAATGCGATATTGCAGAAGACTTCCTTTTCCCATGGAACACAAAACGGAGGGGGGGTACCATGTCCAAACTTTGAGAGGGGGTACCCTACCCCCCACTCCAAACCAGGAGGGGGGGACCCCCCTCCCCCCCTGTCGTACGAAAGACAGGGACCCACCCCCCTCCGGTTGCACGCACCCGACCGGGTCTTCCTGTGGAGTCACGACTGAAAGTCCATTCCCTCACGCAAACGGGAAAGGGGGGAGGTACCCTGTCCAAAAAGTGAGAGGGGGTATACCCACCCCCTCTCCAAAAAACGAGGAGGGGATACCAGCCCTGCCTACCCCCACTCCAAACCAAGAGGGGGGTCCCCCTCCCCCCTGTCCTATGAAACTCTCCATTTGCCGCATGGACTGGAGCCTTCCCCGCTCTGCACGAACCTGCTCTCTGCTTTATAACTATAAAGGGGGGTTTATGGGATTGTTTGAGAATAGGCATGTGGCTTGCGTAGGGTGTTTTGACCAATTCCTTTAATTTTGGACTGATAAATTTTAATGCATTTTTTAATTTCTTTTAGATATACTTATCGGCAAAATTGTACATTTATTATTACTGTATTTTTTTAGGGAGATTTTTGAATGGCTAAATTTTGTACTGAATGCGGAAAGCCAGTGGCTGATGATATTACTAAGATATGTTCGAATTGTGGCGCTGACCTGACAGCAAAACCCTCAGAAAATGTGGGTCAGAAATCGACATCGATGGATCGGCAGGAAGTGTTTGGACGGGCAGTTCCTTTTTTTGCAGCAAAAAGTTACGCTGTTCAGACCCAGACAGATTACCTGATTGCATTACAATCACAAAATCGCGATGTAAACTGGGTAATTTTCCTGGTTTTTTGTTGTCTGGGACTTATACCGGCCGTGATTTACTATTATTGGTTCACGCATCAGCATCAGGTAACGATCTCCCTGAGTGGAGTTACAGATGTTAAGGTTACAGCGATTGGAAATACAGAACAAGCAAAAAAAGATGCAGCAGAGTTTATGCTTAGTATAAGCTAATTTTCCTTTTTTAGTGGTTCCCGATTCAAAATTTATTGAGTGTTCTTTGTATCAATTTTCTCATTCTGTATCTGGTGACAATTTATCAGTTTATTTTTCATTGAACGGGCTTTCGCTAACATGTAACCCAATGCACCCAGTATCGGCAATAACGCGACAAGCCACAGACCATTTGTAAGGGCCCAATATCCGCCCCCTATTCCAAAACCCAGAGCGACACCGGCAACAATCCTGCAAAAATGTTGGAAAATGATATTCTTTGACAACCTTCTGATTTGAGAAAATACGGCAAATGCCAATGCAATGAAAATGCTATCGATCCCCGATGGATGAAACAATACTAGTATCCCCAGAGCTGTGGGGTATGCCAATAGACACCCTGCACAAATCCGCCTGTTAAATAAAACGATAACATCGTCATCAAAGCAGGGAAGATTCGGGTGATGAGATAGTAATAATTCTTTAAATTCCTGCGGACTCAAAGAGATTCGTAAGTCCCATTGATGAAAAAAATGAGAAATCGAATTCATAAATTTATCAAAAAAAATTTTCAAATTCACCTGGGATAGGTTTTACCGTGCTGACAATAAAACCTCCCCCATCTTATTTTACATCATGCCATTGTCTTCATTTCGCATCTATTATCACTGCCCTTTCCCTCACGCAAAAATCCTCACTGCATGATAATTACAACAACCTGTTTGTGAGATTCTCTCAATCCAGATAGGACGTTGACCCGGCCATTCTCAGTACCTACTTAGCCAGTCCCAGTTTCGCGAGTTTCCCTGCGGTGGGAACCCCCTCCGAATCCCAGCCCCGCTCCGCATAATATTCACCGAGCAGCGGTTCGCGTTCCCAGACCCGGCCGGCCGGGGCTCCTTCCTTCAGCGGCTCGGTTAGCAGCCGGGTTGGGAGGGTGTCATCTTTCTTGGTGTAGCCCTGTTTCATATTGAAGAGCTTCTGGACATTCCAGATCCGGTCGCCGACCTCCATGATCCCGTTCCCGTCCATCTCGATACCGGTTGCCGCCGTGACGATCGCGGCGTAATCATCCGCACCCATCGGGGCAAGTGACGTGAAGATGCACATGCCAATCGCATCAATTGCCGCGGTAAGGTCCTGGAAAGCCTTGGTCCAGGTAGCCTTGCCCATGTTGACGAACGGGTCGAGTTTCTGCGGGAGCCCGAGCACTTCGGGCGATATCATGTACCCGTTGATGTGGTCTCCCCCGCGAACACCGGTTGCATACGAGAGGCCCATGCCCTGTAACCCCCGGGGATCATACGCCGGAAGTTCCATCTTCTTGACACTCATCGAGAGTTCGGGGTGGCCGTGTTTCTCGGCAAACCGGTACGAACCGTCTGCCATCTCGTCACCGATTCCCTGCCGGTAGCCCATCATCTTCGTAAGTTCAACGATCTTTGCTGCATCCCCGAACTGGATCTTATCCTTGATGTACCCCTTCTCAGATAGCTCCATGGCACAGGCAATGGTCACGCCGGCCGAGATGGCGTCAAGCCCGAGGTCATTGCAGAGGTTGTTTGCCCGGGAGATGGCAATGAGATCATCCACCCCGCAGTCCGCCCCGAACGCCCAGGCATTCTCGTACTCGGGCCCCTCGGCTTCCTTGCCATCGATCTTTGTCCCCCGCCCGCAGCCGATCATGCAGCCATAGCAGGGCTTCTTCCGGACCAGGGTGGTCTTGGACATCTCTTCGCCCGAGATCTTCTCGGCATTTGCAAAATACGCGGTCTGGTGGTTGCGGGTCGGCAGGATGTAGCTGTTGTTGATCAGGTTCATGAGGACCTGCGTCCCGTAATCGGCAAGCGCCCCGCTGGTCACCGGGCCGGCTGCGATCTTATGCCGGCATGCAAGGGTGGCTTCCTTGAATTTTTCCGGCTGTGCAACCCCGATCTTCAGGTCGCCCCGGGCCGTGATGGCCTTGAGCATCTTGGAGCCCATGACCGCCCCCAGACCTCCCCGCCCTGCTGCACGGTACTGGTCTGACATCACGCAGGCAATCCGGCTTTTGAGTTCTCCTGCTGGCCCGATACAGAGGACCCGGGTGTGTTCGTCGCCAAGATCCTTCTGCAGGCCCAGCGTGGTCTCGTTGACCGTCTTTCCCCAGTACGCGGAGGCGTCGCGGAGTTCGGCTTTTTCATGATCGAGCCAGAGATAGATAGGTTTTTTTGCCTTGCCCGTAATCACGACCGCATCGAAACCCGCGACTTTCATCTCGTGGCCGAAGAAGGCCCCGCTGTCGGAGGAGCAAAGGGTATTATTGAGCGGGGATTTGGCAACCACCTGGTGACGTGCCCCGAGCGGGACACCGATGCCCGTCAATGGCCCCGTAGCAACCACCATCACGCTTTTTTCATCGAGCGCATCGGTCTCTGGCGGCATCAGGTCGGAGACAAGTTTTACCCCGAGCCCCCGTCCCCCGAGATAATTTTTTTTCAGTTCCGCGGGGTAGGGCTTTTTTGTAACCGATCCTTTCGTAAGATCGACATAGAGAATGGTATTGGCGTATCCGTCCATAGTTTTCACCTCATTTTCGTAATAATTTACCCGCTACCAGCCCGGATGGTGTTGAAGCGGGTGCCCACGATCTGCGTGTTTCATTACCGGGTCTTTGTTGTCTGCCGGGGAGTGATGAAGTCATGCAGCCATTTTTCAATCCGGGATCCTGTAGGTCCGGCGAATCGCAGGTTGTTCATTATGGAGATGGCGGCATGATCCCGGGATAATCGTTCATGCTCTTCGCGATATAATAAATGTACCGACGTGACAAGTAATCAAAAATATTTTATTTCCGCCATTTTTAATGCAATTCACTTTTTCGTGCGGGAAGATTCCGGTACTATGTTCGAGGAAGATTCCGGTACTATGTTCGATCATCAGGTTAGGGTTGCCGGCAGATGAGCAACCCGATAACGCCGATTAAAAATCCACGTTTGAGAGTGGCGCATTAGTTGCTGGAATAATGGAAAAAAGGAATTACTATGGCGCCTTCATCGTCGCCATTAATAGTCGGGCATCGGGAAGGTATTGCCGGATGGGATCGGCATTCCCATGGTCGACGCATATGAGGAAATGAAGTACGCTCCGATGATAAGGATGATGATCAGCGGGATGATGACGGCAATGGCAACCGCAAGGATCGCTTTTTCGATGCTGATTTCATGAAGTTCGCGGATTCCCAGGATCCCGAGGATCAACGACCAGAGCATGAAAACAACCCCGATAAAAGGAATTCACCCGAGAATAAACCTGGGGGTATTCCCGTAGACAACCGCCTTGAAGGTCTGCATGATTCCTTTGCGCCCTCCGAGGAGATACACCCACAGGTGAAGCCATGCAGAACCAACGAGCGTAAAGATAATCCCGCCGATCAGCATCATGACAAATACCAGGACCGTGGTTGAAATGCCACCGGGTATCATGATAGCGGCAATTATGGCGGTGATGACTGAATCGAACAGGAGAAGTGCGGCCAGATAGGTAAGAACCGTACGGGTTTCGTCGTCACGGGACTGCTGGAATGTTGCAACGGGACTTATGAGAAATCCCTTCACCTTGGTAACGATAGTGTCGATCATACAGATCAAAGATGGTGATAATGGGAATATAAACATTTGAGTTCCTGGATTTTTTACTGTTCATTTGAATCGTATTCTCCCCCTCCAGGGAAGGGCCATCAGCGCCAGGTTCCGCATGGCAGGCATGTTTCCGTGGGTCATGAACCGTTTCCTGAACTGGAACTGTGTCTGAAAAGAAGCATGCATTCGCTCAATGACTGCAGGAAAATCCCCGGCGAATTTTGTCCCGGGCGGCAAAAGAAAAATCAGGGGCTGCTGATGGGAGTCCCGTTGTTCTGTATCTTTGCTTGCATCTCCGGTGTCAGTTGTTTGACCAGTTCCGCGTTGTATACCCCGCTTGGCTGAGGAACGATGGCGGTATTGAATATCTGCTGCGTTGCGATCGCATAGGACCGCGATTTTGCGGCAATCGATCCCTCCCTGACAGCCGGATCAACGTCCGTTGCAAAGATTGAGATGGTATTGTCGCTGTTCCGGTCGATCTCGAACATACGGAACTCCTAGGGGAAATCCCGCAATGACGCAGTCTCAACTTCCCAGAACCCGAGTTCCGGGTGGGCGGGATCCGGTGAGCTGAACGCGGTAACGGTGTTCCGGTGAACATGTCCCGAGATCCACATGAGGAGGTTTGGATAAGTGCGCAAGGTATCCACCAGTTTCTGCTCAGGCACCGGAGAGCCGGGACTCCAGAGCCGCGAAGTGTTTGCCGGTTCATTGCGTATCGGCATATGCGCAGCAATGATCATGAGCTGGCCTTCAGCCTGACCCTTGTCGAGTTCCTTTACCAGCCAGGTGTACCGGGCTGTATCGAGCGAGGCGTACATGTAGGGACCTACATTGGGATCGGTATCTCTCTGGGTATCGTCGAGCACGATGACCTTGATCGGGACATCCGACCTCGGTTCGAAGGAATAACAGGCAAATCCTGCATCCACATCAGAGTTGTTAAACCCGTGACCTTTGGGGTTGGACGTAGTCGAGAAAAATTCGTCCATCCACATTGACCGGGAGAGTGCACGTCGTTCAGAATCGCTTCCGTTGACCTGGGGCGGCTCAGGGAAATCTGCTACCGGTCCCGCACCTATAATGTCCCCGTACGGAGTTCTCCCGTCGATAGAGCCCATATAGAAACCCCGGGTGTCGAGCACATGCGGGTCATAGTACTGGTCTCCCAGGTTGAGGATCTCCTCGCCCAATAATGTCTTTTTCACGCAGGCATTCGGTACGTTTGTGCCCATCCAGTACTGGTCATGGTTACCGAGCACCTGGTACCAGTTGATTGATTTGTTCAGCCCCGCCGTTTTGTATTCGTCCTGGTAATCATTGTGAGGCCCCGGGATGGGATCATCCCTGGTCCCGGAATCGGGGATGATCTTTTTACCGTCAAGGGTATCGATATACCACCGGTGTTCGTTGTGCTGGTCGCTGTTGATGGCATCGCCCAGGAAGATTCCGAAATCAAATGGTTTCTGGATATGCAGGGCGTTGGCCGTCTGGACCGCTGCGTCAAGCACCTGGGTTGTTGAGAGCAGGACGGCGGAATATCCCGAAGGGTTCCCACCCATGTAGCCGGCATAGATCCCCTGGGCAGGGGTTTCTTTGTCCGTGATATGGACATCCGTCATGGCAAAGAAATTCAGCAGTCGTGCGGTATGGGTAACTGAGGCATTGCTATACCCGGCGGGCATAAGGTCCAGCCGGATATCATAACCGCTCCCCTTGTCAAACTTCCAGACCCCATACTGGTATTTCGAATAGTTTGAGACCTGATACGGGTAGAGCGCGGGTGACCCCTCGGGTACAGGGACCGGGATAATCGTCCTATCAATGGTGGTAACTACCTTGTAATCTATGGGATAACTGGGATACCATGAGGTGACGATATCGCTGGTTATGAAAAGAACAGAGCCTCCGATTACTACCAGAAAAAAAGCGGTAACGAAGATTCCTATTTTTAACTCTTCTTTCATATGTTTCATGAGTAAACCCCTTGATTTAAACCTGTCTTTTAATCAGGCTTTCAAATGTTCTCTCAATTTTAATGAGGCCGGGATACAATTTCCTCCTTGAGGCTCGATGCTATGCGAATTATACCTCTGGTGGAAAAAATTTCACATGATAGCAGGTAAATCCAACTTTTTCAAAAAAAATTTCAAAATTTCGGGATGGATAAAAAACAAGAATCTTAGTCCGGACATTCGCGTTTACGACTATTTGCGACTTCGACTGAGAATATTTTAAGATTTTTGATATGCGTAAAGATCCGGTTAATCCCGGCCAAAAAAATGTTAAAATAGAACTAAGAATCCGTTTCAAAAACCATTTCGCCCGGCGAGGGTTCCTCAAGGTGCTTGTGCGTGCCCCCAGTAATATGTGCATCACACGCGATCAGGTGGGGACAGAGAGCACAATCCGAGAGAGTTTTACTGGTCATGGTTTTCCCTTGATAGTGAAGTAACAGGGAGTTATCCAGATAATCTTTGTGATGAATTGCAATTTTTGCACATTTTCACAGGGGCATTTTTACCTGCGGAGATTTTGTGATTCTCCGGCAATACAACAATTTTCAGGCTGCCAACCCCATCTTTTCCTAAAAAACAGGCAGTTTTTTCCGGCAGCGTTTTATCCAGACCCGGATTAAAAAAAGTATTTGCGAGTTCTCTTCACGCGAGAGTGAGGAAGAGAAGGAAATAGAACACGACTGAGACGACTGGTATAATGCGGATCGACCAGTGGTTCACCTGTTCCACCCGGGTCATATTCCCATCTCCCGTGAATTTCAGGATCAGTATTCCCGATACCAGTACCATGACGAGCGTTGCATACGTGATGATCATGAACAGGTCGAGGAAGGTGGCATAGGCAACGAGCGGGATCGCATCTGCGACACGCCAGTGGATGAGCACCGCTGCAAGGAACATCGAGGCGTTCAGGCCCAGCCGGGACGAGACCTTCATCATCAGCGATGAGAGCGAGACGATGACGATGAGCATGATGGGCAGGAAAAATTTCAGGATCGTTGAGGCTACATCCCGGACTACTCCATAGGTGAAGACCGCCCGCGAATAGGGAATCTCATTTTTCAGGTAGGAATTGTTCGTGACGTACGAGCCACTCCCGGTCAGTGCCCAACCGGGAAGATCCGCTTCGGAATCGAGACCAATCTCTGCCGGATCAGTCACGAGGATCATCTCCCGTTCGTTCTTCGTTTTGGGTTCGAACTTTATCGGGAGGGTATGCCGGTCAAAAGGGTAACGGCTGAGATCGGGTTCCGTAGTCAGGACTGCAATGATCCGGTACTCCTTTTCCCGGGGCTTGTCTTCGACGGTTGAGGTGGATGTTATCATCCCGTTCATCAGCTCGATATCATTGATCGATATTGGTTCATCGGATTTGAGATGCAGGTAAAAATCCGCACCGACCGTCCCGGCCCCCACGTCCACCCGGTTGAAGTCTACCACATAGATACCGATCCGTACCTGTTCCGGCGCAGTTTTTTCTGTCTGCCCCGAAGTATTGGGAATCACTTCGGCAGCCACGGAGGCTGTCCGCAGGACAAAAGCGAAAATAATAATGACAAGAAACAGGGTGATACTACCCGTTCCGTTCCGGGATCGGCCATCAGCCCGTGCAGGCACTTATCTGGAATTCGCAGGATGGAAAATACGCCCTCTCTCCGGTAAAAATACTGGGGATGTGTTGTTATATTGATTGTGGTTTATCCCTTCAGAAAAATGGAACGGGGAACCGGACAAAAAACCCGGGCTCTCTTTGAAGGGGCTCTTTTTAGACCTGCGCACAAAATTCAAGGCGGAGCAAAACGACACCGCCATCCTTTTGTGTGGAGACCAGGAGGTGCGCCGTCTCTTCCGCGCTCCCGTTCTGCCGGGTAATGACTGCGGGACGGCGGGTTATCTGCGTCCCGTATTTGTAGGTCTCGTTTACCGAATTCCTGACGGTGCAATCGGGACAGCCGGAAGTCTTCCCGCATCCCTCCGGAAGAAATGCATTGATGCATTCAAGGACATTTCCGCAGAGCTGTTTTCGGGTTGTTCCAATGGGTTTTCTGACTGCTTCTGCAGCAAGCCTGTTGGCTGCAAGTACATTGGCATCCCCGTCAACAAGAAAAACAGGTGCATCGAGCAGATTGAGAAATTTCCTGAGATTGAACCCGTGTTCGGTGAGAATTTTTGTATAACAGGATGTACAGACTCCGTGGCTGACCCGGTCATCTCCCGGTGTCCCGGGACTGATGATGGTATCGCAAAATGAGCAGATCGTTTTCATGCCAGACCCGTGTTTCCTTTAAAAAATTATTCCGATTTAAATCCTTGGCTCTGGTAGAACCCGGGGTGCATACTGATCATCGAAGCATTTCTCAATGGTTCTTTTACCGGTGTAGGCCCATAGGCCAGACTCATTGGGGGATTCCCACGCGCGACCGGATCTTTCCGGGTTCCGTGTCGGGGGCAGATGTAACCGTTCTTTCTCATTCCTGGTGCAATAGTTCAGGAGAGAAGGTTCTCATCAGCTGCTCGATGTGCTGGTAGGCTTTTTTATGATCGATATACACCCTGAAGACGGGTGCCTTTCCCGAATTGATCGTAAGATATCCCGACAGGAGTACCGGTTTTTTTAACGTAAGTGCGGTGATCTCGTTCCTGTCGGTTTCAAAAATTTTGTTTCGTTCCAGTTCCTGGATGGTTTTCGGACGAATATCAACCGTTGTTCCGAAGAGCTCGTCCATCATGAAGGCCCCGAACTGAACCCCCTGGACCTTCGTCAGGTCGTGATCCGGGTTCTGGATCACGAACAGGCGTTTGTCGGTAATATAGACCCCGTACCCTCCGGTGGTGGAACCGAGGGCCCCGGCAATGGCACCCCCCATCCCCTCGCCCGCCACCTTGAGCGTCAGGCTGGAAATTCCGCCCAGAAGGCCTCCTGTACTATTCCGTCGGGGACAACCTGTCGTTCCCCGACCGTAATCACCTGCACCGCAGCAATGAGATCCCCTTTTGCATCGCGGACCGCGGTTCCCTTGCCCCAGAGGAACATGGGTTTTCCTAAAATCTTCACGTGCTCCATCTCCCCGATGAAGGTATCGCCGACTTTTTTTATTGCCGGGAATTTCCCCGGTACTATTTTGTCGGCCGGTGTGATGATGTAATCAATGAGCATGGGCCGGGCTTCCCCGTAGAAAGGAATCGCATACGTGTTCCCTCCCTTACCCAGCATGTCCGACTCCAGGACTCCTGTCAGCTGCTCCATTGCTGCGTTCCAGGTGATCACCATACCGTGGCGATCAATGGCAAACACCGGGTTCTCCAGGGTCTTGATGGTCTCTGCCAGGAATTTCCATTCTTCGGACGAGGCGGGCGAAGGAGCCGGTACTTGGGGAAGGGAGTTGGTCGGGGCCGTATTCCGTTCCCCGGGAACTTCACCCTGCCGGGCCAGGTCGCTGATATCCCTTCCCGAAGTCTGGTACTCTGTGACATTACCGCCCTGGGTGAACAGTGCCCGGTAACTCCAATGGAGCGTGGGAGCGGATCCGTCACCTTTCAGGACCGCATGTTCGATGAACACCCCGGGTTTGGCGGGTGTGAGGGCCTGCAACTGCAGTTCAACTGCCTTCCTGTCTTTCCCGGGAATAGTTGCGATAAAATTACTCCCCGGGCAGGTATCGGCTGGCACTCCAGCAAACTGCCCGTAAGTATCGTTGACAAAGGTGATGGTGCCATCCGGCCTGAACCGGCAGAGCAGATCCGGGTGGTCATCGATGATGGAGCGGTACCGGCTGCCGCTCTCGGGATGAGGTGACCCCCCATAGTTCTTACCCACTCCTTTCCGGATGAATGTCACGAGCTGGGGGATATCCTGCACCGCTTCCCCGCCTTTCTGGAAATAGTAGTTTGCCCCGTGATTGAGTGCATCAATCGCAATATGGGCACGATGCTTGCCAGTAACAATGATAAAGATGCCCACATACCCCCGGGCCCGGACACCCTTGAGAAGAGTAATCCCATCGATATCCGGTATGGAATAATCTGCGATGATCACGTCAAAATAATTCAGGTGCATACATTCGATTGCATCAGCACCTGTGCAGCAGGTTTGTACGGAAAATCCTGGTTCCCGTTCAAGGATTTTTTTGAAACTATCCAAAAAAAACGGCTCATCATCAACACATAATATCGATACAGCCGGAAAATCTGTCACTGCTACCGCTAACTCCTGCGAACCTGTTCGCCAAGTATTGTCTATCTGGAGTGAAAATCCTATATCAAATTATCTTTTGATGATTTTTCCCGGTCGGGGGAGCCTGCTGGTATTTGTCCTGACCGGATCTGGATTACCCGGGAAAAAAAGGGGCGGTTTGGATCATCCGCAGTCGTGACCCTGCCTCAGGGATCAGGATTATTTCCTGACAAACAGATTTCCCGCTTTACTTTCTACCGTTGCACCTTCCGATGAAGATCTCTTCCAGTCCCTGATATTTTTACAGTCATGCTCGCAGGGAAGACGGTGTTTGCCGCAGAAATACCGGCCACAATACTCGCAGTGGAATGGCAGGTACTCCCGCTGCCCGCAGAAGGAACAGTTCTCATGAACCGGGACTTTTTTCTTCCCGAAAATATTCGAAAAAAACGATGCAATGCGAGCGAGAATTCCCACAGGTTTGTATTGTTTTTACCGGGTTAAAAACGTTAAACCCCTTCTCATTTGAGGAACTGGTCCGGATCAACCGCCCGGTGCGTAAATGAGCGGGATCGTTGTGGAATGGTTATCATTCGCAAGACTGGGATAACGAGATCAAATAAAAAAATGATTTGGGCTGTAGCCATCAGGATTTTTCTTCAAATATCTTTACGGCAACCGGGAAGATGTCCGGGCGCTTGTCGGTCATGATGTAGGTGTACCCCATCACGTTCACCAGGTATTCGAGATACCCCTTGGCAAAGTTCGAGAGCCACTCGTTCCTGCTGCCGAGAATCAGGACATGGAACCACTGGACGAACAGGCAGATGAACGCGATCATGCCATACACCCAGAGGACGATACCAATCAGGATCCAGTAGAGGATGCGGATGAGCAGCTCCATGCGGCTTGCTTCCTGCTCATACACGAAGAGTTGTGTTTTAGTGCCAGTGTCATCGGACATACCATTTCACCGGTTTAATCGTATGCGGGTGTGCGTATTAAAGGTCCCGGGCACCCGTACGAGGCCCGGTTTTGACCATTCCGTACACTAATTTTTAATAATACTAGCACAGATGTTATGGGGTATCAGACTTACGAGGGCTCGTGGTCTAGTTGGCTATGACGTCGCCTTGACATGGCGGAGGTCCTGAGTTCGAATCTCAGCGGGCCCATCTTTTTCTTTCTAAAATTTTTTACGCACTACGGGAAGTTCTTTTAAAAATCTGTCAACTTTCCCGGTATTGCATGGTAATCGTCCCGCGATATGAAACGTGTTTGTCTCATACGGGGGTATATAATGTGCATGATCAAATGTTCTCCATAGAGAGCATGGATAAACTCCGTATTGTACCCGCGGCAGATTATTCAGGAGAGGGAATCAGCAAGAGCCTGGCGCGTGGCCTGCTGGTCTGGTACGGGGACTGCAACCTGACCGGTGAGGGCATGGGTATCGGGAGTGTGGCGCTACGGCAGGAGGAATGTACCTTCTTTTCCCGGTCCTGGACTGATTACCAGGATACGGAAATCTTCCGGCGGACCTTTACCATTGATACCTGCATGAAATGGCGCCTGCGGGAGGAACTGTCCCCTCTTCTCACTAGCTGGATCGAGATGGGTATCAGCGCGTACATGCGGTTTCCCCGGCTCCAGAATTTGGTTATGCTGCCCCTGCTCCCCCTCAGAAGACTGTTTGGGATACACCCGTCCTTTGAGATGATACCCCCCTTGGGGAAGGTGACCTTCACCTACCGGGTGAAGGGGCATGGTGTGGATGTAGCGGTCGAAAGCGACATCCTGTCAAAGACCGGCGGGCACCTCTGCTTGTTAAATGAGCTCAGTGCCGCATGGTTCACGCACGGGTGGGACGGGAAACCTGCTCCCCCTCCCCCCGGGTGGGAACCGGTAGGGTCTGGCAACCTGCCCGTTTCATTGATAGATCCCGTGCATGCGATCCGGTTCTTTCTGGACCCGCCCATCGTTCCCCCGCATGTGCCTTTAACGGTCTTCCGGGGCCGGGAATATACAGGGGATCTCTGCTGGGCAGGTTTTTGTATTGAAGTAGGCCCCTCTGGAGATTCGAAGCGATACCCCGAAGTGCGGTACCATATTGGCTTTGCTTCGGGTGAGGGGACATGACCCCGACATCCGGGCCGGGTGTTGCCCTGGTGTACCCGTACTTCCGGAGCAGGGACCCGGTCGAGAAGCTCTTTCCCCCGCTGGGGATTGCGTACCTCGCCAGCCAGCTCAGGGAACTCGGTGTCCCGGTCACGGTTGAGGACTGCACGTTCACTTTTGATGAAGCGGTTGACCGGATGGTGACATCCCGACCCGCGATCATCGGCATCTCCATTATGGTCACTATGAGCAGGAATGCGTTTGACCTGCTCCGGGAACTGCGGGAACGATTGCCCGGGACACTCTTTGTTGCCGGGGGCCCCCTCCCTACGGTGAATCCCGCGATGTTTGCAGAACAGTTTGATGTGGCCTTCTGCGGTGAAAGCGACCTGACCTTCCCGCGTTTCTGTCACGATTACCTGACAACCGGCAGTACCCCGGGTGACCTGGCCCCGCTGGATCTCGCGTCCTACCCGGGGTTGTACCGGAACCGGGGTGGCAGTCTCACGTGTACGCCCCCCGTCCATCACTCTTCAGAAATTCTTGACCGGCTTCCCCTCCCGGACCGCTCGGGATTCGATCACTCCCGGTACCAGACAGTCATGGAACAGAACACCGGTCTCAAACAGACAACCCTGCTCGTCACGCGGGGCTGCCCGTTCTCCTGCGATTTCTGTTCAAAACCCGTGTGGGGGGATCTGTTCAGGAAACCCCCGCTGGAGAAGGTGTTTTTTGAGATCGACGAGATCATTTCCCTGGGCTATGATTGTCTCTGGATTGCCGACGATTGTTTCACTCTCGATAGTGAGTACCTGGCGGAATTTTGTCATGAAATGTGCCAGAGAAACGTACCGACCCGCTGGACCTGCCTCTCGCGGGTTGACAAGCTCACGCCAGAACTGGTCACCCTGATGAAAGAGGCTGGTTGTATCCGGGTGTACCTGGGCCTTGAATCCGGGAGTAATGAAACCCTCCGGCTCATGAACAAACGCGTCACGGTGGAGGCGGGAGTCCGGGCAGTCCGTCTCTTCTCCCATGCAGGGATTGGCACAGCCGGATTTTTCATGGTCGGCTATCCGGACGAGACGATAGAGAAAACCTTTGCCCTGACCCTGTCACTCCCTCTCGATGAAGCCTGGTTTACCATACCCCTCCCTCTTCCGGGGACTCCCCTGTTCTCACGGGTTGCGGATCAAAAATCCTGGGGCGACTGGGAGGTATCCAGCCAGGTAAAATTTGTCTATCCCTCTGAGTTTGATGAACGCTGGCTGGGGCGCCGTATCAGGGAGACCATGGACGCCTTCCGGAAAAACAAATCGAATCACCACGTCCTGAGTGATCCGGGATCCGGAAGGTAGTATTAGGAAGATTTTTTTCTCGTGTCCCCGCAGGGAATCCCCATGTCTGATATTGTGACGTGGCGATTGATGTTTCCGGTTTTGAAATGTATTAAAAGGTATATATAGAGCGTTCATCATAAGGCCCGCTGGTGAAAAACCATGGTATCGTTCAAGTGCAAAGACATCGGAATGGACTGCCCGTTTGAAGCACCCGCAGCCAATGTGCAGGAACTGGACAACAAGATCGTAAAGCATGCCCACGATGCTCATAAGATTGAGTCACTGGACAAGGACATGTGGATGAAGATCCGCAAAGTGGAAAAGTAACATTCCTTTCCTTCTCTTTTTTCCCTTTCACCCCATCCAGCCTGATAGCGTAATTCCGGTAATTCCTCTCTGTGGATGTGCTGGAGCGATTATTCATCCTCCCCGTAATGCGGAAAAACGAAGACCCGGTTGAAAATGGTTTTTTAGAGAATTAAAAAAAAGAATAAATCCGGTTTACTTTTCCCTGATCATCAGCCATACCGCGATGAGCATGGCGATATTTGCCCCCAGGAAAAGGAATGTGTCAATCCCGGCAAGGAAGGGAATAATTCCCATCCGGGAGAGATCGAAGATCACAAAGAGGGCAAACGTGGCGGCGATTGCCCAGCCGAATGTTTTCTCTCGCTTTACCGCCATAAAGACTCCCCCGGCCGTGATGACAACTTCGATCAGGACCGAGATTATCTGGATAAGATCCGCACCGTTCATAAACCAACGGTATCTGCCCGCTGGTATAAATGACTATGGCGGTGCCGGATAAGACCAGAGTTTTTGTCAGGGACCCTGTTTTTTTTATGACTGCTATCAAGTCAATCACTTTTAATGAGCAGACTTCCAAAACTACTATCATAAATCGGCGTATTTCCCCCAGGTTCCGGAAGGTTTTAATGAAAATTCTCTTTGTTGTTTGTGGTGAAGGACTCGGGCACGCATCCCGGTGTCTCCATCTCGGGCATTACCTGCAGCAGGAGGGACACACGGTCCATTTTGCCGGGTATGGCAAATCCTGCGAATTCATGAAACAGCACGGGTGCACGCATGTCCATACCACGCCCCGGGAAGTTTGCCTTGAAGGAGAAAATGGGTTTTTCAGTCTCAAAAAGACGCTCTGGTATTCGAAATTTATCCTGCTCGATATGATCCGTTCCGGCCTGAGCGTCCGAAGCCTGATTATCGAACACCAGTTTGACTGCGTTGTCTGCGACACGATGTACGCCGGTGTCCTTGCCGCACGATTACAAAATGTCCCGGTAGTCTTTGTCACTAACCAGAATCACTTCAATGGGCCGGGCGGGGAGACAAATCCAGTCTGGAATACTCTCAATTTCCTGATACGGCGGTACATCCGGATTGCCAACCAGGTGATCATCCCCGATTATCCCGCACCCGATACGGTCAGCGAATACAATATTGTGGTCCCGGAAGGAGAAGAGGGGCGGTACTCGTTCACCGGCCCGTTTTACGATTTCGATCCCGCCCGGTACACGTATGCCAGGAAGACGTTCTTTGCCAGTTTTGGGGGAGAACCGTACAAACTCCCGATGTACCAGATGCTCAAGGCCATTGCCGACAAGCGAAAAGATCTCTGTTTCGATGTATTTTACACCGGAAAGGATCTCCCGGACACTTCGGGGAATTTTATCTCACACGGCTATGTTCCCAATATTTACGAGCACCTTGCCCGGACCCGGATCGCGATTGTGCATGGGGGCCTCACAACCCTGCACGAAGCCCTGCTCTTTGAAAAACCCGTTCTGATCATCATGGATCCCGGCCACCCCGAGCAGCAGAACAACGCAAAAAAGATCGTTGATCTCGGGGCAGGCATCAGCATTGACGGGCGTCTCGTCACCCAGGAAACCCTGGAGAAGAAGATCCGTGAGACCGTAGCGCTGACTCCCCGGCCCTTCCGCGAAGTGCATACCGCCATCAATGGGAAGAAAAATGCTGCCGCCATCATCTGCGATATTGCCAGCCGCGGCAAACCTTCATCGGGAACAGCTGCAAAAAAGATCTGATCAGGGAATTTTATGCCGGAACCAAAGGATATCGTCACCCTCAAGCCCACGGATGAGATCCGCGTATGCCCCTCATGCGCCTACACGTACGGATTTCACACCTCCTTTATTTCTGTCATTGACCACAAGGATCGTCCCATCAAGGATACCCGGGAGATGTTCCGGGTGATCCTGATCTGCCCGGAATGCGGGGCCCGGTATGATGTGGGATGGCGTGTCTCCTTCATCGATCCCGATAACCGGGTTCTCAAAACCATCGAGATCCAGCAGCTCTCACCATGAGTACCTCTGCCAGGAGTACCGATGGGAGGGCAATCACCTTCCCTGACCGGGTGGCGCCGGCATGATGCGGTGCGCAGAATGCAAGGGTAAAGGCCTGTGCGGTCTCTCCCGCTGCCCCATCATGAGCCGCTTCCATGCCCAGAGTTCTATTAAGACAAGCATGGATTACCAGGGCAGTTCTCCCTCAGTCTTCATCGGGAGTTACGGCTATCCGGATATTCAGGGCGGACCCCTGCTGATCAATGATTCCGACAATCCCCCGGAGTGGATCCGGCAGAATCTCGGCATGGAAGACATCGTAGGGATCCGTGCCCGCACCATCCGGGGAAATTCCGGGCTGGAGGCTGTGGCCGGGAACCTGCAGGAGATCGCCCTCTCCACCATCCCGCTCGACGTGGATGTGCTCTTTACCAAACCGGTTGCGTTCAGCCTGAACTTCGATGGGACGGTTGCCCCGGTGGGCCTGACCGGCCCGGTCAGACATATGGATGTGATCGGCAGTGCCCGGGTGGAGCGTGCGGTGGACCGGGTCACCTCCGATACGGACGTGACTGCGACCGATGCCTGCGTGGCGCTGATGGATTCGGCAATCGATGTGTACCAGATCACCAAGCTGATGACGGCCGGGCAGCTTGGCAAACGGCGGAAGTTCGTTCCCACCCGCTGGGCCATCACGGCCGTTGACGACACCCTGTCGATCCAGATGAAGCGGGAGATTGCCCGGTATCCCCCACTCGACGAGATCCGCCTCTTTGACGGTGAGTGTTACGGGAACCGGATCCTCTGCATCCTTGTTCCGGGCGACTGGAAGTACGAGATGATCGAGTGCTGGGGGAAACAGACGCTCTGGGCCGGTGATGAAGCCGTGATCGTGCAGGACCGGGAGGGCCTGACCAAGAAAGGCTACTCCCCCATCTCGGGGGCGTACTACTCGGCGAGGCTTGCTGCCTGTGAGTATCTCAAAAGTGTACGGCGCTGCGCCCGGGTGATCATTGTCCGGAATGTATCCAGCGAGTACTGGGCCCCGCTTGGCACATGGGTGATCCGGGAAGCAACCCGGAAGGCCATGCATGCCCCGTCCGTGGTCTGCCCGACCCTCGATAGTGCAGTCACCGAAGTCTCCGCCCGGCTCGACTCGGGAGCGTGGCTCGGGCACAGCACACTGATCCCGGAACTCAAAACCCAGCGGACACTCTTTTAGGCCTTGTAGGCCTGGGCGGAATTCGCCTGTCGTTTGTACCGGCCCCGGATACTGTCGAGCGTCTCGATATCGGTGAGATCCTTGTCATCCCGGAGACGGATGAACCGGGGGAATCGCAGGGCAAAGCCGGCATCGTAATTAGTACTGGCCTGCAGCTCCGCATATCCCACCTCAAAGACCAGCGACGGCTCGAACGTCACTTCCTTTCCGCTCTTTGCAATCACGGTATCCTTGAGCAACCCGTAGACTTCCGCCAGCTGTTCATCGGAAAAGCCCGTGGCAACCCTGCTCAGAGGTATGAGTTTCCCTTCATCCTGGCACGCCACAAGGAACGAACCGTACGCGTGTGCCCTCTTCCCTTCGCCCCACTCGGCGCCGATCACCGCAAGATCGAGCGTGTCCACTTCGGGCTTGATCTTGATCCAGTTCTTCCCCCGCTGGCCCGGTGAATAGGGGGATGTGGGCACCTTGATCATGATGCCTTCATGCCCGGCGGCGAGTGCATCGGTGTACGTCTTCTCGATCTCAGCAGCATCACCGCTCACCACCTGAGGGGCGATGTACATCGTCAGCACGCTCTCGAGCCTTTTTCTGCGTTCGGTGAGCGGAAGGTCAATCATGGTCTCGCCATCGAGCCAGAGAATATCAAAGACATTCGGTACGAGCTCGATCGCCTCGGTAGCCTCGGCCACATCATGGCGGCGCCGGAACCGGCGGAGTACCGACTGGAACGGCATGGGCTTGCCATCCTTGATCGCAATGACTTCTCCGTCAAGGATCACATCATGGTCTGTTGCACCGAGCAGCTGCTGGATCACGTCCGGCAATGCCCCGGTCACATCTTCAAGCCGGCGCGAGTACAGGCGGGCCCAGTTGCCTTTCTTGTGGAACTGGAACCGCGAGCCATCGTACTTGTACTCTGCGGCAATCGCACCATGCTCCTCTATCATATCAGCAATCGAACCC
This sequence comes from uncultured Methanomicrobiales archaeon, assembly GCA_903832665.1. Lineage (GTDB taxonomy): Archaea > Halobacteriota > Methanomicrobia > Methanomicrobiales > Methanospirillaceae > Methanoregula. Next base: position 420,322 of record CAILCG010000014.1, on the reverse strand, counting down.
TGCTGGGCAAGCATCATCCGCACCGGGTGGAAGGGGGTGATCTGGACCTCCCTGAGCGCCTCGGGACCGATCTTTGCCAGGCGGGCCACTTCACCGGAATCGTTCAATGCCTGCATCGCGTGTTCGACAAGAGCTGAGTCAACGGCAAAGGCTTTTGCCATCGCATCCCTCACGCTCCCTTCCCCTACGCCGATGCGGAGCTCTTCGAGCATGATCCGGGCGAGATACCTGCCCTCGAGGGGATGGGCATTGCCCAGCAGCCTGCGGACCGCGAGGAGTTTCTCCCGCTGGGACTTTTTCCCTTCCATTGCCGCGATGGCAACGAGTTCCCGGTCAACCCGGACAAGGTCAAGGTCCTCGTGGAAGAAGGTGGTCATCGACTTCTCTCCCAGGAGATCCTCAACCGCCTGCCCGATATCACCGGTCTGGTTGATCTTCTCGATCACCTGCTCTTTTTTTATGCCCGCCATGTACCCGATGGCCTCATACAGGAGGTTTGGCCCGATCCCGAGTTTCTGGGAACTCCAGTCAGGAAAAATTCTCCCCCTCACAAGCCGGACAAAGACGGGTAACTCTTCGGGAGATAAGGTGGGCAGGACCGTGCTGATGAGATCGATCATATCCAGCCGGCCGGAGATGCCCTCAAGTTTCTCGCAGGTCTTTGCAAAATCCATAAAGAGCATGGGTGTTTCTCGTCCTGATGTTTGGCCGGAACAGGGATTAACATTTGTGTCCGGGAAGATCAAACGGCGCAATTTCCGGTTTTAATCCCCGTTTTTACGATCCGTTTTTTCAATCTGATCCCAGCCCCACTCTTACCGGCGGAGCCTTCCAGCCCCCACTCCTGCATTTTTTAACAAATTTAATAACTCTCCAACGTGCAATAAGAGCATGGATCAAGAGTGGCAGCCTGATGCGATCGTCAGGATTAAGCTCGACCAGATAAAACGGGATTTTTTTGATTACATTGAAAAAAACATTGATAAAATTGATGCCAATATCCCGGTTTTTTTCGGGCACGTCATTGCGACCCTTGAAAAGACCCTCCCGGATATCAACGATGATCTCCATGACAAGTTTATCGATACTATAACGGCCCGGGTCCTGGATCTCAGCAAACGCTCTGCCGAAGTTCCGTTTGTGGAGAAGCTCTTCGATCACGCCATACGCAACAAGCGCAAGCGTAAGGGGCGGACCATCTATGACATCATGCTGGGATTGAAGATGATCAATTCCGGGAAATATTCCGAAGCGATCGAGCAGCTCAAACCCCACCGGAACGTGGATGCGATCATCTGCCCGGCGATCTCCTATTGTTTTTTTGTTCTCTCCACCCAGCAGGGTTCCGTGCCGGATCCCGCCGGTCCCGTCCGGGGGCCGAACAAGATGGCGCTTTCGGCCCGCGAACAGATGATCGAGTTGATCCGCTTGAACCCCCCGGTCAACCGGCTCAAGGATCTTGATGTCGTAGACGATCCACGTATCAACAAGGTCTTCTGGTTCATGATCAAGCAGGTCATCGAGTGGTTCCCGAGCGAGCGGGAGCTCATAAGGATCGGGCTTGAGAAGGCCTCCCGCGACAGCAAAAGCGACATCCGGGGAGAACTTCAGTATAGCGATCGAGCGGTTCTCAAATGACATGTACTTCCTCCGGGAACTGTACAAGCTCAAGCTCGAACAGCGGGATGCCGGTGGTGTTGCGGGGGTAGTCAAGCAGATGACCCAGCAGTACCCCGAGGATCTCGAGCCCCTCTATTACGGGATGAAACTCTCGGTGATTACTGCCCGGGTCGAGACCTATTACCGTTTCCGGAAGCTTGCGCTGATGAAGAACATGCCCCCCAATGCCCTTGTGCTCCTGGATTTTGCCTTTGAGCTGATGAGCGGCAAGCAGTACGAAGCAATGGCCTGCCTGGATGAGATCAAGGTAAAATTTGGACCCCAGCATTACTATGTGACCCTGCTTGAGTACGTGGCGCATGACTTCCTCTCGGATGATGAAAAGAAGGTCAAACAGGCAAAGAAAGCAATGATCGATTCGATCGACCAGTACTGCCTGAAACTGCTGAAGATTAAGTACCAGTAAACGGGTGTGAGATATGAGATTTGGATCGGCAAGGTGTTTTGGAAGAATGGGATGGAATCCGGGAGCATTGTTATGACCCGGCTCCCGGTGATGATCGTTGTTGATGATCCCCAACAGACAACTGAGCTTTCTGCCCTGGTAAAAAAGAACGGCTATACCGTTGCCGCGATCGTCTCTGGCGGGGAAGATCCGGTGAAGCATGCGTCTGCTGAAAAGTCCGCACTGTCATGGACCTGGTGATACCCGGCAGGCCCGAGGGCACTCCCGTGGCTGAACCGCTCTCCGCCCGGCATAAGGATACAATTATTTTTATCGCGAATTCTCCTGAAGAAGCGAGACGGGCACAGGCACAGCATCCCGGCCGGTACGGTTTTATCTCCCGGCCCCTGGATGAACGCGAACTCATTGTCGCACTGGAACTGGCACAGTACCGGCACGATGCCGAGAAGAAAATATCCGTTTCACACAACGAACTCAAAAAATACCGGGCCCATCTTGAAGTGGTGATTGCACGACGCACTGCGGAGCTCAGAAAGACCAATGCGCAACTCCAGCGGCTCCTGCATTTCATAGAACTGACCGAACGCAAGCTCGCCACCGAGTCGCTGGATAGCGATATTCACGATGAAATGGTGCACCCCATTCTGATCGAAGAAGGAGTGATCACCGCAGATACGGATCTCAATATCGTGCTTATCAATGAAGCCGCCCTGCAGCAGCTCGGCTGGTCGGAAGAAGACGCGACCGGCACCGGTATCGGTCAGGTATTTGCCGGCACCGACGCCTTGGTTGCCGGAAAAATTGCTGCATCCTTACAATCCCTGGCTTCTTCCGGAACTGCGGGAGAGCGTCTTAGGAATATCCCGGTCCAGTCCCGTTCCGGCAATGCCCTGGTGATGGCAAGCTATGCCGAACCCATTTTTGACACCGATGGCCAGCGGGTGGGAGTAGTCCTTACCTTCCGGAATGCAGCAGAGAGCCGGAAAAAGGAGTACGAGGTCCTGCGGACGCAGAAACTGGAGTCCCTCAACCTGATGGTGAGGGGGGTGGCCCATGATTTCAATAATATTCTCTCGTCAGTGCTGGCAAATATCCAGCTGGCGAGGATGGAGTTAAAAGAGTCCGACTCTGGATATGGTCGCCTGAATCGCGCCGAGGACAGCCTGATCCGGGCCCGCGAATTATCGGATCAACTCCTGAATTTCTCCGGTGAAGCGACCCTGCAGGGAAAAACTACGGATATGGTGAGCCTCATCAGGGATGTGGGGACCCTCTCTGTCCGTGGCACCCGGGTGAACTGCGAGTTTGCGATTCCTTCCGATTCTGGGGGGTGCCGCTGGATGAGGGTCTTGTGCGCCTGATGCTCAATGATCTCTTCTTGTTCCTCGACAGTTCCCTGACCGGTGGGGGGACGATTCACGTATCGGCCAAAAATATCCTTGCGGGAACGGCAGAGATACGGGCAGCCCGGCCGGGCGATTATGTCAGTATTTTGCTGGAGGTGCCAAAACTGATCCTCCCTCGGGCAGAACTCGAAAGTATCTTCAAGCCCGGATCATCCCTATCCTTTGCCCTGGATCTTTCCGTGGCCGAATCGATGATAAGGAAGTCAGGAGGTGTGCTCGATGTCAGGAGCGGGAGAGAAGCCGGCACTGAGATAATCCTGCACCTGCCGGCACAGCATGCACCTGCCGTAGCAAAACCGGTCCAGAAACCCGCACCCCCGGCCAAGAAGCAGGATCTTTCAAAGAAGAAGATTCTCCTGATGGATGATGAGGAGGCGATCCTGTCGGCAACCGGCGAGATGCTCCGGTTCCTCGGGTACGAGGTGGTGGTTGCCTATCATGGCGATGCAGCCGTTGAACTGTTCCGGGATGCCCTCGCAGCGGGAGCACAGTTTGATGCGGCGATTCTCGATATCACGATTCCCGGGGGAATGGGTGCCCAGGAGACCCTGCCCCGGCTCACAGCGCTCGATCCCGGGGTCAAGGGGATCATCTCGAGCGGGTATTCCACAAACCCGATGATCGTGGACTTCCGTTCCTTTGGGTATGCCGCAGTGATCGTCAAACCCTATGGGTTTAAGGAACTCGGCGAAGCGCTTGAAACGGCATTCAGATAATTTTTTTAACAGCCTCTGCCAGTGACGGATCTTTTTTCCTGCGATGACCGTTGCTCCCTGACGAGCGGGTGATTACCCGAGACCTCACCGGCAATTGTCCTGAGCAGGGAGGATCCTTATTTATATCCATGAAGCAGAGTGGGTGTAATTTCAGGGCCTGGTGAACCAGACCCTGTGAGGTACTGTATGAAAATCTTTTATCCCCTTACCGTCATGGGAGTACTGTTCCTGGTGCTCCTCTCTTCGGGATGCACCAGTACATCCCCGCAAGTTCCGACACCGACCGTTGTGCCCACCACTGCCGTGGTCACATCCATTCCCACTGCAACCCCGACGCTGTACCCTTTCCCAATGCCCTTGCCCTGAATCAGTACGCCTCCTTCGGGAGCGGGGAACGGCAGGGAAAGGGAACCGTGTACCGGTATGAAGTACGACCTACCTACACTTGGACTTCTCCTTCCTGGAACAGTCCCCGGGAGCAGGTCGCTACATCTCAACCCCTTGAGCTTCAGCCCGGTTACAATATCGAGACCCCGAAGCCCGGTAACACGTTCCTGTTCGTGTATGTCCGGGTCGCCAATACCGGTATCAAGGCGGTGAATGCTCCTGCAGCACAATAGTTTGTCGTGTATACGGGCGGAAAGACGAGCTATTCCTCGGTCCATAGCTCAGATGTGGTTATCGACAAGGTATTCGGGACACAATATGATTACCAGATCGGCCGGGGCGGAGAAGTGGGATATGTCCAGCCCGGTGAAAGCAACGCGGCTGACGGCTATCTTATTTACGAGGTACCGGCTCCGGTTATTCCCGCCACGACCTACGTGGTGAGTAACCTCGATTACCAGAATCAGGCCGCATGGAAACTTGGCTGAAGCGCAACAATGGGTGAACCGGCCGGGACCCGATCCAGGAATCAACCGCCGGCAGAGGGGACACCCCCTCATTCTTTTGTAATTTGGGTTTCAAACAATCCTTTATCAGTAGGCAGCGGTAGTATTGACTTATGTTACGTCCAGATGATGTTGAAACGAGCCTGACAGCCCACGATCTGTCTGTATACCTCAAAGAGATGGTGCTGAGGGAAGACCGCGATCTGAAAATTGATATCGATTATGAATCCGGTGAAGTTTTCATCAATTGTCCGGGCTTCTCCAATGGTCTCTCGGTGACCACCGATCCCTTCGGTGTCTGGGTGATCAACGAAGTGATCTCAAAGGATAATAATGGTATCTTCACCCAGACCGGGAATCATTTCAAGACCGAAAAGACCATGACGGTACTCCGGGCAGTTGCCAGCTGGATTTTCGATCTCGAAGAGAGCACCCGAAAGGGCTGAGCCGCTCCCTATTTTTTTAAAGTGGTCATGGGCTGGATTTTGGGATTTAAGTTCCTGAAGAGGGTGACCGCACGGTACCGTTTTTGCCGGCAGGAACTCTCTCTCCCCACATACTCCCGGGAAAAAGACGAACACTTTTTTTTAAGATCCCTATAATGAAAAGTGCTGGGGGCTGGCCCGGGACGTGCCGCACTGTGTTGCGACAATCACGTCCATCTCATCGTAGAAGAGTCCGAGCCCGTCCCGGGCACTGGCGGTTACCCGCTCGGGGGTATTGTTGGTCTCGCTCAAGTGTGCAAGAATCACCCGGGGGACATCTCTTCCGAGCGCCGTCAGGCCGGAGGCGGCAGCGGGGTTGGAGAGGTGTCCCCGCTTTGAGCGAATCCGTCGCTTCAGGGATTCAGGATACGGCCCGTTGGCGAGCATATCCGGGCAGTGATTGCTCTCCAGCACAATGCCATCACAGCGCCGGAGTCTCTCCACCATAAGGGAGGAGAGCACACCCGTATCGGTACAGTACCCGATGCGCAGCCCGTTTTCATGGATGATAAACCCGCAGGGTTCGGCAGCATCGTGAGATGTTGCAAAGGGTTCAACGGTGAAATCCCCCACGGAAAATTCTTCATCATACCGGCATCTCCGGCAATCCACCGGCTTATCTGAAGTACGCCGGTGGTGCAGGAAATCGTAAAACGTACCTTCCGTTGCATAGGAAGGAATGTTGAGTTTCCTGATGAGCACATCCAGCCCCCGGATATGATCGCCATGCTCATGGGTGACCAGCACAGCCTGTATTTGGGTAGCATCAAGCCCGGCCGCAGCAATGCGCCCCAGCGTCTCCTTGGCGCTCAGTCCTGCGTCAATGAGCAGTGCGCCATTATCTCCTTCAATAAAAAAGCAGTTGCCCTTGCTCCCGCTGGCAAGTGTTGTGCAGCGCATTACCTAACTATTGGTGACCCTCGTATTAACCAGCTCTGATGGGGTAAAACAGCAAAAAAAATAGTTATTTTTTGGCTTTGAGCATCTCGTACTCAGCCAGGACCGGCGCGATCGTTTTTGTGGCTATGGATCGGCGCACCAGCGTGGTGAGTTTCCGGCAGTAATGGATGTGCGCGACCTGGAAGCTGACGATAAGCCCGAAACAGAAACAGGTGACTATGATCAGGGTGTAATTTACGACATCAACCATCTTCTTCCCTCCGTTTTTTTACGTCTCCCTCGCGAGTTCATCCACCATCGGGATAACCGAATCCGCATCCGAACATTTTGCGGCAATCACCATGAATCGTTTCGTATAGTACATGATGAGTAACTGGTATCCGAGGATCATACCGATTGTAAAGGTGATGATCCCGATACCTACGTAAATCAGGATATCTGTCAGCGGGTCAGCCATAGTGCGTCTCATTGACTGTTACGGGGGCAAACAGATAAATTTATTGAATAGTATTCACGCAGGATCTGCTCGTACGTGAATCGCCGAAGCTTTGACACTCCCCACGACTGTCATGCCGGGTGAGAGGCCGAGTTCGCTGCAGGAACGTGCTGTAATCAGGGCGGTGATGGGCACCCCGCAATCCACCGTGACCCGGATGAAGGGCCCGAGCGAGACCAGTTTTGTTATGGTCCCGTCAAGCTGGTTGCGGGCGCTGGTCTTATTTGCCCCATCGGATAGGGAGATGGTAACTTCTTCGGGCCGGATATAGAGGGCTACATTTTTTCCCGGCGGGCATGACGTGACCACTTCGAACCTGGCGTTGCCGATTGCGATGGTTGCGATCCCCCGGTCACTGGACTGCACTATTCCTTTAAGGACTGTATCGATCCCGACGAACCGCGCAACCTCCCTCCCGTTGGGCTGGTAGAAGATATCATGCAGGGTGCCGACCTGTGCCAGGCGCCCGTTCATGATCACCCCGATCCGGTGTGCGAGGCGCTGGCCCTGGATCATATCGTGGGTAGAGAAGAGGATGGTTGTGTGCATCTCGCTGTTAATTTTTATGAGCAGATCCTCGATGATCTCGGTTGAGACCGGGTCGAGATTTGCGGTAGGCTCATCCAGGAGGAGCACTTCGGGCCTCGTGACCATGGCCCGGGCAATTGCCACCCGCTGCATCTCGCCACCGGAAAGGGTGACTGCCCTGCGCTTTTCAAATCCCCTGAGCCCGACCAGTTCCAGTGCTGCAGTGACACGCGGTGCAATCTGGTCAGGGTCGGTGCCCCGGAATTTCAGGCCAAAAGCCACGTTTTCTGCAACGGTGGTATTGAGTGCGGCGGATTTCTGGAAGACCATTCCCATGCGGCGGCGGATGGTAAGGCGGTCATGTTCGGTTCTCGCGGTATCCTGCCCGTCAAACAGGATCTTTCCGGCCGTAGGCCGGTCGAGCAGGTCGAGCAGCCGCAGCAGGGTGGTCTTGCCGCTTCCGGAGGGACCGATGAGGGTGAAGATCTCGCCGCGCCGGATCTCCAGGTTGATATCATCAAGAATTTTCCTTCCGCCCGCCTCGCGGGAAAGGTTGGTTATCCGGATCATGTTCGCGGTCCTCCCAGGGCCCGCTCGTGCTCAAACGATAGACCCGAGGTGACGAGGTTCAGCGCCACTACCACGATGAGTGCAATGATAAGGAGAATAATGCCGAGTGCGATAGAGAATCCGAAGTCCCCCATACCCGTCTGGAGAGCAATGGCGGTGGTCAGGACCCGGGTCTGGCCCGCGATATTTCCCCCGATCATCATCGCTACCCCTACTTCCGAGATGGCTCTCCCAAACGCGAGGATCACCGCGGTGAGGATCGCGAGGCGAGCTTCCTTTACAATCTGGAGAATGCTCTGGAACTCAGTTGCGCCCAGCGAGACCAGCGTGTCGCTGATGTTCCGGTCGACACCGCTGAGTGCAGAGATCACGAGGCCGGTGATGATCGGGATGATGAGTATCATCTGCCCGAGGATCATGCCTTCCGGTGTAAAGAGAAGCCCAAAAAATCCGAGGGGGCCGCTGCGCGAAAGCAGGAGATATAACAGCAGGCCGACAACCACGGTCGGGACGGAATAGAGTGTCTGGATGATCATCCTGAGGGCCCGTTTCCCGGGGAATTCGCGGAAGTGGATCAATCCTCCCAGAGGGATGGACACGCAGGCAGCAAGGATCGTTGCAGCAAGGGAAATATAGACCGAGAGGGCGGCGATGTGCAGGACTTCCGGGTTTAAGGTAACGATCAGGTTGAAAGCCTGATCGATTCCGGTGATGATTTCATCCATTCACGACACCTGGTATGAGTAAAAATATAGGTGGGTGCGGTAATAAGTCGTTCTAAAAAGGAAATAGTGTTAACTGTTTTTCATTTATATTCAGTTCATTTGCAGATTGCGTAGGGTATTGGCTTAAAAAGGATAATTCCGGAGGGATCTGAGATCCACTAAATTAAGCCCTCTGCGGGCTCCGTTTCCCAAAACCGGTTCCGGAAAACCCCGCAAAACCCCCGGATTTGCCCCTCATTGGAAATATCCCGGGATCTCACCCCGATTGCCGAAATACGAGCGGAAACGCCATCGCCCAATGGCTCCCAATGGCCTTTAAACCAGGGCTTTTTTCGCCACGTAGTTTGCTCAATCCGGGCACACGAAACCCTGCCAGAATGTGAATGCCGGATCATTTCTTTATGCGGATTTCTGTAAAAAAAAGGACTTTTTTTCAGGATACAATTTCGGGAAATACGTATGTTGAAAAGCCGGGTTGATAAATTCCCTTTCCGATGCTTTTTCTGGCTTTTAATCCATGCTAAAAAAAATCTAAAAAGATCATGCATTGAACGTAAAAAAAAAATTATTTTGCGGCACCTCCCGCGCTTAAAATCCCGTTTAACCACAAGATTCATCATATTCTGGCAATTTTCAAAAAATTTCAGCCGCGTACCGAAAAATCTCCCGCAAAAATTTCAAATTAATCATTTTACGGGCAGATTTTTCTTAAAAATGATTCGTATAACCCGCAGGTTACGTGTATTTTAAATAGGCGAATACTCCAGTTTTGTTTATTACAATGATCCAGAAACTTGTAGCGCACCTGAAAATGAGGATAAAAAAGACGGTAAAGGCTATTAAAGCCGGATTTATTCCCGTCACCTACCCTCTGGGAACTCCCTCCGTTTCAGTGTGCCTTCTGTTCTCCGGATACATTATCCCAACTGGCGCAGTACTGGCACTGAACCTGGGGCTTCGGTACAGGATCACGAGCAGCCATGACCCCGTATTCTCGCTCTTCACATTTTTTGGTAATCGTCAGACGCCGGTATCCGGTATCTGAGTAGTTCTCGCGGCTCTCATCCGACAGGGGACCTGCCGAATCCAAAGCAGGCACACCAGATCGGGATTGCAGCCCGGGCTCTACCCGGAATCACCGGTACCGACGTCTTTTTTCAAACATCATGAACGAGTGGCCGCTCCAAAGTCCCGCTCGTTCCGGTAATGCAGGTGAACAACAGGAAAAAATCGGTGGAAATTATGCAGAACATATCTGCCAACAAACCCTTGAAAGTGACTCAGGAAGCAACAGAGGCGAACGAAAAACTTACGGGCCTCTACAGTATTGGAAAGATCATCGGCGAATTCGGGTACCGGAAGATCGTGCCAAAAGAACCGCGATCCCAAGTCCCGGCACGGAACAACTGCAGTACAGTGGTGGCAGGGCGATGTGCAGCATGACAGCAAACGTGCTTCACACGATCTCGCGGAAGGCTGCCCATTACCTCAACCGCCGCGGCTACAAAGTGATACGGTCTGTATCGCTCCAGGAGCGGGATACCCCCGAGACGTTTGTCTGCACACGGTTCGGAGAGACCCTCCACGTGAAACAGAAGATCTGCCCCAACACCCTCACTTCTATCGCGGAAGTTGCCCGGTACTGTGAAGATGAGATCCGTGTCCTCAGGAGGCAGATGAAAAACAATCCACCGAAAACCCTGGAGCACTACGAGATCCTGGTTACGACCCTTGGGAAACATTTCGCGGTCGAGGTCCAGCCGGACCAGCTTGTCGATAACAAAAACGGAGCCGTCCTTTCCCAGCGCCTCGGGGGTGTTTGGGGATGACCAGCCGACGCTGCACCGTACTGGAACAGGGAGCCAGCGAACAGCTCGGGCTGAACGGGTATGAGGTTCGCATCGTTCCCAACGGGCAGGACAAGCGGCTGCCCCCGGCCTATCTCGTTGCCGGGAAATCCGGCGAAACACGCTATATCCGGATCTATAAGGTGTCGCACCGTCCGGCAACGATCGATACGGTGGAACAATGCTTTACCCGGGCTATCCTGCGATATCGAACCGAAATGGCACGACACCCGGATTCCCCGATACGGTTTGAGATCTGGCTCTATAGAGTAAACCATGGATACCACTGCTTTGCGATCCTGCCGGACCGGATCCAGGAAATTCCTCCAACGGGAAAATTAACCATACGTATCCTCGTGGAGGAAGTACTGTGAAGACTACCGTACGGTTCTCACCTATTGAGCGTGCTGCAACATCACTGCTGGAAGAGAAGGGGTTCGCAGTCGTGCCTATGCGGCCCTGCTTTCCCACCCCCCATAAGCCGGTCCATCTCATGGCACAGCGGATTACTACCGAACTGCTCTACCTCAAGCTCAAACAGACAAACCGGCCACTCACCGGTTTCCCTGCAACCGAAGCATTTTGCCACGATGATGCCCAGCTCCTCCGGCGGCTCTTCCCTCTCCGGATCGGGACCGCAGCCCCTCACCTTGAGATCTGGATTAAGAACGCTACCGGCCGTTTTACCTGTCTTGAAGTGCTAGAAGACAGCATCCGGGAGGTTTCCCGTGTCTGAATGCTGGAACCGGAACGGCCTGATGCACAAGCCGTGTAAGAAATTTTTCCAGGTTGCTTCAAAAGGAATCTGGATTGAACGCAAGGGAAAGTGCAAGGTGAACCTATGCAGCTGATCGAAGCATTGCGAGAGAGCTGTCCCGTCATGAGACCCGGCCTGTCGGTTGTTCACCCGGTCCTTCCCTCCCCAATCATTCCCGGGATCATGATCGATAAGCCGCTCCCGGCAAAAGTCGGCCGTGCCTCCGCACTCCATGCCGCAACCCGGCAGGATCCGATCCCTGTCATTCCCGCTCCATTGCCGGGATGTACGGCAACGCAGAGACCCGGATGCGGAATGGCACCAACGACAAAGAGCCAGACGGTCACACCCGCGAAGATGATCCGCCCCCGTTCCGCCTCGGTCTCCCGGAATGTTTCAAAGAGCTGTTCCTTTGTTGAGCAGGACATCCCCCTCTATCTCGTACCGGCCATCGTCGCCAGGGTCATCTGGCAGCGGGGAGAACAGACATTCCGGATCTCGGTGATCCGGACACAACAACATTACTACACGATTCGCTTGAGGACAGCACGACCGAAAACCGGTAAGGGAACCCGGCACTGCGCCAAGAGCTGTCGTGGTAAGAAAGAGCATGCTGCCCGACAAAAAATGGATAGCCGGTTGCTTCCATCGATGCCATCAGAGTTTTTAAATCCCTGACCGGCATCTCCCCTTTTTCGGCACGGTAGAACTTTTTTATAATCCTGTGATTCGGTTCGTTTCTTCAACATTTATGGGCGTGACCCTCTCTCCCTCCGAGGGGGAGGTATCTCAAGGGGAGCACCCCCTTGACCCCCGTTTCGGAAGTCCAATCTCGTGAGGGTTATCGTTACATCGGGGGATTCCCGTGCGGCAGGGGCGACGGCCTCAGATGCCGCAGCCCCAAAAAGCGCTTTAATAAAAAACGTTGCATTCTCCGGAACTCCTTTTTCTTACTATTACGAGTAAAATCCGGCAGAGATTCGTAATTCATACCCGACATTACCGATCGAATGGTGGGATATCAGCAGCGGAAACAAAGGGGTATATAAAACAAAATTTTGTTTTTCGCGCAAAGCCAGCAAGAGGCAGGAATTTGCAATTGGCGAGCGCCCGGGCACCGGTCCCCACCGTACATTTTGGCAAACGAAAACGGGCAACGGGTACAGCCCGGTTCGAGCAATCCTCCGCAATGCCTGCCCCATTTTTTGAAAAAAATCGGCATTCAGTCACGCCGATACCTGATAAAAACCTATATTGGTATGTCAAAGGGCCCCGCGACAAAACGGGAAGTTCGGTGAACCTCCCGCAGAAAAAACAAAAAAACCAGAGGGAAAAAACATGGCAGATTTCTTACAGAGCACCGTAACCAAGAGCGCAATTCGCGAACTCGCAGAACCGATCGCAGACGTGGCAACCTTCAACTCGATCGTCCAGTCGGTCATCCCCGACAACCCGTTTGCCTGTGTAGCCTATATGACCGCCGGGGAGAACCACAACCCGGTAGAGAAGACCCGGGAATCCTACACCGTCAGGATCTTTTACCAGGACGCCGATGCAAAGACGGTCGGAACCGTATCGGACAGGTACAACTCCATCGCCGGGTTCAACACGGGAGCAGCATCGCTCCTCGCCAACACGGCCCTTGCGACCGCCCACGGCGGTACCGCAATCCACGACACCGACAATGAGGCCTACAGTGCAACCCTGAAGTGTCACGATGCCGGCGGTGAGATCTACATGGTGAACTTCTCCCGCCAGCGCATCAGCATCACCTCGTACTCCGATGATGCCATCCGGACAAAGGTCGAGACCTGGGCAGACACGGTCCCGGCACTTGCCTGATCAGTGCAGAATGACGAACCGGCCGGGAGGGGAGGCGACCCACCGGTCACCACTTTTTCCGGCTTGCTCGTTGTTGTTGCAGGAGGGCCATTATGGAAACCGAACTATTGGCAATTGTCCTGGGAGCTGCACTCCCGATCTATCCGATGCTGTTTGCCATCTACCAGAAGATCGGCAAATATGACGAAGTGGTCGAGGAGTTCAGGAAACACCGGGACGAGTACGAACACCACAAGGAGGACTATCATGGAATTTGATAAGGAGGGAACAGATACGAGGATGCGACCGATCGCAACCGTGACCGGGTTATACCGCGGCACCTCCAGCGGTCTTGAACCGCTCACGAAGGACACACCCTTGACGCTCGATGAGGTCCGGCGCAGCCCGGTCTTCTTCGAGCTGGATCTGAACCCGGAGCTGGAGGATGCGGATCTTATCATTGAGGTCCGCTACGATGATCTGATCCCCCTGGTGCTGCAGGATCTCGAACGGGGAACGAATCTTCCGAAAGGTACCCGCTTCTGGCCGTACTGGTTCGAGATCCCCGGTTACCTGAGTGTGCAGGGCAGCGATGGCCGGAGAGTCTATCCCCGGGCACCGGGAACCCACACGGTCCGGATCCGTACCGCACGCCGGAAGATCGGGCAGCCGGGAAAGGCCCGGGACTTCCGCCCGGCAAACCACGGCTACACAAGCCCCGTTTTCGAGCTCACGATTGTACCGGGAGGCGGGGAGGATGTTTGAGAACGAGTTGCAGACCCGGGCTGCCATCTGCGGAGCCGGCGTCCTGCTGGGGGCGGTCATGGTGCTGGCCCACCTCCCCCTTTTGCTTCTCATCGTGCCGATCGCGATCCTCTTCCTCGGGTTCGTTGCGGACCCGGATGAATCGCACGCTGTCTGGTACGGGATGCTGCATACATTCGGCATCTTCGATCTTTCCGTGCTGACGGATGCAGAACGGTTGAACTACGCGGAGAAGCGGCATTACTTCTGGTTTGGCGAGGTTGGGATGACGGCGATGCTGGCCGGAGTCTTCGCAGTCCCGCTCGGGATCTTCCTTGCGGACCGGGCGGATATCACACTTGCGTTCATAGGGGCTGCGGTCCTGTTCCTACTGCTCTTCGTGTTCCTGCCGAAGCTGATCCAGCGGGCGATGAAGACGAATGTTGAGGTTGTGATTGAGGCGTTCGGGAAGAACGAGCAGGTCCATAAGGTATTCTGGACATTGTTTGTGGTGATGGCGGGGCTGGTACTGGCGCGGGTGGTGGACCCGGTGACGGCGCAGCAGGTTGTGGGGATGATTACGGGGATGAGGATTTGAAAACCGGATAAAGAACAAGATAATTGCTATATCTTTTTTCAGAGATTTTGATAACACGATCATTACAAAGTCTTCAAAAATAATGTTAAATCGCAATACATTTAATCTACATCGTATTACAATATTTCATAATAGTAACATCCATTTTGGTGAAAACACATGCATATCCCGGACGCATTCATACCGATAACGCAGGGCATTGTCTATTGGATCATTGCCCTGGTCTTTATTGCCCTCGCCTTACGATGGGCAAGAAAAGAGATGACTGAAGAGAAGATACCCCTTGTCGCGGTACTTGCGGCGGGGATCTTTGCAATCCAGGCATTCAATATCCCGGTTACCATGGGCACGAGCGGTCATCTTGTTGGAGGAGCACTCGTCGCGATCATTCTTGGTTCGCCGTTTGCTGCTGTGTTTATTCTCCCGATGGTCCTTGTCATTCAGGGTGTCGTCTTTGGTGACGGGGGGATCACAACCATGGGAGCCAACATTATCAACATGGGAGTCATCGGGGGCTTTGTCGGATTTTACTCGTTCCGTGGACTGGTGACCGTGACCCGGAACCAGAGTGCATCCATCTTTCTCGCGGCATGTCTCGCATGTTTTATTCCGGCACTGGCCGCTGCGGTCGAGATGTATTTTGCCGGCACATTTCCGCTTGTGCCCGGTCTCATCTCCATGGGTCTCTACCATGCAGCTATTGGACTGATTGAAGGATTCATCACCGTCGCGGCGGTGAACCTGATAGCGACAGCGAGACCGGATGTTGTGTCATTGCCCCAAGCGGTGAGTATCTGATGGAGACAAAATCGTTCATCATTATCGGAATTGGTATTGCAGTCCTTATCGGATTGCTTGCAGTATTTTTTGCATCGGGAGATCCTGACGGGCTTGAGAGTACCGCGCTTGTCATTCAGGGCGATAAGACCCTGACCGGAGATACGCCGCCGAATGCTGAGGTGAAAGAAGATATCCCTGGTCGCTTCTCCTACGAGTCCCCTCTTCCCGATTATACACTGGGAACCGAGTGGGGCAAACCCGGCGAAGCAATCGCAATTATTGCCGGGGTTTTCCTTGCCTTCATTGCAGTATTCGGAGCCTCGATACTCGCAACGAAATTGAAGAAGAAAAACCCGCCAGCACGGGAGGGCTTATGATATAACCGTGCGGATGTAACGAGAAAATTATCGCCCATATCTCTCATTCATCTATTCTCTTTTTTTTGTGGGAAATTTCTCCGGACCCGGTTTCATATCAGAGTATTTCCTCATGATCATGGCCGTACGCATCAACTAAGCAACTTTTATTTAGTTAAAACAAATAAAGTTGATCCTGTATTACTATGCACATTATGGAAGGATTCTTACCCTGGCAATGGTGTATCGTCTGGTGGATAATCGCTCTCCCGTTCCTCATCATGGGAATTCTCGAATTGCGGGCGATGATGCGAAAAGACCGGGAATACCTGCCGCTGCTTGGAGTCTGCGGGGCGTTCATCTTCATCTTGTCCGTCATCACGGCCATACGCACGGGATTGTCGATCCATCCATCCTCACCACCGGGCGGGGCATCCGGGCGGTGAAGTGGTCGTTCGTCGGCATGTTCATTACCGCGTTCATCCAGGTCATCATCGTCTATTATTCCGGCAGCATAGCCCTGCTCGCCGACACGATCCACAATTTCGGCGACGCACTCACCGCGATACCGCTCCTGTTCGCGTTCATGCTGGCCCGGTGGAAACCAACGCAACGTTTCACCTACGGGTATGGACGGGTCGAGGATCTCGCGGGGGTGTTCATGGTTCTGATGATCCTGATCTCGGCAATCGTAGCCGGGTACGTTTCCATCGACCGGCTCTTCCATCCGCAGGAAGTGACCTTTCTGTGGGCGGTGGCAGCCGCAGCACTGATCGGGTTTATTGGGAACGAGGCCGTGGCACAGCTCCGCATCCGGGTTGGTACCGAGATTGGCAGTGCCGCGCTCGTCGCGGATGGCTACCATGCACGGACGGACGGGCTCACGAGCCTTGCGGTCCTTATCGGTGCAGTCGGGGTCTATCTCGGGTTCCCGCTCGCCGACCCGGTGATCGGGCTCATCATCACGGTTATGATATTCTGGATCGTCTGGGATTCGGTAAAGACTATCTTCACCCGACTTCTTGATGGCGTTGACCCGGCAGTTACCGATGAGATTCGCCACACTGCCGATCATGTCGATGGCGTGGTGGAAATTACTGATGTCAAGGTCCGGTGGCTCGGGCACCGGCTTCATGCGGAGATCAATATCACGGTCGATTCATTACTGTCCGTTGAAAAAGATCACGCGATTGCAAAAGAATACCGGCATGAACTTCATCATCATCTCCGGTATCTTTCGGATGCAACCATTCACGTCGATCCCGTGACGGCATCGGGGCCCGAGTACCATCATATCGTGGAGCATAACCATGACGGCCTTCCGGTGCATTCACACTGAACCGGTAATGACATGAGACTACAGTAATTCTATCAAGGAAATGGAGGTAAGAAGATGTCAAAAATTTTTGGAATCAAACCGCAGGCAGTAACACAACAACTCATCGAAAAATTCGAAGATGAAGTCGTGATCCGGCACAACAACCAGCAGCTCGTGGGAACCGTATACGTGGACATGCAGGAAGACCGGTGGTCTGTTGCATTCGCATACAACTATTCCCGCAAGCCCGGGATACACGGGCACGAGAACCCGCTTGAAGTCCGGTACTCATGCCCTGTGCAGGAGAGCGGCAGCGTGCAGATGTTCCGCTCGGACACTGCCGATGAGAAGTCGATTGCGACCGAACCCCTTAAAGATGGCGACGCATTTGTCCGGTTTGCTCTCACGCAGGAGCGTTCTCTCGTGGGTAGGACTGCGTAGCCGGAGGCATCCTTACGACCCCCGGTTGTTCACGCGGGAGCTGTCGTGATTGTGAAAGGCCATGTCGGGCAACCGGAAGATCAACGGTACGCCCGATCGGCTGCTTCCGCACATCCGGTCCATACAGAGCATCAGGCTGTCCCAGGACTCTGCCCCGTTAACTGAAACTGATGGAGTGATCTTACTTTTGACAAAAACCATCCCGCTTATAATCTGCCTTGCCGTTGTTGCCGTCCTGACAATCGTACTCTGCATCTTCACCGGCCCGGCGGGATTCGGCTTTGTCTCCACGGCACCGGGAACTGCAGATATAGTCGGCGGAATCCGGCTCCCCCGTGTTTTTGCTGCATTCTTTGTCGGTGCAAGCCTTGCCGTAGCCGGTGCGGCGATGCAGGCACTCTTCAGGAATCCGATGGCCGATCCGTATATTCTCGGCACATCTTCCGGTGGGGCACTGGGAGCTTCCCTTGCGATCGTATTCCTGGGGGGTTTCTTTGTACCGGTATTCGCATGGATTGGAGCCGTGGCCGCAATCCTGATCGTCTGGTCCATTGCCGGCAGGCGGGGCGTGATCTCTGTCGAAACTCTTCTCTTGACCGGCATTGCCGTCTCGTTCTTCTTCTCAGCCCTCGTCTCGTTCCTGATCACGATCGCCGGCCAGAACGTCCACCAGATCATCTTCTGGCTCATGGGGGGGTTCTGGAATGCATCCCAATCCGATGCGTTCCTTGCAGCAGGTATCCTCGTTCCGGCCGGTGCACTGCTCTTCTTCATGGGCCGTGACCTCAATGCCCTCTCACTTGGCGAAGAGACCGCCGCTCATCTCGGTATTGATGCGACCCGGGTCCGCTGGATTGTGCTCGGCGGCAGCACCCTGCTTGTAGCCGGCGCCGTCTCGATTGCCGGCGCGATTGGATTTATAGGGCTTGTCACCCCGCACATTGTCCGGATGCTGATTGGCCCGGATAACCGGGCGGTCATTCCCGCCAGCCTCCTCGTTGGTGGAATCTTCCTCGTCCTGTCCGATACTATTGCCCGCACATTTTTCTCCGATCTGCCGGTCGGGATCATCACGGCATTTATCGGGGCGTCGTTTTTCATCTGGCTGATTCACCAGCGGGGGGTGGCCACATGACCGGCCGGCAGTGCATCAATGCAGAGAACCTCCATGCAGGGTACGGCATGCAGGAGATAGTCAAATCCATCAGCTGTTCGTTTGCACCGGGCACCTTCACCGGCATCATCGGGCCGAATGGCTCGGGCAAGACAACGCTCCTGCGGGCGTTCAGCCGCGTGATACCGGCAAGCGGCATCCTCGAATTGAACGGAAAAGAGATCGGCGATTATACTCCCGCAGAACTGGGCATGGCGGTCGGTTTTGTCCCTCAGGATGAGGAACGCCCGTTCTCCTACACGGTCCTTCAGGTCGTCCTGATGGCCCGGTATGCCCGGACCAGCCGTTTTTCCGCGCTTGCCCCGGCCGATTATGCCCGGTGCCATACTGCACTCGAAGAAACCGGCCTCACTCACCTGAAGGACCGGTCAATCCGGGCTTTGAGCGGGGGTGAATGGCAGCGGGTGCTCATTGCCCGTGCCCTTGCGCAGGAGACCCAGGTACTCCTGCTCGATGAGCCTACATCGCATCTTGACCTCACCCACCAGTCCGAAGTTCTTTCTCTCATGCGTAATCTCGCCGGTTCCGGGTCCACGATCATCGGAGTATTCCACGATCTCAACCTTGCCGCGCTCTTTTGTGACCGGCTCATCATGATCCGGAACGGACAGGTTGTTGCCGATGACATACCCTCACATGTTCTGACGCCAGAAAAAATCCGGGAGGTTTACGGTGCAGATGTGATCACTTCGGTCCACCCGGCCACAGGGCGGACCTTCCTCATGCCGCTTGCCGTGACAACCGGGAGAATTGCCCCGGACAACATCCCTAACGTGCTGGTAATCTCCGGAGGGGGAAGCGGGACAGACCTCCTGCACTTCCTTTCCCGGAAAGGATTCTCCCTCACCGCTGGTATCCTTGCGACTACGGATACCGATTATCTCACGGCAAAAGCGCTGGAGATTCCCTGCATACCGATCCTGCCTTTCTCGCAGATCCCGGCCCATTCACTCAAAAAAATGCGATCTCTGTTCTCCCGGGCAGATCGTATCATTCTTTCAATGCACCCGGTGGGGACCGGTAACCTGCCGGTCCTCATCGCGCTTCGCGAGGCTGATCCGGCGCGGATCATCGTCCACCTGCCGGAGGGCCGGGATTTTCCCTCCTATGATTTTGCCAAAGGTGTTGCAGCCGCACATTTTCAGGATCTGTGTGCTGCCGGCGCACACTGCACTGGCAGTTTCAACGGGATACTCGGGCTTCTGGATACAGCACCTAACAAAATTCAACAATTTTCGGAGTGAACTTTTGACCCCACAACACCTTTTCATCTCGACCTTCTGCTGCATCGACCACCCGCTCGACCGGGCCCTCGATACTCTTTCCACCAGGACATCGCACATGGAGATCCTTGCCGATGGATTGCACGACCTCCTTTCTGATTGCACTCCATGCAGTGAACACCCATTCTCGTACAGCGTCCATGCGCCATGCAGTGAAGTTAACATCGCTGCGGTCAGCGAACGCATGCGGAGTACTTCGATTGCAGTACTCGGAGATGTGCTGGCAGTCTCCGCCCGTATCGGCGCTGAACATCTTGTGGTCCACCCGGGCTTCTCATCATACGAGCAGGTCAGGGATCGCTCTTATGCCTCCCTGTTGCACTCACTTGATGAGCTGGCCCTGCTCCAGGTGGAGCACGGGGTTAAAGTCTGTATTGAAAACATGGGCAGCTGGGAATGCTGCCATTTCCGTACTCCCGCCTTCCTGCCTGAACTTACCGACCGCGGCCTTGGATTCACCCTCGACTGTGGCCATGCCCGGCTCAACGGAAACCTCGATGAATTTCTGGCAGCCGGGGGATTCTGCCATGTCCACCTCCACGATAATGGCGGGACAATCGACGACCATAGTGCCTGCGGTACCGGAACGATCGATTTTCCCCGCGTTATGAAAAGACTCCCGCAACAGGCAACCCTTGTCGTAGAGACGCGGGAACTTGCTGCGGCAGACCAGAGCACCGGATATCTTTCCTCTCTCATTCGCGGAGCCGAATAAATGAATCCCGTATGCAGGATTTCGGAATTTTATCCCGGAATTCTGCTTGTCATGGCGGTTGTACTGGGGTGTATTATCCTGCCCGTGACAGCCATCACAATAACCGATGATACCGGTGCAACCATTACCCTCAATGCGATGCCAATACGTATCGTATCACTGGCACCCTCGAATACCGAGATCCTTGCCTCGCTCGGTCTTCTTGACCGGGTAGTTGGGGTGACCACGGTCGACAATTATCCCCCGGAAGTGACGGGCATCCCCTCCATCGGGGATTACTCCGCCGTCAGCGTAGAAAAGGTGGTCGCAGTCCGGCCGGATCTTGTTATTGCATCAGATATCACACCAAAGGAGACCGTAAACCGTCTCCGGGGACTTGGCTTACCCGTCGTTGTGGTCTCCCCCCGGAATATCGCGGATATGATACGGGATATCGGCGTAATCGGGAACCTTACCGGAGCAAAGCCGCAGGCGGAATTACTGAGTGCAAACCTTTCCTCCCGCTTATCTGCCGTTGCATCCTCTGCGCAAATATCGCAGCGGCCGACTGTTGCCCACGTGGTCTGGAATGATCCACTGTATGTGAGCGGTAACGATACACTCCAGGATGATGTGATCGTCCGTGCCGGTGGCGTGAATGTTTTTGCCGGCCGGAACAGATGGGGCACGGTGTCGCTTGAAGAGTTCCTGATGAAAAATCCTGATATCATTCTCGTGAATGAAGGCAATGGTATGGATCTATCGACGAAAGATATGATTCTTGATGCCTTTATGAACAATCTGCAGTATGCGTCACTGTCGGCGGTTAAGAATCACCAGGTATATGCGGTGAACTCAGATCTGATCAGCCGGTCCGGTCCCCGGGTTGTTGATGCCGTAGAGCAGGTGGCCCGGATCATCCGCACGGTGAGTGCCGAGCGAACAGCATGCAATCCGGCAGCATTTCCTCGTCTGCCGCAAAGACTCCCGGATTCACTATTATTGCTGCACTGTTCGGACTCATCGCCGGCCTTGCCATCATGAGGAAATAACAGGATTGTGGTGATCTCATGCATGGTGATCAGAACTGCCTGCCCCTGAAACAACCGTTCTGCCTTGCCGGCGGAGAGATAATTGAGCACTGGGAAACCTCCATCCTCATCCGGTTCCCCGGGCCCCGGGACGTTCTCTCCACATCGTGGATGAACGGGGGATACCGAAAAGACCTGGATGCGGTCTTCAACCACCAGATCTCCCTTGCAGCCTGCGATACCTGCCATGCCGGGGACGGCAGCGTACAGCAGTATCTTGAAGGTGTTTCACGGAACCTCGGATTGGACCCGGAAACAACTACCGGTCTTATCACCCGTGCTGAGATGAAAAACACAGCAGTTGTCTCGGAATCGTTCCGGGAACTCACGGTCACCCAATCATAACTGCCGGGATCAATAAGAATGGCGGGAGGGCCGGCGATCCTGCATCATTTTATGAGAATGGCGATTCTGTTGAGCCGGTCGGGGGCACGATTAACACTGTTATCCTGATTAATGCCGATCTTCCGGAGTATACCATGACACGGGCAGTGATGATGGCATCCGAGGCAAAGGCTGCCGCCCTCCAGCAGCTGATGGCCCGGAGCATCTACTCAACGGGTATCGCCACCGGGTCCGGGACAGACATGATCGTCATCGTCACGGACCCCAGTTCATCCCGGCATCTTTCGAATGCCGGCAAGCATTCCAAGCTCGGGGAGTTAATCGGAAGGACTGTTATTGCGGCGACACATGCTGCACTGGAGATGGAGACCGGGCTATCTCCGGCATCGCAGCGGGACGTGCTGGTGCGGCTGTCCCGGTTCGGCGTAACGGAAGAGGATATCTGGAATGTGGCTATGTTGCGATATAAGGAAAGGATTCCGGGTATTCTGTCAAAGGAAAAATTTGTGCGCTGTTTACGAAGAAAAGCGCAGGATCCATACCTTGTTGCAGTGGTGTCTGCAATCATTCATATCACTGATGAAGCGGAATGGACTCTTTTGCCGGAAAATGACGCAAAACTCGCAGCCTGCCGTTTGATCAGGGAGGGATTTAATCTTGAGACAACTATGGGCGGAGAGAATGGATCCGAACCTGCGCGAGAATCAATCCTCCGGTGCCTTAATCGGGCGATATCTGCGTGTGTCATTCGTGAGATTTGTCCTGATATCTCTGAATAGGTGAAAAGCCAGTTTGTGAGACGGTCTTGGGATCTAGTAAAAATAACCCCTATTCGGGCTCCGATTCACTCCCCCTCATCCGGAAAACCCCGCAAAATCGAGATTTTCCACCCCTTAAAAAAATACGCCCGAAATAAACCCCGGTTGTCAAAATGCGAGCGGAAACGCCCTCACCGGATTGATGCCAAATGGCTTTAAATTGAGGGTTTTTTCGCCACGTAGTTTACTCAATCCGGGCTCCTGAAACTCAGCCAAAATGCGAATATAATGATCTTTATTTCCAAGGGTTGGGATAAAAATTTGGTTTTGGCAGTGGGACAATATTAGCAGCGATACGCGTTGAAGGAGAAGCGAAACTATTACGGAACGGTTACGCTCAATGGGGCTTCGTCCCCTCTGCCTTCGTGGGCTTCCCCAACGAAACGTGTCTTTCGATCTGGTGAAATGCCCGGACTGATGAACGCATAATGTTGTTCTGGACTGATTCGCCTGCGTTGTATAGTTCAAAAAATTGTGACGATGAAGGTAAATTAAAAAGCTGTATTAACGAAAAGACGAAAAGTACATGTTCATGGCGGAAAAACAGAAGTGCGAATACTGTGAGAAGGAAGCAATCGGGTTCCAGTCACTGGAGGGCAGCTTTGCCTATGTCTGCCTTGACCATGCGGACAGTCTCCTTCTGGCTCTCAAACCCGGCGAGAAGAAAGTTTACGGCGTCTGTGTTCTCGAACGGTACAGCTGATGGCAGTAAAACAACCCTGTGAATCCTGCGGGAAGGAAGCAATCGGGGTCCAGGGACTCGGGTGCACTGTTGCCTTCGTCTGCCGGGACCATGCCGACAATCTCCTTCTCGCCCTCAAACCCGGCGAGAAGCAGGTGTACGGGGAATGTTATTTCGAACTATTCGATACGGTTATCCCCTGAGTATTTTTTCCCAGATGTGATTCGCAGCTTCGTCTGCAGCCTGAAAAAATTTTTCCGGAACCGGTTTTTCTCTCTTTTTTCCGCTCTGGGGAAATCCCACGAGAAATAGAGGAGTCGCTCCCAGAGGCTCACGCACTTCGTGCTTTTAGCCCCCGCCACCCGGGCATTCCCCCAGAGAGCGATAACCTCATAAGGTCGGCGAGAACTTCGGAAATGGGGGTCAAGGGGTGCACCCCTTGGGATGCTTTCCCCTCTGGGGGAGAGGGGGGGTCACCCTCATATGTCCCGAAGAAGACTGACCCGTACCGGGAAAACCATGATCTCTTTGGAGTACATTTTTTCAAAAATAATCCGGGGAAAATTCACTATATTGTACTCTCCCGGGCCAAGGCTGATACCCGGAACCCACTCTTGTATATGACCCTTGTCTCGCTCACGAGATGGGCGACTGCTTGGTAACCGATTAAAAAAAAGAGGATTAGTGTTTGGAGAACGGCTTGAACACGTTCTCGTAGATCATGTCGCTGCCGGTGTTGTGGAGCCGGTCCCGCTCGGTCCTCTCCTCGGCAAACGCGAGGAGCGGGAGTTCCATGTTGACGCCCGGGACATGGCCGAACATCTTCTCGAGCTCCTGCTGCTGTGCGTGCATGAAGAGTGCGTTGGGGATCTCAGACGGGCAGAGTTCCTGGCACTGGCCGCAGTTCACACAGGAGTCCGCGATGTGGGCGAACCGGATAAGGTGGAACATGAAGTTCGGGGGGAGTTCGCCGGGCTTGACATAGGCCGGGTTCTTCGTGGTGCAGTCCACACAATAACAGATCGGGCAGGCCGAGATACACGAGTAGCACTTGATGCAGCGTGAAGTCTCGGTCATGATCTTCTTTAACCGGTCCTTGCCCTCGCCCAGCGCTTCGAAGTCGTGCTTGCGCCACTTGTCGCCAAGCTTGAGCATCGCGCCCTCGACTTTCCCGCGGATCTCAAGACCCTTGGGGTTGGCAGCTTCGGTTGCGAGGATGCCGTTCTTGACGGCACCGCTGACAAGGTTTGCACCCTTCTCGGAGCAGACCTCGACAAAGGTAGCTTTACCGGCCTTATCGCCGATGACGCCCCAGTTTCCGCAGGCAAGGTCTGCCTGGCGGGGGATCTTTAACTTGCAGCGGCGGCAGTTGCTGCGCCGACCATAGCCTGCTTCTTCGAGCTCGTCAACGGAGATGCCCTTGTGGCCTCCCTCGTACTCGATGATAAACTGGCCCTTGTCGATCTCTTCCTTGTGGACCACGTTCGGGTCTACGCCATACTTGTCGGCGATCATGCGCCGGGCGAGCACGGGGCTGACCGAGCCACCGCAGTTGACCCCGATCATGATGACGTTGTCGAGGTTGATCTGCTTGCGCTTGGCAAGTTCGTACAGGCCCATCATATCGCAGCCCTTGACGGTGACACCGAGTTTCATATTTTCGGCGCCTTCAAGGTACTTCTTGACAAGCTTGGAGAGGAGGAGGGTACCGCAGTGGAGGGATCCGGCCGTGTTGGCAAGCTCCTTGGGGTCCGTGATCAGGACCGGCTGCGCGTCGTAGAGGTCGGTTCCCTTGGTGATGGCAAGGACCGCGTCGACTGCCTTGGACTCGAGTGCGTACTTCCAGAGTGCGGTGACTGCGCCACCGAGTTCTGCCTTCTTTTTGATGTCTGCGTCATTGGTCCATGCGTAGAGCATATCGCCTTTCTTTGCCATGTTACTGCACCTCCGGTATCTTCTCTATCTTACAGGAGCATGCCTTGAACTCGGGAATCTTTGCAACCGGGTCCAGTGCATTGTGCGTCAGGACGTTTGCTGCACACTCGATGAAATGGAACGGCATGAAGACGACTCCCTTCTTGATGGTCTTGGTCACGCGTGCACCTACGGTGATCGTTCCTCTGCGGGAGCTGGCCTTGATCATCTCCTTGTCCGCAATGCCCAGTGCCTGTGCGTCCTCGGGGTTGATCTCAACCCAGCCCGTGGGTTCCTCGCGTTCAAGGTCCACCGAGCGACGGGTCATTGAGCCGGTGTGCCAGTGCCAGATACAGCGGCCGGTGGTCAGGAGCAACGGGTACTCCGCATCAGGAACTTCTGCCGGGGGCTTCCACTCGATGGGAGTAAAGATACCAAGACCGTCCGGGTGGGTGAACTTCTCCTTGTGAAGGATCGGAGTTCCCGGGTGCTCCTTGGTGGGGCAGGGCCAGCAGAGGGCTTCGGGCTTCTCGAGACGGGCATAGTCCATCCCGCCATAGGACGGGGTAACCTTTGCGATCTCGGCAAAGATCTCTTCAGGATTCTTGTACGGGAACTGCTTTTCGTATCCCATGACCTTTGCGAGTTCGCCAAAGATCTGCCAGTCTGCCTTTGCTTCGCCGGGCGGGTCCTGGGCTTTTCTCCACTTCTGGACGCGGCGTTCGGTCGAGGTCTGGGTGCCGTCCTTCTCGGCAAAACAGGCTGCCGGGAGAACAACATCTGCGAGTTGTGCGGTCTCGGTCAGGAAGATATCCTGCACGACAATAAACTCGGCATTTTTCAGGCCCTTCTCCACGTGGTGGAGGTCCGGGTCGGAGAGCATCGGGTTCTCGCCCATGATATAGACACACTTGACCTTACCGGGCTCATCGGCAAGGGTGTTGATCAGCGTGGTAACGGTCAGGCCGACTTTACCCTCGGCAATCTGGCAGCCCCATGCATCTTCCATCTTCTTCTTCATCTCAGGGACCAGCACCGACTGGTACCCGGAGTACACGTTGGCAAGCGCTCCCATGTCGCAGGCGCCCTGCACATTGTTCTGGCCACGCAGTGCGCAGATACCCGTACCGGGTCTCCCGAGGTTGCCAGTCAGCATCTGGAGGTTGGCAACCGACTTGACGTTATCAACGCCGGTCGTGTGCTGGGTGATACCCATCGAGTAGAGGACTGCGGACTGGCCGGATGTGCCGAACCATTCTGCCGCTTTGATGATGTCTGCTGCGGGAATACCCGTGACCTTCGAGACGTTCTCGGGCGAGTAGATCTCCTTCGTCACGACTTCTTTGACCTTCTCGAAATCCTTGGTCCGGTTCTTGATGAAGTCCTTGTTCTCCCAGCCGTTCTTGAGGATCAGCTGCATGAAGCAGTTCAGTAACGATACATCGGTACCGGAGTAGAACTGTAAGAACAGGTCTGCCTGCTTTCCTGTTGGCGTGAGGCGGGGGTCAGCATAGATGACCTTTGCGCCATTCATCCGTGCCTGCATAATGCGGCGCCCGATCAGCGGGTGCTGCTCGAACGTGTTGGTCCCGATCACCAGCAGGCACTTTGATTCGGCAATGTCGGCAATCGACTGGGTCATTGCACCGGATCCAAATGCACCGGCAAGCCCGACGACCGTTGATGCATGGCAGAGCCGGGCGCAGTGGTCGATGTTGGGCGTCTTTAAAACCGCCCGGGCAAACTTCTGCATCAGGTAGTTCTCTTCATTCGAGACACGGGCGGATGCGAGACATGCCATCTCTTCAGGTTTGTAGGAATTGAACTTCTCTGCAATGAGTTTGTAGGCTTCGTCCCAGCTGGCTTCCTCAAACTTCCCATCCTTCTTGATGAGCGGCTTGGTCAGGCGGTCGGGAGAGTTGATGAATTCCCATGCATAGTTCCCCTTGGGGCAGAGCTTGCCCTCGTTGACGGGGTTACGGTGCCAGGGCTGGACGCCGACAACCTTCTTGTCCACGACAACAAGGTTGAAGCCGCACCCGGTTCCGCAGTACGGACACGTAGTTGGTACGTATTTGAATTCCATTCTATCACACCTCTTTACTAATGGGAAGTCGGGGAAATCGTTATTTAAGGATATTGAAAAAAGTCTGGAAAACGATTATTAACTGGGGGCTATCGCCATCAGGAGCTCTCCATCAATGTATGGAATCTGTTAACTATTGGAAAAAAATTAACCCCCTGATGTTAATCAAAAAAGAGGTCTTTTTCATTGAGCGCATATACCATTTTTTACCTTCATCTCTCTCGTGAATTTCAGATTTTTAAGATATATTCCGGCTGATTTGAATGAGGGTATTTTTATATACCTGTTCTGGAAAAATACCGCTTAAGGCTTATGAAAAGTAACGATTCGTAAAATAAATGTACAATACACAAAAAAATGAAACGAAAAATAAAACAAAAAGGGAAAAAAAGTGATTAGATCTTTTTATACAGGTTGGCGTAGACGACTGCACCCTTCTTCTTCTTGTGGCGCTCGCCCATGTCGCCGATAAAGTGGGCAAACTTGCCCTTGACCCCATCGACTTCGAGCTCAACTTCGCCATTGGGTTTGAACCCAGGCGTCATGGTCTCGATGGAGCCATAGATGATGATGGTTCCGTCAACCATCTGGCCGCCGAGCTTGCTCTGGGTGTTGCCCTTGACGATCGTCTTGCCGCCTTCTGCATGGGTCATGAGGTGGACATCAACGTTACCATTGATAACGATCTCTCCGCCGGTCATGTACATACCGACATCGCTGCCGGCATTGCCCTTGACCAGGATCTTGCCACCGGACATGCCTCTCCAGTCGCCACGGTAGGCTGCACCGAGATAGTTGCCGGCATTGCCTTCGATGGTGAGCTCGCCGCCTTTCATGGCGGTTGCTGCAAATCCTTCGACATTGCCCTTGGCAAGGATCTTGCCACCGGTCATCCAGGCTCCGACATACAGGTCAGTGCTTCCCTCGATGACCATCTCGCCGGCGCTCATCTTGAAGCCAAGATACTTGACTTTCCTGACATCGCCTTTGACAATGATCTTCGTGTCGGCTGCTGTTGCACCGGCACCGCCGTTGATCTCAAAATATTTGCCCAGGGTGGTTGCTACGTTTCCTTCGTACACCGGGAGCTCTGCGATCTGGGCTGCGGTCTTGCCTGCGAATGAATCGGGGGTGATCGTGTCTGCCTCGAGATACAGTGCGGGCAGGTTCTTCATGGTTATGGTTACTGTTTCCATTTTTCCTCACCTACACATGGGTTGCATCGACTTCGAGTGCATACGGGTTCGGGACAAAGTGGTGTCCGAGCGCTTCGTAGTTTGCCTGAGTTATGCTGTAATATTTGAGGAATTTCTCATTGATATCACGCATAACCTGCGGGTTGTCGTTCACCTTGGCATTGACCCAGAGGGTTCTCTTGTTGCCGGTGCTGACGATCTCGCCGTTGCTGACAACCTGGACACCGCTCTTGAAGACCGCTGCACAGCGGCTGAATGCCTTCTCGATATCTTCGGGGTCTGCAACCGGCTTGTCGGGGTTGAAGTTGTAGACTGCAACATCGGCATCCATGCCGGGCTTTAAGCCGCCGCACATGCCGCCAAGGCCGAGGGATTTTGCCGGGCCGGCGCGTGTCATCTGGGCGAGTTCGTAGAGCGAGAGCTCCTTGTCGAGGCTGCCGATGCTGGTCTGGGAGAGGACCTTGTCCTTGTGCTTGAAGGCGTTGATCTGGGTTTCCCGTGCCTTCGTGCTCATGAGCCACTTGATGACGCGGGGGTACCGGGTGAATGGTCCTGCGTTTGGGTGGTCGGTGGTGATGTAGCAGCGCATCGGGTCTTTCATCATTAAGGGGATCTCAAGACCGATTGCCCACTGGATGGCACAGACGGAGATGTTCGGGCTGTAGATGTACGGCACGACACCGGCTGCGGTCTCGAGTTCCACATCACAGTTTGCCCACTTGAGGTTGTTGAGCCCGGTTAAGTGGTGCTCGAACGGCCCGTCGGCAGTCATCGTGGTGGTCTCGTCAAGGGTGACGTTACCGGTGTCGATGGTGATGTTCTTGTTCTTGTTGACGTAGTCGGTGATCTCCTTGGCGCCTGACTCGAAGTCTCCCCAGTTGGTTCCCTTGTAGGCGTGGAACTGGGAGTGGGTGAGGTGCATGACCGATTCACGGCCGAACTTGTTGTTCGCCTTCATGCCTTCTGCAAGCCTGAGGGTGTCGAGCGTGGTCTGGTAACATCCGGGGTTCCCGAGGTTGTTGGGGTGGATGTGCATCGAGTGCGGGAGGCCGAGATACTCGTTGGCTTCGATAAGACCCTTGACGATCTCTGCGGGGGTGATGTCGAAGTACGGGACGGGATCATTGACCGAGAGACAGTTCAGTCCCCATGCCCATGCTTCGGTGCCGCCGGGGTTGACGACCTTGACTGCGTACCCCTTGGTGACGCGGAGCATCCAGGCGATATAGGCTGCGGTGTTCTCGATCTCGTGGTTCTTGAGATACTCTAAGACAAACCAGTTGTTGCCAAAGACCGGGAATGCACCCTCGTCAATGATCGGGGTGTCACGAATCTCTTCGTGCACGTGCTTGGCAAACATGGGGGGCATTGCTGCTTCCATGGCGGTCGTGTATCCCATCTTGGCATACTCGTACCCGGTCTTGAAGGTGGTGGGAATCGATGCCCCACCGCCCATCCGCTCCATGCCCTTTGTTGGCGTGCAGCTGAAGAGCTTGTCCTCTGGCCGGTAGATCCTGCCGAGGTTAACTTTCGGGCCTGCGATGTGGGCGTGGATCTCCACGGCACCGGCCATGACGGTCTTGCCGGAGGCGTCGATGACCTTTGCACCGGATCCAACCTTATCGACAATCTTGCCATCCTTGATGGCGATATCTTTCTTGTCGCCTTTTATTCCCTGGACCGGGTCAAAGACGTTTCCGTTCTTGATGATATATTCTGACATGATTATGCGGCCCCCTTGAGTTTCTTTAACCGGTCACGGACCATGACGAGGAACTGCTCATCGGTGAGCATGCCCGCCGGTGGTTCAACAACCTTGCGGCAGTCGATTGGCACGTTGTCCATACGATAGCAGTTCCCGCCGGTCTCGACACCGTTGAATGCAACGGGGACGTGGAGCTTCGAGACACCGCTGGTCGGGGTCAGGTGCGGGTCAATGCAGACGGATGGTACGCTGGCGATGTGCTTGACGGCGCTGATGGGGAAGTGTGCACCCGGGTCGCTGCCGATGGTGAACATGGCATCCACTTCGCCACGGTTCAACAGGTCGATCGAGCTGGTGTCGCCGGGATTGTAGCGGGCGAACCCGCGGGTGAGGTCGACGGAGTACGGGAATCCGAACTGCCATGCGAACACTTCTCCGGAGCCGGTCACATTGTAGTGGCCCCGCATGGGCATGATCGAGAACTTCGTGTACTCGTTCAAGTCCTTGGTGACGGCGATTGCCTCATCGATGTTGTGGTTCTTCCCGATCGACTGGGTGACACCCATGCCGAAGAAGATGATACCGAAACGACCGCTCTTCATCATGTCGGCGGCTTCACGGATCTTCTCTTTGGGAATACCTGCTACTACATCAGGCAGCCACTCGCCCTTGAACGCAACGCGGAGTGCGTTTAAGAGTTCGTAGTCCTTGCCCTGTTCGAGCTGGAGGTGAACATCTGCCATCTTGGCGGTGTCGGTGCAGCGGGGGTCAACGACAATCATTTTGCGGCTCATCTGTCCCTTGCCGGTAAAGAACCCGCGGGGGAAGATCGAGTAGCGGGACATGTGGCGGGGGTGGGCGTGTGCCGGGTTGCATCCCCAGAAGATCACACGGTCTGCACGGTTCTTGACTTCACCAAGGGTGCAGGTCGGGAGACCGATATCCTGCACGGCAATCAGGGTGGTGCCGTGGCAGACGGCTGCGGTGTTGTCACAGCAGGCCTTGCTGATCTCGGCGATCTCGTTGCCTACGCTCTGCGCTTCGCAGTTGGTGGAACTCCAGCCGTACATCAGGGGCTTCTTTGCTTTTGCCAGCATCGAGGCGGTGTAGTCAGCTGCCTCATCGTAGCTGATCTCTTTCCACGAGCCGTCAGCCTGGCGGAGGCGGGGGCGGGTCACGCGGTCCTTTGCCTGGGAGTGGAGGAACTTTTCGGTCCCGATCACACAGGCATTGTAGACTTCGAGCAGTTGTTTGCCGTCATCGGAAACGACGACTTCAAGGTCATCGCAGAGGGTTCCGCAGAACGGGCAGATTACATCAGTAACGGTCTTGGTCATCCTACGTTCACCCCGCACTGTTTCTGCACAAGTTCGATGCCGAGAAGAATGGGTTCATTGATGGCAACTTCTACGGTTACCGGGGTTCCCTTGAAGGTGGGCATGCCGGTTGAGTAGGTGTTGGGGCTGATGATCGCATTTGCCCAGGGTCCCATGGGGATAAAGCCGACACCCGGGTGGGGTCCCTGCGTTGCTTCGATTGCCTTGACAACGACGCTGCCATAGGCGCTGGTGACCTTGACATTGGAATTTTTCCATGCGCCGAGTTTCTTGAAGTCCTCGTGGTCCAGTTCGATGATCCCGCAGGCAGTGCGATACAGGGGCTTTTCCTTGCCGCCTTCGATCGCAACACCCTGCTGGATGGTCCTTCCCGAGATCAGGTTGAGTGTAATGTTTGCCATGGTACTCCTCACGTTCAGGCCTGCATAAGGGCGCCTGTTTCTCCTCTTCCCGAGAGACGGATCACATCGTACGGGCAGGCATTGACGCATACGCCACAGCCGGCACAGAGTTCAGCCTTGACATCAAGGTGAATTGACTTGCCATTCCTGACCGCGTATATTTTCTCCTTCGTAGCCGGGTCCACGGTATGTAGCTCGAGGGCATCAACCGGGCATGCAATGACACAGTTGCCACAACCGGTGCATTGCTCCATGTTAATATGTACAGAAAACGCCATGCGTATCACAACACTTGTCGTCGTAATTTCTATTGTTGTCGAGCAATTTAGTTAAAGGTTTCTGAATTAACAAATGGTTAATTTTTTAAGTTTAGTTTAACTAAAAAAATATTTTGTGCACAAGTGATTAACTTTCACGGTTTATTTTATTTCAGGAGAGAAACTCCGGCGAGAGCGGGAGAATCCGATGAACGGGAGGACGGGAATTGTTTTGGCATCTCTAGATTTTGGCATCTCTGGAACATTTGGGCACTCAACCATATTATAGAATAGAGATCCTCAAGACTCTGGTAGTGTATCAGAATATTTGTGCGCTGTCAGATAAAGAAAAGATGGGGAAGCATGATGCCCGTGTGAAAATTTCTGTAGATGTCAAAATAGAGCTGATTATAGTCACGCAAAGATAATCTGACATAAGGCACCATCATCAGAAAATAGTCGCAATACCGGTACCGTTATGATAGTTTTGCATTCCTGGATTTCTGGCTCAGGAGGCTGCCAGGAAAAAATCCCTGCATCGGTGGGAGATGTGCCGACCGGTTGTCTCTGGGGGAGAGGGGAGAAATGAAAAAACCATTACGCCAGCGTGCATCCAGGTTCGTTTTCCTGCTGTGTTTAATCCTTACGGTAACAATCGCCGCCGGTTTCGGCGGGCCTGCCTGGGCTGGTACAACGGGGAACTCTTCCGTAGCAACAACTGCGGATTCGGCAACCCATACGATTATGCATCTCACGAAAGCGCAGATGGATGCGATGCAGCACGCGATCGATACCGCACCCAAATATTCTGCCCCCGGGCCACGAATTCTTGCAGAAACAACTGCATTGCCCCCAAGTTCGTTCAGCCTCCTCTCCTCTCTTCCCTATATCCCATCAGAAAGAGACCAGGGGAACTGCGGCAGCTGCTGGGTCTGGGCTTCCACCGGGGCCCTTGAGGTTGAACATACGAAGAACTACGATATACGTGACCGGCTCTCGATCCAGTACTTCAATTCGAAATACCAGTCCGATACGGGCATATATGCCTGTTTCGGGGGGTATATCGGTAATTTTACGCAATGGTACAACACGGACAAGTCTCCTATTCCCTGGACCAATACGAATGCATCGTATCGCGATTACTCTCCGGGCCCCGGAGGTGCAACCAGAGTACCAATCAGCACCATCGCAACCTCGCCCTCCTACTCCCTGACTACGATCTCCAATTCCACGATTGCCACATTCGGGGTGGGGAATGCGATCGCGATTGCCAATATCCGGGCGGCCCTGGATGCACATCATGCTGTCCCGTATTTTTATTATCTGCCCCTTGCCGGATAGGATGATTTCATCGCATTCTGGGACACAAGTCCAGACACGTCCCAGTTTGATATATCGCGCTACAATGCCCAGGAGATTGCCGGGGGACATGGTGTGCTCATTGTCGGCTACAATACCACGGATCCGGCCAACCCGTACTGGCTTGTGGTGAACAGCTGGGGCAGGAACGCGAACAGGACGGCCGGCACATTCCGGCTCAATATGAGTATGAATTACGATGCGGTTGCCTATGAACTGGGGACTGCCTACCAGCAAAACCAGTTCCAGGTCATCAGTTCGGCATTCACGGGAACCGCCGCAGTTCCGACCGTGAGCAGCGTCTCGCCGGGTTCCGGCCCGGTTGCCGGTGGCAACATCGTCACTATCACCGGGATCGGTTTTACCGGGGCAACCAATGTATCCTTTGGCAACACCCCGGCAATCTCCTTTACCCACGCTGCCGAAGATTCACCGCTCACCGCGATCGCCCCGGCCGGGACAGCCGGTACTGCTCACATCACTGTAACCAATCCTTATGGTACATCCCCGATAACGACTGCTGACCAGTATATCTTCCTCGCGGCCCCGACACCGGTCCCGAATCCCCCGGGCGGCAGCGATGACGGCCCCCCTCCCTCCTCCAGTTCGGGTGCAATGGTTGCAACCTCCCCCGGTGTGGCCGCAGGCCAGACGATGACCTTTGTCTACAATCCCCCAGGTGATAACGGGGTAACGCTCCAGATCCTGCAGGTGCAGGCCGTTGCTGCCCGGCAGCTTGGTGACCTGTCGCTTCTGGTCGAACCCGTTACTTTAGGTGATACCAACCGGATAGTCGGGGACCCGGCGGTTGCCGGGTACCGGCAGATCGAACCGGTCGGTGTCAATCCGGATGCGTTCTCCAGTGGCGTGATATCGTTCCGGGTGACCGGCAGCTGGCTGGCGGCACATCACCTGACTCCGGAAAACCTCGTGATGCTCCGGAACCATGATGGGGCATGGACCCCCCTGCCGACCGCGTATCTCCGCCAGGAAGGAAATTACTACTATTTTACGGCAACCACGCCGGGGTTCTCGTACTTTGCGGTAGCGGCTAGGACTCCGGCAGCAGTAACCCTCCTGCCAACTGCGGCGCCAGTCTCTGCGGAAACGACCACACCCGCAGGGTCTGATCAAACTGGTAGCATTACCCCGGTCCAGACCCGGGTCCCGGCAATGACCGTGACCACTCATCCGGCAGTCTCCCGCCCGATAGCTACCCCTACTACGATGGCACCGGTGCCGGTCAGTTCCTCGGGGTTCCCGCTTGCGCCGGTCATCGCCGGTGCTGTGGTTATTGTTCTCGTGGTCGCGGTTAGTGTCGTTGTCCGGCGCTGGTGGATCCGCAGGCAGAACCCGGCATTGTTCCGTGATTACGATTAGCACCATGAGCTGGGGTCCGACTCTCCCTCCCCTTCATTTTTTCACGGACTGCGGGTGACCTGCGAAAGCTAAAAAAAAATATTCCTCTGGAGAACCCCGCGTTTTCCTGTTACTTGCAAGTCCTCACTGGCATATGGGAGGGTGACCCTCTCTTCCTCATAGGGAAGCGTCCCAAGGGGTGCATCCCCTTGACCCCCCGGAAGTTATCGCTATATGGGAGGATACCCGGCCTGAGGGGACCGAAGCACGAATTGAATGAGCCCCCAAGAGTGACTCTTCAATACCCTGCTAAGGATTTTCCATGAAATTCGCAATTTTCTGGTATGATGATGGGGGTTGAGACCCCCATACCCCCCAATAACGATGAATCCGCCGCCCCCGAAGGGGCGCCCCCGCGGCGGATCAATGACTAAAACATAAAAATGCAGGAAACCTTCTTGCCCCGCCGTGCCTCGGTGAGGCCCTGAGGCGAGGGATCATCATTACACCAGATCATGATACCGATTTTCATGCTCCGGGTGCGAACCCGACCGGTTCATGTGCGTTTCTCCCAATCAAAAAAATAGCTATTGAATTTGCCTCCGAGTCCAGGAATTTTCCCGTGGAATCCCAGAGCACCGATTTTTTTTAATCCGGTTCAAAAGCCATCCCGGCCTGTTTTATTGGCCGGGCCGCTGCCGCCTGGTCTCGGCAGTCTCGTATCCCCCGAGCCGGGTGAGGATCTCCCGGAACGCGGGAGACCGTATCGCATCGATGAGGGCGACGAGACGCGGGTCGTCTGCATGCTCCTTCCGGAACGCCAGCTCGTACCGCTCCGTTGCTACCGGTACAAACAGGAGGCCCAGGGCCTTTGCGGCACTGTGGACGCACATCCCCGCATCCGCCTCCCCGCTCTTTACGGCAAGGGCAACCGCGATGTGGGTCGTTACCTCGCGCTCATATCCCGGGATCGTGGCAGTGTCTATCCCCGCTTTCTTAAGTTCGTAATCCAGGAGCATCCGGGTACCGGAGCCCCTCTGCCGGTTGATGAACTGCCTGCCGGCAAGATCCTGGAATGAAAGGCCATCCCTTGAGACGATGCCCTGCTGGCGTTCTGCAATGCAGAGGAGTTCCACTTCCGTTTCCGGCATGAATTTTTTCAGGTACGCGGTATTGTAACTCCCGTCCTCCGCGAGCAGGTGGGTCGGGGCTGCGTGGCATTCATCTTTTTTCAGCGCAAGTATCCCGCCCACGCTCCCCACGTGGGTCGAGAGGAGGGAGATCCCCTGCGGGCGGATGAAGTCTGCCAGGTAGTCGATGACCGGGTCATGGCTGCCGGTGATGAGAAGGGCCTTTGCCGCTTCTGCAGCCGGCACCATCAGCCGGGCTTCCACCAGCCCGCCGGCTTCAAAACCCTCCGATGTCTGCGGAACCCGGATGTAAGCATTGGCCCGGACCCCACTCATCTGGACGCCGGCTCCTTTGGACTGGGGGGAGATGACCCAGCGGCTGCCCACCCGGCCGAGAGTGCAGAGCACGAACTCGTTCGATCCAATCTCCTTGGCAATCGTTGAGGTCACGTAGGCCCGGATCAGTTCGGGTTCCGGGATATACAGGCCATAATTCTTCAGGAACGGGAGGACAATCTCCCGCAGGACCGTGAGGGCGGAGAGCGGATAGCCCGGCAGTCCGATGACCGGTTTGTTCCCGATTCGTCCGATGATGACGGGTTTGCCGGGCTTGATGGCGACCCCGTGGACAAGCACCTCGCCGAGTTCTGCGATCACACCGGCGGTGTAGTCTTTTGTTCCTGCTGAAGAGCCGGCCGAGACAATCACCATCTCATTTTCCCTGCACGCCAGGGCAATTGCATCCCGGATCTTCTCCGGCTTGTCTTCAACAAACGGGTACCGGGTGCAGGTGGCCCCGGCCTCTTCGAGCATCGCCTTGGCCATGACCGTGTTGCTCTCCACGACTTGTCCGGGTGCCGGTCGGGTGCCGGCCGCGACGAGTTCACTGCCCGTAGGAACGAGCCCGACCCGCACCACAATTACTTCGGGGCGGGTGATGCCATAGGTGGCGAGTGCCCCGAGTTCGTGGGCCCGGATGCGGTGGCGGGATGGCATCACCATCTCGGATTCGGCCAGGTCTTCCCCGGCCGGGCGCACATGCTGCCAGGGAGCCGCGGCCTTACGGATGGTATAACTGCCACCTGCTTCCCAGACATCCTCGATCATGATGACCGCATCGTATTCGGGCGGAACCACGTTGCCGGTGTTCACCCGTGCAGCGTCGGGGAGGATGACCGGGTGCTGCTCGGAGGCGCCCCTTGTATCCCTGCTCCGGACCGCGATACCGTCCATGGCCGCAAGATGGATCTCCGGCACCGAGTACCGGGCAAAGACGGGCCCGGTGGTGATCCGGCCGACCGCTTCCTCCAGCGGGACCTGCACGGCTGACGGGGTGCAGGGGAACTCGTGGGAGAGGAGCGCGAGTGCATCATCCAGCGGCATGACCGAGAGGTAACGCGTTACCACAGGATCACCTCAACCGTACTGCCCTGTTCGATTCCCTCGGCCCCCGCTGGGATCCGGACGAGGCCGTTGCTCCTCACGAGGGTATTGAGGAGCCCGGATTTGCCAAAGAGGGGTGTTGCAACCCCGTTCTCCAGCATTACCCTGACGTACTCTTCCCTTCCCCGCTGGGACGGAATATTTATCGCGAGGGTTGCCTTCTCCGTTCGCTGGAGCGGCACCGGGATGCCGAGCATCCGGTCAAGAAGCGGGCGGACGATCGCGATCAGCACGACAAATGCTGAGGCCGGGTGACCCGGGAGCCCGAATACCGGCTTGCTTCCAATCCGACCGATGATGGTGGGTTTTCCGGGGGCGATCGCGATCCCGTGGACCAGCACCTCCCCCAGCGACGCGATGACAGCAGCGGTCATGTCCCGGTCATCCTTGGAACTCCCTCCTGAGAGGAGCACAACATCGCATTCCGGCACCGCCCGGGCAAGGACCGCTTCAAACGCTTCCCGCTCATCGGGGATGATCCCGTAGTGCCGGGGAACGCAGCCGTATTCCGCAAGGTATGCGGCCAGCATTGAGGCGTTGGCATCCCGTACCTGGCCCGGGCCGGGAACGACCGTTACCGGCACGAGTTCATTGCCGGTCGAGATGATCCCAACCACGGGTTTTTTTGCCACGGTCACGACAGCACAGCCACATGCCGCCAGCACACCGGCATCCTGCGGGGAGATCCGCCGCCCCGCGAGAAAAACAATCTCCCCTTGTTTGAAATCTTCATCACGGAGGAGTACATTCTCCCCGTGGGAGGCGGCTTTTTTCCCCAGTATGGTATCGCCTGCTTCCTCGGCATACTCCACCATCACCACGGCATCGGCACCTGCCGGCAGGACACCGCCCGTGGGAATGTAGGTGCAGGTACCCGGCCCGACTGAGGTTGACGGGTCCGGCCGGCCCATGGCGATCCGGCCGTTGCTATGGAGAAGGGCCGGGATGGCATCGCCGGCTCCTGCGGTATCGGCGGCCCGGACTGCATACCCGTCAACAACGGAGCGGTCAAATCCGGGGATGTCCGTGTCGGCCATCACCGCCGCCGCAAGGATCCTGCCTCCGGCAGAGTCCAGGGGAATGGTCTCGGTGACTGTCGGGGGAGAGATGCTAATGACCGCAGCTACAGCATCCGCTACGGGAATAACATTGAGAAACCTGCTCATTTGAAGCAGCCCAGCTGGCAATCCCGGATCTTGATCCGGTTCTTTGTGCAGTATTCACCGACCGCACTCCGGGAAACTTTTGCCTTCTCTGCAATGGCAAATGCCTGCGGGCAGGTGATCTTCTCGGTGATGTCAGCTTCCTGGAGGGCTTTTTTTATTTTTTCATCAGACATGGTAATCCACATTCTGTTTACTTCGTTCTTGGGTATACCTGTTGTGGAAGGTGTATGTCCCGGGTGGTCACGGATCTCAATAGTTTCCTGCACTCTGTGCCACCATGGTACAGGTATTTTCCAAAATACCATCGTTCCCACGATCCTAGGCTCAGGCATGGTACCGCAGGTGAAGCGATCCCGGGAGCCCGTGGATCCCGGACACTTCGGGAACTAAACACCCCTGCCAGTCCCCCCTTCCATATGCTAAAAGCCATGGGCTGCTGCTCCGGGTCTTTTAAAAAGCAAAGTCTTTAAAGCACTTTGATGAATTAATTCATTACCCGC
The DNA here is from genome assembly GCA_903832665.1 of uncultured Methanomicrobiales archaeon. Classification (GTDB taxonomy): domain Archaea; phylum Halobacteriota; class Methanomicrobia; order Methanomicrobiales; family Methanospirillaceae; genus Methanoregula. The sequence goes on along the minus strand of CAILCG010000014.1, from coordinate 380,915 downwards.
GAAATGAATCCCCCGTGCAACTCCCGTCCATCCATGGACCACCCGTTGTGGGGAGAAAATTCATTCACCAGGATCGTTCGATCCGGGGAGAATCCATCCCCTGCAAGGTAAGGGATTGGAACGGGACGAACTACCCAGACCCGACTCATGAATGCACATTTTTTCCTCCTCTCAGGTCCTGTTGCCGTCGAGCGACTTTCATGGATCGAAGAGAGCCTCAAGTTCTTCTTTGTCCAGCTGTACCCCGAAACCCTGATGCACCAGAAGAAGAGCGAGAGCCCGGTCTTCTCGTTCTTCCTGACGGGGGATGCGCTCTATAGCCTGGAAGAGCCCGAAACCCTGCAGGTCTGGAACATCATCCTCTCGTTTTCACCGGTACGGATTGTCTGTGACCGGCAGGAACTCGACCTGCGGGGGATCAGTATCGGCCCCCTCCGGATGAGATTTCCGGACCAGGTGATTGATGTGAACAGTCCCGGTACCGACAGGAAGCCCTCGTTCTGGAAGGATCTTGCCCATGCTGCCCGGCAGACCAAACCTTCCGTGCCGGGGTCTGCCGGCTGGTTCCAGCTGGAGTCGCCCTATATGCATCGTTCTGCATGGCATGGTCTCTGTTTCCTTTCGGCGGTCCTGGGGGAGCGGATCTCTGCGGAACTCTATGCCTACCTTGACGGGATCCATCTTGGTCACCACGGCCAGCGCCCTGCCGATGCCGAAAATATCGGGGAAGGTCTTGCCGGGCTGGGCGATCAGGCCGCGGCTGCAGGGCTTGAGTTTCTGGCCCTTGCCTGCGCCCGTTCTGCCAATGCACGGGGTTACAGCACCTGGGATGATGGCCAGGGTGCGGTGATCTCGACCTGCACCATCAGGCCGTTTAAGATCCGGGAGCTCAACCAGATGGTTGACCGCTTTACCCAGAATCATACGATCCTCTCTCCCGATTGTGGCTCCCTTCACCTGCGCAAGCAGAATGCTGCCCCCTCTTTCGACCGGACTGACAAGACCAGCCGGGCCCCACCGGTTACGCTCCTCGTCACCCGGAGTCCCTACAGCACCGGACTCGCCACCGGGGCCGTTTCATTTGCTGCAGCCTGTGCCCATGCGGGCATCCTGACGCGGGTGATCTTTATCGAAGACGGGATCTATGCGGTGACCGGAAATCACCGGTTGCCCTCAGGTTCTGCGGAAGACAATCTCCAGGACCTGGTCAATGCGGTAGCAGGAAGCGAGAACCTTCACTTCTTTGCATTCACTCCTTCGCTCCAGAAGCGGGGAATTGCCAAGGACAAGTCCCTCAATGCAGTGCTGGACATCGGGTACCCGGGCCTGGGAAAGATCCTCTTCTATCCGCCCGGCCATGTGGCGGCGGATCACCAGAGGGTACTGATCTTTTAAAAAAAAAAGCGGTGCCTTTTTGCCAAAGCCAGCGGTCAGGGCTCCTCTCCCGCACACGAACAGCCTGTCAGATCCTCCGGCGTTCCTTCCCATTTCCTGATACCCCTGCTGATCACGCAGACCCGGTCCCCGACATCCCGGCAATCGGTCATACGGTGGGTGACGATAAGGCAGGGTATCTGCATCCCGGTCACAAAGGTCCGCGTCAGTTCCTTTACCAGCCGGATATTATCCGTATCCAGCGCATTGAATGGCTCGTCAAGCATGAGAAGGGCCGGCTCGGTGGCAAGGGCCCGCCCGAGGGCAACCCGTTGCTTCTGCCCTCCCGAGAGGTTTCCGGCTTTTACCTCAGCAAGCACTTCGATATCCATTGCGCGCAGCCAGTAGTCAACCCGCTCCCTTATGACGGCCGGAGGTTTGTGCCGGGCCCGGAGTCCAAAGGCGAGGTTCTCCCTCACCGAGTAGTGGGGAAAGACCACCGAGTCCTGGAACACATACCCGATGCGGCGGTGTTCAACCGGGGTATCTGACCCGGTGCCCGAATCAAAGAGCACTGACCCCGCCAGCCGGATCGATCCCGCATCCGGACAGACCAGTCCGGCAATACTGTTGAGAGCAGTCGATTTCCCGGCACCGTTCTCTCCCATCAGCACCACGATCTCCCCCGGACCGGCACGAAGGGCGATATCGAGCGTAAAGTCCCGCAGTTTTTTGTGGATCACTGCCTCAAGCATGGGAAGCCTCCTGCCGGCTGAGCAACCGGATGGCAATCATGATCGCAAACGAGATGATCACGAGCAGGATGGCGATAGTGATCCCGGCATGGTAATCTCCGGCCATGTTCATGTACACTGCCAGCGGCATCGTCTGGGTCACCCCGGGGACGTTACCGGCAAACATGATCGTTGCCCCGAACTCACCCAGGGCCCGCCCGAAGGTCATAACCGCTCCTGACACAAGACCGCTCGCCGTCAGGGGCAGGGTGATCAGGGCAAAGATTCGCAGGGGGGATGCCCCCAGCGTCCGTGCGGTCTGCTCGTAGGCCGGGTCGAGTTGTTCGAAGAGGGATTTTGCCTGACGCACGTAGAACGGTGAAGCAACAAAGATCTGCGCCATGATGACAGCGAGGGTCGTGAATGCAATGCTGATCCCAAACAGGGAAAGGTACTGTCCCAGAATACCCACCCGCCCCCAGAGTACAAGAAGCGCGAGTCCCGCAACTGCGGGAGGCAGCACGAGCGGGAGATCGATGAGGGTGTCGACAATCACTTTTCCGGGGTACTCGTTCCGGCAGTGGATATAGGCAAACGGCGTTCCGACAAGGATCACCACACCTAATGAGACTGTGGAAGTGAAGAGGCTGAGGACAAGAGCGCTGATCACATCAGGCGTGGTAAGGGAAGATAAGAAGAGTTCAGGAGTGGTCTTGAAGAACAGGGCTACTACCGGCAACGCAAGGTACAGCGTTACGGATGCAACCAGGACCGCTGCCCCTACCTGGGCGATGGTCCTCCGGGTTTTTTCTGAAAAGATACGTGGAGGATTCATGCAATTCCTGTTCCGGACCGAATCGTGCTTAGGCATACTATGTTTCCGGCAGGGTAAAAAGGGAGAAGATTATGAAGTTGAGATCGGCCTGAAGCCATAGTCCTTGAGTGCCTGCTGGCCTGATGCGGAGAGCATGAATGTCTCGAAATCGGCTGCTGCCCCCTTGCTCGTGGACTGCTTCATGACGCCGATGGTGTAGGTCTGGAGGTAGTTGTCTGCCTTGGGAATGGTAATGGCCGTGTAGGTATCTTTGGGAGCTGCGGTGTACGTGGACTCGTACACGAACCCGGCATCCACTTCACCGAGCGCGACCTTAGTAGCAACACCGGGTTCAGAGGTCTCATAGGTCACTACGTTCTTAAAGACCGAGGCATTCCAATCGGGAGTGTAGGTGGATTTTGCAAGATTGGCAAGGGCCGCGATCGTAGCGGTGCCGGCAGGTACCGTCTTATCTTCCATCGCAATCTTCACACCGGGCTTTGCAAGATCTGCCAGGGACTTTATGTTTGCGGGATTTTTGGCCGGCAGGATGACGATCACGTAATTGGACGTGAGGGGCTGCACGGTCCCGTCAACAAAGTACCCGCCTTTGGTGAGTTCCGTGGTGTAGGCATTGCTTGCAGAGATGAACACATCCGCGTACGCGCCATTCTGCACCTGCGTCCTGAGTGCCTGGGTGCCGTCAAGGTTGAAGACCACATGGTGGCCGGGGTATATCTTCTCAAAATTTGTGGCAAGTTTCGGTGAGACTCCCTTGAGGGAGGCGGCAGTAAATGCTACCACATTGCCTTCCGAGTACGTGAAGACCGGTGCCGGTGTGCTGGTGGTTGCAACGACAACCGGTGCCGCGGTCGTGCTGACTGCCAGGGGCGTTGGCTGTGCGGTAGCGGTTGCTACGGGGAGCACGGTCGTCACAGGTGCTGCGGGTGTTGGTGCAGTAGTGGTTGCCGGCTGTGCCGGGGTTGAGGATGTGCATCCGGCAAATACTGCCGTGAGCATCAGTAGTCCGCATACGATACCGGTGAGGATGATCTGGCTGGTTTTTACGGGTCTTTTCATGGTGGATCGTTCCAATGTGTACTACCTTTACGGGAATTGTGTAAAATATCTTTAATTATATTATGTAAAAATAAATTATTTTTAATTTACCTATGTTTCTCTTCCTTTTCCTGGTACTCCCATTGACTTACAGCACGAAAAAATGAACGCCTTTCTTTTTTTGTCCGGGAATGGTTTGTTCCCGGTTCACTGCGTGGCTGACCTCAAGTCCGGTCATGTCCCTGTGAGGGGGGGTAAATCTCCAGGGCTGGCGTAATGGAGCATCCCACTCCTTTTTTCGTCTTTCCCCATCCGCTCTGTTTCCGGGGAAAATTCTTCCCGATTGCAGGAAAAACCGGGTATTTTGCCCTCTCTCAAAATTATAAAACAATTAATGTTAACAAAATCAATAAGTTAAATGCAAACAATTATAATTACCGGGATCTTATCAGATATAGTCCACCAAAGCACACACCGTGGACGCATGCACACAACAAAGAAGCTATGAACGAATGGGATTCTAACCAAATCCCTTGAATTTTTACCGGAGCACCCTCATGATAACCCGGCACCATCTCGCACTGGCAATCCTTTGTACCGTTATACTCTGCGGTGCGCTGGTGCCTTCCGATCCGGTTCTTATCTTGATTATCTGCCTGGGAGCCTGCACGGGGGCCATCCTACCGGACATCCAGATGAAAAAGCCGCACGGCATTCAGCTCAGGACCCTTGCATGGCTCGTTCCGGTTCAGCAGTATCGTATGCACATCTATGATCCGTCCGGCGTATCATGCCGTGTCAGGGGGCATATATCATCCGACAGACAAGCGGTTGACTCATTCTGTACCGGGCATCCTGTGTATCGGGGCTGCCTGTACCGCACTCCTGATTCTTCCGGCATTCCTCGTCATGGGAAGCGCAGCGCTGTATCTTCCCGTTGCATTCCTTGGCGGGGTGGTGCTCGGGATGGTCCTGCACCTGCTTGAGGATCTCTGTACGCGGAAGGGAATCACACCCCTCTTCCCGTTCAGCACGATGAAAATTTTCGGTTCGATCCGGCCCTGCGATACCAGTGACCGGAGGATCGCCCAGTTCCATTTCTATCATTGCTCGGTGGCAGGAATCATTTTCGGGTTCCAGTTCCTTGGCAACTGGCCGGGCGCCTCATCGGTGCCAGTATGCCTGTTCGCCCTGGGCTCCTGCGTGGGAATGATGATATGGTCTTCGGATGTGCAACTCTCTTCAGAACCCGTCAGAAACCCGGCGCCTGCAATAGCCGTACTGATCCGGTCTGATCCCTTCGCGGTCCTGGGAAATCCCGAACATTCATGCCCGGGACTCCTGATGGGCGTGTACTATTTTAATAAAATGAATGACAAGAATTGATTAGACTCATTCGTGATCCGGCTCGTGCTCTTTACCGGATTCCCGGGTTAAAGGTGATCCGCATTGACTAGCTATCCAGGACCTGCTGTTTCTTTCACTCCCATCGGTATCATTCACTCCCCGTTTACGGAACCTGCCGGTATGCCGATCCAGCCCGCGGGTGCGGTAGGGGTCAGGGGAACTGTGGTGATCGATGAGAAATATCGTGAGGGTCTGCGTGACCTGGATGGTTTTTCCCGGATCATTCTTCTCTATCATCTCCACCGTTCAGAGGGCCACTCGCTCGAAGTGATCCCCTTCCTTGATACTGTACCGCATGGCATCTTTGCCACCCGGGCCCCCCGGCGCCCGAATGCGATCGGCCTCTCGGTTGTGCAGCTCATCGCGGTGCAGGGTTGCGAGCTGGTGATCGAGGGCGTTGATGTGGTAGACGGGACACCTCTCCTGGACATCAAGCCTTATGTGCCAGAGTTCGATTGTTTCCCGGATGAGATGTCCGGGTGGTTTGCCGGCTGCCGGGAACGGGTTGCCGTTATGAAAGCGGACGGAAGGTTCTGTGGGAAGAGTAAATGAGACCGGGAAAAACGGGATATCTGCCGCATTGGCGAACAGATGAGGCTACGGAAAATCCGGGAAAGGTCCGGGTCGCGATCCCGGGTCCGCATGTTCCGGTTTTTTTTAAACAACGGTCGGAAAAAAATGTCCCACTACGCATATTCTGTTCGAATCCAGAGTACTGGTACAGGGTAAAATAGGTGGCGAAAATTGCCCCGGTTTAATGGGCTTTGGCGGGCATCCGGAGAGGGTGTTTCCGTTTGTATTTCGTCAATCAAAGCGATATTTAAGCGAATTTTCGACGGGTCCTGATTTCGGCTGTTTTACAGGGTTTCCCGGGACCGGTTTTGGGAAAAAAAGCCCGCAAAAGGCGTATTTAGGTTCAACACCTGAGCACTTGCATCCTACAGCGTTAATTTGATCGCCGGAAAAAAGATCCCCCTTATTCGCATTCTGGTAGGGTTTAGGGTGCAAGAATGGACTAAACCAGGTGGCAAAAAAGTCCCGGTTTAATGGCCTTTGGCGGGCATCCGGAGTGGGCGTTTCCATGTCTATTTCGGCAATCGGATAGAAAATTGGGGATGTTTTTCACTGGAATGGAATACGGCTGTTTTGCGGGCTTTTTCAGAACCGGTTTTGGAAAACGGAGCCTTCACAGGGCTTGTTTTACCGTATCTCCATTTCCTCGCGAGGACGGGATCTTCTTTTTACCCCATGGACATTGATATCCTTAAATACTCCCGGTAGCTAATAACGCGTGGTGAAAACCATGAAGATCAGTGCACGAAATCAGATTGCAGGGACCGTCAAGACGATCAAGAAAGGTCCGGTAAGCACAGAAGTCGTGATCACCATTGCCGGTGGCAACGAGATCGTATCATCCATCACCACCCACTCCGCAGAATCCTTAAAACTGCATGAAGGATCGAAGGTCTACGCGATCATGAAGGCTTCCGAAGTGATGGTCGGGATCGATTAACTTTTTTTTTAAAGCCTTCTTCTTCAGGCTGCAATGTTTTCAAATCTTGTCGAGAGCAGGGCTTCGAGATATTCTGAGGGATAGGCGCCGTTCTCCGGGTTTAACCAGACTTCTATCTTAGACTCTCCGATTATGCAATGGAGTTCGAGAAGTCCGAACTTATAAATAATATTCACCAGGCCTGAGGGTGTCTCCCGGACATAGAGCTCCTCCTTTCCCTAAAATGCTGCAACATCCTCTCCCGTTACCGGGCGGGATGTGTGGTAATCGCATCGAACCCAGCCGGGAAACGGCGGGACGGGCGTCTGGCAGGGAGATGTCATGGTTGTGTTCTATTTTTGTGGCACCCTGCGATAATTAAGATCCCCCGGTCCGGTCGTGGATCATGCAATGCCTCATTATCCCCCAGCTCAAAATACTCATCACTGATATCCATGACCAAGAATTCCGATGAACACATTCTCGAAGCAGTCGGCAGGTGCCGGGTCGTAATACGGAACGGTGAGGTTGTCGAAGTGGGGGAAGCACGAATCACCTCATGCCCGCTCACGAAAAAATTCGCTCATCCCCTTACAATCCTTGACAAGGAATCCGTGAAGGCAAATATCGAGCACCGGATCAAAGCGTGGGGCATGTGCACCCCCGGGCGCGAAGTCTCCGATACCCGGGGGTTTGTCGGGTTCGGGGCCTCGGAACTTATCAGTTTTGGCCTATCAGCGGGCACGATCGATGCCGTTGTCCTTGCCTGTGATGGCGCGGGAACGGTTCTGGTGACGAAACCCGCGCTGGTGCAGGGGATCGGCGGCCGGATGTCGGGCCTGGTCAAGACGGTTCCTTACGCTGATGTAATTCACCGGATTGAGGAGAACGGTGGGATCGTGATCGACAAGGCACATGCAGGACTTGACCAGATGGCCGGCATAGCGCGGGCCTATGAACTCGGGTACAAAAATGTCGCGGTCACGGTCGCGATCCCCGCGGAAGCACGGGAGATCCGGAAGCGCTATCCCGATGCAGTCATATTTGGCGTCCATGTGACGGGGCTTAACCACGAAGAGGCCGAGATGCTGGTCTCGGCAGCCGACTTTGTTACGTCCTGTGCGTCAAAGACACTCCGGGAAGTTGCCGGCAAAAAAGCGCTTCTCCAGGCCGGGGTGGCGGTCCCGATCTTTGCCATCACGAAAAAAGCAAAAGACCTCATCATAGAAAAGATCCGGCAGAGCAGCGATCAGGTCCTCTTCAAGACCACCCGCCTTCCTGCGCTCTCGGAGCAACAGCCGGAACCGCTGGTCTGAACGGTCCGGTGTTTCTGCTTTTTTTTAAACGCATTTTTTTGCTTTGGCGAAATTCTCTATTTTCTCTGGGCAGCTCCTTATCTTGTCCACTCATTCGCTTGTCTCCTCCTTCACTTTCGATCACTATGTGTGTGACCCCCTCTCTCCCCCAGAGGGGGAGGCGGCCCAAGGGGTGCATGCCCTTGACCCCCGGTTTTTTTATCAAACCTTCTGCGGTCTATCGCAATTAGGGAGGTGCTCGAGTGGGGGCGGGTCGGATGCATGAAACGCTGGATACCTCAAGAGCGTCTGCGTGTTTCACTTGAGGGTCCCACGAAAATTGTGCTATTTCAACTATCCTGATGGGGGTTGAGACCCTCATGCCCCCGGATACGATAGCTTCGCCGCTCCCGAAGGGTGCCCCCGCGGCGAATCAATTACCGAAAATAAAAATGCTGGAAACCACTTTGCCCCGCCGTGCATTGGAGAGGCCCTGAGGCGGGGGTTCATCGTTACGCCAGATTATGGTACCGATTTTCACGCTTCAGGCCCAAACACTTTGTTCATGTGCATTTCTCCAGAACACATTTTTTCGTTTGTGATATTTTCCGTTTGAGATCCGTCAGTTCGGTCGCATGTTTCTCCCTCCGCTTCAAACCGTAAAGGGTATGTAGTGAACCCGCCAGAAGACTTCCAGTAACAATGTGTGTGTGAACAGCATGACGAAAACCAACATTCCTGAAAAGGGGGCCATTATCCAGAGAAATCTCGAGACCTTCTCGATCTCTCCCCACATTCCCGGCGGATTTGCCGACCCGGCCCTGCTGAGAAAGATCGCTGACGTGGCGGAGAAGTACGGCGCAAAATTCATCAAACTCACGGGAGCCCAGCGCATTGCCATTATTGGCATAAAAGAAGATGACCTGGACAAGGCCTGGGCTGAGTTCACCGACCGCTCCAAGGCGATCGGCCTCACCATCCGGAGCATCCAGATCTGCCCCGGCACCCGGGCCTGCAAGAAGGCCAAGCAGGACAGCCCCGGTCTCGGGTTTGCCCTGGACAAGGTGTTCTATGGCAAACCTGCGCCGGCCAAGTTCAAGATGGGCGTCTCGGGTTGTGCCAACTGCTGCAGCGACTCCTGGATGAAGGATATCGGGTTCTTTGGCACCGAGACCGGTTTTACGGTGGTTGCGGGAGGCAAGGGTGGCGGCACGGCAAAGATCGGCCGGGTACTTGCCGAGGACCTGACCGAGGACCAGGCCGTGGCGCTGGCACGCAAGATCATCGGGTTCTACCGGGAGCAGGGCAAATTCCCCGAGCGCCTGGGGGCAACGATCGAGCTGGTCGGTTTCGACGCGTTTGTACAGGCCGTGAAGTAACACCTCCGCAAACAGGCTCGTTACATCCGGTTAAAATTCCCTTTTTTCTTTTCAATCTCCGGAAAAAAAGAGCCCCGTATCCCGATTCCGTCAGGGTTTATGGTGCCCGGATGAGGTAAACTATGGGGCAAAAATACTGCCGAATTTAGGGTCCTTGGCGGGCTTTGGGAGAGGGCGTTTCCAGCAGCATTTCGGCAATCCGGGTGTTTTTGGGGCAGATTTTTTGCGGGCTTGGAAACCGGCGGTTTTGCGGGCTTTCCCGGAACCGGTTTCGGCAGAAGGAGCCCGTAAAGGGCTTATTTACCCTCAGGGTTCCGGACCCCCCGGTTTCACCGCTGTCCGCTTCCGGTCGTGTCTTCATGCCCGGATGCGGCATCAGCCCCGCGACATAAGCTGGGGGGCAATATCTTTTCGTTTTACGAGATACCGGCATTTCGGGGGATCTGAGGGAGAGGTCCTTTCCACTTTTTCGATCCTGGCAACGATATAGGGACACTGGCCAAACGACCTGAACTCCAGCCTGCGCAGGAATCCCGAGATCGTGCTGTACTGGTAGCGGGTCAGGCCAAACTGTTGCCGGAGTTCATTTACCGTTACCCATCGCTCATCGGTGTGATTCTCCGCCATGAACTGCTCAAGCAGTTCAGGAATGCCGGAATATTTTTTCATCCTTGTCCTCCTGCGATTTTTTTAAGATCTCTTTAAAAAAAAAAGATACACATCCTTCAGGACTCGACCAGCTTCACCAGGTTTTCCATGACCTCATACACGGCCTTCCACGTGGGCGTATCTGCATGGCGGATGACGTAGGGTCGCCCCTCGTCACCCGCCTTTGCCATTGCCGGGTCAAGGGGGATTGCACCCAGGTACGGGACGTCCAGGTCTTCTGCCGCCTTCTTCCCACCCCCCCTGCCGAACAGGTCTATGATATCCCCGCAGTGGGGCAGCACATCCCGCTCATATTCTCGATGATGCCGATGACCGGGATCTCCAGTTTCTCGATAAATTTCACCGACTTGACTGCATCCAGCACAGCGACGTCCTGGGGTGTTGTCACGATAACTGCGCCTCTCACATTCGGGGCCAGTTGCGCAATCGAGAGAGCTTCATCCCCGGTGCCCGGGGGCAGATCCACGACAAGGTAGTCCAGCGTCCCCCAGTTCACTTCATCGAGGAACTGCTGGATTGCCACCCTCTCCATGGGGCCGCGCCAGACTACCGGGGTGCTCGTATCCGGCAGCAGGAAAGCCATCGACATGACCGAGAGCGTTCCGGTGACATGCACCGGCTCGATACGATGCACAAGAACGGCCGGCTTCTGGCCTTCTATGCTCAGCATCTTGGGAATATTGGGGCCATGAAAATCAAGATCAAGCAATCCCACGTTCCTGCCGTGAGCGGAGAGGGCAGAGGCAAGGTTCACCGAGACGGTAGACTTTCCCACGCCACCTTTCCCGCTGAGTACGAGAATCACATGCTTCACGTCGATTTTAGATTTCGGGGGAAGTCCCCCGGGCTGTGCGGTTGTCCCGGTGCACGGGTTCCGCTGTTCTCATTGCATGCCGGTTCGTTTGCTGCTGAAGGTGCTGTCATGGTATCAGTATCTAAAAAAAATGTACGGGTAGATCGCATACCCGTTATCCATCGCGCTTCTCTTCATCGGTGACCTGGGCGAGGATCGCCGCGGTTGGGCCGACATCGATGATCTTCCCGCCCCGCATCAGGGCCACCCGGTCACAGGTATCCCTGACGAAATCCATATCATGAGATACTACGATAAAGGTCTCGTCCATCTCATCGCGGGCATTCAGGATCGAGTGCTTTACGTCCTGCTTGGTCATAGGGTCCATCGTGCCGGTCGGCTCATCGAGAATTACCAGGCGCGGCTCCTTTATAAGGACCTGTGCCAGGGCAACCCTGTGTCGCTCCCCGTCCGATAGTTCGCCCGGGAACCGGTTCGGGATCGTCCGGGCCTTCTCTTCGGTGAACCCGGCCATACGGAGCGTGATTACTGCTTTCCTGATCGCCAGTTCCTTGGGGAAATCCAGCCCGATCGAATCCGTGAGATTGTCGATCACGGTGCGGTGGGGGAAGAGATCATACTCCTGGTGCAGCAGACCGATATACTCCTTGGCCCTGCCCCGCTGGTCGATGCCGGGTTTTGTCATGTCCACCCAGTCATCGCCTATAAGGATGTTCATCTCCCCGCTCGTGGGTTCGATGATTCCCGAGATGATCCGGGAGAGCGTGGTCTTGCCCGCCCCGCTCTTCCCGATGATCCCGAAGATCTCCTTCTTTGCAACATCGAACGTGACCAGGTTCACGGCCTTCACGACTCCGCGGTCGACCGAGATATAGCGCTTGGTCACATCCCGGGCCGAGAGGATCTTTTCTCCTGTCTCGACCGGGGCCGATTCATCGATCTCATGGAAATCTTTGGCAAACGCACGGATCACTTCTTTGGGAGAGCCGATGGATGCGATCTCGCCGTCAACCAGGAGCAGCGCACGATTCGCCATCTCCTCGATCACCTGCGAGAAATGCGACGTGACGACCATGCCCATCCGGTTCTTCTGAGCTGCTTCAATCAACATCCCGTGCACCAGCCGGGCCGTCTGGGGATCAAGGGTTCCCGTGGGCTCATCGGCAAAGAGCATGGCCGGGTTCTTGGCCAGCTGCCGGGCCAGCACCACCCGCTGCTTCTCGCCTCCAGAAAGGTCGCGGGCGATATGCATCATCCGGTGGGAGAGCCTTACCTGGTCGATAAGATCGGCAGCCCGGTTGACCGCCAGCTCCTGGGGATAACGAATGTCGTCGAGCGCATGGAGCACGTTCTCGATCACCCGGTCATCACCATACAGGGCGAATGTCCGCTGGAACATGATCGCGGTCCGGTTCATGACCCGGGACTTCATCCCATCGGTCTTCTCTCCCCAGAGATCGATATCCGCAGCAACGAGCTCGCCGCCGCACTCAGGACATTTTTCCCCGGTACGGCTCTGGGCATCCATGAACGTGCAGCGATCGCAGGCTGCCATATGGTAGACGATGGAGCCTCTGGTCGGTGGTTGCTCTATACCCCGGAGGAGATGCATCAGCACGCTCTTCCCGGCACCGCTCCGCCCGATAACCCCGATGATCTCCCCTTCCGGGATCTCAAACGACACCTTGTTCAGGACTCTCGTGTCGTTGAAGTCCATGCAGAGGTCGTGTACGCTGATGAAAGGTTTTGGCATGGTATCTCCTCAAATTCAGATTATCCTTCGGCAGTTTCAGGCCAGCCTGCTGATCTTTTATCTTCTGTTTTTCGGGAGCAGGGGTGCGTGTTCATCCTGCAGGGTCCCCGGCCGGTAACCCGGCCCCGTCTCAGCGGCGCGTTTCCATCAAAGTCCGGCATGGTGAATCCTTATGATTGCTCGTACAGGATTATTACACATATGAGCATAAAGATTTAAGGATCGGGGACCTAAAAAAAGGAAATTTATCGGATTCCTCCCCGTACCGGAAGCAGTAATTACTCATACGAGCGAAAATACTTAAACCTTAGCAATATGATGAAAAAAATTGATTTTCAAGACTGAGATTTACCGGGGGCACTTCGGGCAACGGCCTTTCGCTGCTTTTGTGCACCCGGCCATCTCGATACCTTTCCCGTTCACGAGCGCATCGGCGATCTTACGCCGGGCCTCGTGCAGGTCGCGCCACGCGGTCTTGCGCGAGACCCCGAGTTTTTCTGCGGCCTCCTCTTGTTCCAGTCCTTCGAGATCGATGAGCCGTATCAGCTCGATCTCATCAGGCTGCAGCGAGATGCCATGTCCCTCCACCTCGGGACAGCAGCAGGGTTTGTAGCACCGGGATTCTGAATTCACGGCAATGGTGCGCTGCAGCCGGGGTCTACCCCGGCGCGGGCATTCCGCCACCTCAATGGTTTCTTCCGCTGCCATGTTCCCTCGCCTGATTATACTGTGTATCCGGAATAGTATAACATGTTAACCGGGTTCACCGGAATAATTCCCGGGTCCCGGTGAAGCCGGCCGGCTTCTCTGGACCGGGCGCTCCTGGACCAGATATTTCCTGATGATCCGGTACGGTGGGACCGTGTCTACGAATTTTTCAATCCGTGCAACCTTGTACCGGCAGGAGAAAAATGCCCCATGATGGATCTTGCGCAGGAATCCGGAAATTGCCGGTCCATCAGATTCGGCCATATGAAAATATGTCCGGATCTCCTGTACCGTGATCCACTGCTCTGACCGACAGGAGTCTTCTATGTATCGTTCCAGCAGTTCAGGAATTTCCGGATGAGGGGGCATGTCGGATCCGTTTTTTTAACGGTTACGTGCTTCTTTAGCGGCTTCGCCGGATCCGCAGCAGCAGGAATCGCCGAATTTCTGGGTGGACGTGCATTCATCCCGGTGGCTTTTACCCTCTTCATGGTGTTCGTGGACTTCGCCACATGCGCAGGTATGTCCGGTGCTGTCTGCACCAGTGGATACCGCCTGATTCTTGTTGGTTTTGTGTGTAGTAGGTTCGGACATATGTGTCACCAGGAGTACGGTTTTCCGCACTATAATTACTCATATGAGCATAATTCATTTAAAGGATCGCATGCGGGCTCTTGTTCTCAAGGCAGGAAGCGGGCGTTGATGGAAGATGACTCAATAAAAAAGGGAAATGATATATCTGCCCTCATTGGATTTTTCAAAGAAGATTTTTATTCGGGGAGGTGGCCGATACGGTATACGATCTTCCTTTGGACTCCAGACAATATGATAACAGGAACGATCATTTTGGATCGGTCCCAAGTAATGCAAACCGGAATTTTCCTTTCGGCACCAGGATCTCGAACCGGACTCCTTTGCCATAAATCCCGGCTTCCTTGATGGCGAGCCCCGTTATGGCGAGAATCTCCCGCGAGAGAAACAGACCGAGGCCGGTATTTTTCCCAAACCCTTTCTCAAAGATCCTTTCCTTGTCGACCTCGTGTACTCCGGTGCCGTCATCTTCGTACACGATCGCGAGATTCTCCTGTCCGTACTGCATGGATGAGAATGAGATATGCCGGACCCGCTCCCCATGGCGGCGTGAGTTATCCACCAGGTTCTCAAAGACTTTTATGAGGAGTGGATCGGCGAAGATCTCCAGTCCTTCCACGCTTGCCGATACCGTGATCTCCCCCGGGGGAATGAGTGTTCGCAGCGCATGTACCTGCCCCCCTATCTCCTGCCAATGGGGTGCATGGATCCCGATATCTTCATAATTTTTCGTAAATTCGATCTGGCGTTCGATTGCATGCGCTGCGGTCTCCTCCCGTTCTATGAAGTGCAGCAGCTCGGGATCCGTGCACTTCTCTTTTGAGAGTTCGATAAACCCCATGAGCCCGAGGAGCTGGTTCTTGATATCGTGGCGGGTGATGCTGGAAAGGAGGTTGAGTTTCTTGTTGGCGATCCCAGTCGCACTCTGTAATGCTTCAAGACGGGTATTGATCTCTACCAGCTCGCGATTTTGCGAAAGGAGCTGATCGCGGTAGCAGTTCATCTGTTCCGCGATAAGGCCCACCACGAACGCGACGATCACGAACATGCAGGAACGGATGAGTGCGTCGGGTGTTATGATCCCGATCGTGAGGTATGTATCCGTAATATGCAGAACCCCGAAGAACAGGGTGATCAGAATTGCTCTTCTCCCATACCACAGACCTGCAACAACGATAATGAGGTAGTAAAAATGCGTGTATACCGTAGCGATATGCAGCTGGAAGTGAACAATAAATTCCAAAAGGAGGCCCAGGAGGATCAGGAATGCAAACGCATAGGGTTTGGGCTCATTCAGGGACCTCCACGATCCGCCAATGTTACAGGTATCCAAGAGCCAAACCCCAATCGTTCCCGATGTTGTGAATAATTATTGGACATGTGAGTTAATAATAATCACTTTGGGCAACGGTCGGTCTCTCCAAATCGTTGATGAATTGTCCTCATGAGTTTGCGGGAAAATCCCGAGGGTACTGGAGAATACCCCATTTACCAGGAGCCTGAAGTACACTTGAAATGTAAAAAAAGGGGAAACCCGTTTCATGATCAAAAATCCGGATAGTTTTTTGTTGAGCGAACGCAGAAATGATCTTCTTGTGGGACAGATTCCGGATCCCAGACCCCTTTGTTAAGAACCCTCTCTATTGGTATCTTTTTTTGTTAATTTTCCCTGATGAATGCCCGGGAAAAAGAGAAGGGATTTTTCAGGCCGGGAATTTCCCAAAGGAAGAGAACAGGATGGAGAACGGGCCTTTGATCGCTACGGCGGTTTTCCCGATCGTGGTAGTGTTGCCGGAGTCCAGCGCAGCTCTCAGGTTATCCATTGCCCGCGTCTGGTTTGCCATGTGGCTCTGGAGCTGGGCCATCTTATCCGGTGTTAACCTGTAGAGGGTGGCATCGATCTTTCCTGTTTTCACCACATTCCATTGTGCAACTGCATCCGGATACGCCTTCCGGATGGTGGCGACATCCACGTTTTCCGGAGACTTATCCACGGCCGCGAGCACAATCGTTTCCATGGGCGCATGGAACCGGGTCAACTTGTCGATGAAATAATCGATATTGTTCCGGGCCCTGAGATCGAGCATGGTGAGGCGGAACTGTTCGAGCCCGGTATGGGCGGCGCTGAGATTTCCCTGGGTAATCATCCCGTTCGCCTCTTTAATGGTGGTATCGACGGTATCGAGATCAGGTTTCCACTGTGGATCCTGCGGCATGGCAGTGTAGTACGTTGCCTTGAATGCATTCCACTTCGTGAGCAGGACATCCATCGACTTGCGCGATCCCGCCGCATCATTCTGGGTTGTCAGGGCGAGGACGGGTATGTACGCCTGGTCCAGGGCAGCCATATCCGTAAGGAGTGCTGATGGAGGATTCACTGCTGGTGTCATCGTTGCAGCGGGCGGTATCATTGTTGTCTGAACTGGAGGTACAGGACTATTCCCCGAAGAAGTACATCCTCCGGCAAGCACGAGAACAAGGATGATCATCGGGATTAAGTAAAAACAGGTTCGCATAGTTCCACCCCACATGAGGATGGGCGATAATTGGCGCATGTGAGTAATAACTGTTGAGATAGATCCACAGTGACTTGCAGAAAGTCTGGAAAAACTGCACGATTCCCGGCTAAAAGCAAAAAAAGTGACCGGACCTGGTGTCCGGTTCTGAGATTACGATTTAATCACGGGGTGTTTTTGCAGCCCCCGCAGGATCCGTCATGGAGACGAAGCATCGAGCGGGTCTGTTTCTGTTCACCCGTGCACTGGCCGTCACCGGAACACTGGGCCCCGGCTGTGCCCTTTGCACCGTTTTGTCCCATCCCGTGGCGGTACTGTTCCTGGGCACCGGTACCCTGCTGAGCTGACTGGTTCATACAGTTCTGTCCATCCTGCAGGCACTGTCCCTGTCCGGATGCTGCACCATTGCTGTTCCCCCCGGGTCCTGCTGCCAGTACGGCGGCAGGGACGAGGATGAGTGCGATGACCGCACAAATCAGGATCTTTTTATACATGGTTTTTAGCCTCCTTTGTGGTTGCCGGCCCTGGCGGATTTTTTTGTTCCGTTATCTGGCCGGTCCTGCATCCTAGGTCAGCAGCCCGTAATAAACGATTTCCCGGAGCGGCAGCTACATGTCGCAATTTCACGCCTGAATTGGAAAAAGAGTGGCTATTTGCAGCATTCTGCAGCATTATATAATTCCCCTGTACCATGCACTGAGCAGGATGAAACCGGGACTCGTTATCCTTGCACTTCTCATGCTGGCGCTGGTTGCGCTGCCGCTCACACCATCTGGTGAAAGCGCAAGCCCGGGCATTACAGACCCGTCCCCGGTCAGAGGCGGGATGGGACATGCCTATCGTTATGGGGGAGGGGTCGCGTCCGGTTCCGGCACCGGAATGATTCCTGATACCGGGATGCATGGACCCGGACCTATGCCCCAGGCCGCCCGCCACGGACAGGAACAATCCGCCCGGTCCTGTGTTCAGCAGGAACTCAGTCGCGATCCCTTTGACTGGAACAGCAAAGTCGGAAGGATACGGTTCCACGGCTACCGGCGCCTTACCGGAAAAAATATTCTCGAACAGGAGAAGAGACTCCGGATCTACTCCACGATTCTTATGAATCCGGGAATTGATGCCCCGGCTCTTGTCTCCCTGACGGGCATTAACCTGCACACGTTACGCTATCATATCTCGTACCTGGTACGCATGGGAAAGATCGCCTGTATCGAACAGGGCGGGGCGCATCATTTCTTCGAGAATCATGGCCGGTATGCCCATGCGGACCAGCAGCAGATCCTGTTCCAGAAGTACCCGACGTCCCACAACATCATCTCGCTCGTTGCGCAAAACCCCGGGATTACCCGGGGCGAGATCGCCGATCACCTGGGACTTGCCGGGCCTTCGGTCACGCGGTGGATGCAGAGGCTGATCACAGAAGGCATGGTTACGGAAGTGCACGAAGGACGTTATGTCCGGTATTATTCTGTCCTGGATCAGGGCGTTGCACTGGCCTCGTGAAGGGTCCCCTGCTTAAGAGGGGCATTCTTTTTTGTCCGGGGTCGCCAGGAGCATTGACGGTTACCGGCAACCGTGAGAATTTAAAAAAAAGAACTTGCACGCCGTAGGATCCCGGTCTCACTTTTCTCAGGCAATCCCGCCAGAATCTTTCTGCAAAAATAATTTGCAAAGGAAATGATCACTACTCCGCTTCACAGGATTTCTTATCTACGGTCGAGAGACAATTCCCGATGTTCCGGAAAAATTTCACATGCAGGAGCAGGTGCAGAATGAGCAGGGCGGCAAACGCCAAGCTCGTATAATTGTGCATGGTGATCCACTGGGTCCGGATGATGCCCAGGTAACTTGCCGACTTTCCGCTGCCTTCCGGGAGAAAGACATAAAGTACCAGACCCGTGATAAGCGACGGGATGAAGGTGACCAGGCAGCCGATATCGACTATCGCGTTTTGGGTAATGCGTTTCATAAACCAATCCTTGCTGAAGGAGCCCTCATGGTAATTCCCTGACCAGACCTTTATTTGGACGATTTTCCCAATGTGTTCATGCCAAGGAGTGAATACAATCCACAGGTCCCGAGGGCTCCGGTGACGAGTGCAACCAGCCCGATAAGCACCACGAGATATGACCATGGTGCTGCGACCATGTTCAATGCAAATACTCCTATCAGTACAATCCCGATAATGATCCTGACCACGCGGTCGATCATGCCAACATTCTTCTCTCCAATCTTCATAGCATTCACGTTAATCTCTGATGATGGCGGGTCGGGATAAAAAGATGACGATGGTACTCAGATCGCTGGCAGTGGCCGCACTTATGTACTGATGCTCACACTCACACCATCGTTCGCGATCGCCAGGTCATCGCACCGGGGAGATCCGGTTCCGGTTTTTTGAAGGGATGTCTGACTGCATGAGGGTGGTTGAGGTTCCTGCTGACATCGGGACCTCTAAAAAAAAATCTCCGTCTCCCTTCTGGATTCAGCATCACTCCAGGATCAATATCGAGCCAGGGTGATTGCCCGGTTACCAGATTTGATATCAAAAAAATCCGTAACCTTAGGGACATCGCCCACCATGGAATTTGAAGATATCCACGACATTGATGACCTGGAGACCGTATCCACCGAATCGGTCTGGCAGAATTTTGAACGGCTGGCGGCATTCATCTTTGAAAAAAATGATTTCCAGGTCCGGGTAAATACCGTCAAGACCTTTCAGAAAAAACGCCGGCAGTACGATGTGATTGCAAAGAGAGACAGCCAGACGTTTTTGATCGAATGCAAGAAATGGGCAGGCAACCGGTACCGGTTATCAGCATTGAAGTAGGCGATCCTCCAGCACAAGGAACGAACCGTGTTTTACGAGAACGTCACTGGCGAGAATGCGATTCCCCTCATCGTTGCGCTCATTGAAGAGGAGATCCATGTCTTCGAAGGGGTCCCTATCGTGCCGGTATCGAAACTCAACGCCTTTATCCGCGAACTGGAACACGAGGCCCATGGCAACTATTTTTGCGATTATGAAGACGAATCTCTATCCGACGACATGTATTCGGAGCCCGATGGATATCCCGGGACCGATGATTGAGAAATTACCGGATTCGTCCGATAAAAAATCTGGTACCCGTTCCGGCCCGGTTGACGTTTCCCGGCGTCACATCACGACCCGGGTAACGACGCCGTGCATCTTTTCTGCAGGCAGGGTATAGAACTGGACAAACGGCGGGGAGACCTTCTTGATGATCCCGTACAGTTTCCAGATGAACTGGTCGCTTACGATCGTCTCGATCCCATAGAATATGGTCTTCTCCGAGATGCCCCTGCTCTCCAGGAGCGCAACGATATCGATCACTTCCATATACCCGGTCTCGACCGTGAAGAGCTGCAGCCCGGTGGCAAGGTTCGGGTCGAGGTGGGTCTCCACCCCGAACGGTTTCTCGGTGATCCGGATGCTGACCAGGACATTGTTCTCGTACATGATCTCGTTCTGGAAAAAGATCTGGCCTACATAGGGAGAGAGGCTGTGGATATCGCTGATGAAGTAGAGCGCTGTCCCCTTAATCTTGTTGAGCGAGGCATACCCCTGTTCAAATCTCGGCAGGAACTCTTCCAGGCGGATGGGTTGCAGGAGTTCGTGGAGCCGGTCCTGCCCCCGGATGTAGGCAATGGTGAGGATGAGCGGGATTGCGGCCAGGATGAACGAGAAGTACGCGCCATGCGGGATCTTCATCAGGGTTGCAAGGAAGAAGAAAAAGTCAAGTACGATGAGGGCTCCTGCGCAGCAGAACTTGATCGGATCCCTCATCAGGAAGAAGATGATGGTCATCATGACTGCGGAGATCAGCATCGAGCCTGATACAGCGAGACCGTACGCGGACGCCAGGTTCTCGGAAGACCGGAACTCGAACATGACCACCAGCACTGCGACGAGCATCATCCAGTTGACGGCGTCAATGTAGATCTGGGAGCGGAGCTCGGGAGACGTATAATCGATCTTCATCTTGGGAAAGATCCGCGTGGTCATGCCCTGGTACACGATCGAGAACATGCCCGAGATCATGGCCTGCGATGCGATCACCGTGGCACAGATGCTCAGGATGAGGAAGGGGACCAGGATGAGCGGGCAGATGTTGTTGATCATCGCAAAGAGCACATTGTGGGTAGTGCCCGTCTGGAGGACGTACGCTCCTTGCCCGAGATAGCTGAGCACGAGCGCCGGGAAGACCACGATCCAGCCCTTCTTGATCGGATCCCGGCCCAGGTGGCCCATGTCCGCGTAGAGCGCCTCTCCACCGGTAACGCAGAGGATCACGGCCGACATGACAATGAGCGAGGCCCAGCCGTTTTCAAGAAGGAATGTAACCGCGTAGACCGGGCTCAACGCCCAGAGCACCTGCGGGGCCCCGATGATCGAGATGATACCAGTCACCGCGAGAGCCGCGAACCAGACCACCATCACCGGGCCAAAGGCCCAGGCCACGCGGTCCGTCCCCCGTCGCTGGAAGAGGAAGAGGCCGATCGCGATGAGGGCTGCGAGGAGGAGAATACCCATCTGGCTGGTCTCTTCAAACCCGGGGATCAGCAGGATGCCTTCGACTGCCGAGAGGATACTGATGGCGGGCGTGATGACGCCGTCCCCGATGAAGAGCGCGATCCCGATGATCGTGAGCACCGATACGACCGAGACCGCGATACCGGGTTTCAACAGGGAGTCGAGGATCGTCTTGAGCACGATCGTCCCCCCTTCGCCTTTGTCGGAGAGTGTCATCGCGAGCCAGATATACTGGAGAGTGATGATGACAAGCAGCGTCCAGGTCACCAACGAGAGGAGCCCGAAGATGTTCCGGACCGTTGGCATCAGGAAGAGCAGGATCGCACCGACCGTGTAGATCGGGCTCGTACCGATATCCCCAAAGACCAGGCCGAGCGATTTGATAATTTTCGAAGAAGGGGTTCTCGTATCGCCCATTACCTATAGTCTGGGAGGGGAGACCGGGTAAACCTTTTGGATTTCATACCCGAAAGTCTCCAGGATCTCTTATCCAAAAAAATGATCTCTCTATTGCGATTCCGGCAGGGATTACGGGGCTCGGATATGTTAAATTACGCAGTGAAAAATGCCCCGCTTTAAAGCCCATTGGCGGGCATCCGGAGGGAGCGTTTCCGCTCGTATTTTGGCAAGCGGGGCGATATCCCGGGGAATTATCCGCAGGGCCGGAAACCGGCGGTTTTACTGGCTTTCCCGGAACTGAATTTGGGAAACGGGGCCCGCAGAGGGGTTCTTTCTTCCCCCCTTTTTGTCGCGATCCCTCGCAGTCTTTGTTTTGTGTCAAAAAAAATAAAAACAGCACATTTATCCCCGTACGTATGAATCTTAATTCATAGCAGCGGAGAAAAACGGCGAATCACCGTATTCCTTCCCTCTACAAGGCAAACATTTGGATTTTCCGGTGAACCTCCCATGAGTACCGCACACGTGAATCTCGATAGTCGGAAGTGCGCGAGCCTCGCACTCCTGCCGTTTTCCCTGATTCTTATCATCATATTCTCTATCCTGGATATCCGGACCGGAACGGAACCTCCGTTCCTGCTCCCGATCCTCAACACGGTATTCATCGGGATTATTCCTCTCGTCATCACGATAATTGCATTCCGGAGTTACCGGTCCATCGGGTCGACTGGTCTCCTTATGCTGGGATCCGGTATGATGATCTTCGGGCTCGGCTCAATTGCCGCCGGCTGGCTCATCGGTTTGCCGGGCGGATCCAACATCAGTGTTGCGGCGTATAACGTGTGCATCTTTGTGAGCGCGGTCTTTTACCTGGCCAGCGCCCTGCTGACATTCACCGGAATTAAATCGCCCGTAACGCCGGGGCCTTCAGGAACGATCACAATGGTCACTGCCGGCATCGTCATCTTTGTTGCCGTATGCATCGGATTGCTCATCGCGGGATCGCTCCCTCCCTTTTTTTATCGCCGGTGCCGGGCCGACTGTCCTGAGGCAGGTTATTCTCAGCAATGCAATCGCACTCCTCCTGATTGCATCTCTCGTCCTCTTCCGCATTTTTACCCTGAAGCGAGAGGATTTTTTCTTCTGGTATGCGGTTTCGCTCGCGGTACTTGCCATCGGCCTGGTCGCCGCTCTCATCATTCCCACCCTGGGAAGCCCGGTCAAATGGATCAGCAGGGGTATGCAGTACATAGGCGCCGGTTTTGCCCTGTATGCCGTTATCACAGCTGGCAGGATCGGGCGGAACCGGGGCCTGTCCCTGGAAGAGATGCTCGGGGTATTTTTCAGCAACGCCGAAGCCGGGTACCAGGCGCTTGTCGAAGCTGCAACCGATGCCATCGTTGTCTTCGAAGCAACGGACCGGGTGATCGTCTGGAACGGGGCCGCGGAGAAGATGTTTGGGTATTCCCGCGATGAAGCGATTGGATCGTCGTTTATTCATCTCGCAATTCCGGAGGAATATGCCGGCGCTGTCAGATGTGAGGGGAGCACAACAACTCCGGATGGCGACCTGCCCGCATCGAAAACCCTTGAGATCCTAGCCCGGCGTAAAGACCGGGGCACGTTCCCGGCAGAGCTGACAGTATCCCGCCGGCATATTGCGGGAACATGGGTATGCACCAGCATCATCCGGGACATCACCGACCGGAATCTGGCCGAGGAGGCCCTCCGCGCAAATGAGGAGTGGTTGCGCCTCGCGCTGGATGCAGCCCGGATGACTGCGTGGGAATACGACCCGAAAACGCTCAAGGTTACCTTCTCCGAGAATGCCGAGGCGGTCCTGGGGCTTCCATCACGGTTTAAGAACAGCGACGAGGGCTACAGTCTCATTCATCCGGACGAAATGGAACAGCACCGGTCGCTCGTCGATAAAGCCATCGCTGCAGGTAGCAGTTATGTGAGCACGTACCGCCACAACCGTGGGGAAGAGGTGATCTGGCTGGAGGAGCACGGCCGGGCGTCGGTCGATTCAGCGGGACAGGTACGCCGGCTCGTGGGCGTGGTGCAGAATATCACCGACCGGAAGCGGATGGAGGCGATGGTCATCCGGAACTCCCAGACCCTCTCCGAACTTATCGAGGGTGCCCCGTTCGGTATCTACATCATTGATTCGCAGTTCCGTATTGCGATGATGAATGCCGGCTCGCAGGCAGGTGCGTTCCGGAACGTGAGGCCCCTGATCGGGCGTGATTTCAATGAAGCCATGCATATCCTCTGGCCCGATGATGTTGCCGGTTCGATTATCGGCGCCTTCCGCCACACCCTCGAGACCGGTGAGCCGTACTACGCCCCGCGCTTCACCAGCCAGCGCCACGATCTTGTCACTGTCGAATCCTACGAATGGGAACTCCACCGAATGACCCTGCCTGACGGACAGTACGGGGTTATCTGTTATTATTTCGATTCAACGAAACTGCGAACGGTGGAAGACGCTCTCCGGGAGAGCGAGGAGCGTCTCCGGCTGGCACAGGTCGCAGGGAACGTGGGGATCTGGGACTGGAATCACCTCACCGGGGAAGTGAAGTGGACACCGGAACTCGAAGCAATTTTCGGACTTGAACCGGGAAGTGTTCGTTCGTATGCGGATTTCCGGGCCCGGGTTCACCCGGATGATATCGAAAACGTTGAAAAGATGCAGGCCGCTGCAGTTGAACAGCACACGCCATTCGCATACGAGTATCGTTTCCGGCGGCCCACGGGAGAAATTGGCTGGATATACTGCAGGGGTGGAGCAGTATACGACAAAAGGGAGCAACCCATCCGGGAATTTGGCATCAACATCGATATCACCGACCGGAAACGGGTGGAGGAGGCGCTGTGCGAGAGTGAGGAACGGACGCGTATAGCGGTGGAGGCAGCCGATCTCGGTACCTGGTCGTTCGACATCGCGACGGGAGTTGCGGACCATTCGCTCCGCCACGACCCGATCTTCGGGTTTGCAGAGGCCGTACCGGTGTGGTCGTATGAAATCTCGATCCAGCACATGCTGCCGGAATTCCACGCGGTGGCCCGCGAAGCGGTGGAGCACGCGATGAAGACCGGCAGGGTGTCGTTCGAGGCACAGGTGCGGTGGCCTGACGGGAGTATTCATTGGATCAACCCGTTCGGCCGGGTCCAGTATGACCGTAATGGCTGTGCAGTCCGGATGTCGGGAGTGGTAGCCGACATCACCGAACGCAGGAATGCAGAAGAGCGGATCCAGAACCTGCATACCGAAATCCAGAGGGAACGGGACCGCCTGTCCTCTCTTGTCAGCAGTATCAGCGATGAAGTATGGTATGCCGATACGCAGAAAAATTTCATGCTTGCAAATCCGGCAGCGCTCGCGGAATTCGGGCTTGGGACCAGTAAAATCGATATAGAAAAATTTGCTGCGAGCCTGGAAGTATGTCGCCCGGATGGCAGTCCCCGCCCGGTTGAGGAAGCACCGCCCTTGCGGGCTCTCAAGGGCGAGAAGGTGACGAACCAGGAGGAGATGATCCGGACGCCCGTGAAAGGGGAGATACGGTACCGGCAGGTCAGTTCGAATCCCGTGAGGGATGCTTCCGGAACAATCATCGGGTCAGTGTCGGTAGTGCGGGATATCACCGACAGCAGGAAGGCAGAAGAAGAGCTGCGCGAGAGTGAGGAGGTGTTCCGGGTGCTGACTGAGAACCTCCTGTCGGGGGTGGCACTCATTGACGAACACGGAGCGTTCTCCATTGTAAATGCATCCTTCCTCCGCATGTTTGGCATTCCAGCGGACGCCGATATCCTGAATGTCAACAGCCAGGATTGGGCGCGGTGGCAGGTGTTTGGCGAGGATGGCACCCCGCTCGACGTGGATCAGCATCCGGTGCGGAAAGCCGCCATCACGAGAAGGGCGGTGCAGAACCAGCTCGTGGCAATGAAGTCTCCCTCCGGCCCGGATCTGAAATGGCTGCTCGTAAGCGCTGAGCCGATCCTGGACGCTCATGGCGGGATTCACCGTATCATCTGTACCTATTATGATATCACCGACCGCAAGAAAGTTGAAGAGGAACTATGGCAGAGCGAGGAACGTTTCCGTCTTGCACTCCGGAATGCCCCGGTATCAGTGGCCCTGCAGGACAAGGACCTTGTCTACCAGTGGGCGTATAATCAGACGACCCGGTGAACTGACGAGATTCTCGGGCTGAAGGATGCAGATCTCTTCGCGCCGGAAGATGTTGCATGGCTCACCCCCCTCAAACGCCGGTTGCTCGAAACCGGGGTGGATGCACATGCGGAGAACTGGCTCACCAGCAACGGCAGGCGGGTATACCTCGACCTCTATCTTGAACCCCTGCGAAACCCTGCCGGTGAGATCTACGGGATTGGGATCGCTGCAGTGAACCAGACTGACCTGAAGCTCGCAGAGGCCGCACTGCGCGAGAGCGAGGAGAAGTACCGGAACCTGTTCATGAACATGACCGAGGAGGTTCACTTCTGGAAACTCGTACGGGACCCCGAGGGCCGTATCGTGACCTGGAGGCTCGTGGATGCGAACCCCCCGACCTTAAAGACCTGGGGCAGGACCCGGGAAGAGATCGTGGGTAAGACGACCGATGAGATCTTCGGGCCTGGCGCGACCGGCCATTACCAGAAGATCGTACAAAAGATTATGACCGAAGGCGTCCCGCACGCTTATGATGATTTCTTCCCCAACCTGGACCGGTATTTCCGGTTTACGAGTGTCCCATTTGGAGAGTATTTCATCACGACCGGCGCCGACATCACGGCCATCAAGAAGGCAGAAAATGAACTGATGGCAAAAAACGAGGATCTTAACGCCCTCAATGAGGAGCTGACCTCGACGGGAGAAGAACTTCACCAGAACCTGGAGGAGCTCAGCCGGCGGGAGCAGGATCTTAACAAGGCGCTTGCCGAAAAGGAAGTTCTCCTCTCGGAGATCCACCACCGGGTCAAGAACAACCTGACTGCGTTTATCTCTCTGCTCAGCCTGGAGGGCTCGACCGAGGATTCACCGGCCGGGAAACTGCTCAAACAGGATCTCCAGAACCAGGCCCGGAGCATGGCGCTCGTCCACGAGACGCTTTACCGGACAAACCTGTACGATGAAGTCGATATGGGAATGTACCTGACAACGCTCATCGATCAGGTCGCAAATTCATTCAGGACGACCCGACCGGTCAGGACCGTGGTTGAGGCGAGCGGTGTTATGCTTGATATCGGTCGCGCAACTCCCACCGGACTCGTTGTCAACGAACTCATCACGAACTCGTTCAAGTACGCATTCCCGGCAGATGGAACACGCTGTGAGACCGGGGGAGAAGTCCCGTGCACGATCAGCGTCTCGTTCACCAAAGAAGACGGCCTGTATCTCCTTCGGGTCGCAGATAATGGCGTCGGACTTCCCCCGGGGTTCGACATCGCAACAACAAAGACGCTTGGGCTGAAACTTGTGAATTTCCTTGCAAAGCACCAGTGAGGGCAGCGATCGAAGTCAATACTCATAAGGGTGCGGAATTTATTTTCCGGTTTGAAGAGCAATCCCCCTGAAGAATCCTTCATGGCCCATGAAAAATACCGATCGGAACTGCCGTTCAGCATAAACCACCCTTCTGCCGGTTTGCCGGACCTCGTTCCGGCTCCGCGACCGGCCTGTTTCGAACAGCTGCCAAAATCCCGGTTTTTTGATCCTGTGTCTGGAAATAAATGACCTTCACATTCTCATTATGGCAGGGTTTACGGGCCCGGATGGGTTAAATTACGTGGCGAAAAAAGCCCCCGTTCAAGTGCCCGTGGCATCAATCCGGTGAGGGTGTTTCCGCTTGTATTTCACTAATCGGGGTGAATTTACGGCTTATTTTTTGCACGATCTGAAAAATAGCCTTTTGCGGGGTTTTTGAGATGGACAGATTGGGTGGAAATGGGAAACGGAGCCTGTATGGGGGTTATTTGCCATCAGGATTTTACCCTCTCGTTCCCCGATTGGAATTCCAAAACCATCCATAAGCATCATCCCTCAACCAAAACCCGATCCTTTAAGCAATTACACCGCACCACTTAAACTAAGAATGGTGTCCCATGCCCGCGTCAATCCCCAGACTCGATCTCAAATCCCAATCCATCTCAAAAGAGCAGAAAGAAAAACTGCGACAACTCTTCCCGGAAGTATTCACCGAAGACACCATCGATTTTGAAAAACTCAGACTCACGCTCGGCGCTGATGCAGAGACCGTGAAAGAACGGTTCGGACTGACCTGGAGTGGCAAGGCAGAATGTTTCCGGATCATCCAGGAGCCATCGATAGGGACGCTCAAGCCGGCAAAGGGAGAATCCGTTGACTGGGACACCACGGAGAATCTCTTCATTGAAGGCGACAATCTCGAAACCTTAAAACTGCTCCAGAAATCCTACTACGGCAAAGTCAAGATGATCTACATCGATCCGCCGTACAACACGGGCAACGAGTTCATTTATCCGGATAAATTTTCCGAAACTCTCGACACGTATCTTTCGTATAGTGGTCAGGTGGATGCTGAGGGCAAGAAATTCTCGACCAACACAGAAACATCCGGACGATATCATTCGAACTGGCTGGACATGATGTATCCCCGGCTTTTCCTTGCCCGGAATTTATTGCGAGATGATGGTGTCATCTTCATCTCGATTGATGATCACGAGGTGCACAATCTCCGCGAGATAATGAATGAGATTTTTGGTGAGGAGAATTTTGTTGCTACTATTGCATGGCAGAAAAAATATGCACCTTCTAGCGATGATCAGGGAATCGCGAACATGCATGAATATATTCTCGTTTTTTCAAAAAGTCAAGAATTTCAACGAGGGTTTTTACCTCGGACTGAGACGCAATTGAACCGGTATACAAATTTAGATAAAGATCCGCGTGGGGATTGGGCTTCGGATAATTACTTGTCAAATAAGAGTAAGGCTGAACGACCAACCTTGTATTACCCAATTCTCCATCCCAAAACAGGGAAAGAAGTCTGGCCTCCAGAACATGCTGTTTGGAGATACTCTCGTACAAATCATGAAGTGATGGTAAAAGAAAATCGGTTATATTGGGGGCCAAATTTTGATTACGAACGTCCTCGATTGAAACGATTTAAAAGTGAACTGAAATCAGGAATAGTACCTTCAACTTGGTGGCCCCACACTGAAGCCGGACATAACGATGAAGCAAAAAAACACCTTGCTGAATTAATGGGTGCGCAATCAACATTTTCGAATCCAAAACCAATCAGATTAATAAAAAGATTACTTCAAATCGGTACTCCTGATGATTCAAGTATCGTTTTAGATTTTTTTGGAGGATCTTGCACGATCGCACATGCGGTCCTCGAACTGAATAAAGAAGATGGCAATGATAGACGTTTCATAATGATTCAATTGCCGGAATTGATAGATGAAGGATCATTAGCGAGAGAAGCCGGATACAAGAACATCGCGGATCTCGGAAAAGAGCGGATTCGTCGTGCTATTAAAAAGATCAGTGAAGAACAAAAAGAATCTGCAAAACAAAAGAAACTCGCAGAAGTGCCGGAAATCCCTGCCGATCTCGGCTTCCGATCCTTCCGGCTCGCCCCCTCCAACTTCAAAGTCTGGAACGGACAGGTCCCGGCAGATGGCAAAGTCGAAAAACAACTGGAGGACTTCATCGAGAACCTCCATAACCACAGCACCGATGAAGAGATCCTCTACGAACTTCTCCTCAAATCCGGGTTTGCTCTCACCATACCGGTAACGGAAAAGAAGATCGCTGGCAAAAAAGTGTACTCCATCGATAGCGATGCACTCCTCATCTGCCTTGAGCACAATCTCACCAAAGACCTCATCGTGAAGATGGCCGAGATCAAACCGGCGCGGGCCATCTGCCTTGATGCAGGATTCAAAGGCAATGACCAGCTCAGGACCAACGCACTAGAGATCATGAAGTCGCATGGCGTTACTGACTTCAGAACTGTGTGAGAGGAGAGTCTGATGACAGGAAAACCCGTAAAATCCAAAAGTCCGTCACCCGGAGAACCCCTCCTTCCGCTCGTCAAAGAGATCCGGGATCTGGTGCAAAGCGCACGCCGGACTGCTGCACAAAATGTCAACACCCTGCAAGTCGTCACCAACTTTGAGATTGGACGGCGGATCGTGGAGTATGAACAGAAGGGAAGTAAAAGGGCTGCCTACGGAAAACAGACCCTTATTGAACTCTCGTCCCGGTTAACTGAAGAGTTGGGACGCGGTTTTTCGGAAAGAAATCTTGAATCAATGCGCCGGTTCTACCTCGAATATCGCGAGACTGTACCCCAAATTCCGCAGACAGTGTCTGCGAAATTGCCGGCCAAAACACCGACAGAGACACCAATTATGCAGACAGTGTCTGCAAAATTACCAGCCAAAACTCCAACGGAAACCCCAATAAGTCAGACAGTGTCTGACCAATTCATACCCCGGTTCACCCTCAGCTGGTCTCACTATATTGTCCTCATGAATATCGACAACCGGGACGAGCGCCGGTTTTACGAGATAGAATCCCGGCAAAACCAATGGTCGCTCTCCGAACTCAAACGGCAGTTTAACTCCGGCATCTACGAACGACTCGCACTCAGCCGGGACAAAAAAGGAGTGAAAGCCCTCGCAGATAAAGGACAGATCATCGGAACTCCGCAGGACGTGCTTAAAGATCCCTATGTTCTCGAATTCCTCGGTCTCGATGAGAACACGCACTACTCCGAAAGCGATCTCGAATCCGCCATCATTGATAAACTGGAAACATTTCTCCTGGAACTTGGAAAAGGATTTCTCTTCGAATCCCGGCAGAAACGGTTCACCTTCGATGCTGACCATTTCTATGTGGACCTCGTCTTCTACAACCGCATCCTCCGGTGCTATGTCTTGATCGACCTCAAGATCGGAAAACTCACGCACGAGAACCTCGGCCAGATGCAGATGTACGTCAATTATTACAATCGCGAAGTGAAACTTGACGATGAGAACCCTACCATTGGAATGATTCTTTGCAGGACAAAGAACGATGCCCTCGTCAACCTTACCCTGCCGGAGAATGCAAACATCTACGCTTCCCAGTACCAGCTCTACCTGCCCTCAAAAGAGGAACTCAAGAAGAAACTGATCGAATGGTCAGAAATCGCATCCGATACACCGGAGGCCACCTAACTCATGATGAAGTTCCGGTTCGATGCGAACCAGCAGTACCAGCGGGATGCCATCGATGCCGTGGTCGGGCTCTTCGAGAGCCAGACCCTGAGCGCCGGTGATTACGAAGTCTCGCTCAACCCTCTCCTCGAATCACGAGGCCAGGCACTCATCCAGAACGAACTCGGATACGGTAACCGGCTTGTGATCGATGATGTAACCATCAATAAAAATCTCAAAACAATCCAGAAAAAAACGACATTTACTCGAATGACGACATCGCCACCAGGGAGAAGAACTTCACCATAGAGATGGAGACCGGCACCGGCAAGACCTATGTCTATATCAGGACCATCTTCGAACTCAACGAAAAATACGGGTTCAGAAAGTTTATTATCGTCGTCCCGTCAATTGCCATCCGCGAAGGGGTACTCAAATCCATCGAGATCACTCTCGAACACTTCCGGGACCTGTACAACAATGTCCCCTTCACCTATTTTGTCTACGACTCCAAGAGAGTCAGCCAGCTCAGAAGCTATGCAGCGGGCAATGACCTGCAAATCATGATCATCAACATTGATGCCTTCAACAAAAAAGAGAATAACATCATCCATGATACCCGCGACCAGATGGCGGCTACTCGACGGTTGAACAGGATTGCCTCCAGGCTCTCTCCCCGGCGATTGTAGAGGCGTTCATGCTCAAGCGGGCAGAGGATGAACTCAGGAAGAAACACGAAGCTCTCAACGCGGCGTATGAGGAGATCCAGGCAAACCAGGAAAAACTCCAGCAGAATGTCGAAGAGCTGAAGAGCCGGGAGAACCAACTCAGTGATGCCCTTGCAGAGAAAGAGATTCTCTTGTCAGGGATCCATCACCGGGTCAAGAACAACCTGACCGCGTTCATCTCCCTGCTCAGTCTTGAGGGCTCCTACATAGACACGCCGGAAGGTCGGGCCCTGAAAAAAGATCTCCAGAACCGGGCCCGGAGCATGGCCCTCATTCACGAGACCCTGTACAAAACCCGTAAATTTGCTGAAGTGGACATGAAGGATTACCTCACAACACTTGTCGATCAGATCCTCAGTTCTTATAATTTCCCCCTGAGCTGCAAAACTCGCCTTTCAGCAGAAAATATCAGCCTCGATATAGGCCGTGCAACACCCATGGGTCTCATCATCAACGAGCTGGTGACCAATTCCCTGAAGTACGCATTCCCGGTGGGGGCGATGTCCTGCTGTCCCGGGAATAAAGGAGCGTGTACGATCGACGTCTTGCTCA
Source organism: uncultured Methanomicrobiales archaeon (assembly GCA_903832665.1). GTDB lineage: Archaea > Halobacteriota > Methanomicrobia > Methanomicrobiales > Methanospirillaceae > Methanoregula. Next base: position 348,878 of record CAILCG010000014.1, on the reverse strand, counting down.
CCAAGGAAGATGACACGTATATCCTGCGATTCGCGGATAACGGCGTGGGACTCCCCCCGACGTTCGATCTTGAAACCACCAAGACCCTTGGCCTGAAACTGGTCAATTTCCTTGCCCGGCACCAGTTGCGAGCCACGATCGAAGTCAACACGGACAAGGGCACGGAATTTATTTTCCGGTTTCCGGAGAACCCGTCATGAAAGAACCATCCATTCTCATTGTTGAAGACGAGGGACTCATTGCCCTTCACCTGCGCGAAATACTTGAACACGCCGGCTATCCCGTGGCGGGCCAGTTTGCAACGGGCGAAGCTGCCCTAAGGTATCTTGAAAAATCTGGATTGCCCGATCTCGTATTCATGGATATCACCCTCCTGGGAAAAATGAATGGTATCGAGACCGCCCGGGAGATCCGGAAGAACTCGGAAGTCCCGATTATTTTTCTCTCCGCCCGGTCCAATCCGGGTATGATCGCCGAAGCCGAGGGGATCACCCGGTCAGGGTTTCTCCGGAAGCCGTTTGATGAAGCGGATGTCGTCTCATTAGTTGAGTTGTCGTTGCATCTGTGAAACACTGTATCCAAATTTTTTTTAAATTTTTCTTTCTCCCGGTATCCAGCCCCGGTCAATATGGGAAAACAGGACGCCAAAACCAGGGCACTAGGGGGAAGCCCACGAAGGAAATGGGGCGGGGGCTTGTTGAGTGTATCCGGTTCCGGAATTTTCACGGTAAATGCGCAGAGGTATCTTTATTCAGGTTTTTGATCCCGTGACCGGAAATACATGCCCCTCACATTCTCATTCCGGCAGGCTTTACGGGGCCCGGATGGGTTAAATTACGTGGTGAAAAAAGCCCCGGTTTAAAGCCCAATGGCGAGCATCAGGAGGGGGCGTTTCCGCTCGTATTTCGGCAATCGGAACGATATTTCATGAAATTACCCGCGAGACTGAAAACTGACTGTTTTGCGGGATTTTCCGGAAGCAATTTCAGGGAAACGGAGCCCGCAGAGGGCTTATTTGACTTCAGGATTTCTTTTCCACCTATCCGGAGTCTTCCAATGGGGTTTACCATGAGCCTGATGAACAAGATGGTAGTTTTCAATTTTTGAGAGAATCCACTATTTTTTTATCTGTTCAAATCCTTATCACCTCTAATAATGCCCCCCAAAACCTTTTCCGATTGTTCCCGTTGTTCTCATATGAGCGAGTGCGACGCCCATATATCAAATGGCAATCATAAACACGGAGAAGGCCCTGACCTCTGTGAATTGGAAAATATCCAAAAATTACCCGGGGAGTTAGATCAGGGCGAGTTTACCTTTTTTTAACGGTCGCACCGACCTGGTGGTGCAGGAACTTTTGGATACCATCTGCACCGACTGATCCCGGCAAATTGGCTGTAACGAAAAATTTTCCCGGGATATCGTTTGGGTTTAATTTTTTTCAAAATTCCCTTGCCGATGGTTCAGAAATAAATTAACGCGTTGTTTTCTTCATTCCGTTCCCTTGCCTGACCGCAATCTTCCGGAGGGTCCCCCGGCATCAGAAATACAGAGCGATTACCAGCAGGAGCGTAGAGACCGCGATATAGAGAATTCCCGGCACAAGATGCGCCCGGAAATGCGGACGTATCTCCCTCCCGCTCTTCTTTTGGTCCTCCTCGGAAAAAAACGGGCTCGGATACCCGTGCATCAGGGACTCGTACAGCCGGAAGTACCCGAACGTGAAGAACGAACTGATACTAATCTGGATGATACGAAGCACGCCATTGAGCGTTGGATCGAAGGTGACATTGAATACCCCGACCAGGGTGAACAGGATGGCAAATTGTGTCACGGGCAGGATGATGAGGAGCAGCCAGGCCGCGAGAAGGCGGTTGATGGTGTGGGACTTTCCACTCCAGGCAGCATAGGTATCCCATGCCTGGTACGTTGCGTGGGACCGGTCGATGATCATGTAGAAATAGATCGCAAAGAAAAATGCGAAGAGTTGCTGGGCATCGTTCAGTGACATGGTACGTGTTTCCCGTTAGTCTGCTGCATTCTCCTGACTCCAACAAGAATGAATTCCGGTTACCGGAAAAATTTAGTTTTTTTTGAGAGGATTCAACGGTCGTTTGCGTACGCCCGGGAAATGGGTGGGCATATACTCATGGTACCCTTGTCCATCCTTCATCGAGAAGGGGCTGCATCTCGCTCGCATTCACCGTGAGAGCAACGTGGTACGTCTCGAGGCAGACATTGCAGGCCTCACAGGCCATCCCGTTGAGCGGGACCGTCTTTACCCAGGTGACATTGACACCATACACGGAACTGTAGTAGTGGGTGATGATCTCCTCGTTCGTTGGCATCCGTATGTAGACCCGGCCCGAGCTATCCTCCCATGACTGCCATTTTGTCTTCTCGCACATCATGGGCTGGTAGGAAAGAGCTGCATCGGAGCCGATCAGGAACTGGCCCGACTCGTCCCATTTCCCATCAATTATTGCTGATTCTACCGTTGAATCCATGATCGTGATTTGGATCGTGTGCGGGGTTATCACCTGTGCCGTCATCATGCCCGACCGGTTTCCGTAGCCCGCGTGACTTCCCGTGAAATTGTAGGTGAGCACGTGCCGGGTCAGGTCTGAGTCTGCAGAAGCGAACCTGACAAACAGGAGATCCTGCCCGTCATACTTGTACGTTGGTGCATCCCGTATCCAGTTCTCTGCAAGCACCCGGAGCTCCTTCTCGTCCGGCATTTTGGTAAACGCAATGGTCTCCTGGAGTTTCTCCCGTATCCGTATCAGCCCATCCGGCATATACCGGTTCACATTGTAGGTAGTCACGGTCTTTGTCCGGTTGTCTGCCGTGAAAGAGATGTCTGCAAACCCCACATCGGAAATGTGGGTCTGCCCCTCCTCATACCGGTCCCCGTACGAGCTGAAGTTGTTGGCGGAAAATACCGTCACGATTGCATTGAACTGTTCCCGGGTGAGCGCCTTTTCGAATCTCTGCGTGATGTTGCCATCCACTCCCGAGATCGTAAAAGTTGCCCGGTCCTGTACCACGACGAGTTCCTGCACCGAGTACTCCGGCCTGACGAAGCCTCCGTACAGCTTGTAATGTATCTCGGGATTGCCGGAAGCCGGACCCTGCGTTGCCGGTGCCTGCACGCACGCAGCAGTTGCTATGATGATGAGCAGTAGTGCAGCAATTCCTATCCATTTCGAAATTCTCATGAATTCTCCTCCTCACCGGTCAGAGCATGTACCGTAAATCAGGAGAACCAGCCTGGCATTTCCTGACGGCTGGAGTATCCTGCCCGATGAATTCTTTGCTTTCATACTCTGGGAGAGGTTATAACGGTATTTCCTGAAATCAAATTTTGTCACACGATCTTGGATCACGCCGGACCTGTTTTGTAAAAAAAAATGCATACCGGGGTTCTGCCCCGTACTGGTTTCCACTTGGGCTCGGCATCCCCTCCATCAGACCGGGCACATACCTGTCGGGGAACATATCTATCCGGGTGCATTGCCCGAGCCCGACGGTTATGACCGACCAGCAATGGTTCCGAATTCCCGGATGCCGGGTGGTCTACCTGTTGCGGGGTTCCCTCGTCTTCCGGAGCCCTTTTGAAAATCTTTTCCCCCCCGGTTTCATCCCCGTATTCCCTTAATTGTAGTTCGGCGCATCAGGATCTTTTCCTGACAAATGTGCCGTTATTGTACTCCTCAAAGGCGATCCGCAGTTCCTCGTTCGTATTCATCACGATCGGTCCATACCAGGCGACCAGTTCGCCGATGGGCTTTCCCGATATGAGCAGGAACCTGACGGGATCGGTCTCGGTGGAGACCATGACCTGATCGCCGTCATGGAAGTGCACGAGATCTCCGTTAACCAGGAAGGGATCCCGTTTCATATCAAAATAATTGCTCCCCCCCATGTCATAGGAAAAAGGCTTCCGCTCCTTGCAGAAATACCCCTTCCCTTCGATGACATAGGCAACAACAGTATGTCCCCTCTTTGTCGGGTGCGTAAACTCCGCGCCGGGAGGCACCGTGACATCGAGGTATTCAGGATCCGTAATGATGTCCCGGACCGCCCCCTGCTGACCGTCAACCGTGCCGGCGATGACCCGGATCCTGGTGCCATTGCGTTGCACCACTTCGGGAATCTCCGGGGATTTCAGACCCCGGTAGCGGGGGGCCATCATCTTGTGCGTCCGGGGAAGGTTTGCCCAGAGCTGGAACCCGCCCATAGAACCTTTTTTGTCGCCCTTGGGCATCTCCTGGTGGATGATCCCGCTACCGGCCGTCATCCACTGGACATCTCCGGACGAGATGACCCCCTTGTTTCCCGTGCTGTCCCCGTGCTCAATCTCACCGCTGATGGCATAGGTGATGGTCTCGATCCCCCGGTGGGGGTGCCAGGGAAATCCCTTGAGATTGTGAGACGGGTTGTCGGACCTGAAGTCATCGAGCATCAGGAACGGATCGAATTCAGGAACCTGGCTGTTGCCAAATGCCCGCTTGAGGTGGACGCCGGCTCCTTCGATCGTGGGCTGGCTTTTGCGGACCTTTGCAATCTCTCTTGTGGTAATCATGCGAATTTTCCATTGGGTGATTTTTTCCTTCCCCGGAATTCTTTGTCCCGGGTTGTACCTCACCTCCCCATTGTTCACGTGCAGCCGGCGCTATCCTTGTCAGAGACTATGATCCTGTTCTGCCGGGCTGGACCCTGAATGGCCGGGAGGAGGCTGACTCCTGGCCTTTACTGGCGGGATTCGAAATATTTCATGGCCGAGGGAGCGTGTTTTTCCACTTCTTCGAAGAAATACTTCACCAGTTTCTTGTCTGAATCCTCTATCGACCCGATTATCGTGGCAATCAGCCAGTTCGGCAGGTCCGGGTTCTTGTCAAGGACGTTCATGATCACGACAATGGTTTCATCAACGGCAACCTTAGTTTTCCATCGGTATGGCATAGGATGCCATTCTCCATCATGACGGATAATAAACCATTCTCCGACTCTCATTGTTTGAAACCAAATCCCGATCCGACCCGGACGGAAACAACATTGTCCTGAAATTCTTCCTGAATGTATCAAAAGAGGAGCAGAAGAAACGGTTCTTAGAGCGGGTCGAGGAACCGGACAAGAACTGGAAGTTTTCGGCAGCTGACATCAATGAACGCTCCCGGTTTGATGAGTACATGACTGCATACGAGGATATGTTCAATCACACGAGCACGGTGAATGCTCCCTGGTATATCATCCCTGCCGATCACAAATGGTTCGCCCGCCTTGCCGTGGTTTCTGCCATTTATCATACCCTTGACCGGCTTCACCTGGCCTTTCCCCGGATGACTCCGGAGCAGGAGGACGAACTGCTCAAGGCAAAGGCGGCAATGGAAGCCGAGGAACCGGATACGGGCAAGAGCAGCAAACGTCGTAAAAAAGATGCCGGAAAGAACAAATAATTAAAAAAAAGAATGGCTCTGTTGAAATCCTATTTGCGGTGATTCACTTTCTCTTATAGGCTGTTTGGAGGGTGACCCCCTCTCTCCCCCTGAGGGGGAGGCAGCCCAAGGGGTGCACCCCTTGACCCCCCTCTTTTTTAGAGGGTTTCAACAGCGTCAAAATAATTTTAAAAAAAAACGGGGCATCGATCCCCTTCCTTATTTTATCCTGAGTCGCTGCCCGTTCCTCATCAGGTGGACATCGTTGTCCAGCGTGTACCCCAGCTCCACGGCAAAGTCGGCGTAACCTGCCGTCATCTTCATGTCGGCATGAGCGGGGATGATGTGCTGGGGCTTGAGCATATCGAGAAACTCGTAATGGTCTTCCCGGTAGGCATGGCCGCTCACGTGCAGGTCATCGAATATGCGGGCCCCGGCCATCTTGAGCTGCTGCTCGATCACATACCGGTTCCCGAGGTTCATTGGGTTGGGGATGATATTTGCCGAGAAGAGCACCTTGTCGCCCTTGCTGAGCTGGTAGGGAGTATCGCCCTGGGCAAGCCGGGTCAGGATCGATCCCGGTTCTCCCTGGTGACCGGTGACAATCGGGAGGAACTGATCCTTTCCTTCCTTCATCATCCGGCGCATCATCCGGTCAACAGTCCTCCGGTTCCCGTACACGCTGGCCGTCTCGGGGAACGAGACGAGTTTCATCTGCTCTGCGGCAACGGAGTATTTCTCCATCGAGCGCCCGAGAAAGATCGGCTTCCTGCCGATCTCATGGGCACATTCCGCTATGCTCTTCACCCGTGCGATGTGGGACGAGAACGTCGAGACAATGATCGCATTCTTGTCGTCTTCGAAACTGGTGATGACGCCCCGCACGAGATCGCGGGCGATCTGCTCGCTGGGGCACCGGCCCGGGCGGCTGATATACGTGCTCTCTACGATAAGCGCAAGCACCCCTTCCTTGCCGAGCTGGCGGAAGCGGGCGAAATCCGGCGGCTGACCGATGACCGGCGTCCGGTCAAACTTGAAGTCGCAGGCATAGACGATCGCCCCGTGGGGTGTGTGAATCACCGGTGTCACGGTATCAATGATCGAGTGCTGCGTGCGGACGAACTCCAGGACGAGGTTTGATGAGATCGTGTACCGCTGCCCGGAAGGGAGTGCGAAGAGCTTGTTCTTTGCATCGAACTTCTTTTCGCCTTCGATCTGCTGGCGGATCAGTTCGGTTGCATACGGGGTTGCAATGATGGGGGCATTGTACCGGTGTGCCAGTTTCGGGATGGCCCCGATATGGTCCAGGTGCCCGTGCGAGCAGACGATCGCCTTGACCGTGCCTTCGACTTTCTGCAGCACCGTATCGTCAGGGATTGCCTTGATATTGATCAGATCAAGGGAATGCATCTCGTCCACCTCAGCGTCCTCGTGGATCATCAGCTGGTCGAGGCGGAGCCCCATGTCAAAGATGACAATTTCCTTGCCTACGCGGACAGCGGTCATATTCCGACCGACTTCGTCGTATCCGCCTACGGCTATAATTTCTATTTCCATTGTGTGTTGTATCTCCTGAATCTTTGTCTGTTTTATATGCGGCGGGAATTTTTACCGGTATTTTTACCCGGTATTCTTAAACATCCCGATAGTTAGCGATTTGGCTCGCATATTGGCCGGATCACGTCCCGGCCAGATTATCCCGGGGTAAACCCGGATACTGGTGAGTTTTTAAAACCCTCTTCTTAGACATATCGCGAAATTCCCTTACCGGGCCGTCAGGATACCTGGCGACGCTAACGGTAAAGGGCCCCAGGGGCCGTCACCACGAGACCGTGGATCATCGGGATCCTGGACTGTTCATCGGGAACTCTCCCGATGGAGTTTATCCGATGGCATTAGTACCATCGTCCGCATGATTCCTGCACTTCATTTCCATGCAGGCGATTCCGGGATTTTTTTGAAGTACCCGGAATTGTGTCTATGGTAAATTGCGGGGCCAGCTCATCAACCTTTGTCTGGTGGCAGCGTGCCGGGTCTTGACCGGATGGTATTTTTCCCATCTTCCCGGAAAAAAGCGTCCCCCAATTGAAAAAAAAGACAGGAAAAAAGATCCCGTGATCGGAAATGCCGGAAAGGAAATTTCCCTTGAGGCACCAGGTTTAAGGAACGTTAAAGCTGGCATAAAAATCTTTTTAACCGTCAACGGCGATTTACCTCCCGGTTATTTCTCGTACGCGTGAACATTTTTGTATTTTAAAAAAATTCACCGTAAGGAAGGACTGGTTCAGAACTATGTAACAGGCTATGCGGAGGGGGTGTTCAGGTGGACTTTGGATCAACATTTTTTTACAAATATCGCAGGTTCATCAAGACGCTCAAGATCTACCTCCTCCTTGCCGGTCCCGGTATTATCGTGATGCTTGCCGACAATGACGCAGGGGGCATCACCACCTACGCTGTCACCGGGTCAAAGTACGGGTATGGCCTGATCTGGTTCTTACTGCTGCTCCTGCCGGTTGCCTATGTTGTCCAGGAGATGACGGTGCGACTGGGGGCCGTCACCAAACGCGGACATGCTGAAGCAATTTTTGATGCGTTCGGATCGTTCTGGGGCTGGTTCTCGTTTATCGATCTAGCCCTTGTCAACTGGCTCACCCTTGTCACTGAATTTATCGGCATGACCGCAGCCCTTGCCATCTTCCATGTCCCTCCGGTAGTTACGGTGGTGATTGTCGCCATCGTGATGATGCTCATGGTCCTGCAGGGCAAATACTGGACCTGGGAAAAGATCGCGATCCTGTTTGCGGCCCTCAATATCATCTATATCCCGGCAGCATTCATGGTCCATCCTTCGGTAGGAGAAGTCCTCAGTGTCGGTCTTGTCCCCCACTTCCCCGGCGGTTTCAATGGCACATTGTTCTTCTTCCTGATGGCAAATATCGGCACAACAATCGCACCCTGGATGATCTTCTTCCAGCAGAGCGCTGTCGTCGATAAGGGAATGAAAGAAAAAGATATTCCCTGGGGCCAGATGGATACCCTGATTGGATCAGCGTTCACGGTCCTGGTCGCAATCTTCATTGTCGTAGTTACGGGGACCGTACTGTACGGTGTGGAAGTCGAGAGTGCAGCACAGGCAGCGAGCATGATGATGACAACGAGTCCCTGGCTGGGTACCTGTGTAGCCATTGGTCTTTTTAATGCCGGATTTTTAGGAGCAATCTGTATATCTCTGGCCAGCTCATGGGCGTTTGGTGAGGTGTTCGGCTGGGCGCATTCCCTCAACCTGAAAGTCCGCGAAGCCCCGTGGTTCTATGTCTGCTATCTCCTGGCACTCATCACGGCCGGAGGAGTCGTGCTCATCCCGAATGCGCCCCTGGTCCTCATCACGCTCTTTGTTCAGGTCATTGCAGTAACCCTGCTACCGGCAGCGCTGGTGTTCCTGATCCTGCTGCTGAACAATGAAGAGATTATGGGGAAGTACCGGAACACGACTCTCCAGAATTTCGCCGGGATCATCATCGTTGTGGCAATCATAGTCCTATCCACGGCATATGCACTGACAACGCTCTTTCCGGAGTGGCTGGGGTAGGAAAAAGGTGAACAGATGCTGACTCTTGAAACAGTATTCGGGCAACGGATTGGGGGAGTATTTCGTGGATGGACCGATAAGATCCATGAGATCAACAAGAAGTACGAGAAGCCCCGAATCACGATGTCTTCGGGCGTGAAGATCGCACTCATGTTTCTCCGGATCTACCTGATACTTCTCGTAGTACTGCTGGGTTATAAATTCTGGACAATGATGAAGTGAGGGAAATGATGGTTATGCAGACAGACACAACGAATGCAAAACCTCCGAGGCCCGACAGGAAATTCCTGTTGAGCGAAATGCTTGGCGCAAAGGTCATCCTGCGGGAGAAAAAGATCGGGTCTTTATCCGACCTGATGATCATTGAGACGGGCAAGCTGCCGGAGGTGCGGAACTTTGTCGTTACCCGACCCTTTGGAGACCCTTCGCTTCTCATTCCGTGGGAACGCATGGTCACCATCGAACCAAAGAAACTGGTCATCGATGTCGATGACCTGAAAAAATTTGAGCATTCCCCCCCGGAAGATGCAATCCTCTTGCGCGATCACATCCTTGACAAGAAGGTACTTGACACTGAAGACGCCGAAGTGGAAGTTGTGTACGATGTCCGGCTGGTAGAACGGAATGCAAAACTGTATGTCACCGAAGTAGACACCAGCAAAGCCACCCGCCTCCGCCGTCTCGGGTTCGGGTTCGGGTTCCTCTCCGGCATTCTTGCCCCCCGCCAGGATCCCAAAGACAGCGGTTCGATCTCATGGATGTACATCCAGCCGCTCCCTTCCCAGATCAGCAGTTTCAAAGGCGATGTTAAACTCAAGATCCTCAAAGAGACCCTTGCCGATATTCACCCGGTCGATCTTGCGGACATCCTTGAAGAGCTTGATCACGACCAGCGGGTCATGGTCTTTACCTCTCTTGACCATGAGCAGGCATCCGATACGCTCGAAGAGATCGAGCCCCAGGTGCAGCGGGATATCATCTCATCGTTAAGTACGGAAAAAGTGGTCCGGCTCATCAATGACATGACCCCGGGTCAGGCTGCAGATGTTCTTGCGGTCCTGCCGACGGCTGATGCAGGGATCATTCTCGAGGCACTGAACAAGGATAGTGCCAAAAAAATCCAGTCCATTGTCAGTAAACAGGAAGAGAAGGTGCTCCACTACACCACGCAGAAGATCTTGAAATTTTCACCGGATACTATAGTCGAGCATGTGCAGAACGATTATCCGCGTCACGCCCGGGACAAGGATGTGATCATGTACATCTACGTGGTGGATGAAGAGGACACGTTGCTCGGCGTCATCGACTTAAAAGAACTCCTGCAGGCCGATGACAAGGCTCTCCTCAAAGACATCATGGTCGAGAACGTGATCAGCCTGAATACCGAGAGCACCCTCAAGGAAGCTTCGCAAAGTTTTGCCCGGTATGATTTCCGTGCAATTCCCGTTGTCGATGATAAGAACCGGCTGATGGGCGTCATTCCGTACCGGGACGTGATGAACCTCACCCACCATTTCGTGGAATGATGGTGTCGCTGCGTACCTGACAACAGATACTGAAAACTCCGTTGGATTGGTGTGGCAGAATTTTTTTTATTCATGCCTGCTTTTTAAGGATACTATGACTTCGTACATGCCGGTTGTATTCCGGTTTCGCATGTGCGATCCTGCTCATCCTCGCCTGCCTGGCTTCCGGTTGCACGATGTTGCAAAAATCCCCGGCAACTCTTGCCGCTGTATCGTCTTCCCCAGGCGTATCGGGTACCATTACGATCAAAAATTTTGCCTTCAATCCGGTGAACCTGACGATCAGTCCGGAACAACCGTCACCTGGCTGAACCGTGAAGCAGCGGTGCACCAGATTGATTCTGACAAAAAGGCCACGGCTCCATTCATATCAGAGTCGCCGGGAAACGGAGAGTCATCTTCATTTATGTTTAACCTGCCGGGGATCTATGCATACCACTGCCTGTATCATCCCCAGGAGAAAGGCACAATTATCGTGCAATCGTAACCCTTTTTCGTTTCTCAAAAAAAATAATAGATAATAAATGATTCAATTATTGATCCGGGACTGAAGAACCCGATCCCTTGTTCTTTGTGTAGAAGGTGCAGAACGATCCGCACCGGGTGCATCCCCTGTTGCAGGGCTCGATATGGATGGTCACGTTGGATCTCGGGTACTCCAGTTTGAGATCCGACTCAAGATGATCCGCCAGGTCGTGCGATTCCATTACCGTTAGTTCACCGGGCATCACCAGGTGGAATTCAATGAATACTTCCGGGCCTGACCGGCGGGTCCTGAGGCCATGGAACCCTGCGTAAATGCTGGCATGTTCGCAGAGGATCTCCTCAATGCGATGGTTATCCTTGTCCGGAAGACTGTGATCGATCAGGTCAGCAAAGGATCGGACCGTGAGATCGTACGCAGCTTTCATGATCACGATAGCAACACCGAGCGCGAAGAGCGGGTCGAATATGGCAATGCCGGTCAGCTTGATCAGGATGAGCCCGACCATCACACCCACCGAGGTATAGACATCTGTCCGCAGGTGCCAGGCATCGCTTTCGAGCGCAATGGACTCTGACTCTTTGGCCACCTTCATGAGCCGGCTCGAGACGTACCAGTTCACGAGACCTGAACTTCCCATCACCACGATACCGAGGATGAGCAGGTCCGGAGAATACTGTTCTGCCGGTTCGCCCAGCAGTTTCGTTACTGCTTCCCTTATGATAAGGATCGCCGCGATAAAGATGAGCAGGGCCTCAATAAGACCGGAAATATCCTCAAATTTCCCGTGCCCGAATGAATGTCCGGCATCCGGGGGCTCTGCGGATTTACGGACCGAGAAGAATGCGATGATTGCTGCGATCAGGTCCATGGACGAGTGAATCGCTTCAGATATGATACTGACTGATCCAATGCTGAACCCGATGACAAATTTCATCAGGACAAGCCCGGTATTGGAGATGACCGAGAGCCGGGCGGTCTTTTCTTTCAGCTTGTCGAGCGATGTCTTGTCAAGGGTTGTACTCATGTCGTCCTCACTAAAAAGGAGCGGTTACTCTCACCCGGATACGCGGGAAAACACAAAAAAAGAAGGGTGAACCGGGAATTTAAAACAATGCCGTAACGATCCCGATGACCCCGTAATGGATAATTACAGAAACTGCAAGAATCATTCCGCTCACCGTGCAGGCAATGGCGATGTTCCCGTTTTTGATCGTCCTGATGAGATCGGTATGGTTGTTCAGCCGGGAAAAAACGTAGATTGCAAGATATATCGATCCGATTGCAAGCAGGATTCCCAGTATGAGTTCCATGCAAGACGAGAGGACATCCAGAGTATCGTTCAGGTTCAGGGCCCCGTCGGCAAATATATTGTTTAATCCCACAAGGACTCCCCGGATTGATGAGACAACCGTAACGGAAATACCAATGAATACCGACGCAACAAAGACTCCGATTGCAATGTTTCCTTGTTTGAGTTCAGACGGGACGTCGATACCTTTTACGATCCGGGTGAAGGCAAAAAATCCTGCATAGAGTGAAACTACGGCCAACACGATGGCAATGATCAGCTGAATCAATTCGACAATCACATTTACCAGCATGGTCATGGGAATTCTCCGGAGTTCATTATATATTAATCACCGTTGGGGGATTTATCGGTTTTTACCCTTGAAGTCGCCTCCCGGGCTTTCCATGAGTCTACCCCACATGGCCGGGATATCTTTCTCCCGCCCCGGGATTGTGTTGCCAGAAACTATTTAATTAAATGTACGCTAAACTGTACATTATATCGCGTGTAATCGACAACTGTACCGTGCAGTTCAGATACTTTCAGATTCGCTGCAGGATGGGACTCTGCGGGGTAGTTTGGTGAAATTGTCAGAAAAATACTTTCCCGTTTTCCTGCGTGAGAGTATGAAGAGAAAGAACCTGCCGTCCGGTGAATTTTTTTATCCGCCTGACCCACAAATTCAGATGATAATTTGGAGAATCCGGCATTGAAGTTGCAAGCATTTTTCTTGTGGGTATTCTGATCGCGGCGGTCCTGGCAGCGGGCTGCACTGATGAGGGAACTCCCGGCCCTGTACCAGAAACGACCGGCCCTATCCTGCCGGGCCAGGTCCTGTACTCAATCGGAGAGGTGACGGGAGATGGCATCCCCGGGGGCACCATCGATACCATTACTTTCAAAGTTGGACTTGCCCCGGGAGAAAAACCCGTTACCATGGAGAACATTTCCCTTGTCTATGCTGATGCGATACGGACGGAAACCCCCAACCCCGACAACTGAGCCAATCCCCATCCCGACGACAACACCTGTACCAACCCCCATCCGGATGGTAAATCCCCGGAACGGGGTGACCTACGAGCAGATCTATGCCAGCGACAGACCCTATATGTACGGGTTGAAAGAATCCCATGTCTTCCCTCTCGAATATCCCCCGCTTTACATCCGGTATACGGTAACCCCGGCCATGGTGAGCCAGACCCGGCCTGTCGGAAATGAGTCCGGCCCGGAGATCAGGGAAGATACGCTGTACCCTGATACTGCCGCATGGTTCGAAATAATGGTGATAAATACCACCAGCTACCAGGTTGTTGAACAGCATGGATACGGGCACCGCGAAGGAGACGATCTCCAGGCATCGCAGGACTTTATGGTCCGTGCGAAAGGGAATTACCGTATGATCACTTCAGGAGACAGGGTCAACGCTTCAGTCACGGTCTGGACCGTAGTACCGTGATTTTTTTTAGCCCGGATGCGTGATCCATTGCCCGGAAATAGGTGCAGGATGCATCCATTCCCTGGGGGTAGGGGTCAGATTTTTTTTGGGAAAAGTCCGGGTGGGTACCATGCTTCATTTTTTTGAACCAGGGGGGAGGTAGGGTGGCATCCGGGTTCGTCAGGGACCCTACCCCCCACCCGGGCAACTTTTAGTAAAATTGTTCTCCGATGTTATTCCCCGCGAAGCCGTGCTGTGGGTTATGTAAAAAATGAGGGGTCGGGTTCTCTTATGTGCTGGCAGGGGAGGGTGAGGATCAATTTTTTTTTGAAATCCCGGTGAGGGGGGATCCCGATTTTTTGGAGGGAAGGGTGGCATGACCCGGTGGGACGGGACCCCCCACTCCACATGGGCAAAAAGATGGGTTCTGCGCGGAAAGCAAAATCCCGGCACTAAAAAATGAGGAAAATTATTCAGCCATGTTTTATACAACCGGAACTGCGGGTAAATCGTTCCCGGCATGATTTTTTTCTTCACCGGTTGTTAACATAATGGAAAAATCAGGACCGCTGGTTAATCAGTTGTAAAAATAGGATCGACGCGTTAATTAATACAGATTTATGGTCTGTAGAATTAACAATCTTTAATTACTGTTCCGGGTCACCTCTCCATTAGACAAATTTTATCAAAAAATTTGTGTGTGATGTGCATGGCTTTTGCAGTTCATGTAAACATGGAACGCTGTACCGGGTGCAACAACTGTGTTGTTGCCTGCCCGGTTAATGCTCTCGAGCTCTTTTCGCTCGACCCTGTTACCAAGGAAAAGATCTACCAGGTACAGGATGGTATTGCAGTCAGTCTTGATTTCAAGGCTGAACTTTGTGCGGGATGCGGTGTGTGCGTAGAAGCCTGCCCGTACGAAGTGATCAGCCTCTCCGGCAAAGGCACCGGAAGCGAGTTCCCGGTCAGGGCTTGATCCGAGGTGAAAGTATGGAAAAGAAAATAACCCTCAACATGATCACGTGCCGGACCATCCAGCAGGGTGTTGGCATGGAAGCAGGTAAGACGTCCCAGAAATATTTCGATGCCTGCACGATTATGCACATGCACCCTGAAGACATGAAGAAACTCGGTGTATGGAAGAATACCAATGTCAAGGTCACCAGCTCGGTCGGCAGCGTTATTGTAAAAGCTGTCGAGACCCGCGAAGACCTTGTTCCCGGTCTTGCCCACATCCCGATGGGACCCTGGGCCAACCGGATTGTCCCGGCGTACACCTACTCAACCGGAGAACCCTGTTTCAAGGGATTCCCGGTGGATGTGGAAGTCGCTGCCAGTGCCCGCATCATGGGCGCAGTCGAGGTATTGCAGGACGCCTGCGGCCTCATAAGGAAGTGAGGAGCTATGCCAAAAGATGTAACTGATGTAATCTGTCCGTTCTGCGGTACCCTGTGCGATGATCTCATCGTGACGGTATCCGATGACAACAAGACGATCCTTGGGGTCAAGAACGCCTGCGCCATCGGCGCCGAAAAGTTCAACCACCAGAGGCTCCCCGGCCGTGTACAACGCCCGCGGATGCGCCAGGCCGACGGCTCCTACAAGGAGATCACCTACGATGAAGCCATTGACTGGACCGCAAACCTGCTGGTCAAGTCACGAAAGACCCTGATGTACGGCTGGGCATCCACCAGCTGCCAGGCCATGAGCATCGGCCACGAGATCGCTGAGAAGGTCGGTGGCATTGTCGATAACTGTGCAACTGTCTGCCACGGCTCGTCCCTCATCGCCATCGAAGATGTCGGTGTCCCGAGCTGTACGCTCGGTGAGGTCAAGAACCGTGCCGACCGTGTCATCTTCTGGGGCTGCAACCCGGCTCACGCCCACCCCCGCCATATGTCCCGGTACTCGATCTTCCCCCGCGGTTTCTTCACCGTCAAGGGCCACAAGGGCCGCAAGATCTACTGCGTTGACTGCCGGTACACGGATACCGCCAAGTGCGCTGACGAGTTCATCCAGGTCCAGCAGGGCTATGATTACGAACTCTTAAACGCCTTCAGGACCGCAGTCCGCGGCGAAGCACTCCCCGACTTTGTCGGCGGCGTGCCAAAAGAGAAGATCCAGGCAATGGCCGATGACCTGAAGTCGGCACGGTTCGGCATCATCTTCTTCGGCATGGGACTTACCCACACCATGGGCCGGAACCACAATATCGATATCGCCATCAACCTGACCCGCGACATGAACGATCACACGAAGTTTGCGATCATGGCCATGCGTGGTCACTGGAACGTCACCGGCTCCGGCCAGGTGCTCGGCTGGCAGTACGGGTTCCCGTACGCAGTTGACCTCTCCCGCAGGGATCAGGCCCGCCACCAGACCGGTGAGACGACCTCTGTTGATCTCCTCAACCGCAATGAAGTCGAGGCCTGCTTCTACATTGCCACCGACCCCGGCGCACACTTCCCGGTCGATGCAATGATCAGCAGTTCGAGAAAACCCACCGTCACAGTCGACCCGCATATCAACTGCACCACCGAGATCTCGGATATCCATATCCCGGTCGCCATGGTCGGTGTCGAAGTCGGCGGCTGTGCCTATCGTATGGACAATGTCCCGATCGAGACCCGCAAGGTTGTCGATCCACCGGAAGGCATGCTGACTGACGAGGAACTCCTGACCAAGATCAACACCCGTGTTGATGAACTCCTCGCAAAGGGAGGCGCATAAATGTCTGAATTTATCATCAAGAACGGCCACGTCTTTGACCCGGTCCAGGGAATCAAGGGCGACAAAAAAGACATTGCTGTCAAGGATGGCAAGATTATCGAATCCGTCAGCTCCGGTGCACGGGTCATCAATGCCGCAGGCAAGACCGTGATGGCAGGCGCCCTTGAGATCCACGCCCACGTGGCAGGACCCAAGGTCAATGCAGGCCGCTGGTACCGCCCCGAGGACAAGCATTTCGACTCCCACAAGAAGCCCGGCATGACCCGGATCGAGGGCGGCAAGTCCATTCCGACCGTCTTCAAGACCGGCTACGAGTACGCCCGCATGGGATTCACGTTTGCCATGGAAGCGGCAATGCCCCCGCTGTACGCCCGGCATGTCCACGAAGAGATCCACGACACCCCCATCATCGATGAAGCCGCTCTGCCGGTCTTTGGCAACAACTGGTTCATTCTTGAGTACCTCAAGAACCATGAAGTCGAGAACACCGCTGCCTATATCGCATGGGTGCTCCGCCAGACCAAGGGTTATGGTATCAAATGCGTCAACCCCGGCGGCACGGAAGCCTGGGCATGGGGACTGAACTGTCTCACCATCCACGACCCGGTCCCGTACTTCGAGATCACCCCTGCAGAGATCATCAAGGGCCTGATCGAGGCAAACGAGTACCTCGGTCTCCCGCACTCGATGCACCTCCACCAGAACGATCTCGGTAACCCCGGCAACTACAAGACCACCATCGACTCGCTGAAGCTTGCAGAAGGCATGACGGCAAAGAACAATTTCGGCCGTGAGCAGGTCCTGCACTCCACGCATATCCAGTTCCACTCGTATGGCGGCACCAACTGGGGCGACTTCGAGTCCAAGGCAAAGGAAGTCATGGACTACGTCAACAAGCAGAAGAACCTGACCATCGATACCGGAAACGTCACCCTTGACGAGACCACCACGATGACTGCCGACGGTCCGTTCGAACACCACCTCCACGGGCTCAACCACCTGAAGTGGTTCAACGTGGATGTGGAACTCGAGACCGCCGCAGGTATTGTTCCGTTCATCTATGACCCAAGCAACGCCGTCTTCTGCTCCCAGTGGGCAGTAGGTCTTGAGATTCCGCTCTATGCAAAGGACCCGATGCGCTGTTTCATCACCACCGACCACCCGAACGCAGGACCGTTCACCCGCTACCCGCGTGTCTACTCCTGGCTCATGAGCAAGAAGGTCCGTGACGAGCTCCTCAACGGCTTCAAGAAAGCTGCCAAGGTCATCGGCGCAACCACGCTCGCCAACATCGACCGTGAGATCACGCTCTACGAGCTGGCCGCGATGACCCGCGCCGGTCCCGCAAAGGCCCTCGGCCTGATGAAGGACTATGGTGGCTTAAAGGCCGGCATGAACGCCGACATCGCCATCTACAACATCAACCCGGATAAGTTCCCCTCAACCGGCCCCGAGATCGAGAAGGCATTTGCCAATGTTGCCTACCTCTTCAAGGACGGAAAGATCTGTGTCGAAGAAGGCAAGGTCATGGACATGGGTCACAAGAAGACCTTCTGGGTGGATGCGAAAGTCAAGGAGAACAAGCAGGTCGCTCATGATGTAAAGGAGAAGTTCCTCCGCTACTACAGCATCAACGAGAACAACTACTCGGTCCCCGAGAGCTATGCACCGCACCAGCACATCATTGCCGTGGATGCAACCCAGTGAGGTGAAAAAGAATGAACACTGTTACACTGACGGTAAAGAACACACCGGAACTTTTCCTCGAATGCGAGAATGTGAACCCGGATGCCTTTGCCGGAAAAAAAGCCGCTGATATAGCAAAACTCGGTGCGTTCCAGGGCAAGGAGATCACGACCCTGGGCGACTACTTCACCATTGCCGGTGAAGCAGGCGCAACTGCCGCCGACACGAAGATTGTCATCAACGGTGACTGCACGAAGATGAAGTACATCGGCGCCAAGATGAACGCCGGTGAAGTCATTGTCAACTCCACCTGCGATATGTATACCGGCAGCTGGATGTCGGGCGGAAAACTGCTCGTCAAGGGCAATGTCCACTCCTTCTGCGGGCTCGCTATGAAAGGCGGGGAATTCACCATCGAAGGCAACGCGGGCAACTATCTTGGTGCTGCATACCGTGGCGACTGGAGAGGCATGAGCGGCGGAGTTCTCCGGGTCAAGGGGAATGCCGGCTCGGATGTCGGGACATTCATGATCGGTGGTGAGATGATCATCGAAGGCGATGTCGACATCCACCTCGGCACCCACATGGAGGGCGGCAGGATCATTGTCAAGGGCAACGCGAACCGCCGTGTCGGTGGCCAAGTTGTCAAGGGCGAGATCTACATCTTTGGCAAGATCAATGTCATGATGCCCGGCTACAAGCAGGTTGGCGAAGTCAGCCTTGATGTTGACGGGACCAAGGCAAAGTTTGCCGAGTATATCGGCGATATTGGCGAGCGCCACCCCAAGAGAAAGGGCGAGACCGTATACGGCAAGCTCTATATGAAACAATAATTTTTCCCGGCAGATCACACGCGGTGGGGGATCACATCCCTCTCACCGGATTTTTTAAGGCAT
This sequence comes from uncultured Methanomicrobiales archaeon, assembly GCA_903832665.1. GTDB lineage: Archaea > Halobacteriota > Methanomicrobia > Methanomicrobiales > Methanospirillaceae > Methanoregula. The sequence continues at coordinate 329,800 of CAILCG010000014.1, read as the reverse complement.
TTGAGTATTTTTTTCGTGGATCCTGATCGTATTTTTGATTTTTTCAGTTCGTTTTTTCAGCACTTGTCCAAGACAAGATTGACGAGAGTTCGCACCTGAATAATAATAAAAAATTTGGCTCTGTTGAAACGAACATGAACAAAGTGTTCGCACCCGAAGCATGAAAATCGGTACCATGATCTGGTGTAGTGATGATCCCCCGCCTCAGGGCCTCTCCGAGGCACGGCGGGGCAAGAAGGTTTCCTGGATTTTATTTTCCGTCATTGATCCGCCGCAGGGTGCCCTTCGGGGCGGCGGGCGTTTATCGCTTTAGGGGTATGGGGGTCTCAACCCCCATTATTTTACATGTATCCCGGGGAAATTCTCTCATTTATCAAAATATGACAGTGACTCTATTTTCCTATGGTGGGGGAGGCTGATCTCGGAGAGCGTCCTCTTGACCCCTGTAACAAATTTTTTTTGTCAAACCCAAATGAATTACCGTTACCATTGAGGATACCCGGGTTAACAAAAAAGGAGATTCGCTAGGTATCAGATGGTATTGGATGCCCGGGACCGGATCTTTTCCCGGATCGCGTCACGGATGCCCAGCATTTTCCTCAGACCTGCATCCCCTTCCCCCGAGTAAAACACCAAGAGATGGAAGTAATCAGCGGTCAGGTCCTGGAACTCCTTCCGGTACCGCACCTCAACGCAGGGATCGCCCTCGAATCCCTTGATGGAGATGAAGTACTCCTGCTCAAATGAGAAGTACGGGCGTTTCAGGTGGGGGTACTGCTTTATGGTCCCGATGCGGGAGAGAAAATCCAGGAACCCCCCGGTGAGCGGCTCATCGAGCACGAACTCCTTCATCAGCGATCCGTCCACGCAGATCTTGGTCTGGACCGACTTAACGATCCGCACTCTCTGCCACCTCGTGTATCGCTGTTGCTGCCTGGCAGCACTCTTCCGGCGTATTGAGGTGGGAGAAACTCACCCGGATGCAGCCTTTCCCCCCATCGATCCGTTCGTGGATAAGCGGGGCACAGTGGAGGCCGGTCCGCGTGATGATGTTGTATGCTTTTGCAAGTATGTAGCCGGCCTCATCATTCTCAAGGCCCGGTATGTTGAACGAGACGACCGGCAGATCGGGAGCTGGCGTGTAGAGCGTGATCGCCCGATCCCTCCCCAGTTCCCGAATGAAAAGTGCAGTGAGCCCTCGGCATTTGCTGGTGATTGCATCCTGTCCCTGGCGTTCGATAAAACGGATGCACGCGAGGAGCGACGCGATGCCGGGATAATTCGGGGTACCGGCTTCGTACTTCTGCGGCATCTCTCCCGGGTGTGCAAGTGAGCGTGAATCTGTACCGGTGCCGCCGGTGCGTGTGGGGGCAATGGCTGCCGGCTCGGTGAGATAAAATCCTCCGATGCCGGGGATGCCGAAGAGTGCCTTGTGGCCGGTGAATACGAATGCACCCCCGGGGAGCTCTGTCAGGTTGATCGGGATCTGCCCGGCGGTCTGGGCCCCGTCAATGATGAGAAAAATATCATTTTCCGCACAGTATTCTGCAATGGGCCGTATGTGTTGCAGGGAACCGAGCACGTTACTCCCGTGCGTCATGACAACAAGACGGGTGTCGGGCTGCAGGGCTTTTTTGATTGCCGGCAGGGTGACACGGTCGTCATGGAAGGGAAGTACCGAGAGGGTGAGATGCCCCTCGCCTGCGAGCGAAGACAGGGGGCGGAGGATGGAATTGTGCTCCAGTTCTGTGGTAATGGCGTGGAACGGAGCCTTCTGGTTTTTAACAAAGCCGCCAATGAGGAGGTTTAAGGAGTCCGTTGCACTCTGGGTGAAGATGAAATGGTCGGGCTCCTCGGCATGGAAAAAATCAGCAAGTGCCTCCCGGGTAGCGGAAGGATAATCCGTTACTCCTCCGGCTGTCGACCGCCCTTGCTCGAAGATGGGTGCCTGGAGGCACCGGGTGACTTCCGCAAGAACTTCCGGTGGTTTAGGCCAGCTGGTTGCAGCATTATTGAGGTAGATGAGCGGGCAATCTTCCATTATTGTTAGGGTTGGTGATGGTTCCTCTTGGTTCTTTTGACCGGAGGAGTGCGGTATCCGGTTGTGTGATTGGGGGGAATGGGTATATTCTGCACCGTGGATCTGACGTTAATTTCAATACGCTAATATGGGGTGAAAGATAATAGTTCTGTGTTACCTGTAACCAGGAATATCTGAGGTTATCACTATGGACAAATACACGTGCATGATGTGCGGTCATATCTATGACCCGGCAGTCGGAGAGACAAAGGCGTTCACCACGATCCTGTGCAACTCGAAGACAATGGACCAGTACGATTGCAAGATTATGTCGGCAGCACCGATCAAGGCCGGCACCGACTTCTCCGCGAGCCCGGACGACTGGAAGTGCCCGACCTGCGGCCATGCCAAGTCCTATTACCGCAAACAGGTGCCCGACACTCTTACCGCAATGCGGACGATAAGCTACTGAAGTGAACCCCGGGTTCACGAAATTTTTTTGCATTTTTTGTTACTGCTCTTTTATTGGCTTCCTGTGTCCGGAAAACCAACTGTTCCTTTTAAAAAAATTTCGTCTCCGGCGGAAAAACCGGACTATCGTTGAGGAAGACGTTGTCTTTTGTTACACCCTGTCATTCCGAACTCCGGGTGCATCACGCGATATACTGATGATCGAAACGACAGGATTACCGCGATGCCCGGTAAAAAAAGGAGATCAACGGGGTCCTGCCCGGTACCGGTTTATTCGCCAACCATCGCGATGATGGTCTTCTTGAACTCGTCGAATTCGAGTTCATCCAGCTGCTCGGGGAGCATTGACCCCATGGATGCCTGCCGGTAGATCCAGTAGATGATCTTGTCAATGACCCGGATCACATCTTCTTCAGATTTTACCGTGACAAGGTTTCGCCCGAGCTTGGGGTGACGCCCCCGATGGCCCCCTACGGTTATCCGGTACTCCGGGGGAGCTCCCCGTATCAGGCTGAACGGGCAGGGCATGATGCAGAACCCGCACTCCATGCACTTGTTCTCATCCAGCACGATGATGCCATCCTGGACTTCGATTGCTTTCTCGCGGCAGTAATGGGCGCAGGTGCCGCAGCCGGTGCAGAGCCCGGGATCCCGGATGGGCTTCTGGATGCCGGTGATCCCGATCTCGTTGAGCCGCTCGCTCTCGCAGCCGTTCGGGCACGAGGAGATGGCGATCCGCACCTTGACGGGAAGCTCCTTGCCGAAGAATTTCTTATCAATCTTCTCTGCCAGACCCACGCTGTCGATGATACCGAACTTGCAGTTGCGGGTGCCGAGGCAGGAGGTGATGTTGACCACTTCTTCCCGTTCGGCCCCCAGGGGCGTACCGTTTTTTTCCAGTTCGCCCAGCAGTCCTTCAAGGCAGGAGGGATCCACGTGCGGGAGCTCGATGGTCTGGCGGGTAGTGAGGTGGAGCCGGTCAACGCCATACCGGCCGGCAATCTCTCCCACCTCCTTTAGCTGTGCCGGAGTGATCATCCCGGCCGGCATCCGGAGACGGACAATGCAGAAGTCGGGGTCGTGTTCGGTGATGATCCCGCCGCGGGTAAAAAGATCCTGGTTGATGTTTTGGGGTGGGCGTGCCATAGCAAAGCAGCTATGGGATGTGTTAACTCATAGATGTTATCGCAATACTAATGATTATAGTATTTCATTACCCATACTGTACATATGACGAAGCAGTCCGAATACATGGAGGCATTTTTCGGGGTTGAACTCAATCAGAAGTTCGAGGATATTATCAACGAGCTCAAGGATGCCGAGGAGAGTCTCAAGGATCTGTCACGGGATATCGGGAAACTCGGCACGAACCTCGGGATTGAAGAGGCAAAGGAACTCAACAAGGAGCTGCGTGCGATTGCCTACGAGAACGCCCAGCAGATCAAGGATGTCCGGACCTTCCTTGACTTTTATTTGAAATCGGACAAGGCCTCCACCCACATCATTCTCGAACGGGATGCCTACATGAAGATCTACCAGATCTTCAAGTGGGACGGCTCGGATGTCCGCGACCTGAAACGCTGGATCAAGGAACTCCGGGATATCTGCGATAAGATCGGCCTGAACATCCGGGACCTCGTCAATTTCAAGAAACTCACCGTGCAACCAGTGCCCGACGAACTCATGAAGTTCCCGGTCTATGCGTTCGACCGGCAGGGGTACTGCCTCACCGGACCCGCCTTCGATATGGTCATGCACATCGATGAAGTGCGCGAAAAGATCGCCGAGAATTCAAAAGAATAATCCCGAATCCCTTTTTCACAACTGCCTCCATTTTTTATCGGATATGCCAGGGACCTTTTTTTCTGTATTGTTACCGTTTTGCTGCATTGCATCCTTATCGTATTTTTTTGCCGGATCCCTGTGATGGTTTATGTCTCCTGCACCATAACCGGTTAGTATTAATTTTTTAACATTAACTTGAGGATTAATTTCACTAAATTTATTTACCCCCGTCGTTCATGTATAATTATGGCCGAAACCAGGGCAAAAACAGAGAAGAGTTCCTCGTTCATCGATACCCTTGCACGCAACCCGCTCTATGTCGGGCTTGCGATTGGGATCCTTGCAGCGCTTGTACAGGTGTTATTGATCAGTGCCGGGGGACCGGAAGCCTACGGGTTCTGCGTTGCCTGCCATACCCGTGATGTTGTCAACGGCGGCGTCAATGCGGTTGCGGGAACCAAACTCGCCATGGCAGCAATCTCCCAGAATGCAATCCTGCCGGTATTGACGGTCGTTGGTGTCCTGATCGGGGCCTTTGCCTCGGCAAAATATTACACCGAGTTCAAGATCAAGACGGGTGGCGGGGTCTCGTATCTCTGGTACCTGCTGGGGGGGCTCCTGTTCATGATCTTCGCCCTCTTCATGGGCGGCTGTCCCTACCGTATCGGGCTACGGATCGGGTACGGCGACGTGGTCGCACTGATCGGCCTGGTGGCCATAGTGATCGGTGTGCTCGTGGGAATAAAAATTGCCACAGCAATGGCGGAGCGTGAGGAATAATCATGGTAGCTGCAGGCTGGCTCTCAAAGAATATCGCCATCATTGCCGTCCCCATCGTGACGCTCCTGTTCGGTATCCTCATCGGGTGGCTCGGACAGCGTTCCGGGTTCTGCTCGGTGGGCGGGTTCCGTGACTTCTTCCTGTTCCGGCACACCCGGCTGCTGTATGGGTACCTTGCCCTCATCGGCGGGGCATTTATCGGGTACCTCGCCTTCTGGCTGATCACCCCCTCCGCGTTTGAAAATTTCTCCTGGGTGATAGGAAAGGGCCTCATGCCCGTGCCGGGCGCACCGGCAAACCTGACCGTGGCCGCATATATCGTGCTGGCAATTATCGGCGGAATTGCCTTCGGGCTCATCGGTGTTCTCATCGGGGGCTGTCCGCTCCGCCAGGTGGTCATGACCTCGGAGGGTAACATCAAGTCGCTCTGCTTTGTCATCGGGATGTGTGTTGGCGCTGTGGTCTACACGATGTGGATTTCCGGATGGGGTGTCGCCCTGTTGAAAGCGGTGGGGATTGCATAACGGAGACGATCATGGCAACCAAAAACCTTGACATCACCGGAAAAGTCTGCCCCTACTGCCTCCTGGCGGTGCAGAAAGCCGTCGCGACGCTGAATCCTTCGGATGAACTGGTCGTCTTGTGCGACCACCCCTCCACTGCAACCACCAGCATCCCTCAGTTTGCACAGGATACCGGCATGACCGTACAGTCAAAGAAGGTCTCTTCGGGCCTGTGGGAGATCCGGCTCACCAAAAAATAACCAACAATGGTTAACAAAACCGCTATATAATCACGTTTACGAAACTACAAAGAAGCGAATCATCCCATGACCTCACATTTTTACCTATTTGGCGGTCCGTTGTCCCGGGGGCGTCTCTCCTGGATAGAGGAGAGCCTGAAATTTTACTTTGTCAAGTTAAATCCCCAGAACCTCCTGCACAATTCAAAGCCCAGGGACTCTATCTTCACATTCCTTCTCACCGGTGATGCCCTGTACAGTCTCCAGAACCCGGAGACCATCCCGGTCTGGGAGATCATTCTCTCGATGCCTTCGGTAAAGATCATCTGTGATTCCCGCGAGCTCGATCTCCGGGGGATCTCGATTGAGCGTCTGAAGATGAAGAATCACGAGCAGGTGATCGACCAGAACAGCCTGGCGCTCAATGGTCAGCCCTCCTTCTGGAAGGATGTGATGAAGTTCGCCCGGCAACACGAACAACCCGTGCCCAGCACGGTGGGGTACCTCCAGATGGAGTCGCCGTACATGCACCAGTCGGCCCATGCAGCCCTCCAGTTCCTCGAAGCCGGAGTGGAGGGCCATGCTTCGGTGGATCTGTACGCCTACCTCGATGGCGTCCATCTTGGTCACCTTGGGCAGAATCCCTCGGAGAGCGAGAATATCGGCAAAGGTCTTGAAGAAGTGAACGATAAAGCGCAGAAGAGGGGGCTCTCCTGCCAGATGATCGCCTGTGGCCGGTGTGCCGCAGCCCGGGGCTACAGCACCTGGGATGACGGGCAGGGGGTGGTCATCTCAACGTGCTCGATCAAGCCGTTTAAGATCCGGAACCTTAAGGAGATGATCGACATGTTTGAGCGCAATCACATCATTCTTGCCAAGGACAGTGCTTCGATCCAGATGAAAAAGGGCGGGCCCCTGGCCTCGTCTCCCCCTGCGGAGAATGGCCGGAAACCCCCGATTACCCTCATGGTTACGCGACGCCCGTACGGAACGGAGATGGCATTTGGCGCCATCTCGTTTGCGGTTGCCTGTGCCTACGAGGGGATCCAGACGCGGGTCATCTTCATCGAGGATGGCGTCTATGCCCTGATGGGTGAGCACAAACTGGATAAAGGTACGCACTTTTTCAACCTGCAGGAGGTTGTCGATGCGGTTGCGGGAAGTGAGAATCTCCAGTTCTTTGTCTTCCGGCCATCCCTTGCCCACCGGGGAATTTCCAAGAACAAGAAGCTCAACGCAGTGCTCGACATCGGGATTCCGGAACTGGGACAGCTCCTCTTCTTCCCTCCCACTGGAGTGACGGCAAATCACCAGAGGGTCATTTTCTTCTGATGAGGTTTACGGTACCATGACTATAGATCCAGCCGAAATTCCGGATTTCTCCGATCTCACCTGCACAAACCTGATGATCCGGTTAAAGATCCTTTTGAAAAAATCCGGGACGGATGCAGTTGTGGAATGCCTTGTTCGCCGGGACCAGCGGGATACGATCGATGTGCCGTTCTCCCACTCGGGGTACGAGGTGAAGATCAGGAAACTGGATGCCAACCGCTACCGGGTGAGCCTGAAGAAGAAGGATCCCGGGCCCAAACCCTGATGCCACCTTTTCCTGTGATCCGGGCGGGCTACCTGACATTTCGTCGGCATGACCGACAGTACTGTATCTTCCGGACTGAATACCGGGAGGAGGAGTTCCTGTATTCTTCCCACCAGTCCCTCTCGCTTCGTTCGCTTGTGTTTGGCAGGGATCTTACCGGGCCGGTGTCCCGGCTTATGGAGGACGCGGCTCTCTGTATCGAATGCGGGTTAGGGGGAGCGGTTGGTGGAGGTGTCTCCAATGATGGCGGGAACTGTATCGCGTGGCATTTTTCCATTGGTGAGGCCAACCGGTTGCTGACTGCTCTCAGGGAGCAGATGGGTGAGGAGGGGCAATGGATCGAATTATTCTGAGCCGGAGCGAACCAACATGACAAAAAGTATGAGCGCCAAAGATGGCGATGCCGGGGCTGTTGCCGGCATTGACCTGGGTTCAACCCGCATCAAGGTCGTGATCTATAACGGGTCTTCGTACCTCGCAAGGATCTCGGATGCTTCATGGGATCCCGGGAAAACTGCTCTTGAACTTCTTGCCAAGACCAGCCGGGAAGCCGGGCTCTCCACTCCCCCAGCCATCATTGCAACAACCGGGTACGGGCGCCGCTGCCTCTCCCATGCAACGCTGACGTTCACCGAGATTGCCACTCACGCGAAAGGGGCGTTTTACTTGGTACCGGCATGCCGGTTTGTGGTGGATATCGGGGGCCAGGATGCCAAAGGTATCCGCCTCTCCTCCGATGGCCGGGTAGCTGACTTTGTGATGAACGACAAGTGTGCAGCAGGGACCGGCAGATTCCTTTCAGCAATGGGGCAGGCACTCGGGGTGCCGGTAGACAGCCTGGGCTCGTATGCAGCGGGTGCAGAGCCGCACCGTATCAACGCGATGTGCACGGTCTTTGCCGAGTCGGAAGTGATCAGCCTGATTCATCAGGGGGTGTCCAGGAACGCGATCATCGCGGGGCTCCATGCATCCATTGCCCGCCGGACCGCATCGATGGTCGCCTCGCTCCACCCGGAGCCACCTGTCGCATTTACCGGGGGGGTCTCGCAGAACGCAGAAATTGTGGAGAAACTCTCAAAAGAGCTGGGCTGTCCCGTCATTGTCCCGAACGATGCTGTCTATGCCGGGGCGATTGGTGCTGCGCTCCTTGCCTGGGAGCACCAGGTTGAATTTCAATAAAAAGTGGGTTAGTGTTTCTTTGCCATCTCGAGGAAGGCTTCGACACGGGTCTTGATCTGGCCTGCATCCCCTTGCGAGTAATCGGTCTCGATCTGGAGGAGGGGGACATTCCCGTGCTTTGCCAGGTAGTCCTTGAGCATACGTGATTCCACATTGTAGGTGTGGCAGCCGACCCAGGTGATATCCACAACACCATCTGCGTGGTATTCTTTTGCGAGTTTTGCCAGAAGTTCGAGCCTGCCGGTATTCGGGCTCATGCAGGAGCAGGGTGTCTCGAGGTACTTGTCGGCGATTGCATCGAGTGGTGAGTCCGTGGTTGCAACATCGAAGAGGTACTGTTTCATGCCGGAGCAGTTCTCAATATAGACGATAGCTGCGCCGGACTCCTCGATGATCTTGAGGATCTTCTCTGCACCTACTCCCGTAGGGACTCCGGTGACGATGATCCGCTTTGAGGTTTTGGGCATCGCACCTTCGCCTTTTGCCTTCATCACCTTGAGTTCAGCAATCAGGTCCTTCAGCTGCTGGTTGAAGGCAGCCCGGTCGAACGTGAAGTTGCGGGCCCACATCACCTTGAGCAGGTCCAGACCGGATAGCGGGGCGGGAATCGCAGTGTTGAGGTGAGCAAGCTCCCTCATGAGTGCCCGCTGCTCGTTGAGCTCCTTGATCGCGGCCTTCATCTTCTCATCGGTGATCTCGACCTCAAGGCGCTTCTCGATCTCGGTCTTGCACCGGGCCACTTCCGAGCGCCAGTACGCTTTCTGGGACTCCCCCTTTGCGCTCTGGGGGACTTCGAGGACAACGACTGGCTTGAAGGTCTCCATGAGCTCAAACATCTTCTTCTTGCCATCGCAGGTGGTCTCGCCGATGATGAACTCGGAGTTGTTGAAGAACGCACACTTCTCGGTGATGGCAAACCCGTAGGAGGATTTGATCAGCGGACAGAAGTTCCGGGGCAGGTATTTTTCCCCGTCCGCAATGGGTTCTTCCTTGGTGGCACAGAGGGTCACGGGAACCGCACCTGCGGCCACAATGAGTTCCTGGGGTGCGAACACGCAGTAGAACCCGACGAATTTTTTGCCCTGGTCGCGTACGCTCTTGATCGCTGCCGATGCATTCGGGATCACCGAATCGAAATAGGTCATCTTTTCTCCTCTCATAAGTATCTCCTCGTTAATGGTGAGTGCTCATTTCTGGCTTGTTCTCCGCAGAAGCCCTGTTTTCCCGGAGAATGATCTTTGCTGTTTCTTCAGCAACTTCTCCGGTGAATGCAATGCACTGCCGGAGATGTTCGGGGGATTTCAGTACCATGCCGTGGGTGAGGGTCCGGCAGCAGAGGCAGCCGTGCCTGCGGGTAAAGAGTGCGTGCAGTTCCCGGGCAAGGGCAAGGCACCGGTCAATGCAGGGATCCCCGGGCTCCTTGCGCCCGAAGACCATCCCGAGTGCCATCACGCCTCCGGTAACGGCTCCGCAGGCACAACCGGCGCTGCCGATCCCGATCGGGAACCCGGAGGCCAGGCGGACAACATCGTCGGGATAGTCCAGCCCGAATTCATCGTTGATAGTCCTGACTATCGCTTCCGAGCAGTAGAACTGCCCGGACCGGTAATACGCTTCGGCGACTTCCCGGACCCGGGCCGGGTCGGCGGTCTTGAGCGGTTCCTGCACGTTTCTCTCTCCCTTGAACTGCCGCTTATTTCTGGAGCCGGACGTCTGCTTTCAGTGCAATCGCATGTTTTATCGTGAACATGCCGATGCAGCGCTTGAGGGCGTACTCCTTCAGGTCCTGGACCTGTGTCTCGGTCACGTCGCCCTTTACTTCCATGATCACCCGGTACTCGCTGATCAGCGGGGTCTCGCCGAGATCGAACTGGGCGGTATAATCGAGGTCTGCTTCGACCCGGGTCTTTACGGAAGTGAGCCGGATCTCTCTCATGGAGGCTTCGGTAACGAACGTACTGGAGTAGCAGGCGGCAAACCAGAAGAGGCCGAATGCCATGGGACCGGGTCGGATGCCGGGGCCGGCAAAGTTCGGGTGGCTCGACTCCATCATGTAGGTGCCATCCTTGACCTTAACTGTCGAGCGGAACTGGGGACCGCCCTTCTCAAAAAGCCAGTCTCCCTCGATCTTTGCGGTGAACTTTGCTTCCTTGGGATCCTTTTTGATCGCTTCCTTGTAGTCCTTGACCTGTTCGGTATCAATGTTGTTCAGGGTCATGGTAGTAAACACCATCATGTTATTTGTCAGCAGAGTAAAAATATTTTATTAACCCTCTCGGAATTAATAAATGAAGGCATTAACCTATCCGGGCCCGACTGGGACGAGATTTTCGAAATGGCATTCTTCGCGCAGTTTTTTCGCATGCTCTTTTTCATTATTCTCGGTGATTTACGCCGGTGTTCACTAGTATGCATGCAGTTTTTTCCTGCACAGGTGTTTAACTTGTTCAATAGTTCTTGATGCGGTATTCCAAATGTTTATCAATTTAAGTAAACAAACGATATTATTAGAAAAAAATAATTAACTTTTTGTTGTGATCTGCATGGCGTTTTCAGTACATGTAAACATGAACCGGTGCACCGGGTGCGGCAACTGTGTGGTCGCCTGTCCGGTCAATGCGCTCGAGCTCTATACGCTCGACCCCGTGACCAAAGCTAAGATTTACCACGTTCTTGACGGGAAGTCGGTCAACCTTGATGTGAAGATGGAACTCTGTGCCGGCTGCGGCGTCTGTGTAGGCGCCTGCCCGTACAAGGTGATCACCCTTTCCGGGCGGGGCGAGACCGGACAGCTCGGGATTGTCTGAAATTCCGGAGACGAGACGTATGGCAAAAGTAATCATGAACATGATCACCCAGCGGTCGATCGAGGAAGGTGCTGCTATGGAGCAGGGAAAGACCAACCCCAACTACTTCGAAGCCTGCTCGATCTGCGAGATCAACCCGGAAGACATGAAGAGACTTGGCATCTGGAAGAACACCAATGTCCGGGTCACGAGCGAAAGCGGCAGTGTCATTGTCAAGGCCATTGAGCCCTCCCAGTACTGCCCGCCCGGTCCCGCCCACATCCGTCAGGGTGTCTGGGCAAACCAGGTTGTCCCACCGCGGACCCAGTCAACTGGCACCCCGCAGTACAGCGGATTTCCGGTCACCATCGAACCTGCAATGGATGAGAAACTCAAGACAGCCCTCGAGCTCGTGCAGGGCTCGGTAGGCCTCTGGAAAGGAGGAAAATAATATGCCTAAACTTATCACCGGTGTCGGGTGCCCCTACTGCGGGTCATCCTGCGACGACCTTGAAGTCCTTGTCTCTGACGATGAGACCAAGGTACTCGAAGTCCACAATGCCTGCATCATCGGGAACAATCTCTTTCACCATGCCAACCGACCCCACCCGCCCGCGAATCCCCCGCAAGCGCCAGCCTGACGGCTCCATGAAAGAGATTCCCTATGAAGAAGCGATCGATTACTTTGCAAAGACCCTGCTCGCGGCCAAAAAGCCCCTGATCTATGGTTTTGGATCCACCAACTGCGAGGGTATGAGTGCAGTCGGCCGGATTGCCGAGAAGGCCGGTGCGGTACTCGATAACTGCGCCACCATCTGCCACGGCCCCTCGTTCCTTGCCATGTTCGACAACGGGTACCCGAGCTGCACCCTTGGCGAAGCAAAGAACCGTGCTGATGTCGTGGTCTTCTGGGGATGCAACCCGATGCACGCCCACCCGCGCCACACCTCCCGGTACTCGATCTTCCCCCGCGGGTACTTCACCGGCAAGGGCCAGATGCAGCGGACCGTAATCTCCGTTGATCCCCGTGAGACCGACACCGCGAAACTCGCCGACGTCCACCTGATGCTCGACCAGGGCCATGACTACGAGCTTTTCAATGCATTGCGGACCGTGCTCAGGGGCCATGACATCCCCGACAAGGTAGCCGGTATAGACAAGGAGACGATCATCAAGTCTGCTGAGATCATGAAGAAAGCAAAGTTCTGCATGATCTTCTTTGGCATGGGCTGCACCCATACGGATGGCCGCAACCACAACGTCGACCATGCAATCAGCCTGGTCCGCGACCTCAACGAGCACAGCAAGTGTTCCATCATGGCGATGCGGGGGCACTATAATATCGCTGGACCCGGCCAGGTCTGGTCCTGGCAGTTCGGGTTCCCGTACTGTATCGACCTCTCGAAGGGCACTCACGCCCACATGAACCCGGGTGAGACCAGCTCGATCGATCTCGCGATGCGGGACGAAGTGGACTGCTTTGTCAATGTCGGGGCTGAGGCCGGTGCACACTTCCCGATCCAGGCTGTCCAGCACCTGAAGAAACACCCGTTCATTGCCGTTGACCCGAACTTCTGCATGGCAAGCGAGATCGCCGACCTCCACATCCCGGTCAGGATTGCCGGTGTCGATGAGCCGGGCGTTGTCTATCGTATGGACAATGTGCCGATCCAGTTCAAGGCAGTGCTTAAAGGGCTACCCGGCGTACCGAGCGACGAGGAACTCTTTGACAAGGTCTACGAGCGGATGTGCGAACTGAGCAACTGCGCACCCATCTGGCTTTCGGCAAAGGAAGACCGGAAGTACCCGCACAACACGAACCCGGTGGTGAGCTGAAATGGCATCTGGTGAACTTATCATAAAGGGCGGATTTATCATCGACCCGACCCGGAAGATCGATGGCGATGTTGGCGATGTAGCGATTAAGGATGGCAAAATTGTTGACAAGGTCAGCTCGTCGGCAAAGGTGATCGATGCCAAGGGCAAGACGGTCATAGCCGGCGACTGTTCCCGGGTGAAATACATCGGCTCGAAGATGACGGCCGGCACCGTAACGGTCAGCGGCAATGCCGACATGTATGTCGGCGGCTGGATGAAAGGCGGCAAGATCCACATCAAGGGGAACATGGACTCATTCTGCGGGATCCAGATGGAAGGCGGCGAGCTCCTTTGCGATGGCAATGCCGGAAATCATGTCGGATGCGCCTACCGTGGCGACTGGAGAGGTATGAAAGGGGGCCTCATCCGGGTCAAGGGCAATGCCGGCAATGATATCGGGACCTTCATGCTCGGCGGCACCATCATCATCGAGAAGAACGCGTTCATCCATGTCTCAACGCACGCCGAGGGAGGCACCGTCATCATCAAGGGCGACATGTACGTGCTCGGCAAGATCATGTACATGATGCCCGGGTACAAGAAGATCGATACCGTTGAGAAAGAAGTCGACGGTGTCAAGGCAACCTTCGACCACTATATCGGTGATCTCGGGGAACGCCACGGGAAGGTTAAGGGCCAGATCGTGTACGCGAACCTGTACCTGAAATCAGCAGCATAAGTCCCCCGTTCGATCACACCCACACGGCTTTTTTTTAAAAAAGCCACCGATCTTTTTTCCATCGATATATGATACCGGGACCCCGTGTCCTAAAGGAGAGGCTATGAAAGAAACTGGAAAACAATTCATCAATGGAACCCGGTACCCGGATTACTCCACGGTCGACCTCGTTCTCCGTGTTCCGGAACCCCCGCAGGAACTCCCGGTTCGTGACGGGCAGCAGGTCATCAGACTCCCCAACCCGAAACGGTTTAAAGTAAAGGATATCCTGGTCAGGGAAGCCATTGAGCGATGGGAACCCATCGGGCACTTCACTCGGTCAACGATCAGCCTCAGAGAGCTCTCGTACCTGCTCTGGTGCACCCAGGGGTTCAAGAAGACCGTGGCCGAAACCATGCAGCTTCGTAATGTGCCGTCGAGCGGACTGCGTTACCCGCTGGAGACGTATTTTGTGGCCAGTGATGTGGAAGGCCTTGAGACCGGGCTGTACCGGTACCTTCCGAAATCCAACAGCATTGTTGCGGAGCGGATCGATTCCGGCCTGATCCTGGAGATGAGCACGGCAAGCATGAACTTCAAGGTCATGACCCGGGCAGCGGTCACCTTCATCTGGGTTGCAATCCCGTACCGTTCAACCTGGGCATTGGGGAACCGGGGGTACCGGAGTGTGCTTATCGAGGCGGGGCATACCTGCCAGAACCTTATCCTGGCAGCAGCCGGTCTTGGGTATGATGTATTTCCCACCGACATGTTTCATGATGACTTGGTGGCCAAACTTGCCAACCTGGATCCCGAAACCCAGTGGCCGCTCTACCTTGCGGCAGTAGGGACCGTAGAAAGAAGCGTCACCCTCGCTTGACGGGGATGTCTCTCTTTTTTATCCGGTCGGGTCGTTGTTTGGGAAACTGTTACGACATTTTTTTACCTTTACAAAAGCACCTTGTTAATGACAATCAATGTTTGAGGACCGGGGATTGGACGAACGAGGCCTTGTAAGGGACGAGAAGGCCCGGGACACAGGAAGATGGTAAAACGCTACCTTGAGCTGATCTCCCTGGAGGAGGCCCTCACCCTGCTCACCACGTCCTTTGCTATTCCCCAGCGGACCGAGAAGGTCCCGGTCATGCAGTCGGCCGGGCGGGTGGTGGCAGAACCGGTCTTTGCAAAATATTCCGTGCCTGAGGTAAACCTCTCGGCTATGGATGGGATTGCAGTCAGGAGCCGGGACACGCTTGGTGCCGGCGACCGGAACCCGGTAACCTTGGATCACTTCGCCCGGGTCAATACCGGCAATATCGTCCCCCCGGAGTTCGATGCGGTCATCATGATCGAGGATGTCTGGGAAGCAGGCGACTGTTTCCAGGTCCGCCGGGCCGCCGCACCCTGGCAACATGTCCGCCCTGCGGGGGAAGATATCAAGGAAAACCGGCTCGTGCTGCCCCGGGGCCACCTGATCCGGCCATTCGATATCGGGGCGCTCGCTACGTATGGCATCACCGCGATTGAGGTACGGGCCGTGAATGTCGGGATCATCCCCACCGGCAGCGAGCTGGTTCCGCTGGGAGTACGGCCCGGACCCGGCCAGGTAGTGGAGAGCAACACCATCATGGCGCAGATCTTTCTTGACCAGATGGGGGCACACTGCACCCGTCTCCCGATTGTGCAGGATGATCCCGATCTCATCCGGGCGGCACTGCGTCTTGCAGCAAAAGAAAATGACCTGGTGATAATCTCCGCGGGCTCTTCGGCAGGTACCCGGGACTTTACGGAGAGCGTCATCCGGTCGCTCGGCCGACTGATCTTCCACGGTGTTGCGGTGCGACCCGGGAAACCGGTGATGCTCGGGGACGTGGAGGGACGGCCGGTTCTCGGACTGCCGGGGTATCCGCTTGCGGCCCAGACTGCGCTGCGGGAATTCGCCGGACCCCTGCTGGAATCCTGGGTTTTTCCCCCTGCCCCCCGGTGCCCGGTTGCGGCCCGGCTGGCTCAGCCCCTTGTCTCGGATCCCGGGTTTGACGAGTTTGTGCCGGTCTTTGTCGGGCGTATCGGCCAGGACCTTATTGCAACCCCCCATATAAAAAAGGCCGGCGTCCAGATGGCGACGGTCAAAGCCAATGGGTACACCAGGATCCCGGCCCCGGTCGAAGGCTATGAAGCCGGTACCGAACTCGAAGTTCTCCTCACCACGGATCCGGGAAGCATCGAGCGCATGCTCATCCTGACAGGCTCGCTCGATCCGTCCCTGGAAGAACTTGCCGGCATTGCCCATGACGAGGGGTTGTTCCTCCATGCCACCAACCCCGGAAATACCGCCGGGCTCCTTGCCCTCCGTTCCCATACCTGCCATGCGGCCCCGCTCAGCCTGCCGGCCCGGTCGATGCTGGGCCAGTACCAGCCGTTCATAAAATTCCTTGAAGCCGGTGACCTGGCTTTTATCCATATCGCGACCGTTGAGCTGGGTATCGCGTCTTATGAGGGACTGGGAATCAGGGATCTTACGTCCGCCCGTTTCATCAACACGCGGCGGGAATCGCCGGCCCGGGTGGTGCTCGATTCCCTGCTTGCTGCCGAGGGTATTGATCCTTCCTCGATCAACGGGTACCTGCAGGAAGTACATGGCGCTCCTGCCGTTGCGGCCGCAATACGGAACGGGTTTGCAGACACCGGCATGTGCACGTCCAGTATTGCAAGGGCAGCCGGGCTTCAGTTTGTTCCGGTTGCAAGCGAGGATTATGAGCTGACGGTCTGCAGGGAGATGCTCGAAGATTCCCGCATCCGTACCCTGGTCGCGCTCATCAAGTCCCCGGCGTACCGGGCAATCCTTGCCCGGCTAGGGGGCTACGATACCAGTCTCACCGGTATGATCCGCGGGCTCAATGGCGAGAACACGCTGATTCCATTCTCGCCGGGAAGCCTGCCAGCCGGCTACCTCTGAATATCCGAACCCAATTCCCCGATTTCCTGATGCATGCGTCAATGGACCCCGGTTAACGCGGAACAAACACAAACAGCCTGTTTTGAATACCTAAAAAAAAAGACCCTTTTGAAAGGGAATTCTCACTTCTTTCCAAGAGGCTTGAAGACATTCTCGAAGATCATGTCGCTGCCGGTGTTATGGAGCCGGTCACGCTCGGTCCTCTCCTCAGCAAAGGCCAGGAGCGGGAGTTCCATGTTGACGCCTGGCACATGGCCGAACATCTTCTCGAGTTCGACCTGCTGGGCATGCATGAAGAGCGCATTGGGGATTTCAGCAGGGCAGACTTCCTCGCACTGGCCGCAGTTCACGCAGGAGTCTGCGATGTGGGCGTACCGGATAAGGTGGAACATGAAGCTGACCGGAAGTTCGCCGGGCGGGACCATCGAGGGGTTCTTGGTGGTGCATTCAACACAGTAGCAGATCGGGCAGACATCGATACATCCGTAGCACTTGATACAGCGTGCGGTCTCGGCCATGATCTTCTTTAAGCGATCCTTGCCTTCTCCGAGTGCCTCGAAGTCGTGTTTGCGCCACTTGTCGCCGAGCTTGAGCATTGCGCCTTCGACCTTGGCGCGGATCTCGAGACCCTTGGGGTTGGCCGGGGCCGTTTCCAGGATGCCCTGCTTGATGGCACCCGTCATGAGGTTTGCACCCTTCTCGGAGCAGACTTCAACGAAGGTGGCCTTGCCGGCCTTGTCGCCGATAACTCCCCAGTTTCCGCAGGCAAGGTCTGCCTGGCGGGGGATCTTTAACTTGCAGCGGCGGCAGTTGCTGCGCCGGCCATAGCCTGCCTCTTCGAGCTCGTCAACGGAGATACCCTTGTGGCCTCCCTCGTACTCGATGATGAACTGGCCCTTGTCAATCTCTTCCTTGTGGACCTTCTCGGGGTCGACACCATACTTCTCGGCGATCATCTTGCGGGCAATGACCGGGCTGACCGATCCTCCGCAGTTGACTCCGATCATGATGATATTGTCAAGGTTGATCTGCTTGCGCTTGGCAAGTTCGTAGAATCCCATCATGTCACAGCCCTTGACCGTGACACCGATCTTCTTGTCCTGTGCCCCGTCAAGGTACTTCTTGACGAGCTTGGGGAGAAGCAGGGTTCCGCAGTGGAGTGAGCCGGCGGTCCTGGCAAGATCCTTGGAATCGGTGATGATGACCGGCTTTGCATCGTAGAGATCCACACCCTTGGTTACCGCGAGCACTGCGTCAACTATCTTGGAATCGAGGGCATACTTCCAGAGGGCGGTGACTGCGCCCCCGAGCTCGGCCTTCTTCTGGATCTCTGCGTCATTGGTCCATGCGTAGAGCATTTCGCCTTTTTTGGTCATGTTACTGCACCTCCGGGATCTTCTCTACCTTGACCGCACAGTGCTTGAGTTCCGGCATCTTGGAGAGCGGATCGAGCGCGGTGTTGGTGAGGTCGTTTGCACTGTGTTCAAAGTGCATGGGCATGAAAAGCACTTTCGGGGCTACATCATCGGTTACGCGTGCAATGGCGATCGATTCGCCACGGCGGCTGGTCACCTTGACCTTCTCGTACGGTTTGATGCCGAGTTCCTGTGCATCCAGCGTGTTCATCTGCATGTAGTTTTCCGGCACATCGTTGTGCAGGGTCGGGCTCCGGCCGGTCTGGGTCCGGGTGTGGTAGTGGAATATGATACGACCGGTCATGAGCGTGTACGGGTACTCTGCATCGGCAACTTCTGCGGGCGGGCGGTACTCGAGGCCGAACATGGTGCCCTTGCCATCCGCTGCTGCAAACTTCTCCTTGTGCAGGATGGGAGTTCCCGGGTGCTCGATGGTCGGGCAGGGCCAGTGGACCGACTCGGGTTTCTCCATCTTCTCGTAGGTTACCCCAAACTGACCGGGGGTGACTGAGCGCATGTCGTCCCAGACATCCTTTGAAGTCTTCCAGTCAAAGCCCTTGAGACCCATCTTCTTGCCGAGCATACCGAAGATCTCCCAGTCATACTTCGACTCGCCGGGACCGTCGACCGCTTTCCGGACACGGTTGACACGGCGCTCGCCGCTGGTGAAGGTGCCGTCTTTCTCGGCAAAGCAGGTGCCGGGAAGGACAACGTCTGCGTACTCGCAGCTCTCGTTCCAGTAGATATCCTGGATAACGAGGAAGTCGAGCTTGTCAAGGGATCTCCTGACATGGTTTGAGTCAGGGTAGGAGACCACCGGGTTCAGGCCGAGGATGTACATTGCCTTGATCGGGTCGCCGCACTGGGTGATCTGCTCGGTCAGGGTAACACCATACCAGTCGGGCAGGGAACCTTCCTTCATGAACCATGCCTTCTCCATCTTGGCGCGGTTCTCGGGGACGGCAACTGCCTGGTAGCCGGAGAAGACGTTCGGGTATGCACCCATGTCGCAGGCGCCCTGCACATTGTTCTGGCCACGGAGTGGGTTGACCCCCACACCGGGACGTCCGACATTGCCGGTGAGCAGCGCGAGGTTGCCCATCGAACGGACATTGTCGGTACCGGTGGTTAACTCGGTGATGCCGAGGCAGTAGATGATGACTGCGTTCTTTGCGTTTGCATACTGGCGGGCGAACTCCAGGACAGTCTCCTGCGGGACACCGTGGATGTTTGTTGCGTCAGCATAGTTCTGGGCCGTCTTTTTCAGGTCTTCAAAGCCTTTCGTCCGTTCCTTGATGTACTCCTTGTCCTCGAGGCCTTCCTTGATGATGTAGTACATCATGTTGTTGGCAAGGGCAATGTGGGTGGACGGGGTGAACCGGATGTACTTGTCAGCAAGCCGTGCGGTCGGGCTGTACCGCGGGTCAACGACGACGATCGGGATACCCTTCTTCTTGGCCTGCATGACGCGGCGACCGGCAAGGGGGTGGGCCTCGACAGCATTGGAACCCCACATAACGATGAGGTCCGAGTTCAGGACATCTTCAAACGGGTTGGTCGCGGCACCGGATCCGAATGAGAGCGAGAGCCCGGCAACGGAAGGACCGTGGCAGATACGGGCGCAGTTGTCAACGTTGTTAGTCTGGAAGGCCACACGGGCCCACTTCTGCAGTGCATAGCAGTCTTCGTTGACGGTACGGCACGATGTATGGAAACCCAACGCACGAGGGCCGAGCTTGTCGGAAGTCTCCTTGAACTTCTTTGCAACCAGTGTCAAGGCTTCATCCCATGATGCCTTCTCGAACTTCCCATTCTTTTTGATAAGGGGATGGGTAAGCCGGTCCGGCTTCTGGACAGATTCCCAGCAGCTTGCCCCTTTCGGGCAGAGTTTGCCTTCGTTGACCGGACTGCGCTTATACGGTTCGACACCGACGAGTTTTCCGTCGCTAACAACGAGGTTCAGGCCACAGCCTACACCGCAGTACGGACAAGTCGTCGGTACATACTTAAGAGTACTCGAGTTATCTTGCATTCTATCACACCATTTCTTCACGGGGAGTCTCTGGTCAAAAATGACCAAAACATCCGTGCACACACACCTATAGATTTGATTCCAGCAAAATTTGTTAATCCATTTTGCTTTATTAACGATGATGATAAATATCTTATATATGCATATTGATATTTGGCCAAAAATGGGGATCGCTTTGGGGTGTATGCGACCGCCAGAATCATTAAGACCCGGTTACCTTAAGCGGACAATTCGACTGTGAAGGTAAATTACAGGCAGGAAAATTACCATGCGAGTCCGAAAGATCCATCCAATTCTTACCGGAATTATCCGGACCGCGCTCCGGACTTGCGACGGGGTCCGGTTTCACCCCGGTTCCGTCTGCGCCTCCTGCGGCAACCACCTTTCGGGATATGATGAACGGGAAAAGCGGTTTGCTGTCCTGCTGGAGGATGAGACGCCCTGTCCCCTTCATGTAATCATCCAGCGCTCCTGCTGCCGGAACTGCGGGAGGATCGCAATCCCGCTGGAACCTTTTTACCCGGGCACCCGGATCGGATCACCGGTTGTAGATCTCTGCCGTTCCCTCTCTGCGACCATGCCGTACGCCCGGGTCTCGACGTACCTGGGAAGGATGGGAGTACTGGTCAACCGCTGGAGTGTCAGGGAGTATGCCCGCATGCCGCTGCCGGAGGAACCGGTAGCAGAAGTATTTGGCATGCAGATCCCCGGTTCGATTATCACTCTCTCCATGCTCGGCGGATTTCTGGAGGTGCCGGGAGCACCCGGCATGGAGGAGATCCTCGCCGCATGTAATTATCCGTCTCTCCTGTTCAGTCCGCACCCAGACGGAACGCCAGAAATTGTCGCAAAACCAGAACCTGAGAACCGGCAGAAGATTATCAAGGACTTCCTGAGCAGGTTTCCCCTTTCGCCGATCGTTCTTTTCACCTGCTTCTGGATTCTGGCAAGCCTGATTTCCGGTGCTGCATCGTATTTTCCCAACGACTGTATCGATCTTGCCGGGCAGGAGATGGAAGAACTATCGATGCACTAAGTGATATGAACAGATTTTTTCAGAATATCGTGCTGGCCCGGTGAATGTTTCTTTATTCTTTTCTGGCACCCTCGTTTATTACAATCTTTTACTTTTCATAAAATGTTTAACAGATGATCGATAAATCTAAGTTCATGCAAGCAGGCCCCCATGAAGAGACGTCTGAAGGACTAGAGATCAGCATGGACCGGTGTGGGGTGAAACCGGCACTCAGGCCGGCGATTCTCCGGTTATCTGAATTTCATACGTACCCGGCACCCGGAGTTCTCATCGGGGCTTTTATGGTGGATTATGCCCTTGAGCTGTTAGGGGTGACCCCGGATAAAAAACTCTACGGGGTCTGCGAGACACCAAAGTGCCTCCCGGATGCCCTGCAGGTGCTCGCACACTGTACGACCGGCAACAACCGGCTCAACGTAGTACCGATTGGAAAATTTGCCATTACGCTCAACGCTTCGTCCGAAGAGGAGACTACGCAGGCCGTGCGGGTGTACGTTAACCTGGAGAAACTCAAACAATATCCCGTGATCGATACCTGGTATGCCAATAGCCCGGCCTATGACAAACATACCATGAAAGGAATACTTCAGGATGAGATCTTCCGTGCTGGACGAACGATCCTCTCCTTTGAACAAGTCCGGGTCACGGTGAAGAGAAAAAAGAAATGGGCCTCTGTCACCTGTCCCTGCTGTGGAGAGACTGTCCCCGATTATCTGATCGAAGGGGATCATTGCGGGGCCTGCGGTTCGATGAAATATTATGAGAAGATATAATCCGGGGTACATTCGGCTGGATTGAGCACACTTTATTTTTTTAAAAAGCACCTTGAATCCTAGCCTCTGATGATCAGGACCCGGGCCAGTCTCCCTGAACAAAAAAAATGATTTATGCCTTGACGGGGGGTGTTTCAGTTTTACGGACGGGCTTTTTTACCCAGATCAGTTCCTTGCCATCAAATGCAAAGGATTTCATGACAAATATTTTCAGGTCCTTGGGCATCTTTGAGGTGTCGGCATTGGCCGGCACAATGATCGCGTAATCATAGCGCGGACAGGTCCCGTCCAGCACCGGCTCCGGGCGGATCAGCTCGTCAATCATATCGAGCGTAACTTCTTTCTTGAATGTGACCAGGATCCGGACGATCTCCTGGTACCCATTGTTCATCCTTTTTGCCCGGACAACGGTATCATACCCGGTACCTTTCTTGTTCAGGGTGATCTTCCAACCGTCGAAAGCGGAGTAGATGTGTTTTATCTCCTGCAATACAAAATCGTGCATGATGTCAGTGCAGATGCCCATAGTGATCAATTAACTTACTTTGTTAAAAAATAAAAACACTATGTTAAACACTTTTAACTAACTCTATATGTTTATCATTCGTGCAATTCAGGTAGGAACCGACCGTGAAATTTTCACCATGATCCTTTTTTTCGATCTTTGAAATCTCTTTGAAATTGTATCGGTGAATGAATTTGTTAAAATAAATTGTTTAACAAAACCATTTTATTAATAAGAAATTAATATTATCATGCCCAGGTGAATGGGCGGATCAGGTTTTTCAATCGGCAACCAATACCCGGTAGCCGACATCATGCCACGATGTGAAAGATCTCTGATCTCTACCTCATTTCCCGGATGCGGCCGCTCGTCAGCGTATCACACCTATTGCGGCCGCGCCGGCAATTAAAAAAAAAGGTGCAGGTTACTCTGCCCTGATGATTGTCCCGATATTTTTACCATTGATTGCTTTCTGAATATTTCCCCGCTTGTGGCAGTTGATGATCCGTACTTCCCGGATATGCACGGCATCTTTGAGAAGCTGGACAACCATGGGTTCGAGCACCATATCCTCGAGATCCATTGTTATCAGTTCTTTGGCAGTGATGTCCCGGATCAATTCTGCATCGGGATTTTTACGGGGGTCTTCGGCATACAGCCCGTCTACGTTTTTGCCGATGATGCAGCTCTTTGCTCCGAGCACTTCTGCGATCAGGAAAGCTCCCGTATCGGTGCGGTGGGGGGGTACCATCGTATTACCGGCAGGATGTTCATACAACCCGTACGGGGGTGTGCCATGAATGACCGGCAGGATGCCGAGTTTCAGGAGCATCGGGAGTTCAAGAAGATCCCCCGTGTGGATCCGCTGGCCATTGTATTTTGAGAGAAGAATCGAGACCATGATCGCGTTCTGCTCGGAGATCTTTGCCGAGAGCTCCGCAAGCACCCCGGTGGGCATACCGAGATCCATCCCTATGTCCATGATGTGGCGAACGCGTCCGCCTCCGCCTGTTACGACCAGCAGTTTATGCTTTCTGGAAATTTCGCCAATCTCTTCGCAGAGTGGGTGCATCACTTCGCGACCGTAATCGATCGCCCCGTGTCCCCCGAGCTTGATGATGTTGATCTGCGGCGCAATGCGAATCTGTTCCGGCGCCTTGCGCATCTTCATCATGCCTTTCCGGACGAGCGTTTCACCCTGGAGGCCGCTCTCGAGTTCAAACCGCGTTTTCATGATATCAGTCAACCACTCTATCATCATGGAAAGTTATAAGCCCGCGTAAACCAGTTGATATATCAGAGCCATACCTCATACCCGGCATAAGATTCATGTGCTCGGGCAGGAAGTAATGGCATGGAGAAAGATACCATGAAGATATACGTGCGTGAGCGCCAGAAGGTCGGGGAAGGCGTAGAGTCGCCCAAGTACCGCATTGTTGCTATTACCGGTGGACAACTCCAGGTCGAGGCAACCCATTTCAGGAAATTTGAAGTCGAACAGATCGCCAAAGATGTAGGCGCCGAAGTCGTGTTCATGAAGCCGGTGGCTGATGAGCACAAGAAGAAACAACACTAATTTTTCCATTTTTTCCGGTTTTTCACAGGGTTGGATCGGGCTTTTGTCCAGTAAATGTGTCCGGTGAAGCCTCTTTATGGGAGCATGAATAATAATTTCATGCTGATCCTTCATGGCCGCTCTCTCTGTTGATATCCTGTTCGATGCCGCTGTCCGCATCCAGCTCCTCGAGCGTTCGATAACGATCGTATTTGCTGATACAACCATCAGGATGAAGTTCCCGACTACGCGGCGGCTTGCAGAGTTTCTCGATGTCCAGCACTACTATGTTCTGCCCTATTTTGCCATGATGGAACAGGAGGAACTGGTCACCCGTGCCGAGCGGGTGGGAATTATCACTACGGCAAAGGGAAGCCGGAAGATGATCGATCTCATGCAGCAGAACTACCGGGCCGAATGCAATGAGATTCTTGGCGCATCAGTTTTTGATGAACTGCTCAAAAAATGCTGATGAATGAATCGAAACTATTTTTTGATTATTATTAACAAATACTGGAAATTAATAACAAAACCTTACAACCATTTGGTAACCAACTGATAACCAGATGTTGTTACCCCGGACAAAAAAGAAACATTGAATAATGCTCTTACCTACCGGTAAAACGGTTTACTTATGACAAAAAATGTGCATGTAACATTTATTGCGGCAATATTCGTACTGCTGATGCTTGCAACCTGTTTTGCAGGATGTACGAGCCAGACGACTACCACTCCAACGACTTCACCAACCGCAGCACCGACTGCGGTCGCAACTCCTGCGGCAGCCCAGACACTCGTCATCGCCACGACCACGAGCCTGTACGACACGAAGCTGCTCGATTACCTTCAGCCTATATTCGAGAAGAAGTACAATGTCACCCTCAAGATCACTTCCCAGGGAACCGGCAAAGCGATCGAACTGGCAAAACGCGGGGACGCCGATGTCCTTCTCGTCCACTCACCAAGCCAGGAACTGGCATTCATGAAAGATGGTTACGGCCTGAACCGGCGCTCGTTCGCGTCAAACTCGTTCATCATCGTAGGGCCGGCAAATGATCCCGCCGGCATCGCCAACATGACCCCCGAGCAGGCATTCACTACCATCCTCATCAAGGGGACCAACAAAACCGCCAATGTCTCCTTCATCTCCCGTGGTGACGGTTCAGGAACCCACACGGCAGAGCAGAAGATCTGGTCAAATGCCAAGTACAATTACACCCAGAATGTCGAGAAATTTGGCACCTGGTATGTAGAGGCCGGTAAGGGAATGGGAGAGACACTCCAGATGGCAAGCGAGAAGGGAGCCTATGCCGTCACCGATGAAGGTACCTACCTTGCCTACAAGACCAAGCTCGATCTCGTACCGATCATCACCAAGGGCCCAAGCCTTCTCAATATCTACAGCGTGATGGCAGTGTACAACGACAAGCAGCCGGTGGAAAAGATCCAGATGGCCAACAACTTCATCAACTTCCTCATTGCTCCGGAAACCCAAGCCGGTATCGGGAACTATGGTGTTGACAAGTATGGCAAATCACTGTTCATCCCGATGAGCGTCAGTGTACCCACTGCAACTGCCGGCTGGGTTGGGGATTACAGCACACCGGCAACTGCGGTTGCACCGGCACCTGCCACAACCACTGCACCGGTAACTACCGCCTCACCGGCAGCGGTCACAACTTAAACTCTCCTTTTTTCTAAAATCGGGCAGGACAAACCGGCTCGTTTCGCCACGGATAAAATTTCCGGAGGCAAAAGTGATCCTGTAAGCGTTAGCAGGTTGTATCCAGCCGGGGTTCAGGTCCGGACTTCTTCTTTATTCTCTTCAGGAGGTACGCCAGTACCATCCCCACAAGGAAAGCGATCGTCATCGAGCTCACCAGCGCAAGAACGCCAATGATCACGGTCACCGGAAGCGAGTCGGTCTTAAAACTATGCCGGCTCATCTCGATCCCGACAAAAACAAGGAGGGCTCCGAGAACGCCGACTGCGATGATGGAGAGGACCTGCGGGGAGGTAAAGAAGATGGCGAGGACGAGAAAGATGATGCCGGCAAAAACATTTGCCCCGCCGGTTCGCGCACCGTACCGGTACTGCCCGGCAAGTCCCCCGGCACCATGGCACATGGGAAACCCCCCGAACGGGACGGAAAAGATATTCATGAGGCCGATGCTTGTCGAGAATTTCTTGGGCGGCACATCGTACGTAAAAAGATCTTTTGTCAGGAGGGATGTCGCGAGGATCGCGTTGGTGATGGTGAGGACAACCTGGGGCAGCACGAGAGTTGAGAAGGCGGAGGAGAAATCCGTTGGCAGGGGGATGACGAACTGGGGAGCCGGGATCAGGCTGAGGGGCGGAACCCCATAAAGGGCAATCCCCGCAATGAGACCAACCCCGATGACCACGATCGTGGAGAGGTCCGGGATAGAGCAGTACCGGGCCAGGAGATAAAAGCCCGCGATGATGGCGATACCGATGAAGAAGAACGTGGGATCCTTTACCACAAATCCCAGAGATGACCGGAACAGGAGGAGAGCGAGTCCCAGCTGGATGCCTCTCACCACACTCTGGGGTACCCATCGTTCAATGACGGCAAAGAACCTCCCGTACCCGAGCACGAGAAAGATGACCCCGAGGATGAAGCCGGCAGCCGCTATCTCCCCGCTCCCTATGGATCCCGCGATCACGATCACCGCTACGGCTTTCATTGGTTCGAGGGGTATCGGCAACCGGTAATAGAGGCCCGTCAGGATGAACCAGATCCCAAAGAAGAGGAGAATATACCGGGCATTGACATCCGAGACCAGCGCCACGGCAAGGACGAGCGGGATGATCGTGCCGAAATCCCCCAGCGATCCCGCCAGCTCGGCAAGATTGAACCGGAGGGCGGGAAGGGCAGGGGAAGATTCGGGCATGGGTTCCTGGTTTTACGAACGGAGAGGAGGATCTCTAATTCATCACGGCTGTGGCGATGCTGGTTCTTTTACCGGGATGGGTGGGAAAAGTCCCCGTTTCCCATCCGATCGTTCTAACAGTTGAATGATTTTCACCAGCATTATCCTTTCTGGAGATGACAGGTTTTACCGTTCCATCAATTGTCTTTACCGGGCGCTATCTCTCCTGTTTTATCCTGGTTCCGGCACGGTTTTTTAAAATCCAGGCAGCCCGGATCATTATTCCGGACTTATGAAAAGATTCTTTTTTATACCCTTTCCCTCTTATGGTGTAATATATACGAGGAATTGTGATGAAGATCAACCGAATTTACCTGGCATGTATCGTGCTGACTCTTGCATGTATCTCTCTGGTGTCTGCTGCTGAACCTATTGGCGGGAACCAGGGATGGATCGCTGTTCACTGCAATGTTGATGAGGCACAGGTCTATTTCGATGGTACCTATGAAGGAGCGATCGCTGGTGGCATACTTACCGTTCCGGTCTACAGCACCGGTACCCCCCTGAAGTCATTCACCGTAAGTAAATCTGGGTACACCACCTACTCCGGTCCGATTCCGGCAATGCCGGGGAAGGGAGAGACCTTTGATGTCTACGCCACCCTGAATCCGGCCGTTCCCACCACTGCTGCGGTCATTGGCGGCAGCCAGGGATGGTACGTTGTCAACTGCAATGTGAACGGGGCAACCGTTTCATTCGATAACCAGGTAGTCGGCGTGATTACCCTGGGAACCCTGACCGTCCCGGTGTATACAACCGGAACTCCGTACCAGACCTATACCGTATCGATGAACGGGTACCTTCCCTACACCGCAACCTTAACCAGCGTCCCGGCCCCTGGACAGAGTGTCCAACTCTACGCGACCCTCAACCCGGCGCCAACTGCAATGCCGACACCGGTGCCCACAAAATCCCCCCTCCCCCTCCCTCTCATTCTGACCGGGCTGGGTATTGCAGGGCCCCTAGCTCTTAACAAGCGCTCCTGATTCCAGTAGAATTCTCTTTTTTTAAGTATCAGGAATCTGTTGAGATTCTCTATAGTGTTTCAACAAGGCTATGATTTAGAAAAATTCCTCCGTTTTTGGAAGAATGAAATTACTTATTGCTGGTTCCCGGATGACGCCCCATGAAAAATACATGCTTCCGTTCCGGAATCGGTTATGAAAAAAAGATACGGTTGATTTACGGGGATGATTTTTTTACCGGATTGGTAACGCCAGCCGCAATCTGTTTCTCGATATCCTGCCGGAATTTTTCGAAATTGATCTCATCCAGCTGCTCCGAGAGGAGCCTTCCACTCCATGCACGGCGGTACACCCAGTCAACAATTTTCTGTATCGCAAAAAGGACCTGCTCTTCGGTCTCAACGGTGAGCAGCTGCCTGCCAATTTTGGGGTGCCTGCCTCTCCGGCCGCCAACCGTTATAAGATAATGCCGGTGTTCTGCTTTGAGGAGATC
This sequence comes from uncultured Methanomicrobiales archaeon, assembly GCA_903832665.1. GTDB lineage: Archaea > Halobacteriota > Methanomicrobia > Methanomicrobiales > Methanospirillaceae > Methanoregula. The sequence continues at coordinate 301,220 of CAILCG010000014.1, read as the reverse complement.
GAAATGGCAGGACTGGACACAGACCCCGCACTCCACGCACTTCTCATCTTTGAGCTCGGATATGCCGTTCCTGATCACAATCGCTTTCTCCTTGCAGAACTGGACACAGGACCCACACCCGGTACAGAGGCCGGGTGTCCTGAGGGGGCGAACCCTGCCAATAACGCCTATCTCATTGAGCATGGGGCTGGTACAGGCGTTCGGGCATCCCGATAACGCGATGCGCATCTTTACCGGCATCTCTTTGCCGAACAACTGATGATCAATTTTTTTCGCGAGACCGATGGTGTCGATATTTGCAAATTTACAGCGTTCGATGCCGGGACATGCTATGATATTTACGATCTCATCTTTCTCCGAGCCAACAGGAGTCTCGTTCTTCGCAAGTGCCTTCTCAATTTTTTTTAACTGGGCCGGATTGACATGGGGGATCTCGAGGGTCTGGCGGGTAGTGCAGTGAACCGCACCCGTACTGTATTTTTTCGCGATGGTTGCAATCCCCCGCAACTGTTCTACCGAATAAACTCCCGCAGGTGCCCTGATGCGGATAGTACAGAAGTCAGCGTCGCGTTCGGTGATGACGCCGCCTCTCATGTGAATACCAAAATCCGTGCGCATTGATCACTCATTGGTAAAATCCTGTTATTAATGGTGAGGTGTTGACATGGACCCGCCGTTTATGCAACAAACCCTCCCAGCCCCTCTTTCCGGGAAATGCATAACGGATCCATCCATTGGAAAAAGCTGATTCTGGATGTACAATGCCCGAGGAAATTATGATGAGAAATTCCAATACTCTCAGTTCCCGGGTGACCTTGACAGGATGGGGAACTCTGCAACATTTCGGTAAAATACCCGGGTGCCCCCCTCTTTTTACTATCGTTGAATCTCCCGGGGGTGGCGCATGGGACGTGATCGGGATGGATACACATAAAACGGATGCACGTCAATCTGTTTTATCATCTGGTGATGAAGTCTGCCATCAGTCACCCGAACAGGGAGATGACACCGGCTTTACCGGCACCGGTATCTGCACCGGCCGTTTTTGAACCCATCAAAAGCGTGCCAATGTGTCCGGGAAAAAACTGCGGTACCCCGCAAGGGTGAACCGGTTGTGCAGGAATAATAAAGGCACCGGTAACATGACGATGGATGGAACATAGCTAAACGAGGTATATTTAAATGTCACAACAACTCGGGGGACAACCCATAATTATCATGAGGGAAGGAGCAACGAGAAACCGGGGAGAAGAGGCCCAGAGCAATAATTTTGCCGCTGCACGTGCAGTTGCCACGGCAGTCCAGTCTACCCTCGGCCCGAAAGGCATGGACAAGATGCTCATCGACGGCATGGGAGATATCACCATCACCAACGACGGCGTCACGATCCTTAAGGAGATGGATATCGATCACCCGGCTGCAAAGATGATGGTCGAGATCGCAAAGACCCAGGATGCTGAAGTCGGTGATGGCACGACAACTGCGGTCATCCTTGCCGGCGAGCTCTTAAAGAATGCCGAAGTACTCCTCAAACAGAAAGTCCACCCGACCAGCATTGCCGAGGGTTACCGCATGGCAGCCCAGAAGGCGCTCGTGCTGCTTGACAAGTACGCAATAACAGTCAAGCCAACCGATACCGCGATGCTCAAGAAGATTGCAGAGACCGCCCTCACCGGCAAGAATTCGGAAGTTGCAAAAGGCCACCTCACCGATATCATTGTCAAGGCAGTCACGTCCGTGATCGATGCTGACGGTACTGCAGATCTCGCCCACATCAACGTGGAGAAGAAGGTCGGTGGCGCCGTGGATGACTCGAGCCTTGTTGAAGGTATGGTCCTTGACAAGGAACGCGGTCACCCCAACATGCCCAAGCTGGTCAAGGATGCAAAGATCCTCCTCCTCAATGTTGCGCTTGAATTCAAGAAGACCGACGTGAATGCAAAGATCAATATTTCTTCGCCCGGCCAGGCACAGGCATTCCTTGATGGCGAGGAACAGATGGTTCACGATATGATCAACAAGGTAGTCAAGAGCAAGGCAAACGTTGTCTTCTGCCAGAAAGGCATCGATGATGTTGCCCTTCACTACCTGACCAAAGCCGGGATCCTTGCCGTCCGCAGGATTAAGAAGAGCGATATCGAGAACCTTGCCCGTGCAACGGGTGCAACGATCGTCAACAGCTTAGACACTATCTCGGCAAAAGATCTCGGCTCGGCCGGACAGGTCGAGGAAAAGATGGTCTCAAACGATGAGATGATCTACGTCTCGAAGTGCAAGAACCCCAAGTCGGTCTCCATCATCGTCCGTGGCGGAACGGAACACGTGGTAGACGAACTCGAACGGGCAATTCACGATGCCCTCATGGTTGTGAGCGTTGTGGTGGCAGGAAAGAAGATTGTTCCCGGCGGAGGAGCACCTGAGACAGAACTTTCCCTCAGGCTCCGCGAGTACGCCTCATCAGTTGGCGGCCGGAACCAGCTTGCCATCGAATCGTTCGCCAGTGCCATGGAGATCATCCCCCGCGTGCTTGCAGAGAATGCAGGCCTTGACCCCATCAATATGCTCGTCGACCTCCGGGCAGCCCACGAATCGGGGAAGAAGACCTATGGTCTTGATGTTGTGGCCGGCAAACCTGCCGACATGCTCAAGGCAGGCGTTGTCGAACCGCTGCGAGTCAAGACCCAGGCAATTTCCAGCGCTGCCGAGGCAGCAGTCATGATCATCCGCATCGATGACGTCATCACCTCTTCAAAGTCCGGCGGACCTGCCGGCGGCATGCCCCCCGGCATGGGATGATTTTTACTACCGTACCTTCCCTTTTTAAAATTTTTACCCGGAATCTTACGGGATCGGGATCCCGCGGGACCGGCATTTGTATCCTTCACGGAATATGTTTTAATGATGGATCTTTCGAGTGAGCCATCGATCATAAGTCGGCGATCACTTTTGTGGATTACCATGCTGAAATTGATATTTTTCCCTCCGTTTTTCCTGTTACTTGCTAATCCTCATCTGTAATTAGGAGTGTGACCCCCCTCTCTCGCCAGAGGGGGAGGCGTCCCAAGGGGTGCACCCCCTTGACTCCCGGAAGTCCTCATCGACTTTCCGCAGTTATCGCCAATGGGGTACGCCCGAGCACCGGAAGGAAGCATGAAGTGCGTGAGCCTCCAAGAGCGACTCCTCAATTCCTGCAGGGATTTCTCAAGAACGAAAAAAAATTACAAAAATCCTGTCGAAACCTTAACAACCTTTCCTGCCGAAAATATTGGCACTATGTGGAAGGCAGTGGAGATCGATGCGTGGATCGCGGGAAGGCAGTCAAGCCTCGAAGACGTCCGGGCCACCGTAACGGAGATCATCGGCCGTGTGCAGACGGAGGGCGATGCTGCACTTATTGACCTGGCAAAGAAGCACTGCGAGCTCACCGATGTTGCCGTGTCGGATGACGAACGCGAGGATGCCTATGAGAAGGTCGACGCGAAGATCATCGAGAGCCTCATCGAGGCGCATGCCCGTATCGAGCGCTTCCACGAACTCCAGAAGCCTCGCGATCTCTGGTTCCAGGAGATGGAACCGGGCATTGTGCTCGGCGTCAAGACCACCCCCCTGAACCGTGTCGGGCTCTATATCCCCGGCGGCCGGGCCGCGTACCCATCCTCCGCTCTCATGTGTGCGGTACCCGCCCGGGTCGCGGGCGTCAGGGAGATCTGTGCCTGTTCACCGCCCCCGATCAAACCGCTGACCCTTGTCGCGCTGGATATTGCCGGTGTGACCGAGATCTACAATGTCGGTGGTGCCCAGGCAATAGCAGCAATGGCGCTCGGTACTGAGACGGTCCGCCCGGTGCAGAAGATTGTCGGGCCCGGTAATGTGTACGTCACGCTTGCAAAGATGATGCTCCGCGAAAAAGTGGAGATCGACTTCCCGGCCGGGCCCAGCGAGATTGGCATCATTGCCGATGAGACTGCGGACCCCCGCATTGTTGCCGCTGACATCCTTGCCCAGTCAGAGCATGATCCCAATGCCGCCTGTATCCTCATCACGACCGACAAGTCCCTGCCGGCAAAAGTCGATCGCGAAGTAGAAGCGATGACAAAGGTTGCCCCCCGCAGGGAGATCATCGAGCAGTCGCTGAAGAACTCCGGGTATTGTGTTGTCAGCACCATGGAGGAAGCCATTCTGGCATCGGATGCTGTTGCACCGGAACACCTCTCGATCCAGGTTGCCGATCCACTGTCCGTTGTTACGAAAGTGAAGAACGCCGGTGCAATCTTTGTCGGGCGCTACTCGGCGGTTGCCTGCGGGGACTATGCCGTGGGAACCAACCACGTGCTTCCGACCGCAGGGTACGCCAAGACCTACTCGGGTCTTGATGTGAATCATTTCTGCAAGACCGCATCGGTCGAGATCATTGACCGCGACGGGCTCGAGACGATTGGCGACATAGTTGAGACGATTGCAGACGCTGAAGGGCTTCACGCCCATGCGGAATCCGTGCGGGTCCGCCGGCAGATTGGCCGGAAGTAAATTATAGGGAGAATTCCCTTTTTTTCGATAATTCTTTTTTAATCACCGGATTGCAACAAGAAATCTTTGTTGCGATGTTTCCCACCCCTGATGGGGTCGCTCGGCCGCCTCATCGGGGCCTCGCTGGGCATGGTGGTTTTTTGTAACTCTTCGGGAAAAATGTTTTTCTTTTGTCTGAATTTTTTGCTCTTGGAGAAATCCTTGCAGGGATTGAGGCGTCGCTCTTGGGGGCTCACACACTTCGTGCTTCCGCCCCCGCCGCCCAGGCATCCCCCAATAGAGCGATAATTTCAGAAGGTTGAAGAAAACTTCCGAAATGGGGGTCAAGGGGGTGCTCCCCTTGGGGTGCTTCCCCCTCTGGGGGAGAGAGGGGGTCACACTCCTAATTACAGATGACGATTAGCAAGCCACGCGAAATCGATAATTCCTCCAGACCCCATCGCTGACGCGATGATCAGCTGCCCGCACGAATTTTTATACACCCCGGCACGCAATCTCTTCTCCATGCATGCAGAACTTCATCTCGTTGATGCTTTCACCAGCTCCGCGTTCCGCGGTAGCCCGGCTGGCGTTTGTATCCCGGATGGCCCGGCCGATGTGGCATGGATGCAGCAGGTAGCAGCTGAGCTGAAACATTCTGAGACTGCGTTCCTCTTTCCTGAGGAAACGAAATGGAACCTGCGATGGTTCACCCCCACGAAGGAAGTTGAATTGTGCGGCCATGCCACACTTGCTGCCGCTTCAGTGCTCTGGGAGACCGGTCGTGTTTCCCGGAAAAAGCCGATCACCTTTGAGACCCTTTCAGGGACACTGGTCGTACGGGAAGACGAGGACTGGATCAGCATGGACTTCCCGGCAGAGCCGGCTGCCACTTCCATGCCGGTCCCTGGTCTTGGCCAGGCACTTGGAGTCGAGCCGTTGTATACCGGCCGGAACCGGTTTGATATTTTAGTGGAGCTGCCACTCGCGGATGATGTCTGTAGTCTCGAACCCGACCTGAACGCTCTTGCCGCCATCCAGACCCGGGGCATCATCGTCACGGCTGTTTCCGATCAACCGCAGATCGACTTCGTCTCCCGGTTTTTTGCACCTTCGGCGGGTGTGCCGGAAGACCCGGTAACGGGTTCGGCCCACTGCTGTCTTGCGCCGTATTGGGGAGGAAAATTAAAAAAGACGGAGATGGTCGGGTTCCAGTGCTCGGCCCGGGGTGGGTCGGTCCGCGTGAAACTGAACGGAGACCGCGTCAGTCTCGAAGGGCACGCGGTTCATATCTTCTCAGGAAAACTTCTGGTCTGATTTTTTTTAATCCTACTTCCGACGCATCCGCGTATATCCAAGAAAAATAACTCCCGTGATAACCAGAGCCACTACCGGGACACAGGGCCCCAGCGGAGCCTCACTGGTTGGTTGTTCCGAGGGAAGAAAAATAATTTCTGTTGATGTGTAATCGCCTTTGATAAAGCGCAGCCGGTCGACCGGGGAATCGACTACATATATTGTATAATTGCCCGGCTTGAGATTGCCCAGGATGACGGCAGTGTCCCAGGTATAGGACCAGGTGCCGTTCTCCAGGTGTACCGGTGCTGTGGTGAACAATCCACGTCCCGCAGGAATATCGAGATTATCGAGAGTGACGCCCCGGTTGTCAAGGTCGGGGCCCGTCACAAAGAGGTACACTGCAATCGTCTTGATGCCGGACACGGTGCCGCTGAGCGTGATCGCATCCCCGATGTGAGCCCGGTTCTCTGAGGCATTGAGGGTGAGGGCTGCAGTTCCTGCTCCGGAAGCCAGGGCGCACAAAAAAACCGCCGCAAGGAGGAAGAGAAGCAGAGCCCGGCGCATGCTGGTATGTTAAGCTCTTGAAGCGTAAAACCTTGTCTTTTCCGGCGGGATGATCAGTACCTGACCACCATGACCGCCTCCTCTTCTTTTTTCAGGTCCCCGATCAGGTGTTCGGCATCGAAGTCGTAGGCATCCCCGGGAGTATAATCCTCATACAGCTCGCACTTGTCCAGCACATCGACAAACTCTTTTAAGAAAATCCGGGGGATCACGTCAATCCTGCCCCCGAAACGGGTGGTAATCTTCTTGATCATCGCCCGGATGAAGCGGTGCGAGACCCGCTCCCGGTCCGGCTCCGTGTAGGCCTGGGCATAGACATCCACGACTTTCAGCGCTACGAGTTCAAGTTTCGAGGTATCGAACTTCTCCAGCATAATCTGTGGCTGGCGGGGGTTGCGGTAGGCATCGTTCTGCACCACCACGCTGATGCGATCATAGAGCGGCGGGACCGAACGGATACCGCGGGAACCGTCATACATGGCGGGGGTGCCGGTGAAGAGGAAGAAGCAGCGGGGCATCTCCCCCCGGTCAAGGGCATCGATGATCCGGACGAGCGTGTGGTACCCCTTCTCCCGCTGGTTGCGCTGGAGTCCCTGGGTAGTTTCCATCTCATCGACCGCGATCGCAATGCCGCTGTAACCGGCCCCGTGAATGATGGAGACAAGCCCCCGCAGGAAAATAAACGCGATCGTGTCGTCGAGCTCGCCCTTGATCCCCGCCTTCTGCTTGAAGTCCCGTCCGATATTGGGTTCCCCGGCAATCCAGCCCAGTGCCGCCTGTGCCAGCGGGAAGTCGCCGGTATTATTCGCCCGGTAGTACGTGCGCAATGCCGCTGCAAGGGCGGTATTCACCTCGCTGATCCCGCTGAGCGCAGTCTCGATCTCCCGCTCAGTGGCGTCTTCAAGTGCGGCGTCTTCAAGGCCGGTTCCGCTCACTGAGAGCAGCCGCTCTTCGATCGCAAAGAGCCAGTTGTCGAGAATTGTCTTGATCGCATGCTCTTCGCCACTCGTTCTGAGGTTGGCACAGACCTGCTGGTAGATGCCTTTGATCTTGTAGAGCGGGGTGGCAGCAGAGATGATCACATGCGAGGTGACAAACCCCTTGGTACGGGCGATCTCGAGTGCCCGGGCAACGAGAAACGTCTTGCCGCTCCCGTAATCGCCCCGGATAAATTTGAGATCCCCGCCGCTCTGGGCAACATAATCCAGCTGCCGGCTGATCACACCCTCTTCGACATCCAACCCGACTGCGATCCGCTCCAGCCCGCTCGCGGGCACCGTGCCCCTGCGCAACGCGTTGATGATGTTGATGCTCTCGAGCCTGCGCTGGTCCATCCGTTCAGGTTCCGGTATATTCATAGGCTTCTCCCTCCTCCCCCACTCCTTTCTTTGCGATCAGCAGCCATCCCTGTGCGGTTGCTTTCTGGATCAGGCGGTTGACAATCCCGACCACCCTGCGGGTCCCGAGCACCTTGCGCAGTTCCATCTCGTTTGCCGTACGGTGCAGCCGGATGAACTCAAGGATCCTGGCCTCCTGTTCCGTCAGGCCGAGCTTGTCGGTGATCACCTGGGCCGGCTGGGCAGCGGGTGCCCGTTTTTTTGCCACCGGCATGTTCATGATCGGGCGATCGGCTACTGACTTCTCCTTGCAGGCCCGGATAAGGGCAAGGAAATCTTCCAGGCGGATGGCCCGGGTGTGGGCGGGCATTACGTCCATCCCGCTCAGGCAGTAGTACTTGCAGCTGGCATAGTTCTGCTCTTCGTGAGCATTGGTGCCGGCAATGAAATAGGTTGTTGAAAGCAACTCCAGACCTTCGGAGTTCAGCGTTGCGCTGCGGGTTTCGAGTTTGGCAAGCAGCTGCTCCATCAGCCGCCTGAGCTGGTGCATGGTGCCATGCCGGTCCACGATAACGGCAGCAACCCGGTTGAGATCGGTGCTCTTTTTTACATTCGAGAGAATGTAGAGCATCACCTTCTCGCACTCGCGCCCTTCGCCATGGGCATCGAGGAAATGCGCATAAGATAGTCCCCCGTTAAGAAAATCTGAACGGTATGCCCGGTAATACCAGGACCGGGCTTCGGCAGCGTCACCCGCATTTTCGTAGAGAAGGGCAGTCTCGAGCAGGCTTGCGACATTCACATCTGAAGAAACAATGCCCAGGAACCTCTGGATCGCACCATCCCGCGGTACCCACGCGGTGAGGTGCTCGCGGTACCGGCCGATGATCGTTCTCAGGAGGTCCAGATCGTTTTTTGTCACAAGCTCGTCCCGGATCAGGTGCTCGTATGCGACAAGGGCTTCGGTCCTTCCTTCCCCTGCGTCCGCCCCGGCAGCATACAGATCGCAGACAAGAAGACGATACACCGGAAGGTGAGAGCGCCCGGCCAGTGCCCGAGCAGTAGCAAGTGCTTCATCTGATCTCCCTTCAGCCTGCAGGAGCACCACATAATCAAAGAGAATCCCGCTATCAGTACCGGAGTCGATCTGTCCGGCGTAGGCATCCAGGGACGCCTGCACATCGTAGCAGGAGAGGGCAGACAGGTATTTCCTCAGTACTGCGGGATCCCGGGTCTCCTTGTAGATCCGGTACGCCAGTTCCGCAGCTGCGGGGAAATTGCCGGTGGTGACCAGTGCATCGACATATTCATGGCCCGACGCAGTCCCGCCACTGAGCACCTCATGGGTTGCGAGCGCTTCTTGGGCCTCGCCAATTCCTAAGAGCACCTGCATCAGGTGCCTGACATCAGCGTTTTTCCGGCCCAGCTGCACAAGCCGCTTGAATACGGGCAGTGCAGCCCGGTAATCCTTGTGAACGAGAAGATATTCTGCATAACTCCGCAGGGCATCCTGGTTGGAGGGATCCAGGTGGACGGCAGTCGCGTATTCCGCAATTGCTCCTTCATCCCCCCGGGCTTCGAATATTTTTGCCAGGTAACTGTGGACATAGGATGAGTCCGGCATCTTCTGGGCAAGATCCTTAAAAAAAACCTCCGCTTCATCGAGTTTGCCCATGTAGTAGAGGTTGGTTGCGGCGAGCACATCGATCGCGGAATCCTTCCCGGATTCCAACAGGATCGTGCAGAGCTGGCCAGACTCGATATACCGCCCGTCTTCAAAGAGGCGGAATGCTTCTTTCTTCTGTTCTTCTCTTGATAACGGGATCATACCTTTCCTGGTCCGAACCGGATGGCAAAGAGACCGGTGAGCATCCGGATCATGTCCCGCTTCTGCACCCGGGAATCGCCTGTGTTCTGCCAGACGATAGGCACTTCCGTTATGGAATAACCGGCCATTCTCATCCGCCAGAGCAGCTCGACATCAAACTCAAATCCCCGTGAGGTCATACGGGGCAGGACCGCATCGACTGCCGCTTTGGTAAAGACTTTGGCCCCGCACTGGGTATCGTTGTAGGTGAGGCCGAAGAGTAGGCGGATCAGGAGATTGAATGCCCGGCTCTCGAGCCTACGCATAATGCCCTGCCGTACCCGGAGTTCCGAGCCTACCACCCAGCGCGAACCTATGGCACCATCGGAACCGGGGAGGTAGGTAAAGAGCCGCTGCATCTCGCCGATGCCCGTAGAACCATCCGCATCGAAGTATCCCACGAATGGCGTCTGGGCGGCTTTGAGTCCTTCGATAACCCCGCCACCCTTGCCCAGCCGGTGATCGAAGACCAGGCAGCGGATCGAGAGATCCCTGCGTTTCTCTGCGATCCTGCTGACACATTCGGCTGTCCGGTCGGTTCCGTCGCAGACAACAATCAGTTCGCCGTCAAAAGCCGGTATCTCATCGAAGAGCACCCGGATCCGTTTCTCTTCGTTATACGCGGGGATGACAAGACTGAACTTTGCGCCGGGGGTGGTCATGACGGGTCTGCTCCTGGGGGGCGGAGATGAGGGGGAAAAATATCCCGCACTGCAAAGGAGCTGCATGAACGGAATTGTATCCGTACCTGCATTCCTCATCGTACCTGCATTTACGAATTGTACTATACCCGTGGGCAGAGTGTGCCAATAACATTACTGGTGTTTGAGCAGGTGCCGGGCAAGCGCTGTCGGGGTTGCTCCAGACGGGCGGTACTTTTCTGCCATTTCGAGCGCGGTTTTCCGGAGGTCCTGGTGCTGGGCAAGGCAACTTTCCGGAGGCGGGGATTTGCGAAGGATCGCAGATGTGTTCTCGGTGATCTGGATGAGTTCGGTCGCGATAACGGCATTGAGCCAGATGAGGTCGGCGAGCATCTCCTTGGTTTCAGGGTCCTGCATGGTGAACAGGTGACGTTTTTTGGAATATTAAGCATGGGGTTAAAAAAAACAGAATGTGTCTTTTACCCGGGTCCCGACAAAAAATTACCGGGAATCAGATAGTGTTGCAATGAAAGATTTCCTTCCTGTGTTTTTTTCGGTCCCGCTGTGGCAATAATTTCCCGGATCCGGCTGATCATGGATGATATTTCCGCATCAGCAGGCTCCTGCCGGGCAAATGCCCCCTCATCACACCGTTCGAGCAGAGCCTCAATCTGTCCTGTATCCCGGCCAGACTTGCTCAACAGCGATACAATTTCCGCTGTCGTGACCTCGCCCTGGTTTCCGTACTCGTACGACAGGAATACCCTGAGTGCCCGGCCTGCCTGCCCGCATGCATCCGTGTAGCGGTGCTGGTCTGAAGCCAGCCCGGCTTCGTTAAGAAGCCGTTCGGCTTCCTTACGGTGGTCAAAGTCCTGTGGCAATGAACCGGTCCGGGCATCGGGGATTGGCTGCTTGCGCTTTATGTATTTCCGGTACGCGAACCCTCCGAAAACCAGGAGGAGTACCGTTGCCAGGGAAAAGAGTGCGACATCCACAAAACCGGCCGGCCCTGTCTCCTGTTCCATGGTCACTTTTACAACATGACCTGCTTCTGTCGTGGCATTCACGTACGCTTTTTTTCCATCCATTGCGGAGTACGTAATATTTGCCATAGTACCGGTGAGCGTGCGGTTGATCAGTGTTTCTGCGTGCCCGAACCCCTGTTCCTGTAATGTCCGGTTGAATGACAGGAATGTTCTGTTTACACCCAGTGCAGGATCTGCGGTGATAGCAGCATTGGAAGCCTCATGTAACGATGGAACTACTCCGCTCTGCATTGAACCCTGCACAACGACCCGATCCTCTGCACCTTTCCGGTACACCATCGAGAATGTGCCGGTATCATTACCCGCAGGCTGGGTATCGAACGTCTGGCGGGTGAAGCCTTCGGCAACAAGGCTTTCGTTAACGGCGATAAACAGTGGTGATGTTTCAAGCCTTCCGTCAAATTCCATCTGTTCCCGCTCCCGCTTCTCCTTGTCGCGCTGTTGCTGCTGTCGTTCGGCCTGGGTATCCGGCTGCGGATGGATACTGGCGATTGCCTGTTGTCCCGTGCTGTCGGATCCCATCTGCTGCCGGGTGCTCACGGTCTTTTCAGCGATACTTACCGAACTGTTCGTGGGGATCCCCCCTGTCTCGGGCCGGCTGGTGCTTACCAGAGGTACCGCAGAATCCTTAAGGAGACCTGGATTGGTGACAATGTGGATGTAAAACTCCGGCAGGCTGGCATTGACCGGGGCTGTATAGTAGAATGAGACATGCACTTTGTAGTCCCGGGAAACCTGTGAGGGGGCCAGCGTGAGGTTTAAGAAGGACCGGCCCGCCGGGACTTTCTGGCTCAGGATCCGGTTCTGCGTGCTGATCATCACCACTCCGGTCTTCTGGAGCCGGGCATCGGTTGAGAACCGGACGGTTCCGGGCGTCTCCCCCGAAAATGTGCTGGTCACCACAAGCGGGATCTCCACGGGTTGCCCGGTTAAGAAATAGTAGTCCTGCTGGTCTGCGGCAAGGGAAATATCTCCTGCCATGACTAACGGGATAAGGAGGCAGAGCAGCAGGAGGATACAGGATGCCTGCCATCTCATGGGATGATTCGCCCCCGCCCGTACCGCAGGAAGATCTCAATGAGGATGAGGATAAGGGATGCTGCAATGAAGAAGTCCTTAACGCTTGTTTCCTCAGGTTCCCGGACGATCTCCTTGTTCAGTCCGCGGTAGATCTCAGCCAGGGTCTGCCCATCCACGGATTTGAAATACCTGCCACCGGTCTTTTCCGCAATGGACCGGAGGGTTGCCTCATCAAGGTCCGCGTACTGCGGGTTGGTCATCCAGTCATACCCGATCACCTGAGGTTGTGCCGTACCCAGGCCAATGGTGAAGACCTGGATATTGGCTTGCTGCGCCACTGCGACCGCCTCATCTACGGTAACCATACCGGTGTTATTCACGCCATCTGACAGCAGGATCACTACGTTCTTTTTGTTTGGTATCGACCGGGCCATGTCCACTGCCAGCGCAAGGCCATCCCCGATGGCGGTCTGCCCGGGTTTCGGGGTTATGGCTGCAAGTTTCTGCCGGACCCGGTCCTTGTCGGGACTCAGGTATGCCGCGGTAGTTGCAGAGGATTCAAAGATCACCACCCCCGCATTATCGGCCGGCTCGAGATTCCTGATGAGCGAATCGGCAGAACTCTTGGCCGCTTCGAGCCGGGTAGGTGGATAATCGCTGGCCTGCATGCTCCCGGAATCATCAATAACAATGATGACATTCACCCCGATTTTTTCCTGGTCAAGCGAGATATGGGGATCAGCCAGACCGATGAACATCAGGGCAATGGCAGCGAGTGCGATGATAAAGAGCAGGTGAACGCGCCGGGATTTCTGCTTGTCCCCAAGGGCAGATTTTACAAATGCAATCTGGGAAAAGAGGAGCGCTTCCTGTTTCTTTTTCCTGATCACAAGGTAATAGGCAGCAACAAGCACCGGCAGGAGGAGGAGGCCCCAGAGCCACGCGGGGTTATAGAATCCTGCCATGAGTTCTCCTCCTCTTCATGCCCCGGAAGAACTTTTGCAGGGGGATCTCGTAGGGATCGGTTGTCAGGATTGACACATTCCCGATTCCTGCCCGGGAGAGGCCGACGGTAAGTGTTTTTTCCGCTTCCTCAACCAGTGCAGCGTACCTCATGCGAACGCCGGCATCGGACGTGTCAACAAGTACCTGTTCCCCAGTCTCGGAGTCTTCAAGCGCGATGGTTCCGATATCGGGCAGCTCATGTTCCCGCAGATCCGATACCCGGATTGCAATGACTTCGTGACGCTTACGGAGGGTTTTAAGTGTTCCCAGGAAATCCAGCGATATGAAATCCGACAGGATGATCAATGAACTCCTCCGCGCAAGGATGGTCCCGAGAAACCGTGCAGCCACGGCAAGATCAGTTTTTGCAGATACGGCCCGGTGATCGATCAGGGTGTTGAGGATCGAGATCAGGTGTTTCTTCCCCCGTTTTGCCGGCAGGAATTTTTCCACCCGGTCCGATATGAGGCAGAGACCAATCCGGTCGTTGTTTTTCAGCGCTGCAAATGCGAGGCTCGCAGTCACTTCGATAATCTTCTTCTGTTTGGATGTTGCTGAACCAAACGTGCCGGACCCGGAGATATCCACGACAAAATAAAATGTCTGATCGCGCTCCTCGGTATATTCCTTGATGAACGGGCGGTTGTACCGGGCGGTAACTTTCCAGTCAATGGAGCGGACATCGTCCCCGGGCACGTACTCCCGGATCTCGGCAAACTCGACCCCGTGGCCTTTGAAGAGCGAGTGGTGGAGTCCCGACTGGAGTCCCTCTACCAGCGCATTGGTCGTGATCTCGATCTTCCTGAGCTGTCGTATCAAGTCGGTCCTGTCTTCCATGTCTTCAGCCCCTCAATGGTATGGCCGTGTTTTCGTTCATGGTACCTTGACATTCCGAAGAATACTGTCGATAATCGCATCGGGAGTTACGCCTTCAGCTTCGCCTTCGTACGTCAGGATAATCCGGTGCCTGAGCACATCATGTGCCACTGCCTTGACATCCTCGGGCAGCACGAACCCCCGGCATGCCATCAGAGCCCGGGCCTTGGCACCAAGGATCAGGCTGATCGATGCACGCGGGGAGGCACCGTAGCCAACGTACCTGGCCGTGTCTATTGCATAGGCTGCCGGCCGGCGGGTGGCATCCACGAGCTCCGTGACATAGCGCTTGATGGAGGCATCGGCGTACAGGCTTCGGGTGAATGACTGGATGTCGAGGATCTTTTCGGTACTCATCACCTTTTTCGGGATGACGGTGGTGCCTTCCGTGAACCGGTCGAGAATCAGGACCTCGTCTTCTTTGGCCGGGTACGTGATCAGTACCTTGAACATGAAGCGGTCAACCTGCGCCTCCGGGAGGGGATAGGTACCCTCCGATTCGATCGGGTTCTGGGTGGCCAGCACAAAGAACGGGCGGGCCAGCTGGTGGGTCTCGCCCTGGATGGTCACCTGTTTCTCCTGCATGGCTTCAAGCAGGGCGGACTGCACTTTGGGCGGTGCACGGTTGATCTCATCGGCAAGGACAAAATGGGCAAAGACCGGACCCTTGATCGTTGAGAAACTTGCATCTTTCTGGTTGTAGATCTTGGTTCCCATGATATCTGCGGGAAGAAGATCCGGTGTGAACTGGAGCCGGACAAAACTGCAGTCAATGCATTGGGAGAGGGTGCGGATCATCAGTGTCTTTGCAATTCCCGGCACTCCTTCCAGCAGCACATGGCCGTCTGCACATAAGGCAATGATGAGCCGGTCGATCACCGCTTCCTGACCAACAATGACATTCTTCATCTCGTCCCGGAGCGCCGAAAGATCCGCGGAAAATAGTTTCGCCTGCCGGGTCAGTTGGGAAATTTCTTCATCTGGTTCTGTCATGGACACACTCGCAATTCACCTGGGCCCTCTGGAGGCTGGTTGCCGGAACGTGCCGGCTGGTTTTTCCGGGAGCCAGGACCCGGGATCGTCAGGAGACTGGCCCGGGGGGTTCTGTGTTTTTTCTCGTCCCGGTTCCTTGTCCGGGTACGGAGCAGATGATTATGCGATTGGCTGGTATTGGCATTGAACCTGACGGATTGCTCATTGCGTGCTCAGAGAGCGCTGCTGACTGTCACCTCCCCATACGGAAGGGACGTGGTCTTGCTGCCGAGCCGGGCCCCGTTTTTCCAGATTTCAACGGTCAGTGCCTGCTTTGTGGAACTTTCCTGTTTTTTTACCGTTGCCGTGACCGTTGTGCCCGGATTTTCTATTTCAATTACCCGCTCACCGGAATTGCGCAGTTCCTGTGGTCCGGATCCTGACGTGTATGTCCCGTCGTACCCCCCGCGGTAAATGACTTTGATAAATGTCCCTTTATCCGGTACAGGTATGCTATCGGGTTCATAACCGGTCAGTGCAACATTGTAGGTCAGCTTACCGGGTTGTCCCGATGAGGGGGTGACGACATGGTGAGTGACTGACGGACCGGGAGACGACGGCGTTCCTGTTGACACAGGAGTAGTTATGCCAGTGGGATCCCCATTGCCTCCCATGAAAAATAATGCTGCACATATTACTACGACAATTACTCCCGCAGCAGCAGCAATCGCTACCCACGGTATATCCAGAAATCCATCTCTTCTTCTGTTTCCATTTACCATTTTTTCACATTCCTAAAAACACACCTGCAACTTTAGCCAGGTGCTTCTGCCTGAAAACTATCCTTTGGATATTTAAACGATTTATGAGCAAATGCTCTACATGTCGCGCTGCTGCGGGTTGTATTTTGCGAAATTATGGCAGCAGAACCTAAAGAAAAAGATTGGGATCCGGGTCAGCCCTGGCCCAGTTCAACTGCTCCGATAAGCGCCGTGCCGTTCTTCAGATCACTCATGACGATCTTGTCCCGGGCCATGGTATAGAGGATATTTTCGATGTAGAATGAACGTTTCACATCATAGGATGCAGAGTTGTCGTCCCGGTAATGGATTACGATGCCTTTTTCGTTAAATCCTTTCAGCGGGTTCACGCCAAATACGTACGCCCCGCCCCAGATCGGGTGAATGCCTTCGGACGACGTAGCATCCTCTACAATATGGACCGGCAGGACCAGCAGGTCCTTTTCGCGGTCAAACAGGAAGGCCTTGTGATCCGTAAGTACCTCGGAATCGCTGCCGTATCCGCCCAGTCTCTTCTCACCGACCAGTTGCGGGTTGTGCACATCGGTTACATTGAAGAGAGCAATTTTCAGGCCGCCCCGAGTGGATTGCTTCCCAACCCCGATGAGGTGGGTGGCGTCGTACGGGTGCAGGTACCGGGAGAACCCGGGGATATGCAGTTCGCCAAGTACCTTCGGGCTCTTTGGTACTGCAAGGTCAATGACAAAGAGCGGGTCGGTTTCACGGAAGGTCACGAGAGACAACCGTTCTCCCATGAAACGTGCTGCATAAATCTTCTCTCCGGGTGCGAGATTATCCACCGATCCCATGATCTGCATCTGGTTGTCCAGGACCGACACCTTGCTGAACCTGGTGTTCCATCGGCCGCTCCAGTCCTGAATCGTTGTCGCAACCCGCAGGTTGCCCCCGTACTCGTCCATTGAGAACTGGTTGAGCAGTGTCCCGTCTATGGTTCCGTGTGCGGTAAAGGATATCCGGCCATTGTTAAGGGCAAAGGAATACAGGTCGGTACTTTGCGACGTACGGGAATCGCCATTGGAGGTTATCGCAATATACATGTTCTCCGGAGAGACGTAGACTGTGCCCGCAGAGCCCATGAGGAATGCTCTTGCCCGTATCGGTTCGTCCGCCCGGATGTCAACTGCCCCGACCGTTGTCAAGGAGAACTTCCGGTCTTTTTTGTTGAAATAATAGACCGGGGGGACTGTCGTTCCCCTACGGCTGTCATACATTGCCGGAAATGTCACATCCCCGTCATACCGGTCGATGTAGTCATTAGTGACAAAATAGAGCAGGGAGCCGATCATGCGGGTGTCCTTATACACGCCGTCTAATTCCATCTCGCGCTGGAGGGCCGGATGAGCCGGGTCCTTTACCGAATATATAAATACCCGGGTCTTCTGGTCGGTTGGCATGGTGGTGCCGCAGGCGCCCGGCTGGCAGTTCATGACGGTCCGAGACTTATACTCAGAACTGATCAGCACAAGCTGGTCTCCATGGGGGTACAGCGACTGGGGTGATCCGGAAAACTGCAGGGTCGCGATAATTCCTGCGGTATCGGCAGGATACGCATGCAGGATATTGAGGTGGCTGCCCGTGACAACATAGACATATGTCCCGTCAGTCTTGACGATATCAGCCTCGTCCACATCGCGAACCTGGACGTTTGTGGTGGAATATTTCCGGTCGCAATCCGGCGCCGGAGCAGAGGTTGATGCCGGTACCGGTTGGGATGATGAAGATGCCCGTACTGTCCCGGTCGATCCGGAGAACTCCCCGCTCTGGCTCTTTTGCGTTGGCTTGAAGGAGGAGGAGTAGACCTGGATGAGCATCTCGTCATCTGCTGCAAGGTTGGTCCGCCCGGTGATGGTGAATTTCTCACCCACGTACCGGTCGCCAATCGGATTGATGCTGATGAAATATCCATCCGTGGACGATGTTGGACGGGGTCCCTGTGCCGGCTGCGATGTCCTGGCCTGGGGTGAATCGAGGACATTGAAGAGGGCCGTGCCGGTTGCGTGCTGCAGGATTGCATCAGCGGTCACGATATACTCGTCGGGTTTGAAAGTAGAGGTATCAACATCGAACCTCCAGGTCCGGGTACTGTTTACCGTGGACCATTCGCGGGTATCCACTGGGGTTGATCCACCTGTAAGGAGCTGCGGTTTATCATTTCCCTCGGTATGGGTGATGAGGAATGCCCGGGCCTCTTCTATCGATGAAAACTGTTGGGGCTCTTCAGCGCCGGGAGTGACTTTCTGTTGGAGAATCGGCTGGTTCAGTAGTGCGGTACTGGTGGTTTCCGTCGGGTGCAGCGGAAACGCGGTCATCACCACGTAAGCGATGATGATGCCCGTTATGAGTCCTGAAAGGATCAGGAGCGGTACGTTTTTTGTTGTCATACGTGATCACCCCCTGTGGGGAACGGAGCGATGGGAATTTTCGCTTCTGTGGAGAAAAAAAGGTTCAGGTAAATAAACGATTTATGAGCAAATCCTCTACACATCCCGGGTGAGTGGGGGAGAGACCATCCCACCGAATCTTTATGTTTCCGTCGGAGAACCTGAAATCCCTCTTGTCTGACATTCCCGGTTAATGTGATTATCAGAGGTGAGAGTTGGGAATCCTGGAATCTGCTCTTAATTTTCCTGACCGTCCAGTCTATCGCGGGCACACGGGATCGGCTATCCGAACGCGAATACGTGCGGTTTTTTGCAGGGTGATTTTTCACGGAATTGTATGAGAAAAGGAGAATCTGAATTTGGGGAGATCGGACTTCCAAAAGGGCCTGGGGAGACTTCTTTTCCGGGCATTATTCTCAGGTTTTATAGCAATCAGGGTTTATTTTAGAGTTATTAAAAAACAACAGGGATGTAATTTCGCAAATGAGAGACAAAAATGGTTTTGGGAGGGGGAATCCGGGGCTTAAATGGGCACGGATAAGAGGATCTTATCAGGGTTGATCAATCAATCTCTCAGCACTCCCGGCTCCCCGCAACCCGCTCCCTCTACAGGTGGATCCTACAGCAGCGAATGGGTGTGCGAAAATTCCTCCGGTTCTCGCCTTCTCCGGGATGCAGTGATTGAAAAAAAGGACTCTGTAGAAATCCTCATTTTCCCGGTACTTACCAGTTCCTTATTGTGATATGTGAGGGTGACCCCCTCTCTCCCCCAGAGGGGGAGGCATCCCAAGGGGAGCGCCCCCCTTGACCCCCAGAGGTCCTCTTATTTCCCTGTAAGGATTTCTACAGAGCAAAAAAAAAAATTCGATCCTCCCCATCAGTCCAGTAATTATTTCTCACCGGGTATTTCGGTAGCAGCCATCACCGACCGCTTCCCCTTTCTCCACCGGTAAATCCCATACACGGCGCACGCAACGACAATGGCCGGCAGGAAAGTGATCGCGGCGATGATTATGGCATCAATCAGACCGAACAACCCCTCGATCCCCTTGTTGATGGCAGATACAAAGTTATGCCCGGGTTCCGTGGGGACCAGGACCGGTTCGGGTTCCTGGAGGGTGATCGTGATGGTCGACAGGTCAACCCGGCTCTCGAGATACTTCAGCCGGCCTTCGAGCCGGTTCAGTTCGGTCTGCACCCGGTCGATCTGCTGCTGGATCGCGATGATGTCGGTTATTTTTACTGCCTTCTTCATCAGCACATAATACTGGGCGAGCTGGACCTGGTACGATTTTTTCTGGGCCTTGAGATCGATATACTCCTCGGTCACATCCTCACCCTGTGAGGTGAAGGCATTGACCGTTCCCGCTGATTTCACCCCGGCAATGGTGGTCTCGAACTTTGATTGCGGGATGCGGAGCACAATGGTCCCGGTATGCCGTTTGCCATTTGCCTGGAGCGTTGTTGAAGAGAGGTACCCTCCCTGTGCGATTGCCAGTGCCTGGAAGGCTTCAACCGAGCTGGCAACATCCGGTACTTCGAGCGTGATCGTTGCGGTCTTGATAATTTTTGCATCGGAGCCTTTTACCCCCGGATCCTTCTGCAGAGGCGCCAGGGCCGGCACCGGCAGGGATGAATCAGATGCCCGGACGGTTCCGGTGGCGCCGGAGAACTCCCCGCTCTGGCTCTTCTGCGTGGGCTTGAAAGAAGACGAATAGACCTGTACGAGCATCTCGGAAGATTCGGGCAGGTTCGTCCTGCCGGTTATCGAAAACTTCTCCCCGACAACCCGGTCGCTGATGGGGTCGATCGTGATGTAATATTCCCCGAGAGCCGGGCGGGGTGAAGTAACCTGCGTCTTCTGCGGAGCCCCGCCCTGGCCGGATGATGAATGGTCAAGGACATTGAAGAGTGCAGTACCGGTCGCTTTCTCCACAACCGCTTCGGCAGTTACGATATACTCGTCAGGTTTGAATGTCGTGGTATCGACATAAAACTGCCACGCACGGTCTCCGGTCCCCAATGGGGAAAGGACGTCGGCTACTTCTGTCTGTTCTTCGCCCGTATCATTATCCGGGACCATGGACTGGGCTGCACTCTGTAGTGTAACGTCTCGCTGGTAGGATGACGTGAATGCGGGTTCTGTACTACTGTTCCCGGCAAAAGCCGGAGTGATAAGTACCATCACCAGCCATGCGATGACCAGACTCGTTATGATACCTGATATTATCAGGCATTGAGGGTTTTTCTGTGTCATACATAATCCCCCCGGTCGCACAATAATCGCGGCCGGGATTTGTATGATCAGAAAAAAGCTATGGTTATGTAAACGATTTATGAGCAAATGCTCTACATGTCAAGGAGTACCGGCAAGAGTGAAACCAGAAGGCAATCCTATATCGTTCCCGGGAGAATCTCTTAGTATGAAAATCCTGTGGATTGCGGTGCTGCTCGGTGCCGGTGCAATACTTGCCCTGGCGATCGCTTTCCCGGGTCATGTGCCGGCCCCTGAGTGATACGACGCACCTGCGATCATGGACAATCCTCTCAACCTATCAATAGAACCCGGGATGAACGGACTTCTGCCTGCGCCGGACAGGGCCGGTCGACCGGAACACACCGCCCTGTTCTCAAAATACGTGTCTGCCGAAACTCCGTATATTATTGTCTCGCTCTACAGCGGGGATACGGCTGATCCGCTCTCATTAACGATTATCAACCCCGACAAGACCCTTGGCCCTTTTTACGATGGATCGGACGGCAGGATTGACGGGAGGATTGACCTGAGGATTAATAATCCCGGTGATATGACCCCGGGTGTCTGGAAATTCCAGGTCCACAGTTACAAAAATATCTCTTCAGGCAGCCTCGAAAATCTTTCATGGATCAGGACCGGCACAACCTGACCACAAGGCTGATACCTGTATACAAAAATAATTATATTGTCATGAAATGGAGGGAGATGTTTTCTGTTGTACTGCTTGCTGCTCTTGTCGCGGCACTTGCAGCCCCGGCAGTCGCTCTCCCCCTGGTATACACCGTTGAACCGGCATTCGGGTCTGCCGGGATAGCCACAACAGGTGTTGTCCCTATCTCCTTTTGGGATCTCACGTTCCGTGAAATGGTTATTATCGGGGCACTCGCCATCTCACCGGCCTGTCTCTTTCCGGTCGAGATTTTTTTCACGTTAAAACTCCTTTCCATTTTCGGGTTTAAGAGGATTGCGAGGAGTAATATCCTCGCCAGCACGGTACGAAATACTCTCTATGGCCTCATCCGAACCCGTCCGGGGATCAGCTTTATTGAGTTATCCCAGGAAACGGGGATATCCCGCGGGGCGCTCACCTACCATCTCGCCCGGATGAGAATTTCCGGGAAAATTATTCTCCTCAAGGATCACGGCATTATCAGTTTTTTTGAGAATTCCGGCAAATATGGTGAGTGCGAATTGAAAGTGATGAAGTACCTGCGTCAGGATACCGATAAAATGATCCTGCTCGCTCTTGCCAGGAACCCCCTGATGGCCCGCACGGATTTTGAAAAGATGCTCGGGGTATCCGGCCCAACAGTTTCCTGGCATATGAAACGGCTTATCGATGACGGGATCTTGCACGCACGAAAGGACGGGCGTTTTTCCCGGTTTATCCTGTCTGAAACAACATTATCCTACCTGATGAAATGTTGTGAGGATAGTTCCGGTTTGCCGGGACAGTCGTCGGGTGCAGTCAGCACGGTGTGCTATCCTGCCATGGCCGGAACTGCTGACCTCTGACGGATTTTTTCTGGCATTTTACTAAACGGATTATTTCTGTAATTCTGCTTCACCGGACTTTTCTGGGAGTCCGGATGATTTTTACGCATCGTATTTCCCGTCCCCAATTGTTACGTCAATTGCTGTTGAGGAACAGTTACGAACACGGGGTGATGAATTCCTGCCGCTCACTCTGCCACACGCACCGTTGCGGTACCCAGATCCCTCGGGGACATGGCAGATACCATACCTGCCCGTTTTCATCACCTGCCAGGGAATTCGGACAGGGCGGGTTGTCCGCGGGGCTGACAGATGAGAATGCAGGTGGCAGCTGGGTGGTGAGGTACCGGTAGGTACCGGCCCGGTCCTGCTCGTGCTTCACAATATAGTTGTGGATACCCGTGTAGGTGTAATAGTTCTCCATGAGTGTCCTGTACGGGGGACTGTCCCGTGAGGTAGTGTTGAGATGTACCCTGAGTAACGCGATCCGTGCATCAACCTCTTTTTTCTGGAGTAAGATATATTCTGCTTCATCCGCACGGGTGAACCGTTTGGAACCTGAACCCACCCGGATCACCACCGGTATACTGGTTATTGGGGTAGTTCGCGGGAGCTGGCCGAAAGGAACGTATTTTACTGACTGGTTCAGTGCAGGTGGGACATCCCCCATGAACGAAACGCCCGTGGTCTCGACATACATGTACCCGCTATTCCGGTACTGCATGCGATCTCCTGCGATCCCGACTGCCATGTGGTGTTCCGGGATAAAGAGGAGGAGGGATACGTTGAATCCCTCCCGGGAGAGGAAACCGGCAAGTAAGACGCTCTTGTCATCGCAATCACCGGTGCCCTCAACAATAGTTTCGACCGGGAAACGCGAGGGATTACCGGGGTGTACAGCCGATTCATTGTCGTAAGGAAGGCTCTGCACAAAGACCGTCAACAGTTCAAGATATTCGTCATCGGAATAGTTGTGATCCGTACGGATGCTGCGGAAACTCTGGATGAGGCTGGTATAGAACTGGTCCTGATGTGGATCATTAACAAACGCCCGGTAGTAATCGGCGGCAAGGGTTTCGGGTGCGGTCTCCTGTGAGATTATTGCGAATTTATCGCCGTTTTTTGCCCCGTAATAAGCAGCATTGCTCACCATTGTCGTGACGGTGATATTGGATTTCTGGAAAGGGAAGGTGTAATGGCGGCTGATACTTCCTGGTGTAGCGTTACCTGCAATGAATGGCAAGGTAAGGTTGCCGGTTCCTCCGACAGGTTCCGGATCCGTTGTTCCGGTTTTTTGTCCATGGACGATGATCTCTGCTGATTCTGATGGAAGAGCCGGAGCTCCCGGAACAGTGCCAGACTCCGGGTGAGAGGGGCCGGGGTAAGGTGTTCCTCCCGTTTCCTGATGGCCGTTGTTATTCGCAATGCTTGCGGAAGCTGGCGAGAAGAGTAGTATTGCCGCAACAAGAATGAGAAATACCCCTCTGGAGGAGTGTCGGCCGGAGAACCCGTTCAATGCGTGGCCACGAGGCCGTTCCGTGGGGAAGCCGACCGGGAAGCATTCACCGGGTTTTTTTCGCAGGGTAGTTGCTGCCTCGAAACGTGGACTCATTTTTCCTGCCGGAGTATTATCAGATAATTGCGGATCACGGGGAAAATGTTTTGGGCTTTTGTGTTTTGGCCGGACCCGGCTAGTGAATGGCTACGACGAGTCGTGAGACAAGGCTCTGATCCTGTTCATTCGGGTGTCCTTCCGGTTACTTGCCCGGCTCCCCTCACCGGTTCTCCGGGATTCTGAATAAAAAATCCAGGTTCATCATCGCTGGGACAACCTCTTACTAAATCACGCTGCTCACCGAAATGGATCAGTTTAATCGTTCAATCTGCTGATAATCCTAAAGAGAACTATGTCCTATCTTGAAAATATCCGGCAGCATGGCAGGAATGCAAACCCGTTCTTCTGCCAGATGGGGATCGAGATCGTCAGTTACGATGCAGGAACCTCGGTTTTAAAAATGCAGGTACGGCCCGATATGCACAACGGTGTCGGCTGGCTCCAGGGAGGGATGCTCGTGGCGCTGGCAGATGAAGCGATTGCACTCGCTCTCTACACGGTACTCAAAGAACAGGAGGGAATTGCGACCATATCCGAATCCACCAGTTTTGTCAAGGGTGTCCGGGAGGGTGTGATTGTTGCAAAAGCAAAAGTGATCAAGAAGGGACGGCGGGTTGCATTTGCCGAGGCGGAGGTCTTTTCCGATGCGGGTGAAAAACCTCTGCTCTCCCGGACTTCGGCTGCGTTTGCTGTGACGGCTGAGTAAATTAAAAAAAGATTATTTTTTCTTTCCTTTGGAGCTCTTCTCATTGGGTTTGACTTCGGGGTTGGTTACGGGTTTCCTGAACTTAAGGTACCAGACCGCACCCGCTGCAATAATGATGACGAGCACTACAATGATGATGGTCGTGGTCGGGATCGCCGGTGCAGCGCCCTGTTCTGCCGCAGCAAGGCCGGCGGTTGCGTCACGGTTGCCCGGGTCTGTTGCCAGGGCCAGCTTGTAGCTATCAACGGCTGACTGGTACTGCCCCATCTTGGCGAAGGTGTCTCCCTTGTTGATCAGGGCAATCGTGTAATTCTTCTCAAATTTGAGTGCGTTATCATAGGAGGCGATGGCGTCCGGATATCTTCCCAGGTTGTAGTTTGCATAGCCCTTGTTGTTCCAGAGCATGTTATCCTTGGGATAGAGTGAGAGCCCCAGATCGAAGGTCTTGATCGCTTCATTGTATTGCTTGAGCTGGATCTGTGCGTAGCCCTTGTCCCGGTACACGTACAACAGGGCGTCGGACCGTTGCATCGCGGTCGTGTTGGAGGCAAGCGCCTGGTCAAAAGAGGTGATCGCCCGCTCGAAATCGCCGTTGCTCAGGAGCAGTTCGCCCGCGTTATAAAAGGTGGTGGCTTCATCTGCCGGTACTGCCTCTGCGGCCAGTACCGGTGCGACAGAGCAGGCAACCAATGCGACAATTGCCAGGATGTGAATAAACTGCCGGAATTTCATACTCATTCATTGGGTTTTTTTCTACATGAATCTTGCTTGGGTTTACCTCTCCGGTCTTTATCCGTCTCTCCTTGCCCGGATTCCGGCCGGGCTGGACTGGGGCCGCCTCTCCTTTTATCCCTTTTTTAAGGGAAGATAACACTATTAGGGATTATGAGCCAAATATAATGCAATCGGGGAGATTCTTTTGAAGTACATCATAATTACCGGCGGTGTAATGAGCGGTCTGGGCAAGGGGATCACTGCTGCGTCCGTGGGGCGAATCTTACAGAACCGTGGCTACCGGGTCACGGCAGTCAAGATCGATCCGTACCTCAATATCGATGCAGGCACGATGAACCCGGCCCAGCATGGCGAAGTGTTCGTGCTTAAGGATGGCAGCGAGGTGGATCTCGATCTCGGGAACTACGAACGGTTCCTGGGTATCGAGCTGACTGCAGCCCACAATATCACCACCGGCAAGGTGTACCGGACGGTCATTGACAAGGAACGCCGTGGCGATTTCCTCGGAGAGACCGTCCAGATCATCCCCCACATCACCGACCAGATCAAGACCTGTATCCGGCAGGCGGCCGAAGAGGAGTTCCCTGACGGGACAAAGGCCGACATATGCCTGGTTGAAGTCGGCGGCACGGTAGGCGACATCGAGAGCATGCCGTTCTTAGAAGCAGTCCGCCAGATGCACGGTGAACTGCCCGAGCACGATATCGTGCTCATCCATGTCACCCTTATCCCCGAAGACACGATGGGCGACATGAAGACCAAGCCCACCCAGCACTCGGTCAAGGCCCTGCGGGAACTCGGTCTCCATGCAGACATCATTGTCGGCCGGAGTGAGAACCCGATCAGTGCCGGCACAAAGCGCAAGATCTCCGCGTTCTGCGATCTCCCCCAGAGTGCGGTCATATCTGCCGCCACCGCCCCCGATACCTATGCCGTCCCGATGGAGATGGAGAAAGAGGGCATTGCCGATGTGCTCTCCGCCCACCTGGGCCTGGACAAGAAGGAGCCCGATACCGCGTGGTACCGGGTGGTGAACAAGGAGTACACCAACCGGGTGACGGTGGCCATTGTCAGCAAGTACGGTATCGAGGATGTGTACATCAGTATCAAGGAGTCCCTTAAGCATGCAGGGCGGGCCCTCTCCACGGAAGTGAAGATCGCCTGGCTGGACGCAGAGCGCTATGAGCGGTGCTCCCTCAAGGACTATGACGGTATCCTGATCCCCGGTGGGTTCGGGAAACGCGGCATTGAGGGCAAGATCGAAGCGATCAAATTTGCCCGCGAGAACAATGTGCCTTTCCTCGGCCTCTGCTTAGGGTTCCAGCTGGCCACGGTCGAGTACGCCCGCCACAAGGCAGGGTTTGCCGATGCCACGAGCGAAGAGTTCGGTGAAGGTACGCACGTGATCGGCCTGCTTCCCGAACAGGAAGGAGTCAACGAGCTCGGCGGGACCATGCGGCTGGGCAATTACACCGCGGATATCCGGGAAGGGACGCTGGCAATGAAACTGTACAAGGAGAAGCAGATCATTGAACGGCACCGGCACCGGTATGAAGTCAATCCCCAGTATATCGGGGATCTCGAGAAGGCAGGTCTGGTCTTTTCGGCCACCAACAAGAACCGGATGGAGTGCCTCGAACTTCCCGATCACCCGTTCTACTTCGCCACGCAGTTCCACCCGGAGTTTCGGTCCCGGCCAACCCATCCCTCTCCCCCGTATCTCGGGTTTGTTGAGGTCTGCAGGGCAAACAAGAGGACAATCTAGGAGATAAAAATGGTCAATACCGAGAAATTTATCACAAAATCCATTGCAGAGATCAAAACTGCTGCGGGCAATGACAAGGTGGTCATGGCTCTCTCGGGAGGCGTTGACAGCTCGGTCTGTGCGGTGCTGGCAGCCCGTGCGATTGGCGACAATCTCATCCCGATCTACATCGATACTGGCCTGATGCGCAAAGGCGAGACCGAGCGGATCCGCACGCTCTTTAGTGATATCCAGCTCCAGATTGTCGATGCCGGGGACGAGTTCCTCGCCTCGCTCAAGGGGATCACCGATCCCGAGGAGAAGCGCAAGGCGATTGGCGAGCGGTTCATCCGGGTCTTCGAGCGCGAGGCGAAGAAGCAGGGAGCAAAATGCCTGCTGCAGGGAACCATCTACCCGGACCGTATCGAGAGCGAGGGCGGGATCAAGAGCCACCATAACGTGGGCGGCATGCCGCTCCATATGGAGTTCACGAAAGTGATCGAGCCTATCCGCGACCTGTACAAGGATGAAGTGCGGGAAGTTGCCGGCGCCCTGGGCATGCCAAAAGAGATCCAGCACCGGATGCCGTTCCCCGGCCCCGGGCTTGCGGTTCGTATCATCGGCGAGATCACCCGGGAGAAAGTCGAGGTCATCCGCGAGGCAAACTGGATCGTGGAAGACGAGCTGGTGGAGAAGTACCGGCCCTGGCAGTGCTTTGCCGCACTTGTCGGGCTCGGCACCGGCGTCAAAGGTGACAACCGGATCCACGGGTGGATTGTTGCGGTGCGGGCGGTGAATTCCCGGGACGGCATGACGGCAGATCCCCTCGAGATCCCGTTTGAGCACCTGGTGAGAATCGGTTCAAGAATTACTGCCGATATTCCCCGGGTTGCGAGAGTGGTGTACGATATCACGGCAAAACCGCCGGCAACCATTGAATACGAATAACGTTGTGAACATCATATCGATTTAAAAAAACAAATCCAACCAACCAAAGTGTGATAAAAAATGGAAACAACCAGCCAGCTCAAAGCCCTCGATGACCGGTACCTGATGCCGGCCTTCTCGCGGGATATGGCGATCGTAAAGGGCGAGGGATCAACCGTCTGGGATGCAGAGGGAAAGCAGTATATTGACTGTGTTGCGGGAATCGCCGTCTGCAGCACCGGGCACTGCCACCCGGCCGTGGTGAAAGCGATCTGCGACCAGGCACACCAGCTGATCCACTGCTCAAATCTCTATTATGTTCCCCACCAGGGTGACCTGGCCAAGAAACTTGTCGAGATTACCGGGATGCACAAGGCCTTCTTCTCGAACTCAGGTGCAGAAGCAACCGACGGGGCACTCAAGCTTGCCCGGGTCCGGACCGGCCGGAAAAAATTCGTTGCCTTCACCCACGGGTTCCATGGCCGCACAGTAGGTTCGCTCGCGGTTACGCACAAGCCGGCGATCCGCGAACCGTTCGAGCCCCTGGGCGTCATCAAGACCTTTGTTGAATATGGCGATCTCGATGCCCTGAAAAAGGTCGTGGACAAGGAGACCGCCGGGGTCATCTTCGAACCGATCCAGGGGGAAGCCGGGGTCATAACGCCTCCCGACAGTTTCATTGAAGGCATCCGGGAAATTTGCGATGAGACCGGCGCTCTTATGATCGCTGATGAAGTCCAGACCGGCATGGGACGCACCGGCAAATGGCTCGCCATGCAGCACACGAAAGTGATGCCGGACATTGCCACCCTGGCAAAAGGGATTGCCAGCGGGTTTCCCATGGGGGCCCTTGTTGCCCGGGAAGACCTGGAGTTCAAGAAGAGTGAGCACGGGAGCACCTTTGCCGGTGGCCCCCTGGCCTGTGCCGCTGCGCTTGCCACTATCGGTGTCATTGAGAAGATTCTTCCCGATGTGGCCCGGAAGGGCGAGCGGTTCGGGAAGGGTCTCGCCGCGTTAAACCCCCGTGTCCGCGGACTTATGATCGGGATGACGATTGGGGACAAATGCCCCGAAGTCCAGAAGAAATGCGCCGCACAGGGTGTGTTGGTCAACTGTGCAGCGGACGGAAACCTTCGCCTGGTTCCGCCCCTGGTGATTACCGATGCCGAGATCGACCGCGTGGTCGGAGTGATTAATGGAGCACTTGGTTAGATCCTGCTATAAAAAAAAGAGCGGCTATGTCTTTGCCAAAAAAGCGGAGGATATCGCCCGCGAGTACGGGATTAGTAAGATTGCCCGGCTCGCCAGCAATGAGAACCCCGAACCGCTCTCTCCTGCAGCGTTAGCGGCAGCCGAAGAAGCATTGCGGACCGTAAACCGGTATCCGGATGAGCGGGTCAATGTTCTCATGCATGCCCTGCGGGCATATTACGGCGATTATCATTTTGTCACAGGGGTAGGGATGGATGGCGCGATCGAGACGATCATCCGCACGCTCGTTGAGCCCGGTGAGACGGTCGCCATCTCGACTCCCACGTTCTCCTTCTATGCACTCGCGGCCATGGGCCAGGGTGCAAACGTTATCACCGTACCGCGGGAAGCGGATTTCTCGGTGGACTGCGGAAAACTGATCGAGGCGGCCAAAGAGGCAAAGATCACCATTCTCTGCTCTCCTAATAATCCGACCGGGAATGCAACCCCCGTTGAGGTGGTAGCCGAGATCCTTGAGGGAATCGAAGGTCTCCTCTTCTTAGACAATGCCTATGTCGAGTTCTCGGGCATCGACTATCGCCCCCTCATGAAGAAGCACGAGAACCTGGTGCTGGGCAGGACGTTTTCCAAGGTCTACTCGCTCGCGGGTCTCCGCATCGGGTATGCCTTCACCCCGCGTTGGCTTCCCCCGTGGTACGCCCGGGCTGGTACGCCCTTTACCGTGAACTCGGTCTCGGCTGCGGCAGCTGCGGCAGCATTGCCCGACAAGGAGCGGGCAGAGCGCTATATTGCCCAGGTGAAGCAATGGCGCACCCGGTTTGCCGATGAGGTAAAGTACCCGGTTCTTCCTTCCGATGCGAACTTTGTCATGATCGATGTCGCCCCGCATAAGGGCGATGCCATAGTCGAGAGCCTGGCCCGCAAGGGTATTGTGGTCCGCTCGTGCAGGAGTTTTGCCGGGCTTGCCGACCACTATATCCGGGTGAGTGTTGGCGAGGACTGGGAGAACGAGTTGTTCGTGCAGGAGATCAACAAGCTATGATGTGGGGCATCACCGGCACCCCGGGCACCGGAAAATCGCAGATAAGCGATGAGCTTGCCCGGCGGGGGCACAGGGTTGTCCACCTCACCGAAACGATACGCCCCTACATCACGGGCAATGACCCGGAGCGTGATACCGAGATCTTCGATGACGAGCGCTGGGCTGCGGAATTTGTTCCGGTGGACGGGTTTGTGGAGGGGCATTTTGCCCACCTGCTCCCCTGCGACCGCATCATCGTGCTCCGCTGTCGTCCGGATGAACTCAAAAAACGCCTGGAGCAGCGCAACTATCCGGCCACCAAGATCCAGGAGAATGCGGATGCCGAGGCCCTCGATGACTGCCTGATCGAGACCGTGGACCTGCACGATGCTGAAAATATCTTTGAACTCGATACCACGGGTCGTGACCCGGCCTGGTGCGCAGACCAGATCGAAGGATTTGTTGCAGGAACCATTCCGGCACAGTTCGGCGCCCTCGACTGGTCCGGCTTCTTAGAGGTGCACTAATATGACGCTCGACCAGTACCGCTCCCATGTAAAAGTGTATTTCGATCCGCTCGTTGCCATTGCGATCCGGTGCCGGCTCACGCCGAACTTCTTTACAATCGCGGCCCTCATTGCTTCCGCTGCTGCGGGGATTCTCTTTTACCTGCGCCTCGAATTATGGGGGGTGCTGGCCGTTGCCCTCAACGCGTTCTGCGACTCTATGGACGGGGCAGTTGCCCGCGAGATGAAATGCCAGAGCAAACGCGGGGACTTCCTGGACCATGCCGTGGACCGGTACGCGGATATCTTCATCATCACGGGTATCTTTGCCGGGGGCATGGTGCCGTGGCAGATCGGCGTGCTGGCGCTGACGGGGGTACTGATGTCGTCCTATCTTGGCACGCAGGCCCAGGCAGTAGGCGTCGGGCGGGTCTATGGCGGCATTTTGGGCAGGGCCGACCGGCTGGTCCTGATCATGGCAGTCG
Source organism: uncultured Methanomicrobiales archaeon (assembly GCA_903832665.1). Lineage (GTDB taxonomy): Archaea > Halobacteriota > Methanomicrobia > Methanomicrobiales > Methanospirillaceae > Methanoregula. Next base: position 270,183 of record CAILCG010000014.1, on the reverse strand, counting down.
GGATCATCGACCTGATTGCCCCCATGAGTTTCTATGGCCTCTACTGGTTCGGCTGGTTGTTGCTCCTCTTTGGTATCTTTGGCCATATCACGGCGTTCCAGCGGTTCGCCTACGTATGGGCAAAGGTAGAGTAAATTTTTCTCTGCATTTTTTAAAATCCGGGAATTATTTTCAATTTTATTTTTTCCCCATACCCGTCTGGTTTATCAGGAGTACGGCGTATTTTATGTATGGACAAGAGAGCGATCATGCTTCTGATTATCTGCATAGCAGCAGTCTTCCTTTCAGGTTGCACAACGCAGACCCCCCCGGCAGTGGTGCCGGTAACAACTACGGTCCCCCCAACGGCAACCCTGACGGTTGCCCCGGTGGATGCACAGGCCTGCACGAGCGATGCGGACTGCATTCCCGCACAGTGCTGCCACCCCAGCAGTTGTGTCAGGCAGACTTCCCGGGTCTGTAATGCCATGTGCACCCAGAGTTGCGAAGGTCCCCTTGACTGCGGCGCGGGCAGCTGCGGGTGCACGAACGGGCGCTGCTCGGTAGTGCCGGCCCTGACCACAACCCCTTCGGTTGTCACGAAGACCTCGTTAACCCTGACGGCAAGCCCCCAGCGGTACTCTCCTATCATGTCTTCAACCCCCGGCATCGGTATTACCGTTGATGCCAATGGCTTTGATAAAGCGAGTTCCCGGTTCGCGTGGAGCTCGACCTACGGGGATTTCTTCTCCTGGGGTGCGGTAAATTACACGGTCAATGAGGTGGAAAACCCGTACACCAATGATGGCGGGAAACTCTACTGGACATTTACCCAGAAACCGGCATCAACGCTTGAACCGGTAGTAATTACCGTCACGGCAACCGATGCGGTCACCGGCCGGATGCAGGGAAGCTCGAAGTTGGTCCTGGCCTGGGATGGGGATAATGCCGTGATTGTGCAGAATTAGGATGCAGGAATTTTTTTAATTCTTTTTTTTAATCGATCCCACTTACGGGTAAACTGTGGTGTTTGCCCGGGCAAAAATGACGCAGTGCCGGAGTTATAAGCGCGGTTGTCCTCTCAATCCGGGATATTTTCCGGAACACATTGACCGGTTGCTCGCGGCACCTGGTTCGTTTCCTTGCGCCCCATCTGCACTTTCTGGACCGTAACGAGCCCGTGCTCCACCATTGCCTCTACCTCCGGAACGATCGCCATGATCTTCTCTTCCGTGTCCACCACATCGATCACGACCGGCAGATCCAGTGAGAGCTGAAGCACGTCGACCGTGCGGATCTTGTACTCGTGGCCGTACCCGACCATCCCCCGGAAGACCGTGCAGCCGGGAAATCCCTTTGCCATGAAGTAATCCACGAGATATTTGTATGCAGATTTTTCCTTGATACGTACCGATTCCGCGATATAGATTCGTAACAGCATTCCGTCCGTCAACATAATTTCTTCCTCACACGAGCCACAGGACCAGGAGGTACCCCGTGTACACCCCCGCGAGACTGCCAGCAATATTGATGAGCATATTCTTGATCATCGTAGGATGATCATGGTCTTCAAGCATACGGAATGTCTCGAAACAGAAGGTTGAGAACGTGGTGAACCCGCCCAGTGCCCCGATGCCGACCAGGCAATAGAGGTCACCGGGCAGTGCAGTAAAGACGACCAGCGAGAAAGCGAAGCTGCCGAGGATGTTCACGAGCGCTGTTCCTACAGGGAGTCCTTGGAACGGCTGGAGTTTTGAAAGTTCGAACCGGAAGATCGATCCTATCGCTCCTCCGATTCCCACCAGGATAAACGGCTCCATGTCAGATCCCCCGCTGGTAACTGATGAAGTACCGCCCGACAAAGATCCCAAGGAGCCCGAGCGCAAGATTTGCCCCGATATTCAGGATGGCGAGACCGGGAGATATCTCAAAACTCTGCACCGCAAGGGCTGAGAACGTGGTGAAGGCCCCGATGACCCCGACCCCAAAAAAGATCCGGGTCTCCCGGCTGAACGCCCCGATATAGATCGATTCGTACATGAAGATGCCCATGAGGATGCAGCCGAGAAAATTGACCGCGAGCGTTCCCATGAGCGACGGGATCTGCAGGTCGATGCACCAGCGCAGGACTGCGCCGATAAATCCTCCTGCCGCGATGAGGGCATACGTATAAGCATCGAATTTCATCCTGGTGATCACCGTAGCGCAGATTTTTTAAGGATCCCGGATGTTTCTGGTAAGTGCTTCAGGGACCAGCTCTTGCGCCAATAACCTTTGAGGGGAAGGTAAAAAAATCAGGCAGCCCGGTTCGCAACCTGCCTCAGGATCTTTTTCCGCCGGGAGCCGTCGCATAGGACAGGCATTCGCCCCTTCGAGATTGCCGATAGCAAAATTGAACCGGGCTTTACCCTTCGCTGAGAATGGCTCCCCTCTTTTTTTAGGGTAAATCCCCTGGTATTTCAGGTGCTTTCCGGAAAATGACCTTCATATTCGCATTCCGGAAGGGTTTTTGGGTCAAGATGGGCTAAAAGAGGTGGTGAAAAATGCCCCGGTTTAAGGGCCTTTGGCGGCTATCCGGAGAGGGCGTTTCCAGTCGCATTCTGGCAATCAGGGCTATTCCGTGGCTTATTTTCCCAGTGATGGAAACGGGCCGTTTTACGGGGTTTTCCGGGACTGGTTTTTGTGAAACGGAGCCCGTATGGGGCTTATTTGACCTATGGGTCCGGACACCCTGATTTGTCTGACCTGCGGATCGCCACTCGCATCGCCCACTGTCACATAGATTCTCCACGACATACTAAGTTCCTTCAACTGACCAAAACCCGATTTTTGATCCCTCCCGGAAAAAAGAGCCTCATATTGGCATTCCGGCAGGGTTTTCCGGGTCCGCATGGACCAAAATATGTGGCGAAAAATGCCTCGCTTGCAGGGGCTTTGACGGCAATCCGGGCGAATAGAGGACTTATTTTTTATACCCGCAAAAATGGAGGATTTTGCGGTCTTTTCCGGTACCGGTTTTTAAAAACGGAGCCCGTACAGGGCATATCAGAGTGTTGCGGGGGAAAAGGCGGATATTAAAAAAAACAGGTGATCGGGTACATTTCCCAACTCATCATTCATGCGGGACCGTTGCGTGCGGGAGGTTACCCCTCGCCCGACTCCCCGGCAAACCGGTGGATATATTCCAGTGCCGCGATCGCATCGGTACGTTTCTGGTCGCAGGCATGAGTCTCAACCCACGCGAGGAATCTCCCGCGGGTCGCAGCATCAACCTTTACTCCAGAGCCGGACACGATCGCCCGGTACGTGCGTTTTGGATAGAACAGGGACTTTGCCGACGCGAGGAGCGCATCGTGGGCTGCTGCATCAATAATCCCGTCATGCAAAGCCTGCCTCAGGGTGAACCGGATATTGATCAGGGGTTCTGAGAGCGACATACCGGAGACCGGGTCAAAGACAAGGGCGACTTCATCATCGGCAATGAGTTCGCCGCTCTTGTACATCCGGTACACCTCCCCGATACCCACCATCCCGAGCGTATCCATCTCCGCTGCCCGGAGGGCACCCATGCTCGATGAACCGATCACCCGGATACCGGCTTTGAGTGCGGCAAGAATTTCCCGGTGGGCAACTGCCGATTCCTGGTGAAAGACACCATCGATCAGGCCAATGATTGCCGCACCCTCACGGGCTGCAGTGATGAGGTCGCCCCGTTTTGCCGGGGGCCGGTACTCGGCTGCGAGAATTTTTTCTGCCGAGTCGCCATCAAGACTTGGGCCGAGAAAGACGATGATCTTTGGCATGTTTCACCCGTTCGCCCCTTCGTTCGGGGTCCATTGCAAAGACTTCCAGGCCCGGTACAATCACCCGCACGACCGGAATCCCGATCTCTTCCCGGGTCAGGTCAACCACAATAACCCGGTCGAGTCCCTTCTTCTCCAGGGCTGCGATGATGTTGTTGATGTCTGTCAGGAAATCGTCGCTGTCTGAGGAGATGATCGTTGAGTACTCCACGGTCCCGTTATCCCGGTACCAGTACCCGTTGATCCGTTTTGCCCGTTCATAACCCATCTTCTTGCGGAGATCGGCATGCGTGGTATCCTCCCGGGCCCCGTGGATCTGGGTGAGCCGGCTCTGGGCTACTTCGGTCAGCGCCCGCATAACGGCAATCCGGGCGCTGGTGTGGGTCCCGATCCCGATGGTCAGGAGGCTGGGATCTTTCAAGAGCACGTCATCGGCTACAGCGGCAATGGTCGGGATGCCGATATCGCTGGTGATATCCCGTATCGTAACTTCGACCTGGGCATCGGCAAACTTCTTCTGCATATCGTTGATGACCGGGTCATCGATCCCCACAACCGCCGGACCGGTGTTCCGGGTCGATTCCACCAGGGACCAGGCGTCCCGCTCGATGATCTCGGAGAGGGCATGGAAGACTGCCTCTTCGATCGTGTTACCTGAGGCAAGGCCATTGGTATTTGTGCGGAATACTCCCCGGTGGCGGGGGGGGACCGGGTGGAAGATTGCAAACGCCGGGACCCAGACGGTCTCGTTGTTGACAATATCGTACCCCTGGTACCAGGACATGAACCGGTCCGTCATTGCGCCTTCGGGCAGGATCAGGTCCACGGGATTGACAACGGGCTCGCGCCCCTCGAGTTCCTGGAACAGGGCGGTCCTGATCTCCCGGTCATGGGCCTCAGCGGAATACCGCTCGATCCCTTCCATGATCGCCGAGATTCTCGATTCCTCAACGGTAGCTCCTTTCCCGTTGTACACGGTGATGGCCCCGTCTTCTGCGGTGGGACGGATACAGGAGAAGACCGGGATCCCGATCCGGTCCAGGCTCGTGATATCGGCAACCCGGGTGATGCCGGCAGCGGGAACTTTTGGCTCTATGCGTGCGAGAGTCTCTGACAGGGGGGAGGCCCGCTGCGTCTCATTGTTGTAGGTCTTTTTGCAGGAGTGGAGCTGCATGGGTTCACCAGCACTGTGTGGGTATTGAGCCCGGGACCTGAAGTTTTTAAAAGAACCGGGCTGAATACTTCAGTTATTAAAAAAATAGACCGTGCAGGGGTTTATACATGTTCATGTACCTGCAAAGGAAACACGAAGGTTCGCAGCTCCCAAACAACCGGTTTTATCCCGTCTGGCGTTGACCATGAATAACGGGAGAATATATTGTGGAGAATTTCGAATAACCGCACCGGAAGTACTTTATCTTAGAACTCCGAACAAATGGTATGGAATCTCTTGTTGACTTTGCGTTGCAGGAGCGGTACAAGCAGGTAAAAGATCTCGGAGATCGACTGGGAGAACTTGCAACCCTCATAGAATGGGAACCATTTCGGGAAATAGTTGGAGACCTTTACACGAATACAACCGAGCAGGGAGGGCGCCCGAAAATCGATGTAGTCCTCATGATCAAGTTGCTGGTCCTTCAATCAATGTACGGAGTATCCGATCCGGAACTTGAACGTCAGGCAAATGACAAGATTTCTTTTTTTAAGATTTCTTGGGTTTCCCGAGAAACTTCCCGATCAAACGACGGTCTGGTATTTCCGGCAACGTCTGTCCAAAACGAATAAAGATGTGGCGATCTGGAACAAACTCCAAAGACAACTGGACGAAAAAGGATTGAAGATCCGGAAAGGTGTGATCCAGGATGCGACTTTCATCACGGCAGATCCGGGGCATGCAACTGCCGATACTCCCCGGGGAGACGATGCAAAAACACGGAGAAACAAAGAAGGCACGTGGACAAAAAAGGGGAAAAAATCCTATTTTGGATTTAAACTTCACACGAAAGAAGACTGTGACTTCGGGTTGATCCGGTCACTTCAGACAACGACTGCATCTGTTCATGATAGCCAGGTTGATCTGTCTGAAGAAAGTGAAGTGGTCTACCGAGACCGTGGTTATTTCGGTGCTGAACCGAAGGGTTTTGATGCAACCATGCAACGAGGTGTCCGGGGGCATCCGATCGGTATCCGGAATATCCTCAGAAATAAACGAATTTCAAGAAAACGATCTCCCGGTGAGAGACCTTACGCCGTCATCAAGAATGTTTTTCACGACGCTCACACTCACGTGACAACGGTCATTCGAGCTCAGGTGAAAATGGTGTTTGCTGCGTTCAGCTTTAACCTGTACCAACTCGGGCCTCTGAAAAAACAGGGTGTCATCTAGCGTACGCTTTCGAAAAACAAAAGAAATCAGGGACAATGACAAGAAAATAAGAGCCAATTATGTACTCTCATCCACTATTTTTGGTCAACCGGTGAAACGATCTGAATTGTCCGGGGTTTATCGGAATACTCTGTGGGAACTATTTTAGAAAATATTCATAAGAATGTGTACCTGATCCTTCTGGGAATTATCGTTCTCCTGATCGGAATTTTTGGCATGGTAACATCCCAGTGGCTTTTTGGTGTTGTCCTCATTGCATTGATCGCTGCGATCACTTTTGTCATTTACGGAGTCCGGTTACGTGCGAGCGATCTGGATCCCCGGGACGAAGCAGTGACAATCCTGTCCGGTGTTGTTGTCGCGTTTCTTGCAACGGCAATCGCCCCGTGGCTTGCGTGGGCGGTAGTTTTCATGTTCCTGTTTCTCTTCCAAAAATCCCTTGCAAGGATTGAGAAAAGGCTGGAATCGATAGAATCCGGGAGCACCCGGAGATATTCGAGAAGTAGATCGCGAAATGGAGTCGGAGCACGTCACCTGTTATGAGTTGCAGACATTTTTTCTTCCGGTAATGACTGGTGCCAATTTTTTGCTCTGTAGAAATACTTGCGGGGAATTGAGAGTCGCTCTTGTGGGCTCACGCACTTCGTGCTTCCGCCCCCGCCGCTCGGGCATCCCCCCTATAGCGATAACTTCAGACGGTTGAGGAAAACTTCTGAAATGGGGGTCAAGGGGTGCTTCCCTTGGGATGCCTCCCCCTTTTGGGGAGAGAGGGGGTCACTCTCCTATTTCTATCCCGAAAAGGATTAGCAAGTAACGGGAAAACGATGATTTTTACAAAGCACATTTTTTTTGAACGTTTCACCTGTGTGCGCGATCTGCTTTCTCCCAGAATCGATTAAGCCAAGGGAAGGCTCTTGTTTGGTTTATTTGTCAGGTATGGCCTCACTCTCATGCATCAGCCGGAAGCGTTGCGGCAAATTCCCGCACTTTCTCTGACGCCCTGTCCCGGAGCGGGAAGCCGTGGCCGGGGAGCAGGAGATCGATATCAAGGGCGGCGAGCTTCCGGATCGATCTTCGCGATTCGCTGAGGTCCATGGTGAACGGGGCCGGTCCTTCAACAAGGGATCGCCCGTCATACCGGAGAATATCGCCGGAAAAGAGTGTCTTTGTGCGGTCATCATACAGCCCGATGCTCCCGGGGGTATGCCCGGGAAGGGCGACACACAGGAGCCCATCAACCCGGTCGCCGTCTTTCAACAGGATATCCAGGGAGAATATCCCCGGGTTCATGATCGCGCCCGCGAACCGGGATGGGGTTGTTCCTCTCCCGGGAGATACTCGCCATCACGGGCATCAACCTCACAGAGACCGGGCCACCCGGTACCGGGGCACGGTTTGAGATGAAGGTACCCAGGGGGGCATATCGTGTGACCGGGAAAACGATGCCGGAACAGAAATGAACATTTTTGCGGGCTCCTTTGTTACATTGACTGAAATTGCCCTCCGCTTTATGGGCCGGCGAAAAGTTCCCCAGATCCCGCCGTATCTCCAGCAGATTCGTACACCGGGCCATATTTCTTATTGGCGGTACTTGCCGTTCAGCGGCTGAATAAATGTATTTTCGCTTCTCTGATGTACCGTTTTTACTCTCTGATGTCAGCATTACCCGACAATTATAAATGATCACGTTATTCTTATCTCATATAAGAAGTCCAATCCCATTGCCCCCAGGTGCCCTGTTGCTGTCTGTGCTCTATGTTGATGATGAGGAAGCATTGCTTGAGATAGGAAAGCTCTTTCTCGAGCAGTCAGGCACGATGCACGTCGATACTATCACATCGGCCATCCCGGCCCTCAGGTTGATCCGGCAGAAGAACTACGATGCCATCGTATCCGATTACCAGATGCCGGAGATGGATGGGATCGCGTTCCTTGAGTGCCTGCGGGCTACCTGTCCGGCACTCCCCTTTATTCTCTTCACCGGGAGAGGCCGGGAGGAGGTGGTGATCAAGGCCTTCGAGAAAGGTGCGGATTTGTACCTCCAGAAAGGCGGGGATACCCCATCGCTGTTTGCCGAACTCTCCCGCAAGATCGAGGTCCTGGTAGCGAAAAAACGGGCAGAGGCCCATATCGTCGCGCTGAACCGGTTGTATTCCATGCTCAGTGCAACCAACCGGGCAATCGTCTATATCCAGGACAAGGACCAGCTGCTCGCCGAGATCTGCAGGATTATTATCGACATCGGCGGTTTCTCGATGGCATGGGCAGGGGTCCTGAACCCGAAAAACCGGCTCATCGAACTCACCGTCTCGTATGGCCCGGTCGAAGGATACCTGGACCGGATTGCCATATCCGCCGATGCCGGCCCACGCGGATTCGGGCCAACGAGTTCTGCCTTCCGGGACAAAAAATTCAATATCTGCAATGATATCGGGACGGATGAACGGATGAAATGTGTCCGGGAACCCGCACTGAGACGGGGCTTCCGGTCACTTGCCGCATTCCCGTTTGCTGCCGGGACTGCCAATGCCGGTGTCATCACCATATATTCCGACAAGACCGGTTTTTTTGATGATCCGGTGATCGCCCTCCTTGACGAGATGTTGCAGGATGTCACCTTTGCCCTTGGCACCATTGAGTTTGAGGTCCAGCGGAAAAAAGCAGAACACCTGCTCCGGGAGGGTGAGGAACGGTACCGTACCCTCTTCCAGGGAGCAGCAGAAGGCATACTGGTTATCGATCCGAGTACCCGGAAGGTACTCCTGGGAAATACTGCGATCTGTACACTGCTCGGCTACACCGGCGATGAACTCACGTTCCTGATTCTCGACAACCTTCATCCCCCTGAGGACCGGAAATATGTGCTGGGTGAATTTTTGGCCCTGTCGAGAGAGCAGAAGAAATGTGCACGGGATATCCCCTGCCTGCGCAAGGACGGGACCGTGTTCTTTGCCGACATCGCCACGTCGCGGATGTCCCTTGACGGCCGGGATGCAGTGGTCGGCTTTTTTACGGATATTTCCGATCGCCAGCGGGCTGAAACTGCCCTGAGGGAAAACCTGGCTGAATACCGCACGATCCTCCGGACCGCGATGGATGGATTCTGTATCGTGGATATGAACGGGGCGTTTTTCGATGTCAACGATGCCTTCTGCCGGGTGCTCGGCTATACAAAGCAGGAGATGCTCAAGTTCTCCCTTGCAGACATCGAGATGCAGGAGAGCCAGGAAGAGACCGCCCGGCATATCCAGACTATCACCCGGACGGGCCATGACCGGTTTGTCTCCCGGTACCGGTGCAGGGATGGTACGGTTATTGATGTGGAAGTGAGTGTTGTCTACTCCCGGTTCCACGGGGGCCGATTCTTCTCGTTCCACCGGGTACTTGGTCACTGATGGGATGGATTTGATCCGGTTCTCTGTATTTTCGCGAGTGAAGAGGCCGCACCTTCCGGTTCGCGCTGCCAGTATGACGGAGATTCACATACCCAAAAAGATAATACCCGGCAGATAATAGTATGGTTCTTATGGTTGAACTTACCGGCGAACCATTGCATATCCTCCTCATGGAAGATAACGAAGCCCACGCCGAGCTTGTTATCCGCGGCATGCGTGACCAGCAGGTGGCAAACACGATCCACCACGTGACTGATGGGGAGAAGGCTCTTGATTATCTCTTTGGCCGGGGGCATACGCGGATCCGATACAAAATCCCCGCCCGAATCTTGTCCTTCTCGATCTCCGCCTCCCCCGGGTCGATGGCCTCGAAGTTCTCCGGATTGTAAAAAGTACCCCCCACCTCCTCCGGATCCCCATTGTCGTCCTGACGAGCTCGGATGCTGAGAACGATATTGCAAAATCCTTTGAGTACCATGCCAACAGTTACGTGGTAAAACCCCTCGATTTCAAGTCCTTTACAAAACTGATGCAAGATCTCGGGTTTTACTGGCTTGGCTGGAATGCAAAACCGCTGGCGGACTAACAGCCTGCGGGCGCTTGGGACCGGGACGGCAATGGATACGGTAACGGGAACAAAAGTTTCCCATATTCTGATTCTTGAGGATGATTGCGATCAGCAGGATCTTGCTCTTCATGCATTTCTGAAGATGCCGGAGCAGTTCCGGGTCTCGCTTGCAGGAACTCTCCGAGAGGCCCGGGATCTGATGATACGGGAGACCCCGGACCTGATTATTGCGGACTGGAACCTCCCTGACGGTAAGGGTCTCGATATCCTGCCCCGGAATGATGGAAAGGTAACGACTCCCCTGGTCATCATGACCAGCCTGGGGAATGAAAACCTTGCCGTGGAGATCATGAAATCCGGAGCCATCGATTACGTGGTCAAATCCGCAACCGCGTTTGCAGACCTGCCCCATATCGCCCGGCGTGCGCTCAGGAACTGGGAGAACATTCACAGGAGAGTCCTGGCCGAAAATGCGGTGCGGGATACCCAGAAGCGCCTGGCAGATATTCTCAGTTTCCTCCCCGATGCGGTCCTGGCGATCGACAATGAAGGCCGGGTGATTGCATGGAACAATGCGCTCGAACGGATGACCGGGCAGATCGAATTCGAGAAGGAAAATATCGGGGAACTGACACAGGACTGGGCGGTGTGGGATGATACGTATCGCTATATGGCGGATCGGAATCCTGCATATGTGCAGAGCGTCCTTGACCGCACATCAACCTTTGAAAGTATTCAAGTCCAGGGTGTCCTGTACTACGATACAGCCGGGAATTACTTTGATGGCAGGTGGTACACCCCGGGAAATAATTCTCCTGAGGAAGTGCCGGCGAATCTGCGGGAATACTTTGCCCGTCATGCAACTCTCCTGAATAGTTCTGCTGCTGGTACAACCAGCACGGGTTTTATTCTTCTGCCCGGTGGATCGTACCTTGTCGCGATGCATCCGATTATGCCCGGCAGTGGAAACGGACCCGCCCGGGGGACACTCGTGATGATCCGCCGGTATGGTGACATTGAGATCACCCGGCTCCGGGAGCGGGTACATATCCCGTTGAAACTGACCCCCCTGGATCCGGGGCAGATGAAAAACGATCCTGTAGTACTCCGTCTGATGGCGCCCGGGGCACCGGATCATATCAATATCATCATAAATGCATCAATCCTGGGAAGTTCAACCCTTCTTCCGGGGCTGGATGGTAAACCCGCCCTGCTCCTGAATGTCACCACGGAACGAAGTGCGTACCTGCAGGCACTTGCAACCGTTCCCCTGAGGCTTGTCGTGTTCGTGATCATCGCGGTCAGTTTTGTGGTGATTGCGGAACTGCTCCTGCTCAGGTATATTGTTAACCCGCTCAAAGACCTCGACTCCGCATTGATCGCAATCGGGAAGAAACGGGATCTGTCCGAAAGACTGCCCGCCAGTGGAGACGATGAGATCGCCTCGCTGAAAGTTTCTCTCAATACCATGCTTCAGGAACTTGAGGAGAGCCAGATCCAGCTGGCTGCCCAGAGAGCGGAGCTTGCAGAAGCAAACCGGAAGGCCAACCTGTATCTTGACATCTATCTCGATGTCCTGACCTATGAGATCATGAATGCATTTTTCAGCCTGAGCGGGTATGCGGATCTTTTGAAAAATCGTGTCGGTGACGATGAGAAAGAGTATACCCTGCGCATCCTTGATACGATAAAAAGAAGCGACGCGGTAATCCGGAATATCCAGATCATCTCACAGATCTACAAACACCCTCCCGAACAAAAGCCGGTGAATCTCATGGCGATCGTTACAAAAGTGATGAATGAACATGCGGGAAGCACCCTCCGGTGCAGGGGTTGCGATATATCGGTCCTGGCAGATGAAAAACTCCCGATTGTCTTCCAGAATCTCATCTCCAACAGTATAAAATTTGGCGGGGAAGCCGGTAAAATTGAGGTGGCGGTGGTCGACCAGCCCGAGGAAATGGTGCTGGTATCGGTGATCGATACCGGGAGAGGTATTCCGGATGATATGAAGCCGAACATCTTCGATCGGTTCATGCAGGATTCAGATAAGCGGAGCAGTTACGGGCTGGGGCTGCATATTGTCAAGATGCTCATCGGTGCATACGGTGGGCGGATTTGGGCAGATGACCGGGTATCGGGGCACCCGGAGCAGGGTGCGGCTATCCGGTTCACGATGAAAAAAGGATAATGCAGCCCGGTTACCGCGATCCATATTCTCATCCTTTTCATTGATAATTCAAAATCGTGGGGTACCCTAAAACCAACTCTCCAGCGTCTTCTGCCCCGCCTTGACAGAGAAATTTTCGAGTGCCTTGTTCACCCGTTCTTCAGAGAATTCATAGCCATCGCAGAGCATCTTTTTGATGCCTGCGGTATCCGGGTGCCCCCAAGAGAGCGTATAATCGTCCGTCACCGGTGGGTGCAAAAAGAGATCCATTACGGGGGCTGGATCAAAGTCCGGCTGCTTCTCTTTGAGTTTTTGCGCAAACTCTCCTTTCTGCACGATCTTGAGGCCGGTCTTTGCGCCGACACCGTCAACGCCCGGGTTGAAATCGGTCCCGATCAGGATGCTGATCTCTATCAATTGCTCGCGGGTGAGATGCAATCCCGCCAGTACTTCGGAAAGGATCAGCCGCTCCGGGCTGACCGTGATCTGCCGGCCCCGGATCTTCCGCTTGCCGCTTACCGTAAGGTTGCGGACAAGGGTCGGAGCCCCGAAGAGCAGGGTGTCGTAATCCTGCGACACCACGTACCGGGCCTCGCCTTTTGCCACCATGTAGGATGCCTGTGCCTCCCCCTCGCCGGGTGCCTGCACATACGGAATGCCGAGCAGCCCGAGCAGCTCCTTTGAGGATGCAATAATCGCAGCATCCACCCGGGTCGCGGACCTCGCCTGCTTGTAGGCCTCTGCCTCATCCCCGCGTTCCACTGCCTCTTTCCAGCGTTCGCCCGCAGCATCGCGGATCTTCCTGCGCTGATCGACCGTCCCCTGCTTGAGTTCGCCGGGCTTCCCGTCAAAGACAAAGACCGGCTTGATCCCTTTGTCCATGAAATTTGCAATCCGGAACAGGATGCCGGAGAGGTGGGAGGTGACCCGCCCGCGCCCATCCATCAGGGGAGTGCCGTCGGGTTGCCGGATGATGGTTAAGAACTGGTAGAGGGTATTGTTCGCATCGATAGCCGCGATGCCGGGAATCGTCTCCAACGTGACCGGTGTCTTATACTCTGCCAGGATATTCCGAAGTGCAACGCCCATCCATCTTCACCTTCTGGTACATACGTTATTTGTACGCACGTTTAGCCTTTCGGCAGTTTGATCCTTCAGCTGGCGCCCGGGATCTTCCGGAATTCTGCATTTCCCAACATGGCTGAGACACCGTCTCCCCAATCGCGTATTGGAGTATATCCATGCTTTTAGGTGATGAGAGTACAGTAATTACTAACGTTTAGGTTAACGGAGCATCCGCATGGACAAAAAAAATCTCATCCCCCTTCTTGCAATGCCGTTCCTGTTCCTTGCCGTGGAGATTGGGGCCATCCTGTTCTCCCTGCCGGTCCAGGCTTCCGGGATTGTCGCATTTGAAGACCCCACCTCTCTTGACAATGTGTTCATCTTTATTGGGATCCTGCTGGTCTTCACCGGTATCTTGCTCGTTTTGATCAAATACGATATGAAAAAAGTGATGGCGGCCATCATCGCGCTCTCGATGTTTTTTACGTTTGCGTACGTCTTTGCAGCCCTTCTCTACGCCACCCTGGGAGTGTCGGATATTGCCAACATCGGCGTATTGGTGCTCGCGATCCTCGCTACCGTGCTCCTGTACAAATACCCGGAATGGTACGTGATCGATGTGCTCGGTGTCGTGATGAGCATCGGTGTCGCTTCGATCTTCGGCGTCTCACTGGATGTCTGGCTGGTCGTTGTCCTGCTCGTCCTGCTTGCAGTGTATGATGCCATCTCGGTGTACAAGACCAAACACATGATCACCCTTGCGGAAGGAATCATCGATCTCAAGACCCCGATGCTCTTTGTCATCCCCAAGAGCCGGGACTACTCGTTCATCAAGGAAGGGATCGGGAAACTGGATGATGGCGGGGAACGGTCAGCGTTCATCATCGGCATGGGCGACCTGATCATACCCTCCATACTGGTCGTCTCGGCCAATGTCTTCCTTCAGGGTACGAGACTGGGAGGGATCATCAATCTCCCTGCACTGGGCGCGATCATCGGTTCGCTGGCCGGTCTCTTATTGCTGCAGTATTTTGTCCTGTCGGGAAAACCCCAGGCCGGACTGCCTCCCCTGAATGGCGGCACGATCCTGGGATTCTTTGTGGGGCTGGCAGCGATGACATGGATGGGGTAAGAGCCGGGTATCCCGACGCTATCCTGCGTGCTTTGGGTGCATGCAATGGGGTTTTTCAGAATCCCTCTCAACTTTTTGATGAATAGCGCTCTTTCTGGTCCTGTGGTATGGCAACCGTTCAGAGGAACCGGTCCGCGATTGTTTCGGCACACGGGACACGCTCTTCCGGGAGGAGGGCTTACTGGGATGAGGGGGGTCGGGCGGTGTACTTTGTTTTCCCACCCGGATTCCCTGGTGAGTTTAAGGTTGCACCCGTCCCGGGGTCCACAGACCCCTGGCCGTACGATACGCATTGCACCGCAGGGAAAATAAAAAAATAATTACGATGGTGACCCCCTCACTCCCCCAAAGGGGGAGGCAGCCCAAGGGGGCGAACCCCCTTGACCCCCATCTTTTCGTTGGGATATAACCAGCCGCAAACCCCATCAGGACACCCGGGCGCTCATCCAGATACATCAGACCCTGCAAAAAATTTTTCAATCAGGCATGCGATCGCGATTGAAAATCATTTCCGGATCAACCAGACCTTGATGAAAAAATTTCAACCAGACTTTGATTTTGTTTTTTCAACCGGACTCTGCCAAAAATTTTCAAATCGGATCTTGCTGAAAAAATTTCAATCAGACTTTGATTTTGTTTTTTCAACCAGACTCTGCCAAAAATTTTCAAATCGGATCTTGCTGAAAAAATTTCAATCAGACTTTGAATGTAATTTTTTAACCGGACCTTGCTTGAAAAAAATAAATCAGACTTTGATTAAAAAATTTTAGCCAGGCTTTGAATGTAATTTTTCAACCACACCCTGCTCAAAAAAATTTCGATCGAACCTGATTAAAAAAAATTGTCCGGTTTTCGATTTGAAAATTACGCTCTGGAGAAATGATCGTTTCCAAATATATCCGAAAAAGCTCTGCGGCAGATATGATGGTGAACCCTTGCCCGACCAGTGCGGGGAGAAATCAATAAGTGCTGGAGCCTTCAAGAGTAGTTGTCCTCTCTTGGAAAATTTCCCCTGAAAATTAACTAAACTGGTTTAAGAAATCAAAACCAAGTTTGAGAATTTAATTTTCATGCTTCAGGTGCGAACTCTGTTCATGTGCTTTTCTACAGAGCAAAAAAAATTGAACTAAAATAAAGAAAGAAAAATCAGACTGATTCGGGAGTCATACCCGCACGGGTTGTGCGGGGCTTCCTGACGGTCCGCTTCCGTTTGGGTTTTTTGACTTTCTCGGAATCGTCGTCTTCATCATCATTCATCTCCATCTCTTCGGGATCATGCCTGATGGGAGACCGGATATCAACTACTTTCTTCTTATCCACCGGTTCCGGCTTGTGCAACAGGATCTCTGCGAGCACCGCATCGACACCTTCCCCGGTCTTGGTTGACATCGTCATGTACCCCTCGGCCCCGACAATATCCGACTTGTTGGCAACAACGATCATGGGCACGTCCACCATGCCCTTCACTTCATCGCGCAGGTGGAGCTGGACTTCCATGGGATAGCCGCAGTGTTCCGAGGGATCGAGGATGAAGACCACCAGGTCGGCAACATTCATCATTGCCGAGAGAGCCTGGCGTTCGATCTGGTTCCGCTCTTCAGCAGGGCGATCAAGAATACCGGGTGTATCCACGAACTGGATCCGCTCGCGGGGCAGGTCCCGGTGACCTATGATGATTCCTTTGGTGGTGAACGGGTACGCTGCCACTTCAGGGGCTGCCGAAGATACTCTTTTTATGAACGAGGATTTTCCCACATTGGGGTACCCTGCGATCACGATGGTATAGGCTTCTTCTACGTGGGGGAGATGCCGCAGTACATTTCTCACTTCGTTCAAGAAGAGCAGGTCCTTATCGATCTGGTGCACCATGGACGCGAGGCGGGCTACTGCGCGTTTACGGACAATCAGGGTATCGGCCGCTTTGCGGGACTGCCCTGCCAGCTGGTTTCCGATCATCTTCGTATGCTTGGCTGCCCAGCCCACCGCCCCAAGGGCCATCTTTATCTTTTCGATACCATAGAGGATATCGGCCAGTTCCCGGTAAAACGGGGGAAGTTTATCAAATTCGGGAAATCCCCGTATGATATAGACAAGACGATCGTGGACCGCTGCACCAACGGCCCGGACGAACTCTTCGTTCGCGCGTTCCTTATTGGTCTTCTCTTTCATTTTTTTAGCTGCACGGCGGAAACTCCGGTCGAGGATCTCATCCGCAGTTGGCACCGTCGGCATTGTTTCGAATTCCATAAATCGCCTACCTATATATTTATGGACCGTCATACGGTATATCGTTATGGACCTGTCCCTGATCCAAAAAGATATTCTTATCACCCTGGTAACCCTCTACCAACGACAGTCCCACTCAGTAAAAGGCGAGGAGATAGCCGACCTGATCCAGCGCAATCCGGGGACCGTACGGAACCAGATGCAGGCATTAAAAACGATCGGGCTTGTGGATGGCGTTCCCGGACCAAAAGGTGGTTATATCCCGACCGGCCTTGCCTATACGGCCCTTAATCTGGATCTTGCAGAAGACGGGGATTATGATGTTGCCATCAGCAGGAACGGGGTTGTGGTCAACGGTGCCAATGTCCAGGCGGTCGCGTTTACCACCCTCTGCCATCCTGACATCTGCCATGCGGAGATCAAACTTGTCGGGAGCGCCAAACTCTTTGAGATCGGCGACCAGATCACGGTTGGTCCTACGCCGGTCAACAAGCTCCTGATCCGGGGCGAGGTGTTCGGAAAGGACGAATCCAAACAATCTCTTCTCATTGCCACATCAGAGATCATCTCGCTCCCGAAAAAACCGATCAGCACCTACATGAGCAGTCCGTTAAAAAGCCTGACCTGCAGCAACACGCTTCACGATGCACTGGTCCTCTTTAACCGCGAACATATTCATGGTGCCCCGATCCTTGACAATGGGAAACTGGCCGGGATTATCACGATGAGTGACATTGCCAAATCCATAGAAAAGGATCTGCCCCTTACCACCAAAGTGACCGAGGTGATGACCAATGATGTTGTTGAAGCGCCGGCTGAAACCCGGCTCTTGGATGTGATCAGCAGGTTCAAGGAGCGGGAGATCGGGCGGCTGATTGTCGTTGATAAGGGGATTCCGGTAGGAATCATCACCCAGTCTGACATCATCAGGGTATTTACCGCGCTCTAAAACAACATCTTTAGATATTTTAAATGAAATTGTATGGATGGAGAAGTTTCCATGACAGAATTATCCCAGGCTGCAGTTGAACGAATTATCAAAAAGACCGGTGCCGAGCGTGTCAGTGCTGACGCCTGCGAGACTCTTGCAGAGCTGATGGAAGAGTACGGAATCTTCCTGGCAAAAGAGGCCAAGAAAATGTCGGATCATGCGGGAAGAAAAACCATGCGTGGATCTGACATCAGAATGGCTGCTGATATGTTTAAATGACCCGAATCGGGTAACTAATCTTACAAATACCTCTTTTCTCTTCGTTCTTTTAGAACAGTTTAAATATTTATATGACGTCATTTTTTTCATGACTCGTGTATTTGCCCGCACCCTTTCGCGCAAGAAGATTATGAGCAACGATGGTAAGCTGATTGGCACCTTAAAGAACATTAGGGTCGACTTTGATTCAGGGCAGGTGCTCGAAATGCTGGTCCACCCTGACCAGACCTTTGACACGTCAAATTATGACATGGAAGATGACAAGATCTTAAAAATTTCCTTTGAAGCAGTAAAAGACATCAAGGATTATATCGTCGTAGATCGCTTTGCAGCGCGAAGATAGGATTCATATTTTTTCATTATTTCCATAAATCCATCCCCATATTCCTTTTCTGCAACGTACTGCGCGACTGCTTTGGTTTCCGGATGGCCATTTGCAACAGTGGCACCGATACCGGCCGTTGTCAGCATCTGGATGTCGTTGAGTGAATCACCCACGGCAAGAAAATCTGATGGGGATAACTGCATCTCCCGTGCCAGGGCAATAAGGGCAGTTCCCTTATCCACGCCGGGCGCCTGCAGGTGGATGGCATACCCGGTGTCGAGCACCTGTACCGGGAAGTCCTTTAAGAGTGTTTTTACTTCTTCTGCCGGAACAGTACGACCGAACGCCAGATCCGCGTAGCGGTAGGTGGGACTGAAGAGCACCAGTTCCGTTCCCTGCTTGCGGTAATGTGCCTGGAGTAATTCCAGGGCTTCGCGGCATACTGCCTGATCGCCCTGGATATGGGGGGTGCCGGTAAATCCGATCCGGAACACCCCTCCATTCTCCGCAATGAACGTACCGTGGGTACCGATCATTTTACAGAGGGCATCCATAAAGCAGGAAGTATTCCCGCTCGCAAGCACTACTTCAATTCTGTTGTCAACAAGAGACCTGATAGTATCGATGGCACCGGTATTTATCCGGCGGGACGAATCTGTGATCGTCCCGTCAATATCTGTCAGGATCGCTTTTAGCACGACTTGAGACCTGCCTCTTCTACTATGAACGGCGCTTCTCCCTCGGGAAGGTTTGGACTGTCCACGAGACGCGCAATACGTTTTCCGCCTTTGCTCTTGCGCAGGTAGAGACGGAATGTGGCGGTATGCCCGACAATGTTGCCACCGATTGGTTTTGTCGGGTCACCGAAGAAGACTGCCGGGTTGGACATGACCTGGTTGGTCACGAGCCCTACTCCGTTGTGTTGATCGATGAGCTTGAAGAGCTCGTGCATGTGCCGGTTCAGTTTCTGCTGCCGGGTGGCAAGCGTGCCCCTGCCGGCATATTCTGCCCGGAAATGGGCAGTGAGTGAGTCGATGATGAAGAGTTTTACCGGTTTGTCGCTGTTTTTGAGTTCGTCGGCAAGATCGCGTGAGTTCTCCACGAGCAGCATCTGGTGGTCGGAGGTATGAGCCCGGGCAATATGGATATTTTGTAAAAATTCATCCACATCCGGCATATTATCCAGTCCCAGCCCGTTTACCATCTGCTCGATACGCTCAGGGCGGAAGGTATTCTCCGTATCGATGTAGATGGCACTCCCGTCCAGCCCGCCCAGTTCGGTGGGCAGCTGCACATTGACTGCCATCTGGTGAACGATCTGACTCTTACCGGAACCGAACTCACCGTACATTTCGGTAATGGCCTGGGTCTCCATGCCGCCGCCCAGCAGGGCATCGAGTTCAGGAACCCGGAAGGACAGTTTCTTGATATCCTTTCGTTGTTCAAAGATGTCTCTTCCCGTCTTGAATCCGCCGATATCTGCAGCTTCTCTTGCTGCCTTGATGATCTTTTTTGCAGTGGATTCGGATATCTCAGAGACTTCAGAGAGTTCAGCCGGCGATGCGGTAGCGATACTTTCCACCGAGAGGTAACCAGCTTCGCGGAGCTTGTCTGCGGTGCTCGGGCCGACGCCCGGTAAATCTTCAATGCTTAATGGTCCTTCAGCCATTTCTTTCCAACTCCTATGGCACAACAAGATGTTATACACTCGCATATAACCCCGCGGAGTGCGTGGTGTGAAAGTGACTTTTACCTGTTGAGACTCTCGTTAAACCTCTGGAGATGCGAGAGCACTATATCCGGAGTGAGAATGACCGGCTCTGCCAGTTCCGGAATAATCCGGCTCCCTTTCAGAAATCCGGATACCTTGAGCCCGGTACCGTGCGGAAAACTACCCTCAATCAGGTAACGGTCAGTACCATTATCTATGAAAGTACAGCCTGGTCCATGGATAATGGTTCCGGAGAATACGATGGGCTGAGTGGATTCATCCGGTACCCGGAATGCACTGCCCCGTCCTACACCCAGTTCGATGCCCCCGAACCGGCCGGGTTTGGCGGAAGCATGATACGCCTCCACCCGGTCTCCTGTTTTGAGGGGAATGAGGGCAAAATCCCCCCAAATGACCAGTTTGAGTTCCTCGCCTTCATCACTGATGAGAATATTTCGTACCCAGGATGCAGCTCCGTTCTTTGTGGTGAAGGCGCGGGGCTGCTGCATCTGTTTCACCAGGCCCTTTACCGAGAACGTTCCCTGGTCGCTCACAGAACCCAGCGGAGTGAATGGTATGGAAACAACCTTGTCCGTTATGGTGACGGTGCTCTTCTCATCCAGACTATAATCCCGGCCCTCACTCTTATGGTTGGGTTTTGCACCGGTGATATACACGGTGGTACCGGGGGCAATATCGCAGAGCAGTTCCGGTGCCCATGCGATGAGTCGTGCTGAACCCTTGTCATCCCCGATCACGGCCTCCACCATCTCGTGGGCGGTCCCGTCCCTGCGGGTGAAGGAGCGGGGTTCGTTTACGCTGATAACGATTGCATCGAGATCGACCGGTTCATCGGAAAGGCTGCCAGGACCGGCACCCGGTGCCGGAAATGTGCAGTTAATTTCGCAGCTGGCCTGGCGGATGGCAAGAGCATAGATCTCCTTGGTGCTCTTACCCGGGTGCCGGCCTATGATCTCCAGTACGTCTCCAATAGCCACATCGATTGCCGCACCTGCCTTCTCGTCCCAGAGCACCACCCGGGTGGTTCCGGTCTCGTCTCCTAAAAGCAGCGTGGCAACCCAGCCCTTCTCGCCATCTGCCCGGTCAAACTCCTTGGGCTCGGTCTTGTCAACAATCTTTCCGAAAAAAGAAAAAAGGCTGGACTTTCCGCTTAGCCCCTTGATCTTCACGTGCTGCCGTCCGAGTTCTCCGATTACCATCATGGCGGCAGTCGGCTCATCGACCAGGTCGCCGCACTCCTCAATCTTTTCATCTACGCGGCGCTGGAACTCCTCGGTCGTGATCAGGTCATCGACCAGAGCGTAGTGAAAGAGGGTCACGGGGTACTCCGATTACCTTTGCCAGGCAGGGCATTCTATGGTGGCGGTGATATCTGCCACTGTCACGCTCCTTCGCATGAGTCCTGCCGGTTGATCTTCAGCTGTCCGTTCGGCACAGAGAAGATGGTCAGCGGATTTCACAGGTCCAGCTTCCGCATGCGTTCGATTGCCTCGTTGATCCGGGCCACCGGGCGGGTGATGGCGAACCGCACATAGCCTTCGCCACTGGAACCAAAGCCCACGCCGGGGGTTGCAACAATACCGGCTTCGTTGAGCAATTTTGCCGAGAAGGCCATGCAGTCATTGACCGGCACCCAGACATAGAAGGTTGCCTTGGGAGTGGGCACATCGAACCCGAGACTCCGCAGGCCCGTGATGAGCACATCGCGGCGTTCCTGGTAGATGGTGCAGGCTTCCTTGACGCAGTCCTGCGATCCGCGGAGTGCGGTGATGGCCGCGTGCTGCACCGCATTGAAGACCCCGGAATCCACGTTGGTCTTGACCCGGCCGAGCCCGGCAAGGATCTCGGCATTTCCGACCGCCATGCCGATCCGCCATCCGGTCATATTGTAGGTCTTCGAGAGCGAGTGCATCTCAATGCCCACGTCCATGGCACCCTTTGTCTCCAAAAACGAGGGAGCCCGGTACCCGTCGAACGCGATCTCGGAGTACGCATTGTCCGAGACTACGACGATATTGTTATCGCTGGCAAAGTCCACGACTTCGCGGTAGAATCCGTCCGGTGCTATTGCGGCCGTCGGGTTATTGGGGTAATTGATGTAGAGGGTCTTCGCAGCTTTGGCTACCGCTTTTGGGATATCCGCCAGCACGGGTACAAAGTTGTTCTTCCGGGTGAGGGGCATATCATGTACCCGACCCTCGGCAAAGAGGGTCCCGGTCCGGTAGACCGGGTAGCCGGGGCTCGGGGAGAGCACATAGTCACCGGGATTGACGAATGCCTCGGCAATATGAGCGATCCCATCCTTGGAGCCCATCAGGGCAACAACCTCTTTTCCTGCATCGAGCGTAACGCCGAACCGCTGCTTGTACCAGTCGGCAACAGCGCTCCGGTACGCAGGCATACCCACATATGACGGGTAGTGGTGGTTCTCCGGGTTCTTTGCTGCCTGGCAGAGGGATTCTACGATGTGGGGCGGGGTAGCGAGATCCGGGTCTCCCACGCCAAGGTCAATGATGTCGACACCTTTTTTCTGCTGTTCAGCTTTCATCTCGTCGATCCGTGCAAAAAGATACGGCGGAAGATTGCTCATGCGTGATGCGTACATAAGTACCTAATTTTGGCCGTTTGACGTATAGTAGTTAACGCAAATTATAAGGTTTTATTTTGTCTGCCGGCAGTGTTCGGGAATATTTTTAATCAGCTACAACAAAAAAGCGCTGGGGAGAAAGAGCAGCAAATACTGATCTCTGTCATGGTGTCTGGTAGTGTATCCTGCGAAAACAAAACGATCCGGACCTGACAATGTAAATGGAGAAATTATGGAGCCTTCAGATCTTGTAGTCATCTTTTGTACAATTCCCGCAGCAGACTCAGAATCCATGGCGCGGGCGCTGGTAGACGGCAGACTCGTTGCCTGTGTCAATGTCGTTCCCGTGCATTCCTATTACCGGTGGAATGGGGAGTTCTGCTCTGAACCTGAGCATCTGCTCATTGCAAAGACTAAAAAGACGATGGCTGAGGTGGTGATTGCAACCATTAAGAGCCTGCACAGCTACGAGGTGCCTGAGATCATCGTGTTGCCTGTTATTGCTGGATATGCCCCCTATCTGTCCTGGGTGCACGATGAGACAGACAATGGTGCGTAAAATACCTCCCTCTTATTTTTGAAATGGCGTGATGCACAGGATTATTGCCTGAAGTGCATAATGAAGTTGTACCAAAAATCAGGGATGGTCAAAAACGTGACAGGGGAACCAGAAACTCAACCGGCAACCGCACTTCTCGTGCTCGGGTGCCCGCAGGTGCCGGTACAGACAAGTATTGCATTGTACCTGATAAACCGGCTTAAAAAAACGGGAATAGTCCCCATGGTAGCCGGCAACAAGGCAGCAAACACCCTCCTGGTGGTTGCTGATCCGGACCGGCATTACCTTGGGGAGGTGATGGATCTCGATCGCGCTGTGGTGATGATCACCGATAAAAAGCGGGACTTCGACCGCTGTTTTGTTTTCATTCATAATGATGCCGGGATCACGTATGCCGGGACGATGAGCGCGATCTCAAAAGCGCGGGTTTACGCGATCATCTATGGTGAGCATTATGAGGATCTGGTCAAACAGATCGACTTTCCCTGCACGGTCATTGCGGCAAAAGCCGTGCATAATCCCCTTCCCTTAAAGAAAGCAATCGACGAGGTGGCACCATGGGCTGCGTAGAATCAATGGA
Organism: uncultured Methanomicrobiales archaeon; assembly: GCA_903832665.1. Taxonomy (GTDB): domain Archaea; phylum Halobacteriota; class Methanomicrobia; order Methanomicrobiales; family Methanospirillaceae; genus Methanoregula. Next base: position 246,466 of record CAILCG010000014.1, on the reverse strand, counting down.
TTATGAGATCGTGTTGCGCGATGCAACCTTCAAAGAGTCCCGCGACTATATCAAAAAAACATATCCCGAATTCCGGGATGTCGAACCCGGCTTCAAAGTTTTTGATACCCACGTGATCGGGCTTCCCCCGATTGCTATCGGTCTTGACGGCGACTTTGTGATCTTCCCGTTCACCAAACCCTGCCATGGCACCTTCCTCCTCCGGGTGGAGGACAAGGAAGAGGCTGCACGATTGCGGAAATTAAAAAAATAAGTTTCAGTCGTTACCGGTAAGACAGAATATATATGATATTGATAAGAATTATAGATCATCAGCCAGGTTCATTATGACGGTCAAGGGAAAGGTTCTCCTTATGGATGATGAACAGATCATCCTTGACGTCACTCAGGAAGTCCTTAATTTCCTGGGGTATGAAGTGATGTTCGCCCGCGAAGGTATGGCCGCGATCGAACTGTACAAACGGGAGAAAGGGGCAGGAGCCCCCTTTGATGTTGTGATCCTCGACCTGTCAGTGCCTGACGGTATGGGGGGAAAAGAGGTGATCGGGTTGCTCAAAGCATTCGATCCCATGGTAAAAGCCGTAGTATCCACGGGTTATTCGAATGACCCGGTGGTTCTGGATTTTGCCGGCTATGGTTTTTCCGGAAAACTTTCGAAACCCTATAAAATCAATGACCTGAAACAGATTCTTGAGCAGTTGATATAAAAAAGGGGGAATAACCCGTCATCGGTTTTTTGTGTGAATTTTTTCAATTGCGTCTTCTGCGGCTTTCCTTACGTACTCATCCGTGTCCTGTTTTAACGCTGTCAGGGGTTCGACTGCCCGGTGATCTTTGATCTCGCCAAGTGCCCATGCTGCCCGCACCCGCACCCACCAGATCGGATCTTTTAACGCAAATATGAGCGAATCTACGGCTGGTTCCCCAATCATTGAGAGTGCCAGTGCGCTTCTCCACTGGAGATCAGTGTCTTTTTCCTTAAGTGTGGCAACGAGTGGCTGAATGGCAGGTTCGCCGATTCGCGCTATTACGTGGGTTGCGTGCCATCGGACATCATAATCACTTTCTGCCATTGCCCTGATAAGATGGGGAATGGCCACGGGACCGATCCTTCCGAGGGCAAGCCCGGCAAGCCAGCGCACATCCTGATCCGGTTCTTTTAATGCCCTGACAAGGGGTTTTACCGCAGGTTCCCCAATATCGCCCAGAGCAAGTGCAGCTCTCCATCGGATTCCCAGGTTGTGATGCCGGATTGCTTTGATCAGGCTGTCCATATCCATGCCGCTCGTAGTATGGACAAAGTATGCCTTTTTTTCCGTTATTATATTATCAGGGATTATTGCTTTCACCTCTGCTTTTACAATCAGATACAGATATGTTACGGTATTGAGCAGTTTCTCTCATGCAGGGAAATGTATCATCAGATGACCCGCGAACAGACATTTTTTCCCTGTGTAATAGGATGATTGAGGACGCACGTCTATTTTAATATGACTAAGTGAATGTTTCCCCAAAAACCGTTTAATGGCTATATTATTATGATGAGTAATACATTTACGACTATGCCAAATTATTTAGCCGCTCCGCCAGTATCAGAAGATGAGGGGAAATTACATGAATGAGGTGTCAGTTCTCATAGGAGGGAAAGCCGGGGATGGGATCAATAGCGCCGGTTCCATGATTGCACAATTGCTCAATCATCTCGGCTATCGCATCTACCTGTATTTTGAATATCCATCCCTGATCCGGGGCGGGCACACTTTTGTTATCGTCCGGGGTTCGGAAACCGACATCGGTGCTTGTCGGGATCATGTCGATTTTGTACTTGCGCTCAATGAGGAAACCCTGGAGCGGCACAAACTACAGTATACGAAGGATACGGTGATCATTGCCAATGGGGATCTGGTGAAGAACGCTGCGTATGGTATTCCGGTAAAGGCAATCCTTGCGGAGGAAAAAGCACCCCCCATTATGGGCAATTCGGCGCTCATCGGGGGATTTGCCAAAGCCGCAGGGATCGAGTGGGAAGTAGTTGACGCGGTATTCCGCAGGCATATTCCCAAAGGAGCAGATCAGAATCTTGCGGTTGCGAAAAAAGGCTTCGATTCCATCACTACCGTACACCCCATCACCAGATGTAAAAACCAGCCGCTGGCACTGGTTTCAGGAAACGAGGCGATTGGGCTTGGATTAATCCGTGGCGGACTCGATGCCTATCTCTCATATCCTATGACTCCCTCTTCAGGAATTCTCCATTTTCTTGCCGAGGAGAAAGAGCGGTTTGGCATAACTGTAGTACACCCGGAGAACGAGATTGCGGTGATCCTGATGGCCCTGGGGTTTGCTTACGCAGGAAAGAAGTCTGCCCTCGGAACTTCCGGGGGAGGATTCTGTCTGATGACCGAGGGGCTCGCATTTGCCGGGATGGCAGAGATCCCCCTTGTGCTTGTTGTCTCCCAGAGGACGGGTCCTTCCACCGGGCTTCCAACATATTCCGGACAATCCGAGCTTCAGTTTGTTCTTTATGCCGGGCAGGGCGAGTTTCCCCGTCTGATCGTGGCACCCGGGGATGCCCGGGAAGCCCTGAACTGGTCAGAGAATGCAATGAACATTGCATGGCAATGCCAGGTACCGGCGTTCATACTTGCCGATAAGACCCTGTCTGAAGGTATCTACAGCCTTGATAGGGAAGCAGCCGGGAATCTGCCCGGTACCGGTCCCGTTCTGTGGGACAGCAACACCCCCTACCTCCGTTACGCGAATACTGAATCGTGGGTATCTCCCCTGGCTTTTCCGGGTGCGAATGATGCTGTCGTGAAGGTGAACAGTTACCTGCATGATGAATCGGGCATCACGACAGAAGATGCAGAGATCACCATCCAGATGGCCGAAAAGCGCCTGAAAAAAGGGAGGACAATGAGCGAATTAATGCAGAGCTATGAGGGAGTCATACAATCCGGCATGCGTGATGCATCCACTTCCCTGCTCTGCTGGGGATCGACAAAAGGTGTTTGTGAAGAAGCGGCTTTAGAACTCGGTCTCCGGGTGGTGCGTCCCATCGTACTTGCACCGTTCCCGGTCGATCAGATCAAAAAAACACTTGCCGGTGTCAAACGGCTGATTGCGGTTGAAGAGAATGCTACGGGACAACTTGCGGCTCTCGCGGGGCAGCACGGTATGTATCGCAGACAAGAAGATCCTGCGGCTCGATGGCAGACCCTTCACGGTTGATGAACTGGTCTCGCGGATTAAGGAGGGGGGTATCTCATGACCCGGGAACTGATCACCAGCGCCCAGAACACGTGGTGCCCCGGTTGCGGGAACTTTGCCCTCCAGCATACGTTAAAAAACCTGCTCTCCGACAGGCTCAGGGAAGGAAAGTCACTTGATGACGTCGTGCTGGTATCGGGTATCGGTTGTCATGCGAAGATTGCGGATTATCTCAATATCAACAGTTTCTACTCCCTTCACGGGAGGGCAATCCCGGCTGCCACGGCAATAAAACTTGCAAATCCTGCCCTGACGGTGATCTGCTGTGTCGGGGACGGTGATGCGTATGCGGAGGGTCTTGACCATCTGATCTTTGCAGCAAAGCGCAACATCGATATTACCGTGATCGTCCACAACAACCGGGTGTACGGTCTTACCACCGGGCAGTACACTCCCACATCCCCCCTTGGCTTCAAGGGAAAATCGACTCCTTCAGGCACCGCAGAGTATCCCATCAACCCGATAGAACTCCTTCTCGCAAGCGGGGGAAGTTTCATAGCCCGGGGATATACCCGGAAGATGGAGCCGTTGAAAGCGCTGATCAAGGCAGCTGTCGACCATAAAGGGTTCTCATTCATAGATGTGCTCCAGATCTGCGCCACCTTCTTCCCAGCGGCTGACTATTACGATTCCCGGGTGTATGATCTTCCGGCTTCCGACAAGCTGAGTTTTGAAACTGCGTGTACCCATGCCCGGGAATGGGACTACAACAGCGATGCCCGCATCGCACTTGGCATCATTTATGAGCGTTCCATTCCTACATTCGATGACCGGATGATCACTCTCCGGCTCTCGAAAGAAGTGCGTGAACGTGCACTCCGGGTGTTTTGCGAAACCCGGACATAATTTTTATTCCGGGATAACCGTTCATACGAATTTTCCTATACTATAACCTGAAAAGTACTATTCTACGAATCGTGAATGAACCTTGAACCGGGCGTAAAAAAGAATGTCCAAGGAACAGCAGCCTTTACCCGTATTGATTCGGCCGTCTGACCCTCCGGTATCGCGTGCCGGCCTGATCCGCCTGATCGTGATCCCCTCGGGTATCTATCTTGTATGGATGATCGTAACTGCCCTGTTCGAAGGAGATCATCAGTTGTTCCGGTACGCTGATCCGCAGGGCATTATGCTGTACACGGTTTTTTCCTGTATCATTACGGGAATGATCATTCCCGTTTACTGTATCCGGGAATCGTTCGTCACCGGTGCGGCGAATCTGTTCCAGATAGGATTTATCTCTATGAGACGGACATTTTTTGCCGGTGCCATGACGATATTTTTTGGATACGCGGTCAGCGAGTTCTTCCTGCCGTCTGGGACCGGGGGTGTTGCATTCGGGTATACCTTTCTGCTCCTGTTACCTACCGCCATTGTTTCCGTTATGGTCTGCTGGGTGCTGCTGGGAACTCATGTACAGGCTTTCGTGCGGGAAGGGGGAGTCATCATCTCTATCGCGGCAGGAAGCCTGGTAACGGCCTGGCTCTTCTGTCTCACTTCGTTTGTGCACACTCCATCGTTTCACCCTCAAACAAGCCTGGTGGGATTGCTGGTGCTCGGGCTTGCAGCAGCATTTTTCTTCTTTGCCGTGAGGGATGTCTATGCAGCAAGCATCTTTGTTGCATTCGGACTGACATTTGTGATGGCTGACCGTGTTGACGTATCTGTTGCCCAGGTTGCAATCCCAGCAGTCTATGGATCAGCCCTCCTTACGGTCCTCACACTCCTCACACTCCTGGGAATTCACTGGTATTTTGTCCGGAATTTCAGGACTGTTACGCTTCCGGGATAGTCTTATACCTTTCGGCTAGGTCATTTGACAAAAATATTATACGCATATCCGCCGAACGGTACGTGTATGGAGAAAGAAATCACAAACGGACTATTAATCTGCCTTATTCTTGTTTTTGCGGTACTGATTGCCGGCTGTTCGGACCAGTCGTCAAATGGTGCGGCAACACCGGTGCCTACATCCACATTACCCGCAGCAAAGTTTGTAGCGGGGGATATCATCGCCAAATCCGCGTCATCGACCGAACAGACATTGTATGTCATCACCCAGTACGACTCGAAGAATGATATGTACATCCGTGCGTGGATACACAAAAATGTTGATGGCTCATGGGGACATTTCAGCGATAACAAGACAGAAAAAATTGAAAGAACCCTTGTCGAGAAAGTCTACCCGGTAAAGCTTACCCACGTGACTGTCTCTTCTGTCTCAATTATCACTCCCACGATTCCTCCGACGGTTGTCACGACCGCTTCCGGGAGTACACCCACCGTTACCGGCATATCTCCTGTGAGCGGGGCTACGAACGCAGTTGTCGGCGTAACCATTACCGGTGCGAATTTCGAGAGCGGTGCCACGGCAAAATTGACGAGGCCCGGGTATCCGTCAATCGCTGCAACGGGTGTTTCTGTCTCCTCTTCGACCTCGATAGGATGTACCTTCACTCTCAGCAGCGCCGATGAGGGGAGCTACAATGTTGTGGTTACCAACCCCGGTGGACAGTCCGACACCAAGACCGGTGCCTTTACCATCGGTCAGGCCCCCCCGATTATCACAAGTGTTTCTCCCACTAATGCCGAATTGGGTGACACCCAGATCCCGATAACCATCTATGGACAGAATTTCGATGATGGTGTGAAAGTAACCTTTGTTCAGGGTTCAGGCACACCTCTTGACTGTGTCACCCCATCGTCTCTTGCCGGGACAAAAATTACCTGTGTCCTGGATCTTAAGACCTCCAATGGGGGAAAAATTGGTCTCTGGGATGTCAAAGTGACCAATATCAGGAGCCAGATAACAGGTACGTTGACCGGGAAGTTCACCGTTGCCAATGTAACCCCCAGCAGTACTTGATCTCTTACACTTTTTTTGTATCTTTCACGAGTCTGGATGGCAGGATACTGCTTTTCTGATCCGGGATTTTTTTTAGAGTGATATGGATTAGTAATTGCTTTTTTTTTAAAATACCACAAACTATTAACACCCCCGATCGGTAATAATAGATTATCATGGTCGACGCCTTCCTCACATCTCCCGTGTTTGGTTTCGTGGTGTTGCCGATCCTTATCTTTTGTGCCCGCGTCTGCGACATGAGCCTCGATACGATTCGTGTCATCTTCATGTCGAAAGGGATCAAGTATCTTCCGGCCATCATCGGGTTTTTTGAAGTGATCATCTGGCTTGCAGCGATTGGCCAGGTGATGAATAATCTCACCAATGTTGTCTGTTATATTGCGTATGGGGCCGGGTTTGCCACCGGTACGATTGTTGGTATGGCAATTGAGGAGAAACTCTCCCTTGGACTGACCAGTGTGCGTATCATCATCAAGGAAGATCCTTTTGAGCTCACACAGTTTTTACGCTCACACAATTACGGGGTCACCAGTATTGATGGCGAAGGTGGGACCGGAAAGGTCAAGATGGTTTTTACCATCATCAAACGGCAGGATCTTGCTCACGTAGTAGGCATAATCAAACAGTACCACCCGAATGCCTTCTATTCCATTGAAGAGGTGAAATCTGTGTCAGAAGGGGTGTTTCCCGAACAAAATGCACATGGCATCTTTTCCTGGTTTCATTCACTCCGGTTTAACCGGCAGGGAAAATGACTGCAAGGATAAGCGCGATATCTAAAAAATTTTTTTGCAGGACCCAGAAACGACATTTTCAAAGAAAGATTGTTCTGATCATGAGCCCCTCTCATTGTCTTTGGATTTGTGGAGATTTTTGAGGTAATTTCCTGTGGCTGCGTGATTATCCTTCCGTATTCGTTTTTCGTTAAGATTCAGGCAGTCTACCCTGGCTGATAATTTCCCCATGGTATCATAATTATTTTTTTATATCCAACGATCATTTACTTCCTTAATCCAAACTGTTATGTCGGGTAGATTATGGCGGTCAAAAAAACCATACAAACAACGGTTGTTCTTGTGCTTGCAATTGGCATTTGCGTGCTTGCCGGGTATATCGGCTCACTTTATACCACTCCCTCGATACCTGCATGGTATGCCGGGCTTCAGAAACCTGACCTGAATCCCCCTTCATGGGTATTTGCTCCCGTCTGGACCGTTCTTTATATCTTTATGGGGATTTCACTTGCCCTGATCCTGCTGTCGGGAATCTCCAAAGCGGAAGTGTTAACGGGGTTTATCCTGTTCTTACTCCAACTGGGATTGAACATCGGCTGGTCCTATCTCTTTTTTGGATGGCATTCCATCTTTATTGCATTCATGTGCATCGTTTTGCTCTGGGCGTTCGTGCTGTGCATCATTATCCAGGTATCCCGGTTCTCCATTATCGGTGCAGCATTTCTCATCCCTTACCTGGTCTGGATCAGTTTTGCTGCATATCTTAATTACGCGATCATGGTTCTGAATCCATAACGAGGCAGGCTGAAACAGGGATTTCGTACCTGCAGTTCCTGATCCGGGCGGATAACCAATACCTTCTTTTTCTTGCAGGGTGACGAGAACTTACCGGAGATTATATGCCCATACAACAGGTGCACGTAGAGAATTTCAAGAGCTTTTCAGAACTCGATGTTGATCTCTCCCCTTTTAACGTGGTTATAGGTTCCAATGCAGCGGGAAAGTCCAACTTCATCAGCATTTTTAAATTCCTGCGGGATATTGCACGTCATGGTCTGGCAAATGCCCTCGCTATGCAGGGGGGTCCGGAATATGTCCGCAATGCAAAGATTGGTCATGAACGTGACCTGGCGATACGGATTTCCTATACCCCCGACCAGAAGATGGACTTTTTTGATCATAAGGCCGAAGAGAACAAACATCTGGGGCTCCAGTCCTGTGAATCTTCGTACGAATTTGCGATACGGTTCGATGCTGAAGGGGATGGCTTTACCATAATCCGGGACCGGCTGGTGATTGGATGTGCAATTTCATCGTGTGAACGAACGCTAACCGGTGTCACCAATGTTCATTCCCTGGGACGAGGCGAGGTCCAGATAATCAATGAAAAGGGTGCGGTGACATTTGTCGTCCATATTCCTGATGGCTGCCCCCTCACGGAACAGGAAATTATCCCGGTCTTTTTCAGGGGAGTGCATCTTCCGGGCCAGACTCTTCTGCTCGAAAGCCCGTATGCCTATCCTCTGCCGCACGTTGAAAAGTTCTTTGATCGGATTGCGGTGTACGATATTGATCCGAAGCTTCCCAAGCGGGGAGCAGTCATCACCGGAAAACGGGATCTTGAAGAGGATGCCAGCAATCTTGCGGTCGTAATAAAAACTATCATCGAAGATCCCGAGAAAAAAAGAAAATTTTCCAACCTGCTCCGGGATATACTGCCTTTTGTGGAGGATTTTTCTGTGAAAAAGTTCATGGATGTCTCGCTCATTCTCACGCTCCGCGAACGGTATGCCAAGAGCCATGATCTTCCGGCGTCTTCCCTGTCCGATGGCACTATCGCAATTTTTGCTCTCATCATTGCACTCTATTTCGAGGATAAACCGTTCATTATCATTGAAGAGCCCGTGAGCCATATCCACCCGTTCCTTGTTGCCCGGCTTATGGCGATGATGAAGGAGTCATCGGAAAAAAAGCAGCTGATGATCACCACGCACAGCACTGAGGTAGTAAAACACGTGAATCTCGAAGATATCCTGCTTATTTCCCGGGATAGTAATGGTTTTTCAGTGATATCGCGCCCTGCGAATAAAGAGGAGGTCAGGACGTTTCTTGAAAACGAGATTGGGATTGAAGAGCTGTATGTCCAGAACCTGCTGGGATTGTGAGCATGAAAAAGCGGCTTTTTATCCTGGTCGAAGGGGAGGATGATGTCCGGTTCTTCGGCCGCATCATAAAACCTCTCTTTATGTCACGGTATGAATCGATCGAGATTATCCCGTATGCCTGTATCAAGAGGGTGAAGATAAACAATTTTTTGAAAAGTGTGCGGGAGATGAACAATGATTACATCTTTGTTGCGGATATCGATTCTGAACGTTCAGTGCGGGATAAAAAGCAGATTCTGTACTTCCATTTCAATAACATCTCCGGCCACAGCATCGTTATCGTGATTAAAGAGATCGAGAGCTGGTATTACGCCGGGTTGTCTGCAATTGCTGCCCGGAATCTTGGTGTTGAAGAACGCCTTGCAACCGATGAGATGTTCAAAGAAGAGTTCAATCAGCTTATGCCCCGGCGTTTTGACTCGCGGATTGATTTTATGTTTGAGATCCTCAAGTCCTTCTCTCTCGAAACGGCGGCCCTGAAAAATCATTCTTTCAAGTTTTTTGTGGAACGGTATCACCTGGCTGATAATGTTCCTGATCCTCTTCCCCGCGATTCCTGAAACCGGTTTCCCTTTTTTTATGCTGTATCGAAATGATTATTTCGAATCTTCACCCTAGTAAAGTAACAACTAACCCATCGGAGGTTTTTATTTTTGACAGAAAAATACCAGTGTGCCATCTGCGGGCATGAATATAATCCACAGAAAGGAGAGCCGCTCCAGAATATCCCCCCGGGCAGGGAGTTTACTGCTCTGGAAGATGACTGGAAATGCCCGGTCTGTGGAGCAGCAAAAAGATTTTTTAACCGGAGTTGTGACTGATCGCTATGGTTTCACGGGAAATTACCAAAGGAATTTTCTGGGTGGGTGCACTGGATTTTAACCGGCGTCTCTTCGATGCCCTCATCCCCCTCCCGGATGGCACAAGCTACAATGCCTACCTGATCAAGGGAAGCGAGAAGACCGCACTCATCGATACTGTAGATCCTGCAAAGGAGTTCGAGCTGGTCTCAAATCTCCTGAAGCTTGGTGTCGAACGGATCGATTACGTGGTCGTTAACCATGCAGAACAGGATCACTCGGGTTCTCTGCCAATGATTCTCGAATTCTACCCGAATGCCGTGATCGTCACGAATGAGAAGTGCAAAGAGTTCCTTATTGCCCTGCTCCAGCTGCCTCCGGAACGATTCAGGATCATCAAGAATAAAGAAACCCTGTCCCTGGGCGATCGGACCCTTGAATTTTATATCACCCCGTGGACACATTGGCCGGAGACGCAGATCACCTATCTCAAAGAGGACCAGATCCTCTTCTCCTGCGATCTCTTCGGGTTCCACATGGCCTCTTCAGACCTGTTTGTAACTGATGAGGCGGCATCTTACCGGTCGGCAAAAAAATATTACGCAGAGATCATGATGCCATTCCGGACCAGTATCAAAGGGCATCTTGAGACGGTAAAGACACTCCCTCTCAAACTGATCGCACCCAGTCATGGTCCTATTCACAGGAACCCGCAGTTGATTCTCGATGCGTATTCCGACTGGACATCCGATGCAGTGAAGAATGAAGTTGTGATCCCCTATATCTCGATGCATGGCAGCACCGAGAAGATGGTGGAACACCTGACAAATGCCCTGATCGCCCGTGGGATCACCGTAAAACCATTCAACCTGAATGTGACGGATATCGGGGAACTGGCACTTGCGCTTGTGGATACGGCAACTGTCGTAGTGGCGACACCAACCGTGCTCTTCGGACCCCACCCCCAGGTAGTATATGCGACCTATCTCGCCAATGTGCTCAAACCCAAAGTCCGGTTTGCATCGGTCATCGGATCCTTTGGCTGGGGGGGCAAAACTGTCGATACCATTGTAAAGATGTTGGATCACGTCAAGGTCGAAGTCCTTGAGCCGGTGATGGTGAAAGGGCAGCCGGATGAAGCAACGCTGAAACAGCTCGACCGGTTAGCTGACGATATCTTAAAGAAGCATACTGAGATTAAGATAGTATAAGCATGGAGGTTTTAAGATCATGACAAAAATGTTTGAAGTCTACAAATGCGATGTGTGCGGGAACATCATCAAGGTAGTTCATGCTGCGGATGGAAATCTGGTCTGCTGTGGGAAGCCGATGATCCTGCAACTGGAAAAGACCGCTGATGCAGGAAAAGAAAAGCATGTTCCGGTTGTCGAAAAAGCGGGAACTGGCATTGTTGTTAAAATTGGATCGATTCCTCATCCCATGGAAGAGAAGCACTATATCGAGTGGGTAGAAGTCCGGACAGGTGAGAATGTCTATATCCGTGGCTTCAGGCCCGGCGAAAAACCCGAAGCTGAATTCTGTACTGCAGATGCAAATGCCAAGGTACGTGCATACTGCAATGTCCACGGGCTCTGGACGAACAAGATCTGAGTATTCACTCTTCTTTTTTCAGGCTGTGGGAAGCAAACACTAATAGAGCCCCGGGAGCAATTCTTTAGCGATGCACCGGTTCGAGCATCTTTCCACGATCATTGCAGATCTCGGAGACATTTTTGTCTTTATTGCCCCGGTTACCTGTCTCCCTCTTATTGTTGCGGTCCTGTTTTATGAGTGGAATATGCTCCTGCCCATGGCCTCGGTGCCCGTAACGTTCTATGTTATCGGCAGGCTTATCCAGAGACTCCCCCGCACGGAACGGGGGGTGAGACTTTCCACGGCCCTGTGTTCGGTCGCCCTCTTCTGGCTTACCAGTGCAATGGTGAGCGGTCTGCCGTTTATGCTTGGTCTCCACATGGGCATTGCCGACTCACTCTTTGAAGGAATGGCGGGTTGGACTGGAACGGCCTTTTCGATGATGCAGTCCCTGGAGACGGCTCCCCATACGCACCTCTTCTGGCGATCCTATATGCAGTGGATCAGCGGTATTGGAATTATTGCGTTCGCGATTGCAATGGCCAGCAGCACCGGTCTTTCCCGTTCGAAGATCTTCCGGACGGAAAGCAGGGATGAACCGCTGATGCAGGCGGTAGTCTCTACCGGGCGTGCCCTCTGGAAGATCTACGGTATTCTTACATTCTTTGCTCTCGGCCTCATCCTTTTCACCGGTCTCTCCTTATGGGAATCTATCAATCTTGCACTCACTGCAATCTCTACCGGAGGATTTGCCCTGCATGAAGGGGGAATCCTGTATTACCAGAGCACTCTGCTCGAGCTGATTCTCATCCCGATCATGATCGCTGGTGCACTGCCATTCAAACTCTATTATCTTATTGCAGAAAACCGGCGCTGGAGCCTGTTTGGGGATGAACAGATCAAATTGTTCTTCATTTTTATTGCTACGGGGACTGCGGTTCTTACCTATGATCTGGTTTTTTTTAATAACCTTGACTACCTGCCGGCCCTGCATCAGGGTCTCTTCATGACGGTTTCTGCGGTTACCACAACCGGTTTTTCTATCGTAAACATTCACACGTGGGCGAGTGTGACGATCCTCTTTCTCGCCATGCTCGTATTTATCGGGGGGGCGAGCGGCAGTACTGCGGGTGGTATTAAATTACACCGTATTATCCTCGCCATCCAGGCCCTGTTCTGGTGGTTCCGGCGTCTCTTTGTCAGTGGCAAGGTGCTCCTGCCGTTCAGGCTCGGAGGGCGGGTAATCCCGAAGGCAACTGCAGAACTTGAAGTATCAAAGAATATGCTCGTCATTATCCTCTCGGTCGCGGTTATTTTTGTTGCTACCCTTGCCGCAATCCAGTTCCAGGTAACTGCTTTTTCGGTGACTGAGATCGTTCTTTCAGTGGTCTCTGCATTTTCCACCTGCGGCCTGGGTTCCGGGTACGTTTCTCCCGGTATGCCCCTCATCTCCAAAGGGATCTTCATTGTTGTGATGTGGGTAGGCCGGCTCGAGGTTATCCCGGTAGTGATGCTAATTATGGCTCTCGCTGGTCGTCGGGTTTAAAGGAAAGGATGATAGCTTCCGGTACCCTGTAAAACAACTTTACTTTTGTTAACATCAGAAGATCTAATATAAATTGCCACTCCATAGTACGGTGATGAAACAGATCGCCCTGTATGGCAAGGGAGGTATTGGCAAATCCACCACCTCGGCCAATCTCTCCGCTGCCCTCTCCGGTATGGGGCTTGACATCCTGCAGATCGGGTGCGATCCCAAGCGGGACAGTACCCGGATGCTGATGCACGGGAATTTTATTCCTACGGTCATGGATCTTGTCCGCGTACGGGGCGAAACCCCAATCACGCTCTCCGAGATTGAATTTACCGGGTTCAACGGGGTCCGCTGTGTGGAAGCAGGTGGACCCGAGCCCGGTGTGGGGTGCGCGGGGCGGGGAATCATCGCCACATTCCAGCTGCTCGAAAAGTTCGGAGCTTTGAAAGGAGATGTCGTTGTATATGACGTGCTCGGGGACGTTGTCTGTGGTGGATTTGCCATGCCAATGCGCGAAGGGTATGCGCAGGATGTCTATCTCGTAACTTCCGGCGAACTGATGTCGTTGTATGCCGCCAATAATATCTGCAAGGCGATACAGCGCCTCTCTTCGAGAACCAAAAGCACCTGCCGGTTGGCCGGGGTGATCTGCAATGCCCGGAACCAGCCCCGAGAAGAAGAACTTGTAGCAGAGTTCGCCAAGAAGGTAAACAGTTCGCTTATCCAGTACATCCCACGGGATCGCGTGGTGCAACTTGCGGAACTCAACCGTAAAACGGTCATCGAATATGAACCGGCATCCGAACAGGCTGAATGTTACCGCAGCCTTGCAAAACGAGTGATGGAGAATACGCGTTTTACCATTCCCACCCCGTTAGAGATTGATGATCTTGAATCCCTTGCCTATTCATACATCTAGATTCGGGGGCTGTACTATTACCGGGGCTCTCTCGGTAACGACCCATGTCCGCAATACTGCCAGTATCGTCCATGGGCCAAAGGGATGCACGCACCATAACTTCTCCCTTTTGCACGCAACCGGGCTTGACAATGAAACAGTCACCCTGCCGGCACTGGTGTCTACCGCGTTATGCGAGTGTGACATTGTTTTTGGCGGCGAAGGGGCGCTGCTCCGGACCCTGGAGACCGTGGCAGGAAGTGATGTTGATGCAATCTTTGTACTCTCCACCTGCATTGTCGATACTATCGGGGATGATGTTGCTGCAGTCTGCAGCAGGGATTTTGACGTGCCGGTCATCGTCGTCCCGACTGCCGGTTTCCTTGGAGGGACGTTCCAGAACGGGGTGGTAAATGCTTTATCTGCGATTGCCGGGTCTGCTGGGGCCGTTCCGGTACATGACTGCGTGAATATTATAGGCGAAAAAAATCTTGAATATGAAGTGGAGGAGAACTACGCCGAGGTTGTTCGCCTCCTGGAATCCCTCGGCATTCCGGTCAACCTGAGGTTTGTGCATGAGATCGCGTTCGATGAGATTGGCACCCTGGGTGCGGCACGGCTCAACATACTCCGGGAACCGGCACTCACTCCTGTGGGGGATTTCCTGAAGCTGCGTTTTGGCACCCCCTATATCCCGGTATTCCCCCTCGGACTTTCCGGTACCCTCCTGTTTCTCGAATCCGTTGCGAAACTATTTGATAGAGATTGCGGTCGTGTTTTGGAGAAAGAACGCCAGCTCCAGGACGATACCCTTGCCAGGTTTTCCGATCTCCATGGCATGGCCGCATCCTTTGACCCGGCCATGAATGATCCGGATAGCGTGAACTCGTCCGCTGAAGTGGCAAAAGTGCTCAGGATCCGGATGGGGCAACCGAACCCGGGTTGTGTGTGTCTCGGTCCGGGATCTCCGGTGGGGACGAGCGGAGTGCGAAGGATGCTCCATCGCTGGAGGCGACAGATCCATGCCTGAATGTACCAATCCTCTCTGGCCCTGTGCGATGACCGGGGCGGCAGCCTGCCTGGCAGGGTTTGAGGGAATGACAGTCGTGATCCACGGATCGAGCGGCTGTTACTATTATCCCACCACGCTCCTCCACGCTCCCCTTCACGGCACCTTTATTCTCGAACATGAGATCATCTTCGGTTCTGAAGATCGGCTCAACGAAGTGATCGGCGGGTTATCCGGCCGGGGAGGGCGCATTGCGGTCATTACAACGTGCGTTCCGGCAATTCTTGGCGAAGATATCCAGTCGATGCTCGAAAAGCATGATGTGATCCTTGTTGACAGTCCGGGTTTTTCCGGGGATGTCGAAGCGGGATACAAGAATGCGCTGTCAATACTCGCACCCAAGGTTGACCCGGAGGTAAGGGGTGTGAATATCGATGGTGTCTGCCTGTTCGATCCCTTCTACGCAGGCAATGTGCAGGAGATCCTGCGATTGCTGCGTATCGCCGGTATTCCCGCAGGGACAATCTTTTCTCACGACAGGCTCGAAAAGGTGCAGCACGCTGCACCGTATACGATCGGCACCAACGAGGATTTTGGGAGTGGTATTGGAGAGTATTGTGGTGGGACACTTGGTTTCCCGGCAATAAAATCAACCTTCGAAAGACTGAGTGAAGTGTTTGCCGAAGGAGACGTGGACCGGGTCTTTCTGGAGCTCGAACGGCAGGAAGAGCGGCTGGTTAAGGCGTGTGACAAGTACCTGCTCCGGTTTGATCCCCCGTCTGTTGCGATCTTTGCCGGCTTTTCCTATGCCCGGCATGCAGCAACGACGCTCGAACGCTACCTGGATGCTGATATCCGGTGTATTGGTTCTCGAAATACTCCCGGCGAATCAAAGTACCCTGTTGAACTTGTAACCGGACTTGACGGTGTACGTAATCTTATTGGGAGATACAATCCCGATTTGGTTCTGGGATCGTCTTTTGAGCGTTCGGTCTGTAAGACTGGGGCTTTTACCGGTATTACCCCCCCGCTAAGGGGTTCCGTCCGTCTTGCACCCGCCCCCTTTGCCGGGATAAACGGTACACTTATTCTCGTTGAACAGGTACTTAATACCTGTATGGACAAGAAATCCTGTTTGTAAGTTTTGCTCCGGCACTTTTTTCTGTCATTTCAAGTTTTTCGCTTCCCGAAACTGATCGGACTTTTCACTTTCACCCTGCGCACGGTCCCAGGTTATATAGCCGGCACTGCAACGCCATACTACGACAGAAAGGTGGTCGGGTATGATGGAAAAAGCAGGATATCTCCAGCGAACCGGGTACAGTGCAATTGACAATGAAGGGAATGTTCACGCAGTGATCGAAGTCCACATTCTTGGGACCCGGTATGCAATACGGCGTTCTGATCTCTCAAAGGCAGTATCCGGTCATGTTTTCGTACAACTGGAGGAACTTACCCACCAGTGGCAGTACTACCTCGGAGCGGTGAAGGGACTGGCGCAGGTCTCGGTTTCGGGAAAAGCCCTGAACATCGAATTGTTTGAGGCCGGTAATTTTACGGTCTCGTTAAATTCACTTCGTGGGGTAATGTACGGAAAAGAGCGTCTGGCAACTATCGTAAGGATTCCATCTCCGGCTTCCATCAGTGCCCGCCGGAGCTCATATGGCCAGCAACAGATCAGTGCAGCGGTATAAGGCGGCTTTGCAGATTAGGTGAGATTTTCCGTGATTGCATACCCCGGATATCCATCCATCAGCGTATTTTTTTGAGGGAATCGTGCAACATTAATAGTTCTGCAACCGATGATCTTGGGTGGAGAAGAACACTCCTCTTTTATCCGGTAATTCCAACGTGAATCTGCATGGGGAACAATGATGACGGAGACCGCTGAAACTGTGTACCGGGAACTCGTGGAATGCCAGCAGGATCTGATTGTTCAGTTCAACCTGGAGGGCCGCCTCCTCTTTGTGAACTCAGCGTACTGCCAGGCAGTCGGAAAATCTCGGGAAGCATTGGCTGGCAGTGTGTTCATGCCGGTTACCAGCGAGCGTTATTCCGATGTCATTGCCACCCAGATGACCAAGCTTTTTCGTCCGCCATTTGCCTGCATGGTGGAACAATGGATCCAGACGTCCGGGGGAATGCGATGCTACAGCTGGTCGGCCAAGTCTGTGCTGGATGATAACAAAACCATCGTATCTATTGTTGCAGCAGGGCGGGATATCACCCGGATCAAGAGCGAGCAGAGGGCGATAAAAAAGAAGGATGAGGAACTGATGCTTGCTATCGAGAGCGGGAACCAGATGTACTACACCCATACTCCCGATCATTCCACGATGTTCGTAAGCCCGCGGTTGCGGGCACTGCTCGGATGTCATCCAAAGGATGGAAAACGCTTCTGGACAGATTATCTCACAGATAATCCAATAAATGGTCCGGGACTTGAACGGACAATCAGGGCGATTGCATCTGGCAGGCGTGAGCCTCCTTACCGGCTTGAGATGCATTCGAATGATGGGAGGGTCGTAAAACTTGAAGTCAATGAGATCCCGCTGGTTAAGAATGGAAAGATCGTTTCCATAGCGGGTTTTGTTATCGATGTTACTGAAAAAGCATTGGTTGAAGAAGGGCTTGCAGAAGCCGAGTTTTTGATTCCTGACCTGGCTCCTGCAAATAAGCGTATTTCCGGGCAGCCGGTTTATTCAGCTGCCCTCAGAAAAAAGCCGCTTGGATTTTTTCAGTCTCTTTTTTCCCGGAAGTCATGTGAGGAAGATGATGATCTGTTTTCTGATCTTCCCCGAAACCTGAAGTAATTCAGATCGGGGATATCGCAGGATCCCCCCGGATCATTATGGATTCGGCCGATCTACCCCTATCCTTCCTTTGCGAAGGGATCCTCCCAGCGGGAGATTTCTCTGAGGGAGAACCCTCCCCCGGAAATTTCCGACCGGGAATACAGGGTCCAGGTCTGGCGGACCACAATTATCCATTGCCTTTATGCAAATTCAACAACCTATGAGGATACATACGCAAGCGGTATAGCCCGAAATGTGTCGGTGACAAAGGCCGTAAAGAATCGGTCATGACAAAAACCCCGCCTTCCGAAGCGGTTGAACAAATGAGGGAAATAATCAGGAGTTCATAAGATTCGCACCTTTTGCCGCGAGCTCGTTCATCCGGGCGGTAATGTTGTCCATGACTAGTTTTTCATTATTGTAGGTGACTGTCATTTGATCAAGTTCAGCTTTTACCTGAATCAGTTTCAGATGTTCGGAATCGATGGATCTTATAATCATTAGAGATTCCTGGTATTCCGTGACCGTAAGGTTCTGCCCCACATATTTTTTATTGTAGGAATCGGTGAGGGACCGGTAAAAATCCCGTTGAGTATTGTATGCACGTACTTTCTCGTTGTACTGGCTGACAATTGGTACAAACCGATCGATCTCGCTGTTATAGTCCCGGCTTAAATCCATATTTGTCTTTAAGCCCCGGGGGTTCTCAAAGAAGATCCCCCGATAGTAATTGGGATTCGTTTTCCTCTCAACGAGAAAACCCCCAGTCGTCTCCAGCGCAATCCATTGTCGTGGAGCGGTTTCCACTATCACCCAGGCATGATTGTATTCTTTCCAGCTTGCATCCGGGTTGTCGATATTTCCCGCAACCAGCAACGCCCGCATACCTTGAGTGTCCACGATATTCCAGACGTCCTGCGCCATATCTGCGCAGACGAAGTAATCGATCAGGCTATAAGTGTGGATTTTGTGATAATCTTCTACTATCTTTCGCAAAATCCGGAGATTGGTATCGTCCTGACTCTCTATGATAAATGCAACGGTAGATTTCTGGCCGGAAGGGATTGACGCTACTAGACGGTAGTCCCCGCTGGGTAACGCGGTGACATTGATGGTAAGATTGTAGGTGTTATCCGGGCTAATAGAAACTGATTGGGTTTTAAGAGGTGAAACTGCCTCCTGTACATAGATCGAGACCATTATTATGGAATTTTCTTTGGGATGGGGTCTGACTGCTGTTCCCGAGATTGTCACCACTTCTCCTTTCTTATACATACATAATGCCGAAAGTGGTGTGCTCAACCCCTTCTCATCGGATGAACATGAAACTTTTACTTCCGGAATAAGGTTATCAGATAAGTCAGCATCGATGGTCTCTGCCTTACCGAGATGGGAAGTAATATTCTTTTTCCAGGGGGATAACCGTCATGACGGAGTTCCAGTTGATACTCGCCCGGGAGCAGGTTGTAAATTACCGTCGGCGTCACTCCACGGAATTCCGAATTGAGATATACACCCGCACCCATGGGATCGGACTTGATGGACAGGGAATTTTGTGAAAATAGGTATCCAAGAGCTGCGATAAGAAGAATTGCCACTATTGTTGCAACAAAGAGGTAGTGTTTTTTTCTGCCGGCTTTTTTTAACGCCACGGTTTTATCTTCATCGGAAATTGCTTCAGGATATTCCTCATTATTCAGAGCAGCGCCGCAGTTTTTGCAGAACTTCATAGTTTCCTGAACCGATGATCCACACCGGGGACAAAATTTCTGCATTGTGTGTGTCTCCCTCTTCTGACACGAAATACATTTTCGTGCATCCGAACGCTTAAGAAAACCATAACTATTGTTTTACCTGCAAAAAACCCAGGCGGGCTTATGCTTTTTGACCGATATCTGGAGTTTTTCAGGTTTAAAGAAAAGTGTCAAAAAAGAGTCGGGTTTTAAGGTTTTCGTTTGAAGGTCATACCCTGATAGGTCAACGTCCCGTCTTTGATAGGGTAATCGCCAATAAGTGTTCCGTCAGCGAGATATAATTTGTCCATTTCCATATAGATGGACGTGTCAATTCCCAATGTACCTGTTTCTATATGAGCGCCCCCATAGGAGTTCAGAATGATTGACGAGGCCGGGTTGTCGACATTGACATAGGTGCCCTTGAGTTCGGCAAACGATGAATGGAATCCTCCATCGTCAGTGGTACCTGAACTGCTCCCGGTATCACTCCCGGATGACGTGCATCCGCAGGTTAGTACGATCATTATCAGCGCAAGAAAACTGAGCGCCGTGCAACATCGTTGGTATTGAATCATGGTTTTCTAGCATTCATTGCAGTCTGCCCATATACAGGTTTTCACTCCGTAATAAAAAGAAGAATGGTTTACAGGATCTTGATTCATGACCCTGGCGGGTAGGAAGTAAGACACTTTCCTGTCAACCGGTTATTTCAGTTCCGGCAGTATCAGGTATCCTTCTGCTTCATTCCCTATTGATTCGTACATGCCAGCGAGATAAAAATATCCGACAAGGGCTGAGGTGAGGGCATCGAGCTGGTCATGGGTGACCGGCTCCCTGTCTGAATGAGGAATAATTCCCATTGCAATCAGATCTGTCTCAAGTTGCCGGAGATTGATCTTCTTTCTCGGGAACTGCAGGATATCCTGCGCACCTCCGGGGTAACTCTCAATCACCGTGTATCCCGCATCCCGGAAAACACCGGCCAGCCTCATCCCCCTCAACGTAAGATTCTGCATACTTTTGATCAGGGTTGGATAGACCCTGATTCCCCTCTTGCGAAGGATCCGTTCACACTCCCGCATGATCCCGTATTTCCGGCAATCGCAGGTGTCTAGAACGCAGCACCTGCCTGCTGGCAGGCCCAGTGAGGAATCGATCGAGACAAGTGCGCCCCCATTTTGTTGAACAAGCTCAATGATACTCTCATCGGATGCGATCAGCGAGAGGTACGCATCCCTGTCGCGCAGGACACAGATTCCTGAAGGTTTTTTTTCAGAACCGGTGAGATCAATCCCGATACAGAGCGGTTGTTGATTACGGGTATGGATCCGGTTTACCAGATTTTCGATAATCCCCTCGTGTCTACTGCCCCGGAAATTTTCTTCTTTGCAAAAATCCGCCATATTGTTATGAGAAATCCTGACCCCCTTTGTTTGAGGTGCAATTCGATTGTTTCTTTCGATCATTCACAACTATAACTGTCTGACCGGGTCAACCCTGGATACCCGCATTTATCCGATGAGTTTTTGTGAATCCTATTGGCCCACCTTCTCATCCTATATGTTTTCTTGTCGTATTGACAGGATCCTTATGTTGTTCGGTATTTTATGTGACACTTTCGCCGTTCGATTACGCGGTGGAGCGATATTTCTGGAGATTGAGGGTGAAAGGAGACATAATTTCCCGCGATTCTGTTGTAAAAAAAAGATAGTGATCCGTACCGGACAGATCAGTGCCCCTTACGCACGCAGTCGGCGATATACGATCCTGCCTTTGTTGTCCGTGCTGAACCGCCCATGTCCTTGGTGACAACGCCGTCTTTGATGCTCTGCTCGATAGCAGTGACGATAGCTGCTGCCGCTTTGTGCTCTCCGATATGATCGAGCAACAATGATCCTGCCCATATGGTGGCGATTGGGTTTGCAACGCCCATGCCCTTGTACTTCGGGGCCGAACCATGGATCGGCTCGAACATCGATGTACCTTTCGGATTGATGTTGCCACCGGGGGCCAGGCCCAGCCCTCCCTGGATCATGGCCCCGAGATCGGTGATGATATCGCCGAACATGTTGGGTGTGACCACAACATCGAACCACTCGGGATTCTTGACAAACCACATGGTGACGGCATCGACGAAGTTGAACTCTGTCTTGACTTCGGGATATTTCTTTGCCGTCTCGGTAAAGACATCGCGCCAGAGACCATATACATCTGATAGGACATTCGCTTTGTCGACCGATGTGAGTTTCTTCTCCCGCAGCATGGCCAGGTCAAAGGCATAGGTCTGGACCCTGCGTGAACCCTCTCGGGTGACAACACCGATCTGGTACGCGATCTCCTCCGCATCGCTCTCTACATCAAGCCCGAACTTCACACTGTACATGTCGCGAATGACATTGAGTTCCTTCTTCTCGTGTTTCTTGAACCGGGAACCGATTCCCACATAGAAATCTTCGGTGTTCTCCCGGACTACGACAAAGTCGATATCCGCTGGAGTTTTGTTCGCCAGCGGGGTCTCGACACCATCGAGGAG
The DNA here is from genome assembly GCA_903832665.1 of uncultured Methanomicrobiales archaeon. Lineage (GTDB taxonomy): Archaea > Halobacteriota > Methanomicrobia > Methanomicrobiales > Methanospirillaceae > Methanoregula. The sequence continues at coordinate 224,533 of CAILCG010000014.1, read as the reverse complement.
CTTGATCGGCCGAAGGTTGACGTACATCTCGAAATGGAAGCGGAGGGCCAGCAGGATGCCTTTTTCAAGGATCCCCGGCTGGACCCGTTCGTCGCCAATCGCACCGAAATAGATCGCCTTGAACTTCGAAAGTTCCTCAAGTTCCTCCTCGGTGACGAGTTTTCGTGAATTGATGTACCGGTCAGCCCCGATGTCGAAATCCGTCCACTGGATATCGAAGTTGAATCGTTCACCTGCGGCCTCTAATACTTTCTTTCCTTCGGCCACGATCTCCGGGCCGATTCCGTCTCCGCCTATGCTTGCGATTTTGTACATGCCGGGACCTCCTTTAGCTTCTTTGCATACTCAACGAGCCCGCCGGCATCAATGATGCCCTGCATGAACCCCGGCACTTGCTCGGTCTTAAACTGTTTGCCATCTGCTTCGATGAAGCCTTTTTTGAGATTGAGAGTGATCTTTGCTCCATCCTGTATCTTGTCTGCTTCCTTGCAGACAACGGGGAGCACCCCGACATTCACTGAATTGCGGAAAAAGATCCGGGCAAACGATTGCGCAACTACTACGTTGACTCCTCCGCCAATGAGGGCAAGGGGGGCATGTTCGCGGGAAGAACCACAACCGAAATTCCGACCCCCTACGACAATGTCTCCCGCTTTGACTTTCTTTGCATACTCGTCCCGGGTACCTTCAAAGGCATGCTTTGAAAGCTCCTTGGGATCGTAAATCGTCAGGAATCTCCCAGGAATGATGGCATCCGTATCGATATCATCCCCGAATTTCCAGACTCGCATAATCAGACCTCCCGTGGATCGGTGATAACACCGGTGATCGCGCTTGCCGCTGCTGTTGCCGGTGAGCAGAGGTATACCCTACCCTCGGTGCTTCCCTGCCGTCCCTTGAAGTTCCGGTTCGAGGTCGACAAAGACACCTCACCGGGTGCCAGGAGCCCGAATGCCCCGCCCATACAGGGTCCGCAGCAGGGTGCCTCCACGAGTGCTCCAGCCTTGACAAACTTCTCGATAAGACCGGCCTTCAGGGTCTTCAGGTACTCGTCCCGGGATGCCGGGATGATGATGACGCGGACTTTCCGGTTGAACTTCTTCTTGCCCAATACTTCTGCTGCTTCCTCCAGGTCCTCAAACCGCCCATTCGTGCACGAGCCAATGAACACCTGGTCTACGTGGGTTCCGGCGACTTTGCTGACCGGCACTCCCGTGTCCACATTATGCGGTATAGCTACCTGGGGTTCCATGTCAGAGACGTTGTAGGTGCGTTTAGTCACAAATTTTGCATCATCATCGCTCGCGAGTTCGAACGACTTCATCTTTCGCCGCCCCTTCATGTACTCCCAGGTGATCTTGTCTGGTGCGACGATCCCGGCCTTTCCGCCCATCTCTATGGCCATGTTGCACAGGGTCATACGGCCTGACATATCGAGTTTTAAGATGGTCTTTCCGGCAAAATCTATTGCCTGGTAAGTTGCTCCGTCAGCCCCGATATCTGCTGCTATGGAAAGGATCAGGTCCTTTGCCCCGACCCGCTTGGGAAACTTCCCTGATACTTCCGCACGGATTGTCTCGGGTACTTTGAAATAGAGGGCACCGAATTTGAGGACAAAACCCATGTCTGTAGAACCGATTCCGGTGGCAAACGCTCCGGTGGCTCCGTACATGCAGGTATGGGAATCAGCGCCGACCACGATCTCCCCTGGTGCTGCTCTCCCTTTCTCGAGCACAACCTGGTGGCAGACACCCTCATTGATGTCATAGTTGTAAATTCCCTGCTCGGAGGCAAATTTCCTCATGTATACATGGTTCTCTGCTGCCGGTATGGAATCTGCCGGGATCTGGTGGTCAAAGAGCATAATGACGCGTTCCGGGTCAAAGACTTTGGATCCACCCATCTCGTAGAACTTCTGAATGGCAAGTGGTCCGGTAATATCATGAATCATTGCGCCGTCAATGGGCGCCATGACAACTTCACCGGCTCGTATCTCGCTGCCACATTTTCGAGAAAAAATTTTCTCTACGATAGTTGCTCCCATGCTGAATCGGGTTACTATTTGTCGTCAATTATATTGTAGTTTGGGGGTGACGGTGGTCTTTTTGCCAACTGGTAATCAAGACATATACTCATTACGGTTTTCCCAATATTTTTCCCGGTTATAACTGCGGGTTTTTTCGTAGTCAAAGTAATCTTTAACCCCTTTTCTTTTCAAGGTTATGTGATAATCTATGATCGAAAAACGTTCGCTCTTTATGATTGCTCTCGTCTTCATGGCGATAGCATGTGTTGGGATTGCGGCAGCGGCATCCACAGACACCGGTAGTAACGATAAGGTGATCCACTCCTCCGGTACCGGTAACGTAATCGGCACACCCGACCGGGCCCAGGTCACGTTCTCTGTTGAGACCGAAAATGCCGATGTGAAGATCTCCCAGCAGGACAATGCCCAGAGGATGACAAAGGTCATCGATTCACTGGTCGCGATCGGCATTCCCCATGATGCACTCAAGACAACCGGGTACAATATTTACCCGGTATATGATGACACAACCAAGTCCATCCTTGACCAGAAGGTCCGCACATACCGGGTCACCAACACCCTGACGGTCACTCTCCACGATGTGAACCGGACCGGTGATGTCATTGATGTTGCAGTTGCAAACGGCATCAACCAGGCAAATTCCATCCAATTCCTCCTGTCGGAGGAGCAGTTCCAGGTACTTCGTACCGAAGCCTTGAAAGAAGCAGTTGCACATGCACGTGCAGATGCCGACACGGTCGCTGGTGCGATGGGTACTGCCGTCACGGGAGTGCAGAGTGCCGATATCAGCGGCGGATATTCCCCAGTCCTGTATGATAATTATATGGCAGGAAACGCTATGCTGAAGTCGGCAGCACCCACCCCGATTCAGCCCGGGGATATCACAGTCAGTGCACAGGTATCCATCACTTACCTGATCCGCTAATCCGGGTGTGAAAATTCCTTCGGGGATCTTCATAACTGCCGGGGAGACCATCCGTCTCATACCTTTTTTAGTCACTCTTCAAAACTTTTTTACATTTGGAGCGTGTGATGATAACTTAAGGCACACATGCACCCTCCGGTTTTTCCGGAAAATACAGCCTAACAAAATTTCGAATATCCCAAAATCTGCGGATACAATAGGATTGATTTTACTATGGAACGCAATATTGGCTTTAAAGAGCGCAGGTACATCGAAGAGTTGAGAATATTAACAAAATCCACGGCAAACGACTGCGTAATCGACGATCGGTTCGACAGGGTTATCTACGTCATCCGCCCTGGGGATATGGGTCTTGCCATTGGTAAAAAGGGTGACAATATCAAGCGCCTGCAAAATGTACTCGGCAAGCGGATCGAAATGGTAGAGTATGCAGAGACCGTGGATGAATTTATTGCCAATATTTTCAAACCTGCTGAAGTGATCTCGATTGAACATGGGCCGGAAAACGGGCCGGTCAATGTTTTTGTCAAACAACGAAGTGACCTTGGAATTGCAATCGGAAAGGCTGGTTGCAATATTGAGAAGGCGCGCACGCTCTGCCGCAGGTTTTTTGGCATTGAAGTGGGTGAAGTGCTTCTTATTCAGGAGGCCTCATGAACCCCCGGATTGATCCCCGGATTATTGCAGAGATATGGGCTGTGATATACGAGCGGTCGGAGAACCCCAACCCCGAGTCCTACACCACCCGCCTTCTGACCAACAAGAAAGGTATCGATAAAGTGCTGGAGAAAGTCGGTGAAGAGTCCACCGAGTTTATTCTCGCGATCAAGAACGGGATCAACGAACGAACGGTAGAAGAGACCGCAGATCTCCTGTTCCACATCCTTGTGGCACTCAGGGCCGCAGGAATCGATCTTAACGATGTAATGAAAGAGCTGGAACACCGGCGAAAATAACTTTTTTATTTCTGCAGGAATGTGAGGAGGTCTACCATATTCGGCAGTTCTGTGGGTTTCTGCCCTGCGGATGCAAGAACGCACTCTTCTACAAAAATCGGAATATCTCCCCGAAGCGCAAGCGCGATGCCATCGCTCGGGCGGCAATCAATATACTCATCCTGCAAGCCGGAACTCATTACAATCTGGGCGTAATATACGCCGTCTTCGATACTGTCGATCTGTAAATATCGTAGCATCAGGGAAAATTTTGCACAGAGATCAATGAAGAGATCGTGGGTAAAGGGTCGTGGAAGAACTTCTTTTACCAGAGCGCTGTTGATCGACACGGCTTCCCATATGCCGATGAATATTGGCAGGAGGCGGTCATTCCCGTCAGCCAGTACCACAAGTGGCACGGTCGCAGTATCGCCAGTCGTGACAAATACCCCTTTTACCACGCACCTTACCTGTGTCATGTCCGGTAAAGAGAGATTGCAGTGATCGGTGATAAGAGTTAAGGTAAACGGGATTTTTGCTCATCCGTGCTTGTTCGCTTCACGTCGGACGATAATAAGGCTGGAGATGATTCCAAGCGCGATGTTGAAGTAATACAACACGATCCTCCAGATGACGACAAAGATCCCTACGATGGATGCAGGGATGAACAAGGCGTACATGGTAGTTGCCCCCACCTCAGCAATACCGGAACTGCCGGGGGTTAAGGGCATCATCATCAGGATACACAGGATGAGCTGAATTACAAAAGACTCCAAAAACAGGGGTGGCTGCCCGAGCCCGACAAGGATCAGGGAAGCGGTAACTATCTCAGATACCCAGTAGAGCAGGGTGAAGAGAAATCCCCATGCGAGTCCACCTTTGGCGCTCTTGACAAACTTGATGACCGCTGCCTGAAAATTATCGATCTCCTTATCCGCTCTCGCGATTAGCTCTTCGACGCGTGTAATCTCCCATTTTCGTGTTAAATAATATGCACAACGGTTAACAACCTTCTTTACTACATCCGGTCTTCTGATGGCGAGATAAAACAGGAACAGGCAGCCTACGACAAAGATCCAGGTGACATAGACCATTATCTCTGATACCGTGCCCAGGCTCTTCCATTGATCGGTGAGAACGATCATCGCAAATGCAGCGAGCAGGGCGAGAACGATCCCATCAAGTACCCGTTCCATGATGACAATTGCAGTTGCATCTCCGAGAGGGACATTGGCTTTATAGAGCTCGTGAATCCGAACCGGTTCACCGCCCGTCTGTGCCGGGGTGACTGCAGCCGCGAGCAGGTTTGCAAAGACCAGGTTCAGGCTGTAAAAAAACCCGATCCGGTACCCGAGTGACCCGGTCATCTTCTGGACACGCCATGCCCAGAAGCACATCGTCAGGAGATGTGTCATAAACGCGAGAAGTAAGTACCAGGGATTGACCTGCTGGAGATACGTAAGCGTATTTTCATTGATGGTTAAGTACAGGATAATGATCAGGATCGCAAGTGAGAAACCCACCGAAATGTAGAGCCATCTTACCTGCGACTTCTCCATGAAAACACCTCAATATCCGACGAAGATGATCATTATGGTCTTATTACCTAATCAGGTTATGATGCATAGTATAAACGCTTTGATATCTTAATAACGGGCGCAATGCTTCCTTTCCGGGGGGATGTTTGTTTCACCTCATACCGTGAAAATTTCGTGGTGTGCCATGATACGGAAATATCCGCACGTTACTCCGGCATCCAGCCACCCGTGCCCGTAACTGAAGCAGGCAAGTGCATTTTCATGTGCCCCGTATTTGACGTATATGGCTCCCTGTGCTGCATACTGCCCTGTGATAAAAAGTACTTTACCGGCAAAAGCATTGCTGATTGTGGCAGGTTCCCCTGCGCATTCTACAGAAAATCTTGCGGTGTTCAGGAGATGTTCGTAGCGATGGGTTTTTTCCCCGAGTTTCTCCGTAAACATGAGAGGAAGATTTTCTGATAATCCGGCAAACGGGCAGAACGGTCTCCCACTTTCATAGACCTGGAGTCCGGATGATACCCCGAAATGCAGCCAACCGGCCCCGTACCAGAATGCAGCAAGGGCATTGACAAGATCCCCTTTATGGTAAAAAGTTGTTCCGTCTTCCAGGTACGCCTGCGCCATTTCCCTGATGGCAAAAGCCTCCCGTTCAAGAGGAGTAGGCGGATCTGCGGCATTATGGCAATGGGTTAGAGCAGTGGCAAGTGCATCCCGGCACTCAGCGATCTTCATAATCCAGCAAACTTCTCAAGGTATTCGTGTTCCATCTCATGTAATTCGGCCGGAACAATAAGGATATGAAGAGGAGGCCCGAAATTACCGGCCATGATCTTTTCTGCCTGACCTGCGAGTACGACCGGTTCATCTGATCCCGCCCGGGCAATACCTACGTATAATGGTACCTTAATCTCTTTTTTTTCTGCCATTTCTTCCAGAAGAACTACGGCTTCCGGCACTGTCATATACCTCTCATTCTGGATATCAAGGTAGACGAGGGTATGCAAGCGCAGGGACAGGTTCTGGGCGATTACATCGATGGGGGTAGTCGGTGACCAGTTCTTCTGCGGGAAGGGCACCGAACAGGATTTGCCGAACCGGTAGTTCTGGAGCCCGGACAATCCACAGACCGCACTTACTATTGATGACGCGTGTACAATTGCTGTCCTGATATGCCGTTCTGCCGCACGTATCCGCAGATCTGCATGGGTGGTAGAGACCATCGGGTCTCCTGCACAGAGAAACACAACATTGCTTTTTTCAGCCTGTTCCAGCATTGCTTCCGGATGTTGTTCAACATCCTCCCGGAACAGCGGGAGAACCGGTTTTCCATAATAATCCGCGAGTTCTTCGACCGTTGAGCCCATAAGCCGTGATGTATAGCACTCGAGATACACATGGTCCGCGTTCCGGATGCATGCAAGCCCCTTTTCTGAGATATCAGTCTTATCATAGAGCCCGAGACCGACGAAAGTCAGCATGGGAACCTCCCGGAGTAATAACAGAAAGCCAGCATCCTTATTCCCCAACCAGAAAACCGGATGATGCTATCCACGGAGTGGATATCTTCTATCATTTGCCGGTGTTTTATCCCGGTACCCGGGTTATCGGCGCCGCTTACGCCTGTGGTGATCATGGAAGTATGGTCACCTGCCCTTTATTGACAGAGAATTTTTGCCAGTCGGTATTGATTCCCCGGATTCCCTGGTAACTGATGTTCTGTTCAATCTTGACTTCAATAACACAGTTCATCAGTTGTTTTATCAAAGAGAGTGTCTTGTCATCGAATGATTCGCTGTTTAACAGGTAAACTCCCATACCTTCGATCTTTTTCAATTTCGCAGTGAGTACATGGAGAAACTGGTACAGCACTTCCAGTTTGCGGTACATGAGGAGAGTGGAGACGGAGTTCACACAGAATCGTATCGGAGGCGGGAATAAACCTGCTTCACCTTCGGAAAATTCACCCTCGAATATCGTTTCGATCATATTGGAGAACTTGATTCCGATCCCCGTGAGATCAGTGGGGCTGGAGACAAACATCAGTCGTGGCGTATCGATGATGCCTGGAGTGGAGCTTTTTGTGATTGCATCAATTACTCCCACAAACCGTTTGTCCGATCCCGCGAGTTTGAAATAATCCACTACCTCTGCAGCCCGTTCGTTGGTTGAGAGGGTGATTGCATATTCACCTTCGAGGGGTTTGGTCAGGGCATATGCAAGCTGCTCAGCGTAACTCATGGGAGGGGCAAGGATGAGGATGTTGGTCCCTGCCTCGAATCCGCCGGACAACTGATCGATCTGTTCGATCCCTGACTTATAAGAGTACATTTATGGTGTGATCATTTCATCAGAATGTTTATAATTGCTCCGATGAGAAGACCGAGGAATACCGTATAAACTGAGGTAATTATGGCGATTTTCGCTCCTAATTGACGGTACAGTACTGCAATGGTAGATACGCAGGGAACAAAGAGAACACTTACAATCGCAAATGTGTACAACTGGACACTGGTCATCACGGATCCAAGGTTTGCGGTACCGGAAAGAACGGCAAGTGTCTCGAAGGCGAGTTCCTTCCTGAACACGCCGAACAGGAGTGCCGTGGATGCGTAACCCGGCAACCCGAGCAGGGTGACGGTCACGGGAGACACTAACTGTTCGAACAATTCGGTCATTCCGAAATACTGGAAAAGGCCCAGAAGGATACTCGTGCCGATCAGGACCGGCATTGCAATGAAAAGGAACTCTTTGATCCGGAGCCAGGATTTTGAGAGTACCAGGTGAGCCTGCGGCATCCGGAGTGTGGACATCTCCACAATCATTCCGAACTGCTCACCTGGTGTAATGCGACTTAATACAATTGCAGTGAGGATGAGCAGAATAAAAATGATCAGGTAGATGGAAAATGCCCAGAGAATACCAACAAAGGCAGCGACAATACCTGCAATGACTACGGTCCGGGCAGAGCAGGGTATCATAGTGACGAGGCATGCCGCTATAGTCTGTTCCCTCCGTGTCTTGAGCAGACGCAGGCTCATGATCGCAGGGACTGTGCACCCAAATCCTATCACCATAGGAATTATCGCCTCGCCATGTAACCCGATCCGGTGCATGGCCCGGTCTGCAAGGAAGGCAGCCCGGGTCATGTACCCGGTATCTTCGAGAAGAGAGAGCCCGATATAGAAGGTAAAAATGAAAGGAAATGCGATGCCAAGACCCGCCTGAAGTGCAATCAAAAGGGAAAAACCAAGCTGGTTTGCCAGGGGTGGCAATCCGAGAGCCAGAAACGGCGTGATAACTGATGCCGTGAAAACCTCAACGATGATCTCTTCCATCCATGAGCCGATCAAAAAAACTGACATGAGCAACAGGAAGAGGATAGTACAGAGAATTGGGATGCCGGGAAATGTCCGGGTAAGCAGGCTGTCGAGATCATAGGGTTTCTTGTGATTTGAGCGTTTGACTACAGAAGCCGTGATCTCCCGGGCAAAGTTATGCCGGTTTGTTGCGATGATCTGGCTTACAGACATCCGATGGCGCATCCCGATCTCCTGTGCGATCGCCCCAGCGGCATCGAGAAGCACCGGATCATTTCCTGTTCCCTGAAGTGCGAGCAGGTTTGTATGCATGGGGGTCCCGATCGTCTTTTCCAGGCTTTTTAAGGCAGCTTCGATATGGTGATCGTACGGTACATGCACCCTTGCGGGAGTTGCCTGACCCAGTGCAACGGGAAGAATTCTGTCAATATTTCGGCCTTCCGATGCAGCGGCCAGAATGACGGGAACCCCAAGGTGCGAGGAAAGGCTGTCGGCATCGATAAGCAGGCCCTGACGGTCTGCTTCGTCGATCATATTGACGACTGCAATCATCTTAGGGGAGAATTCTGCGGCCTGAACAAACAGGTAGAGATTTCTCTCGAGTTTGGTAGCATCAATGACGGCAACGATCACATCCGCCCCGCCACTCGTTAAAAACGTGCGCACCAGTGTCTCTTCTTCCGAGTTACCATCAAGGGAGTAGATGCCCGGCAGGTCGACGATTTCGGTTTTTTCCTGCTTGTAACAGACATTACCGCACTCCAGCGCAACGGAAGAACCCGGATACCGGTTGACTTCAACCCCCAGACCCGTGAGCTGGTTAAAGATAAGGGATTTACCCACTCCCGGGTTTCCCAGGAGCGCAATTTTCATGGCAAACGCTCCACGCCAATTGCAGATGCGATCTCCGGACTTACTGCTACATCGCATCCTTTGACCTGTACAACAAGTGCACCGTTGGATAATTTTCTCCGGATCGTGGCACGTTCCCCCGGTACAAGACCAAGATCGAGGAGCCTTTGGGCACATGCCCTGCCGTGGATGCACTGGATTATAACCACTTCCCCCTCGGAAAAATCGGAAATGCTGGGGGATTTGCAGAAATCATCAGCCTCAACCCTGCACGTCTTTTCATCATCGGTTTTTTTGTACTCTCCCTTTCCATTATGCAGCAGGTGATCGTGGGTTACTATCAGTTTTCCCAGCCGGTCAATGGTCTCATCCGATACTGCATGTTCAAGCGTGCAGGCTTCTTCAGAAGCTGACGAGGAATCCATTCCGAGAATCTCGGATAAAAAACACTGGAGTGTCTCATGCTTTTTCATGACACAGGTTCCCGTCTGTTTTCCCTGCAGTGTCAGCGTGATTGTCCCGTCAGCTGCTATGATAATATCTCCTTTGGATCCCAGTTCTGCCATATCTGAGCGAACCCTGTCCACGGTCTTCGAAAGGGTTGCCGCAAGTTCTTCATAGCTGGGATAGCGGGCATTTTTTTCAGAGAAGAACTGGACGGCCTCCAGATAATCTTCCCTCTGGGAAGGCTGCATGATAATCTCTTTTCATATCTGTGTGCCATCTGACTTTATTGATTTGGGTTGAGGATGCCCCGGTATAACTCCGGGACGCCCTTTTGCAATCCTCAAGTCTCTTTACCTTTGACTTTCCAATAATGGGAAGGAACATGATGTACTGGCTTTATGAACAGATGCTCAAACGGCAGATCACGGAGCTGCCGGGGAATGTTTGTTTCATGATAAGTGGGCAGGATATGGCAGATGCCCCGGAAAAACTCTATCTGGCTACATCCTGGTGTACCGAGATCTCTGCATATATTTCTAAACATCAGGCATCCGATCAGCCGGTGATCCGTGGTCTTACATTCTATATCGCAACCCCGTCTCCCCAAGATATGAAAAAGTGCCTTGCTGAGATCAGGAAGATTGGCACCATTGCCCATCTGATACTCCACGTGGGAGACACTGAAGAGGAGATTGGTGAGGGTATGGATGTTGTTGTAGCAATCGGAAAGAGCGGCAGGGGGGAGATTAGCTCCTGCATCAGGAGGATGGCGGAGGCCCGCATTGCCCCTGAAGAGGTGGACGAAAAACTCCTGGAATCCTATCTGACATTCAAATACACCCCCGATATGGTGATCAAGAGCGGGGGGGATCATCTCACCGATTTCCTCATCTGGCAGTCCGTCTATTCTGAGCTCTTCTTCTCTGATGTGAACTGGAAATATTTCAGGAAGGTGGATTTCCTGCGGATATTGCGAGACTACCAGTCCCGGATGCGCCGCTTCGGGAAATAACCAGGTTTTTCAGATTTTTATTGATCAAAAAAACAGGTTCCCGCATCACGGAAGCGATCTCTGGATAACAGCGAAATTTTTGTCGGAATCTTTAAAAATTGTTAATAATTTTTGAGATATGTTTTTTTGCGGTCCGGGAGCCGTTATTGTAACCGTACATTTACCCAGCTGGGCACTCCGTTTATCGTCTTGTCAAAAAAGGCGAATTTGTTTTTCAGGGCAAGGGTGAATGCCTTGCGATCCGGTACCGGCGCATATTTGTGTTCATTGCAGAACCGGGTAAATGTCTGGTACATGTCGTCTTTGGAGACTACGGAGTCAATGGTATCACTGCGGGTGATCTTTGTTGAGACAAATTTTTTGAGTCCATCATTTTTCTGGGTTTTTCCGGAAGTGGATTTTTTAGTCCTTCCCTCGTGAGCTGCATCATCTTCCTGTTGCAAAACTCCTTTCTCTTTATTTGGGTGCGACGGGACAATCGCATCCCCCGTTTCTTTGTGAGGTGGCTGGGATCTCGGCAGGCGTTTAGCACTTCTCACGGTCAGGCTGGCTGCGGGATCATCCGCATTGATGACCGGGGTGTGGCCTGTCAGGTGTGCCGGATGACCCCCGGGGGTATGGATATTTTCTTCTGCCGGAGGAGCATTCTGTGCAATGATTACCGGCCGGGTTACCAGCGCGTCATCGACATGGTGCTGGCGGTAATCCATTCCCAGGATGCCCGCAAGTGCCTTATTGCAAATATCCGAGATATCGATGCCCTGTTCGTGCGCCTTTGTAAAGATATCCGCCCGTACAATAACAGATGTATGACGCCACGCGATCTCAGTCTCTTTTTTTCCCGTCATGAGCCGTCACATGGTTGATCTGTCTGCACAGGGAAATATAGTACGCGATCTGAACTTTTTTAAAACCCAAAAGAATCAGGACCCGTTCTTTGCAGAGATTCGCTGGTCGTAGGTACGGATGGCACGTAAGAGGTCGATCTTCCGGAACAGGGGCCAGAACGGGGCACAGAAATAGACTGCCGATTCATGGCCGTTTGCCAGCCATGGCAGGAAGTTTGATGTGCGGTATTCATTTCCTGTCCTTATGATCAGGTCTACCGGAGGTATCCCCTTTCCCGAATGAAGGTGCTGCTCCACCGTATTGACATCAATGGTATCCGGGTTGATCCCCTTGTTCTTCACTTCATTAAGGATCTCGCGGGCAGCCAGGACGATCTCGTTTCTCCCGCCGTAGGCAAGAGCAATGTTGAGATGAAACCCGGCGTGGTCTTTTGTTGCGTCTTCAGCTGCATCTATTGCCGCCTGCAGGTCCTCGGGAAGTCGTGACCGATCCCCCACCATCTGGACGCGGATCTTGTATTTTTTTACCCGTTCATCGGTGAGGATGCTGGTGAACTTCTCCTTAAACAGGGCAAAAAGGTTCCCCACTTCATCCTGTTGGCGGGAAAAGTTTTCGGTTGAGAAGGTGTAGAGGGTGATATGACTGATACCGAGTTCATGTGCCCAGTCCAGCATCTCCTCTGTCTTGTCCGCCCCAGCCCGGTGCCCCCGGGCGGTATCCACTCCCCGCTGTTTCGCATATCGCCGGTTGCCATCCTGGATGATGGCAATATGATTGGGCACATGCCTGCACTGCATTTTGAGATATCGCTCGTACAGGGGATCGATCAGCGTGCGGAGGATCATAAGGGGGTCATCTCAACTATCATGCCTTTGTTGGGGTATCGTTCGATGACAAATTTCTCCCCGTCCATCTGGTCGGAAAGTTCCGTTAACAGCCACCATGCCATCTCGATCCGGTCACCACAATCCTCGTAACTGTCCGGTTCACATGTATCTTTGCAGAGCCTGAGACATTGACCCTTATTGGATTCTGATGGTTTTATGACCCCGTAAACGATCGTGCCGTCATCGGTAATCTCATCAAAGGCACGTGCGGTGTTCTGTGCGATCCGCTTCAACCGTTCCCGCAATTGCACCGAGTCCTTGAATGCAGATGAGCACCAGTGCACCTTGTCGTGCCGGCAGAGTTCTTCTGCCCATCCCTTTGCACCCTCAATTGCATTGTGCAGTTCATCAGCAAGTTCGTACCCCCGCTCCCGCATCTGGTACGCGTTTGACTCCCCCCATTCGAGTTCATTGATGTTGAGGAAGTCTACGTATGGCAGGGCCGGTACAAGGTGTTCGAGCCCGGGCAATGCCGGAATCTCGATACCGATATCAAAGCCCATCTCTTTTGCCCGCTTTGCCGACCGGATGAAATCGGATTCATGGATTTTTTCCCAGCATTCCTGGGGAGGATGCAGGCGTATCTCATCTACCAGTCCCTGCATCTCTGCGAGTTCTGCATCGGTTGGAGCCTTTGCAGTATAGAGGTGAATCTGGTGTTCCGGCCCGAAATGTGTTTTCAGCTGACGGCAATATGCGGTCACCTTGTCCAGCACCAGCAGCGGTTCTCCTCCTGTGATGCCGGTACCCAGAGCGCTCATACTCTCCGCAACTTCAATGATCTGGGCAGGAATATCTACCGGGTACTCGTTTGCAAATACGGTATCGGTTCCCTTGCGTTCGGAAGAGAGTGGGCAATACCAGCAGGTGCGGTGGCACCTTCCTGTAACAAAGAGGACCAGCTTTGCGCCCTGGTGACAGAGAATGCAGCCTTGTGAGAGTGTCATGGTTATACAACGGTATCTTAAGGGAGATTTCTTTATACTTTTTTGAGAGCAAAGCACAAAACACTTCTGAGTAATCATGGGGCACGGAATTTACCTTTTTCTGAAAAATTCTACACACTTGGATGATGTTTACCTACGCTTTTGCGATAAACCGAGATTTCTGACAAACAACATTTATAGGTGGCATCACCTAACGCATCAGTAGGAAATGGCAGAAAAACGCGGTATCCCGGACCAGAATTATGAGCTGGCTTTGTCTGAAGTGGTAGGGTTCATCCTGCTCCTGGGAGTTCTCGTTGCGCATTTGCCCTCTGGATGATCTATATTGTTCCTGCCAATGGGCGCGAAGCTGAGATTACCCAGATGAATGAGGTGAAAGACCGGTTTACTGATTATAAAATAAGTCTCGACTCTCTCTGGGTTAACAGCCCAAGCGGTGCATCCTGGAGCCAGAGCGGGGTGACTCTTTCGACATCCATGAATCTTGGTACCGGCGGGGGAAATACCCAGGCAAGTGGATTGTTCCTGCCGATGCTCAACCCTATCGCATCTTCTGCGGTTCTTGCGGTAAAAGACACTGGGGATACGATGACCGTCACATCGAATGGTCCTGCCGGACCGGTCTTCAAAACCTATACTATGAGTATTCTTGAGTACAAGTCGCAGAATTATTACTGATTACTGGATCCAACAGACGTACTATTACCAGAGCGGGGGAGTCTTTCTTTCCCAGGATAATGGGTCAACCTGTCGCGTATCCCCTCCCATATCATTTGTAGCAAACGATGCTACGACAAAATCCGTGACGATAACCCCCATACGGTTGTACGGTGTTGGGAGTATGGGGGGGAATGGTCCGGTCCGTGTTGATACAAGGTTTAGAAACCTGAATCAAACGGAACAGGTTGCGGTCCAGAATTCCTGGGTAAATGTCTCTGTGAAGGTTTCAGATTACAACGCCGCCAGGATGTGGCTCGATGTCTTTAACACAACGAGACGGAATGGGCAAATCTTTACCATTGCACAGAATGAGTATGGCATCAGTCCCCCGGGATCGAGCCCGGCAACCGCTTTTATGAATATATCTGCTGCGAATGTGTTCCTGAAACTCCAGCCTGCTGAATACGATGTGACCCTCAACAGCATCGCATCGGCGATATCCTGATAGAAATGATGAGAAATAATTCGCACCCCAAACGAACATCTCAATGGAGATCCGATACGACATCAGGAGTCTCTGAGATTATCGGGGCAATTCTGATGATCTCTCTGGTTGTACTGGCGATTGCCATCATCAGCATGCTCCTTTTCTCACAACCCACGCCTCAGAAAATTCCCAATATCAATTTCATGACCGGCAGTGACAATAGTAACAACCTGTACCTGTATCATAACGGGGGCGATACCTTAAAACAAGGGGATTTTTCTGTCCTTGTCGATGGAACCATAAAACCATACACAATTTCCGGAGGTGGGAATGAGTGGTCTTTGGGACAAAATCTCATTCTTACCGGTGTCCCCTCGGGTGCCCATAATGTTGCAATTATCTATAACGCTACCGGAAGCGGGGGGGTTGTGCTTCGTTCTGCATCTTCATCTGTTATTGCAGCATCGGTTACAACGAATCCGGATGCACTCTCCCGGACTACGTATCCCCCTGTGATCTCTGTATCGCAGTTGATGCAGAATATGACGAACAATTCGGTGAATTATTACCAAGAGGGCGGGATGCAAATCCTGTCAGGGTCCATTCAGTTCAATATCACGAAGATAAATTCCACTATCTTTTACACTCCGTCTGCAGCATCCAGCCCGGTCATGGTCCCGCTGGCTATTGGAAATAATGTTGCGATCACGCCGTTTGTCGGGTCCGGGTTCTCACCCGGTGTGCGTGCATTCGGTATTGGGGACCAGATTTGGGAACTGACTGCTGAAAAAGCAACGCTCTCCATCACCAACCGGAGTGGCGGTGACCTCAACCTGGGCGCTGTTGCTATCAATAATACCTGGGTCACGGGCTATAAGGATCTGCGGTCAACCCTGGCAATTTCAGGTTCTCCGGGTACGTATAACATCGAACTTGTTGTGAACCGGTATCCGTCCGATGCGAAATCCCAGACCTTTTCCAGCCAGATCTGGAACAGGACAACAACTGCTGTTACAACAACAATCAACAATGTCGGACCAACAACTACTGGCATCTTTGTCCTCCAGCATGATAACCGGACCAAGAGCATGTATTTTGTCGGTAGCGGCACCGTTACCTGAGATGAGCCTCTGATTCCTTACCTCTCTTTTAAGATACGTAATAAAACGATCCAGCAAATCGATAATTCGTTTGGACTGGTTGAGGGCTTTCCTCCGCATTTCTCTTCGTGAATCGTGGTTTATTCGTATGGAAAATATGTTGCATTCTCTTTTTGCCGTCTGGATCAGTTGATATAATAGTAAAATCTTTACATGAATATAACAACCGGATTCTCCGGTAGATATCGTCTATAGATTATTTGAGAGGGATGTTCATGCAACCGGAAACCACACGTGAGCGAGGAGCTGCAGAGATGGTGGGCGTCCTCATGCTCATCTCGATTTTTGTAGTTGTGATAGCAGTTATTGCCATTGGTCTGTTCTCGTCATCCCCCCCGGACAAAAATCTCGCAGTGAATCTGCAAATTACCAATGAAAGCAAACTGGTAAAATTATATCATGCCGGCGGTGACTCCTTACAGCAGGACAAGATTCAGATCTATGTCGATGGAACACTGCGCACCGCCCAGTTTATGGGATTCGATCCGGATAATACCTGGTCCGCAGGGGAGGTCCTTTCTTATACGGCAGATACAATGCCCTCGAAAGTTGATGTCGTCTATACCGAATCCCCGAAGCATGGTACTAACGCTGCCCTCATCACTTCCGTCTTACTCGGTGACAAGACAAGTGTGCAGCCGGATGTCACGGTTTTCACCATATCTGCATCAGCAGGTTCTGGCGGCACTATTACCCCCACCGGTTCCGTGAAGGTGAATGCCGGCAACAGCCAGACCTTCACGATAGCTCCGAACGCCGGGTACTCCCTTTTGGATGTCGCTGTCGATGGCGCATCGCAGGGACCAATTTCAAGTTACCCATTCACGAATGTCGGTTCAGACCATTCCATCAGTGCAACATTCAAGGCTGTCGTTATTCCCGCACCCGTTGCTAACTTTACCGGAAACCCGATATCCGGAACCGCACCGCTGGCAGTGCAGTTCACGGATACCTCAACGGGAACTCCTACCGCGTGGATCTGGACGTTTGGGGACATTGGCTCCGGCAACACCTCGACCTATGGGAGCCCATTACACACCTACACGACACCCGGGATCTATTCGGTTAACCTGACGGTAAGCAATGCCGGTGGGAGCAAGACGTTAATCCGGACGAATTATATCACCGTTATCTCACCCCTTGCTGCAAACTTTACCGGGACCCCGACATCCGGATCGAAACCCCTCCTTGTTTCATTCACCGACAAGTCCACAGGTACTCCAACCGGTTGGAACTGGGCATTTGGTGACGGCAGCACGTCAACTGTCCAGAACCCACAGCATACCTATGCGGACAAAGGGAATTACACGGTCAATCTGACCGTGACAAAAGGACTTAGTTCCAGTACCGTATCAAAAGTGAACTACATTCAGGTAATGAAAAAGTCCTTTATTGACTTTGTCATTAGTGAGAATGTCTTTGTTTATGGAAATAAGTTAATTTTTGCTGGTAATGATGTAACAGGACCGGATGCCACGATTGTCATTACTGGCCCCATCACTACCAATGACCTGAATGGAGGGGCCTCAATCGCGGTCAAAACCATCTATATTGGAGGCGATGTTACCCTTGACGGCGGTAGTGCGGGTTTGGGCTCTCCAAGTAATCCTGGAGCTATCTATGTCAATGGAAATCTGTACCTGGGGAGTGGACAGAGGGATATATACGGGAACGTGTATGTTTCGCAGAACTTCTATCTGAAAGACGCCCACATCCACGGAAATGTGTACGTTAATGGCGATCTTTCCCTAGACAATACGCCGACGCTTGACAGTAATTCCTATATCTACTATACCGGCAAGTTCACTATCCCCACCAACTTCAATCATCCCGAAATTGTAACCAAGTGCATCCAGGTAGCAACCGTTCCGACAGTAACTATGCCTGACTCGGATATGCCTCCGGTAAAATCTGCTGACTGGTATGCGGCACGGGGATATGTATCCGGGGGAGCATTGACCAGCAATATGAAAATATTTGCAAGCAGTTATGCTGCACCCAGCTCCTCAAGCTCAGTTGCAACTAATGTGGTAATTGTAGCCAGCAATGGGGATATCACCTTAACTGGATTTGGGGGAGGTGGCGTTACTGGTGTATTCTTTGCCCCCAATGGAAAGGTAACGTTCCAGGGCGGGTCCTTCGAGGGAGTCGTTATCGCCCGCGATGGTTTCTATGTTTCCAGTGGTGGAACGCATGTAACTTTCAAGAATCTTGTGAATTATATCAGTAACCCTGATGATTATCCGTTTTAAGTATACGGGAACATCCCGCATTGGAGATGGGGAGCGGAATTACGGGGCTGCTACTCACTTGATAGCGGCAGAAGTGGTTCGCCCGCGACCTCCCCGGGGTAATGGATACAACATAGGAATGAACACCGGAGAAGGGTAAATCCGCCGAGTTCATCGGGATGACCTCCGCAAGCCAGCCATCATCCCGGATATGTTTGGCCCGTTTCAACCGGTCGGAGAGCATAAAAAGAGATAATTTACGCCGGCCTGAGCTCGACCAGCTTCAGTGCCCGGCCCTTCTCACAGATGTCAGAGGCATTTCCCAGCACATCCACGACAATATACTTCTCGCCCTCAGTAACCCCGTCCGGGCGGCAGAGCGGGAAACTCCGGCAGTCGCTCTTGTTGCAGGAAAGTTCGGGCTTGATCTTTGAGTTGATCATCGCCATATCGGCATTGATGAGCGCCGTTACGGGAGCCTCCATCACCTCAACTGCGGTAGCCCCGTTCAGGTGTACCGCACAGTCATGGTGAGTGGAGCGGACCGTCACGATGCGGTACTTCCGTCCCTTCTGGAGATTGTGGCACGCTTTTTTTACCTTGCAGGTATCGCATTCAGCGACTTCCCCTTCGTAGATGAACTCGAGGTTCGGCTTTGCGAGCACGGTCCCCATCAGCGTTACTTTTGTCTTTGTCTCGGTCATTACGCCACCTCACTCCTTGTAGAGCATCTGCACGAGTTTCTCAGCGGATTCCCGCGTGAGGCCCATATCGAATATTGTAAAGCGCTCGGGACGGATAGACTTTGCCATCAGCAGGGCTTCGACGGCAACCGCATCATCGATCCCCAGGTCCGCCGGCGTGGTCGGGGCTCCGATCATCTTCAGCGATGCCCGGATCGCACGCCAGTCCCCGCCATGGAGGTACATTGAGATGATGGTCCCGATCCCGCAACTCTCGCCATGCAGGGCCTTGCCCGGGGCCAGGATGTCGAGCGCGTGGGAGAACTTGTGCTCCCCGCCACTTGCCGGGCGCGATGACCCGGCGATACTCATCGCCACCCCGCTCGAAACGAGCGCCTTGATCACGAGCCACGCGGACTGCTCCTGGTGCGGCTTGATCAGGGGGGCATCCTTCACCAGGATCTCGGCCGTCATCTTCGAGAGCGTGATCGCATACTCGCTCATCGCCTCGCCTTTCACCCGGTGGGCGAGCTCCCAGTCAAGGATCGCGGTATAATTCGAGATCACATCCGCACATCCCGCCGCGAGAAGCCGGTGCGGCGCGGAAGCAATGATACCTGTATCGGCAATGATCGCCATAGGCGGCTGGGCTTCCAGCGACGCGTGCCCCTCCACGGTTGGTACGGATGCTCGGGCGGAAGCAATGCCGTCGTGGGATGCAGCGGTAGGGATGCTGATGAACGGGCGGTCAATATTGTACGATACGATCTTTGCGGTATCGATCACCCGCCCGCCGCCAACACCGATCAGGAAGTCCACGCCCTCGGCAGCGGCTTCTGCATCCTTGATCACCCCGAGATTGATCTCTTCTGCAAGGAAGGTCGTAACCTCGTAATCGGTCTCCAGGATCTTCTCCACCCGGCCCCCGGCGAGCATCATGGTACTCTTCCCCGATATGAGCAGCGCAGACGTGCCCAGCTTGAGATCCTCGCAGACCGCGGGGAGCTGCCCGAGGACGTCATGGCCAATCACCACATCCCGGGGGAGCTGCATCCACTTGGACTTGTCAAAGACCTTGGGTTTAAGTAATTTTATTGCATCCGCGCTCATTCTAGATCATGGATGATTAGTGATTTCATATACAAATATTACATCGATCCAGTCCGGTACGAACAACCCTATAATGCGGTAGAGACGATCACCTATGCACTCATTCTCATCGCCGCCCTCTATCTCATCTACCTCTGGTTTAAGAAATCCGACATGAAAATTGACGGTCCGTTTGTCCTTGCGACCCTCCCTTTCGTGATACTCGGCGGGGTGCTGCGGGTTGTCCAGGACACCCATATGATCACCTCCGATCTCCAGTTCCTCCTCGTCACTCCCCCCATATACGTGCTGCTCTTTTTGTATGCAGTCACCATCCTCTTCGTGTCAAGGTACCTCCAGGAACAGGGGCTCTGCAAGAACTTCCTGAAAGTGTATGGAGGCGCCGGCCTCTTTACCTCCTTCTGCGTGGTGCTGCTCCTGGCGTCCTGGGGACTCACCCATACCCGCATCGACCTCTTCGTGCTCGCCATCATCCCGCTCATGGCGATTGTCGCAACAGTGATCGTCTTTGCCGTGATGCGCTATGCGCTGAAATGGGAGTATGTGACCGACCCGCTCTATATGACGCTCCTCTTTGGCCAGCTGCTGGACGCCAGTGCCACCAGTTACGGCATTGACCTGCACCCGTCGGTAAAATATATCGAGCAGCATGTGGTCGGTTCCTTCCTGATCGACTGGACCCATACGGCATTTGTGATGTTCCCGTTAAAACTGGTGGTGCTGTTTCCGGCCATCTACATCATGGAACAGTACCGCAAGGAGGCCAATCCCGCATTCTGGCACCTGGTCCTGCTCGCGATGATCACCGTTGGCCTTGCCCCGGGTATCCGGGATATGACACGGATGGTCCTGTATGTCTAACTCCCCGCTCACCAATGCGATCATCGTCACCTTCCTCCTCTTTTTTGCCACGCTCACCGTTGGCTGGGTCGGTACCCTGCAGAACCCTGAAGTCGGCCAGAGCCTGATGAAACTCTTTGAAAAAGAAGTCGCCGGCCAGATCCTGGGAAACAACCCGGTCGATATCTGCCTGAGGCTTTTCCTGAACAATATTGAAGCCTGCACCCTGCTTTTCTTAGGCGGAGCATCCTTTGGTATCCTCACGATATTCATCATGAGCCTGAACGGGATCGTGATAGGGTCCATCATGGAGATCATTCACACGGATCATTCCTGGGCATTCATCATCGCTGCCCTCCTCCCGCATGGCATCTTTGAGATCCCGGCCTTCATCATCTCGGGAGCCCTGGGCATCCTTCTCGCCCAGTCGCTCATCTCGGAATGGTACGGCGGGGCAGATACTGCCGTAGAAGCGCAGAAACTGGCCCGGGTCTTCCTCCTGTATGTCCTGCCTCTTGTAGTGATAGCAGCCGGCGTCGAGGCTTTTATTACGCCGGTAATCATACATTTAGTATCGTAAAGGATCAGCATCATGGACGACGACCTCGGCACCCTGCCGCAAAAAGGGGATTTTTCTGCATGGTATAATGACATCCTGTGGCGGGCGGAGATCATGGATGTCCGCTACCCGGTCAAGGGGCTCTATGTCTGGTACCCGTACGGGTTTGCGATCCGCAAGCACGTGTATGCCCGGATGCGCACCCTGCTCGACCGGGACCACGAAGAGACCCTCTTCCCGCTCCTCATCCCGGAACAGGAGTTCATGAAAGAAGCCGAGCACATCAAGGGCTTTGAGGACGAGGTCTACTGGGTAACCCACGGCGGCACAACCCCTCTCGATGTCAAGCTGGCACTCCGCCCGACCAGCGAGACTGCCATCTACCCGATGTATGCCCTCTGGCTCCGCTCGCATGCCGATCTCCCGATGAAGTACTACCAGATCGTTAACACGTTCCGGTACGAGACCAAGCAGACCCGTCCGCTGATCCGGCTCCGCGAGATCACCTCCTTCATGGAGTCCCACACGGTCCATGCGACCTGGGACGAGGCGGAAGCCCAGGTGGAGTACGAGCTTGCGCTCAGCCGCGAGTTCTATGACAGCCTCTGCATTCCCATCATCATCTCGAAACGCCCCGACTGGGACAAGTTCCCCGGCGCGGACTACACGATGGCGATCGATGCGATCATGCCCAATGGCAAGACCCTCCAGATAGGAACCGTCCATCATCTTGGCGAACACTTCTCCAAGACCTTCTCGATCACGTTTGAGGACAAGAATGGTGAGCAGAAGTTCGCCAGCCAGACCTGTTATGGCATTTCGGAGCGGTGCATTGCGGCCCTCATCAGCATGCATGGCGATGACAAGGGACTCATCCTGCCCCCGCTTACCGCACCGGTCCAGGCAGTCATTGTTCCAATCACGATCGGCAAATGCCACGAGGATGTGCTCGCAGCAGCAGAGAAGCTGAAAAACGACCTGACTACGGCCGGCTTCCGGGTGAAGATCGATACCCGCGACATGCGCCCCGGTGCTAAATATTACTGGTGGGAACTCCGCGGCGTCCCGCTGCGCCTTGAACTCGGACCGAGAGACCTGGACGCCGGCAAGGTCATGGCGGTCAAGCGGACCGGGGAGAAGACCCAGATCGAACTGGCCACCGTGACCACAGAAGTCACCCGGGTGCTTGGCGAGATCACCGAAGGGATCCGTACCCGTGCCGAGGAGCACACGCAGTCGCATCTCTGCACCGTCGCATCCATGGATGCACTGGACGCTGCCCTCAACGAAGGTAAAGTAGCTGTCGTCTCGTGGTGCCAGCACAAGGGATGCGGCGATGTCATCGAGGAGAAGACCAGTGCCAGTATTCTCGGCACCAATGCCCGGTCGCAGTATGTCTCCGAAACGGACGGGGTCTGTATTGTCTGCGGCAAGCCGGGCAAGGCAACGCTGGTCGGCCGGACATATTAACCGGTGAATCCGGCAATCAGTAAAAATTTCCCGGCAGAAAAACATTCATTCCCCCCTTTTTTTTAATAAGAAGTATCACAATCCCGTAACCGGGCACACGGTCCAGCCCCGGACAAAATCCTGCACGGATTCGTCTCTCGGGGTTGTGTTGAAACATTGCAGGTAAAAACAAAGAACTATAACCTGATTCTTCCTCACCCAGTACAGGAATCGTGCATCATGGTTATTTCGGAACCCATCACCAAGGTTAATCTTGAACGCATCACGAACGCGATCTTCGCATTCACGATGACCCTCCTCGCACGGGACATTGTAACCCCCCAGGAATACGAACAGGCCGCCCGGATAACCCTTGACCAGTTCACGTTCAATACGATCGGATCGATCATCGATTTTGTGGGGATCTTTGTCCTCCTGGCAATGTTCTGGCTGCTCTTCTTCCAGATGTTTCACCGGATGAAGACCTTCGATTATCACTTTCTCCATGT
Source organism: uncultured Methanomicrobiales archaeon (assembly GCA_903832665.1). Lineage (GTDB taxonomy): Archaea > Halobacteriota > Methanomicrobia > Methanomicrobiales > Methanospirillaceae > Methanoregula. The sequence goes on along the minus strand of CAILCG010000014.1, from coordinate 201,086 downwards.
ACACATGCTTGCCCTTATGGCGATAGTGATCATTCCGTTTTCCTCGGAATTCAGTGATCTGACACCGGAATTTACGTTCACCGACTTCTTCTTCCAGATCAATTACCTGATACTCGGGTTGATTCTCGTGTATTTATGGCATTACGCGAGATCGAAACCTGCCCTGCTGGAACCCGCTCTCACAGAGGCGGATGCCCGGAACCTTTCCCACAAGTGCCTGGTTCCTCCCATTGTGGCAGTGATTGCGATCCTGATGGTGCTGGCCAACTTCAGGTTCGGGAATTACCTGATCGATTTCATGTATTTCGTGCCATTCATCATCATCGCCATCTTTTTCGGCAAGCTGGTAGCTGAGTAAGAAAGAACCGGAAATTGCACGAAAAAGAAATTTTAAAAAATTTAAAAAAAAGGGACGGGGAACCTACTCCGGGGGAACATGCATCAGCCGGAGCGCTGCTGCAAGACAGAGAATGGCTAACGGGATGATGAGCGTCGACCATTCCAATGCCTCGGACCCCGTGATAATCACGTGCTCAAGGACATTGACCGTAAGAATGACGATGATAACCTGGATAAGGGTGGTCTTGAGTTCGTTTACGCTCGCGATCTGCATCCAGCGGGGAAGTTTCTGTAACTCCTCGGCACTCAGGGAGGCTACAAAAAGGATATAGATCCCGTAGGAGAAGATGAGGAGGACCAGCGCAAAGAGGAAGGCATCCACGGCCTGGATAAGAGCGACTGAACTCAGGGAACTCTCCGTGAGGTGTTCGGGAATCGAGTCATAGCCATGAATCGCGGCATAACCGGGAAGAAGTATGAGGAATGCAGTAATGGTCCTCACCAGCCCGGCAAGGAACATCAGGGCCGCTCCGGCAAAGAGGGAGACAACCGCGATGATGCTGATATACCGTAACCGGAGGAACTGGGCAAACATTAGTGAAAATTGTCGGCCGGGGTATTAATACCGTGTGGGAGGTCAATAACCGCCGGTCTTTTTTAACCGTTGTTGAATATACTATAAAGATACGAGGCAGCAGCAGTGAGCGACCGTCCAGACAACCAGGATGCTCCCTATCTTCCGGAGCGATACCGGCAGCAGGTAAAAGCAAAGAAACAACGCCGCATTTACAAGAGACTGGTGACCGCAGGACTGGTGATCGTTATTGTCATTATTGCGGTCTTCCTTTTGGGCAGTGTAGTGTCGGCCCCCCAGCCGTTATCCCCGGCAAAAAGCCCGGCACTCCCGGTACCTACCACGAGTGTGCAAAATGCGACCCCGGGGGTGAATGTAACCGTTACCGTGACGCCCGGGTACACACGGGGGACTGGTATCTCCACGTTGAGTGCATCAGGTGTGCTCTCATTGGAGAAGGCAGTATCTCTGCTCTGGCTCGAGTATCCCGCAGATACCTACACCCTGGTCAGTGCGAATCTCACAGACCGGTATGCCGGCCTCACGCTGTACGAGTTCACTCTCAAGCCAACCGGCACGGCATCCCCCGGAATCCCGTTTACCGTTTTTTACCATGCGGTGACCGGTGATCCCTACACTGCCGGGGAGGAAAACGCACGGATTACCGCAGAACAGGCACAGGACCTGGTGAGAAAAGCCCTATCTCCCCTGCCATCCGATCTTCTGCTGGCCCGGTACAGTCCCGGTCCCGATGCCGAAGGGACATGGAACTTCAGGATCGTGAGAGGCACAACCCCGGTCGTTACCGGGACCCTGGATGCCGAAACAGGAATGATCCTGGCATTCAACCGCAGTGTACAGAAGACGGGGAGGCCCGGTGAACCAGTCCTTGACATGCCGGCAGCACAGGCAATTGCCGACCGGTATATCTCGGGGCGGAACGGTCCGGTTGCGGTCAACATGAGTGACGGGCGCTATTACCCGCTCGGCAATCCATCGGTCCCCGTGGCGGGGTATTACACCTTCATCTACAACCGGATCGTGAACAACATCCCCTGTGACGAGGACGGGTTCATCCTGGATGTCGATTCAGCAACCGGAGAGATTACCCGGTACGTCCGGCACTGGACTGCTCTGGACAATGCCTTTTCCGTAACATCCGAACCCATTGTGCTGAAGCGCGAAGCAACCTTTTCCGCACTCCAGCAGGCAAAGGAAGTATATCCCGAATCAATGAACGGGCTGCGGATTGTATCGGCAGAGATCCGGTGGATGGACCGTCACCCTTCCGGCGTAACTCCCCGGCCCGGCAGTATCCCCCTTGCATGGAAAGTCACGTTCGATGATGACATCATCCGGGGCAATGGGGCACAACCTGCCGTTGCCTGGGTGGGTGCACAGACCGGCAGTATCCTGGATTTCGAATACCGGCACTGATCCTATCCTCTTTTTTACCAGCGAATCCGTTTTAACAACGAATTCTCAATTGAACGGATCGTCACCTCTTCAATGAGGGATTGAAAAAAGAAATTTAAAAAAAATATTTCAGCACTTGCTGCACACGTACTCGACTGCAATTGCAGCCTTGCGCATATCGCCCGTGATCTGCTTCCTCCCGCCACGGAAGAAGAGTTTTTTGCAGTTTTTACAATATTTTGGCCGGATCTGATCCCACCAGTTCATGGGTATCTCAAGAGTAAACCCGGTCCGGTTCCACTCTTCGGGGGGTTTCTCTGCATTCTGTTCATAGACTGCGACAAACTCCATGATCTGGTGAGGTGGCACCCCCATGTCAACGAATTTTTTGAAGACAAAGTAGTTGAAGATCAGCCACGAGAGATCCGTGCGATCGAGGATGCCTTCGTATTCCCCGAATGCGTCATCAAATTCCTCCAGTGAGCAACCGCAGAGCGGGCATTTGCCCCCCACGAGCTCATCGAGAAAAACCTCTTCCTGGCACCCCGGACAGGTCGTGTGCGGGGATTGCATGCGTGATGTCATTCGTATTCTCCCTATTGTCAAAATTATGGATATTCATATGTACCGGGGATTTTGAAACCTTCGCAACAGATGAGTAATGTAACTAGTGTTTCGCGGGGGTGCACATATAGGTATCACCAGTGCACATGTACCCCGATAAATGCCTTATGGTCGGGAGGGAAAATCACTCTGCTGACGGGCTCTCGCGCTCCATGACAAGGGTGCCAAAGATCACTTTTTCGAGCACCTGCGCAACGTATTTGATATGCATCGCTTTCTCCAGGTCTTCATTCCGGTGAATATCGGCATAGAGCTGGAGCCGTATTAAGGAGAACCGGAACCGGTCGAGCATATCGTCATCCATGTTCATTGCTTCCCGGTAGACCGGCTCGATCATGTCGGAAAAGAACAGCGGATTCTCAAGACTTGCAATGATCCCGGTATAGATGGGGAGCGGCTGTTCCTTCCCGGTGAGAATCCGCAGGTAGTCCATTGCTCTATCCCTCTACGACGTTGATGAGGGATTCCATTACCTTGTCAACGGCAGTCCAGGTCGGGCTGGTGGCGCCGGCACGCTTGATGATGAACGGGCGGCCTTCGTCGCCGGCCTTCCGCATCTCGATGTCTATGGGGATTGCTCCCAGGAACGGTACCTTGAGTTCTTCGGCAATCTTCTTGCCGCCGCCCTTGCCAAAGAGATCGATCTCCTCGCCGCAGTGGGGGCAGAGCATGCCGCTCATGTTCTCGACAATGCCGATGACCGGAAGTCCGAGTTTTTCTATGAATTTTGCCGACTTTCTCGCATCCATGGTCGCCACGTCCTGCGGGGTGGTGACGATGACCGCACCACGGACATTCGGGGCCAGCTGGGCGATCGTGAGGGCCTCGTCTCCCGTGCCCGGGGGAAGGTCAACAACCAGGTAATCAAGGGAACCCCAGTTCACTTCCCCGAGGAACTGCTGGATCGCGGCCATCTTCATCGGTCCGCGCCAGATGATGGGGGTGCTGGTGTCGGGCAGGAGAAATGCCATGGAGAGCACCGATAACATCCCGGTAACATGGACCGGTTCGATCCGGTCGCCGCTCATCGAGAGTTTGTGGTCCTCGATGCCCAGCATCTTGGGAATATTGGGGCCATGCATATCGAGATCGAGAAGGCCGACTTTCTTGCCGTGGTTCGAGAGGGTATAGGCGAGATTGACAGAAACCGTTGATTTTCCTACACCACCCTTGCCGCTCAGCACCAGGATGACGTGCTTGACATCCATTGCTGCTTTGGGCGGGAGGCCGGAGGATGTCTTCTTTGCCGATGAACAGGAAGATGCCGTCGCGCAGCTGGAGCACTCGCTCTTGCACTCTTCCTCGGGTTTTGTTGACGGGGTATTGTTCTTTGCCATGGTATCCCTTTGAACACTTCGAATATTTGTACCAGTTGTCTTCATCAAACAATAAAGATGTATAGATCCGACTCACCCCGGAGGGGAAGGTTGAAGTCAGGCGATTGGTTTTACTGCAAAAATAAAAACTGTATCTTTTTATAACCTGCGGGCTCACCGTTCATCAATGACATACGGCCAGAAATTCTGTACTGAGTGTGGTTCGGCCCTTGTACCCGGGATGCGATTCTGCGGGCAGTGCGGCCAACCCGTAGCAGGAATAGATCCTGCCCCCCCACAACCCCAATACCAGACCCCCGTAACGCAAACCCCGGTCATGGGTTCCGGCGTTGAACGCATCACCGGTATAGTCCCGTTCTTGGAGCAGGGCCTCCTTTCGGTTATTCATTATACCCTGATCGTTACCTCCCGGCGTCTCATCTTCTGCACCTGGAACCCCGATACCTATGAAGCAATGTCGGAAGCCGACGACCTGGTGATGCAGGAGTCCTGCAGTATCTCAGAAACGGCCGATGAGGTTGCCCATTTCCGGGCAAAGGACTGGGCTGCCGGACCCTGGCAGCGGTACCTGTCCATGCCGATCGATGCGATCGTTGCCGGCAATCCGGGTTCCATAACCGTTCCCCTGGCGGGAATTACAAAGGCGGATATTGTCTGCGAAACCAGGAACTCTGCGCAGGATGAACTTTATATCGATGAGGGAGGTCACCGGCTCACGTTCGATCTGATGCACTCCCAGGGACCGTTTCTCTTCAACCTGCTCGGGCCCCTGCTGGGGGAGAAAGTTACAATGGAAGACAAACTCCACAAACGACACGGCCTTGACCGTTTGCTCACCGGACAGGAATACAAGTAACCGGGCGGAGCCGGGATGACCCGTCGTAAATCCTTTACCAGGGCCGGGTCATGAACGGATTTCCGGTACCATCATAAAATTATTATCCTGCCGTATCCAGCGTGTAACTATGGAGCCGCTGATCGTTACCCTGGATTTTCTTACCTTCCCCCCCACGCATACCTGTGAGGGGGAGAACCGATCCCCCCGCCTTAAACTCAGGGGCCTCAATGCGGAATCGGTCGCCATCATGGTCTTCAACCCGTTCGAGAAGTCCTGTTGTTCGTTCACTCCCTGGATCTGCTGGAACATCCCGGCGGTGCCGGTAATTCCCGCCGGGATACCGCGGGAGGGAATAACCACCGAACCGATTGCCGCAATCCAGGGGATAACTGACTACGGGACGATTGGGTATACCGGTCCCTGTCCGCCTCCCGGCGAGATGATCCGGTACCAGTTCAAGATATACGGGCTCGATACGATGCTGGATCTCAAACCCGGTTCGGACAAGCACGCCCTGGTGGAGGCGATGAAAGGCCACGTACTCCAGTTCGCTGAGACCGTGGCACTCTCCTCGCGATAAACGGCGGGGTGGGAAGTGCCGGAGTTTTTCCGGTACCTGTCCGGCCGGGCGGGATGGATACAGCACGGCCTTCGGACTGCCGCAATGCATGCACATATCTCCCGGTATGATGAGATGGGAGATATCGCTCCCGCGGATCGTTAAAAAATATTGATGAGATCCGCACTATTCGATCGTTGATGAGGAGAGAGGTGATCAGAAAATGGAACCACTCAGGGTAAAGATTTCCGTTAAAGTTTTGCCAAACGACTACACGTGTGACGGTGCGGACATATCACCGGAGATAGATGTCGACGGAGTGAACACGGCGATCTCAAAATCGCTGGCACTTATCGTCGATGATCCGGATGCCCCGGGCGGTGGCGGGTTTGTCCACTGGATTGCCTGGAATATCGAACTGGTAAAGATGATTCCGGAAAAAATTCCCAACACCCCGGAAGTCACCTTTCCCCTTGCAGCAGTCCAGGGAAAGAACAGCTTCGGCACCATTGGCTACAGCGGTCCCTGTCCGCCCCACGGGCAGACACACCGCTACTTCTTCAAAGTGTATGGACTGGACAGTCTCCTCGCCCTTCCCGCTGGATCCACCAGGGATCAGATGGTAAAGGCGATGGAAGGACATATCGTCCAGTACGGGGAGACGTACGTCACCTACGGAAGGTAGACGGCCAGGCATCAACCGGTAAAACACTGCTCTTTTTCCTTTTTTTCCGGGGATAAAAAAAGAATCATTTATACCCTTGTGGGGCTTGAGTTTGGTACAGGACTGATACAGGTGAACTCGAACAAAATCATTGCGGTTATAGTTGTCATAATGATCATCGTAAGCGTTATCGCGGCCACCGGGGTATTCTATGTTCCCGGTTTTTCCGAGGTGCTCGGAACAAACAAAGCCCGTGATCTCGGGACCGGCCTCAAATTTTGACCTCACGGCAAACATACAATACGGACAGGCCCGGCCCATGGATGTGACCGTCTCAAGCGAGGAACTCACGTCAATGATGCAGGCAACCAATAACGCAAACGGTCCGCTGAAAAACATGCAGGTCAGGCTCGGGAACAATAACCAGATGGAGATGTCAGCGGATGCAAACCTCCAGAACTACGGGTACCCGGTCAACGGTCCCGTCTACCTGAAAGTACCCTGGAAAAATCCGGTTCAGGTTCTGTCAATATTATCGTAAAAGAGGGAAGTCTTGGCCTCATCCCGGTCCCTGATGGGATATTGCAGCAGGCGGGCGATGGCATTGAACAGCAGATAAATCACCAGCTGGGCAGTATGCCGGGGATGAGAATTGATACATTGGGGATACAGAATGGGCAGCTGCATTACAGCGGGGCTTTTCCCCAGACTGCCTCCGTGTAACGATCCACCCGGTATTTCTATTCTTCATTTTTCCCCGGAATTTTCCCGCATACGGGGTTAACCGGGACATATCCGGGATTTCATCCTTCACCTCATTGCCCCTCATTGCACACCATGCCGGTACGATTCAGGGCACTTCCTGGAATGAAAACATTCTCCGGTTCACTTTTCAGAGATTGCTACACCTTCACGCTCTTTTCCTGTTCTCACGTGCATCAGGATTAATACATTCCGGCACAGATAGACGAGCATCATGAAAAAACGGGATACCGGGCGGTTTCTGGAGAAGGGAATCGAATCCTCCATCCGCACCATGACGAACAAACGGGAGTCGCTCATGTCCCCCCTTGCCGCCACCAGCGCAGATGCCATTCGCCGTCACAACCGGGTAGCCGAGGATATCCGCACCCCCTGGTCCCGCGATGCCGACCGGATCATCCACACACGGGCATACACCCGCTACATTGACAAGACCCAGGTCTTTTACCTGGTTGAAAACGATCACATCACCCATCGCGTCATCCATGTCCAGCTGGTGTCGAAGATCGCCCGAACAATCGGGCGCTGCCTGCGGCTGAACGAGGATCTCATTGAGGCGATCGCCCTGGGTCATGATATCGGGCACATCCCGTACGGCCATTTTGGCGAGACGTGTCTTTCGGCCCTCTGCGAACGGTACTGTATCGGGAAATTTTTTCACAATGTCCAGAGCGTGCAGTTCCTGGACCGGATCGAGGATTGCGACCTGAGCATGCAGGTGCTGGACGGTATTCTCTGCCACAACGGCGAGGCTGATGATCTCCGGATCTCACCGGTACCGTGCGCAAGCTGGGTGGCATTTGACAAGAAAGTGCAGGACAATGCCGACGGGAGGCGCAGCGGTTCTGCCATGACCCTGGAAGGCTGCGTGGTCAAGTTTGCCGACACGATCGCCTATATCGGTCGCGATATCCAGGATGCACGGGAGATTGGCCTGATCGACGATTCCCTCCCCTTGCCGGAAGAGTGTACCGAAGTCCTGGGGAGTACCAACCGCGAGATCATCAATACGCTGATTTATGACCTGCTGGAGAACAGTGACAGTGAAAATGAAGGATATATCGCTTACAGCCGTGAAGTCGAGCGGGCACTGATCGGGCTCCGGAAGTTCAGCAGGACGCACATCTACAATAATGAAAAACTCACGAAAGAACGACCGAAGATAGAACGGATGTATGCCACCCTGTTCGAGACTTGCCTGGCAGATCTGGAAGCCGGACGCAGGGACTCAAAAATCGTTTCGGATTTCCTGCAGACCGGCTGGACCAGTCCACGGTACCTTGAGGCGGCGACCGATGCGGAGCTCGTGCGGGATTTTATTGCCGGCATGACCGATCGGTACTTTGCAAAACGGTTTGAAGAATGTGTCATTCCCCGGAGAGTTGAGGCAAAATTCTCCTGATAATGAAAGACCAGGATCAATCGTACTTGCTTTTGGGTTCAGCCCACCCGGTGAACCCGCAATAGATGCACCCGGCACCCCCACAATGACGGCAGGGTCGCTTGGGTGCCGTGACCAGCACAGTGCCGGTCTTGTTGCAGACCGTGCACCCGTACCCCTCACAACTGGCACAGAGCGCCGGTTCATAGGTTTTTTTCTCTTCGCTCATTACCTCACCTCAAAAATACTATCATAAAACCATACAGGCCCGGGAGCCGGTATCAACCGCGATCTGCCGGGATCCGCAGCGTAATAGTTTCACTCATCATCCTCGTCCAGGTACCGGGAGAGCGCATCGAGCAGCTCGGCTGCCGACTGGTACCGGTCTGCGGGATTTTTCTCCAGGCACTTGTTGATGATCTTCTCAACTGCTGCTGCATCCGGATTATACTCGGACGGAGGCAGGGGCTTCTCCCGCAGGATCGCGTTGCCCACCTCGACAATGCTCTCGCCGCCGAACGGGATCGAACCGGTGATCAGCTCGTAAAAGACCACCCCGAGCTGGTACACATCGGTGCGTTCGTCCGTCCGTCCGAATTCCGAAGGAGAGACCTGTTCCGGTGCTGCATACGAGAGGGAGAACCCGGCGATGCTGGATTTTTTGACATCCGCGGCAAGCACCTTGCTCATACCCCAGTCCGTGATCTTCGGGACACAGTCCTCATCCAGCAGGATGTTGTGCGGCTTGATGTCGCGGTGGATGAACCCGTGGACATGGGCATAGCTCAGGCCATCGGCAATCCCCCGGATGATATGCACGGCTTTCCAGACGGGGAGGGGTTTTTCCTGTTCTTCCAGGGAGCCGGGAACAAATTCCATCTCCACGTACGGCACGGGCAGGATATTGACCCCGAAGACTTCCACGATATTCTTGTGCCGCAGGGTCTCCCAGGCCTTGATCTCATTTAAGAACGACTTGCCCGTCATCTCGTCAAAACTGATCGGGATCTTGACGGCAACTTTCAACCCGTCCGTCTTCCGTATCGCAGAAAAGACCCAGGCGATGCCACCCCGGCCGATAAAGCCAATATCCGTGTATTTATTCTCCAGTTCCCTTGGGAAGTAGTATTTCTGGTCGGAAAGGGCCGGGTAATAGTTTTCAGACAGGTCCTCATCCAGCTGGGCGGTGTCGTTGACCGAGGTTGCTGCGATAGTGCGGACACTGCGGGAGATTACCGTCGATTTTGCCGGGGGGGTTTCGGAGGATTCAACCGGTAAGGCCGGGGTTGGGGTAGTCACATGCGCTTTTTGTCGCCGGTACAGCAGGAAGAGTCCCCCTGCAAGGATGACAAGGACCAGGCCCCCCAGTGCGAGGGGGGTGATACCCGCGAAACGATCACCGGGATTTGTGGCCGGTACCTGGGCAGGAGTACGGGAGGGTACGACCGGCGCTGTGGTGGTCGGGATAACGGTCACCGTCCCCAGGGCAACGGTGGGGAACGGAACCAGGGGCGTAGGCGTCAGTGAAGGGGCTTTGACCGGGACGGGCATAACCGTGGTGTAATATTCCGTCGGGTCCATCAGGGGGAAGGCATCGACAACATTCTGGTCCGATTCCAGGATAGCTTTCGGGTTTGCCCCGAGAATGATCACGTAAGGGATATCCCCGATCCCGTCACCATTCTTGTCCCGGCCATGATAATCGCTCCAGTAGTTCCCGAGGCGGCTCTGCTCGGTCCTTCCCAGGTACGTGTACGTAAAGGGGTCCGCGGTGCTCCAGATCGAAGTAGCACTCTTGGAGAGCACATTCTGGCTGTTGATAAACGTGTTTCGGGAGATCTGGTTGGAGAGCGAGGCGGTGTCGAGACTGATACCATGGTTGTTGTTACTGACACTATTGTCTTCGATGATATTGCCCGGTGAACCCTCAAGGACAATACCGGTGCGCTGGTTGTTCGAGATATTATTCTCCGCCAGGGTATTTTTCTTGGCCGACACCAGGGTTATTCCCTGCGCATTGCCGGTAATGGTATTTTTCCGGATCGTATCGAAATCCGAAGATACATAGACACCGTTGAGCAGCTCACTGTTCCGGATGACAAACCCTTCGATGGTACATCCATCGACACGTATCTCTACCGCATTTCCCTTTTTACCCGCATCAATGACAGGCATTCCATTGCCGCTATCAATACCCGTGAGCAGGATCCTTTTATCGATGCGGACATTTTCCAGATAGGTGCCGCTCTCGACCGTGATGACATCGCCGGAAGATGCCCATTCGATCGCTGCGTTTATACTGTTAAATTCGGCTCCCGAAGGCGCAACCGTGTGTTCAGCTGCCGCTGCCGTGGCAATACACGCAGTACTGAAGATGAGCAGAACGACAAGGATTAACCGGGTTGCAGAGCAGATGCGGGTCATGAATGGATTCAAAGGATTTCCTGCATGCATGGGAGAGATTCAGCGTCGGGGTTCATAGGTCAGAAAAATTAAAATTCACCGGAACCTGAGCCGGGCGGGATGATAAGGACCAGTTTTACCCCGGATATTCCTTTTGCGAGTTCAACCAGGTCCCCATCCCGGAGGGGTACCCGTGACCGCTCCTCGATCTTTTTATTGTTCAGCTGGGTTCCCCCGGTACTCCCGCAGTCTTCAATAGACCAGACACCGTTCTCGCGGGTGAATCGTCCATGGGGCTTGGATACCCGGGTCACGGCAGTATACCCGTCTGCCAGCACGATATCGTTTTCGGGATCGAACGAGCCCTGGTTATCGGGATCGGTCCTGCCGATAGCAACGGACTCTTTTTTCAATATGAACGCCTTGCCATCATCGGGTCCGCCAAGGACAATTGCTGCCGGGCAGTCCCCGAGTACCTCTTTTGAGAGCATGCCTTTCACCTCGGCAAGTCTCCAGGAGATCTCGCCGCCTACGATCTGGACCCGTGCATTGGAGAAGAGACCCAGGTTCCTGATGATCGCCTCGAGCCCCCCGGGGACCACCGAGTACTCCCAGACAGGATGGATCCCTTTTGACGTGGGCGCTCCAAGACCCGCCTCTTTTTTGATCACGCCAATACCCAAGAGCTTGTCCAGGTGTTTTTTCGTGTTCTCATAGCTGGTCTCGATCTCATTCGAGATTGCCCGGGCATCGCGGGGTTTTCTCTCCAAAAATTTTACAATCCGGAGCCGTGCGCTGCTCGAGAGAACGTCGAGGTACTCGGATAGTTCGTCGAGAGAATCTGACTCTTCATGAATAATTATTGTCGGGGATTTGTCCGCTGGGTCCATAGCGCTCCACTAAAAGGTCTCGTATTGGTACTCATAAATATTAGGTAACCGGAAGATAAGGTTATGACGGTTTATATTCTCTCTCCCTCCAGCCCATCCCGGAAGTTCATGCCTTTAACCCGCAGGTTGCATGCACGAATCGTCACAATTTGGCCAATATATATGTACTCCTGTTGACTTTGAATGCAGGTGAACACGACAGGTATTCGGCGTTTCACCGACCCAGACAACAAAGCAAAAGGAGATTTTCATGGACTCAGGCAAAATTTTTCTTGGAATTGCGCTTATCGCTTTTTCCATAGCGATGGTGATCAATCCTGCCCATGCTGCCGGATGTGATACTTCCTGTTCCGTTGGAAACGGGGACGTTCACATTCCTGAAGGCACAGGCGCCGATGGTTCACCGCAGGTTACCGATCAGACCGTATATGCGGCTGCACTCGTCACCTGCCAGTCCTTGCCGGGAATGCTGCCCTGATGATTCCGGAAAGAGTCTCCTTTGCAATGCCACGCACCAGTACGAACGATGAATGCCCCATGCAAATTACAGAAAAAACCCCTGCATTAGGAACGGGACTGACGCAGGCGGGGCTGTACCGCGCCTGAAAACAGGCAAAACGATACAGCATCAGCACAGATCACTCATCCTGCAGACCCAAAAAGGAGTCCTCACCATTTTGGGAATCATACATGAAAAGCCATTCAATACTCTTTTTGCCAGACAATGACCCGATACCCCGGGTCAAAGTGCTTAATGAAAATGCTTAATGAAAAAGTTTAAAAAAAAGGGTTTTTGCCCGATTGTTATCCAGGGAATCTGTGATCCCCTGATGGGTTATTGGTTCTTTTTCCCTGCACCGAAGTAACAGAGCAGCAGACCACAGATACCGAGAGCCGCAAGCGGAAGTATTCCCGATACGGGGGACTGGGGAGAGGCTGTCGGGTAGGGAGTCGGAACGGTCACCTTGGGTGTGGGTTTCTTTGTCGGGGTAACGGCAACGGATGCCTTGGTGACAACCGGGGTGATGCTCGCGGGTGTTTCAGTTACCACTGCTCCCGTTGACGGGGCGGTAAGCCGGACGTTATCGATATACCCCTCGGCATAGATATTCTGCGGGCCGTAGTCGCCTTTTGCCCCGATATAGATCCGGTTAAGGCCGCTTAAGTTCTCTCCGGCCTGAATGAAATAACTCCAGATATCGGTACCGGCCTGCAAGGATCGCACTTTCATCGAGATGACCTTGGTATTGTCATCATAGTTGACCGTCACATGGTAGGTCTTGTTGATATCGTATTTTACCGTGGCCCCCTTGTATCCGCTGGGCCCCATCTCAACTGCCGCATTCTGGCTGTTCACTTCTTCTAACTTGTTTCCGGGCGAGACCATGTGCAGCCACATGATCTGGCCGTATTTTGCATTGGTGAACATCGAGACGAGATTGGGACCCTTGGACGGATCCATCTCATTACCCGACAACCCCATCCGGAAGGTAGCGCCTTCATCAACCCTGGTGAGGAGAAGATCGTAATCAAGGGTGAACGATCCACCGTCCAGCGTGACAGGGATATAGGAATATCCGCCAGAGCTGGGTTCGATAGAGAAGTGGTACATTCCCAGGTCGGGAACCCAGTAATAATTCGACGATGCCCCGCCCGTGTTGGTCTTCCAGCCGGGATCGGATGCAAACGAGGTCTGGTAGATCGTTGTCTGGTCATCGCCGCTCTGGGCCATTACCAGCGGTACTGCAGACAGGCAGCACGCGACCAGGATAAGGGTTATGATAATTTTCTTACCATCCATGATAATTCTCCGCGATTGTCGGTTCCTTTTCTTAAGTGCGCAAAAACCCTTTCCTGCAATGGTTCTCCAGGAGAGCAGTGCCACTCATGCCAGCCGGTGACAGCTGTTGGAAACGTATTGTATATAGGAGCTCCCCGTTTCTTAAAAATAACTGATTCGACAGTCCGGAGCGGATATATTTATTTCCCAAATCACGCTAATATTAGAGAGCATACCAGAATGCGCGATAATAGTCTAGCGGTAGGACAGGAGCTTCCCAAGCTTCTAGCCCGGGTTCGATTCCCGGTTATCGCATAGGTCAACAATGGAGACGGAACCCGAACGCCTGGCCATGAGGATCATTGCCGAGAACCGCAATGGTGTCTTACGCGACATTGCAACGGTGGTCGCGGCCCATGATGCCAACATCGTGATGATCAGCCAGGAAGTGTTCGAGTCCGGAGCCTATACGGGCATGGCCGAACTCTATTTTGAATATGATTCGGCTGATGCGGATGACCATGAGTCCCTTCTCGAAGATCTCAATGCGATCGATTCTGTCAAAGAAGTGAAAGCCTACAAGCCGTTTGGCCATATCTTCGGCTCGCGGGTGATCATTATCGGGGGCGGCGCACAGGTGGCACAGGTTGCGATGGGTGCCGTGAACGAGGCGGACCGGCATAATATACGGGGGGAGCGCATATCGGTAGATACGATCCCGCTCGTAGGCGAACGGACCCTTGCGCTCGCGGTGGATGCGGTTGCACGGCTGCCCCGCGCCTCCATCCTGGTGCTGGCAGGCTCTATCATGGGAGGCGAGATCTCAAAAGCGGTGGACCGGGTCAGGGAGGCAGGGATCCCCGTTATTGCATTGAAGATGGTCGGCACGGTGCCGGAACATGCCGATCTTGTGGTCACGGATCCGATCCAGGCAGGTGTGTTTGCCGTGATGCACGTCAGCAGCAAGGCAGTTTTCGATATCAACCGGGTCCGCGGGCGGGAGTTCTGATATGGAACGCATAGAAAAGGCAGTGTCCATCCTCATGCATGACGGTCTCGTGGTGTACCCGACCGAGACCCTGTACGGGCTGGGGGCCGATGCATTCTCGGATGAAGCGATCATCAGGGTCTACGAGGCGAAACACCGCCCGCTGGGAATGCCGATCTCGATTGCAGTAGCGGATTTCGATATGCTGGCCGCAGTTGCCCATGTGGAGCCCTGGATGGAAGGATTTCTCCAGGCATTCCTGCCCGGGCCGGTCACCGTCATACTCGAATCCCGGAACTGTGTTCCTGATATCCTGACGGGAGGAACCGGCATGATTGGCATCCGGATCCCGGCCCATCCGCTCGCCCAGCAGCTGATCGAGCAGTTCGATTCCCCCATCACCGCAACGAGCGCGAATCTCCACGGGGGAAAAGACCCCCAGATGCCCGATGAGTGCACGGTGCCGTACGAGTTGCTGCTCGATGGCGGAAAACTGCCCGGCACGCCCAGCACTGTTGTAGATCTCCCCCACCGGATGATCATCCGGGCGGGGGCACAGGTGGATAAGATCGCTGCATTCCTGGTAAACCGGTGAGACTGACTGCATGAAGCCCCTCCGGTTGCGCGATTTTATCGAGGATGCCGACGGCTGGATCTACGCAGTCTCGACCTATGACAATGCGGATACGGTAGGCTGCGTGCTCCGGTATGTCCCGGAAGCCGACGGCGAGCGCCTGAGCGCCTCGGGCACCAGATATAAGAAATACGATTTTGAAGAGGCCTATGCCCTCATTGCGCAGCACAAGCCGCAGTATGCCGATCTTCTCCAGCGGATCCCCTATGGCGATCTGAAACGCGTCTGGAAACCCGATGAGGAACTCCCGCGAATCGCCAAAAATCACCCCCGGGTGAAGCGACTCGTGGATCTCCTCGGGCTTCCTCCCGGCACGGTCGGGTGCACGGGATCGCTGCTCTGTGGGCTAGAGAATGAGTCATCCGATATTGACATGGTGGTGTACGGGCGGGACTGGTTCACGGCGCAGGCACTGGTCCGGCAGGGTATCCTTGACGGGAAAGTTGAGGGACTCTCGGCCGACATGTGGCGGAAGGTGTACGAGAAGCGCAAGCCCGAGATTCCCTATGACCAGTTCGTCATCCACGAGCAGCGCAAGTGGAACCGGGGCCAGATCGAGGGGACCTACTTCGATATCCTCTTCACCCGGTCTTACGATGAACTCACGTCTGCTCCCCTGAGCCGGGGCACCGTGATCGGCCGGCAGACCATCGAGGCGAAAGTCACCGATGCGTCCCTCTCGTTTGACAATCCGGCCATTCACTCTGTGGAGCACGAATCGGTGAGCCGGGTGCTCTCGTTCACCCACACCTACAGCGGGCAGGCCCTTGCAGGAGAGACCATCGAGGCGCAGGGAGTCGTGGAGCAGCATGGCAGTGAGCGCTGGCTGGTGGTCGGGACAACCCGCGAGGCCCGGGGCGAGTATATTATTTCAAAGACGCTGCTTGGGTTGTGAGTTTTAAAAAAGAATCTGGCACCCCTGGCAAAAAGGGGGGGTATTTTTAATTCACCGGGAAAATCACCGGATCATTCGTATTTCTTTACCCAGACGTGGGTGATTTCCCCGAATACGTATCTGCGATATTCATCGGTATCCTTGTACATTTCTTTTATGTAATCTTTGGATTCCTGTGTGCAAAAATCATCGGGACCGGGGGTAGTAATCTGCGTTAATTTGCATTCGAAAATAAGCGTGGCTTCTTTGAAAGAGATATCTCCGGAAGGAGTCTGGACACGGGTCAATCCAACTTCTTTCATCTTCTCACTGTCCCTGCCGGATTTACTGCCTAAAAACAGTACTTGTTTCTTATATTCATCCGGGAAGTACGACATCGTATAGGAACGCTCTTTTTGAATATGTTCAAGGGTATACCGGGTTGACTGGAGAATACACCACGTGGTGGGTTTCTTGAAAAGCACTCCCAGACCACCCCCACTGGCGGTCATGGAATTATAATGGTCTTCCTTGCCCGCAGTAATAACCGGGAAAACTTTTCCTACCAGGTCAAAGACGTTGTCACAGAGCTCTTCCGGAGAAATTTGTGTGAATAATTTATTGAAATTCATCTCTTTGAAATTAACAGGATCTGTTTTCGCTTTCATTTTTTCTCCTTTGCATGTCTGGCCTATTTATTGTATCCGGCACCCGGAACAAATTCCACTCTATCAACGCGATACTAAAAAAGGATCTTCACGCTTCAACCGCGTCCTGCCGGCATGAGACATGTGCATCCCGGGACAATGCCAGACTGCCACCCGGTCCTCGTACTGGCCCGGGAAATGCTCCAGCGATGGCTCGAACCGGAACTTCCGTAGGATATGCTGCATGATGGGCCGCGGCATCACGACGCTGACATCGTAGCCTTCCGCCAGCCACTGCCGGATGAGGTTCTGGGTATTGCCCTCGTTCTTCTCCCGCGAGATGATGTAGTGGAGGCAGAGCCGGTTCTCCTCCCGCAGTTCCAGCCAGCCCGAGAAGAGGTGTTCGGTAAATCCCAGTGCATCCCCTTCGGGGGTTCCGGTCTCGATTCGCTTTGAGGTCATGGGGGGTAACAACTCCGTATGCGATCCAGACCATTGCAAAAAAAAGGATAAAAGGCGGGGGCGTGCGGATGGCGAAAGTGAACAAACGGCCTGCCGGCTACCGGTTACCATCCGACAGGTTTTAGCAGGAGCGGGATAAAAATCTCATCAATGGCGGTGAAGAACCCCTTCAGGACAACCCTGATTGCGCCGTGTGGCATGAACTGCGCCATCTGCATGGCGTATCTCCGGGAGAAGAACCATTGCAACGGGTGTCGTGCCCCGGACCGGAAATGTCATATCAACTGTGCGATCTCTGCCTGCGAAAAGATGCGGGGCAAATTCTGTTCCCCCGGATGCGCTGAGTATCCCTGCAAACAGTTGCGCCATCTGGATGAGCGGTACCGGAAGAGGTACGGCATGAGCATGGTGGAGAACCTTGCGGCAATAAGGGAGAGCGGTATCCGGGCGTTTGTCAGGACCGAGCGGGAACGCTGGACCTGCCCGGCCTGCGGGGGGACGATCGATGTGCACCACGCGAAATGTTCGGTGTGTGGGAAAGAGCGGGAGTAAGACCGGGATCACGTACTAAACCCTGCTGCCCGGGCAACCGGAGGGGGGTAGGGTACCCCCTTTGCCTAAGAGGGGGGTCACCTCAAAATATTTTCACGCGGAGGGGTGGTGGGCACCCTCTCCTCTTTTTTTGGAGGGGAGGGTCACCTTCGATCAAAATGGGGGACCCTCCCCCCACCGGATTTGGGGGAGGGTGCCTGTCTTTTGGAAGAGTGGGGAGAGAGTACAGGCTTTTGCCCGGATCATAATAATCAGAGGGGGGAAGGACACACTGGGCAAAAGAAATCAGGAAAACAGCTACTTCATGCTCAGGATCTGCCGCACGGTGAGCAGCCATTGCAGCTCCCCGCCCACCGGATCGAACCGGGCATTCCGGATCTTCGCAAGCCCGCCTTTCCCCATCGCAATCGCCGCATCTCCTCCGCCCGATATCATATAGCCGGTGAACTGGCCAAGGAGGGGTTCATGGCCCACGATGAGCACAGACTCATCTTCGGGCCGGCCAGCAATACGGGACTCCAGCCCCTCGATACTGCCTCCCGGTGTCAGCTCATCCCACTGGACCAGAAGTCCCCGCTTCCCGAGAGCCTTGGCAACGATCTGGGCTGTCTCCAGGGCCCGCACGTAGGGGCTTGTCGCTATACAGCCAAACACCACATCGCGGGACGCGAGGAACTCTGCGACCCCGAGAATTTCCGTGCGTCCTTCCCCGGTCAGTGCCCGTCCTTCATCGCCATCGGCATTGGGAGCACGTTTTTCCGCCCGGCCATGTATCAGCACATAAATATCCACGCAGGTGAGATGGCAGCCGGAGACCAAAAAGGTTCTTATCAGAGCAATTCGGACAGCCGGTGTCCGCCACTGCTCTCGCACCGCTCCTTGTACTTGCACCGGTGGCACGGGGCGTTCAACGGGTGCTGTGGCATCTCGCCGTCGTGTATCCCCTTGAGCTTGTGCAGGGTTGCAATTACCTGCTGGCGATCCCGGGGCTGGACCTCATGGAAGCGGGCAACCCCGTCGGGAATATATTCAACCCACCCACCCTTCACGTCAGACCCCGTCATCTCCTCCAGGCAGAACGCAATGCAGGCAATCCGGAGCCGGTCAGCAGCATAAGTGCCAAACGGCATTGCCCCGGCCGCCCGGACGATCGAGAATGCGCCATCCGCTGCAAAGCGATCGATCATCCCCACGATCCCATGCTTATTCGAGACACCTTTGACATCATGCTGGACCGCGGGTTTCCATTCGCTCTTGTTACACGCGGTGATGCAGAGCCCCAGGAACTCTTTTAGTGCCGGATCGATTGCCGGGGAAACAGTAAGGATCTCCTGCCAGATCGCTTCGGCATCCAGGGGGGTCCCGAGATGATAGGACAGTTGCTTGCAGACCGCGTACCGGTCCGACTCCACAACGGGCTCGTTGCGTTCATAGTAAAAACGGACCGGGCATGCCTGCACCCGCACCAGCTCTGATACCGTGACATGTTGCCTATGATCTGTCAGGATGTTCCTCTCACGTTACCGTAGGAAACCGGGAGGATTAACCTTTTTGAAATTTTCTTCACCGATTTTAAAAACAGCCTCGTTTCCTACGGCCAGGTGCAGGACAGGGGTCGATGGTCGAAACCAATGTTTGATAGCGGTAAAGGACGTAAATGATCTGCATGACAGGACAGGAAATTTCGGTCAATATCCCGCAGACACTCGACCCCGTATACAGCAATATGATCCAGATCGCCTACAAGGAAGATGAGTTCACGTTCCTCTTTCTCCACCAGTTGCCCCAGGTGAACCAGGCAAGGGCAAAGGCGATCGTCTCCATCACCCCGACGCATGCCAAGAACCTGCTCGCGGTCCTCACCAAGACCATGGCGGACTATGAAGGAAAGTTCGGGCCGGTCAATGCACCCAAGGAATCCCCCTCCGACAGCACCGTCACGACCCTTCGCGGGTACTCATAAAAAAAGATTCAGCCATTGTTCCAGTCAACGGCACGGCACCCGCACCCGGCTGCATCTGAAAACGGCGTGTAGGGAATGCCATCGGCTTTATTGAAAAACCCGTGATCGCCATACCCGGAACAATCAATGGTTAAACTTTTACAGGTATGGGGATCTTCTGAGATCCTGATGATGTGGATGTTATCCGAACAGGTCACACCGATCCATTTGCACGCGATCTCACAGCCCGAGAAGGATATCATAACGATGAGAAGCAGGATGACAAGAATCCCTGATTTTTTCATACTTCACCATTTTTTTCCAACCTATAAATCATTTATTTTATACCTTCTGCATGAGAAAAGAGGACCGGGATTCATTACTTTTATTAACGCACGAAGCCGATAGTATGAGGTATTGCGCCGC
The DNA here is from genome assembly GCA_903832665.1 of uncultured Methanomicrobiales archaeon. Classification (GTDB taxonomy): domain Archaea; phylum Halobacteriota; class Methanomicrobia; order Methanomicrobiales; family Methanospirillaceae; genus Methanoregula. Next base: position 180,994 of record CAILCG010000014.1, on the reverse strand, counting down.
CGTGGCTTAGCGGCATAGCGGCTGATTCGTAATCAGCAGGTCGAGGGTTCAAGTCCCTCCGGCGGCTTTGCAATGGGGATTTTTAAAAAATTCCTCTTTTTTAACCGATTTCGCCAGAGATCACAACTCTTGGATTTTTTAAAAAAAAATTAATCATATTCCCGGAACAGCGCCGGGTTCTGCCGGCGGATCCACCATCGCCGTACCAGGAATCCGCTGCCGATGAGCACAATACAACCGGCTCCCGCCAGTGCGAGGGTTGCGAGCGGAAACCCGGGGGCTGGCGGAGATACGGACGCTGGCGGAACCGTTGTCTGCACTGCGACCGGGTTACGGATAACCGGCACGCTGGGGGTGGCTGTGGTAATCGGTAGGACGGATGCCGGGGTTATGGCACCCGATATCTGAATGGTTGGCGAGGGCGTTACCGCTGGAGACTGCACTATGGAGGCAGCCTGCCCGGTGATGGCAAACCGCGAGAAGCCGGTACTCGTTGCGGTGAAATACACCCTCCCGTCTTTGCTCCTGACAAACGTTGTGGGGAGTGCCACCCACCCGGAACCGACACGGTGCATCATAACGATATCCTGCGGGGTGAAATGGTTCGCATCCAGCCATGATTGCGGAACGGAAAATTCGATCTCTGCCCCGGTAATCGTAGAATATCGTAACGCAGTGATCTCCAGAAATTCTTCAACTATTCCCGGGGGAGGGGATACGCCGTTACCGGGCCCGGATACTTCCGACGAGGTAACAATGAGATCGCCGATATCTGTCCCGGTCACGGTTACCCGGGAGACCGTAGTCGTGCCACCGACATTTACCGTCTGGGTACCGGGTATTCCCTGCTCCAATGGCGGGGGAGTATTGTCCGATCCTCCGCTGGGGTTGAGTTCCACCGGGGCGGCATTGACCGTAATGTAACCGGTCCTTGTCAGGTAGTAGCTGGCCGGCGTGGCGTTCGTTGCGTTCAGGATCACGGTATAGGATCCGGTTGCCGTGTAGGTATGCGACGGGTTCCGGGCAGTACTGAAAGTCCCGTCACCAAACGACCAGTTCCATGAGGTCGGAATACAGGTCGACGTGTCCGTGAAGGTCACGGTGAGCGGTGTTGTTCCTGACAGGGGAGCTCCGGTGAAACCGGCGGCCGGCGGCGTGGGACTGGTATAGGCTTTCAGACAGAGGCGACTGTCATTCACTATTGCTTTCCAGTCTGTCCACCCGCTGCTGTTGATCGCATATCCCTGGCCGGGTTGTGAGACGATGCCATGGATATACCCCGGGTAATTCTCTTCAACCGGGATTGGATAATTGTTCGTCGGATTGGTTACCTGCACAACGACCGAGAATCTGTCACCGGGCATAACAGGCACCTGCTGAAGCACTGGTATTACCACAGTATTGTATCCCATGGTGGGGAGAGTTCCGCTGAATGTGGCCGCGGGTATTCCGCCAACAGGACCTGAGGTCGGATTCTTGTAAATGCTAATCGTGTAGGGAACATTCAGGTCGGAGGTGTAGAAGCCGACCGCCTGCAGGGTTTCTGAAGAATTGGCAGTAAAGACGTTGGCAAACGTTCCGATCTTTGGTTCAGCGGCGAAGTACGTGTTCACCAGTCCTAATCTCTCGTATGAGTAGATCGTGTCATACCGGGATGTGCTGTCAGCCCGGTACACCGCCGTGTCCTTGTAGGTGCCATCTCCTTGTTTTACGGATCCAAAATACTTGTCATAATACGAGACATAGAAAAAGCCGCCGGCACCCCATCCGGGACCCCAGCTGTTCTTTACCAGCCACGCCCCGGGCCCGTCAGCGGGTGTGGTAAAATTCCCTGCCGCATAGGTGTCATCCCACCCGACAATGGTTACCGCGTGTCCCCCGCCGGGATACCCGTTCAGGGCGGTTGCTGGATGAAGATAAGAAGTGTACGTGGCATTGTAAAACGAATTATTCCAGAATAGCGATGAGTGTACCGCACCCCATTGCGTCAGGGCATCCTTGATAGCGCTCGTGTCGGCCCTGTTGGTCCGGGACGGAATAAATACTACATTCTGAACATGCTGTACCGCAGGATAGGTACTTGAAGGAGTCCACGTGGAGTCGACAGGGTAGGGATCGGTTGTTTCATTGACGGGGCCATTTCACCGCGTCAGGTACGCGGTTGACATTAACATATTGCCCCCGCCATTCGGGATATCCCCGTCAAATCCCGCAAGGTTTGCCAGGTTTTTCTCGGAAAAATCCAGAGTGGCGGCGGGCATCAGGGTGGATTCCAGGGATGCGAGGGATGCAAACGCCCAGCAGGTGCCAAAGTATGTCTGGTCCTTGACCGGACTCACCTTTCCATACGTCCGGAGATCAAAGCTTGCCGGATACCCGGAAGTGCGATAGCCCGCAGGTGATACAGACATCTGCACATCGCTGAGTTCCGGGTGGTATATCGGGGAGGGGATCGAGCCCAGGCTACGGGAACCGACTGGGAAAATCGAGGAGTCAGTTGCTTCAGATAGAGAGGAACTCATCAGGCTCAGGTGCGGAGAATCCGCCTGCACCGATGAGGTGTTTGTTCTCTCCTCCATGTAGCGGATGAATTCCGGATTGAGGGGGGCTGCGTGTGATTCGCCAACAGACGCTCCTGCCGCAAGAACTCCCTGTACCAGCACGAGGAAGACGAGAGTGCAGAGAAGAACCTTCACCGAAAATGTACGGACAGGTTTATGGTGCATGAAATTACCGGACACGGAAAAACCCTAAAAATATCTATCTCTATTCATTGGTTTCTCACCAGATAATGATACTGAGACTTTTCCCGGACCTGTTTTTTTTATTAATGAACCGGTTCGTAACCAAGTATTTCCCGCCCATACTTCAGGCGCCATGCGGGTGAACAATGGCGGAAAAATGGAATCGCACCGCCCCTCGCTACCGCAACGGTCCCACCAAACAGGGCATGTATCAGGGAATATTATTTCCATAGGTTTATTCAGTACCCGACAAAGGTATCCTTATGGCGGTGACCCTCTTTGGGGAGTTTCTTCTTCTGTTCCAGATGGCGTGCGTCGTCTTCCTGTTCGCGTACCTCTTCTCGAAGAGCCGGTTCTACACGCAGATCCTGGAGCATCGCGCTACTCCCGTGACACAGGTCTTCCTCTCTATTGTTTTCGGCCTGCTCTCCATCTACGGGATGAGCACGGGCATCTCCTTTTACACCGCAAATGTCAATATCCGTGACTTCGCCCCCCTGGCAGCGGGTCTTGCATGCGGACCCTATATCGGGTTCGGGGCGGGTCTTATCGGGTTCCTCTACCGGCTTTCCCTGGGAGGGACGAGCGTGTATGCAGTAGCAATCGGACCCCTGGTTGCCGGAGTCATCGGGGGCCTTGTCTACTATTACCGCGACCGGAGCCTGGTACCGGTACCGGTGGCCATAATCATCACAGCGAGCGTGGAATCGGTCATCTCTCTGTTTGCCGTCATCATCCGGATCCTTGCCGGGGATTCTGCCGCAGATATCATGACGGTGGTCATCAATGTCGCGCTGCCGATGATCATCATGACTTCCATCGCCGTCGGGGTCTTCTGTTTTATTCTTCATAACCAGATACGCGAACGGCAGGTGCAGGCAGAAAAGCAGCAGCTGGAACTCGAGGTAGAGTCCAAGAGAAACCTCTCTACCATCATCAATACCATCTCCTACCCGGTCTATGTCCTTGACAGCGACCACCGCTTTACTCTTGTGAACGACAGCCTCTGCCGGTTACGCCGACCATGAACTCCTGCCCGGAGGCATCGGTGTACATGGTGGAGCTTTCGAGCATCAACCGGCACGATATCAACAACCAGGTGACCGTGATCCTGGGATTTCTCCAGATGCTTGAAGCAAAGCAGCCCGATCCTTCCCTTAGCGAGTATTTCAGAACCCTCAAAACTGCCTCAAAGCGTATCTCGGCCATGATCCAGTTCGGCAAGGAGTACGAGAAGATTGGGGTCACCGCCCCCGTCTGGCAGGAGTGTCGTACCCTTGTTGACGCCGCTGCAATGCAGGCATCACTCGGAACGATTGCGGTTAAGAACGATCTCCCGGCCCATGCGGAAGTGTTTGCCGATCCCCTGATCGAGAAGGTGTTCTATAACCTGATGGACAATGCCATTCGATACGGGGGAACAATCACCACCATCCGGTTCTCACTGGAGGCACGCAATGGCGATATGATTCTTGTGTGTGAAGATGATGGCGAGGGTATTGTTGCCGATGAGAAAAACGTAATTTTTGAACGGGGTTTTGGCAAAAATACCGGGCTGGGTCTTGCCTTGTCCCGGGAAATTCTCTCCATCACGGGCATCACCATCAGTGAAACCGGCGAGCCGGGAAAGGGCGCCCGGTTTGAGCTGATGATACCCGGAGAAGCATTCCGGTTCGCCCCATCACGTAAGGAATAATATCGCACCATTCCGCGATCAATGCGTCTCCGATATCCCATCGGATTGGAAGATATCCTGTCCCACAGTAACTGGCAGAATTGCAGACAGGTACATCACTACCGGACCGGACAAACGTTCCGGAAAAACACTCAAAAAAGCGTGAGCGAAAGAAAAGAATTTTTCTGATATTATTTGTCGTTTCGTTCCGACAGGTCCCGCACCGTGCTCATGACGGCAGACATGCCAAAGTACTCTGTGATCCTGCTGCTGAACTCAACAGGAACAGTTGTCTCGTTTTTTCTCTTCTGCACGGTCTCAAAGAGCATGTGCCCCCGGGACTGGAACCACTGGACCTTTTCCGGCGTCAGGAGGAGTGCCGGGGGGGTATCGAGATCATGCAGGCGCATCTGCATAAATTCCTTCTTCGAATACCCTAAGAGGCGGGAGGCGATCGTATTGGTCTCGAAGATCCGTCCATCCGTATCGTGGAGGAAGATCGCGTCGCTCGCCCCGTCAAAGAGCGTCCGGTAACGGAGTTCGGACTCGATGAGTTCATCCTTGATACGCTTGCTCTCTGTGATATCGACCGCGGAGCAGATGACAAGACCCTCCTTGGTCATGGACGCCGTGGCCAGCACCCAGATGATCATCCGGTCTTTCTTGCGGAGGGCGATCTCCATATTGGAGATCTTCTGGTCCTGCCGGATTTTTTTGGTGAACTTTGTCTCGGTCACGTTGTCGAACCAGAGGGAAGCAAATAACAGGTTTTTGAGTTCGTCAATCGTATAGCCGAGGAGATCTGCCGACTGCTGGTTAAGCGTGAGAATCTTCTGGGTCTCGATACCAAACGTGAAGATCCCTGCCTGGGAGTTTTCAAAAATCTCCCGGTATTTCTTCTCCTGCATCAGTTGACCGGAGAAGGCTGATATGATCACTCCCACGGATACAAAAATGTAGAAGAACGCACTGCTCGCCGCATAGAGCCGGATATCCACCGGGCCATACAGGTAGACCAGGCCTAAGAATATCCAGCCCAGGATGATGGTAAAGTAGACTGCATAGCGGGGGTACAGGTACGCAAGAAGCAGGATGGGCACAATATAGAAGTACGGGAAGATTTCAAAAAACCGTTTTTTATGGAGAAGATCGAGATCAGGATGATGACGACCGTGATGAGCAGGGTAACCGAAAGCCACAGAGTTTTTTGCGGGGAGATTGTCTTCATGGATCATTTATCTCAGTACTGTGAATATAAGGTTGAATTTGCTCGATTAGGGTATTATATCTTGTTATCGGGCGCAGCATCGGTGTACCGGAATAATTCCGTAACCGTGAATGGAGGCGACAGGGCACGCGAAACGGTTATTCGGCGAAGAAAAAAGGATTCCACCGTTGAACGGAAAGATATTCGCCCGATCGAGTCCCCTGAAGATCGAGAGGATCTTTATGATTCATATATCATCCCTGTCCATTCCTAGTAATTTATATGAATACTTCACCACGGTTCAAAGAGTTTGAGGGAATATTCCAGGCAATCCTGTTCCTGGTCGCCGGCATCGTGCTCGTACCCCTGGCAACAGTGATCCTCTTTGGGACGAACTTCTGGGATACCTTCGGGTTTGTGGGCTCGGTCCTCATTCTCCAGCCGATGGCAATTATTGTCGGGGTGGGACTCGGCATTCCTCCGGTCCCGGTTATGATCATCATGACTGCCTTTGGGATTGCGATCATCTACGGGCTCTTTGCAATCTGTGATACCTTTGCAGAACAATCAGCCTGGCTCCGGAAACATCTCGATTCCGTCCAGGCAATTGCCAAAAAATCCTCATTGTTCCAGCGATATGGAATCCTTACCCTTGTCCCATTCATCTGGATTCCCGGTGTCGGGCTCTACGGATGCGTGCTTCTTGCATGGATCTTCAAGTGGCGAGGGATAAAGGGGGTCGGGGTGATCATGACCGGCTGGATCCTTTCGTCACTGCTGGTCCTGGGGGCGGCCATCGGCGTGATGAGCACGATTCACTAGAGAATCCACACGGCGAGGAAAAAGGGAATCTCATCGGTAACCGAATCACGGGATACCGGATAAAAGGCCATTCCTGAACCGTACGGGCAGGGCGAAGTACCAGGTATCAGGAATCAGGGATGCCCTGTCCCTTATAGTGCTCTATCAGCATTTTGAGATCGCGGGCAGCAGCGGTGATATCTTCGGCACCGACCACGGCCGAGATGACGGCAACCCCGTCAGCGCCGGCAGCAAACACCTCCCGGATATTCTCCCGGGTTATTCCTCCGATCGCCATGACCGGGATCGTCACGCGTTTCCGGATCTCCCGTAGCATTTCGAGCCCGTGTCCCGGCCTGGCATCTGCCTTGGATCCGGTGGAAAAGGTCGGGCTGAGGGCAACATAATCCGCTCCTTCCCGTTCTGCCTGGAGAGCCTCATCAGGATTGCTGATCGATACCCCGATGATGAAACCGGGGGGTGCGATCTGACGGGCCACATCGGTCCGCAGATCGCCCTGCCCCAGGTGCACCCCGTCAGCCCCGCAGGTAAGTGCCACATCCAGCCGATCGTTTACGATAAAAAGGGTTGAACTCCTGCGGGTGATCTCCCGGAGGGTCCTCCCGACCCGGACCAGTTCCCCGCTGCTGCGGAATTTATCCCGGAGCTGGATTGCATCAGCCCCGCCGGTAATCGCCCGCTCGGCAACCTCCGCATGCGTCCGCCCCCGTCCAATATTCTCATCGGTGATGATGTACAGGTCAAGGTTCATAAACAGGGGTTCAGATGGATCGGACCTTGGCCGCGGCACCGAACTCTGCGGGAGTAAGGAGCGAAAGTTCATCGAACAGGGCGACCTTGAACGTGTAGGGGCCCCGCGACCGGGCTGCTGCTCTCTCGCCGGCAATGCCCAAAGCAGCAAGTGCGGCTGCCGCTGCCTGGACAGGATCATCCGATTCCGCGGCAAATGCACCGGTCACCGATGCGGCCATGCATCCGGTTCCCGATATTCCGCCCATCATGGGATGACCGTTCTCCACCAGGAGGACGCGTCTGCCATCCGTTACAATGTCGGTGGGTCCGCTCACCGCTACCGTGAGACCGGAACTGGCAGCAAACGCCTTTGCGATCGCGATGGGATCACCGGTGAGCCCCGCTGAATCCACGCCACGCACCTTGCCGTCAGCGCCGGCAAGCACGCCAATCTCCCCGGCATTTCCCTTGAGGATCGTGATATCCAGTTCTTCAAGCAGGCGCCGGGCGGTTTCGGTCCGGAAACGGGTGGCTCCGGCACCAACAGGATCGAGTATGATGGGGATCTTCTTCTCATTTGCCACATGGCCGGCAGCGATCATGGACTCGACCTGGTCGTGATTGAGGGTCCCGATGTTGAGCACAAGCGCCCCGACAATGCCCGTCATCTCGGCAACTTCTTCGATGGCATCTGCCATGATCGGTGCCCCCCCGGCACAGATCGTGATATTTGCGCAGTCATTGACCGTCACGTAATTGGTGATGTGGTGAACGAGCGGGTGATTCTTTCGCACGCGGGCAAGAAGGTCGGACAGTTGGGCTGGGGTCATGGGTAAGTGTCTCCGATATCGGGCGAACATTTCCGGATACGATAGTACACCAGTATTTGCAGCAGGACTATTAAATCGTGCCAGACAAGGGAGGCCCGACGAAAAAAGGGAGCCGGGTTACCGGGTAATCTCTTCCAACGTGGCAATCAGCATGTCGCACTCTTCTGCGGTGTTGTAGAGCGCAAGACTGGCCCGTACGGTCCCGTCGGGAAGGCCAAGCGACTCCATCAGGGGCTGGCAGCAGTGATGGCCTGACCGCACGAGAATATCTGCGGCCTCGTCCAGCTGCTGGGCCACCTCATGCGGGTGGAAACCATCCACCGTAAACGACACGACTCCGATGCGGGCTTCCGGACGCCGGGAGGCATAGACGTGGATTTTCGGGTTCTGTGCCAGGCCGTTCAACAGCCGCGTGGTAAGCTGCTCTTCGTGGCGCTGGATCTTTTCCATGCCGATCGCTTCAAGATACCCCGCAGCAACACCCAACCCGATACCACCGGCGATATTGGGAGTCCCGGCTTCGTATTTCTGGTACCCGGTGGCGGCCGTATAGCCGGTGCCGGTGACCGTCTCGACCATCCCCCCGCCAAGGATGAATGGTTCCAGGTCCGGCTCTTTCATCCAGAGCACACCGGTGCCGGTCGGGCCGCACATCTTGTGACCGGAGAAGGCGAAATAATCGCAGCCGAGTTTGGAGACGTCGACCGGCATATGGGGAACGGTCTGGGCACCATCTACGAGCAGTTTAATGCCGTGATCATGGCAGCACTTCGCAATCTCCCTGATGGGGGTGACTACGCCCAGCACATTCGAGGCATGGGTGACCGTTACGAGACGGGTCTCGGGCGTGATGAGCTTGTTTAGTGCATCGGGATCAAGGGAATAATCGGCTCCAAGGTCGAGGATGTCGACCGTCACTCCCCGGTCATCCAGGGCACGCCACGGGAGCAGGTTGGAGTGATGTTCGAGTATGGTGGTGATGACACGATCGCCGGGGGACCATGCAAGCCCGTGGGCAACCATATTGATCGACTCGGTGGTATTCTTGGTAAAGACGCAGGTGCCGTTCTTCCCGCCAATGAACTCTGCCACCTTCTCGTGGGCATGCCAGTAACGCTGGCTGGCGATCTGGGTGAGGCGGTGCACGCCCCGCCCTACATTGGCCCGGTAATTGTGCTCGAACTCCACCATGGACTCGATCACAGGTTCGGGGGAGAAACTCGTGGCCGCATTATCCAGGTAGCTGAGATCTCCCAGGATGGGGAAATCCTTCCGTATCGCAGAGACGGGAAATTCTTCGCATACGGGTACATCCCCGGAGGGTGCCAGTATTTTATCATCCCGGACTTTTTTGTCATCGGGTACTGCTGCGTCCGTTTCCGCTGGAACGACTTTTGTTTCCGTTACTTCCTTTGAAACAGCCGCCACCAGCGGGGGGGCCCGTGCGGGACCGGTGCGGAGAGTATGATCCTCATTATACGGTACTTTTTTGAGCGAGCAGAGTTCCCGCATCTTGGGGGGAAGTTCCCTCCACCGCCAGAGTCCCCAGCGGAAGAACTCTTCGGGAAGGCCTTTCTTTGCCGCCCAGCGTTCAAGGAACGCATCCCAGCGCTGTGCATATGCCGGCTGGAGGGTCCGGAGTTCCTCGTACTCGCTCTCGAGCATCGCGGGACAGAGATAACACCCGATGCGTTCGAGTCCCTTGTCGTACAGCGGGTTGATCGCGATCTTCTGCCACCAGAGGTAGAGGAAGACTTCCAGTGCCCGCCAGTGCCGGATGGGGGAGATGTTGAGCTGGAGCGGGTTGGCCGGGTTCTGGCTCGTCTCATCCAGACCCGCCCGGTTCCACGATTCATACCAGCGGTTGCCCTGCACCGTGACGCACGGGCCGACATCCGCAAGATAGAGTTTGAGCGGGTGGAGTTTCTGGAGCTTGCAGCACCAGCGGTTGTCCTTGCCCGGGGGTCCGGCCTTTTCCGCAGCCTGCCAGAAGTCGCCCGCCTTTCGTATGATCTCTACATCCTGCGATCCGACAAACGCAATTGTCTCGGGAAATTCGAGGCCGGTATCGATGAAGAAGGCTTTGTTTACCCCTGCCTTCCAGGCGATCGTGAGGACCGCGGTACTGTCTTTTCCCCCGGAAAAAGAGACATTGGCAGTCGGGCGATCTGCGATATGCTGTTTGATCGCCCGTATTGCATGGCGTTCCAGGTTTTTCAAGTGGAACTTGTTCTTCTCTATCGCCACATCCCAGCCGGGATTTTTCGGGGTCCTGGGGGTAACGCTGATGAGTTCCTTGACCTTGATCGATCCATCCCTGACCATGCCGGTGCCGACCTTGTTTTTGTATTTTACAATGACCGTCCCGTCAGGGACTGGTATCTTGAGCAGGATCCGTTTCCCGCCAACACGTCCCTGCTCCTGCCGGATATTCGTGTGGGTATCGAGATCGATGATACCTTTGGTTGCATGCGGGAGAATGAACTGGAGCGCTTCAGGAGAAAGGTCGAGACTGAACGTGCGCGATACGGGATCGAAGGTCAGCCAGCCGAACCGCTCGCCATGCATGATCATGAGGTCTGCCCGATCAACCCCGCCGGTCTTATTAAAGAGCAGAATTTTTGCAAGAGGGACCGGGCCGAACCGCTCCACCACGAGTTTTTTTACCAGTGCCATATCGGCTGCAAGGGCGGGCCGTACATCGTACGGCTGGAGGAGTTCGATCTTTTTTCCCTCGGCACCGCACGCACAGCTCTTCGCCACCAGCGGCACATTGCACTGCTCACACCAGAAGAGGACCTTTTTTACCGGCGGTTCGTGCATCATATACACTAAATTGCGCGGGAAGGGTGATAAGAGAAGCGATTGCGGAAGGGGGGAAAAATGAGTGATGCCCAGGAGAAAATCCTACACTCGTACATTCCCCACACATTAAGTATTACCAGATCCCACGTATTTTTCAATACGCCTATGAGCTTTTCCGATCCACGCCCCGAAGAAGAGACCGAGGCACTTCGCCATCCTGACAGTAGCAGGTATTTTTCATCAGACCAGAGCGTCATTCGGATCGAACATCTCACCAAAACCTTCCGGGACAAGCAACGGACGGTAAAGGCGGTTGATGATATCACGTTCGAGGTGAAACGCGGCGAGATCTTCGGGTTGCTGGGCCCCAACGGGGCGGGAAAGAGTACCCTGATACGGATTCTCACCACCCTGCTCAGCCCTTCATCAGGCACTGCCTTTGTCGGGGAGTACGAGATCACCCGGGACCCGGAGAAGATCCGGGGGATCATCGGCGTCTGTCCCCAGAACAGCACGCTGGATAACGAGCTCACCGCGTACGATAACCTGGAGTTCTACGGCAAACTGGAAGATGTCGATGACCGCATCCTGCCGGACCGGATCTGGGAACTCCTGGCAATGGTCGGGCTGACCGACCGGGCTCACATGATGGTCCAGACCTTCTCGGGGGGGATGAAGAGGAAACTTGAGATCGTACGGGCATTCATCCACCGGCCCCTGATCCTGTTTCTCGATGAACCTACCATCGGCCTGGATCCCGAATCCCGGCGCGAGGTCTGGCAGCAGATCGAGACCTTAAACGCGGAGAATACCACCATCATCCTGACCACGCACTACATGGATGAGGCTGAGAAACTCTGCGGCAGGATCGCGTTTGTTGACCGGGGGAGGCTCATCTCGCTCGATACCATGGATAACCTGCGTCTCCTGCTCCCGGCAGGGGACCTCATCGAGATCGGGTTCGATCATATGGATGAGCGCGTCCTTCCGGCAATCCGCGAACAACACCTGGTCATCTCGGCTGAAGTCAAGGACCAGAAACTCCTCATTACGGCAAAGAACAGAAATACCATTCTCCCCGCGATTTTCGCGGTTTTCGAACGCTATTCGGTCACTATGAATGCCATCTCGATCCGTTCTCCCTCGCTTGAAGATGTCTTCATTTACCTGACGGGCAAGAACCTGAGCGACAGCGGCGGAAGCGAAGGGACGCAGGGCGGGAGGGGACGCTCGTGATCAAAGGGGCTATTGCCATCTTCAAGCGGGATTTCAAGAAATTCCTTGGCAACCCGTTTGTGATCATCTTCACCCTGCTGATGCCGATCATGTATCTCGTTATCTTCGGCAATGCCATGGGGGGCACGATCAGCCACGTCTCGATCGCCATCGTGCAGGAGGAGCCCTATGACGATTCAGCCCTTCCCTTTACTGCCTTTATTGATAACCTCAAACACCAGGCCGCGGTTGACTATCCCCCCACCTTTGATATCGCGATATATACCGATGAACTGAAAGCCAAACGGGCATTGCAAAACGGCGTGGTGAGCGGGGTACTGGTCTTACCCTCGCCAAATTTCCGTGATCGGGCAATGCGGCTCTACGTGGACAGCTCCGATTCAGTCACCCCCTCAATCATCATATCCGGGGTGAATACTGCACTCGTCCAGTCCGGGACCCATACCCGGGTCGAGATCAACAAAATATACGGGGACATCAAATACATCCAGTTCTTTGGTGTAGGGGTTATTGTGATGGCCATCTTTATGACCACCATGATGGGCGGGGGTATTGCGCTTATCAAGGACCGGGAGATGGGTATTATTGAAGGCTACTTTGTGACCCCCGTGAAACGTTCGAGCATCATCATGGGCACGATCGCCAGCGGGACCGTGCGGGCATTTCTCTCGGGGTTCGTCATCTTTGTCGTTGATCTCCTGATCACCGGAATCCTGATCCAGTCCACCCAGGACTTTTTCATGGTCCTGCTCGTGCTCTTCATCACCAGTATCGGGATCACCAGTTTCATGGTCTCGATGGCCTCCCGGTTCTCCAACCAGCAGGAGTACGCCTCCATGTCGGCATTCTTCAACCTGATCCTCTTCATGACCAGCGGGGCATTTTACCCGGTCATCGGTATGCCGGACTGGCTGCGCTGGATCACGATCATCAACCCGGAGTATTATGCCGTGCATGCCCTCCGGAGCATCATCCTGCGGGGGCAGGGAATCGAAGTGATCGGCATGGATCTCATCGCCCTCTGCATCTTCTCCTTTGCCGCTATTATGCTGGGAATTGCCACGTACCGGAGGACCCTGGAGTGAGGGTAGCAACAAAAAGGAAGTGCCCCGATGCGACCGTAATAATAAGGTCCGGAAAAATCTCCGTTAAAGGGAAGAACAAACCCTTTCTGGCCGGTGACCGTACGGTCAGAAGACAGCAAGGGTAAAATATTTCAAGGGTCAGGATTGCCGGACGGGTGAACCGGGAAAACGGTACTCCCCTTCCGGCACGGTAATCTCGAACCGTGTGCCCTTTCCCGGGGTACCGGTTTCGGTAATGGAGAGCCCGGTGATGCTGAGCACTTCTTTTGTGAAAAAGAGGCCGAGCCCGGTATGTTTTCCAAAACCCCGTTCAAAGAGATTGGGCCGGGCTTCCGCATCAATGCCAACGCCGTTATCGGTATACAGGATGACGAGTCCGCCCGCTCTTTTCTCGCAGGATACCGTTATTCCCGAGACGGTCTCTCCATAGCGGAGGGTATTGTCCATCAGGTTATAGAACACCTTCCCGAGCAGGTGATCCGCATAGATCTCCAGGTTGTCCGAGGCAATGGTTAATGAGATACGGGAAAGATCCAGGCCGGCAGATGCGTTCATCACCGTTGCATCGAGAGCCTGCCAGACCGGGGCGTTCACTCCCAGATCCTCGTACTCCTGGGTGAAGAGGATCTGCTGGGAGATCATCTCGATGATCGTCTCTTCTTTCTCGATCATCTGCTGTAATTTTGGATCCTGCACACATTCTGCCGATAACTCAACGTACCCTCTCAGCGCCATAAGTGGTTCAGTACATCATGTCGGGTAATGCCCGAGAGCAGGCTGAGCTTGCGGTTGGCCATCTTCAGCGCGTTCTTCGCTCTCGCCATCGATTCCCGCTGCTCCTCGAGTTCCCGGTTGCGGGCCATCAGCGTCTCTTCGGTAGATTTCAGCTCCTCGAACGCAGCGGCCATCTGTTCATTCACGATATTGAGTTCCTGGTTCTTGAGCTCGAGTTCCTGCCGCGCCATCTTGCGGGCAGTGATATCGGTGAGCATGGCAAAAGAGCCCCGGAACTCACCCCCGGCATCCATAAGAGGGGATGCAGATACCAGGCACCAGAGGGGAGAGCCGTCTTTCCTGCAAAACCGCCGCTCGTGCCGCGAGCCCGAACCCATGCGCCGGTGCTGCATCTTTTCTGCATGATCCTGATGATCTTCACTGGGGATAAAATCGATAATGGGCCTGCCCAGGATCTCATCGGGAGAGTAGCCGAGCATCTCGGCAAGGCGGGAGTTGACAAACGTTGCTCTCAGCTCATGAGCCAGGGACCAGATGCCCTCGTTTGCCGTTTCAACAATCTGCCGGTAATGCTCTTCGTTCTCACGCAGCGCCCGATCCCGGGACACCAGTTCCTCAAGATTGTTTCGCAGTTCCTCTTCAACTGCTGCTATCTGCTCATAGGCTGCCTGGAGTTCCTGCTCTTTTCGCCGTCGGTCTGTAATATCTTCAAACACGGTGGCAAATATTCCATTCCGGGGAGAGTATACCGAGATGGCAAAATATTTTTTCATCGGGGGATACCAGCACTCAAACGACTGCGATCTGCCGGTCCGGACAACCTCGGCATACCGGGCAAGGGCAAGAGGCTCGTCCACGCCAAACACCTCAAGGCTCGTCCTGCCGATTGCCGTACTGCCGGGAATGCCAAAGATTCTCTCAAAGGCCGGGTTCACCTGGAGGACGCGGTACTCGACAGGAACTCCGGCAACATCAATGATCAGCTCGTTGACCGCATGTCCCTCGACCGTTGCCGAAAAGAGGGCCCGGTAGTTTGCTTCACTCTCAAGAATATCCCGCTCATGGGATTCAAGTTCCAGAAGGTGGTTACGCAGTTCCCCTTCCATTGCGGCGATCTGCTGATAGGATGCCTGCAGCTCATTCTCACGGTTTTTTCTCCCGGTGATATCCCTGATCGACTCAATTGCCCCGATAATATTCCCATGGGAATCGATGAGCGGAGAGGCCGCAAACCAGAGGTGGGCACCTTTTCCCTGGCAGAGCATAGGGGCAAAAAATTCTGATACAAGACTCTGCCCGTGATTTTCCCGGGCACCATCGGAGGGTGTCCTCCCGGGGTCGGGAGAAAGGATCTGGTCGATCAGGATGGGGCGGCGTTCCCCGTAGACGGGGAGGGAATATTCATAATCACCTTTCCCGATCATGGCATCTTCAGCAATGCCGGTCATCTTTTCCATTGCCCGGTTCCACGCAATGACCCTGCCATCGGTATTGATCACAAAGGTAGCATCCGGGAGGAACCCGATGATGTTCGTCATGAGACGGGCAGACTCCCGCAGGGCATATTCAACGGCCTTGTGCTCGCTCATATCCCGCATGATCGCCAGGACGAGTTCCCTTTCTTTCATATCCAGGCGCGTGAGGCTGATCTCGACATCGAGCATCCTTCCATCGCTCCGCTGGTGGCGCCAGCTGAAAAACCCGGATTTCCCTGATAGGACTTCGTGCAGATATTCCCCACTTTTTTCTGAAGAGTCCCGTCCGTCCGCCTGGAAAGCCGGGGAATGATCATGAAGGTGTGACCCGATCAACTCTTCCCGGGTGCAGCCCAGAAACTCGAGTGCCTTGGTATTGCAATCAATATAGACATCCCGCTCCATCATGAAGATGGCGTCGCTCGCTTTCTCGAACAGGGTACGGTATCGTTCTTCCGATTCATTGATCCGCTGCTCGGACTGTTTCTGGTTAACCGCCTGTTTGATCTTGTGCTCCAGCTCGGCAAACTGGGGCAGGGGATTGCCCCCTTTCTGGAGATAGAAATCAGCCCCGAGGTTGAGCGCTTCAATAACAACTTCCTCGCGCCCCCGGCCGGTAAAAAGAATGAACGGGAGATCGCCGTACCGCGACCGGACAAATTTGAGAAACTCGATGCCATTGGTCAGCGGCATCTGGTAATCAGAGACGATCGCGTCGTAGCTCCGGTGGGTTAACCGCTCCTTGGCATCGGCGACGGAAAGAGAGATTTCGACCTGTACCGAACCGCTCTTTTCGAGAAAGGTCTTCCCTATTTCGAGGAGGGTCTGCTCATCATCAACATACAGAACGGAGATCAAAAGCAAAGCCACCAGGTACAGGAATTTTTTAAAAAGACAAAATGTGAGACTATTGGAATTTTCCCGTATTTATTTCCTATAATATTTGAACTTATACCACTTATATCCAGCGACGTTTTTCAGGATTTTGAGGATTTTATATAATTTTAACGTCGTAATGAATTATTATTGAAAATTTGAGTAGCTTTTCAGATTTGAAATTTTTTAAAAATAGAGTATCTGCAATAAATTAATACGTGATGAGACCCTGAGGAAAAAGATGGAGATGATACCATGGTAAAACTGACCGCAGAGATGAAGGAAGCGTTTGCGAAAATGAGGGTCTTCCCGGTTGCAACTGCTTCCAAAGATGGTACGCCCAATGTGATCCCGCTGGGTATCGCCGAGCTCATCGATGATGAGACCGTCTGGTTCGTGGACAATTTCATGAACAAATCGCTCTCGAATATCCGGACAAACCCA
Source organism: uncultured Methanomicrobiales archaeon (assembly GCA_903832665.1). GTDB lineage: Archaea > Halobacteriota > Methanomicrobia > Methanomicrobiales > Methanospirillaceae > Methanoregula. The sequence continues at coordinate 164,328 of CAILCG010000014.1, read as the reverse complement.
AAGATTGCGTTCTATATCTGGGGACCCGAGATCAAAGGCTGTTACCAGATTAAGGGGGTAGCCGCAATCAAGACAAGCGGCACGGAGTTCGATGCGATGAAAGCCAAGATCAACATCAAGAACCCAGCCCTGCCGGCACGGTCACTGGTCATCGTAAAGATTACCGAAGTCTTCGAATGTAAACCCGGCCCGACTGCCGGTGCAAAGATCATCTGATTTTTTTATTTTTACAAACGACTCTCACAAAAAAGTCGTTTCATGCTGCATTTGCGTTGATGATGGAAATATTTGGGGTCGGGATCATCGCGATTCCGCAGGAGGAAAGCGATCCGCGGTTCCCTGCATTCGTAACCAGAGAAAAAAATCAAAGATAAAAAAAGGGATTGATCTTCCCTCACTTCGAACCGGGCTTTGAACCCGGTGCTGCGGCTACGACTTTCAATGCTTCGGAAATCTCCGGCAGCAGTTCTGCGGGTATCCCGATGACCAGTTCGCCATCTTCTATCCCAGAGAACTTCCGCGATCCGTCACATCCCAGCGAGAAGTTCACATGACCCGTGAGGTAGGTCTGTGCACAGGCATCCGAACAGACCGACTGGATGCCGGCAAACTCGGACTGGATTCTTCCCCCGAGGCGGAACATCGTGCTCTGGGCAAGTTTCAGCATTGCCCATGGCGTTGCAACAATGATAACGACCTGCGGATCGAACGTGGTCTTTTCCAGCGGGGCATACATCGTGGCATAGGTCTCACCGGTCTGCAGGTGCGGGACACGATCGATGGTCCGCTTGCAGGCAGCCGAACTTTCGAATTTCCCCAGTTTGTAATAGAAATCGCCGGTCTTTAATCTCTCGGTGATCTCCTTGAGACCCAGGGCCCAGCCGCCGCCATTGCATTCGTGCTTATCGGCGGTAGAATAGAAGATCCTCCCTTCATTTCGCGCAAGCCCGACCATGGAACAGTGCCGGATCGTCTTATCCAGCGCTTCCATGCCTGCGGGGATATCTTCCTTTTTTGTTGCAAACCGGAACGCTACCGGTGAGCCGGTGAGTTTGAGATACTTCTTGAGTGTCTCTGCAGCTTCTGCATAGTTTATCGGGATTTTCATACCTGCCGTCATAGTATATCTCCATACGGTCCCGGCATTGGAGCGGGACGCTGTAACTACACCATGTGAGGCGGAGTAATTAAAGCTGATGAATGTGCGGATCCAGTGCGCACTGAGCGGATTCTCCCGCAAATAGTCCGGATTTTTTGTAGGAAAATACTCCCTGGGCATCATAAGCCACTGCCCTTCATGGGTCGAACCGGCGACCAGGGATCGTGAACGCAAATTCGGGTATGATAATTCCCCGTGAGGATTTAAAAAAACTGGAGGGGGGATATTCCGGCAGTGTATCCTATAAACCGAGGTACCAGAGCACTACTAAAAAGCCGATCATGAACACTTCCATCAGCACGATGACAATCCACAGGTTCATGTTCAGGAACTCCGGCACCGTTACGGCAGGAAATTTTCCCCATACGAGTATGCGGGTTCGGAGCCGGGGATACAATTCGGCAAAGATCCCGGCACCGATGAGAAGCCCGACCATGCCCCCGAAGAGCGCATCAAGCGCCCCGGTTCCTACTGCACCGGCAACAGTTCCCGGGCAGTACCCGAGCAGGGCAAATCCCACGCCGAAGATGAGCCCCCCGATTACATTCGATCCCATGGAGCCTTCGGCTGCATGTGACTGGACAAACCCGAAATGCCTCATCAGGTGAAAACCGGCCATCCCGACAATGACTGCGGATAACATGAGCTTGAGGACAGTAAAATCGGTGAGAAGGAGCTGGCCTTCGATCACCGCATAACTGGTGACTCCTCCCTTCTGGAGCAGGAAACCAAAGCATATCCCGAAGAGGAGACCCAGGACGATCTGGGCATTTTTGTTTTTATGAAGACTGGCAAACATCATTTCCTCTCAATTACGCTCCGATAACCCGGAAGAGCAGCAGGGCAGTCGCGATCCCACCGGCAAAGAAACAGCATGCCGTGATCATGCTGGCCAGCGAGAGCTGGATAAAGCCGTTGATCCCGTGCCCACTCGTACAGCCGCCAGCCCACCGGGAACCCAGCCCAAGCAGGATCCCACCGGCAAGGGCGACAATAATCCGGGGGACGGGATCATACCCGAATGAAGTGCCCCACATCGCAGGCACCCAGAAGATATGGAACTGGCCAGAAAGGATCGAGGCAATGAAAGCACCAATCACCACACCGGGGATGATCATGAATGCCCAGTCCACCTGCGGGATGATCTCCTTATAGTATTCCTTCTTATCTGTTCCCTCGCGGTTGAACATCCGGCTTATCAGTCCCCGTGCCTTGACAAACGCCGTTGAACACTCGATCGGCCGGTCCGACAGCAGGAATGCCAGGCAGCTCAGTACACCGATACCCGCGCCGGCCACATACGGGGACCACGTGGCTTGTGTAAGAAAGTCCATCATCCTTAAACCCCCTGCCCCGCTTCCGGGAGCCAGGTATTACAACCTTTAACTCCCGCGAGCAAGCCAATAAAGGTTTGTCCCGTGCGCAGTTTTCAAAAAGTGGCTGCGGGAGAGAATGTTTCCGGGAGCGGGGCATAATCCCTTTGAACTTTGAACACCGGGTACGAATGCCCATGGGGGAGCACAGGGATAAAATAATTCCGTGATTTTTCGCTTCCTGACCCTGAAGCGGGCAAATATCCTGTGGCCGGCTTAGGGTAATGCATTGGCCGGGCTGTTTTTCCCGTACCTGCCTCCATTCAATCGTTCCGGCGCTACACTTATCCGTCACCCGGCACAAACAGATAGACTGGTGAAATATGGATTACGGTAACGTGTTGAACGATGCCTTTGGGTATACAAAAGAAGGCATTTTTGGAAGGGCAGACCGGTGGATGAAACTGATTCTTGCAATCATCTGCATAGGTATTCCCATGAACGGGTACGTCATGCGCATTTACCGGGGCGCCGTCCCGGCACCGGAAGTCGACCAGTGGGGAACCCTGTTCATTGACGGCCTGAAACTGGTTGTTGTGGGAATTATCTATGCAATCCCCATGATGATCATCTGGGCATTCCTCTACGGAAGCATGCTGCTTGCGGTAATGGCGGCAAATATGCAGGCTGTCCAGAACTGGTCCCCCAACCTGGGCCTCACACTGGTCCTGTATATTGTCGAGATCATCGTCGGCATCCTCATGCCAATAGCAGCGATCCGCTTTGCCCGCATGGGGAGTTTTTCCGAAGCCTTCAATTTCGGGGCAATCCTTGAGACGATCAAGAAGATCGGGTGGATCAATTACATCATCGCCCTGATCCTCGTTACCATCGTCATTGCGATCCCCATCTGCATCATTATCTTTGGTCTCATCATCCTCGGGGGAATCAGCATCGTCATGCTGGGTGGCGGCAGTGGTGCCCTCATTGGTTTTATCGCAGCAGCGATCCTTATCATCCTCATCCTCGCCCCGCTCTTCAGCGTCTTCCAGGCACGCTACATGACACGGGTGTACGACAGTGCTGCACCGGAAGCATAATTTTTTTCTTTTTTTATGACTTCGCGCTGAACGAGAGGGTTTGGCCCAGGGCCGGATTTCGCTATTTTCCCAAAGGCCATAGCTGACCGATTAATCTTAAAAAAAAGAATACGGGTATATGCCGACCAGCAATTCAGGGGGAGATTTACCGGAACATCTTCGGGATCATCCCGGGGATTTCATGATTGACGCGAGGGAATCCAGCTGGGAAACATGTACCAGGGCAAACACCTCGTCTTCCGGTAAAAGAATCGTATTTCCCCGCGGGATGATCAGGTTGCCTTCGCGGATGACCGCAGTCAGTACGCATTCCCGGGGCAGGTTGAGATCCCGGACAGCCTTTCCTGCGGCAATCGATCGCGGATCAACCTTGTTCTCGACTAAGGAATACTGACCTATCCGGAGTTTCAGGAGCGTCATCACATCCCCCAGCGACATCTCCTCTGCTATCAGGTGCGCCATCAGGTCGGCCTGGTTCAGGGGCACATCAACGCCCATCTCCTGCGTGAAAAGCCAGGCATTTTTCGGCGTGTTTACCCGTGCAATCGTGCGTTTGACATTAAACTCGAAGCGGGCAAGGCTCGTGATCACCAGGTTTGTCTCGTCGGTCCGGGTCACTGCGGCTACCACATCCACTTCCCGGATATCGGCAGATTCAAGGACATTCGGGTCCGTGCCGCTGCCGAAGATGACAACGCCGGCAGGAAGCTCCTCTGCAGCCCGCTTGAAGTCCTCCCGTATGCTTTCGATCACCTTCACGGTATGCCCGTCAGCAATCAGTATCTGCGCCAGGTACGTCCCGACCTTGCCACCCCCGATAATCATCACGTGCATTGTCATACCATACCTCCCCCCGGCATCATGCCAGCCCCATCAGTGCTTTCAGGCGATCTATGGATGCCGCAGACACAGCTATGTGGATCAGATCGCCCTGCTGGAAGATCGTGCTGATGATCGGTACAAAGGTCTTCCCGCCACGCGTGATCGCCACCACCTGGATCTCTCCGGGGACCGCAAGATCGTTTACCATCCGGCCAACAAGCAGCGGAGGGATCTCGGACTCGACGATCCCGACCCCTCCGCTTCCCAGCGAATGAACAATATCCAGCCGGGAGAAGGTGAGGATCTCGGCAAAGCGCTGCATCCCCAGGATGACCGGCGAGACCGTCTGGATGCCCAGCCGATGGTAGATCTCTGATTTCCGGGGATCGTGCATCCGGGCAACCACCTTGGGGACCCTGAACACCTCCTTTGCTACCCGTGCAACCACCAGGTTGATGTTATCATCCGAAGTTAAGGCCGCAAGGCAGTCTACACGTTCGATCCCGGCCCGGATCAGCGTATCCCGGTCGAGTGCATCACCGGAAAAAGTCTGGCCCGCAAACGCACGATCGAGGCGTTCAAACGCAGACGGGTCGTTGTCTATTACCGTTACCGTATGATCGGACATCATGAGATGCAGGGAGAGACCCGCACCCATTCGTCCACATCCAATAATCATGATCTTCATGCACTATCACCCACATGCATTGTCCTGGTTGTTCTGCGCTCCTTCCACCGGAGAATTCCTTTCCTCAGTTCTTCTGCCACCAGTAGCACCGGTGCCCACGCCAGCAGGAAGAGCCAGTATTCCGGCGGGAATGTTGCCGTCCCGAAGATCTGCTGGAAGACCGGGACATACACAATGACAGAGATTACTACGAGTTCGGTGGCAATACCCACCCATATGAACCGGTTTGAAAAGAACCCGATCTCAAAGATCGAACGGCGTTCTGTCCTCTGGGCAAGGACGTTTCCTATCTGGGTTGTAACCACCGCCGCAAGTGCCATTGTCGTAGCAGAGAGGTAGAGCGTACCGGTGGCGGGGAGATCAAGGAACTGGCCCCAGTACCCGCTGGTCCAGTAGGTAAAGAAGAATGCCGAGATCGCCGCGATGCTCTGGATTGGACCGAGCCAGAGATACGCCCGGGCAAGAAGGGAAGGAGTGATCACATGCTCATCCAGGTTGCGGGGCGGTTTGTCCATCACGCCCGGCTCGGGGCGTTCGGCACCCAGGGCTAGAGCCGGCACCAGGTCGGTGCCAAGATCAATGGAAAGGATCTGCATAATGTTGAGGGCCAGCGGGATCCGGGCTCCGGAGAATGCAAAAAGGATGAAAGGCACAGCCTCGGGCGTGTTACTGGTGAAAATATACGTAGTAAATTTTTTGATGTTTGCATAGACGGCCCGGCCTTCTTCCACTGCATTGACAATGGAGGCAAAGTTATCATCGGTCAGGACCATATCCGCCGCTTCCTTTGCCACATCGGTCCCGGCAATTCCCATGGCAACGCCGATATCTGCTTTTTTGAGGGCAGGGGCATCGTTCACCCCGTCGCCTGTGACGGCGACCACGTGACCCATTGACTGGAGGGTACTGACCACCCGGAGTTTGTGCTCGGGGGATGCCCGGGCAAAGATGACCTCTCCCCTGAATGTTTCCTGCAAATCAACTTCTGCCATCTGGTCAAGATCAGACCCGGTGATGATACGGGGATGGTCCTGCGTAACGATGCCTATCCTCCGGGCTATACTCTCTGCGGTCAACCCGTAATCTCCGGTGATCATGATCACCCGGATACTGGCACGGTGGCATTTCCCAATCGCTTCAGCCACTTCCGTACGGGGGGGATCCATCATGGCGATCAGCCCGAGAAAGGCCAGGTCCCGTTCAACCAAATCGCTGGTGTACGTGGCCACGCTTTCGGGAAGTACCCGCGTGGCAACCGCGAGCACCCGCAAACCGGTGCGGGCATATTCATCATTGATGCTCATAATCTCGGCCCGGAGATTGTCATCCATTGGCTGCGATTGTTCACCGGAAAAAAACAATGTGCAGAGGGCGAGCACCTCTTTGGGAGCTCCCTTGAGGTACACGATCCGTTCACTGCCGGACTGGTGAATGGTGCTCATCAGTTTTCGCCGGGAATCAAAGGGAAGTTCCCGCACCCGGGGGGTTTTTAAGAGTTCTGCTTCAGGGTCTGTCCCCGCCTTGAGCGCAACGACTTTCAACGCAGCTTCGGTAGGGTCTCCGATGATCTTCCACTGGGGGGATTTTGCATCCGGGGGCAGGAGCCGTGCATTGTTGCAGAGACCGGCTCCCGTAAGAAGGAATTTCAAATCCCCGGGAACAGCGGGTGGGACCGGCTGATCGTACTCATTGATCGTTCCTTCCGGGGCATAGCCGACACCGGTTACCGTGAGACTTCGGTGCGCCACCCAGAGGTTCTTTGCGGTCATCTCGTTCTGGGTGAGCATCCCGGTCTTGTCCGTGCAGATGACAGAGGTACATCCCAACGTTTCCACCGCAGAAAGCCGTTTTATCAGGGCATGCCGCTGGGCCATCCGCGGAAATATGATCGCCTTCCGCTATTAGGATCAGATCTCCCGGCACCAGTCCTTCGGAGAGAATCACCTGTTCCTTCCCCTCCCGCACAACCCTGACCTGGTGCGGCAACAACTTAAGCAGCGCCTCAGTGGCCTTTTCGGCACGGTACTCCTGCCAGAAGGAGAAGAGACCATTGATGATATTGACGATCCAGACGGCAACACCCAGCTGGGGCATCTGGGCGATAAAGGCAATAATGCCCCCGACCCAGAGCAGGATCGCCATCAGGTGGGTAAAATTTGCAAAAAATTTCAGGTACAGGGGTTTTCCCCTGATCTTCTGTAAGGCGTTGGGTCCGAAACGGAGCAGGTTTTCGCCGGCTTCCGCAGAAGTAAGACCTTCCTGACGCGTAGCGAGAACCCGGAAGACATCCGCTGGCGGCAGGGTATGGATGATGCGAATAAGATTTGCAATCGAGGCATTCTCATTATCTCCAGCCATATCGGGTCCCCTTACGGGAGATGAGAAATGAACACGGTCTCACCTGCCCGGTTCTACCTGTAGCAAGACTGCACGTTTTTGTATATAAAGAAAGCCATGAACAAAAAAAACTGAGAAGAACGGAGGTCATGCTCCCGTACCAGTTCTAAATCCATCAGGACAGGAATGTCCTGAAAAAAGAATTACTGGTTTGTTACCGGGATACCGGCCTCAAAAAAATTTCAGCCCGGGATGGGTATGCCGGTGGCTTTCAGTTTCCCTTCAATCTCCCGGATAGTTTCGAGTTTTGCACTTGTCGACGGCCCTTTCGGAACTGCTTTGCAACCCGATGCAGATGACGTGGATTGGGTAAAGGTCCCAATCTGCCGGGCCAGCTGGATGGCATCTTCCTTGTCAAACCCGATGAGCGGGCGGTAGATGGGGATCTCGGCAGCATCGGTGAGCACGACCAGATTGTCAAGCGTCTGGCTGGCTACCTGGCCAATGGATTCACCGGTCACAATCCCCTTTGCCCCCACCCGGTCGGCATAGGCAGTTGCCACCCGGTACATCCGGCGCTTGCAGAAGATGCAGGTATACTTTTCCAGATGCCGGCTGGCAAGTTCTGATCTCGCTTCGGCAAGATACGAATCGGCAATCACGGTAAGTTCGATGCCGGGCTGGAACTGGGCCAGCTGTTCGACAACGCGCCGGGCACGGGCGATCGTGGTCTCGTCAAGAAATGTGTCAAGCGCCACAAAGAGCGGGATGATCCGGCATCCCCGCTTCATCATCATCCATGCAGCCACTGGTGAGTCGATGCCTCCCGAGACGAGGGCAACAAGCGTGCCTTCGACCCCGAGCGGAAGACCTCCGACACCTTTTGTAACGGCATCGTACAGGTAAGCTTCGTTCTCCCGGATCTCGATATGGATCTCCATATCCGGATTGGCAAGGTTCACTTTCAGGTGCGGGAATTCTGAACGGAGCTGGTTGCCGTACTCGATCGCCTTGTCATTCGAGCTGAAGGCATGGGTGCCCACCCGCTTCATCTTTATCGCAAACGTTTTTGCCTTTTCTATTCCATGCCGGCGGCAGTAATCAGGAAGACTGGACTCGATCTCGTCAAGTTTTATGTGTGCCACTTCGGAGAATGATACAATCCCGAAAATTTTCTTCAGCAGGTCGGGTTTCACATCGCCATCAAGCCAGATGCGTCCCCGCTCGTTCCGGACATGGATGCCCGGCATCACTTCGCGGATGTTTGCAATGAGCGCATTCTCCCACTGGCGGCGCACCGGATCGGATTTTAAGAATATTTCAGAATAACGGACAAGCCATTGTTTTTTCATGAAGTTTATTCACCGGTTATTTTTTCTTTCTCGCGGTTTTGCGGACACGATCCGCCTCATCACAATCTTCTATCCGCAGGAGATAGGTCCCGTGGCAGGGCTTGGTATAGGGAAAGACAATCTTCCCCCCATCGAGTCCGAGAGCAATCGGCGGCAGGCCGATGATGTACTCATCGAAGAGCTTGTAGCCGGGATCCACGTACCAGACCTCCGAGAAGTTCTTCTCCACGTACTCCCGGCATTCCTTAAAGGAGGCCCCGAGCGGGAGGAGCATCTCGTACTTCAGGTTCTCGATGCAGCCCATCCGAACACCTCGTTGACCTTTGCCTTCAGCTGCATCGGGTTATGCACTGCCTTCTCCACGATCTTCTCGCAGGGGAAATCGATCGACGCCGCGAGGGGTTCGGGATCTTTCCCAAAGATGATCACAACCATCCGGCTGTCCGGGAGGAGGTGATGCATCGTTGCTGCATAGGCTATCGCCGCGTCATTGTGGGCACAGACCACACAGAGATCCGTGGTTCGCCGCTTCTCCACGATCTCTTCAATGCACTTTTCGAGCACCATCATCTGCCCGATATAGTGCTTCTCCGGGTCCGAGACCCTGAGCAGGTTGAGCACCGAGGGGTTACCCGTGATGAGGAGATCCGCACCATGCGAGCGCAGCTGGTGCGCCAGGTACAAGGCGATTGCCTGCTGTGCCGGTGCCTCCGGGCAGCCGAGCAGGAGCAGTGCTTTGCCGGGAACATTGCCGGGGATTGAAAGGGGTTCTGTCATTTTTTCCTCTGATTTTCTGAACAGGTGCCTCTGCGGGAAACCGGTTGCCTGCAGACTTTCAGGAGGAGAATTCTCACGAGTTTCCTCTCCCCACCAGGGTGCTGATCGCATCGCTCGTGATGAGGCCGATGAGATGCTGGTCGGCATCGACCACCGGCAGCGCCGAGATGGAGTGCTCCTCCATCTTCTTTGCGGCTGCTTCGATGGGTTCATCTGGCGTGGTCGTGTGCACGTGCTTTGACATGATCTCATCGAGCCAGAGGAAATTTTTCGCCACTGCTTTTGCGATATCCCACGAGGTCACGATACCAACGAGATGACCATAGCACGACAGTACGGGCAGGTGATTGACCTCGAGATTGATCATCCGGCGTGCTGTCACGGCCGTAGTTGCCCCCTCCTCAATCGTCGGGACATTACGAATCATCACATCGCTGACAACTGTCCGCGAGAGGAATTGGGCAATCAGGTAGTTGACCTGGCCGGACTCCATGAGGAACCCGTCGTGGCCGAAGTTCGACCGGATCTCGCTGTACCGGACCTCGCGTTCGTTTGCCGTGAGGGCCGAGACGATCTCCTGCGACTGGTACGGGGGATAGAGCCAGTCGGACGATACCGAGATGACGAGGAATCCCGCTTTTACCTCCGCTAACCCCTTCACGAGCGAGCCATCACGTGTCAGGTCAAAGTAGTCGATCGCCTTGGTGATGTAGAGATACGAGTTCGCATCGAAGCGCTGGGTAAACGTGTCTCCCTGGTGATGGAGGTAACTCTCGACCGCAAAATCGGTGGAGAAGTCAAACCCTATCCGGTCCTTGGCCTGGAGCGAGCGCCCGAACTTTGCGTGCATCGACTCGTCGGAGAGATACGTGATGTGGCCAACCATCCGCGCAAGGGCGAGACCCTTGACCGGGCCGGGCGCATCGTACGATTTCGTATCATAGTAATTCCCGCCATTCCATTCCGGGTCCGAGATGATCGCTTTGCGGCCAACTTCGTTGAACGCGATCTGCTGGGGGGTGGAATAACCGGTTGCTGCGATCACGATCGCCTTCTTCATCAGGTCTGGGTAGCTGACCGTCCACTGGAGCGCCTGCATGCCGCCCATCGAACCGCCAGCAACCGCATAGAGCTGCGGGATCTGGAGATGATCGATGAGCAGTTTCTGGGCATTGACCATGTCACTGATGGTGATAACGGGAAATTTTGCTCCATAGGGTTTTCCGGTCGCGGGATTGATGGACGACGGGCCGGTCGATCCCTTGCACCCGCCGATCACGTTCGAGCAGATGATGAAATACCGGTCCGTGTCAAAGGCCTTGCCCGGGCCCACGATCGCATCCCACCAGCCGGGTTTGTCGTCGCCTTCATGGAATCCGGCAATGTGGGCATCGCCGGAAAGGGCGTGGCAGATCAGGATTGCGTTGTTCCTGTCCCGGTTCAGCTTGCCATACGTCTCGTACGCGATCGTAAAGGAAGGAAGGGCATCCCCGCTCTCCAGTACGAGCGGGGTGGCATGATGATATGACCGGGTAGTCACCGTGCCCACGGACTCCTGGATCATCTCCGTACACCGTCCCGTACTGCGAGCATCGGACGGAAGTCCTGAGTATCCGGAGGTCTGACAGCAACCGAATTCATTATACCACGGCGAGTGCCTGTTCAAGATCTGCGATGATATCCTCGATATCCTCCGTTCCGATAGAGAGCCGGACAAGGTCCGGAGTAACACCGGTCTTCTTCTGTTCTTCCGTTGTCAGCTGCTGGTGAGTCGTGGAGGCCGGGTGGATCACGAGACTCTTGGAGTCCCCGATGTTGGCAAGGTTGCTGAAGAGCTTGAGGCTGTCGATGAACTTCGTACTTGCTTTCTCACCTCCCTTGACACCGATCGTGACAATCGGACCATACCCGCCGGTGAGGTATTTCTGTGCGAGCTGGTGGCTCGGGTGTTCCGGAAGCCCGGTGTAGTTTACCCATGCGACTTTCGGGTGGTTCTTTAACGCTTTGGCAACCGCGAGCGCATTCTCCGAATGGCGGGGTACCCGCAGGTGGAGGGTCTCGAGGCCGATCAGGAAGAGCCAGGCATTGAACGGGCTGAGCACGGCACCGGTATCTCTCATGAGTGAGACCCGGATCTTGAAGACAAACGCAACATTGCCAAGGCCCGGGAAGTTCCCGAATGAGTCCCAGTATTTCAGGCCGTGATAGCTCGGGTCTGGCTCAGTGAACTCGGGGAACTTCCCGTTGTTCCACGTGAAATTCCCTGAATCAACGATCACCCCCCCGATCGAGTTTCCGTGTCCTCCGATATACTTGGTAGCCGAGTGGACAACGATATCTGCGCCGTGCTGGATCGGGCGGACGAGTCCGACACCCGTGGTATTGTCAACAATGAGGGGGATTCCCGCTTCGTGGGCGATCTTTGCAATGGCTTCGAAGTCGGGGATATCCAGCTTCGGGTTGCCGATGGTTTCAGCGTAAATTGCCTTGGTCTTGAGAGTGATTGCCTTTTTGAAGGCCTCGGGTTTTGTAGAGTCCACGAAGATCACATGCCGCCCGAACTTCGGGAGGGTATAGTGGAAGAACTCGTACGTGCCGCCGTACAGGTTGTCGGCCGAGACAATTTCATCACCGGGAAGGGTGAGGTTCAGGATCGCGTACGTGATGGCAGCAGCTCCCGATGCGGTTGCCAGGGCACCGGTCCCGCCTTCGATGGCGGCGATCCGCTTCTCAAAGACATCGGTGGTCGGGTTCATGAGCCGGGTGTAAATGTTCCCGAGCTCTCTCAAGCCGAAGAGATTTGCTGCATGTTCGGTGTTCTTGAAGACGTACGATGAGGTCTGGTAGAGCGGTACAACCCGGGATCCGGTGGTCGGATCGGGTACCTGCCCTGCATGGAGGGCGGTGGTTCCAAGGTGGAATTTCTCTTCTGTCATGGTGGGTGTCTCTGTGCTATTTTTTTGTGATTATCTTTTTTTTGTGATTATCCGGCTGAGTGAATACCGGAACGGGCATCTCCCCTCCAAATGAGTGAGAGGAGATATTCAGCGTCCCAGTTATCATTGCTCGTTTTTTTTGGGGGAATTGGTTTCATGATCATGCGATCTTTACCGGGATACTGTCAGTTCGTATTTTTCTGCGACTTCGGTGAAGGCATCGGCAAGGTACCGGACTTTCTTGTCCGAGAGCCCATAGGTGTTGAGCTTCCAGGTCCGGGTTGCACCGGCAAACTCGCCAACGATCCCGCGGGACGAGAGTTCATCGCTTAAGTAGAACCCGCGACGCTTGTGGGTCTGGGCGATCGTATCGAAGCTGCCCGTGGTGTCTACTTTGGTTAACGTATGTTTTCTCGGGTACTCGGAGAGCACCCTGCTGCCCGCGATCTTCAGCAGCCGATCGATGAAGTAGTTGGAGCGTTTTACTTCCTCCTCCCACTTCAGGGTCCGGGCTTTTACCGTGGGGAACGATGCCATCATGGACAGCAGCGTCCCGCCCATAAGGGTACAGCCCAGCATCTCGACTTCTTTTATCCCGAACTTCCGCTTGGTCAGGTCCCCGACCATTGCGGTTGTCCGCAGCGCTTTTGGGGCCCATTCTTCGGTCATCGCCAGTACTCCGGACGGCGCGACCGAGGCCATACTCTTATGTCCGGAGCCGACAACAAAGTCAACCCCGAGTTTCTTGCCATCGACCGGCATGACGCCGACCGTATATGCCCCGTTGTAGAGGATCGGAATATCGTACTGGTGGGATACTTTTGCAATCGCCGCAATATCGTGCTCGTTTGCGTACTGGTAATCGTAGTGGTCGATCATCACGAGAACCGGAAGCTTTCCGGTTTCGGTCTTGACCTCTTCGATCTTTTCGGCCGTTGCTTCTGCGGTCACGAGATTTTTTGCATTCAGCGGCACTTCCCGGACAACCCCGCCGGCATTTTCGACTGCAAGGAACTCGGTATAGTGAGCGAGCGCTGAAACGATCACGGTATCGCCTTTCCCGACCAGCGTACCGGCAACTGCCTGGAATCCCCGTCGGGCTCCCGGCATCACCCGGGCGATATCCATGTTGACGAACTTTGCGAGATCGTCATGGAAGTCGGCAATGCCCGGCTTGGAGATCTTGTCGAGACGGAAGGGTTTCCGGCAGGCGTCACATGTTGAGTACCCGTCCCCGTACGATATGAGGGCCTTCCTCGCCTCGGTTGTCAGCCGGCCCGCAGCCTGGATCGGCTGGATATTGATCGCTTCCTCTTCGCGGGTGCGGAGATCGATAGTACCGGCAATCTTGGTGACCTTTGGCGTGCCTTTCCCGGCTTCGAGATCCGCGACAATGGCTTTGAGCTCGGCAATCCGCTGCCGGAACACGGCATCTTCCTCCGGATCCAGACCGGTTGGTAAGGATTCGCGGAAGATCCCCCGAATCTCTTCCAACGCAAAGAGCGCTTCGAATGTTTTCTGGATTCGTATGGTCATGGTAAATCTCCCATTGCTCGTTTGGATATTTTTACATTCTTTTCAAAAGCCAAGGCCCGGAATTGAACCGGGGTGTAGCTGATCTGCAATCAACCGCGTGGCCACTCCGCCACCTTGGCATAGTCCTGCATCACGATTGTGATTTTTACTATAATAAATAACAATTGTGAATATTTATAGGTTCGGTCACCGGCAGGATTTTCCTGCTCTTGCTCATTGCGGCAAGAGCCCCGGCATCTTCCCGGATCCGCCCGGTAAGGGAGCGTTCATCCACGCGTGGGAATCATACGGACGGATACGAGGATTCGGAATTTTCCCAAATAATTCTCACGTGAAAAAGGGTGATAAATCCGGGTCGGACAGGAACAATTTTGTTTCAGGCCAGTTGGCAGGATGCGCATGGTACCGCTGGCTTTCGGAAAAATTGAGCGGGCACTCCGGAAAAAATAAGGTTCAGGTTTTGCCGATCATACTGCAGGGAATGAACAACGCATCTGCCATGGCATAGGGAAATTGTATCGCATGGCTGGGCAGGTGACCTGACCCGTGCGTATATTGTCATATCGTCTGTTCACGGTACTGACGAAACCGGAAATGGCAGAAAACAGGATGAGGATCCATGCAGGGAGCCCGGAGAAGATCACTGACTCCGCAGTACCCCGGCCATTCCGTTCCGGCAGGTGTCCCTCGTGATCCTTCTCTGCCAGAGCAGATGCGGTCAGGATCAGGGTCAGTACCCCAATGATGATCGTGAAGGTGGCGAGGTTTTTTCGTTGTGTGGTCATAGAGATTTCTTGTTCACCAGGGTGAACGGATACTTGTATGACACTTTTTTCATATCAACGGCTCAATTCCGACAAATTTTGCCACATCCTGCAGGAAAAAGCAGGATTTTTTTCGCATGTGTGGGGCAGGACCGGTTTGATTTTCCTGCGGTATTTACCAACAATACGTACGGTTTTTTCCCAACCGGGGAACAAAGAACAACGTCAACAGGTGAAACCGAAATACTTAACAATTGTGAATTTCCCAATTAGTATGGTGATCCACTATGAGGGATCGTTTTTGTTGTAAATCCAAACGAGAAGAGCACTATCAGAAAGATCGGGCACCTGCCACCATCGGCAAAGCTCGTATACAAAGTGCTAGAGAACGGTGACCAGCTGACCCAGAAGGATCTCATCCGCGAGACCTCCCTGCCGTCACGAACCGTGCGGTATGCACTGAACCGGCTCAAAGAGGAACAGTTTCTTATCGAGCGTCATTATTTCATTGACGCACGCCAGAGCCTCTATGGCCTGAACCAATCCCTTAAGGACGTGGTCGCGATATGATGGCGGCCACTCGTGAATCTCACCTGCTTACAGGAAAAGCGGCCTGTTCATTTCCCTTCCTCCGGTAAAAATAGCCGGGAGATGAACAGATGAGAGAAGATATCCTCCCCTTTTCTTGTGTGATGCAGAACCCCGAATCGAATGATATGAGCCCCGGATACGCCGGCATTTCTTAAAAAAAAAGAGACTTAACCATGGAAATAATGACACACGCTGCCTCTGTTGCGGCATCGAAGGGCATGTCGATGGACATGACCCATTATATGGAACTGCTGGCAACCAACCAGCCCTGGAACCTGTTGATCTTCATGGCAATCCCGGTGATCCTTGCCGAGACCCTGACCGCAACGGAATTCTTCGTGACCTTCGGGCGGTTATACGATGGACCGTTAAGGCAGTTCAACAAGATTGTAGGAATAGCGCTCGGGTTCTATTTCCTCGGGATCTTTGTATACCTCACGACCCAGGTTGTACCCCATATTGTATGGCGGGGTTACAGCGATATCATTGCGGTGGGATTCTACCTGAGTGGCGTGATCTTCCTATTCGGGATCGCACTGCTTGAGCTCGGGGGCTTAGGCCCGAATATGGAGAAGGACGCAAAGATGAAACTGCATTTCATGCTCCTGATTGGATTCCTTGTTGTCGCCCACATCGCGATGATCTTTGGCATGTTTAACCCGGCGTTTTTCTGAAGTGAGGACCATATTCTTTTTTCGGGGAGCGGGTTGATGATATGAGGTATCCGTATGAGTGACGTTCTCATTCTTGCAGCATTTCTTGCGTTTGTTGTTTTCCTTGTTGCAGGAAAGCGGAGAAAATACGCAGCAATAGCGGGATGGTCGCTCATCGTGATCAATCTCCTGACCGCGGTGCCGGAATACCTGACCCTGGATAATCTGCTCTACCCGGCTCTCGCCATCGCATCCCTGCCGTTCCTTGCAATCACGATCCATTATCTCCTGCGGGAAGAACCGATCGTCCTGCAGATTTCAAACGCAGCTGCCGTTGCCACCATGATATTTGTCCCCTTCACGTTCATCCCGGTTTTCCGGGACCTCCTTATCACTTCGGTAGTTAACCAGGCTGTATGGCTTCTCCAGGTTCTTGATCATCCTGTACAGGTGGAGGGTTGGAACATTATCATACGAAACGGATTTGCCACCGAGATCATTCTTGCCTGCACAGGCATCACCGCCATCGCGATACTGCTCGGCGTTACTGCAGGATCGGATAACCTTACACTGAGACAGGGCCTGCTTGCCTTCCTCATCATCGTTCCCACCATCTACATCCTCAACATCCTGCGGGTCGTGGTAGTCTTCATTGCATGGTCGGACCAGTGGTTTACCGGTCTCCCGGATGTTACCGGTACCACGGAATTTGGAGCCGGGTACGCGAGTTTCTTCTGGGCCCACAACGTGTTTGCTGAAGCGCTTTCGCTCGTGATCCTGATCGTGATCGCATTCGGGCTGTTCAGGATCATCCCGCAACTTGCCGTTTTCGCCCGCGAACTGGTGAACCTGTACCTGAGCGAAATAACCAGGATCGCAAACATGATCAGAACCGACACTATTAGCCGGTAAAAGATGAGCGGGTGGCTACTTATCCGCCATTACGATAAAAAAACACCATTTATTCCCGGGGAAATGCAGTTTCTGGGCAGTGCCGTCTCAGTTCTTCACGAGCCGGGCTATCTCTCAATGAACCCGGGTTCTTCTTTACACGGCCCCCCTTACAGGGGTGCATCGGTGATCGTGATCCCGGCAGCCACCATGCGCTCGCGGATCAGGTCAGCGACTTCGAACTCTTTCCGGGCCCGCAGCTCTGCCCGGATATCCTGGAGGACACTCAACGGGGCACTGGTTTCGCGCAGGAAATTTATCCCGAGGATATCCCCGTATTCTCTTAACGCCCCGATGTCCCCGCTCGTGGCAAGAGCCTGGATTGCCGCAAGTGCCGCCGGGGTATTGAGGTCAGACTCCATCGCATCGGTGAAGGCTTTTCTTATATCACGATTCTCGCCAAGGTCTTTTTTCGCAACCGCCCGGATATGTTCGAGCGCTTTGGCCGCATTGTTGATCCCCTCATCCGTGGCCTGGAGCGGAGAGCGGTAATGAGAGAGCAGGATGAAATATCGCAGCACATCCTTGTTCCACGTCTTCAGGGCATCGCGGATAGTAATGAAGTTCCCGAGCGACTTTGACATCTTCTCTCCTTTCACAGTCAGGAACCCGGTGTGCATCCAGTACCGGACCATGGGATGCTTTCCTTCGAGCGATTCCATCTGGGCGATCTCTGCCTCGTGATGGGGGAAGATCAGATCCAGTCCGCCGCCGTGGATATCGTACTGCTGGCCGAAATATTTCTCGGAGATGGCGGTATCTTCGATATGCCAGCCGGGCCGCCCCCGGCCCCACGGGGAGTCCCAGGTATATTCCCCGTATTCCCCGGTCTTCCAGAGCGCAAAGTCGTGAGGATTATGTTTCGACGCATCGCTGACGCGGCTGACACGTTTTGCCCGCTCCTGACCTGAAAGCTCCCCGTTGCCATCGAACGTATCCAGGTTGAAGTAGACCCCGGTCTCCGTGACATAGGCCACCCCGCGGGCAATCAGGCGCTCCACCTGATCGATAATCTCCGGTATATGGGTGGTAGCCCGGGCATAGTAGCTGACCGCATCGATCCCGAGGGAGTGTATATCACGGAGATATTCAGTCTCGAACTTCCGCGAGAGCTCGTTCTGCGATTTGCCCTCTTCCTTTGCACGGTTGATGATCTTATCGTCAACATCGGTGATATTCTGGAGATAGAAGACTTCTTTTCCCGTTGAACGCAGGTACTTTGCCAGTACGTCGAATACCACGTACGTCCGGGCATGACCAAGATGGGAGTAATCGTAGACCGTTGGACCGCAGACAAAGAGGTAAACCCGGTCCGGATGAAGGGTTACGAGCGGTTCTGTGGTTCTGGTGAGCGTACTGTACAGGTCCATGAAGATCATTTCCTTTTTTTACGCCGGCGGGTGGAGTCGAACCCCCAAACATTCGCTTTGCAGGCGAAGGCATTAACCGTTCTGCCACACCGGCCCTTTTTTCCATAAAGCGGCACCTGTACGGATCGCCGTACATTCCCGTTATCTACAGATATGGACCCGTCGGGCAATGAACTCTCGGATTCAGGCAGTATTGGATCCAATGTCGCATTTTAATAACACCTTTATTTCTCCGGGGGAAATTTCTTCCGGGGGTCCTGATTTGAAGTCCGGTCGGAAGGATAAAAAAACTGCCACGTCCCAAGGATTTATCCCCGGTTGCGTACCCGTCTGACCATGGAGCGTATGTCCGGAAGAACGAGGGGTCTCATGCCTGCCATGACGGCACTTCTCCTGCTCTGTTTTCTGTCTGCCGGGTGTACGTCTGTTGTTCAATCCCCGCCGGTCATTGCGTCACCGGCATCTCCAACGGTGACTGCGGGCGAACGATCCTGGACGGAGATGCCGCTGACGGACCTGCAGGGAAAAGGAATCTTCAGCCTCCGCTCTTTTGGGGTAAAACCTGTACTACTCCTGGTAGTATCGGACTCCTGTCCCTCCTGCATTAACCTGCTCAACAGGGAGATCGGTGAGATCGGGCAGCTCCCCGCGGTCCGGAACGGGACAGTCCTTTTTGTCGTTCTTGATATCGATCCACCGGGGGATCCGGGATATATTGCAAAATACCACAACCAGTCCAGTTTCACCGGGTATACCGCCCGTGCATCGCTGGCAATTATCCTCCAGCTGCTTCACAGCCTGGGCCCGTTTGCCATCGATCCCCAAACCGTTCCGGTCTCATCTGCCCCGGGGGACATGAGGTCCTGCTTCCACCGGGACTCAAGCCTGCCAGTGCATTCGATATACTCCAGTCAAACGAGTGCTGAACCATGGATACTGCTACCCTTCTCTGGCTCTCCTTTCTCGCAGGCCTCTATGCACCGGTAGGGGCCCCGTGCGCCCTTGTCCTGTACCCGGGGTACATCTCCTTTCTCGCGGGAAGAGCCGGGAACGATGACCGGAATGACGACCGGAATTTCTCACCGTTTTTGCTGGGTTGTCTTGCGGCCGCCGGAGTTATTGCCTCCCTGCTGGCGGGAGGATTCCTCTTTTCTGCGGCGATACAGATGGGGGGGAGTACGGTGCGGGATCTCATCACCCCGGCAACCTTTATTCTCCTGTTCATTCTCTCGCTCATGCCGATCTTCAACCTGAATCTCGGGCGGTTTTCTTTTGTACGGATTGTCCCCCGGCTGGATAATCCGCTTTCGGCGGCATTCATTCTGGGCGTGACATTTGGGATCATTATCCTTCCCTGCAATGCGGCTGCAGTCTTCGTGCTCATAGCTCTCGCGTCAACTGCATCCGGTCTTTTCGAAGGACTGGGGGCGTTTCTTCTGTTTGGCCTGGGAATCACCCTCCCCCTGCTGATAATCGCGGGTCTCACCCGGTCGGCAAGCCGGCAGCTCTTGGGGTACCTGACTCGTCACCACCGGGGGATTCAGATCGCCGGGGGGATAGTCATGCTGGCAATCTCGGCCTGGTACCTCACCCTGCTCATTTTTCCCCGGCTCTTCCGGTAGCCGGATCGGGATTATCGCGGTCCTTTTGGGAGAGGGGCATCAGGATTTCTCGAAGACGTGTAATCGGGCGTTAAAAAAAGATATTGCCCGGGAGCGAAGACTTTCCCGGGATTTACAGCGGGTGCGTGCTGGTTGTACTTCAATGAGGCGATTATGTGATGTGTGGGTCGCGGACATGGCGGACGCGTGAGAACTGTCTGATAAGATCATGAATTTCTGGGACGTGAGATCAGGATAGTGTCATCAATGGACACATACCAAGGGCTGCGGATCGCTGCCGGATTACGGCAGAAGCGGTCATGGCCGGGCCAGTCCTTGTCAGCACCGGGCTACAATACTGCCCGGAGCTCCGGATACCACTGAACCGGGAAAGATGCTGTACCGGAATCTTGCCGGCGTCAGCATCACTTACAGGAACGGAGCTGGCCGGTCCGGTTCCTGGTTCAATGAGATTAACCTGGAGTGTGTTCATGTTCTTTCCTGTCCACGTTTGTGAACACACACTATAGCACCGGCCGGGTATTATATCCTGATTTTGTGTCAGGTTTTGCCGCTATCTTCTTATCTTTCGGCAAAATATGGTATCACAACGATCTCAGCATCCGGTGCCGGGATTTTGCCAGTACCCAAGGTATAATATCAGGTCCGGACAATTAACAATTGTGAAGTCCCGAAGTCCCGCCCGCTTGTGCGGCAATCGGCTCCGGATTCAAAACGAGGATAAACCATGACAAAGATTCATGACAATATCACCGCAACGATCGGCCACACGCCGCTCGTCCGGCTAAACCGTATAACAAAGGGATCGCAGGCTACCGTGATTGCCAAGCTCGAATCCTTCAACCCGATGGGCAGTGTCAAGGACCGGATCGGCGTTGCCATGATCGATGAAGCGGAAAAGCGGGGACTGATCCGCAAGGATACGATCATTCTCGAAGCAACGAGCGGCAACACCGGTGTTGCCCTTGCGTTCGTGAGTGCAGCCCGGGGATACAAATTCACCCTGGTGATGCCCGAGACCATGAGTATTGAGCGCCGGAAACTGGCAAAGGCATTCGGGGCAGAGATCATCCTGACACCGGGCGCTGAAGGCATGAAAGGGGCAGTTGCCCGGGCCGAGCAGATGGCATCAGAGAACCCGAACTACTTTTTCCTTCCCCAGCAGTTCAGCAATCCCGCCAATCCGGAGATTCACCGGAGGACGACTGCTGAAGAGATCTGGCGTGATACCGGGGGAGAGATCGATATTCTCGTTGCCGGGGTCGGGACCGGAGGGACCATCACCGGTATCGCGGAGGTGCTCAAGCAGAGAAAACCCTCGATCCGCGCCATCGCGGTTGAACCCGATGCATCCCCGGTCCTCTCGGGGGGGGCCCCGGGCGCACACCGCATCCAGGGAATCGGTGCGGGATTTGTCCCGGCCGTTCTCCGTCGCGATCTGATCGATGAGATCATCCGGGTCAGAAACGAAGATGCATTCGAGACTACCCGGAGACTTGCAAAAGAAGAAGGTATTCTCGCGGGGATCTCCAGCGGAGCGGCAACCTTCGCTGCACTCGCCGTAGCGGCCCGGCCGGAGAACAAAGGAAAGCAGATTGTCGTGATCCTGCCTGACACGGGGGAACGGTACTTAAGTATTCCCGACCTCTTTGATGCATAAGTGAGCAGACCATGGTTTTCGATCACCTGCGCGAAGATATCCGGGCAATCTTTTCCAAGGACCCCGCCGCCCGCTCCACTTTGGAGATTCTCTTCTGCTACCCTGGGCTCCATGCCCTCTGGTTCCAGCGGAGGGCCCGGTGGCTCTGGGTCCATAACCTGAAATTCTGGGCCCGGCTGGTCTCCCACATCAGCCGCTTCCTGACGGGAATTGAGATCCATCCCGGGGCACAGCTGGGCCGGAGGGTCGTGATCGACCACGGCATGGGAGTCGTCATCGGAGAGACTGCCGAGATTGGGGACGATGTTCTCATCTATATGGGCGTGGTGCTGGGTGGCACCGCACTCGAGAATGTCAAGCGACATCCCACAATAGAGGATGGCGTTATTCTCGGGTCGGGTTCTATTGTACTCGGCCCTATCCGGATCGGGAAGGGGGCAAAAGTCGGGGCCGGATCGGTTGTTGTCCGCTCGGTTCCCCCCGGCGCAACGGTTGTCGGCGTGCCGGGCAGGATCGCAGGGCCCGAAAGCCTGTCGCCCCAGGAGGCGGCCGGCGAGGTCATGCCCGATCCGATGCTGCGGGTCGTGAGCCGGCTGCTGGACCGGCAGAACCAGCTCGAAGAGAAGCTCCGTACGCTCGAACTGGCCCACACCGGTCCGGTCTCCCCGGTTGTACAGCAGGAGCTCGTCTGCGAGAACCAGGTCCGTGAGGCCCTGCGGGAAGTGATTGACCCGGAAGTTGGTATCGATATCGTGGACCTCGGGCTGATTAAGGAGATCCGGGTGAAGGGCACCCGCGTGGAGATCGACATGGTCTTCACCTGCAAGACCTGCCCCCTTTCCGATCATCTTTCCGAGCAGGTGCGGCGCCGAGCGCTGGGTGTCTGCGGGATCGACCAGGTGACCGTGAATGTGCTGGACGAGCCGTGGAACTGGGACCGGTACGTGAAGCAGCGGGGCAATCTCCGGCAGATCTGATTGCAGGTCCCGGGGAATCACGGCTTCGGCCCAAGTCCTTTTTTTTCTTTTTTAATTTCCTTTTTAATCCTGCGGATAGCGGTAAAAACTGCCGGCGTGTCGCCCGTTATCAGCTCGTATCTCCAACACCCTGTGATACACCCGGGAGACGGATGGCGCCGGTGTAACGGTGCCAGACCCTTCCGGCAGATCCGGTGATCCGGAACAGATCAATGGTGACGCTCATGGAATTATCAGAACTCAGGCATGGCACCGAACTCCTCAAGCGGGGATTTGCCGCCATGCAGAAAGGCGGTGTGATCATGGATGTCGTGAACGCCGAACAGGCACGGATTGCAGAAGAAGCCGGTGCCGTTGCGGTAATGTCGCTGGAACGCGTGCCGTCCGATATCCGGAAGGCCGGCGGGGTGGCTCGCATGGCGGACCCGGAGAAAGTAATCGAGATCATCGATGCGGTCTCGATCCCCGTGATGGGCAAGGTGCGGATCGGCCACTTTGTCGAGGCGCAGGTGCTGGAAGTGCTGGGCGTGGACATGATCGATGAGAGCGAAGTCCTGACACCGGCCGATGAAGAGTTCCATATCGAGAAGACAAAATTCACGGTCCCGTTTGTCTGCGGTGCCCGTAATCTTGGCGAGGCACTCCGCCGCATCAATGAAGGAGCAGCCATGATCCGGACAAAGGGTGAAGCCGGCACGGGCAATGTGGTCGAGGCCGTGCGCCACATGCGGGCAATCCAGGGCGGCATCCGGACGATTCGTGCGATCGAGCCGCAGGAGCTGGTCGCGTATGCCCGTGAGATCGAGGCCCCGGTGGAGCTCGTCATCGAGACCGCGAAACGGGGGAGGCTGCCGGTCGTAAACTTCTCTGCCGGTGGTATTGCGCCTCCCGCGGATGCGGCCCTCATGATGCAGCTGGGTGCGGATGGAGTCTTCGTGGGATCGGGGATATTCAAGTCAGAGAACCCGGCCCGCTGGGCCAAAGCCATCGTGGAGTCGGTGAATCACTTTACCGATGCAACGATCATTGCGAATGCAAGTAAGAGTCTTGGGGAAGCGATGCCCGGGCTGGATGTGCATTTGTTGACGAAGGAAGAAACCCTGGCAACACGCGGGAGATAAGTTCCGGATCGTTGGCCGGGCGCGACGGGATTTTTGCGCAGGGAAGTCTGGCTCCTTTGTGGCCGATCATTCTCGTGAGGATCCGGCGCTGCTACCTGAAAATGATGAATGTTTTCATCAGTCCTTTTTTTGATCTCCTCTCCGAAAAAACCGACCCTCATATTCGTATTCCAGCAGGGTTTCCGGGCCCGGATGGGCTTATGATAAATGACTCGGTTTAAAGCCCCTTGGCGTGCGTTTGGAGAGATGGTTTCCGCATTTATTTTGACAAACGGGGCCTTAAACAGGCGTATTTTCAACAGGTGCCGAAAACAGGGCATTATCGGGGTTTTCCCGCAGTACCCGGAGTACTGGAAAGAGAAATGGAGCCCGTAGAGGGCCCGGATTGCCTCTTCCGGGAGACGCTTTCACGTGGGTGTCAAAAAAGGTAATTCCTCTCCATCTTCTGAGAGAGAATCCGCCACCTTTCCGTGGGGTCCTTCTCCAGGGACAGATTCCGCGTTTCCATCAATCCTTTTTTTGATTTCCTCTCCGGAAAAAACCGACTCTCGTATTCGCATTCCAGCGGGGTTTCCGGGCCCGGATGGGCTTATTGGCGATAAATGACTCGGTTTAAAGCCCCTTGGCGTGCGCTTGGAGAGATGGTTTCCGCAGTTATTTTAACAAACGGGGCCTTAAACAGGCGTATTTTCAACAGGTACCAAAAACAGGGCATTATCGGGGTTTTCCCGTAGTACCCGGAAGATTGGAATGATAAACAGAGCCCGTAAAGGGCCCGGATTGCCTCTTACGGATTACCCCTTCCAGGAGCATCTTCCCGGGGGGTGCCAAAAAAAGGGCTACTCCCTGTCCTTAAACGGAGTGAAGGGATCATCTGTCCCGTCACTATCGGTGCTGGAGAAGTCCGTTGTCCTCATGGGGATGAATTCACGCGGGATATATCTGCCACCAGCCCGGATCTCCCGGATAGAATCGTGCCGGATCAGGAAGAACTGCCAAGTCCTCTTGGGAGACCGGACCCAGAATTCCCGGGCAGTTACGAGAGTCAGGGCCACGCGGTGAAGGCTCGCGATCTCGCGTCAGTACCGCTGCAGGCTCTCCATCGTACGTGACCAATGTCTGCGAACGCTTCACTTTCACAAACACATTCCGGTCCGGCTCGCAGATGATAAAATCGAATGCCCAGCCACGTTTGCCGGCCACTTCCTCCACGCTCCCGCGCCGGCCGGCAATCACCAGCACATCGCTAAGCGCGTTGAGCGGGCAACGGCCTCGAACTTCACGTACGGGATCTCAGGATCTCTTCCATAGGTGTCCCGCTGGGTCATGCGCCGGAGAGAACTCTTTGGTTCCTTTGGCCGGCAGCCAATACTCAGCCCCCCTAAGGCAGTTACCCGCTCCACGGATTTCTTCCCGGATTTTTTGCCGGCCCCGTTCCCGGTTCCTGCCGGGTTCGTTGGGTTCGCCCCGGCTCCGGGTTCACCAGACCCATCCGGGTCCGGTGCTCGATTTCCTTCATCCCCTGGAATTTTTCCCACCATGTAACCAATCCTCCTTTTTTTAATTTTCGTTTGTTCCTGTTCTCCTTCCGGGCCGACGGAGCCTCCACTCGTCAAAATGATTGCGACAGATTATGCAGCCCACGAGAGACCGCAGCGACCGGTATTCCGGTTACCAATCAGTACTCAGCCGGAGGCCGGCCGATAGATCATCATAGGGATCTACGACACGAGCCGGTGTCCGCAAGAAGAAAAGTTCCGGCCGGAGGCATCTCCTGAAGCCCCCCATATACGGCGATACATTCCCACAATACCCGAAGCGGGATGCCGGGCGAATCGGAGGGATCGAATGCATCATCCAGAGTTCCTGCGGGAAGAGGTGAGAGAGTCCCGCCTGGTACCTGTTCTTCCGAACGATCATCGCCTGCCACTCTTCCGGCAACCCAGGTCTTCTGTGCAGCATTCACTACACACACGAGAATCACCTGCATGAGCAGTAACCTCGCGATGCACTCTGCATCACGCGACGGGTGTGCAATCCACCGGATCTTCGTCATCACGAGGGGGCTGAATTTGCGGGGCATTGTGATTAGATCCGGTGGATAAATATTCGATATATACTTTGTAGTTGAGTGGGAGGTGATAATAACCGACAACTGACTGACGGGGTGCACCTTCCCCCGCGTTCTGCCATTTCATAGAATGGAACCGCCCACCGCAGCTCCCCAACCGGTCTTTTCCGGATCTGCGCATCCCCCGTTTAATACACGTGAAGATCGTACCATCCACAAGAGTGCATCGCAGCTCCTCACGAGCCGGATGAACTTTCCCCTTTCTTATCAACAAAGCGGAACACTCCCTGTGGTACCATCAGCTCAAACCGCGCTCCTTTTCCAGGGGTACCCGTCTCTTGTATCGTAATACCTGTGATACTGAGAATCTCCCGGGCCAGGAACAACTCCATACCTTTCTGGATCCCAAATCCCCGCTCAAAGATCTTTTCCTTGAGAGGATCCGGAATTCCATTGCCGTTATCCTCAAAGTAGAGCAACAGATGATCATCTTCCAGCTCGTACCCGATCGTGACATGGGTGGCTGTCCGGGCATGGGCAAGGACATTGTCGGACAGCAGGAAGAAGACCCGTTCTAGGAGGGGATCCGCATAGATCTCCAGATTCTCGACCTGCACTAACCGGTCAATTCGCGAAAAATCGAGATGGGAGATGCCCATGATGAAGGAATGGGCAACATTCTGCCACTGGGGAGACCTGACCCCCAGATCCTGGTAACTCTTGGCAAAAGTAAGAGATTTCGAGATCTTGTTTACCAGTTCTTCTTCCTTATCCAGATATTTATTCCGCCTATCCATATCCGCAGACGACTTATCCAGGCTTAGATACCCGTTCAGCGCAAAGATCGCATTCCGGATCTCTTCGAACGTGATCGTGTTTAACAGGGAGAGTTTTTTTGTCACGGTCTTGAGCGAAGTTTCATCTTTTTTCCGGTCGGTGATGTCCTGGACAATGGCCTGCACGTAAGGGGTACCCCTCAGCATGACACGGTTCAGGCTCACTTCGGCAATGAACGGAGCCCCATCGCACCGGAGGTGAACCCATTCGAAGAACGGGGATTCACCCGACAGGGCTTTATCGATATATTCCCGGGCCTTGTCTAAAGAGAGGCGTCCATCAGGCTGGCGTTCCGGGGAATGACCGGCCGGTGAATGGCCGACAATCTCATCGCGTGAACATCCGAACATCGTCTCGGTCCGGTGATTGCAGTCCAGAAAGACTGTTGAGTCCATGATGAAGATTGCAGAGCCTGCATTCTCGAACAGGGTCTTGAACTTCTCCTCGCTCTCCCGCAGAACCTGCTCATCCGATAAACGTCGGTTCTCAACAATAACGATTCCGGCAGCAACAAAGAACAACGCAAGGATGCCGACAAAGTAGAGGATCAGGTTAATCCGGTCCAGGTTGGCCTGCACCTTTGAACTGTCCATATCTACACCAATAATCCCGACAATTGCACCCGTACTGTTCCGCAGGGGATAGTATCCTGAAAGCACGGTCCCCCATTGATCGGTAGTAAAATCTTCATCTGCAGTGGGAGCTGTGAACCCGGCCAGCATATCCGGTTCTGCCTGGGGATATTTCTGCCCGATTCCTGCCGCGTCCGCGCTGTAACCGTAATCCCCATCCACAACGAATTCAACCAGTTCCCCGTCTTTTCTCATCGTGTAAACATAGTGAATATCCGGACTCACGTCTTTCAGATGATGGAGCTGGTCACGGATCCGGATAAAATCCGGGTTTTTTTCATCACCTGCCTGCAGCCGGGCAAATGCATCACCATCGATCTCCGATGCCATGATGCCTGCCGCAGACATAAGTTTCTCCTGCAGGGACTCTTTTAAGGCCATTTTTGTTTCAGAAGAGATTGAATAGACAATAGCAACTGCACCAAGGAGTACAATAAGGATAAGAAAAATGGAGACGGTGCGGGGTGCTCTGGGAAACATGGTGGATTCACGTCGCGGAAAAAGTATTGATCAAAATGTATTAGATAATATCCGTTATACAATCGGCTCAAGGATTTTTAAAGAAGTGCATCCCGACACAAAAACCAGGAATCCTGAAGATGCAATCACGTGATAGTTCCCTCCCGGACTTTATTCTCAACCACTCAGTAAACAAAATCCCCCCAAATTGCCCGGAATTTTTTCCCGCATAACCAGCCCCCGATTGCCAATCAAAACCATCCGGAACAATCCCGGTACAATCGCACCCAACACGGACGAACAAAAAAAATCTCGGATTTTCGCGACCCTTATGGCCCACAGCATACAACATGGATCCAAACGGCACGGGCCGGTTTGGAGAAGAAGATACCATGAAAACCAGCAGGACAGTATTCACGGGCCTCCTTGTGCTCGGCCTGCTCTGCCTCAGCGGCATTGCAGCAGCGCAGGATTCCCCCCTCGATAACACTACCGGACTCGCACCGGCTGATGAGATCCAGCCCTATGACGGTCCAATCGGAGCCGGCAGTCCCCTCTACGGGTTGAAGCTCGCTATGGAAAATATTGATGAATCCTTCACCACCAACCAGAGCGAGCGGGTGGACAAGCAGGTCGGCCATTCCCGGCTCCGGATTGCAGAAGTGCGGCGGGCACTCGAACTCAACCAGTCCGACTCTGCCCAGCAGGCCCTTGACCAGTACTGGCAGAAGATGAACCTGACCCTGGCCACGCTCGCACTCATCAGGTCCAATGCCACCGGGCTTCTCCATGCCCAGGAACAGATCGAAAAACACCAGTTCGTACTGGAACAGCTCCTGCTCAGCCACCCGAACAACACGGGACTCCAGCGGGCCTATAATAACAGTATCAGACTCGAAGAGAAATTATCTGAAAAGACGGCAGTAAAGTTCGACCGCATCGCAGAACGGAACAACAGGACAATTCTCAGGGCAATCGGGCTCGAGCAGCGGGAGATGGAACGAAGCGGAAGATTGAATGCAACTATACCGCTGAACGAGACCCACACCCTGGTACCGGGGACAGGCCCGCAGGCTCAGCAGGACGAGCAGGAGAAGAATCTGCACAAGAACGCCGTTTCCGGTACACCCTCCCCGGTCATCACCCAGCCAACCCCCGCAGTAACCGGTAACCAGCAGCAGGGCCAGCAGAATTCCGGCCGGCAGAACGGGAACAACGGGTCATCCGATAGCAAAGGAAAAGGCAATTCCCCGAACAAGTAATACGATACATGAACCGCAGGACCCGTTATCCTCCGGGTTCCGGAATTTTAATACCTGGAGATGATACTATTCAGCAGGCACGTGGTTCCATGAGTCCCGTAAGCATCAGCCGTCTTCTTTTCCTGGCAATACTGCTGGCATGTATCCTGCCGGCAGGCGCAGCGGCCGCTCCGGCCCCGGCCTACACCACAACCTACACGATCACGGTCCAGGAAGACGGCACCGCTCTCTGGCAGATCGAGTACCGCACGCCCCTTGCATCGGATGACGACCTGCTGGCGTTCGACAATTATACCCGCGACCTGCCCGCTGTGTACCTTCCGCAGGTCAGGGATCTGATGCAGCATTCCGCAGTCCAGGCATCGGTTGTTGCCGCCCGGCCGATGGCCATCAGCAACGTGACCGGCACCACTGCAGTCCAGACCTCCCCCACCGGCAGGTACGGGATTGTCCTGTATTCGTTCAGCTGGTCGGGATTTGCCCGGCCCGATGGCAGTCTCACCATAGACGACGCATTCTCCGGGGGACTCTACCTGGAAAAGGACAATACCCTCATCATCCGGTACCCGTACGGCTGGACCGTAGCGCAGGCAGAACCTGCGCCCGACCTGCAGCGGGACGGTCTTGTCTGGTACGGCATGCGGGCGTTCGGGCCGGGGGAACCCCGGGTTGTACTCGAAAAACCCTCGTTTCCCCTTATTCCGGTGATCGGTGCGATTGTCATCATCGCCATGATCCTCGCGGGATTCCTGGTATTCCGGGCCTACAAGCGCCTTGCGGTGGAGCGGGATAGGGAGAAAGAGGATGAAGACCGGATAGAGGTCGGAGAGCCGGCAGTAATCCTCTCCGATGCAGAAGAGGCGGGGCTCGAAGAGAGAATCATAACGCTGCTGGTGAACGAACGAGGAGAGCAGTACCAGTCAGGGATCATAAGATCGCTGGGCCTGCCCAAATCGACCGTGAGTTCAGCCCTCAACAACCTCCACCGGAAAGGGCTGATCCAGAAGATCAGAAAAGGGCGGGAGAATCTTATCCGGATCGCGCCAGACGTCAGGTAAGTTCGGGCCCGGTCCGGCCCATACAGGTATCCTTTCCGAAGATACCGGGAAGCTCCTGATAAGCTACAATTCAGGAGATGAATCAGATGATGTGCATCGGTTCGGGATGGGAATCCGGTACCCCGTACTCGTTTTTACCGGCGGAACAAACCGGCAGCTTTTACCGCAAACCTGATAGCTTATTGTGCTCAGCGTCAACCCTATAGCATGAAGCCTGCAATGCCCGGTATCCCTCCGTCATCAGGGAACACCCCCATGGCCCGGTTCTTTTCCACCCATCCCTCCCGGGCGGACAACTTCTCGGAATCGGTGATCCGGGAGATGACCCGGCTCTCGCTGAAGCATAACGCGATCAACCTCGCCCAGGGCTTTCCGGACTTTCCCTGCCCTGCGGAACTGAAAGTCGCGGCCTGCGCAGCGGTCAATGAGGATTACAACCCGTACGCGATCACGTGGGGGGCACAGGATCTCCGCGAGGCACTGGCTGCCCGGGTGAAGAAGTTCAATGGCATGGACTTCGACCCCCAGGCCGGAATCACGGTGACCTGCGGCTCGACCGAAGCGATGATGGCCTCCATGCTTGCCATCATCCAGCCCGGCGACGAAGTGATCGTGCCTGAACCGTTCTATGAAAATTATGGTCCGGATGCCCAGATATCCGGTGCAGTGCCCCGGTATGTCCAGCTGAAGGATGATTTCTCCATTGACGAAGAGGCATGGAAAGCCGCCTTCACCAAAAAAACCCGGGCGATCATCCTCAATACTCCCAACAACCCGACCGGCAAGGTCTTTTCCAAAAAAGAACTCCGGTTCATTGCAGACCTCTGTATCGACCACAACGTGATCGCGATCACCGATGAGATTTACGAGCACATTCTCTACGATGGAAGAAAACATGTCTCGATCGGTGCACTGGACGGGATGCTGGATCGTACAATCACCATCGGGAGTTTCTCCAAGACCTACAGTGTCACCGGCTGGCGTGTCGGGTATGCGCTTGCGGGCAACGAGATCACCGCACGGCTGCGCAAGATCCACGATTTCCTGACGGTCGGTGCCCCCGCACCTCTCCAGCATGCCTGTGTTGCAGCGCTTCAGTTGCCGGATGCCTATTACCATGAGCTTGCCCGGGAATACGACCGGAAACGGCACATCCTCTTCAACGGGCTGAAAAATGCAGGTTTCTCCTGCCCGCTGCCGGAAGGGGCTTACTATGTCTTCACGGATATCCGCGGGTTTGGCATGAAGGATACGGAGTTTGCCCGCTGGCTCGTGGAGAAGGCCGGTGTGGCAGCGGTCCCGGGCAGCTCGTTCTATCACGAGGGCGGAGAGACAAAGCTCCGGTTCACGTTCTCGAAAAAGGATGAGACGCTCAATGAAGCGTGCCGGCGCCTGGAGACACTCAGTCTTCGGGTACGCTGAACCGCAAAAATTATTTTTTTAATTCGTCAGTTAATGGGATTTTTTCATCGCCGCCGAGAACCGGTCCCGGATCTCATGCGGGGTAAGGGGGATGTTCTTTACCGCGGAATTACCGGGTTTCAGGAGCACGTGAACAAAGTTCGGGCCACGCCCCATCTTCCCGATAACGGCAGACAGTTCTGTTTCCGTCTGGGCTTTTGCCGTGTGAGGGAAACCCGCGGCAATGGCAAGCAGCTCGATATCGGTGTCCCGGTAGGCCGGTGTCAACTGGTTACCGGTGCTGCCAAACGCACCATTGTCAAGACAGAAGATCGTGAGATTCGCCGGCTGCCGGGTCCCGATGACCGGCAGGATACCGGTCCCCAGGACACTCCCGTCGCCATCGATCACCCAGACATCGCGATGAGAACCTTCAGCCAGCCCGAGCCCCAGTGGCGAGGCCTGCGTGTAACTGCCGAGCATGTAGAAGTTCAGGGGCCGGTCATGTGCGGCATAGAGCTCCTTGCCGGGCACCCCGATATTCGAGACAACGGCCTGTTCCGCCAGGTGCCGGGCAATGACGCGGATCGCATCGAACCGGGTCATCACGGGTTCCCTGATGGTCCGCTCGTAGGCGACAGTGACCTGCCGGACACGGGACGGGGGCGGGCACTCCGCCCGGCAGGATCCCGCCCCTTCCCATGCCCCTTCCCATGCCCCGGGGAGCACCAGGGCTACATGGGGCCGCAGGTGCAGGAACGCATCGTCAATCACATCGCCAATCTTCCCAAACTCGTCATGGGTATGGATGACGGTAAAGGGAATACCGGTCGCTTCGAGGATCTTCGGGATCGCGGCATTGAACGGCACCTGTGCCGGGATAATCTCGTCCTGTACCCCGCGCCAGCTCGCGATGATGGGAAGCGGAAGATCGTACGTCCGTGTCAGGGACATGATCGCGTTGAGGGAGTTGCCCAGTCCCGAACTCTGGATGACCATCGCGGGCCGTTGTCCGGCAAGGACAAGACCGGCACAGACGCCGATCCCATCCTCTTCCCGGGTAAGGCAGGTGTGATCGAAGTTATCGGGAAGCATGAAACAGAGGTCTTTTGCCTTGTCGCAGGGTATCGAGGCGATGTAGCTGATACCGTGCTCTTTCAGGATATCGATTACGAGGTTCTCATACATGGTTCACCAGCTTCGCCAGTTCTTTTTTTACCTGTTCAGCAGTTGCACCGGCCGGGACGCAGAACGCCGGATGTACCGGGATGAGCGCGTGATCTTCCCGCACCCTCTCATATCCCCCGCCCGTTATATTCAGGAGCACGGTCCGGCCCGTATCGATGCTGCCGGTCTCGCACGCCCGGATGAGCGACGATACCGCTACCGCGGCAGCGGGGTCGAGGTCGATGCCTTCGTGTTCCGTAAACAGGTTCCCGGCGGCACGGGCTTCGTCATTGGTGACCGCGTACATCCGGCCACCGGTTGCCGACATCGCATCGAACACCCCGCCGGGAATTGCGTAGGGGGGTTCGCGGTTGGTCAGTACATCCGAAAAGACCCGGGATATGGCAGAAGAGGCGTCCGGCATATCCGTCTCTGCCACCAGGGTTCTCCGATGGTCGTTCCACGCCGAGACCATAGGGACAAAGGGAAGGTTCTGGCTGAGGTGGAGGGACGGGAGTGCCTGCCCGAAGCGGCCGTCCTCCCGGAGGCGGACTGCTGCTTCCCACGCGGCAATCCCCCCGGTACCGCTGCCGATTGCCTGGAAGTAGTAGTCGGGCATGCGTCCGATGGTCACGGCTGCGTCCAGCATGACCGTTCCCATACCGTCCCGCCGCGCAACATTGCGGGCTCCTCCTTCCTCGATGAATCCGGGAAGGGAACAGACCTCGCGGCTGAAACGGATCGCATCGGTGTAGTCCCCCCGGACTGCAATCACGCAGGCCTTCTCCGCGGGAACCGTTGTCCAGAGGCGGGCGAGAGATTTTTCCGGTACCACGACAACGACCGGGACACCGGTCAGGGCCGAGACCTGGAGGAAGGCCCGGGCAGTATTGCCGGCCGAGGCAATGACGAGCGTGTCTGTCGTGTTCTCCCTTACCCTGACCATCGTGGGGAGGGCTTCAAGCTCCTTGAACGAGCAGGTCGCGATCGTCCCGCCCCGTTCCGGCCAGTAGCCATTGAAACCGATATGGAGGTTAGGGAGGTTCAGCTCGCGTGCCAGCGCTTCACTTTTGTAACAGACGGGACCTGCATCGATCGGCAGCGAACCATGAACCGGGAGCCAGCTGCTGAAGCGGAAGATGCCCGGAGCCTTCATTACATTCAACTGCTTTTCAGCGTAGTCTGCCCGCAGGAGAGAGGCATGGCCCCGGGGGCAGGCCGTGGTGTAATGCTCCGGCACCTCATCGCCACAGTGAACACAGCGGAGCGTGTAGGAGCTCATACGAGATCCTCCACTTTCCCGGTAAGGCTGAACTTCCGGTCAAGGATCAGGTCTTTGAGGTGCGTGCACAACCGCAGTGCCCGGGCACGGTCCGACTGGCGGAGCGTGATGGGAACTTTTGTCGCGCCAGCGGTCAGCACCCCGAGATTTCCGGAGAATGCGCCCCCGGGGCATTCCCGGACGCAGGTACCGCAGTTCACGCAGAGCTGCGGGTCAATTCCCGTCGGGAGCGTGATCGCACCGGTCGGACAGACCTGCGCAGCCGGGCAGGTTTCGCAATGGATGCAGGCATCTGGTGAGTACGAGATGGCGGAATCCGTACCGTCCCAGACATCCG
The DNA here is from genome assembly GCA_903832665.1 of uncultured Methanomicrobiales archaeon. Classification (GTDB taxonomy): domain Archaea; phylum Halobacteriota; class Methanomicrobia; order Methanomicrobiales; family Methanospirillaceae; genus Methanoregula. The sequence goes on along the minus strand of CAILCG010000014.1, from coordinate 130,093 downwards.
CGTAGCTGGCCGTGGCAAAGGGGATCCGGTCCCGCACATCGGCAACCGGGAGCGGGATGCGGTTGTTGGTGATGCGGAGGCTGGTGAGAACAGTATCGTCAAGCACGGGAATGGGGATGGCGACCGAGGAGTTGCACTCGGGTCCGAGCGAAGTGACAAAACCGCCCATCATCTCCGGGTTCATGGCATGCATATCCCCGTACGCGGCAATGTTGGGTTTTTCCCGGCTGCTCCGGGTGCCCTGGCCCATGACATAGCCGGTCCCCCCGTTGAGGAGGAGCCGTGTCCCGACACCGATCACCCGCAGGTCCGGATCGTTCTGGATCGGGTTGATATCCCCGCACCCGCTCACCGATGCCTCCGTATACGGGCCGGTCAGTCCCTGTACTGAAAAGATGGACTGTACGGTATCCGGTTTCGTGTTGATGACCGCAAGGTAATTCCTAAAAGCACTCCGGGTGGTGATGAGGCGGGCATGGCCCATCTCGGCAAGGGTCACGGAGCGGGAGAACCACAGGTGCGATGACTCGACATCGACCGTGATCTCCTTTCCTGCCACGATGTCCCGGAAGAGGTGTCCCCCGCCATAGGCAGCACTCGCATGGGCGGTACCGTATACCACGAGATCAACAGACCCGAGTCCCTCGTTCGGGCAGGGTCCCGGTATGGCCGGCACGCCATTGAGCCAGACTTTTTCAGCCTGGCGGAAGGTGCCGGGGGCAGTGACCGGGAGGTGCAGGACCGCCAAGGTTCCCGACATTACGCCAAACGTGCCGGTAGTGACCACGTCCACATCGGCAGCCGTGATGGTCTCACCGTCTGCAATGCGCTGTTTGAGTTCTTCGGCAGTACAGACAACAGCGCTGCCCTCTGCGATCTTCTTGTTTATCCCGTCGATCGTCTTCATCACTCCACTCCTAGAGGATCCGGATATCCTCAACCCTCACCTGGATGCCCGTGGTTTTTTCCAGCACCATGTTCACTACGCCGGTATGGGCGACCTGCATCATGCAGAACGAGGGGAGGAAGAACTGCCGGAACCCGAACTCCGGGGGGCGTTTCACCACTTCTGCCATGCCTTCAAAGCCAATGACATGATACGCCTGGACATCCTTTCCCCCGCACTGCCGTGCCTCGTGGGGTCCGACCGTGTGGCAGGTAAGCACCCCCGTCACCGGGTTTGCCTCCAGCACCCGGAGCACGTGCTGCACCGGGCAGCCCTGCCCCATAGGCCGGCCGATCACGATATCCCCCCGGACAATCTCCCAGCGTTCTACCAGATCGGCTCGGAACGGGAGGATGATCTTCCGGGCAGACGGCTCGCCGGGAAGCGGACCGATGATGAAATCGTACTCCCTCCCGCACACATCGGTTCCGGTGCGGGCCAATATATCAGCGACAACCGTTTGCGCGGAGGGACCATAATACGGGCAGTCCTGCGGGGACTTAGTTCCCTGGCCCATCATTGCGAGAAAATCATTACAGCATTTCGCACCACATGCGCCGCAATCCTTCCCGGGCGGTTGCCATGTGTTCACCCCTAGTCACCCCGGAATATGTCATCGGCCCCGTCCAGTTTCCGGACCACCCCGAAATGGTTCTGCCAGCCGATCTCCCTCTTCCCTACGCAGATGGTGCAGACCCCGAGCGGGGGTATGCCCCGGAGCACAATCGTAGCGGGATCAGAAATTTCTGCCTGCTGATCAATCGCTCTCATCAGGAAGCGGAGCCCGGTTCCCTGCACTGCATTGGTCTCAATGATATCGATAGCCGGCGCGACCTCTTTAGTCTTCTCGCGGAATACTTCTTTTTCCGACTGGGAGACAAGATCCGTTTTGGTGATCACGGCAACATCGGCAAGGGAGATCATGGGACCCATCTTCAGCGGGGAATTCATGCCGCTGACTGCCGAGATGACCACGATCCCGAGAGACTGGGTGACGTAGGGGGAGCAGCGGAGACATAAGCCCGCACTTTCCACGATAAAAATATCTGTCCCGAGACGTTCTGCCCACGCGATGGCATCTTTGAGGACCATGACTCCCGTATGGTCAGGGCAGAGATCACCGGAATAGATCTTGCGGGCGGGAATCTGGAACTCTTCCCGGAGTTCCTCATCTTCAAATGCCCTGACCACATCGATCTTGAGAAAAGCACACTTCTTCTTGCCAAGGAAATGCCGGATGATCTGGCGGGTTACCGCAGTCTTTCCAGCGCTCGGGGGTCCGGCGATGATGATGAGTTTCATATTGTAAACCCCGGTTCAGAGAGAAGTTCCCCGGCGCGGATCCGTTCCCGGAAGCGGCAGAGCGTGAGATCCATGCGGGCCACCATCTCCCGGATATGCGTCTCCCGGCCCTCCGGCTCGAGAATTTTCTCCACCCCGCCGTGTCGCATGACCAGCCGGCGATCGGATAAGAGCGAGACCAGTGGATCGTGGGTGACGAAGATCACCGATTTGCAGTGATCTTTTAAGACCTCGATCACTTTTTCCCGGAAAATCCCCGCATTTTCCACTTCGTCGAGCAGGATGAGCGGTGCATTGCTGATCAGGACTGCGTCAGCCACCATGAGTGAACGCGTCTGGCCACCGGACAGCGCCGTGATGCGGCAGCCCGGCTGGATCTGCTCTCCGGTAAACTGGTTGGCCAGCTCGATGGTCTCTGCAACGATCGCTGAACCGCTCATCTTCCGTGCCCGGACATGCATGGAAAGGAACGCCTCAACGGACATATCGGCCAGGCACTTGGTGTTCTGGGTGATGAGGGCGATGGGTTTTTTCGAAGGGTCACGGATGAACTCTTCGGCCGGGATCTCTCCGTTCACCAGCACCGTTCTCCCGGTCGCAGTATCATTGCAGGCAAAAACTTCGATATCATTGATGAACGCAGTCTTTCCCGAACCGGTCGGACCGACGATGGACAGGGTATCTCCGGGCCGGATCACGATGCGGTCAAAAGATTCCGGGTTCCCATGCTTATCATGGCCGGGCAGTATGGTAATATCGCTGATGGTTCCGGAGCTCATGACTAGCAGAAGGAACCGCAGTTAAAAATAGGTTTGCTATAATTTTCTGTTTTTTAACCATTAAAGGAAATATTTTATTTTTAATTGATACTATAGTAGCATAATGTTTTCAAAAAAGGTATTTGAAGTGGATTTCCGGACAGCACTGGAAGAGGAACTCTCCCGCAGGAACATGACCATCAGGGAGCTTGCCGACAAGGCCGGGATCCCTGCCGCAACGCTCTACAAGATCACATCCGGTGAAGGAGATGTCCGCCTCTCCACGGTTAAAAAGATCGTCCAGGTGCTTGAACCAAAACTGCCCGTCTTCATATCGGTCATTGCCGCAAAATTTCTTCTCGATGAAATCGAGGGGCAGGAGATCTGCATAAAACACCAGACGTATTCCCTGCGGGGATATACGGCAAACTCGATCGAAGAGTGCATTATTGCTGCGGTAATGTCGGAAAAAGACGGGGCAGCCGGGATCATCTGTGCACCCATCCTGGCATCGATGATAGAAAAGATCGTGGATGTACCAGTGGCCATCATGAAACCGAAGTCCGGGACGGTGCTCGATGCGCTGGAGGTCATTGCACGGAGAATCTAAAATCCCCCTTCTCCTCCATCGGATGGAGACAATCAATCATTTTACTCCGGGTAGTACTCCGGGGATTACGCCCGGTAACCATGGAAACGCTGATACCTGAAAACGAAAAAATTATTCTTCGAAATGTTTCACCGCTCCCGGCAGGCAGGTGACAACACCTCGGATGCCCGAGACCGTAAGCGTCATGAGGATCGCATCCACGACCTCCTCTTTTGTTGCCCCGGCGGCTTTTGCCATCGGGACATGTGCCCGGACTGCCATCTCATCGCCCATCGAGGCCTTCATCGCAATGTAGATGAGCTGCTTGGTCTTTACATCCAGTCCTTTTGATGCGACAAGCGACATGATCAGGCCGTTGAAGGCCGCTGCTACTTCGGGGGCTTCTTTTAGGAACACATCCATCGGGTTCTGCTGCATGATGTACCACACTCCGGTTCAACGGGCGTCCTGATAAATATCGGGCGCGGAACGGGAAAATGATCGAACCTGAATATTCCCATCTCGGGTTTAAATGAAATATTGCCGGATATTTACCTGGTACCTAAAAAAAATGAAAACCTACAGGGTTTCCCGAAGTTCACCGGCCCAAAACACCGATAACACACGGGCGCATTGATATCTCTAATGGATATTTGATCCTTACATCGCCAGCGTCTTGTCAAGAATGACCATATTCGTATCTTTCTCGTCCGTAATCAGGAGGCGCCAGTTACCGTGAGGGGTAAATGGTATTACGCCGGAAGACGCAAAGACCCGGGTGGGATCATTGGTCAGCCAGTATTCATTCGGTTCGCCAACAAGGTAATGGAAGATGTAAAAAGACTCTCCTTTGTTGAGCTCTTTTCCGGTCAGGGAAATTGCCTGGACGACCGTGTACATCTTACCATTGGGGTCGATGAGTTTGATCTTTGTCCCGTTAATTCCCGAATGTGTATTGGGAGAATATTCCTGGGTAAGGTTATCGCCGGCAATCTCGCTGAAGCGGATGACAGGAACGGTCAGTGCATGGGGGGGATTTGCATCGGCCCCTTTTACCACATCAACAGAAAAACCCGCAAGGACGGGTTTCTTGGGAAGGATAGTGATCCCCATAGCGAGAGTGAGCACAATAGCGGCCAGCACCACAACGAGAAGGATGATCAGGATCGTACCGATCGTTTCGGAAACAGCGGAGTCCTGGCGAGATTTCATTTAACAATCATACGCCGTGGTGAGACATTAAGGATTGCCCGGAGCCGGAAGACCCTGAACTGATGTACAAGAACCGGACTCCCGGTTTAAAGGAAAAATACTCCAGAATCAGATTTAAGAAAAATAAGCGTATATGCATCGCCCCCCCCCTCAAAAAATATTCCGGGGCGGATATGACGGATAGTGAGTGAATGATGAAGCCGGTTATGTGGGCTTCCCGCCCCCGTGCCCGTGTTCACCCGGCACCCACCGCCCGCCATCCCGGGTGAGTTCTTTCTTCCAGATCGGGACCCCTTTCTTGATCTCTTCGATGATATAGCGGGAACCGGCATAGGCTTCGGGCCGGTGTCCGGCACTCACCACAATGATCAGGATATTTTCGCCAACCCCCAGGTTGCCGACACGGTGAATGATATCGACATGCAGGAGCCGGAACTGCCGGGTCGCTTCCTTAGCGATCTTCTCTAACTCTTTTACCGCCACTTCCTCGTAGGCTTCGAGTTCCATTTCGGTGATCCCGTCATCCCGGACTACCCCGTCAAAGACTACGATAGCTCCGGTACCGGGCTTCTTTGCCGCAGTTATGAGAGCCCCGATGTCGACATCGCCCGTCTGGATTGCGATCATGATGCTACCGGATTATCCCCCGGCAACCGGCGGGAAGACCGCGATCTCATCGCCATCTGCAACCGACGTGTCGGCCGCATCCCCGAGTTCGATCCGTTTGCCGTTCTTCATTAAGATGACAAACTCGTGAAACGTGCCGTTCTCATCAAAGATGGCAGCATGTCCCTCAGGATTTCTTTGGGAGATTGTGGTGATCAATGATCGAAGCGTAGTCCCGGCCGTAACATCGGTCAGGATATCTGTTCCGAGCAGTTCCCGGAACCGTGCAAAAAACCGGATCTTAACGGTCATTTCTCTTCCCTCGCAGGTTTTTTTGTTGTTCGCAAGCTACCACACGCTTCGCACGCGGGGTTACGCTCTACGCAGATCTCCTCTGCATGCGCCTCCCTCCCATCCCAGATGAAGAGGCGGCCCGCGAGAAGGTCTCCGCTGCCCAGCAGGTACTTGATCACTTCGTTGGCCTGGATCGTCCCAATGATACCCGGGGTCACGCCCACAACCGGGAATACTTCCTTTGGCGGGGCCTTGGGGAAGATGCATTTGAGGCACGGGGTTGTCCCGGGAAGGATCGTGGTTGCCTGGCCATAGAATCCCCGGATGCCGCCATGGAAGAGCGGGATCTTCTTTGCGATCGCAACATCATTGAGCAGGTAGCGCGTGGGATAGTTGTCCATCGCATCTACGATCCCATTGGCCTTTCCGATCAGTTTCACAGCGTTTGATTCCTCGATCTTCACATCGATCGCATTGACCGTGATATCCGGATTGAGTGCCTGTAACTTCTCTTCGGCAGATGCGGTCTTCTTCTTCCCAACGTCCCGGTCGAAATGGAGAATCTGGCGGTTTAAGTTTGTCTGGTCCACCACGTCCATATCGACAATGGTGATTGTTCCCACGCCCGCTACCGCGAGATAGATGGAGATGGGAGAACCCAGTCCTCCCGCACCGGCGATGAAGATATGCGCTTTCTTCAGCCGCTCCTGGCCTTCCCCGCCAAAGAGCATCATCTGCCGCTTGTATCGATCGAGTTCCCGTTGTGAAAACATTGCTCACCTTTGACAACGTGTTTGCGTGGGTGGATGTGCGAGTGCCTAGTGTTCGCAGGTCATCTCATCGTGTTCGTGCGAGTGGGGGTTCTTCTCCACCCAAGGTTCAAGTCCCTTTTTCACTCGGTAATCGTTGATCGCCTTGTGAATTCCTTCTTCCGCCAGCACCGAGCAGTGCATCTTGATTGGGGGCAGACCTTCGAGCGCCTCTGCCACGGCCTGGTTCGAGACCTCCCACGCCTCTTCGAGCGTCTTTCCCCGGACCAGTTCCGTTGCCATGCTGCTGGATGCGATCGCAGCCCCGCAACCGAACGTCTTGAACTTCGCGTCCGTGACGATGTTGTTCTCGATCTTTAAGAAGATCTTCATGATGTCCCCGCAGACGGGGTTCCCTACTTCCCCGATTCCATCGGCATTCTCAATCTCGCCAACGTTCCGGGGGTTCTTGAAATGGTCCATGACCTTGTCACTATACATTGCAGCCTCCTTCCTTTCCGCTCTTCTGGTACAGCGGGGACATATCCCGCAGCTTTGCTACCACTTTCGGGAGCACTTCGAGCACAACATCCACATCCTTGTCCGTATTTGCATCGCCAAGCGTGAGCCTGAGCGAACCATGCGATATCTCCACCGGCAGGCCGGTGGCAAGCAGTACATGCGAGGGTTCCAGCGATCCCGAGGTGCAGGCACTCCCGGTGGAGGCACAGATGCCTTCATCATCCAGCCAGAGGAGCATGGACTCGCCTTCAATAAATTCGAAACTCACGTTGAAATTCCCCGCGAGCCGTTTTTCGGGGTTTCCGTTCAGTCGGGCATTGGGGATGGCGGCAAGCACGCCCTTGACGAGCCGGTCCCGCATTGCACGAATTTTTGCGGAGTGTCCCGGGATATCTGCCGTTACCATCTCGATTGCCTTGCCCAGGCCAACGATGCCTGAGATATTTTCGGTACCGGCACGTTTTCTTCGCTCCTGTCCGCCACCGTGAATCAGGTTCTCGATCCGTACACCTTTTTTGATGTAGAGCGCTCCGGTCCCCTTGGGCCCGTAGAACTTGTGAGCCGAGAGGGAGAGCAGGTCAATGTTCTGGGCCTTCACGTCGATGGGAACACTGCCGATTGCCTGCACCGCGTCCGTATGGAAGTATATCTTGTGCTTCCGGGCGATGGCACCGAGCTCGGCGATCGGTTCGATCGTCCCGATCTCGTTGTTCGCGTACATGATCGTGATCAGGATCGTCTTGTCCGTGATCGCCTTCTCTAAGACTGCCGGGTCAACAAGCCCGTACTGATCAACGGGGAGATACGTAACTTCGAACCCTTCCTTCTCAAGGAACTGGCAGGTGTGAAGCACGGCATGGTGCTCAATTGCACTGGTGATAATGTGGTTGCCCCGCTTCCGGTTGGCATAGGCTACCCCCTTGATCGCCCAGTTGTCCGACTCGCTTCCACCCGAGGTAAAATAGATCTCGTCCGGGTCAGCACCCAGTGCCTTTGCGGTCTGCACCCGTGCGGCATCGATCGCATTCTTTGATTCACGGGCAATACTGTAGATGGATGACGGATTGCCGAAATGTTCCGTAAAGTACGGGATCATTGCCGTTACCACCTCCGGTTTTACGAACGTGGTGGCAGAATGATCCATGTAGATTATGCGTTGTGCTCCCATGGCTCCTCTCGTACCTGAATATGTTCGCGGATGGTGGATTATTCTTTCCCACCCGTGCATGCCATCCAATCATCATCCTTGTTCCTGCGTACCTTGGGCAGGTCCATGAGATACAAAGATTTTTCTGGATTCCCGGCCTAATTCACAATTGTGAATACAATATATTATGTGACAACTGGGATAACTTAAACGTTGTGATACCATGGAAGCACCCTGTCAGAAAATAGTGTGGGATGTCCTGCCGGCAATCCGGGCTGCCATTGCCGTGGAACTTGTCAAGTGCGGGGTCTCCCAGGTCGAGGCTGCACGAATGCTGGAGATTGCGCCATCCGCAGTCTCCCAGTATCTTTCCGGCAAACGCGGGTACCGGATCGAATTTGAAGACGACGTGAAAAAATCCATTGCCCTGCTGGCACAGGACCTGATTGACAAAAAAGAGGTCAAGGTAATTGAACGGATCTGCGGGATCTGCCGCCAGCTCCGTGAAGGGGAAGGGGGCTGTGCCGGCCCGGCTCCTGAACGATGTGGTTCATAATTTTTTGCCCAAATCTCACTATAGAACTATAACCAATTGTTTTGGTACTCCCATGAATCTCGAAGAAAAGACCCTGGCGCTCAAAGATTTCATTGCATCGAAAGGCTCGATGCTCATATCCTACTCCGGCGGCGTAGACAGCGCCCTGCTGGCGGTCCTCGCAACCGAAGTGCTTGAGGACAAAACCCGCTGCATACTTCTTGACAGCCCGGTTGTTCCGCGTGCAGCGGTTGATGAGGCCCGGCAGATTGCCGGGGAATATGGCCTGCAGCTGGAGAACATGCCCGTTCGCATCATGGATGATGAACGTTTCACAAAAAATCCGGCAGATCGATGCTACTGGTGCAAGAAAAAATCAGCCAAGGTGCTGAAATGGCGAATGGATGCATTGCACTTTGCCTGTATTGCTGATGGTATCAATGTCTCAGACACCGGAGAACACCGGCCCGGGCTCCAGGCAAGCACCGAAGATGGGGTCTGTCACCCGTTTTTAGAGGCGGGTATAACTAAGGCAGACATCCGGGAGATTGCACAGGCCAGGGGTTTAAACTTCTGGAACAAGCCTTCGGCCGCCTGCCTCTCATCCCGCATCCCGTACGGAGATGAGATCAGTTATAAAAAACTGGCCATGATCGAAGAGGCCGAAGCATTCCTGCACACCAGCGGGTTTGCCCAGTGCCGGGTCCGGTTGCACGGGACCATTGCCCGTATCGAAATTGTTCCAGAGGATGTCTTGAAACTGCTGGCCATACAGGAGCTGTTGCTGAAAACCTTCAAAGCGATCGGGTTTTCCTATGTCACGCTCGATCTCGAAGGCTACCGCTCCGGCAGTATGGATGAAGTATTAGCAAAGGAAGAGCAACCGCAATGACCGCACCTGAAGAAGATGGAAGAACAGAGGCAATGTTCAGGCATGTACCCTGCATACGGGTTGACGGCGAAAGAGCTGAAGTTGCCACCCATGAAGTGATCGAAGAGATTCCCTATGCCCTCTTCATCAACGGGAGGCATGCGATGACTGCCATGATGAGTCCCGTGCAGCTGGAGGATTTCGTCACCGGCTATCTCTATACGGAACAGATCATCAAGAGCATTGATGAGATCGAATCGATCAGGATCGAGAAGAACCGCCTCAGTGTGATCACGAAGAATCTCTTTAAAGTGCTGGGACCCAAGAAGACGATCCTTTCCGGGTGCGGGGGAAGCGCATCGTTCATCGATACCGCAAAACTGCCCTCAGTCAAATCCGCATTCACCATCCCGTCCGCTCTTATCAGCGGCACGATCCGGGGGATTCTCGACTCAGAACTCCACGACAAAACGGGGGGTATCCATGTGGTGGGACTTGCATCCACCGATGGCGTGATCGCACGATCGGAAGATATCGGGCGGCACAATGCGCTCGACCGGGTTATCGGGTATGCCCTGCGCAACAACGTGGACCTTTCCCGCACCTATGCGATCTGCTCGGGACGTATCTCATCCGAGATGGTCCGTAAATGCCTGGTTGCAAATATCCCGATTGTGATCTCCCGCGGTGCGACAACAACTCTTGCGATCGAGATCGCCGCAAAGACCGGCCTCTGCGTCATCGGATTCGTCCGCAGTTCAAAGATGAATATCTATACCCATCCCGAACGCGTGCAGGGAATGCCGTCATTTTCCCAGTGATTTCCTGAGCATACACACTTGGCAGAATTCCCCGCTGCAGGGATCCCCGCACTGGAGACAGCAGCGCAGCGGTTCGGAGATTGCACTCCGGTCTACCTGTTTTTCTATCGTACGTTTGCTCCGGATTAGGTTGCGCATCGTACCGGGATGTTTCTGCTCCAGGGAAGAGAGCATGGACCGTACTTCTGCCCGCAGGGCATGCCGGGTATACGGGCACTCCGGGAGAAATGGAAAAAGGTCCTGCACGAACAGGTACGCGGCAATCTCCTTTTCAGCGATATCGGCAAGCGGCTTGATCCGGGGGATAAAACAGTCGTGGGAATCTGCATCGCTGGTGCGGACCAGGCGGGGCAGGTCCCCCCTTAGCGTGTTCATGAGAACGGATTGTGCCTCGTCATCGAGATTGTGGCCGGTAGCGATCTTTGTCGCACCTGCGTTGTGTGCTGCCTGCGACAGTGCTTTGCGGCGCAGGATCCCGCAGACCGAACAGGCCTGCGTCTCCCGCCCGACCAGCAGGGTGTCGAGATCATCGCCCACCAGATCCGTAAACGAGACGCAGACATGATCGATATCGAGTTTTTTGGTGACCGCCTCTGCAGCCCGGATGGTGTCATCCCGGTAGCCTGCAATCCCTTCGTCCACCGTGATCGCCACGAGGCTTACATCATCCCAAGCGGGCAGGAGCCGGGAGAGGATGATAAGAAGTGCGGTGCTATCCTTGCCGCCACTGAATGCAACCGCGATCCGGTCATGAGGCCGGACAAGTTCACGTTCCCGGATGGTCCGGGCTGCACGCTCTTCAAGGTCAGCGATAAGATGGGCGGCGCAGAGATGCCGGTCCGGTCCACTCATCCGAATGACCGGAAGTTCCCCGCAGAGGGAACACCGTTCCGCTCCGGCCGGTGCGTCCTCTCCCGGCTTCATTTATCCCCCGTGCGCGATGCGGATGATCCGGATCTCATCGTCACCACGGGCAACCGCATCCTCCGGCACCAGCTTCCCGTTCCGGGACACGATCACTTCGGCCGGATTGATGCCCAGCCGGTCAAGGATCACAAGGAGACTGGCCGGGTCTCCGGGTACCTCCTGTATCGTAGCATCGGGAAGAATAATTTTCATGGTGTGAGTAGGGAATAGTTGGGCGTGCCCGTTCATAAATTTCCCCACACACCAGCTTTTTGAGACCCGGGATCGCATGTATACAAAACAGGAGCAGCAACACGTGCCCGGCACTTCACTCAAAGACGAGATTCTTGCGCTGAAACAAGAGCGCGATGCGATCATCCTTGTCCATAACTACCAGCTGCCGGAAGTGCAGGACATTGCCGATCTCTGCGGGGATTCGCTCGAACTCTCGCGGGCTGCAGCCACCATGGATGGCGAAGTGATCGTCTTCTGTGGCGTGGATTTCATGGCCGAGACCGCTGCAATCCTCTCCCCTGAGAAGACCGTCCTGCTTCCTGCTCCGGATGCCTGTTGCCCGATGGCCCAGATGATCTCGGCAGAAGAACTCCGGTTTGCCAAAGCCCGCAACCCGGATGCGGCAGTTGTCTGCTACGTCAATACCACCGCAGAAGTCAAGGCGGAGAGTGATATCTGCTGCACCTCGTCCAATGCCATTAAAGTCGTTAATTCGGTACAGCAGGATCGCGTGATCTTTGTGCCCGACCGGAACCTCGGGCGTTATGCAGCCAGGTTCACGAAGAAAACGGTGCTGCCGTGGGAAGGATTCTGCATTGTGCACGACCAGATTACCTCCGCTCAGGTCACGGCTGCCCGTAGGGCCCACCCGGGTGCGGAGCTGCTTGTCCACCCGGAGTGCCGCCCGGAAATAATCGATCTCGCCGATCACGTGGCAAGCACCTCCGGCATCATCCAGCGGGTCTGTTCATCGCCAAAGAGGGAGTTTATTATCGGTACCGAGGTCGGGATCCTGCACCGGCTGGAAAAAGAGTGTCCGGCAAAGCAGTGTTACCCGCTCTCACAGGAGTCTGTCTGCCGGAATATGAAAAAGACCGATCTCACCAAAGTGCGGGACGCATTACAGACACTTCGCCTCCGCATTACCGTACCGGAAGAGATTGCGGACCGGGCACGCGGGGCGATCGAGCGGATGCTGGCACTCCCGTAAACGGTCTTATTTTTTCTCCGCAGGTACGTTCTTCTGTGCCATGAATTTGTTGTACATCTCCTCCCCAACGCATTCCTTTGCGTACTTGCACCACTGGACGCAGGATGCAATATCGTTGTAGACCTCAAAACCGCAGCTGCATTTTACCGAGACATCATTGGAGAAGAGTTCCACCTCTTCCCCGCATTGCGGACACTTTTTTATCGCGAGCGTGGGGGTGCGGATATTTGCGGCTCCGGGACAGTGATCGAGCATCAGGTACCTCGTTTACTGTAGGTACTCATCGTCTAAAGAAACTACAGGTCGTACCACCCGTTCGTCATCAGCCGGGAGCCCATTCACCAGCAGGGAGACCGGGTGCATCGCCATCTTTTCCGCAGGAAACGGTACAAACATTTTCTTCAGTTGCGCAGCGTCCGGTTGTTCGCCGGAAAGCCAGGTCTCTTCTGATTCCGGAGAAAGGATCACGGGCATCCGGTTGTGCACCGTTGCTGCCAGGGCATTGGGCCCGGTCGTTATGATCGTATACTGTGCAACCAGGGTTCCTGCGGGATCGTGCCCCTCATCGTACAGGCCGGCAAAGGCAAAGAGCGGCTGGTCGCGTACCGACAGGTAAAAAGGATGCTTCCGCGTGCCCTCCTGCTTCCATTCAAAAAATCCGCTTGCCGGTACAAGACAGCGTCTCGTTTTCAGCAGTGAAGCGAACAAGGGTTTTTCCGCCAGGGCCTCTGCCCGGGCATTGATGACCGGGTGTGCAGCCCTAGGCACCGTGTCCCGCGGGGAATAAGCCCCCACTGCATCTGCACGAGTTCCCTGCCGGATGCCCCCCGCACGATCACCGGTTGCCGGGTACCGGGAGCAATATTGAACTTCGAGCGGGCCCCGAGCATCGGGTTGAAGATGCGGAAGCGGTTGCCGAGATCATCGATGCAGATGAGGGAGTACCGGCCGCACATGCATATCCGGTTCTCATCCCCCCACACATCAATCTTACGCTACCGGCCCGGCACTTTCACCCCCCGCCATCCTGAGCCTTATCCTACCCGGTGCAGCAGGGATCCGGGCTATGCTGATCGAGCTCTCAAAAGGGATCACCCTGGAAAAAAATCGCACATCGATCTCCGGCAAAAAAATTTCAATCGACCCTTCGCCCCACCCTCATTTTTTTCTGGCAAACCCTGCTGTAAATCTCGGAACCATCACGCCGGAGAAAGAACTTTTTTGTCAGTTCTATATACATTTTGTCGGATAATTATCCGATAATCGTCTCATCAACTGACACCTCATGATCGCGATTAAAAAAAATTTGCTTTGTAGAAATAATTTTCGTCACAAAGAAAAATCGAGGGAAAAACGACCGAAAGATCTAAGGTACGGTGTCTCCATACAATGTTATGCTACTAACAGGTCAGGAGACAAATAAGAAATTGTCTGGCCGGTTTATCAGTTTTATCAAACAAGCATCTTCCCTAATCCAGTCCACTCGACTCACGCCCTATTCCTGCAATATTCGAGAAAAGATTACACTCAACATCAGCTGTTGATACTAATTCTTTTCAAAGACTATCGGAAAAGAAGACTATCGTACCGTCATCTGGAACCTCGAAGAGATGGATAGTATCCGGCAGTACTGGTCTCAACCGATTCCTCATTTCACAACCCATCAAAAATTTCTCTGTCGTATCAAACCCCTATACTTCAATCTCCTTTTAAAAAACACGCTGAAATTATTCTATTCTGAAGACGATGTGATCTCCATGACCGCCATTGATTCATCCGGATTTACCAGCGGGTACTGTAGTCATTATTACTCTGAAAGAACCGGAAATATCCGAAAACATTTCCTGAAAACATCGATTTCTATTGATACTGATATGCATATTGGATTCACGATTTCAAAAAGCCGGGTTCATGACTCAAAACGTGCATCATACTTCTGAAGAAATTTCTTAAACGCCAAAAATGTCAGTGCTATGTCATTTTGGACCTGGGTTATGATTCCGAGAAAATGCATCGGTATATTCGTGAAACTCTCAACGCGGATTCGATTATTCCAGCTCGGATCCATCAAAGGTACCACGAATATCTGGGGGAAATATCGAAAGGAGATGACCGACAATTTTGACTTTGTCCGGTATCGTAACCGGTTCCTGGTCGAAACCAAATTTTCTGTCCTGAAAAGAAGGTTCGGGGCTGACCTGAAATCCCGTATTTTCCCGATTAATAAGAAGGATCTCATGTAAGATCATTATCGCGAACCTTGACACGTTCATACAATTTGTTTGGATTGAGGTTTCTACAGAGCATAAAATCTCAACCAGAACCCATTTTAAAATTTCTTCAGCAGCCTTGATACCAGCCATTTCCGGCTGCTACCGTTCAGTCCTCTCCCACACCCGCGCAGCCAGCTGCACCAGCTCCCCATATCCCTCCAGATCAGCACACCATCGTTTTGGAATCGCCCCCACTCCCCAGTATGCTCCCGCCAGAGCTCCACAACAAGCACCAACCGTATCGGCATCCCCCCCCAGATTGATCGCTGACAGGATAGCCCCCTCAAGTGTCCGGGCATGCATGAAACAATGCAGGGTCGCATGCGAACACAGCACGCTGTCCAGCGAGGGAATAGGTTCATGCTCATCATAGCTGCCAAGCATAGCATGCACCTCCGGGTCAGGACAGAGCGAGAGAGCATGCCGGAATGCCCGCGACCGGGGGGCTCCCCGGATCATATCGCTCACCATCACGTTCAGGAACCCGGAGCAGTGACCCGCAACCGGATCATAGTGCGTGAGCCGCGAGCAGGCCATGCTGACAGCATAGACTTCCGGGGCGGGATAGAAGATCCCGAGCGGGAACCCCCGCATCACGCTCCCATTCGTCCGGCTGCTGCCATTGCGCCGGTGCACGAGGTAAGCGGCATGGTGCGGCAGGGTCCCGGATTTGACCAGATCGAAAAATACTGTTGATGTGGGACCGTACCATTCCGGGCTTTTTATGTACCCGAAAAATAAACGAGATATAAGGTCTTTTTGGTTGAATCCCTTACCGGCTGCGAGCGATTCTGCAACAGCCATGGCCTGCAAAGTGTCGTCGGTGATCGCACCCTTTTTTCGGAAATGGCGCCCACCGGGACGCATATCTATCACCCAAGCTTCAGATTGCAGAGATCCTTCCAAAGGCGCGCCCATTGCATCCCCAACTGCGAGCGCAACCAGTGATCCTACGTGTCGCATTGTGCCAGATATAAACATCATCAAAAAACTATATGTGCTGATCAAAAAATAGTATTCCTCTGGAGAAGGTGATAGTGTGCAAAAAGAAGAGTTGCTACATTTACATATGCTGATGATTCACATCAAGAAGTATTACGAAGGCATCACCAACGAGGAGATCGGGACGGAACGCTACGCCTCGCTGGAAATATCTCCGGTTCATATTCATAAGGACAAAAAAGCCCACAAAGACGCTCTCCTCACGCTTGGGGATGAGATTGTTACCCATATCCACGGCAAACCTGTGCCGGTGGTGAACTATTCTTCAGAGACTGCCACCCAGACGGTTGCAGCAGAACATTAAATTTTATGGATGAGGTGCTGGCATTCCGGGAGATGATCTCCCGCATCCTCACGTTACCGCCCGGCGATGATGCGATCGTAGCGATCAAGATCGATATCTGCAAGAAGTACCGGCTTTCTGCGGTACCGAAAAATTCTGCGATTCTTGCTGCAGCGTTACCGGAGGATAAGAAAGTCCTCCGGAAGATCCTGCTGGTCAAGCCGACCCGCACCCTTTCCGGCGTTGCACCGGTCGCCGTGATGACCTCGCCTGCCCCCTGCCCGCATGGCAAATGCCTCCCCTGCCCCGGGGGACCTGAACACATCTTCCAGTCCCCCCAGAGTTACACGGGGGAAGAACCGGCGGCCCTCCGGGCCCGGGAACATAACTATGATCCCTTCATGCAGGTCCAGGCCCGGCTCGAACAGTTCGAGGCGCTGGGTCACCGGGTGGACAAGGTGGAGCTGATCGTGATGGGCGGGACCATGACTGCCCGCACTCCCGAGTACCAGGAGCAGTTTGTCTCGCGATGCATCGAGTCGATGAACACGTACCCCGGGGGGATTCCAGCACAGGAACCTCCTGTTGTCGCGTCCGTTGAGGATGCCAACGAACTGTCTGCAATCCGCTGTATTGCGATCACGTTCGAGACACGGCCCGACTGGTGCCGGCGCGAGCATATCGACCGGATGCTGGGCCTGGGGGTCACAAAAGTTGAACTCGGCGTCCAGCACGTGGATGATGCAATCCTTGCGTATAACCGGCGGGGATGCACGGTTGAGGATACCGTTGCCGCCAATACCCTGCTCCGCGATGCCGGCCTCAAGGTCGGGTTCCACATGATGCCCAACCTCCCCACCTCCACGCAGGAGTCGGACCGGCAGATGTTCGACACGATCTTTACCGATCCCCGGTTCATGCCGGACTTCCTCAAGATCTATCCTACGCTGGTCACGCCCGGCTCCGAGATCGAGGACCACTGGAACCGGGGGATCTATGCCCCGTACCTGGAGGACGAACTCGTTGAACTCATCGCGTATGCCAAAACCCGGATCCCCGAGTTCATGCGCCTCCAGCGCATCCAGCGGGACATCCCGGCCAAGCTGATCGTTGCCGGTTCCCGGCATTCCAACTTCCGCCAGCTGGCCCAGAACCGGATGAAACTGACGGGTCGGGCCTGCCGGTGTATCCGGTGCAGGGAGATCGGCCGCCTCCCCTCGGTGGCAAAATCCGAGATGCGCCTGAAGAAGTACGAGTGCTGTGGCGGGACTGAGCACTTCATCTCGGCAGTTTCCGATGATTCCCTGATCGGCTTTACCCGTCTCCGGTTCCCCTCCATGGTCTATCGGCCCGAACTGGAGGATGCCGCCCTGATGCGGGAACTGCATGTCTACGGGGGGATCGTGCCGGTGGGCAGCGATGCGGATCCGGAAGAGTACCAGCACCGGAATTACGGGCGGGCCCTGCTGGCCCTTGCGGAAGAGACCGCGACTGCGGCCGGGTTCTCCCGCCTCGCCATCATGAGCGGGATGGGGGTACGGCCCTATTACCGGAGACAGGGCTATGAGCGTGCAGGGCCATATATGGTCAAGGAACTTATGGTCAGGGAACGGTCATGAACCCGGCAACAACGGCATTCGTCCGGCAGCGATTTACCGAGTACTTCAAAAAAACCGTGCTTGTAGCCCCGCCTGCCCTCGAACAGCGTGAATGGGGGTTTGTGCTCTTCAATCCCGGTGCAACCGAGATGCGCATGCGGCGCCATGTCGGGTTTCTGGGACGGGACGAACTCTTCGAGTATCTGAAAAACGTGGTACCACAGCACACCTATTACTCGACCGCGTACTACGAGAAACCGGATGCCGGCACCATGGGCGAGAAGGGCTGGTGCGGGGCCGACCTGATCTTTGACCTTGATGCCGATCATATCGTGCGGGGGGCCTATGACCTGATGCTGGCCCGCGTGAAGGAAGAGACGGAGAAGCTCCTCGCTATCCTGCTCGACGAATTTGGCATGGATCCCAAAACCATCGAGCTGGTCTTCTCGGGGGGCCGGGGATACCATGTGCATGTCCGGGACCTGGCCTTTCGCGGCTGGGGCAGTGCGGAGCGCCGGGAACTGATCGACTATATCTGCGGGATCGGAATCGACCCTGCGGTGATGCTGACCGGAAAGAATATCAAAACGCCCGGTTGGCCGAGCCGGTACCGGGACGCCCTCCTGGAGTACGTTCGCTGGGTGGGTTCCCTGCCCGAACCTGAGGCAATGGCCCATCTCACCGGCCTGGAAGGCATCGGGAAAGAGTCGGCGGTCACGTTCCTGAAAAACCGGGAAGAGATTCTTACGGGCATTGAACGCCACCCTTCCCCCGCAATCCTCAAAACAAGTCGTGTCCTGTCGGTCGTCACGGCCCAGCAGGAAGGCGAGTTCAGGAAACGCCTGCTCGCCCGGGCGGCCCTTGCCGATGAACCGGTGACAACCGATACCAAGCGACTGATCCGCCTGCCCACGTCCCTGCATGGCGGGAGCGGCATGCGGGTACAGCCGCTCGAGCTACGTAGCCTGCACGAATTCGATCCGCTCACCGATGCGGTGGTCTTTGGCACGCGGGATGTCAGGGTGGACTGCCGGATGGCCCTGAAGATGCCGATGCTCGGAAGTACTTATGAGCTCCAAAAAGGCATCATTACAGTACCGGAAGCAGTCGCCGTATTCCTCTGCTGTCGCGGTATGGCAGAGATTGCCTGAGGTACCTTGATGAAGCTTGACGATCTGCGCAGTATCCTGCTATCGGAGCGGGAGACGGGAAGGCTGACAGCAACCGACCCGGATATTTTTGAGCGCGGGCACGAAGAGCTGGCGTCGCTGATGGCAAAGGTGTACGAGCTTGACGATCCCCTCTCCGATGAAGCCCGGTCCCTGATTGAAGAGACCCTGGCTATCAAGGAGACCCTTCACGATCTCTTTGCCATCCGGTCGCGCAAGATTCTGGCTCTCACCATCATGCATGCCGAGGGCAATTATTACGATCGTGAGGAAGTGAAACGGACCATTCCCGCTGAACGGGAGATGTTTGACCAGATCACGGCTGCCATCGAGCAGTGCCAGCGCATACTCCTGTACAATGCTCCCCATGTGTCGGTTGCAAAAGTGGCAGAGGTTGACGAATTCGGTGAGCCTGAACCCTTTTCTGATGACGAATGCGCAGCCGCAAGTCCCGTTCCTGCGCAACCCCGGGCCCACTTACCCCATACGCACCCCTGTGTTCTCGTACGCGCACTCGAAAATATGGACTCGTTCATGGGAGTGGATGGGAGGATTTATACTCTTTCAAAAGGAGATATAGTGACGCTTCCCGAGCGGAATGCTGCGGTCTTAACGGAACGCAACATAGTCTTAAATATCAATCTTTGCAAATAATATTGGTATTCTATATCCAACTTATCGGTGAAAATTTTATGAAAATGCCAGCGAAATTCAACACCTATTGCCCTTTCTGCCGGAATCACCAGATTCACGAGGTTGAGAAGGTAAAGAAAGGCAAAACAACCGGCCTCCACTGGATCGACCGTCAGAAGGCACGCAGGGGAAAAGTAGGCAACATGGGTAAATTCTCCAAGGTGCCCGGCGGCGACAAGCCGACGAAGAAGATCAACGTCCGGTACCGCTGTGTCACCTGTGGAAAGGCACACCTGCGCAAGGGATACCGTGTCGCGAAGTTTGAACTTACGGAGTGAGCGATAATGGTAAGCGTAATTCGGGATAACCGGAGTAAATTTTACAAGGTAAAGTGTCCAGACTGTGAGAACGAGCAGACCGTCTTTGAGAAGGCAAGCACCGTAGTAAAGTGCGTAGTCTGCGGACATGATCTTTCCACCCCCGCCGGGGGCAAGGCAAGCTTCAAGGCTGAGATAATCTCAGAGCTCAAGTGATACTACCCATGCAGGACAGAGAGTGGCCACAGGAATCAGAACTTGTCGTAAGCACAGTGGTAAACGTCAAGGACTTCGTAGCGTTTGTATCGCTGGATGAGTATGGTGGCCGCCCGGGGCTCATCCCCATCTCTGAAATTGCAACCGGCTGGATCAAGCATATCCGTGACCATGTCCGTGAAGGCCAGAAGATCGTCTGCAAGGTGCTCAATGTTGACCGGAACCGCGGTCACATTGATCTCTCGTTAAAGGATGTCAACGAGCACCAGCGGCGAGAGAAGATCCGCGAGTGGAAGAACGAGTCCAAAGCGCAGAAGTGGCTCGGCTTTGCTGCGGAACAGTCGGGGGAAGATGCCAAGATCATTGAAGATGAGATCTTCAACAAATACGGCTCATTCTACCCGGTCTTTGAAGACCTTGTCATTGAACCGGAAAGCACGGTCAAGAAGCTCGGTTTTTCCAAAAAGGTCTCCGATGCTCTTCTCCATGTAGCCCAGGAGAATGTCAAGGTCCCCAGTGTTGAAGTCACGGGACACCTGCAACTTACCAGTTCAGCCCCTGATGGCATCTCGGTGATCAAGAAGGCACTCAAGAGTGCCGAGCCCAAGATTGCCGGTGTAGCAATTGAGCTGCTGTATCTCGGTGCACCGCTGTACCGGATCAAAGTGACCGCCCCGGACTACAAGAAGGCGGAGAAAGCGATCGAGAAGGCAGCCAATGCCGCGATCGCGGTTGTTGAGAAAGCTGGCGGCGAAGGCAAGCTCATCAAGAAACCGAAATCCGGGAAGAGTCAATGAGTGGCCGAATCCGGCGGTGTCCCGAGGACCGGATCTATACTCTTTCTTTAACCTGTCCTGCCTGTGGTAAGCCCACAGTCGTGGCCCACCCGGCCCGCTATTCACCTGAAGACAAGTACGGTAAGTACCGGAGAATGGCCCTGCATGATTGAAGATATCACGATCAGCTACCTCGAGTGTTTCAAGGACAAGCACCCGGTTGAGCCGATTCTCATCGAAGGCCTGCCCGGTATCGGCCAGGTCGGCAAACTCGTGGCCGAGTACATGATTCACATGCTCAAGGCCGAGAAGATTGGCGAGATTCATTCGATCTATTTTCCTCCCCAGGTGCTGCTCGATGAGACGGGTCTTGCCCGGCTGGCGAGAAACGAGCTCTTCCTGTACTCTTCGGAAGGTCATGATATCATCTTCCTGGTCGGCGATCACCAGAGCACGTCGAATGAAGGCCACTATATCCTGGCCGACCAGTACTGCGAGATCGCCCAGGAACTCAAGGTTAAGCGCATCTATACGCTCGGCGGGTTTGGTGTCGGGCACCTGGTGGATCAGCCCCGGGTGCTGGGTGCCGTGAACCGTGCGGAACTCCGCCCGGAACTCGAAGAGGCCGGCGTTACGTTCAACCGTGATGAACCCGGTGGCGGCATCATCGGGGCTGCCGGTCTTATGCTGGGCCTGTCGGCACAGCGCGGGATTGATGCAGCCTGCCTGATGGGCGAGACGAGCGGGTATCTTGTTGACCCGATGAGTGCGGCAAATGTCCTGTGCGTACTCTCGAAACTGATCGATGTGCCTGTCGATCCCACGAAACTCAATGACCGGGCTTCAGAGATGGAGAAGGTCATCGAAGGTCTGGTCGAGGGCGAGAAGAAAGACGAAGAGCTCAGTTATATCGGGTGACTGAGTCCCATTCTTCTCAACATTCTTTCGTAACATTCTTTTTTGTGTGATATTCCCCATCCTTGTTTGACCGTCATTGGTCGCCATTCATACGAACTTCCGGATTCCTTCCGTCGTTTTGCGTTGATATCAAATTTTAAATGGATACACTCCATATAACCCTTCATCGGTGAAAAATTCCCATGAAATACGCAACAATACTCCTTGTCCTGGTCGTTGGAATCGCAATCATTTTCGCGGGATGCACGGCCCCGTCCTCCCCGGCGGATCCTGCAACTCCTGTTCCTACATCTGCTGAGACACCGGTGATTCCCACCCCCCTCAGTTGCACCTTCCGTTGCCCCGGTCTCCCCGGTGAATGTTCCGTCCCCGGCTCCCACAGCCAGGCTCGTGTACTCCAGTGACGAGATCAACCGGCATTTTATTGACGTGGCGTTCAGTGCCGACAACAGCAATATCCGCCGCTTCAGCAACCAGCTCCTCACCGTTGCCATCACCGGGTCTTACAAGGATTCCGATGTTGTTGCCCTGAACCGGTTCTTCCTGGTCTTTAACAACAATTCCTTCAATACCCGGCTCCCTTCGGAAGTGAAGCAGGGTGAGCAGGGCAATATTGTCATCCGCTTTATCCCTTCAAATGGCCTGGAAGCAGTGAACTCCGATAATACGTGGAAAGTATACCGGAACCCCTCCACCGGGACCATCTATTACATGTTCAGGACTACGAGCTACCAGTCCTTCCCGACCGAGATGATCTATATCAATTCCGATCTTACCGGTGACGAGCGGACCCACTGGCTTCTCCGAGGACTCCTGTACGAGCTGGGCCTTCCCGGGGAGACCGGGACCTATCCTGACAGCATCTTCTATGCAGTGGATAATGGCGTGACCGACCTGAATCCGGTTGATATCAAGGCGCTGCAGCTGCTGTACGGGAACAAGATCACCAAGGGCATGAGCCTGGATGACGTGAGACAGGTTCTCCTGATCAGGAACTAATATGTACAGAACTCCCGGCTCCGGTCGGGATCTCCGTGACAAATTTTCCCGGCCGGGCGTTTCTTCACCAAGTGAAAAAACCGCCCGGATGAGGGGGGATCAATCCCGAAAAATACCGATCGGTGCTTAGAAGAAGGTCTTTTGCATAGGGCAACGGGATTCCCACTATTTTAAAAAAATTAGTTTACGGGTTTAGAGAAAAGATAGGATCTCCTGGATGTCCGGCACGGAATGTATCGGGTAGACTTTGACAAAAACAATCTTCTGTTTCTCATCCACGATCACATTGGCCCGCTCGGAAAAACCGTTCTGGTCCCGGAAGAGCCCGAATTCCATGGCAACCGCGCCATGCGGCCAGAAGTCGCAGAGAAGCGGTGTCTCTTTTATCTTCAGATCCTTTGCCCATGCCTTTTTGCAGGGAATCGAATCAACACTGATGCCGACCGGTACACAGTTTTTTGCCAGGAGTGCTGCCCGGTTCTCTTCGAGCGATTTCATCTGGGCTGCACAGTACTCGGTCCAGGCGAGCGGGTGGAATGAGAGGAGTACCCGCTTTCCTGCCTGTTCATAGAGATCGAAGGTCTTGTCGTTCTGGTCTTTGAGCGAGAAATTCCGTGCAGTCTCGCCCACCTGCGCCATTCCTGACGGGGTCATCAGATCACCATGGGTGGATGTTCTGGTAGTGGGAGAGTATGAGGTTTTGGATAGGTACGAAATTAATCCAGCCTTCTCCAGCATGATACGACAACGTCCGATGCGACACTTGCTGAGATGGACGGTGATGGGCCTAACAGCGACTATGAGGATAGTGTGTTATATGGACAAGAACGGGCATGCGTTCTGGAAAGTCCGGACGCCCCATACCTACTTCTCTTAAAGTACACCGCCCGACCCCCCTACCCCAAGTGACCCGCTCGGCACATCAAATGCATAAGATGTATATCTATAAAATGTACCCTATACGGAATAACCCGGCCCGGGACCGGAGGGGGTCTGGCGGTGTACTAACCCGGCCATGCGTTCCCCGCGACCCTGAATAACTAGGACTTTATTCATTCAAATGCCTGCCTTTTGCCGTCAGTAGTTCTCCACAAAGCAGTGGTAGTATGAGGAAACCGCGGAGCGGGTACCGTGCCACTAAGTACACCGCCCGACCCCCCATATCTCCCGAAAAATCCCCGGGTCTTTCACCACTTCACCCCAAAGCCGGAAAACTCACCACTTGCATCTCCGGTTGTCACTGAGAGGGAATCCACGCGGATCACCGCATCCCCCTCTGCCTTCACCATCTTAACAAACACATCCAGTGCTGCCTGCTCCCCCTCCGCCACCATCACCACCGAACCGTCAGGCTGGTTTCGCACATACCCGGTCACGCCCGCTGCCCGTGCACAACCTGTGACAAAATACCGGTACCCGACTCCCTGCACCTCGCCTCGGGCAACAGCGGTGATCCGCATCATCATCCAGATGATGGCGATACCGGGTCATAAACCGTGCCCTTTCCGGCCTGGACCGATATGCTCATAACGGCAGGTACAAAATATGCCTGTAGCATAATGACAGACGAATTTTCTGATATCCCGTTATTTATGGAGCAGATGGCAGAGTCGATAAAAAAGACCGCCGCCATGCTGGATAACCTTGAGACTTCCGCATTCTTCCTTTACCTGCTCAAGGCCAAGCGGATATATGTTGCCGGCGCGGGTCGTTCGGGACTCATTGCCCGGGCGTTTGCCATGCGGCTGCTTCACCTTGGCTATGACGTGTACGTTGTCGGCGAAACCGTCACCCCGGCCCTGGCGCCGGGAGATACCATGGTGGTCTTCTCGGGATCTGGCGAGACGGTATCCATGGCAACCATCTGTGCCACGGTCAAGGGACTCGGGGGCACGATCTGCCTCATCACCGCCTCCCCGGAATCGAAGATCAGTAAAATCGCGGACTGCGTGGTCAACTTAGGCGATCTCACCGGGTATTACCATGGGGACCAGACTTCGTACGAGATCCGGCAGATGACCGGAAAATACCGGTCAACCTCCTCAGCATTTGCCCCCCTCGGAACCCTTTTTGAGACCCTTGCGCTGATCTTTTCCGATGCTGTCATCTCGGCCCTGATGGAAGCCAAGAAAGAGGATCCCGGGGAACTCAAAGGGCGTCTCACCAATATGGAGTAAGGAACAAACGGGCAATGGAGTTTGTTTCTCCATTACTACTCCGCTTTTTCAGCATTTTCTATCGTCTTCTGACAACCGTGTCACCATCCCAATGTTGATAAGATCCAGCGATCAGTTCAGTGCTGATGAATTCAAAGCTGGTTCTTGTCATTGCAATCATTATTGTGGCTGCGGTGGCTTTTGTTGTTCTCGGCACTCCCGAACTTGAATCCGGCCTGCATCCCGAAGGATCAACCCAACTGTCACCCGTTGAAGTCAGGTCCTACGAAGGAAAAGATCTCTCGTCAATCAATGATTTCCATGAAAATTCCATACGGGGCCCCCAGCACATCAATGAAGTGGATTACCGCCTCACCGTCACCGGACTGACCTACAAGACCGATGTCTACTCCTATGGAGAAGTGCTGGCGAAATACCCGCATTATACAAAAGTCGTCACGCTCCATTGTGTGGAGGGTTGGGATGCAACCATTCTCTGGAAGGGCGTACTGGTGCGGGACCTGATACGGAAAGCCGGGCCGGATCCCCGGGCAAATACCGTGGTCTTCACCGCTCACGATGGCTATACGACCTCGTTCCCGCTCGAGTACCTGATGAACCGGGATATCATCATGGCCTACAATATGAACAATGTCACGCTACCCGCGGAACGCGGCTATCCCTTCGAGCTGGTGGCCGAAGACAAATGGGGATACAAGTGGGTGAAGTGGATCGAGAAGATCGAGCTGACCAGCGATCCCACATACCGGGGATACTGGGAGCAGCGGGGGTATTCCAATTCCGGCGATCTGGACAAGAGTTACTCTGCCTAATCGCGGCCGGTTTTAGTTTTACTTTTTTTTATTTTATGCGGTGTTGACCGTGCCGGCAAGTATCTTTCGGGTCATTAAGAGTATCCATGCACGGTTCAGGAAGAGGTGGACCATCACGAGAAGGGAGAGGGTAAGTCCGGACCAGTCATGGATGTTACTCATCAGTGCCGCAGGGAGTATGATATCGGTGAGACCAAATGCTCTCGTCAGGATCGTGAACTTGAAGAGCCCGGTCACAAAACTGGACACGAATACAATACCCATTGCGAGATTTACGAACCATTTGAGGACCTGCCTATTCATTGACATACGCTTCCTTTATCCCGTATATGCGGCTTTTGGCGGGCAAGGTTAAGGAGATTGCGGATCGGCAGAATTTACTCTCCCGTCTTTCTGCCGGTTGCCTCTTTCCCGCCACAGCGAGTTCTCCTTTCGGGCTCACCGTTTAACCCCCCGTTTTTCTCCCTGACCGTGGTTCAGGACCACGTCAGGATTACCCGCGTACCTTCATGAATATTATATACCGTGAAGGGCAACCATACACGTACTCATGCTCGCCAATGCCGACCTTCATATTCATTCCCCCTACTCAATAGCGGTATCGCGTTTCATGCAGCCGGAACAGCTGCTGGCGGGGTGCAGGACAAAGGGTATCCAGGTGCTCGGCACCGGGGATGCTCTCCAGCCGGTATGGCAGAGGGGTTGGGAACCATATCTCGAAAATGAGGCCGGCATTGTCATCGTTCCGCAGTGCGAGATCGAGGATATAAAACGTGTCCATCACGTGATCCTGGCAGAAGATCTCGCCCAGTTCAGCCAGCTCCGCGACCTGCTGGAAGGGAAATGTAAGTGTTTTGAGATGAGCGGCCGCCCTCATGTGTACCTGAGCGGGGAGGAGATCGCTGTGCTTGCCCATGAGGTCGGGGCCCTGGTGGGTCCTGCCCATGCCTTTACCCCGTGGACCGCGATGTATGCCTACTTTGACAGCGTCCCGGCCTGCTATGGGAATGAGAAGATCGACTTTCTTGAGATTGGACTCTCCGCAGACAGTTCCTATGGGGCGGCAATCCCTGACCTGTATGGCGTCCCGTTCCTCACCAACTCCGATGCCCACAGCCCCTACCCGGACAAGCTGGGACGTGAGTTCAATCGCCTGAAGCTCCGGGCCCGGACCGCAAAAGACGTGCTGGCGTGCATCAGGAAAGGCACCATTGAGATGAATGCCGGGTTCTTCCCGGATGAGGGGAAGTACAACCGCACGGCCTGCACCCGGTGTTACACGCAGTATTCCCTCGAGGAGGCGGCCGGACATTCATGGCGGTGCCCGGCCGATGGCGGGATCATAAAGAAGGGGGTAGCCGACCGGGCAAAGGAGTTGTCAGGAGGGGGTGAATCCCGCCCCCGCCCGCCTTATGTCCATGTTCTTCCGCTGGCTCTGATCATCCAGACGATGGAGGGAGCATCATCCCCGAATACGAAGAAATGCAAGGCGATCTATACCTCGTTCATCGCTGCGTTCGGCAACGAGATTGCGGTGCTTCTTGATGTGCCGGTTGCTGAGATCCGGGCGATCCACCCGAAGGTTGCCGAAGCGATCTCGGCCCTCCGGAGCGGAACGGTCACCCTGCACCCGGGTGGCGGCGGGAAATATGGGACATTCTCGCTCGGGTAAATTCTACCCTTTTTTTGTTTTTCCCCATTTAACGTCAGCCCGCTGGATTTTTCGCAACATAAATATCTTTATTGCTCCGACATCACAATTCCTCTCTTGGATAAGATGTGGCCTCAAATCATCACGTCCGTGCAGGTTGGCCCAGCCCTCCTTAAGGACATAAACCTGATCGGAAAGATAGCAAAACGAATTGGTGCATGCCAAGGGGACCGGTGACTACGGGTATTTCCCGGTATACGGGAAAATAGCGGATTTCTACAAAGGCAAAGTTTCATCAGGGCCAAAAAAAGGAGACGCCTGTTCTGCAGCAGTTGATGGTGTTGAAAGGCTTCCCTGCTCAAACAACGTAACCATCTCCGCTGCTGAGGCATTTGTGATCCTGATAGCCAAATCAATATTCACACCATAACCGTGGATAAAATCATTCAACGACAGGAAAAGGTAGTATGACTGACAATTGCAAGTGCCCGGTAACGGGCGGGTTAAACAAGCAGGTAACCGGCAAGGGACTGTCCAACCGGGACTGGTGGCCGAACCAGGTGAACCTGAAAGTTCTTCACCAGCACTCTCCTCTTTCCAATCCAATGGGCGGGGAGTTCAGCTATGCTGAGGAGTTCAAAAAACTCGACCTTGCGGCGGTGAAGAAGGACCTGTTGGCATTAATGACCGACAAGCAGGACTGGTGGCCGGCGGACTTCGGTCACTATGGCCCCCTGTTCATCCGCATGGCATGGCACAGCGCCGGTACGTACCGCACCGGGGACGGTCGCGGCGGTGCCGGTGCCGGCCAGCAGCGCTTCCCCCCCCTCAACAGCTGGCCCGACAACGTGAACCTCGACAAGGCACGCCGGCTGCTCTGGCCGATCAAGCAGAAGTATGGCAGGAATATCTCATGGGCCGATCTCATGATTCTTGCCGGCAACGTGGCCCTTGAATCGATGGGATTCAAAACGTTCGGCTTCGGTGGCGGTCGTCCGGATGTCTGGGAGCCGGAAGAAGCGGTATACTGGGGTTATGAGAACACGTGGCTGGATGACAAACGTTACTCCGGTGACCGTAAGCTCGAAAACCCGCTCGCTGCCGTGCAGATGGGGCTGATCTACGTAAACCCGGAAGGTCCGAACGGCAACCCGGATCCGATCGCTGCGGCGAAAGATATCCGCGAGACGTTCGCCCGCATGGCTATGAATGACGAGGAGACAGTTGCGCTCATTGCCGGGGGTCACTCGTTTGGCAAGACCCACGGCGCCGGCCCTGCATCCCACGTGGGGCCTGAGCCCGAGGCGGCCGGCATCGATGAGCAGGGCCTTGGCTGGAAGAGCAGCTTTGGTACGGGTAAAGGCGGGGACACGATCGGCAGCGGCCTGGAGGTCACCTGGACTCCCACGCCCACCAAGTGGAGCAACAACTTCTTCCGGGTCCTGTTCAGCTATGAATGGGAGCTGACAAAGAGCCCGGCCGGTGCGCACCAGTGGAAGCCGAAGGATGATGCAGGTGCCGGCACGATCCCGGATGCCCATGACCCGAAGAAGCGCCATGCCCCGACTATGCTGACTACGGACCTCTCCCTGCGGTTCGACCCTGCCTATGAAAAGATCTCCCGGCGCTTCTACGATCACCCGGACCAGCTTGCCGATGCGTTTGCCCGGGCGTGGTTCAAGCTGACCCACCGGGACATGGGACCCCGTTCCCGTTATCTCGGCCCGGAGGTTCCGGCTGAAGCGCTCATCTGGCAGGACCCCATCCCCGCGGTCAATCACCCGCTGGTTGATGCACAGGACATCGCCTCCCTCAAGGGGAAGATCCTCTCTTCCGGTCTGTCGATTCCGGAACTGGTCTCGACTGCCTGGGTGTTGGCGTCCACCTTCCGCGGCTCTGACAAGCGCGGGGGTGCCAATGGTGCCCGCATTCGTCTCGCACCGCAGAAAGACTGGGAAGTCAACCAGCCGGCCCGGCTGGCCAAAGTTATCAAAACGCTGGAAGGTATACAGGGAGTTTTTAACAGCACCGCCTCCGGCGGGAAGAAGATCTCTCTGGCCGACCTGCTCGTCATGGCCGGCTGTGCTGGCGTTGAACCGGCTGCAAAGAATGCCGGTCATGAGGTGACGGTTCCCTTCACGCCGGGACGCATGGACGCTATGCAGGAGCAGACCTATGTGACCTCCTTTGCAGTGCTTGAGCCGAAGGCGGACGGCTTCCGCAATTACCAAAAGACCCGCTATTCCGTATCGGCAGAGGAACTGCTGGTTGACAAGGCGCAGCTGCTGACCCTGACCGCACCCGAGATGACAGTGCTCGTCGGGGGCATGCGGGTGCTGGACACCAACCACGGGCAGACAAAGGCCGGCGTTTTTACCAGGAAGTCGGGAGCGCTCACCAATGATTTCTTTGTAAACCTGCTCGACATGAGCACGGAATGGAAGCCACTATCGGATGTTAAGGACCTGTTTGAAGGGCGCGATCGCAAAACCGGTGAAGTCAGGTGGACCGGCACACGGGTCGATCTCATCTTCGGTTCGAACTCCCAGCTACGTGCCCTGGCGGAGGTCTATGGAAGCGCGGACGGGCAGGTGAAGTTCATCCAGGACTTCGTGGCGGCCTGGACAAAAGTGATAAATCTTGATCGTTTCGATCTGGCACAGGGACTGAAACATTGAATGGCACTGTGAGCGCTCCGCGTATCATATCGTGGAACATCACCCTCAGGTGCCCCCTGAAATGTTCCCACTGTTACGTGGATGCAGGTGAACAGGAGGTTGACGGAGTGCTCTCCACGCAGGAGGCGTTCTCTGTCATTGACCAGATCCGGGCGACCGGTACGCCGGTTGTTGTGCTGAGCGGGGGAGAACCCCTGCTTCGTGAGGACATCTACGCAATTGCACGGTACGGTACCGAACAGGGCCTCCAGATGGTCATGGGGACCAGCGGGTACTTCATCGACCGCGATGCTGCGATCAAACTCAGGGATGCGGGAATCAGGGCAGTAGCCATAAGCCTTGATGCCAAAGATGCTGCCACCCATGACAGGTTCCGTGGCATTGAGGGGGTGTGGGAGAAAGCCGTGAAGGCGATAGGACACTGCCGGGACGCGGGAATTGCCGTCCAGATCAACATGTCGGTGATGCGGTCTGCCATCAGTGAGGTACACGACGTGATCGCGCTCGGGACATCGCTGGGCGTCCGCGATTACCAGCTCTTCTTTCCCATTCCCACCGGCAGGGCCCGGGAGATCGAGCCCCGGAGCCCCGAGGAATACGAGGAGCTGATCCGGCAGATCCTCATCTACTACCGGCATGCAGACCTGAATATCCGCCCCACCTGCGCCCCCCAGTTCCGCCGGATAGCCGACGAGCTGGGCATCGCCAACCCGGCCTGGGGACGTGGCTGTCTTGCCGGTATCTCGTATTGCCGGATATTTGCAAACGGGGATGTGACTCCCTGCCCCTATCTCCCTTTGAGTGCCGGCAATGTTCGTTCTACGCCATTCAA
Organism: uncultured Methanomicrobiales archaeon; assembly: GCA_903832665.1. Taxonomy (GTDB): domain Archaea; phylum Halobacteriota; class Methanomicrobia; order Methanomicrobiales; family Methanospirillaceae; genus Methanoregula. The sequence continues at coordinate 99,276 of CAILCG010000014.1, read as the reverse complement.
TGAGATATGGAATGATTCCCCGCTCTTTACCGCGCTCCGCGATCCATCTCTCCTCACGGGAAAGTGCGGGCAGTGCAGTTACAAAACAACCTGCGGCGGGTGCAGGGCACGGGCATACCGGCGGGAGGATGCCCAATCCCCTCTCTGGTGTGACGGTCTTGCAACGCCGGAAACGCTCAACGGGGAATGCTGCGGTGAAGATCCGTGGTGTCCCTACCAAACTGACCTCAAGGATGTGGCATAATACCTGAAACACTACCTCCAGTTACCAACTACGACCGGATCGATCTGGAACTACTCGATGCACTCCAGGATGATATCCCCCTTGTTTCCCGGCCCTGGCAAGAGATTGCCGCCCGGCAGGGAATTTCCGAGGCGGAAGTCCTGCAGCGAATGCAGCGTTTACAGGATACCGGTATTCTGCGGGGAGTATCCCCGGTTCTGGAATCCCGGCACCTGGGAATCACGGCCGCAACGCTTGTTGCACTCAGGGTTCCTGATTCAAGGATTCATGAGGTAGCCCGGATCATCAATGGGTATCCGGAAGTATCCCACAATTACCGGAGGGATCATGCTTACTCCATCTGGTTTACTCTTGCGGCAGCAAGCGGGGATCGGATGGGTGAAGTACTGAACGAGATACTGGAGAGAACGGGTATCCCGGAGACCGATCTGCTTGACCTGCCAACACGCCAGCGCTATAAGATCGATGTACGATTCTCCTGTTGCCCGGATGATGGGAAGGAGGGTACCCATGGATGCGATTGATCGTTCCCTGCTGACGGAACTGGAGAAAGGCCTCCCGCTTGTCAGCGAACCGTTTGATGACGTGGGGAAGCGACTCCATATCAGCGGCACGGAAATCCTGCAGCGAATTCAGAGGCTTAAAGAGACCGGTATCATCCGGAAAATACGGGCACGGATCAACCAGAGGCAGATCGGAATTACGGCAAATGCAGTGGTAGCGTGGGAGGTACCGGATACGACAGTCCCGGAACACTATGCCCGTTTCGCATCCTTCCCCGGTGTCTCCCACTGTTACCTGCGACAATCGGTGCCGGGGAGATGGGATTATACGCTCTATACGGTCCATCATGGCCGCAGCCGTGAAGGTGTTCTCCTCCAGGTCAGAAAACTTGCAGATATGACCGGTGCCAAAAATTATATCGTGCTCTTCAGCACTGAGGAATTCAAGCGGGTTCCCGCGGCCAGAATGGAAGAAGACCGGAGCGTTGCAGCATGAACCGGATCACCCAGTGCCTCCACGGCCGGGGAACCGTGAGTGATGTCATGCGGCACCGCCACAAACCACTGACCGATGTACCGAGCAATTATCTTGCTTTTTCGGAAAAGTACCGTCCGGTGGTCTTCTGGAATTTGACGGATCGGTGCAACCTGAGCTGTACCCACTGTTACAACCAGTCCGGTCCGAAAAGCCCGACAGATGGAGAGTTCACTACTGCAGAAGCGCTGAAGGTGATCGATGACCTGGCCCAGATGGGTGTCCCGCTCATCCTTTTCACCGGGGGGGAACCCCTGATGAGGGCAGATATCTGGGAACTGGCACACCATGCCCGGAACTCCGGCCTTAAAATGGCACTCAGCACGAACGGGACCCTGATCACTGCCGATATCGTGCGCAGGATCAAGGAAAGCGGGATTGAATATGCGGGGATCTCGCTGGACGGTGCACGAGCAGAAACCCATGACCGGTTCCGGAATTCACCCGGGGCCTTCGAACAGACCCTGGCAGCGTTTGCTGCCTGTAAGGAGGCCGGGGTCCGGTGCGGGGTGCGGGTCACTCTCACAACGGAGAACTGCCATGAGCTCGAAGCACTCGTGGATCTGGCCAAGGGGCTTGGCGCTTCACGGTTCTGCCTCTACTGGCTCGTTCCCACTGGACGGGGAATCGGTTCCTATGACCGGTTGCAGCTCGACAAGAACGAGGTGATTGAAGCCCTCAGCCTTCTCTACCGAAAGGCAAAGGAGACCGATGGCTCGTCCATGGAGTTCCTCACTGTCGATGCACCCCAGGATTGCATCCACCTGCTCGCATCCATGGAAGAGGATGGTTCGGAGGATCTTGCGGATGCCCGCGAGCTGCTGGAATCCTTGAAGGGCGGGTGCAGTGCCGGCACCCGCGTGGCAAATATCGATGCACACGGGAATGTCTATCCCTGCCAGTTTGCCCGCTCGCTAGAATTCCTTGCCGGAAATGTCCGCGATCAGCCATTCAGCGAAATCTGGTCAAATACCGCAAATCCCGTTCTTTCCCGGTTCCGGCAAAAGGAAGCACGGTTTGGTGGCAGGTGCGAGGCCTGCAATTATCGCGTACTCTGCGGGGGAGGATGCCGGGTCCGTGCACACGCGGTAAAGGGGGATCTCTTAGGGGAAGATCCGTTTTGTTTTGTACAACAGCCCTGATTTGCGGTTTCCCCAACCTGTTACCCTGCATTTTTCCATTTTTTTACTGCCCGCGTTTGCCGTACAAGAATTTTCCAATCGTAACTATTAATGAAGGAAAAAACCAACATAATCACTCAATGCTCAAAGTACATCGGGATATTTGTGGATACTGTGGATGCTGCGTATCAGTCTGCCCCGAAGGCGCCCTTGAACTGATCGATGCGTACCTTTCTGTAGAGTCAAATTGCACGAGTTGTGGAATCTGTGCGAAAGTCTGCCCCCTGGGTGCCCTGGAGGTAATCAATGAAAAATAAGTATGATGTCCTGGTCATCGGTGGCGGTCCGGCCGGCGCTCTTGCCGGAAAGACTGCGGCTGAGAAGGGATTATCCGCTTTAATCGTGGAGAAACGCCCCGCAATCGGTGCCCCGGTACGGTGTGCCGAGGGTATCGGGCAGGAAGCGCTCCTTGAGTTCATCGAACCCGACCCGCGCTGGATCTCTGCCGAGATGCATGGAGCCGGTATCGTAGCTCCTGACGGGTTTTTCATGAAACTGGAATCCGAGATGGCTGGCAGCAAGGTCGGCTATGTCCTTGACCGCAAGTTCTTTGACCGTGAGCTGGTCTGGAAGGCGGCAGAGGCCGGTGCGGATATCGCGGTCAAGTCCCGTGCAGCTGCCCCGATTTGGGAAAACGGGGTACTGAAAGGGGCAAAGATCGATTTCTGCGGAAAAGTTACTGATGTAAAAGCCGATGTGGTGATCGCAGCCGACGGCGTTGAATCCAAGTTCTCGAAATGGTGCGGTATCGATACCACCGTTCCGGTCCGGGAGATCATGAGCTCGGTCCAGTACGTGATGGCGGATATCGATATCGATGAACACGCTACGATCTTTTACCTTGGGAATGATGTTGCACCGGAGGGTTATCTCTGGATCTTCCCGAAGGGTCACCGCACCGCAAATGTCGGTATCGGGATCTCGGGTAAGAAGAGCGGAGAAGGACACCGGGCAAAGGATTACCTGGACAAGTTTGTGAAAAAGACGTTCCCGAACGGAAAGACCATCGAATACATTCCCGGCGGAGTCTCTGTCTGCCGTCCGCTCGCCTGCACAGTTGCTGACAATCTTCTCATCGCCGGCGATGCAGCCCGGGTCGTTGATCCCCTGACCGGTGGCGGTATCTACAATGCCATGTATACCGGCAAGCTTGCCGCAGAAGTTGCTGCGGATTGCATCAAGAAGGGAGACACGTCCAAATCAGCACTCATGGTCTATGACAAAACCTGGCGTGCATCCAAGATGGGCAAAGCGATCGAGCGCAATTACCACATCAAGGAATACTTAATCAAGCAACCCGATGCAAAACTCAACGAGATCATCCACTCGGTCTCAAAAATGAACTTAAAAGAGTTCTCCACCATCAGCCTGATAAAAGAGATTATCCGGGTTAACCCGAAACTGGTGCTCGAGCTGGGCGCGCTCGCAGCATCACTCCGTTGATTTTTTCAATTGTTTGTTGAGTAAACGCAGGCAGTCGTCCTCCGCTTCCTTTTTTGTAAATACAGTAAAGATATCCCCGGACTGGATCTTCACATTGCCGCTCGGGATGATGAGCACGCCTCCCGCTCTGCGGATTGCAATAAAGACAAAGTCCTTGACCTTGAGTTCCCGGATCTCGTGATCCACGATAGGGGCACCCTGTTCAGCAACGATCTCGAAGATGGTGCCGCCCGGGATGGAAGCGAGCTGCTGGAGCTGGGGATTCTGGGTCCAGTAATACAGGCGGGAGGCAACGAGTTCATCCGGGTTCTCGCTGATACGGACACCGACTTCCTTGAAAAAGTCCGAATGCGATGGCTGGTTGACAATCGCAACCACATTCGGGACCCGGAATTTCTTTGCCAGCCAGCAGGTCATCAGGTTGACCGAGTCATCGCTGGTGGTAGCGATCATCGCGTCTGCCCGGTCGATGCCTGATTCTTCAAGAATGGTCTTATCGGTGGCATTCCCGGTAACGGCAAGTACATCGTAATGCTCGAGAATTTCGCTGCACCGGGATTCATCCTGATCGATCACGACAACGTTATGGGCGTGCTCGATCGCCAGCTTAGCAAGATTTCTCCCGATCCCCCCGAGCCCTACGATGATGATGTACATGATTACCGGTTACCATCATCAGCATTGAAATATTTTGCGCATCAACGCATTCCTGTGATATGCGGGGTCGATGAGGCAGGAAAAGGTTCGGTACTGGGACCTATGGTGGTTGCGGCGGTAGGAATCTCTTCTGAAGATGTTCTCGCAGACCTTGGCGTAAAAGACTCGAAAATGCTCTCGGCAAAAGAGCGTGAGCGCCTGTATACGATTATTAAAAAAACCTGCCGGATTGCGATCGTCAAACTCGATGCGCAGGATATTGATGCGGTAAGGCAGGATATGACCCTGAATGCGGCAGTTGCGCGGGCGCATGCCCAGGTGATTACAAAACTGTCACCGGCCTGTGCCTACGTCGATGCCTGTGATGTGAATACCTTCCGTTATGCCGAGATGGTAAAGAACCATCTTGACTTTCCGTGCGAGATTGTGTCCGAACACCACGCGGATGAGAAATTCCCGGTAGTATCTGCTGCAAGTATCATCGCGAAGGTGACCCGTGACCGGGCAATCACCCTGCACGCAAAGAAATTTGGCGAGATCGGCAGTGGTTATCCTTCAGATGCCATCACTATCCGGTGGTTGAATTCCTATATTGATGAGCACCGCATTCCCCCCTTGATCGCCCGAAAGAGTTGGAAGACCGTCAGCGCGATTCTGGCCAAAAAGGCCCAGAGTTCTCTCGGTGATTTTTTTTAACCCTTTTAAGTAAAGCCGTATCTGCCCCGGGTGAATACTTTATCACCCCACCCATGCCATAGTACTGGAATGGACGCGCTCCTCATTCTCATTATTCTGGTTGCCGTGTATGCCGCGATAGCCTTTGTTATCCACCGGAATAAACTCTGGGAAGAGCATATTGTCTTTTATGGCCCCATCATGGCGATACGGACAAACCGGGTCGGGTTCTTTGACAAATTCACCGCATTCCGCACATTTTTCAGGCTCTACGGGACTGTCGGAGTTATTGCCGTCATTATTGTTTCGGTAGTCATCACAGCGATGCTGATTTACTCGGTCTACTTCACGCTGATGATCCAGCCGGAACCGACCGGGATCTATAAACCGCAGAATCTCCTGCTTATCCCTGGCCTCAACGAGTATGTCCCCTCTACTTTTGCGGTCTGGTTTGCGTTCATCATCACCATCGCAGTCCATGAATTCGGCCATGCGATCCTCTGCCGGGTAGAGAATATCAAAGTCAAGACGATGGGTGCGCTCGTTGCGGTCATTCCTGTCGGTTTTTTTGTCGAGCCGGACGAAGAGGAATTGGAACAGATGAAGGGCATGCCCAAGGTGCGCATGTTCGGGGCCGGCATCACCAACAATCTGGTTGTCGGTTTTGCCTGTTTTATGCTGCTCATCATCTGCATGGGTTTTGTCACCCCGCTGGCTTCACCGGCAATTTATGGTGTTTACCAGGATTACCCTGCAGCAAAGGCAGGGGTATTACCCGGTTCTCTGGTAACTGCGATCAATGGCGAACCGATTACAAGCCGGGGAGATATATCGAGCCTGTTGAATGCGACAAAACCCGGAGACACACTCACTCTAACGATTGAGAAAGATAAGCTCGTTAAGGCTTATCCCCTTACGCTTGCCGCTTGGCCCGCGGAGATTGCCGGTCCAGCGAGCGGATTCATGGGTATCGAGTATTATGACGGGAACACGATCAAAACGGAAATCGGGGGCATGCTTTCACCAGGCGGTTTTGTCAACTTCCTCATCATCCCCTTCTTCACAAATAACCCTATTATCCAGCCCCTCCGCATATTAGCGTTTGATAACGCCGAAACGTCCTATTACCAGGTACCTTTTTACGGGTTCTGGGATCTCATCCACCTGCTCTTCTGGTGCGCTTGGATCAATCTCAACGTGGGGATATTCAATGCAATCCCGATGGTTCCGCTCGATGGTGGTTACATCTTTAAGGAAGGTGTTGACCGGCTTCTTGATAGGCGCGGACTCTTAAAATATTCAGGGTATGTCACCAGCATTGTTTCTTCCCTGATGCTGGTCGTTCTCGTGTCGCTGGTCGCACTGCCGTATCTTCTTCACTTGTAATTGGATTAATAACAGGATCGGTCCGGCACTTTCGCCCCCCGCCAGCCTGAGCCTTATCCCGCCCGGTGCAGCAGGGATCCGGGCTATGCTGATCGAGCTCTCAAAAGGGATCACCCTGCATCCGGGTAGTTTTACTGCGGTGATAGCCCCGGAAAAAAAGATCCTTGCAGCGCTCAACAGCAATGCGGATCTCCAGCGGTTCCTCTTTCTCTATGTCTGTGGCAACTACTCGCGCATCCTCTCGGGTATCGGCCGTACATCGAACAATTTCGAGGTCCGCCGGCCATTTACCGCAGACCAGCTCTTAACCGTCATCCACGAGGCGAGCCACACGATCGTCTTTATCGAGCATGATCCCACGCTCTTTGACGGGACCGAGCGCATGTTTGTCCCGCTTGCATCCGCGCTAAAACAGGCCGGCAGGGAAGCTATGGTGATCCTGTGGGCGCCGGCCAGTGACCGGGCCTTTGCTGCACTGATCCGGCAGGCCGACCGGATTATTGAGATTATCCCGGAGGGACCACCTACGGGTCGCTTTGATTTTGCCAGCCAGCGCACCTGCAGGAAGGGTGGTGTGGTGCCGAGAGCCCAGAAGACCCTGGAGGTGTAGCAATGGGCAGGAGCTTCGAGAGCGTCCGTTCTCATCGGAATACTCAAGCAACAGGAGGCACTGGTGATGCAGGTACAAAAAGATCCCCGGAAGGAGTCCGGGGAGGGAGAGGAACGCGATGTGGATCCTTGACTCGGCCTTCCGGGGCGGGGGGATGGACCTGTGGCATAAGGATGGGACGGTGCAGAGGATTCACCACGAATACGATCCCCCGTTTTATCTTCACCTGCCGGACCCGGACTTACATCACGGGATGATCGAAGCACTGGAGGAGCAGTACCGTGCGGAGCCCTGCACGTTCACCACCATATTTGGCGAACATGAAGGATACGCAGTGTTTGCCGGCAGGCCCGTGGCAGAAGCCATCGAACAGCAGACGCAGTTTGCTGCACAGCTCTTCAACGTGGATGTGCGGCGCGACCAGCGGTTCATGGCAGAGCAGGGAGTCGTCCCCTGCTGTGCTGACCCCCGGCGGACCGGTTCTCCCCGGACTTCAACCACGGCCTGGACTGCATGGAGATCCGGATCCGTGATGACCCGGCCCGAAACCAGACCTGCTCCGCTATCGAAATCGTCTGCGGCGAACGCACCGAGCAGCTGCACGGTCAGGAGCGGGACGTGCTCGCTGCTCTCTTCGGGCTCGTTTCTGCATCTGACCCGGACCTGATCCTGATGACAGATGCCGATCGCTGGATGGGAAAACTCCAGGTACGGGCCGGGGCACTGGGCCTCACGATGCCATTTTCCCGGACCGGGAAGTACCGCACCATGGACTCGCGCTCCTACTGGAGTTATGGCAGGGTTGAGCACAAGGAAGCGGCACTCATCCCTGACGGGAGGATTCTGATCGATAACGAACAGTCATTCGTGTACCGGGAGGGCGGGCTTGCCGGTGTGCTCATGGCATCCCGGCTCTTGGGACTCTCTCCCAGCCTCGCGTCCCGGTTCACCCCGGGCACGCTCATCTCGAGTTACGAGACGTATGAAGCGGTGCGGAGGGGAATCATGGTGCCGTTCCGGAAGAGCGATGCCGAGGCCCTGCGGAAATTTTCTGCCATTAGGACCGCAGACCGGGGCGGGATGATGTTCCAGCCGGAGCCCGGCATCTTTGCTGATGTGGACGAGATCGATTTCACTTCCATGTACCCCTCCATCATCGTGATGGCGAACCTGTCGCCCGAGACGTTCGCACACCCGGAACAGGAGCCCCGGGGTTTTCTTCCCACGGCCCTGGAACCCCTGCTGGCCCTGCGCATCCGGACAAAGCAGCTGAAAAAGACCGACCCGGCCATTGCCGCACGCCGGCATGACACCCCGGAATATATCCGCACGATGCAGGGCACAATGCTCGAAGTGATGGGCAAGGCCGCAACGATCGCGGAACTCAATGGGCTGTGGGGTCAGGTGAACGCGATATACCGGAACGCGGTGGAGCAGCTGCCCTGTGCCCCCGCACAGGAGATGACCATCAGCCGGCGGATCAGCCGGCTCACGTACGCCCACCGCTGCATTGAAGGCGCTGCGGTGGACGCGTACCGGGAGGAGGGGGAGGTAAAGATCAGCAGGGAATTCCTGCGGGTCAGGAGCAGCGGTCGATCGGTGCCAGTCAGGAGATATGACCGGTGACACAAAAGATGTAATAGGGTCTATCGCCAAGTAACCGGCAACTATGACCGATAAGCAGCTCATCTCCACCATAAAATACGTGGCCGGTACAAAACCGTCCTTTCTTCTCTCGGAGATTGTGCCATATCTTGAAAAAAAGCATCCGGTTGAAAAACTGTACACCCTTATCAGTCCCCTGTTGGATGACCTGAACCTTGCTGCAAAGAACGTCGGCGCGGACTATGAGATCTCAAAGAGGCTCGCGGCAGCGGAGTATACAATAAATCCGGCAGAGCAAGAGAGGCAGGATGCATTTTTTGCAACCCGCCGGCTGCCCCCGGCACTGGAAACTGCAATCGAACAGTACATCCCAAAAAAAGTGGGAAAAGAACTGACCGATGCGACCATACTCGAGCGGCTCCGCGGGGCGATTGTAGCCCAGAAGTCGGATTACTGGAAGCCGACCCACCAGCGCTCGCTGCAGTACACCAAGGCGTACCATGTGCTTGGTTATCTTGCGTACCATTTCCCGGTCTACTATGTGCAGACCCAGTACCTGCTCGCCATGCTCGCCCGCGACGGGTTGCTGAAAAACTCAATGACCATACTCGATGCCGGTACCGGGCCGGGGGTCGTGCCCCTGGCGATTGCAGACTTTTATTCCCGGCTGGATGGCGCAACAGCAACTGTGTACTCGGTGGAGCGCTCGGAAGAGCATATCGAGGCATTTATGTACCTGCGGGAGCAGTGCACGCAGAAAGGAGACAAAGTCAGTATCAAGCCCCCGATAAAGGCGGATCTCACCACCCTTGACCCCGCAAAGATCTCGCAGAAGATCGACCTGATGATCTTCTCCAATGTGCTCAATGAAATAAGCGATGTCTCGCTCGACCAGCGGGCGGATCTTGTCATGAAACTGGCAGAACGGCTTGCACCGGATGGCACGATCCTGATCATAGAGCCGGCCGAAGAGACCAACTCCGCCCAGCTGAGGCTGCTCTCGCTTGCGTTAAAGAAACGAGGGCTCACGATTCACAGCCCGTGCTCGTTTATCTGGGGAACCAACTGCACACCGGACCGGTGCTGGAGTTTTGCCACCAACCGGAATATCCAGCCCACCCGGCTGATGGGGATACTGGCATCCGGAGAGGAGCCGTTCCGGTATCTCAACATCGACATCAAGTACACGTACGTCGTGATCAGGAAGGACGGGAAAGTCCGGGACTCGTACCGGGTGCCCAACGGCTCGCGTGTCCTAAGGGTATCCCAGATCCGCCGTCATGTCGAGAAACGGATCAATCTCATAACCGCCAAGATGTCAGGAAATCTGGGTGACGCCAAGACGATGGTCTTCAAGCTCTGCGATGGTACAGCAGATACACCGGTATATGCGGTGGTGCCGGCCTATCACGTAACTCCGGAGAATGAGGCGATTGTGTCGGCACCATACGGGACAATCCTCGAGATCGAGAGTGTGCTCGTCCGGCACAACCCAAAGCACGATGCATATAACGTGCTGGTGAGCAGGAATACCGCAATCCGCAAACCTGGCACAACGAGCGAGTAGAGTCCGGGCGTTACGAAAATGGGAATATCCTGATACTGTTTTGAAAATTTCCTGCGGACCTGCCCCCCCGCCGGAAATACTTTTTCAATCGCCCTCACTGGTATCCCGGGAATTTCGGTTTTCCATGGGGGATAGGTTACTCCGGGTACCGGATTACATTACCATGAAAACCCCGGAACCGAATCTGCCGCAACGAGGAAAGCAGATCAATCCCGATTGCAGTCAGATTCCGAATTGATTTTTATAGTTCAGATTTATAGTTAGATGTAGTGCCATGGATAACCTTAACCTGAAGAGCGATGAAGCAGTCATTCAAAAGACACAGACGATCATTATCGATGGCGTGAGATACGAAGCGGTCCTTACCGGCAGGCGCCTCATCCTTGTTGAGAGTGAAACGGGTCGCATCCATGAAGATATCCCCCTTGCAGATATCAGCGGGGCAACATCGGGAGTAAACAAATTACGTGAACCGGTCATAACCATCTGTTTCAATGCTCCCGATGGGGGAAAACGAACGCTTGAACTTATTTTTATCCGTCTGGTGGAGGGCCAGAATATCAAGGAGGTCGAGAGATGCCTGGTAATTATCAGGCAGCACAATATCCCCGTTGAGGGCAAAACCCTGTTGGCTGAAGAGGTTCGCCTGGACCGGGGCGCCAAGTCCGATACCGATGAGCTTATGGCTGGTGAAAAGGTCAGTCGCCCCGCAGTGCCGGAATGGTCTTTTACCAGTACATTATCCAAGGTGAAAAAAACTCCCGATGAGGATGCCCCAGAACGCTCGCCCCTGATCACTATTGCAGCGATAGTGCTCATTATTGCCCTGCTAGCCGGAGGAACATTTATTGCGGGAAAGGTGATGAATGTGAAAAATGTCACGGTTGACCAGGACATAACGACCACCGACGCCAACAGTCCGGTTGTTCCATCCATCTCCCCTACGCAAACCCCTGAACCTGTGGTGAATCCCGACACAGGGTCGTACGTCCCCCCCATCACGATTCCCACAAACGGGATCTGGGTAAAGGTGTCCTACCCGGGAAATTTCACGGAATATATCGGAGCACGGGGAAGGCAGATTGAGATCAACAGTTCCGGGACCCGGCTCTACCAGTTGCCGGTCGATGATGCGATGATCGAGGGTACAATCGATAAACAGGATGGATCGGCCGATAAACTTGAAGTTGGGATCTATAACGGAGGAGTCCTGGTATCGAAGAGCGAGACACGAAAACCGTGGGGTCTCATTGACATTCATATACCTGTGGGGCCTGCAAGCGGGGGGATCGTCGTACCAACTCCGCCTTCGGATATCCAGGTCTCGCCGTATGCATCCCTCCCCCGGGTATCCATTCCCCCTTCCGGGGTCTGGGTGCGGGTATTCTACCCGGGGAATTTTGTGGGATCCCTGGGTGCAAACGGGCAGATGCGAGAGGTTAACAGTACGGGCGACCAGTTTTACCAGTTCCCCATTGTGAACGGGATGATTGAAGGGTCCGTTGAGAAGCAGGATGGTTCCGTGAAGAACCTGATCATTGAAGTGTATAAGGATGGGGGACTGGTATCGCAGAGTTATACATCGGCCCCGTTGGGTCTGGTGGATGTTCATACGGTTGTGCAGACTAGGTAAACAGGGTGCCCAGGGGATGAGGTATTCCGGGTGCAGTAAGGTCTCCGATTGTCAATTTCCTTATCCCGGTTTCGGGTTTAGCCGGAGAAGTGTCCACCGCTCTGAAAAATATGGTTTAAATCGATTATTTTCCGAAAATAACCTGTTTAATCGAGATTTTTCCCTGATCTTTAGCGGGCTTTTACGGGCATCATATTCTGACACATATTCAGGAGGTTTTTTGGCAGAAACGACCTGCAAATGCCAGTGGTTGCCCGTTGTTGAGTTCACGTCGAAGAAATAGGGGGTTTATGATGGCGTTTATGAATGGTTGTGAGAATATTGTTTTGTGGGTTTGTGTATCCGGAACGTTCAAAAAATATTTTGGATCGAATAGTGGATCGTGTACTGACAGAATCATTTCAACCGGATCATGATTGAAATTTTCTGCTCTTTAGAAATGATTTCCTAACAAAGAAACTCGAGGGAAACGACCGAAAGTTCTAAGGTGCAGTGTCTCCTTACAATGTTATGCTAGTAACGAATAAGGAGACAAATAAGAAATTGTCGGCCGGTTTATCCGTTTTATCAAACACGCATATTCCCTGGTTCAGTCCACACGACTCACCCGTATCCCTGTAAATATTCGAGAAAAGATTACACTCAACATTAGCTGTTGACACTAATTCTTTTCAAAGAATATCGGAATGAAGACTATCGTACCGTCATCTGGAACCTCGAAGAGATGGATCGTCTCCGGGCAGTACTGTGCCTCACAACGATCCCTCATTTCAAACCCTTCAAAAATTTCTCTGTCGTATCAAATCCCTGTACTTCAATCTCCTCTTAAAAACTGCCATCAACCGGAAAAATCCGAAAACATTTCCTGAAAACATCGATTTCTATTGATACCGATATGCAGGTAATTACCGGATTCTCGATTTCAAAAAGCCGGGTTCACGACTCAAAACATGCATTTATACTTCTGAAGATACTTCGTAATCGCCAAAACTCTCAGTGCTATGTCATGGACCGGAGTTATGATTCCGAGAATGTGCACAAGTATACTCGTGAAACACTCAACGCGGATTCGATTATTCCAGCTCGGATCCATTAAGGTACCACGAATGTCTAGGGAAAATGTCGAAAGAAGATGACCGACAATTTTAATTTTGTCCGGTATCGTAAACGGTCCTGGTAGAAACCAAATTCTCTATCATGAAAAGAAGGTACGGGGTTGATCTGAAATCTCGATTTTTCCAGATCCTGAAGAAGGAATGATTTTGATGACGCTATGGTGCTGGTTGGAGACCTCGTAGGCTGCTGAGTACTTTACTGCCTCCCCGCCATGTTTCGATAGTGACCAGGGAAATAAAATAAAAAAGGAATGTGGTTATGCTACCGGTGGGATGGTGGCGGCATCTGCTTCTGCATCGATTGCGAGTTTACGTTTGCTGGTATCCTTGAGTTCGTCGACGGAGACTTTCGGGACAGCATCCTTGATCTCTTTTAAGATTGCATTCACTTCTTCGCGCTGCGGCATATCGCCAAGGATGGTCTCATCCATGACCGGGCGCCCCGCAACAACTTCGGCAGTTTCATCCGTTGCCCCAAGGAATTTTGCACCCTGGCGGATCAGCTGCGAGAGCTCGAAGGGGAAGATGATCTTGGTGGCCTGGCCATCGGCCATGTTCTTGAGTGCATTTAATGTGAGCACGGTCATTGCACGGTTATCGAGCGGCGCAGCACCCACGGAAAGAATGCGCAGCCCCTGTGCTTCTCCCTGTGCCTGGAGGATTCTTGAGAGGCGCTCCCCCTCTGCTCTCAGCACCTTGCTCTGGCGTTCCCCTTCCGCTTCAAGGATCATGGACTGACGGAGACCCTCCGCCTTAAGGATTGCTGAACGTTTCTCGCCATCAGCCCGTAAAATTGCTGCACGGCGGGCACGTTCTGCTGCCGTCTGTTCGGTCATGGCATTCTTGACTGCTGCGACCGGATCGACTTCTTTTATCTCAACCCGCTCAACCTTGACACCCCACTGGTCGGTCTCACGGTCGAGGATGTCGCGGAGTTTTGTGTTGATGATGTCCCGGTTGTAGAGTACCTCGTCGAGTTCCATATCACCAATGATGCCCCTCAAGCTGGTCTGGGCGAGGACGACGGTTGCCATCTTGTAATTCGCAACTTCGAAGAACGCTTTCTCCGGGTCGATTACCCGTACGTACACGATTGCATCCACGTTGGTCGGGGAGTTATCCTTGGTGATAACTTCCTGGCTGGGGACCTCCATCACCTGGGTACGAAGATCGAGTTTGATCACATCGCTGACAAATGGTACAATCCAGCGGAAACCCGGATTCATCCGGCCAACGTACTGGCCGAGGCGGACCTGGAGACCCTGTTCATACGGCTGGACAATAACTACACCTTTTGAAAAAATGTAGACAATAACAAAAATCAGAAATACAACGACGAGCGTTCCAACAAAATCCATCTTATACAACCTCTTCGACTACGATATGTACGCCTTGGGAACTCACTACTTTGACCCGCTTTCCAGCAGGGATTATGGCACCGGTGGAGCGTGCACTCCATTCCGTGCTGCCGATCACGACTTTGCCGGAGATGGTAGTTGGATCAATGGATTTCTGCACCTGCCCTTCCATGCCGACTAATGAGTCCCGGCTGATTGTTGTGGGGGTTTCATTTGGTGTTATCCGCGAGTACATCCAGACGGTGAATCCGGCTGCACAAAGAGCAGTCACTATCCCAATGAGGCCTCCCGCCCACGGGTTCGATATATCGACTCCCATGAGTTGCAGGATTCCCAAAAAAATCAGCACGGTAGCTGGTACCGTTGCGAAAAAACCCGGGCTGGACACTTCGACAAGGAGCAAAAGGGCCCCGGCAACAATGAGCAGCCATCCAAAGGATAACCCCAGATCAGGAAGTACCATGATCAGTGATCGGAGGGTGCAAGATAAAATTGTATGGGCACTTCAGTTACGGCAAACGAAAAATGTCTCCACAGGATGAAGGTTTTTCGACAAAGCGCAGACTCTTATTCGTTTTAGCAAGGGCGTGGTGCACGTAACTGAAAACCGCTTACCCGATGAAAAAAATCCTTTTGAGCAGGAAGAATGTGGAGTGATCTCTCCTGTTTTATTCTATTTTGATACCCGCAACATTGCTAACTTTGAACCAACTGGCACGCCACCGGCTTCCTCCGCTACCGGCCCGCACTTCGCTGCCATCAGGTAGGCAACCGGAGGCAGGTTCTGCATTTCCGAAAGGGATTCAAAGTTGGCCATACCTTTTGCGATGATAATGGTGCAGTGCTTGATTGCGCTCTTCAGATCCTCGGGAATGTTTTCCATACAGATGCCAATCTCAGCCCCACCCCCGGTGGTGGTGAGGCAGTCCACAATGAAATCAAGGTGAAGATCCCAGGCATCCCCCAGTGTCGCATCGTTGAGGGCCGGTGCATCCTTGACTGCAAGTGTCACGTGTGCGCCCTGTGATTTCAGGTACTTGATGAGAAGCCGGTCGAATACAATCTCACCGCAGTTATCGCTTAAGTATACGACTCTGGTACACAGGGGAAGGATCGCTTCCGTGTCATCGATGGTTAATCCTTTTTCAAATTCACGCGCAAAAAACGCTGAAAAGTTATCCTCGACAATGTGTCCTTTGACGCCATAATCAAATGTATTGCCAATGACCGCTGCAAGCACATGATCCCGGAATGTCACGAGATCGCCCTGCACTTTTTTGCAGACTTCAATTGCCTGATTGTTGCCCTGCCTTTTGAGCCGGGAGAACGGGTCCTTTGTGCCCAGAATTTCATAGGCCCTGCGGTGAATACGGCTTGCAATCTGCGGGTGGCTTAACGGATCATTACGGATCTCGTTTAAGAGGGCAGAACATTCAGAAATCGCTTCATCAGTCTTTGCTTCTGAAGCATTGCACAACGTGCATTCCATGCGAACGCGGGATATCAGACAATCTGTACAGGTGCCGGTGATTTTCATAACAACGCCAGAAAAACAACAAATGAATGGGGCCACTGAGATTTGAACTCAGGTCAGAAGACCCCCAGTCTCCTAGGATGGCCAGGCTACCCTATGGCCCCGTTCTCATAATGTATGACGATATTACATATGTATCTTGTTGTAATGAACGCAGAAAAGGTGCAATGGATTGTCAGATTTTGCCCCGCTTGAACTCCTCGACTCTCGTGATGAGGTTTTCAAGTTCGGTGTCTGTGATCTTGATCTTGCCTTCGATGGAATCAATCTCATTCAACAGTTGCCTGATCCGAACGTACATCAGGTAAATAATGAACTGCTGGATAACAATAACGCCGCCAAACAATACCAGCATGTATCCTTCGTAAGCTATTATCGCCCCTAGAATAATATCACCTGAAGACGGATCGTGCGAGTCGGTCAACAAAGCTTTCTGTTTTTTGTTCGCTTCCGGTGTCCCTGTACTCGATGCCTGAGATCTGCGCGGCTATCCGTTTGAACACCCGGGAAGCGTCGGTCTGGGGATATTTCAGGACGCAGGGACTTTTGTACGCTGCTGCCCTTCGGACATTTGCATCTTCCGGCACCACATCGATCACGCGGACACCGAGAACATCTTCAACACTCTGGGAACGGATCTCCGTATGTTCGAGCCCGGCCCGGTTCAGGATGGCCCCATAGACCCGCCCCCCCATCACTTCGCAGAGAATCTTGGTTTTCAGGGCATCTGCCATTGAGGCAAGTTCCGGATTGACTACGAGAATGACTTCATCTGCTACCGAGAGGGGAACGACACCTTCTTTGGATATTCCGCTCGGGGCATCAATCAGAAGATATTCACACTTATCAACAAGCTTGTGCATCACATCCCGGAGTTTGTCAGGATCTGCCTGCTGGAATCCCTGGAGCGAGATACCGCTGGGGACCACTTTCACCCCGCCGGGTCCATCGTAAATTGCATCTTCAATATCGCCTTTTCCGGCAAGCACCTCATGCAGGGTGACGGGTATGTCATCCATGCCGAGAATCAATGCCATGTTTGCCATTCCGATATCGGCATCAAGAATGACCGTTTTACGGCCTAAAAGAGCAAGTGATACCCCAAGATTCACTGTGAGAGTGGTCTTTCCCACACCGCCTTTTCCTGAAGTAATGGTATATGCACGGATCATCGGAACTCTTATTTGCATTGGTTGGGGGAAATTGTATTTATATATTGTTGATTGCGACTGGCTTGGTTTGACCGGGCACTACCGGGATTTCCCGAAGAAAGAATCCGGTCATGGTCACGGAATGCAGATAACTTTGCCAGTAAATGATGAATAGATGCAAAAGGAAAAGCAATATGTATATATGCTTCTATCTGGTATTATCAATAATATAGGGTAATGGAACAGGAGCCGGGCCATGTTGAAAGAGAAGATCTCTGCATTTATCGATAAGATTCAGGCGATTGATGGGGTTTCAGCCTGTGCCCTCGTGTCTCGAGATGGGATCATCGCAGGAAAATTTTTTGATCAGGATGTGAATGAACCGTGGTTTGGTGCGCTGTCTGCAACCATACTCGCATCGGCGGAATCTGTAGGAAGTATCATCAAAATGAAGTCCATGGAGTCGGTCACGATCCGAACGCAGGATACCTCAGTGATCGTAATGGGAGCCGGGGAAAATTTCTTAATTACCGCAATAGTGAGACATAAAACAGATGCTGACAAAGTGCATACAGAACTCTTTGCAGTTGCAAAAAATATCGGGGAGGTTATGTATGTTTACAATACTTGTAGTCGATGACAGCCCTTTTATCGTCGACGTCTTTGTCACAATGCTGGAGCGCGGCAGATATCGCACTGTCGCAGCGTACGGAGGTGAGGAGTGTCTTGAAATTTTAAAGACCGTAACTCCGGATCTCATCCTTCTTGACATCATGATGGAACCGATGGATGGATGGGAGACGTTAGAAAAGATCAAGGAGAATCCTTCGACAAAAGAGATCCCGGTCCTCATGCTCACCGCCAAACAGCTTACGCCTGCTGAGGCACAGGAATACGGGATTTACATTGAAGATTATGTCTTAAAACCCATCACCCACCGCGAACTCTATGATGCGATCGAGCATGTTCTTAACCGCCGGCAGTCGATAAAATCTGATATGGATCTTGCAAAAGAGTCGGGTTTCGATGCCGAGATTATCACCGAATATGCACGACTCAGCAAAAGCATCGATGTAAACAAACGCCTGATGACAATCCTCGAAACCACCTATAATTTCAATGATTCAAAAGTCCGGGTGAGTGACGAAATCTCCCGTGCGATCAAGAGCATGGAGATGAATATAAAATTCCAGGAGAACCGGCTCCAGCAGATAAAAGGCGAACTATCG
This sequence comes from uncultured Methanomicrobiales archaeon, assembly GCA_903832665.1. GTDB lineage: Archaea > Halobacteriota > Methanomicrobia > Methanomicrobiales > Methanospirillaceae > Methanoregula. Next base: position 80,850 of record CAILCG010000014.1, on the reverse strand, counting down.
GGAACGTCTGCTGAAACGAAACTCACCTCCTGAATAATTCACATAAATCAATGAATACGATGGTAGGGATGGTATCCTGCATTGGTATTCCCAGCCGGTTCCATTCGAGAATATGAGGGTCTAATATCGTGGATGATTCAATTCTGATTGTTGATGACAGCCCTTATATCGTAGATGGACTTATGGCGCTTTTGAAACGGAAAGGTTTCAAGCCCATTGCCTCCCACGGTGGGGATGAAGCCATATCCATTCTCCGCACCGTTAAACCTGATCTGATACTGCTCGATATCATGATGGAACCGATGGATGGATGGGAGACCTTAGAGAAGATCAAGGCCAATCCTGAAACCCATAATTTACCGGTACTTATGTTCTCGGCAAAAAAGATCAGTCCGGAAGAGGCCCAGGAACACAGCCTCAATATCGAGGATTTTGTGTCCAAGCCAGTTAACCCGGCACAGCTTCTCGATTCGATAAAGCGTATATTCGAACGCCGCAGCAACGTGAAAATTGAAGCAGGGATTGCAAAAGATGCCGGACTGGATGTGAGTGTCATAGGAGAATACTCCGCGCTCCGGAAAAGTATTGACGTGGACAAAAATCTTCTCGCCGTTTTGAAAAATTCATGCGGGCTGAACATACCCGGGCGCGTTGTTCCTGAGGATGTACTTCAGGCAATTACCCAGCTCGATGAGAAGATTAAGGGAGACAAACTTCGGTTAAAAGAGATCAATGGAACTTTTGCAAAAGGGTTCTGATCTTCTTTCAGGCGAAAGGAATCGAGGGTAAATTTATATGTCAGTATCGCATTGTTATAATGCTGTACATCTTATTCAAAAGGGGGTTCGTAGCTCAGTTCGGTAGAGCGCCTGGCTTTTAACCAGGTGGTCAAGGGTTCAAATCCCTTCGGGCCCGTTGCCACGAGCAATCGTGGGTTTTTTGCGGTGATGCATCTGAGAGGAAATCTGTTTATCCGGGAAGGGGTTTTTCATTGAGCGCTAAACTTAATGTGTTGGACCATGACATGGTGCCTGACCATCAAATTATGAGTGACGAGGAGGTTTCTGCGCTTCTCACCACTTACAACATCACTACCGAACAATTACCAAAAGTATTCCACGACGATCCTGCGGTTAAAACGATCGGCGCAGAAGCCGATAATGTGATTCGAATTATTCGTGTTAGCCATACAGCCGGTAGGGCAGAATCGTACCGTCTCGTGGTTAAGAGACCCAAGAAATAATTCCGGGGGGGATTAAGTCTGATTGACAGAAGTATTTTATCGAGGGCGTATTTTTCACGGGAGCATGTTGCGCGCCACCAGCTTGACTCCTATAATTATTTCCTAAAGCACAATCTTCAGAAAGTGGTAAACGAACAGCGGATTATAGAGACCGATATAGAAAACCGCGGCAAGAACAACGAAGCAGTCTGGGTCGAACTTGGCGAAATAACCGTCAAAAAGCCCCTCGTGCGGGAAGCGGACGGTTCTCAGAGTGAACTGTACCCCTGCGAGGCTCGGCTGCGCAACCTTACGTATGCTGCACCTATTCAGCTGGGCCTGACTCTCGTACATGGCGAGGACCGGCAGGAAGCGATTGTCACGACAATCGGACAACTTCCGGTTATGATTGGGTCTACATCCTGCAATCTTTATGGCATGGATGATGCACAGCGAGTCTCTCATGGTGAAGATGCATTCGATCCCGGTGGATATTTTATTGTAAACGGAACCGAGCGCGTGCTCATGACCTTGGAAGACCTTGCGTCCAACAAGATCATGACCGAGTTTACCGAGCGCTACAGTGAACGCATCTATGTTGCAAAGGTATTCTCCCAGTTCCGCGGATATCGTGCATTAGTGGTAGTCGAGCGCAATAAGAAGAACCTGCTCGAAGTCTCGTTCCCCTCTGTTGCCGGTCACCTCAAATTTGTTGACCTGATGCGGGCGCTCGGGATGACCAATGACCAGGAAGTTGTCAACGCGGTTTCGACCGACGAAGATATCCTGACGTTCATGATGCAGAACCTTGAAGAGAGTGAATGTGATTCCGTTGAGGGTGGTGTGATGTATGTCGGTAAGAAACTGGCACCCAACCAGACCCGGGATTACCAGCGGAAACGCTCCGAATTCGTTCTCGACAACTATCTTTTGCCCCACCTGAACTACTCAATGCCTGCCACACTAAAGGAAGGCGACGAGGGTTACCAGGAAGCAGTCCTCTCAGTCCGGCTTGCAAAGGCCCACTTCCTCGGAAGAATGGCAGAGGCCTGTTTCGATCTCGTGCTCAACAAGCGCAGGATCGATGACAAGGATCACTACTCGAACAAGCGGCTCAAACTTGCCGGAGATTTAATGGAAGATCTCTTCCGTATCTCATTAAACCGTCTTACCCGGGATATCAAGTACCAGCTCGAACGCGCCAGCATGCGTCACCGTGATCTCTCGATAGGGACTGCTGTGCGTGCGGATGTGCTGACCGAGCGTCTGCTCCACCCGCTCGCAACCGGTAACTGGGTGGGCGGAAGGACTGGTGTCTCCCAGCTGCTTGACCGTATCGACCACATGGCCGTGCTCTCGCACCTGCGCCGCGTGATCTCCCCGCTCTCGCGTTCACAGCCTCACTTCGAGGCCCGTGACCTGCACCCGACCCAGTGGGGTCGGATCTGCCCGAGCGAAACTCCTGAAGGACCGAATTGTGGGCTTGTCAAGAACTTCGCCCAGATGGTCGAGATCAGTAAAGGTGTGGATAACGAAGAAGAGATCCTGCAGATCCTGCACAACCTTGGTGTAGAACAGATCAAGGGTGAGTCACGATGAAGAAATCACGCGTATTTGTAGATGGTGCACTTATCGGACTCGTTGACGATCCAAAAGCCCTGGTCACGGGTATCCGGGCCATGCGCCGCCAGGGCGCGATCGCTTCTGAAGTCAATGTTTCGCACAAGGAATACAACGGGGATGTGGTAGTTCTTACCGACCGCGGCCGTGCCCGTCGCCCGCTCATCGTCTTGAAGAATGGGGAACCGCTCATAACCGATGCAGATCTCCAGAAACTGGCCCGGAAAGAGATCGATATGTCCTGGTTCGTCCAGCGCGGGATGATAGAGTTTGTTGATGCTGAAGAGGAAGAAGACCTCCTCATCGCAATGAACTTTGAGAAGATCACGCCAAATCATACCCACCTTGAGATCGACCCCTCCCTGATCCTGGGTATCGGTGCGGCACACGTCCCGTTCCCGGAACACAATGCAAGTCCCCGTGTAACAATGGGTGCAGGAATGGTTAAGCAGGCGCTCGGTTTTGGATGCGCCAATATGAAGCTGCGCCCCGACACCCGTGGACATCAGCTCCATTATGTCCAGAAACCTCTCACCCACACCCAGACCTCTGAACTGATCGGTTCGGATGATCGCCCCGCTGGACAGAACTTTGTGGTTGCCATCATCTCCTATGAAGGCTACAATATTGAAGATGCGCTCATCTTCAACAAGGCATCTATTGAGCGTGGACTGGGACGTTCCCACTTCTACCGTACCTACGAAGGTGAAGAACGCCGGTATCCGGGCGGTCAGATTGATCGCATTGAAGTTCCTGAAGAGGAAGTCAGCGGTGCCCACGGTGCAGACTCGTACAAGAATCTCGATGAAGACGGGGTTATCAACCCTGAAACCGTCGTTGCTGAGAAGGATGTACTGATTGGCAAGACTTCCCCGCCCCGGTTCCTTGAAGAACCCACCGGCGAATTGATTGCTGTTGAGAAGCGCCGTGATACTTCAGTTACCATGCGCAGCAACGAGCATGGGATTGTCGACACTGTCATCATCACCGAAGGTGAGAACAGTTCCCGTCTTGTCAAAGTCCGGACCCGTGATCTCCGTATACCCGAAGTCGGTGACAAGTTTGCATCCCGGCACGGTCAGAAAGGAGTTATCGGTCTGATCACGCCGCAGGAAGATATGCCGTTCACCGAAAGCGGTCTTACCCCTGACCTTGTGATCAACCCCCATGCAATCCCGAGTCGTATGACTGTCGGTCATATGCTTGAGATGATTGGTGGGAAAGTCGGTTCGCTGGAAGGACGCCGAATTAACGGTACCGCGTTTGGTGGCGAGAGTGAAGCAGATATCCGTGCATCCTTAAAGGCGCTCGGTTTCTCCCACAATGGCCGCGAGGTCATGTATGACGGTATCACCGGCAAGATGTTCAAGGCTGATGTGTACATCGGTGTGATCTACTACCAGAAACTCTACCACATGGTATCGTCCAAGATGCACGCACGGTCCCGCGGACCTGTGCAGGTGCTCACCCGCCAGCCGACTGAAGGTCGTGCCCGTGAAGGTGGTCTCCGTTTCGGTGAGATGGAACGTGATGTCATGATCGGACATGGCGCTGCAATGGCGTTGAAAGAGCGTCTGCTTGATGAGTCTGACAAGGTGCAGGAATACGTGTGTGCACACTGCGGTATGGTTGCAATGCTCGACCGCAAGCGCAACATGACCCGCTGTCTTGCCTGCGGTAATGAGACCGATATCTACTCGGTCGAGATGAGTTACGCGTTCAAGCTCCTCCTGGATGAGATGAAGAGTATGGGTATAGCCCCCAGACTGAAATTACAGGACGTGGTATAATATGCCATCCCCAAAACGAATAGGACAGATTGAGTTCGGCCTGCTATCCCCCAAAGAGATCCGCGAGATGAGTGTGCGGAAGATCATCTGGGCAGACACCTACGATGATGACGGGTTCCCCTATCCCCAGGGATTGATGGACCTGAACCTTGGGGTTATTGACCCCGGTCTCCGGTGCAAGACCTGTGACCAGAAGGCCAGCGAGTGTCCCGGGCATTTCGGGCACATCGAACTCGCCAAGCCGGTCATCCATGTCGGATACACCCGGTTGATCAGGAAACTTCTCCGTGTTACCTGCCGCTCCTGCGGACGGGTGCTGTTGAGCCCTGAGGAGATCGAGAAGGTTGTCGGAACGGAAGACGACCAGACCGGCGACCTTCTCTCAGAAAAAGACGTGAAGAAAGAGCGCATATGCCCGCACTGCGGCGATCAGCAGCTCAAGATCAACTTCGAGAAACCGACAACGTTCTCGGAAGTGGTTGTTGAGGACGGCAAGAAAGTTGAGCACAAGCTCACTCCTGCTGACATTCGTTCACGCATGGAAAAGATCCCCAACGAGGACTTAACCCCGCTGGGTATCAATCCTGATGTGGCTCGTCCCGAATGGACGATCTTAACCGTGCTTCCGGTTCCCCCGGTCACGATGCGTCCCTCGATTATCCTTGAGAATGGGCAACGGTCGGAAGATGACCTGACCCACAAGCTGGTGGATATTATCCGTATCAACCAGCGGTTCAAGGAGAATCAGGATGCAGGCGCTCCCCAGCTGATCATTGAAGATCTCTGGGAACTGCTCCAGTACCACGTCACTACCTACATGGACAATGAAGTGGCAGGCTGCCCGCCGGCACGCCACCGCAGCGGTCGTCCGTTAAAGACGCTTTCCCAACGTCTCAAGGGTAAGGATGGTCGTTTCCGTGGTTCACTCTCCGGTAAGCGTGTGAACTTCTCATCCCGTACCGTTATCTCACCCGACCCGAACCTGTCTGTGCGGCAGGTTGGTGTTCCCCGTGCAGTAGCCAACGAGATGACCATTCCCGTTCGGGTTACCATCCACAATATTGAGGAACTCAAACAGATTGCAAGGAACGGACCTCTCCGCCCGGACGTCAATTCACCTTGTGGTGCAAACTACGTGATTCGCCCGGACGCCCGCCGTCTCCGGCTCGCCGAAGGCAATCTCGATACCGTTGCTGACATGATCGAACCGACCTGGACTGTCGAACGACATCTCCGTGACGGCGATGTTGTGCTCTTCAACCGTCAGCCCTCACTGCACCGCATGAGCATCATGGCACACCGTGTCAAGGTCATGGAAGGCAAGACGTTCCGGCTTAACCCGGCAGTCTGCCCTCCATATAACGCTGACTTTGATGGGGATGAAATGAACATGCACGTGCCCCAGACCGAAGAAGCGCGTGCGGAAGCAACCATCCTCATCTCTGTGCAGGAGAACATTCTCTCCCCGCGTTTCGGCGGCCCCATCATTGGTGGTATCCATGACCACGTTTCGGGTATCTTCATGCTCACGCATGATACCCGCTGGTTCAAGAAAGAAGAAGCACTCTACCTGCTCCGGTACTCCGGTATCGAACGCATGCCCGCTCCGGGCAAGGTAGAGAATGGTGTGGAATACTGGACCAACAAGCAGGTCTTCTCCACCATCCTTCCCACCCACCTCAACATGGTCTTCCAGGCAAGTTCCTGCCAGAACTGTGACACCTGTAAGAAGGAACTCTGTGAACGGGATGCGTATGTCCGTATCTTTGACGGGATCCTGGAATCAGGGACCATCGATAAGAAAGCAATCGGCGCATTCGATGGACAGATCGTTAACCGTATCATCCGTCAGGAAGGCATGAGCCGGGCAACGGACTTTATCGATGACATGACCAAGCTCTCAATCCGGGCGATCATGTTCGACGGGTTCTCGTTCGGTATCGATGACGAAGACCTCTCAAAGACCGAGTATGGTCAGATCGATGAGATTCTGAAGAATGCAGCTCTCGATGTTGACCGCCGTATCAAGGTCTATGAAGACGGGCAGCTCGAACCCATGCCAGGACGTACCGTGGAAGAGACCCTCGAGATGCAGATCATGCAGGTGCTCGGAAAGGCCCGTGACCTGACTGGTCAGATTGCAGGCCAGCACCTTGGTCTCGGCAACAGTGCAGTGCTGATGGCAGTATCCGGTGCCCGTGGTTCGATGCTCAACCTGACCCAGATGGCCGGTTGTATCGGCCAGCAGTCCGTTCGTGGTGAGCGTATCGTCAGAGGTTACGATGACCGGACGCTCCCGCACTTCCGGAAAGGAGAGCGCGGATCGGATGCACACGGTTTCATCCAGCACAGCTACAAGGGCGGGTTAAACCCGACCGAGTTCTTCTTCCACGCAATCGGTGGCCGAGAAGGTCTCGTTGACACAGCAGTTCGTACGTCCCAGAGCGGTTACCTCCAGCGCAGGCTGATCAATGCACTGCAGGACCTCAAAGTGGCATACGATGGCACTGTCCGGACTACGGGTGGCAGGATCATCCAGTTCGAATACGGCGAAGATGGTACCGACCCGACAAGGAGTGCCTTTGGTGACCCGGTCGATGTCAAGGGTATTGTCGAGAGTATCATAAAGGAGGCAGTCTGATGGCGCTCGCAGAAAAATACGACAAGAAAGTTGAGGCCGCTGACCTCCCGGTCAAGACAAAGGACCAGATCCGCAAGTTCCTCGCAGACAAAGAGATCACGGATACCCAGTTCAAGCAGATTCTTGAACGGGTCATCAAGGAGTATCTCTCCACAAGGATTGAGCCCTGTGAGGCAGTCGGTGTAATTGCAGCCCAGTCCATCGGTGAGCCCGGTACGCAGATGACGATGCGTACGTTTCACTATGCGGGTGTAGCTGAGATCAACGTTACCCTCGGTCTTCCCCGTCTCATCGAGATCATGGATGCCAGAAAAGAGCCCAGTACCCCCACGATGACGGTCTATCTCGAGGAAGAGTACCGCAATGATCGTGACAAGGCCCGGGAAGTCAGCTGGCAGATTGAGGCAGCCCCTCTTCACGAGTTCGGCGATATCACGACCGACATGGAGAACATGCACGTAGTTGTGCACCTGAACACCAAGGTCTGTGACAAGCGTAAGATCTCACCCGGAGAGATTATGGAGGTTGGTCCCAAGAAGATCCGGGACCGCAGGCACTACCGTGACTTCGAGCACGATATAGATGAGGACAAAGCCATCATCACCTTCTCTCCAAAAGACAAGGAAAGTTACCAGAATCTCTTCCAGCTTGCAGAACATGTCAGGAATGTGATTGTCCAGGGTATTGATGACATCCTGCGTGTCGTCGTCAGGAAGGAGGGCGGAGAGTATATACTTTATACTGAAGGCTCCAACCTTAAAGACGTATTTGATGTTGCTGGTGTGGACACCACGCGTACCCGTACCAATAACATCAGTGAATGTGCAAGCGTGCTCGGTATCGAGGCAGCCAGGAATGCGATCATATTCGAAGCGGTATCCACGCTCAATGAGCAGGGTATCTTAGTTGATGTCCGCCACCTGATGCTTGTCGCTGATATGATGTGCATGGAAGGCGAAGTCAAACAGATTGGGCGTCATGGAATTGCCGGCGAGAAGGAGAGCGTGCTCTCCCGTGCAGCATTCGAAGTGACGGTCAACCACCTGCTTGATGCGGCCGTTGCAAATGAAACAGATGAACTGAGCGGCGTTACCGAAAATGTCATTGTCGGTCAGCCGATCCAGCTCGGTACCGGCGATGTTAAACTCATCGCAGTAAGACAACACGACAATTAAACTTTAAAAACACGAGGAATTGTATATGGATTTTAATGCATCACTCAGAAGAGCCATAAAAACCGGTAATGTAATTCTTGGCCAGAACAATACGGAAAAGTGTGTCAAAGAGGGCAAAGCCCAGATGATCGTTATTGCAGGTAACTGCCCGGCAAGTTTCAAGGAAAAAATTGCTGCCACAGAAAACCTGTTCATTCACACCTTTGAGGGTTCCAGCATGGCACTCGGAAAAGCCTGCGGAAAGCCGTTCATGGTCAGCACGCTTGCCATCATCAGTGCCGGCGAATCAGATATCCTGTCCCTGAAGAGGGCATGATATGGTCGAAGTTAAACTTACTGAAGACTGTATGCGTCTGATCTCTCAATTCGAGAGTCTGACCGGGGCGGGAAGCCGCGATTGTGTGATGGATGACCGGAATGCCCGTCTCATCTTTGTGATCAACCCCGGCGATATGGGGCTTGCGATCGGTAAGAAGGGAGCCTCCATTAAGAAGGCTTCCGAAGTGATGGGCAAGAAGATCGAAGTTGTCGAGTACAACAGCAACGTGGAGCAGTTCTTAAAGAACTGTTTCCTGCCAGCCCAGGTCACTTCCCTTGTCTTTGAAGGTGAAGCCGGATCCGGAGAGCAGACCGTTCAGGTCGAAGTCAGGGACGAAGACCGGGGTATTGCCATTGGAAAAGATGGAAAAAACATCTTCAAAGCAAAGAAGCTCGCCCAGCGTCAGTACGATATCGCTGATGTGCAGATCCTCCAGAAAGAGATGGACGATCAGCCGGCTGACGAACAGTCTCACCTATAATTTTCTTTTTTCGTTGTTTTTAGCGGAATAATTTATTTCTCTTGTATTTCAACCGGTATCCTTAGGTTCTAGAACCTGCGATGACTTGTTGACGTGCTCTCAATGGACCTTGGACAGAGGCTTGTGTCGTAGTAGGCCATTTCAATTTACACCGGGAAAGATTTTGTATGGGGATTTCCGTATCTTACATCTTTGATATTTTGTTTTCTGTTACATCGGTCTAAAATTTATTGTGACCATATGTGTGAAACAATTGGGAAATTTCGGCGAAAATACCCATTTTTTTGTGGACCAAAATGATCTCTATAGGTGCGTCCATATTTTGGATAATGAAAAAATTTCTGGCTTTTTAAGAAAGCAATTGCATTATGTATCTCATACAATGAGAAAAGGTAAACGGGCTTGGAGGGATTTGAACCCCCGACATCCGGGTTAGAAGCCCGGCGCTATGTCCAAGCTAAGCCACAAGCCCACTTGATGCCTGATAACTACGTGCTACAGGATAATTAATATGATTCATGATCTGCTGAAAAACCGGGAAACAAAAAGGATTATTCTTTCTCAATTTTCTCGATGATCCTGTCCAGCCGTTCGGTGATCCTCACGAGCTGTTCTTCTGTAGAGACTATTTCCACGTGGCTGATCCCAAACCAGATCGCAGTGCACCCCACGCCAAACATGGCGATGGCGAACATGAACAGGCTGGGATTATTGAACGCGGTCATCATGTAGACGCTGTAGATGATCAGGTAACCCCCGGCACAGAGGATCAGGATCATAAAAACAATCTGTGCCCATTCCTTTGGTCCGTATTTTTTACATTGTTCAAGCATGCGAATGTCCTGTTAGTTCCGGGTACAGTCACATTTAATCCGGGGGTATATAATACCTGATCTCATGACGAACTAACGGGTTTGGAGCTGAGGCATTGTCCACGAAAAAATGTTATGATTTGCTTTTACAATCCAGGGAAAAATGGTTTGAGATAACGGGGTAATTATATTTATTCGCCAAAAAATGATTTAATAAAATTTATCAAATGATGCGGTGAAATACTTCAATTCATTAGAACGATCGGGAAGTTTGATATGAAAAAATTTACTCTGGTAATATGTATCTTGGTTCTCCTGCTTCTTCCGGCAGCAGTATCGGCGGTAGGAAATATATCTGTCAGTTCCATCCCCTCCGGAGCAGTGATAATACTCGATAGTTCAAGCACAGGCAGTGTGACCCAGTCTACTATTGAAAATGTACCGGCGGGATCGCATACGATATTGTTGCAGAAAAGTGGGTATCAGGACATAACTCAGTCAAATGTGGTGGTATCAGATAATTCAACCAGTATAGTGTCCCTGACTATGACGGCAGTTATCGTGGCTCCAGTTGTCTCCAGCAGCTCTCCCACATATGGCTACAACACCACCAGTGTCAATAACGTTATAATCTACGGCTCCGGTTTCTCAACTTCCGGTGCAACGGTGGTATTGGCGAAATCTGGGCAAACTAATATCACCGGAACCATCAGTTCTGCATCAGCAACTCAACTGACCTGTTCATTTCCTATCGCGGGAAAACCTGCCGGCTATTGGGATGTTATTGTCACGAATGCGGATGGCCAATCGGGTAGCCTGTCAAGTGGTTTTGAGATACGATCCTCTTCAAGTACAGTCACTTTATCATCAGTCCTCCCAACCAGTGCCGTTACCAATACGACCGCTTCGATTACCAGTCTTAGCGGTACCAACTTCCTGACTTCTGCAACAATTCGCTTGAAACGAGCCGGTTATAATGATATATACGGCACAGTAAGTTCCTTGTCATCAACAACAATTTCAGGGACGTTCGATTTGACTAACCAATTTCCTGGTGATTACCAAGTTTGCGTGATAAATCCCAGCACGGAAGCGGTCTGCGGATTAAGTTTCACTGTCACTTCGGCCGCCGCAGCCAATGGCAGCATCTGCGTCAAAGCATCCCCCTCAACCTCAAAGATATTCCTGAACAGCGTTTTCCAGGGGTATACCCCCATGACGCTCGATAATCTTACCCCCACCACCTACACGGTCCTTATTCGAAGTGCGGGATACAATGACTATTCGGAGAGCGTTACGGTCACTGCCGGAAAAACTTCCTCGGTAATAGCCTCTCTTGTTCTTACTCCGGACGTGACTACCATTACGACCACGGCTCCCCGGACAACTGTGTCAACGGTGAAAACTACCGTAAAGTCCACGAAAAATGTCCCAAAACCGTGGCCGAGTGCGACCCCGACATCACCGGTAAGTGTCTTTGCAATTCTTGGTGCTGTTGGTGTAGGGTTTATCGTATTGCGGGAACCGTAAACACTTTTTTTCATTTAATCAGATTCGGGAATAATTTCCCCTGATATCGGATTGCCTGGTCGCTTCATGTTGACCCGGTTGTTTGAGGCCCGGGATCGGGATTTTGTCCGGAATGCAAAAAGCCGGTAGGATTTTGCACAGGTATTGTTGATCCGTTATCCGGCTTTCCGGAAATCGTGATGAGTATCCAAGGATCGGTTGAAAATAAAAAACCGGTACCGCGATCGCGATTGAAAATTTTTCGATTCTGCACGAGCTGCGATTTTTCCGGAGAAAACGCGATCCGCTCAAAATGGCCACACCGTAGAAAAAAATATGGTCTCAGTTGTACATCCGCGCCGCGGATAATTATCCGTGCCACGGTTACGTAACTGACACCTCTGGATCGCGATTGAAAATCTCGATCCGGAGTCTGATGCAAAAAACGAATTATTTTTCGTATCTAAAAAAAATCCGGTATCGCAATTAACCCACGAAAAAAAATATTGGATGGCGCGGACCGGAAAGTCGGGCTCGCATAACTTCCGGTTTCCAGCAGCCGACATTACACTTGTCTGAGCACAGGTGTGCCTGAACTTAACCCTTGGCGCTATTCATTGAACTTTTTGTATAACCGGTTTGCCGCGAACTGGAAGATGAGAATGAACACGATCAGCATCGCGATGTCAACGAAGGGGTTGAAGTACGTGGTGCCGGAATAGGCTGCGTGGATGAGGTCGTTTCCATACGTGAGTGGCGAAAGGTATACCAGGAAATGCCCATACGAAGGAATCGACTCAAGGGGAATGAAAATTCCCGAGATGAAGATCAGCGGGAGCCGGACTACGTTGAGCATCGACATGATGTCACCAGGGCTCTCGGTCGGGTACGAAGCAAAGAGGGTCCCCATAGTGGCAAAACAGAACGATGTCAGCAGGACCCCGATGATGAGCGGGGCAGCATTGAGGACCGGGGTCCCGAAGATGATGATTCCTGCGATGAACGGGACGAACGCAATCCCGAGACTGTACAGGAATCCGCTCAGGCTCTCTCCAAGGACAATCGCATGCAGGGAGACCGGTGCCGAGATGAGGCGGTCAAATGTCTTCATCCGCCGCTCAATGGGGATAGAGACCGGCTCGATGGAAGAGGCAGAGAAGAGGATCGTGATCGCGATCAGGCCCGGTATCATGACCGAGGATTCGCCGGGTCTCCTGACTGCAAATGCTAGGAACATGAAGAGCGGGAAGAGCATACCCGAGACGATGATGTTGGGCTTGAGGTAATAGATAATGCTGTCTTTCTTGGCAATCGCCCATGCCGCGATCAACTCGGCCCGGAACTGTCGGAACCATGCTCCCTGTTCAGTCAACGGTCTTCACCCCGTGGTGCCGGATCTCAAGGCCCGTCAGTTTTATGAACACGTCTTCAAGGCTCGGGCCGAACGTGTTCACGCTGATCACCCTTGTATGTTCCCTCTCAGCATATGCCATAACGCCGGCGATAACGGTCGGGGGGTCTTCGGCAGCCTGAACTTGTCCCCGAGTTTCTGCACTTCACTCACTGTTGGAATATCCCCAAGGCCTTCTTCCCACTGGTGGGGGACCGGGTCGAGTGCGATCTCGACCGACTGGACACTCAGTATCGTTTTTTTCAGTTTCTCGGGAGAGTCTATCGCGGCGACTTTGCCCCGGTTGATGATCGCGACCCGGTCGCAGGTAAGGTCTGCCTCCTCAATATTATGGGTCGTCAGAAAGACCGTCACGCCCCTCTCATTCAGGTCACGGATCACGTCACGGATGATCAGGTTGCTCTGGACATCGAGACCTGAGGTTGGCTCATCGAGAAAGACGAGGCGGGGATCGTTTATGAGTCCCATCGCGAGCGTAAGCCTCCGTTTCATTCCCTTGGAAAACCCGTTCGTCCGGTCATCCTTCCGCTCCCACAGGCTGAAGAGCTCGAGGAGTTCCCGGCCCCGCTTCTCCCGCTCAGCCCTCCTCCGGATATCATAGAGTTCCGCCGTGAACATCAGGTTCTGCCATGCGGTGAGATCGGTATAGATGTTCGACGTCTCGTGAACGATACCCATCTGTTTTCGCGCAGCAATCGTCTCTTTGACAATATCTTTTCCGAAAATTTTCGCCTCTCCCCCGGTGGGGACCGTGATGCCGGTCAGGATACGAATTGTGGTTGTTTTCCCCGCACCATTGGGGCCGAGGAACCCGAAGGTCTCTCCCTGAGTAACCGAGAAGGTAACATCCTCTAGAGCAACCAGCTTCCCGAAGTGCTTGGTGAGGTGCGAGACCTCAATCGCGTTCATAGCATTATCCTAACCATCACACAACCCGTCCTGCAGGTACCATTTATCCGGTACTTGCCGTTATTCAAGTTAATGATGCCGAACCTACCAAAAAATTCTTTTTCTTCCGATATTGGTATGGCGCAATCTGGGACTTACCGCGTTACATTTTTCCTGGTTCCGGTTGCTGGCATCGCAGGAAGGAGATTGGATGAATTACCCCGGGCAGAGCATAATACAATAACGGAACTGAAGGTTGAGGATATTCAGGCAAAACCCAAAACTTACTCAAATGGACGTTCCGTTCGAAAAAAAAAGACTGAGGGAAGGGTCAAAAACTCTGGTTGTTCAGCCCGCATGATAGCAGGATGACTTGAGCACTTCCACTTCCGTGGGCAGCATGAGTCCTTCATGGAATACTTCCTTGATGACGGATGATGCACAATATTTGACCTGCACCCGGGCAGACATGCGTTCCCGTTCTTCGTAATACGAGCCATGGTTGAATTCTACGATCCGCTTCATCGAGATCGCTGTCGAGAGGACATAGACACAGATCCCGGTATCACCGGGGCTTAAGTCCGCGAGATCGACCGAGGTCATGAACATATGGGCTTCCGGACCTGGTTCCAGTTCGGCGATGGTCACAATATTATGGGCACTCTGCAGCTCGATGGTGCGGGGTCTTCCCCCCTTGAGATCTTTGATAATCTCCGGTGAAATTCCGGTTAGTGCGGGACATCTCATCAGGATCACCCGTACATGATAAGATCTTTTTTCGGTGACTGTTCAGAAGACTGCTGCACTTCCTCGGCGAGTTTACCCATGCTCTGTTCGATCTCAACCGCCTGGTCGATCAGCGGTTGCATATCGAGGCTGAGATTATACAGTTTATTGAGCACTTCGATAGTGGCGGCCGACGATCGCGGATCCGGGGCATTCACGGTCTCTCCCAACAGGCCGTACGCGGTGATCCCCCGGGCTTTGCATTCTGTCAGCAGGCTGGATGCGATGCCGGAAATACTTCCTATTGGCAGCAACAGGGTGTGTTCTTCGATCCGTTTGAGCGCCTCGGTCGTAGTCGCAACGCCAAAAACACGTTTCTCGGGTTCGTTTGTGATGATCCCGGCAATGGTGAGTACCTCTTTTGGTTTGAACTGCTCGATCCAGTCAATAATATCGCGCGAGGTCTCGTAGCAGATCATGGGGTGGATGGGAATATCTGCAACAATGGCGGCGATATCGTTTTTTATATAGATCCTGACCGGATCATTGATCACGCCCTTGTTCATCATTGCCAGTGGAGGGAAAAATTTCGAAGTCATGGTGCCGATCTGCTCGAAACCCAGCTGATCGACCATGTACTGCAGGGCAATCGTACCGACAAGCCCGCTCCCCGGAAAGCCGATCAGCACCGATGTGTTGTCCATGGGAAGCGGTTTAGAGATGACATTGATGTCTTTTTTTGGCTTTATCTCGACAAGGTCATTATGGATGGTATCGAGCCGCAAAAGCATCTCAGTTTCAGACTCTGGAGCGTTTTCCGTCATTAGATTAACATATACATACTACCTAAAAAATAGTATGCAGGAGTACCCAGTCAAACGCGGGATGACCAAAGATCTCGAAACCCGTATTGCTACCGAGCTTAAGGCCTGTTTCGATCTTGAGCCGGAAAAGAATGCCAAGGGATACCGGATTAAGTTCGGAGCCCTCAAGAGACTTGATGTAACGCTGAGCGCTGACGGAAAGTCTGTCATCATCGATACCGAGTCGGATGTGAACGTGAGCGATGAGGTGATCATTGATACCAACAAGCGATTCCGGAAATATCTTGATATCATCACCGGTTTCTCTTCCAAGGAGCGAATAAAGAGGGCAAAGAGTTCCGTGGCAGAGGAATAGTATTCTTATGGTAACCTGTGAAGCGTGTGGTAAGGATGTACCTTCAGGTAATTCATTTTGTACATCCTGTGGGGCAGTTCTCACCCCCCCGATTTCTCATTCGGAACCCGTGAACTCTGAACAGATCACGGGAAAACCGGAAGGCGTGATTTCATGGAGCCGGAAGATCCCGCTGATCACCAATCCCTGGCTTGTTCTGCAATGCATTTTCATACCGCTGGGTTGCGGGGCAGTTCTGGGGGGTTTTCTGTCCTTTATTCTGGGAGGTGAATGGGATCTGCTCATCCTTATGCTCATCATAGGTGCCGGGCTTGGGGTGCTGATGCTCATCATCATGCTCGTGCTCCAAGTGATTACGGGCGGCGGGCTTGAGACTGAATTTTTTATCAGTGACGAGGGAGTAGCCCACAAGGCCGGGAGAACCCCCCGAACCCTTGACCGGGTATCAACCGGTGGTTCGGCAGTGCTCGGCTCGATGTCCGGAACAGGAGCGGGGCTTCTTGCGATGTCGCAGGAGAACAATGTACTTGCGTGGGAAGAAGTGCGGTACGTTTCGGTGTACCGCAGCGTGCGGAGTATTGTATTCCGGTCGAAAGATCTCATCAGCCCCGTTGTTCTGTACTGTACCGATGAAAATTTCCCTCAAATCCTTGCTATGGTCAGGAAATTTGCCCCTGCCATTGCAACGGCCAATCTCTGATCTTTTCTTTTTTATCCGGTTACGGATTGTTCCCGTACGAAATGAAATGCTCTTAATGTACCGCGTTCAACCACTCATTACTGATCACTATGACCTTCTGCCCTGAATGTGGAAAACCCGTAGCCCCGAAAGCAAAATTCTGCCGGAACTGTGGCGCGTCTCAGCTGGATGATGCCCTTGCCGGTGCCGTCCCTGTCGATGCGCCGGTAGCAGCACCGGTGGCAGCACCGGTACGAGCACCGCTCCCGTCACCCGCCCCCGCACCGGCAATCCCCGTTCAGCCTCCCCGGGCGCCGGTTGTTCCTCTGCAGGCTGCAGCTCCACCGGTTGCTGCCCCGCCAGTCACCACCTCTCTCTGCGGTGCGTGCGGAAGTCCACTCTCCCTTTCAGAGAAGTTCTGTGGTGTCTGTGGTGCCCGCGCCGGGCAGGTTGCGGCCGCTGCGCTAATACCCCCAGCTCCTTCCACACCAGTATATTCTCCGATACCAACCCCCGCAGCGGTCCCCATTCCCCCGCCGGTCCCGGTGCCAGCGCCGGTTATGAGCCAACCCTCCGGTGCACGGACCTGCAATTCCTGCGGGAACGCGATCAAGCCGGGCGATAAGTATTGCAGCAAGTGCTTGGCCATTGTGCGGGATAACCCGCCCCAGGCAGCTTCCCCTCAGTTCGCGGTGCCTGCCCCGGCTCCCGAGCAACCTTCCCCCGCAGCGGCACCCGGCTCCTATGTCTGCTCCTCGTGCGGCAGTCCGGTTACCGGCACGGAAAAATTCTGCGGAATCTGCGGTGCGCCGGTCGTGGCTTCCCGGGTTCCTGCATCCGTGCCCCCCCAACCGGTACAGAAAACCTGCAATGCCTGCGGAGCTCCCGTCAGTGACACCACAAAATTCTGCGGGGGGTGTGGAGCGCCTGTTGGCGTTTCCTTTCGCGCCGCCCCGGTAACACCAACCGCTCCGTTGCCGGTGCAGCCCCCGTAGCAGCGCCTGGCGGAGAACAGGTAATCGGGGTGATAGGCAATGCCCGTAAAATGAAGATGATGGGTGCTTCCTGGGATACCTATGCGCTCGTGGTGACCGATCGCCGCCTCATTATGGCCCAGATTACTGCTGACATGCTCAATGCTGCTTACAAGGAAGCGGCGGAGCGTGCAAAGGCAGAGGGTATGGGCTTTTTGGGGCAGGGGGCTCACCAGATGTCAGTAGCATTCCAGTACTGCCAGAGATATGAGACCCTCTCCCCGGAATTTGCCCTTGCGGAGACAAAAGGGAACCGGGGGATCGAGAATGTGCAGATCACCGCAGTCGATATGAAGGACAAACCTACTCACCAGGATTCAATGGAATATCATGAATTTATCATGACTGTCAAGTCCCCCGAGGGGAAGTTCGAGTTCCACATAGGTGAGGATGATCGGTTTGTTACGATTCTCAAGACTGCGTATGGCGAGAAAGTGCATATGCCGTTTGGGTACTTCAGGGTCGGCGGGGCACGGATCAAACTGTTCTGAACGGGCTTTCTTCTTTTTTTAAAAATCAGGATTTTCCTCTCACCAGCACTATCGACAATCCTGCACCCACAGCAAGGATTGCCATCAGCGGGTCAAGGGGAGATTTGGCAGTCGTGGTTGCCGGCCCGGGTGATACCGGTACCTGGGTGGGAGGTGTTGCCATGATGGTTGTCTCGATCGTGGGCACCGTGGTTACGGCTACGGTGGTGCGTGTTGTTGTTCTCGGGATCAGGGTTACCTGTTCTGTCATCTCTTCAAGCGAGAGAGATAACCCATTGAGTGCATATTCATCGGCAACTGCAATGCGTGTGCCGTCAGCGCTTATCGCGATTGCCCGGGGATGAATGATGGAGATCATCTGCTTCTTTACCAGGAGTTTTCCCCCGTGATCAAGGACATACAGGTTCTGGTCAATTCCTGCGGCTGCAATAACGCTGGCGTACCGGGAGACCGCTACCGAATTTACCCATTGGCCCGCGGGATACGCCCAGTGGACCTTACCATACCGGTCCATGGCCGTTACCTTGCCATCCTGGCTGCCCAGTACAATCACAGAACCGTCATCCGAGCTGGCCATGCTGGTGATGGTATCGCTGGTGACATCGTTCATCCAGTTGATCTTTCCGGAATTCGTATGGGAAGAGACCCTTTTTCCCCCGGAAGTGATCACTGTGGAGCCATCGCTTGTGATGATGATGCTGGTGTCAATGCTGCCATTTTTTGTATCTGACCAGATAGGATCCAGCGCCGGCGTGAAAAATTTGAGCCCGTTTTCGGTTGTGGCAACAACCAGCTCATTTGTGGGTGATATGGCGATCTGTTTTACCAGGTCCGTCTGGTTACGCCCGTAAAATTCCCCGTTATTTGACCAGGTATTGATATTTCCCCGGTTGTCAGCAGAGATCACATAGGTCCCGTCTCCCGAAAGTGCCACGGCCCTTACATCAGCATCCATGTTTCTTGACCACATCTCATTGCCGTTTTTATCGAGCATTACCAGTGCACTACCCAGCCCGTACGCAACATAGTCACCGTTCCGGCTCATGGCAGAGACAAAACCGGGACGCCCTCCCCAGTGCAGTTCCCCGTCCCAGCTCCGGAGATACATCTGGTCGCCTCCGGAAAAAACCTTTGAACCGTCCGCAGAGATCATTACCCCGGAAAACGACCCCGCCTCCACAGGTACGCGTTCTTTCCATTCGGTGCCGATACCTGCGGCGCTAACAACGCCCGTCACACAACTGATGATAAGCAGTGCGGCGATCGCAAGGAAAACCCGGTCTGTTGACATATTTCCACTCTAACTATGATGATTGGTACAAGGTTATCTCGCTTGTGGATGATTGCAGGGATTGGATCCCGTAATTGGAATCCCAATCGGTAAAAAAAAAGAGAGAAATCTGTCAAATATTACCTTATGACCGTTTCCGCATCACGAGGATAGCCGCTATGGCCATAAGTGCTGCAGCCACTTCAAAGCCGGGTGTTATTGTTTTACCGGTACTATTTTTTCCAGATTCATTGACCGCTGGTGTTGGCAGGGCCGTTGTGCTCTCCATGTCGGCTTGTTTTGCCGGGAGTACTGCATTCTTCACCATGCCCGTGGCGTAATTATGCGTCTGGCCGGCTGCGATAGTGACTGGTGCAGAGAGGTCCTGGTAGCCATCAAGTTTCAGGAGCACCGTGTGCGTTTCTGCGGAGAGCCCGGGTATAGTGGCCGGGCTGACCCCCCGCTGGACCCCATCGATGAAGATGAAAGCCCCCGCCGGGGTAGTAGTGATGGACAGGGACCCGAGTATTGTTTGCGGAACCGCAGTCCCGGTTACGATAGGCAGGGTTGCCTGCTCCGTTACCGGGGAGGTAGTATCCGGTATGGTGGTTATTGCCGCAGGGATGGTTGTTGTTGGGAGGGTTGTGACCTTCTGCAGGGCAATGGTGTTTATCGCCCGGATTTTACCGAAAGTGACCGGCGGTGCCTGGGTGAGCTGGACGGTTGCATACGTCATTTTCTGGGAACAGATCTCGTACTGGCCTGAATAGTCAGTGTATCCGCTGAGCGATACTGTAAAGGTGTGCGTGCCGGGATCCTGACCCAGGGAGAGCTGTGATGTATCGGTAAACGTGGTGCTCTGGCCGGGATTTATCGTGATGCTTGCTCCCGTGGGGACACTCTTGATGAGTATGACTCCCATGTTCTCGCACCCCGAGCAGGTCAACATCCCGGCTGAGCTGTCCGTTGAGCAGGGGAATGATGCGGCAGCAACCGGACTGGCGATAACCAGGAAACAAAGAACCATAAGAAGGATATTTCGCATACAGGTTAATTCGGTGCGCGAATATTATTGTTTTCCGTTTTATTTTTCCAATCGTGTTGACGGAGATGTTGAAGCTATATTGCCCGGGAGTGTCCCCGGATCATGACTCCATGCCCTTCCGGAATATGCCTGGTGACCGGAGATTTCCCTTTACCAATTGTGGCAATCCATGATCGGCATTCCGGATTATTTTAACCCGCAGGATATAACCAAAATATAACGCCGTCCCTTCCATCTGACTTCGCTCAAGAAGCATGATGGAAGTATAGCGATGAAAAATCTATTCCTGGTAATCAGTCTCATGGCCCTGGCACTCCTGCTGCCAGCTGCGGTATCTGCTGAAGGCAATATCTCGGTGAGTTCATCCCCGACGGGCGCAGAGATCTATCTCAACGGCATATCGACCTCCCTGTTCACCCCGGCAGTAGTTGAGAACGTGCCGGCCGGAACCAACAATATTACCCTGGTGCTCTCCGGTTACATTGCATCCGTCTGGCCATCGACCACCGTTACTGACAACGTAACGACCGTGCTCTCTGTCGGAACTCTTTCCCCCCTCACGAGCAGCGTCAGTTTTGAATCATATCCTGCCGGGGCACAGGTCTACGTGGATAATGTGTATATCGGGTATTCCAATATCAGTAGTTACCCGGTAGCGTATGGAAGCAGGACCGTCCTGATGCAGCTTGCCGGATATAGTGACCAGACCCAGACCATCGTGGTGGACAGCAGTTCCCAGGCGGTCACCACAGCATTTGCATCGCCGGTTGTCAACGGGAGTGTCTATTTTACCACCTCCCCCTCGTATGCAGAAATATATCTTGATTCCGTGTATACCGGGACCACGCCACTCTTACCGTATACAATGTCACGCCTGGCTCGTACAGTGTCATGTACTACCGGTCCGGTTACACGAACTGGAGCGATTCCTTTACCGTGACCGCTGGCGTGGAACAGGATGTGTATTCCGCCCTGACTGCCATCGTACCAACCACGACCACCTCTGTAACGACCGCAACGACTTCCCCCACCGCTGCCCCGGTAGCTGCGAGAACGACTGCCGCGATAACAACGCATGCCACAACTAAGCCCAAAGCAACCCAGACGGTCCCTACGCCTTGGCCGACATCAACGACCCCGGCATCCCCGGTAGAACCGGCACTGATCCTTGGTGCCGTCGGTCTTGGGATCTTTGTGATCCGAAGGAGATGATTTTTTAGTTCTTATTTTTCCTGCGTGCTCTCCAGATGCCATACCCCAGAATGAGCCCAATAACGAAGATAACCAGGATCGCCGGACCGAACCATCCATTGATGTCGAAAACATTCTGGATAATTCCCGGCTTCGAATGCGGTGCCGTGGTAGCAATGAGACCAAATTCCGAGAGACCTTCAGGAGACTCTGCGATGAATTCCCTGTTCCCGTTCCGATCGAATCCTGCATACGATGTTTTGAGGATCGTGCATGTTTGATCCTCGCCGATCCTCCCAATCACGATCGAATCGGTCCCCCCCGGGCAGCCACCCATTCTGCAGGAACACTCATGGTGATGGTGGCTGCGTGTATCGCGGTGATGTTTGTTTTCTGAACCTTCAGCGTGAACACTCCGGATGAATTCGAGCTGCTGCACGATGTTGCGGTAATATTGTTTTTCTGAATCGTCAGGATATATGCAATATCCTGCATTTTAACCCCGTTATGTTCAACAGTCCGCCGGAATGTTTCTGCAAGTTGCGGGTTTACCGGTTCTTCGATTGCCCCGGAAAGCCATGCATCCTGCGGCCATGACCAGAGTGTTGCGGTGAATGATGCGGTAACCCGCCCCACGCCTTTCGTATCGGCTTCAAGAGGTACCGATGCAACATGGAGCGACTGGATATTCTCTGCCCGGATGATCCCGTCTGCCTCGGTTACAGATTCTGCTGTTATGATCAGGGTAAACTCCGGGCGTATAATCTGAACCATTTTTCCCGAGACATTGATGACCGATCCTGTCCGCCCCGCCTCTTCCCGCCCGATAACCGCGTAGGGCCTGCAGAATGAATCGGTGTACATGAACCGGCTGAACGATGAGAGATCAATGGTCTGGGTCTGGCTGACCTGTACCGGCGCCAACTGTACTCCGCCTGGTAATCGCTGTCCTGGCGCCTGGACCTGTGCGGGAGGATTCGCCTGGGCGGACCGCAGGATCCCGTTTCCGCTGCTGCTGCCACCACTGCCACTCCCAAAAATAGGTGACAGGAACTGCGGTACCTGAACGGGGAGTACTGTTATGTAGTCCTTTGCCACAATGGTGGCGTTTCCTGCACCGTTAGATGCCGTCAGATTAATGGTGTAAATGCCACTTGTATATGTGTGAACCGGATTCTGGACCATTGATTGCGTTCCATCCCCAAAGTCCCAGCTCCAGTTCGTTGTATCCAGATCGGACCGGTCGATAAACTGAACTGCGAGGGGAGATATCCCCCCGGTTATGTTGGCGGTGAACTGTGCGACCGGCACATGGAGAACATTTCCGGTAATATCAGCAGTGCCCGTGGTCGCCCCGGAGACCGACAAAGGAAGAACCAGAAACGCAAGTATAATCAGTAAAAAAAATTGTTTCTTGGCCATGATGGTTTTTTTCCGGCGGACTTTTACTGTACTCTGCATAACCAGACCTGATCGCTGCGCGAAGTTATGTGATTAATATAAAATCTACATAAAAAATCCGCCTGCCCGTTTGCAAAATTTGCAAACACCTGTTGCATCATTTGTTTTTCCGGAATTATTTGTTTTTATTATAAATTTTATTTTAAAGCGGCCGATTTATAATCTCCAACAGTGACAGAGGCATGTCTTTCAAAAGGGGAAGGATGAGAAGAAGTGACGACCAATGCTCCCTGGGCTATTGCAGTCTCCGATGAATCCACGCTGGGAAAACCCAGTCCAGCTGCCCTGGGCAAGATGGCAGAATTTGATGGGGCCGCTTACACTGCCGGAGGAAAAGTTCTGACGGATGTATTTCAGGTAAGCCGAGACGAGTCAACATGGCTTAATACCGATGCCTCGCATGGACTGTTCACCGGCCTTGCCGGAGTGTCCGACAGATACCCCTATTTCCAGCAGACTATTGAAGCCACTGATACCCGTGTCGGGAGCGGCCATTTCTACCGGACAGTACTCACATTCACTGTCTCACCAACGTAATCTTCTTTTTTTTGTGCAGTTGTTGCAGCTGTCAACGCCATCGATGAATCCTTTGGAAAAATACAATTTGCAAATATTGCCAGAATCCAGCAGGATTATATAAACAATTTCTCAATAAGGCTACTCAAGGTGATGAAGATGCACACTATGAGCCGCTTTTATCCATTGTTATTGATGGGTATCCTGATTTTGCTGGTCGTATGCCCGGGCCCTGCAGCCGCCATCAACGTTGTTGGGGCCAAGTATATGGGTACGGTGAATGCCGGGGACACGGTAACCCATACGATTACCATAAGTACAACTGCGACCGATTCGCCGATGGATATCGCTATCGATGTGCTGGGATTTGGACAGACCGCAGATCAAAGTTATTCTTCCTTGTCCCCGGCCGATGATACCAGTCCGTACTCTGCCCGGAAGTACATTACGCTCGATACCGGATCCTTTCACCTGAACCCCGGAGAAACCAAAAAGATCACGGCTACTATTGTTATCCCGAAGGATGCAGGGAATGGGGGCCGCTACGCGATGATCTCACTTCACAATGCACCCTCCATGAGCGGGACTACGGCCTATGTCACGGCAATATCCATCCCGGTCATGATCACGATCGCCAATTCCCAGCTCCAGCCGACCGGTACGATCACAGAGATCAAAGCTTCGGAGCCGGTCACGGGCAAACCTCTCCATATTATCACCGTATTAAAAAATACCGGGAATATACTGTACTACAGCACGAAGAATACCGTGACTGTATCGGATAGCGGAGGCAACCCAATTGCGACCGCCAGTACAGACCCTTCAGTTTTTGCCATCATTCCGACATTTACGGTCAACTATGATCTTTCGCTCGACAAGTCCCTGGATCCCGGGACATACAATGTGAAATCGGAAGTCAGCCTGGAGAACGGCTCCCTTATTGATTCAAAAACGTCCCCAGTGGAAGTGAAAAGTCCCATGCTGGCCCCCACGCAGGCTGCCCCGACCGGCGGGGATTTCGGCAGTTCCCCTGCATCCCCTCCCGGCCTCCCAACCGCCATTCTCTCGCTCGGCCTGATGATAGTGATCTTCGGATGCTGGAAGAGAAGGAATTTTTAAATTTTTTTCGTTCTCTTCTTCTGACGAGCCAGATAGAGTGTCTCAAAAAACTGTTTGCCCCCGATTCGTTGTACTGATCGTCCTTTATTTTGTATTCCTGTTCTGGGCTTTTTTGTGGAACCGGTCATAGGGATTTAGCGGGGCCTTTTCGCACGTGCCGTCATGCTCCTGGAAGCGTGTGCACTGAAAGGTCGAGTTCGAGGCTTCCTCCTTTACTTCCCGTTTCGAGTACACCTGAAAAAGGGAATAAGCGACCTGAAAGGAGACTGGTTTTTTACTCTACGGATACGGCGTTGTCGGTTTGCTCTGACGAAAAAATGTACCTCGGCAAATCTCCTGTCTTGCTGAAATCGGGTCTGGAGAACGTGATTGATGAAGCATTTTTTTAAAAACGTTACAAAAGAAAGTCTGGTACTGTTACCCGGTTAAATGCGGGGAGATGAGAGGTTACGTGAATGAAAAAAATTGATCATGGTCAGGTGCTACCCACGTTCAGGGTCACTACGATACGGTACACATTATTCGTGGGCAGGACCGAATCTTCCATTACCACATCCTGCCTGACTCCCAGCAGATATGCGGTGCCTGATACTTCTGGAATGCCATATTGAATCAATGAGGCTGAACCGCTGTTTGTTGGCAGGTTCCCATAGGTGTCATCGGTATTTTTCCGTACCATAAAAGGCTGGCTGAGATGGGTTGCCGGGATCACATACCCCGGGGGGCTTGTCTGATAGTGTGTCATAAAACCGCTGGTAGTGGGGTCGGCATCATACGCGGTAACCTGCCAGTTGGTTGTGCTGTTGACATAGAACTGGATTTCGTCATTTGTTGTTATAACGTCGGGATCGAGTGCCAGCGTAACAGGCACGTTGGTGATGGTGATCTCAAGCGATGGCGGAGTGACGGTGACGGTTGCGATCTTTGTGCTTGTTGCCCCATGACTGTCCATTATCGTAAGGTTAACAGGATGGTCTCCCACGGTGTAAAATGTGTATCCCGGGTTCTTGGTGACGTTATCAATCGTATCATCATTGTCAAAGTCCCATGCCCAGCTGGTTATCGTTGCAGAAGGATCAACCGTGGAAAGATCCGTGAAGGCCACAACGAGATACGCAGGTCCGCTTGCAGGTGTCATCGAAAAGTCGGCCAACGGTGCCTGGTACACGGTGACCGTCCCGAGTTTTGTACTCACTGCCCCGAAACTGTCGGTGACCGTCAGGTTTGGCGAATGCGCTCCGGATGTATCGTAAATGAACACCGGGTTCTGGACCGTACTGTCGATAGTACCGTCGTTATCGAAGTCCCATGCCCAGCTGTTGAGCAATGAAGCGGGATCAAAAACAGAAGCATCCGTAAAGGCCACCGTCAGGGGGCCTGTCCCGGTAGCATTCGTGAACGAGAATTCTGCAACAGGGCCCAGTCTCGAGACGGGGAGCGTCACCGTACTCTTCTCCAGGGTAACTGCTGATTGTGCCAGTGCTCGCCCGTTCAGTACAGCGCCATTGCTGAGGGTAATCGCCGTAGCATCCAGGATGTTCCCGTTGAAAACGGAATTTTTCCCCAGGGTCGTGTAATCTGCAACCACCCAGAAGATGTTCTTTGGCTGTGCACCGTTTTTGAGGATGATCCGTTTATTTTCCTCAATCGTTAGATAGCCGGATGTTTTGAACAGCCAGACAGCATTTGCATTCCCCTGTCCGTCAAGGGTCACATCGTCGGACATAATTACGGCTCCCGTCCATGAATAGGCGCCGGGGATGAATGTCTGCCCGCCGATATTCTGGCCGCTCATGACAGCGACATCAATCGGTTCTGAAGATGCATTCGAGTATGCCAGTATCATATCAGCAACCGCGTTCCCCACGAGTGTGGGGTCTTTCGTTGCACATGTCGTGCCAGCATCATCGACCTTGTAAATTGTCCCGGATACCCGGGATGGCGTACAGGTATCAAACCCGACAATGGCAGCGCCGTTCTCCGGGCTCAGGCCAACATCCCCCGTGATTATTGACAATGATAAAGTATCGGTTATGGCCGTCTTAGCCAGGACCGCGAAATTGTCTGCCGACCCCATATCCACTGCTGTAGCACCCATAACACCGGGAATTATCGTGATGGTCATCAGAAGGAAAAAGACTATGCTGATTACAAGAGTGGATCGTTTTCCTGCTGATTTATTTCTGCCGGTCACAAGGATGCTCATTGATGGTTTCCCTTCTTGTGGCCCCGGGTGATATACTTCCCGAATTATTCCATTTTTTGCAATGTCAAAACCTCCCGCTGGAGAAAACAGATGGTAGCTCTTTCATGCCGGGTTTTACCGCCATTAAAAATAGAAAAAAAAGGATTTGTTTCTAATGGTTGTTCCAGTCATTGTTATTGTTGTGAAACTGGTCGAAGAGATCCCTCTCACTCAAACGATCGTTCCCGCAGTTATTGTGGCCGTCTCTCTCATTTTTATCATCATATCTCTCTTTATAATCGTTATCATACGGCCTTCCACAATCCTTGTGGATCTGGATTTTGCCGCCTTTCAATGTACCCAATGTGCTGTAACCGTTCGAGAGTTGCAGACTGAAGCTGTCCCGGTTCGCGCCATTATCAACAACAACTACTGTATAGGTGACAGTGTCTTTGCTGTTGACTTTGGTAGTGCCTTCGATCTTTCTCGTAACCGCATCGATTGCCGCGTAGGCAGTAACTTTAGTACCTTCGACTTTCACTCCTTTGTGGTCATTGAATGAGAGATCTCCCCATGGTTGTTGTTTTTGATGCCGCCGGATATGCCAAAGGTTGCTTTGTCATTGATCCATCCGCCGCCCGTAACATAATCGCTGCAGGGTTTGGGTGTCATTGTTGGTTTCGGTGTGCACGTTGATGTGGGTCTTGGCGTAAAGGTTGGTCGGGGAGTACATGTAGGTTTGGGAGTTGGTGTAACGGTGGGAGTCGGTGTGGGAGTTATTGTGGGCGTAGGGGTGGGTGTCACTGTGGGTGTTGGTGTTGGTGTGGGAGTTGGTGTAGGCGTAGGTGGTACCGTGCCACCGCAGATTGCGATGGTGGAATCGACCATGGTTACTTCACCATTCAACGCCAGCATCCGGCCGGACACGAGTGTTGTCGGAGGTGAGTTTGCAGCAGAAGTCATGGTAATGGATGTATACGCAATAACCGTTCCCATAAAATCAGAGCCGTCAATCGTTGCCGAGGAACCAACTGCCCAGTATACATTTGAACCACGGCATGTCTGGCCGGGGTTGTTGAGTGCGATGACTTTTGAACCCGCCATTGTTACGAGCGTGCTGTCCGTCTGGAAGATGAATACCGCGTCCGGGTCTCCCTGGAAATCAAGGTAGACATTTCCGTTCACCTGCAGATTTGCCGATGGAGCAAACTTATACACGCCGGGCGTGAAGGTCAGTCCATCCAGCTGCGTTACTCCAGCATAGGAGGTATCGGGCGTCTGTGCCCAGAGGGCATTGTATGCCGTGAGGGCATCCGCCTGGGCCTGGGCCGCAACAGGATCTTCTGTATGTATCGCCCCGCTTACGAGCCCCGGCGGGAAGCCGGTGACCGCGGTACCCGAGCTGACACCCAGGTCTCCGGTGATCTGGGATGTCCCCGCATTGGTCACGGTTGTTGCCCCGAGAACCCCGAAGTTGCCGGCTGTCGCAAGATTCACGCTGGAAGCGCCCTCAACACCGGGCATGATCATGGCAGCCAACAGGCAGATCACTGCTATGGTAAAGACCATAGAGAAAAGTTTTCCCGTTCTTTTTTTTGTTTCCTTCATAGAATCACTCCTTGGTTGTTCTCAAGTATGCCATACATTGAGATGACAGGTATCAAAGAGAACAACGATCGGATAAAACCTGGAGAGAAATCTGTTCCTTCATCGTGTTTCACCCTTCATGGTACCACACCAGGGGCATCATACCATGATGGGCATTTTTCCGGATGGATGGGTGAATATATTTTTCTTATTATTGCAAATTTTGCAATTGCGACTCCGCAATAATAGTTCCAGAAGAGTGGCTTTCATTGATACACGCCTTCTCGAAATGAAATGTTCTTGTCGGCTTCCTCCGGGAGTCCGCTATTATCCCGGTGCACCCGTTTACACCATCGCTCGAGGGATATTCTGACGTATTGATGTACAAACCTGGTTCCTGGCCGGGACACATTTGTGATATTTCAAAAATCGTCGTAAAAACCTGAACGTTGAGAAAAAAGGGACGGGTATTTGATACAAATCGCTGGCGACATACACCCCTATATAAAAAAAGGTCGCCTTCGTTAATCATATTCCCGGAACAGTGCCGGGTTCTGCCGTTGGATCCACCAACGCCGGATTATGAATCCCCCGGCGGCAAGGATGATGAGGCCCGAGATGGCAATGACCGTTACAGGGAGGGGCTGCGGCTGGCTGGTTGCGGGAGCGGGTGCAGCGGTGGTCTGCTGGACGACCGGAGTCTGTGTTACTGTTGCCGCTCGCGGCGTAGATTGTACTTCCCTATCACCGGCTGGTTGCGCCGGGAGAGGCGCAATTGTGGTGGGAACTGCCCCCGGCCGCCCGGCAATGGCAAAGAGAGAGAAGGACGGGCTTGTTGCCGTAAAACTGATGACGCCATTTGCATCCGTCCCGACCGTTGTCGGGAGAGCAGTCCACGCACCTCCGGTGTAATGGTACATGACGATATCCTGAGGATTCAGGTGATGCTCTTCAAGCCACGAAACCGGTACGGTGAAGGTGATGGTTGTACCCGTGATGGAAGTATACCGGGCCGGTACAAGTTCAAAGTACTGATAGACGATGCCCTGTACCGGTGGGATCCCGGTAGCCGGCGATGACTGCATTATAGCGGTCATGATCATGCCGTTGATACCGGTACCTGTTACGGTAGTCCGGCCCACTGCCGAATTTCCCCCCACGTTTACGTCATTCGCGATGACCGGAAGGAGGATTGTCGGACCATCGCCATCGGAAGTTTCCGTCCCGGTGTTGACCGATGAAGAGATGAACGTGAACCGGTCCGCTGGCCCTGTGGCGCTGGTACCCTCGGGGGTAATGACCGTAATGTCGATTGTGGTACCTGCGGTGCCGGGCTGGTAATACGCCGTGATCTGCATGTCATTGTCTATGGCAAACCAACCTGGTGAGACGGTACCGAACTTCACATCCGTTGTACCGTTAAATCCCATGCCGGTGATGGTGACCATGGTCCCGGAATCGGGCCCGCTGGTCGGGGACACACCGGTCACGACCGGGACATTGGTATAGGTAAACCGGTCCGCCGCCACCACCGGGCTGGTTCCGCCGGGGGCTGTGACGGTGATATCGATTGTTCCCTTGGTATGGGGCGGTGCGATGGCACGGATCTGCGTGTCCGAATCCACGGAATAACTCGGGGAAGCAGTTGTACCGAATGTCACTGCAGATGCACCGGTAAAACCGCTACCGGTGATGGTGACCATCTCGCCGCCGATTATCCGGCCGCCCGCTGGCGAAATGCCGGTGACGGATGTTCCTGCTGAGTTGACCATGACCGGCACGGTAACGCTCTGGAGGTCCACGGTCGCAGTGATGGTGCAGGTCCCCACCCCAGCCGGGGTGAAGCGGGTTGTGTTCGCTCCGGCGGTTATATTCCCGGACAATGGCAGGATGCCCCCTGTTCCACCTGATATTGCGAAGGAGACCGGTATGCCATTGGGAACAAAGATGCCCCCTCCTGATATGTCTGCTCCGTTCGAGTTGAACGTGAGGTTTGTTCGGACAGCGGGTGTCTGTGTGGGTGAGATGGATGATGGGCTGGCGGTGATGCCGAGCACCAGCCAGGGAGTAGCGATATCACCTACGGCGAAAGCTGACGGATTGGCATTCGAGCCCCACCAACAGTCTGTTGCATCGATTGATGTGGTAAAACTATTCGTTACCGATCCGTCACCACCGGTGTCATTGACCATCCGGGAAAAGTGAACGGTAGCTGATGTGGCAGCCACGTTATAGATTGCACTGCCGGCACCGGCGCCGCCAACAATGCAGTTGGACAAATCCGATGAAATAACGATGAGGTCGCCGGCGGCGATATTGATCGCGCCGCCATAAATTGTAGCAGTGCAGAGCGTGATAGTTGAGTTAATGATGGTAGCGGTACCGCCATCGACGTAAATTGCACCACCATTATCTGCCGTGCATCCGGAGAAAGTAGTGGACATAATGGTTGTGTCGCCGCTCGAATAAATCGCGCCGCCATTGGGTGCCGTGCACGAGATGAACGTGGATGAGGTAATGCTTACGGTGCCGGAGGGAACATAGACAGAACCGCCCCTGCCTCCCCCATTATAGCATCCCGAGAATGTGGAAGACGTAATGGTCGCGTTGCCACTCGAAAAAATCGCCCCTCCGTAGCCTGAACACGAGATGAATATCGAAGATGTAACGGTCAGGGTGCCGGAATTATCGATCGCGCCGCCACCAGCGGGTACGCTGCATCCGGTGAATGTGGGAGACGTGATGGTGAGTATGCCGGTGTTCTCAATCGCGCCGCCGTCGGTTTTAGGGGGACCCCCCGACGGTGGACCGCAGTCGGAGAAGGTGGTGGACGTGATGGTCAGGATACCGGCATTATTGATTGCCCCGCCCTTGCCCATATTTACCGCTCCTTTCTGGAAGGTCAGGTTGTCAATGACCATGGTGACACCGGGATTTACCGTCATGATCCTCGTCCCTGCTTTGCCACCGTCAATGATCGTATCCGCCGCGGTGCCACCGTACGAGGTATTCGCACGCAGGGTACTGTCCTGCGAAATCACAAGACCGTTCTCGAAGTAGGTTCCCGGGTTTAGGATGAGCGTTCCCCCGACATCAACATTCGTCAAGTTGCTTGAGATTGCATTGGTCGACGAGTTATCGATCGTCAGGACCGCGACTGCCGCAACCGGCCCGGCCAGTGCCAGCAGCATGATGACCAAAAAAATGTACCCCCTGGAAGGGAGAAACCGGGACATAGGCCAATGCATCTCCCTTCGTAACCTGCCCGTTTCCGACACCCGATACCTCCTGAATGTGCAGTAAGCAGAAAGTGAATTTTCTATCTTCTTTAATATGCCTATTGTTTCCGGGGAAAGTCCGCCTCGATATACTGACCGTGTCTTGTATTGTGCCAATTACTCATATCATGGCCCCCCTGGGTCTCTGATTCCATTACCGCACCGTTAAATGAACGAAACGCGGTGGCTTTTTTTCATTACGGTAAATGTCCGAGTTTTCACTGCTGTTTTGCAATGACCTTACCCGGTTCTGGAAAAATTAAAAAAAAAGTTATTCAATAATAATTGCCGGCTTGAACGGCAGAGCCGTGAGCGCCTTGACATGACCGCTCTCTTCGGCATCGGTGATATGCACCGGCACCCCGAAGACCTGTTCGAGGAACGCCTTTGCGTCATCAAAGACCGCATGCTCGTTGATCGGGTCCATTGCCAGCGGTGCCACAACCTGTGGGGGAAGCCGGTGGATGAGCGTGGTGCACTGCTTTGCTGCATCCGTGGCATCCTTGCCCCGCTTCTTCATGGAGTCATCCTTCATGATCTCCTTGATCACGGTGGTGCGATCCGCCGACTTGGCAATCATCCGGAAGATGTCGTGCTTCCATTCCGGCGCAAGGGCGATCGTGATGGCCTTTGGCGTGATCTGGATGAGCTTCATGATGGATTCGATATCCTCAACCGTGCGGGAGAGGAGTTCTTCGGAAAGCTCGATCCGGGGGCTGACAAGGCCCGGGTCTGCAACCGGCCATTGGGCGAACGAGACCAGTCCCTCTCCGGCAAGCTCCTTCCACAGGTGCTCAGTAGTGAAGGGGATGAACGGCGAAAGGAGCCGGATCCAGACCGAACAGAGGTTGTGCAGTTCCCTGCTGCCATCGTAGTTCTCCGGCAGTCTTCGGCGGTACCATTTCAGGTCGGTCTCGATACCGAAGTAGGCTTCCTGGAGGGCCTGGCGGGTCTGGAAGTTGTTGAGCGATTCCGTGGTCCGTTCGATATGCGACTGGAGCCGGCTCACGAGCCACTTGTCGATATCATGGGGTTCGCCGCCGGCATCCTTCATCTCCTCAATGGTTGCATGGAACCGCTCGATCTGCTTCTTGGTCGAGATGACGAGCTCGTTTCGCCAGTCAAAGTCCTGCCAGGGCTCCGCGCTGCCCATGAGGAACATACGCACCGTGTCGGCACCGAATTCCGCCACTGCATCTTCGAGCAGGAAGACGTTGCCTTTCGATGAGGACATCTTTGCCCCGTTTAAGAGTCCCATGCCAAAGACGACCATGCCCGC
Organism: uncultured Methanomicrobiales archaeon; assembly: GCA_903832665.1. Taxonomy (GTDB): domain Archaea; phylum Halobacteriota; class Methanomicrobia; order Methanomicrobiales; family Methanospirillaceae; genus Methanoregula. Next base: position 47,942 of record CAILCG010000014.1, on the reverse strand, counting down.
CGGGAGTTTGTCCTTCGGGAAGATCGAGACGTGGTGGAAGATCTGGAACGTGAGGTGGTTCGAGATGAGATCCTTTGCCGAGAACCGGTAGTTGTACGGGTACCAGTAGAGGAACTCTGCCCGCATGGCATCGAGTTTCTTCTTCTCGGGCAGGTCTTCGGATTTCTTGCCCAGGAAGATGTAATCGAAGACTTCGGGAGTGAGCAGTTTTGAGTCGATCTCGCGAATCTTGTGGGCGATCGTATAGTACGCCATGTAGATGGTCGAGTCCGAGAGGGGCTCGATCAACTGCGTGGTGTCCCACGGGAAGCGGGTGCCGAGTCCCACGCGACGGGTGCAGGCCCAGTCCTTGAGCCAGTCGACCGTGCGGTCGAACTCTGCCCGGACTTCCGGAGGCACCAGTGCCATGTCCTTGAGATGATCGCTGACCTGTTCTTTCCAGGCCGGGTCGCTGTACTTCAGGAACCACTGGTCGTACAGGATCTTGACCCGGACCTTGTTGCCGCACCGGCAGATGACGGGCCGCTGGTCGAACTCGTGCATGATGGCCGAGTCATACTTCTCGATCATCAGGAGGCCGACTTCGTCGCGAGCAACCCGGACGGGTTTGCCGCCATACTTCTCGAAGAGTTTGCCTTTCGAGAATTCAGCAGAATAGATCTCCTGTGTCAGGGCATCCATCCGGCTGTCCATCTGGTTGGCAATGCCGGCTTTCTCAACGGCAAACTGGGCCGGGCACTCGCCGTAACCTTCGACTTTGATCAGCGGGACGGGTTTGATATCCGTGTACTTTCCTGCCTGCTGGAGATCGCGAAGCGCAATGTAGTCGAACGGTGCATGGGCGGGAACGCTCATGACGAGGCCGCTGGCCATATCGGGGTCCACGAACTCTGCCGGGAGGATGATGATCTCGCCGCAGAGCGGGTGGGAGACTTTCTTGTCGATCAGGTCCTTGCCGGAGATCTCTTCCTTGATCTCGACCGTGTGGTCCTGGAGGGCGAGTTTCTCGGCCGCTTCCTTCGAGACAATCCAGGCATTGCCGTCAACAAGCGCCTTTACGTAGGTGACCGTCGGGTTTGCCCAGAGGTTCGTGACCCCGTGGATCGTCTCGGGGCGAAGGGTTGCTGTCGGGATGAATGCATCGCCGTACCGGAACATGACGAGGGTGAACTTGACAACCTCTGCCTTGTCTCCTTCGAGCAGGTCGTGGTCGCCGACCGGGTTATCATCCACGGTACAGTACCGTACCGGGTGGGCACCCTTGATGACGTGACCTGCTTTATAGAGGTGCTTCCACTGCCATTCGACAAACTTGCTGTAGGTCGGGTCGACCGTGGTGAAGCGTCTCCGCCAGTCAATCGAGAGACCGCAGGCCGTCATGACCCGCTGGTATTCCCCGGCAAAGTGCTTGACAATGGTCAGGGGATCGGTGAATTCATCAAGGACATTCTGCGGTACCTTGTAGAGATCGCGGTAGAGCCGGATGGTCTTCTCATCCTTGTTGGCGATTCGCTTGGAGATCCCAATCACCGGCGCACCGGTGACATGGAATGCCATTGGGTACAGTACCTGCCGGCCTTTCATCCGCCAGTAGCGTGCGATTACGTCCGGCACGATGTACGTCCTGCCGTGACCGACGTGCATGGCACCGCTCGGGTACGGGTAGGCGACCGTCAGGTAGAACTTTTCCAGATTCGACGGGTTGGATTCAAATGCATGTATCCAGCGCTCGTGTGCTTCTTCTTCAAATTTGCCCAGATCAAATTCGCTCACATTCTCACATCCACAAAAAAAGGTTATACCGGCCGCAGCTTGATGACTTCGCTGTTCTGGTAACGGCGGATCATCTCCTGGGCAATGCTCGAATTCTTTGCCAGGTGAATCTCACCCGAGTCGTTTACGGTTGCGGTGAAAAGATACTCTTTACCGGCAAAGACATCGACAATCTTGCCACTCTGTTCGGGAGCAATGATCGTCAGCTGCTTCTTGTCTGTCTGGATCTTGACGCCACCGCCAAGGTTCATCTCCTCGTCGGATCTCTGCGGCTGGCCCTGCATCTGCTGCCGGTCGAACTCGGAGCGGGGCTTGATGTCGATCCCGATCCCGATCTTGTTGACAATGGCCGAGATGTTCTTGCCGCCTTTTCCTATGGCTGCGGGGACATCCTTGTCATCGATGTACACGATCGCCTTGGTGTCGCTGACCATCTGGACTTTTATAAAGCCCTCGGTGTAGCGCCCAATCTCGCGCTGGATATCCTTTTCCGTAAGTCTCCAGCCGGGGTGCTCATCCATCTCTTTCTTGGCTGCTTCCTGGGGTGGGGCAACGGGGGTGGGCGTGCGGGCCGGCAGCGGTGCGAGAGCAACGGGCTGGCCGATCTGCTGCACCTGCGGGGTCTTTACCGGCTGGACCGGGGCTGCTGCGGGTGCTGCTACGCCGGCCATGACCGGCATTACGATGGTCTCGCCATCATAGCGGAAGACATCGAGCACCAGCTGGCCCGTTTCGTGGTCGGTGATGGTGGTTACGGGACGCATGTGTACGTCGCCGGACATGCCATTGGGGACCTTGATGGTGAAGTCAACGTCATAGATCTTGCTGATGATGCCCTGCTTGACGAAGATGATCGTGTTGACCACCTGGGAGAGCACCGAGAAGTCTACGCGGTTCGAGAAGCGCTGGACTGCATCCCGGACGCCGTTGGCGTGGATGACGCCGACCATGCCGAGACCTGCGAGCCGCATGTCGCCAAAGACATTGAAGTCCTCGTTCTTCCGGAGTTCGTCGAAGATAACAAAGTCGGGGCGGACAAGGAGCAGCACGTCAGCGGTGTTGGCCATGCTGCCATCGAGCGCCGTGTACTGGGTGATCTGGTCCGGTACCTGGAGTTCCCGGGGAGCCTCCATGGTCTTGACCACAAAGCCCGAGTCGGACAGGAATGTCGCAACGCTCTGGGCGAGGGTGGTCTTGCCCGAGCCGGGCGAGCCCGCAATGATGAGACCGCGTTTCTCGCCGGTGATGCGCTTGGTGATGACATCGGCCTTGGTGTAGTCCTTGAGGGTCACATCCACGATGGGGCGGACCGCGGTGATCTCCATGCCGTCCGAGAACGGGCGGCGGGCAATGGCGATCCGCATGGAACCGATCTGCACCACCGTGATGCCGCGTTTCTCGACTTCGATGAATCCGTCAGGGTCCCGCTTGGCCCGTTCAAGGATCTCCTGTGCCATGGCCCGGAGTTCGTACTCGGAGGTGGGCTGGTCGCGGATCTTGACGAGTTTCATGTCGCTGATCGTGCCCTTCTTGGCCGTGGGGGCGATCCGCTCCTTGAGGTACACGGCAATGGTGTGCTCGTCAAAGAACTGGTCGATGGCCAGGGGTCCGAAGTCCCCGAGCTGCGGTTTTAAGTAGATGACATCGAGCCCCTTTGCCCGGGCCACTTCGGCCTGGACAAAGTCGCTGGTGATGAAGCGGGCTTTGTTCTCGATTGCTATGCCCCGGATCATCGAATCGATCTCGCCGCCACTGGCGAGCTTGACCTGTTCGAGGGTCGGGCGGATACCGGAGAATTTGAGTTCTATGGTTTTTTCTTCAGCCATTTTGCACAGCGACTGCAGCTCGTTGAGGCCCGAGAACCCTATTTCGCGTCCGTTATTTGCCTGGGCCTCGAGTTCTGCTATCGTTGCTTCCGGGATGATTATTGTTGCACCCTTGTATTCACCGGCTTTTATCATTGAGGTTATGCGCCCGTCAATAAGGACGCTGGTATCAGGTACTAGTATCATAATTATATTCCTCTCGTATCGTCTTCTATGGTATGCTATGCTATTCTCTTGGATTTTTTAACGGGAACCCCTGCGAGCGCTCGCCGTTTCCCGCCACCCGCACGGACGTCTGTTCGAGCCGCCCACGCTGGTTATCTGGCTCAACGAACATCAAAGATCGTTGATACGATAGATATATTACGGACATGTTTATAAGGGGTTCGGGATGGGATAGTGGGGGGAGGGGTGAACAGATGTTGATAATATTCTCTCTGATTACATCGAAAAATAAAATTAATTAAAATATATTTTTTCCCATAAGTGCGCTATCCCAATCGAAATTTGTCGTATTTTGCTGAATACAAATTATTATCGCTCGATATAAAGAATCCCTTGAAATTTGTCTTAATTTTCTGTTTTTGTTTAATTCTCTGTAATCTTTCGAGGCTGCTTCTTTTCCCCTTAAATATCTTTTAGAAATTATGGAGTCTTCATCATCAATAATTGCACTACCATGAGCAACGTTACTTCGTAACCTATATGCCTCTCGAATATCAATTTGAAGTTGGATTCTCTTCTCAATCTCTTGTTCCAATAAGATGGCTGTTCGCTCAGCACATTTGTGTGTTACTTCATTTTTTTCACTGACTAGTAATCCTTCAAGGCCCGATATAGTATCTAAAACTTCATCGCCGCTATAGATTTTATCCATACCAAATGCTAATTTTCGCATTGCAACGAAAATTTGCTGTTTGGTTTTGTTATCGTCGATATTTTGAAATATCTGCCGATATTTCTGATAATCGCTCATATTTTCTGATGATAATTGGGCTGTTTCTTTGGGGTTATTCCATGGTGAATCTATCCCCCCGCCACCGATATTTGGAGAAAACCATCCAGTGTAAATTAAATCAAACGGTCTGCTAGAAATTGAACGGTTTGTTAATGATCTCAGAATAATAATTTCCTGATTGATCTTATGCTGAATGAATTTTGAGAAATCCTGAGAATGTAAAAACTTATCTGAAGTTTCTTGATTATATTCACTAATAATTAATTCGTCTAACCACAACCACTCAATTTTAATCTCAAATTCAAAAAAATATTTTTGCCATTCGCCAGAAGGAAAGAGATACTTTGAATGACGAAATGGGTGCAGATTCAATAATTCTAATATTTCTTGTGCATTCACCTTTTTTGACGTGAAGGGTGACCTGTGGCTCGTTATTTCGAAAGGGGGGATGGGAGCCCCTCATATGCCCGGAGGGGTACCCACCCCCCACGCCAAAAAAAGAAGGGGGGTGGGTACCCCTGTCCAAAATAAGAGGGGGGGATACCGGGCCTGCCTACTCCCTCTCCCGGTTAAGAGAGGGGGTACCCCTCCCCCCCACTCATGCGGAAATGAGGAGACCTCCTCCCTCATCGTTTGAGGGTGACCTCTCATGACGGGAAATCTGTAATATTCCATGAAGCAGGACTGGCTGCATCTTGAGGAAGATGAGGCATGAATGAACGTGTAAAAAGAGTTGGGACAGCGTTATACTGCGACGGTCTCAACCCGTACGCGGCTTATAATAAATTCATTATCAACCGGGATCTCTTCCCCGTCTTCCCGCAGGCAGGAGATATGCAGTTCAATTGCCTCCTTGGTGTTCGCAATTGTCTCTTCGATGGTCTCACCCTGTGAGAAGCAGCCTGAAAGTGCCGGCACTTCAGCCCAGAACCCGCCTTCATCTGCCTTGTGGATCAGAATCGTGTATTCCATGATTATCTCTCATAACAATTTTTCAAATTCTTCTTCAGTCAACCCTGCTTTTTTGATCGCGGCTTTCAAGAGCCCGATCTTGACTTCTCCGGATACCGGGATGGTGATCAGTTGTCCGTTCGCCATCTTGATATTGACATGATCACCTTTTCCCGGGCGAACCTTCCCTCCGGCATTGGAAAATGCTTTGACGGCATCTTTTCCTTTGATGGTATGGAAAGAAGTCACCGGTCACAATCCTTTGGTGATAGTTAGTGCCGGGGATTCATCATCTTTTTGCTGGAAATGAATCCTCCACACCTTTGCGCTAAGTGGGTACCCCCTCCCATGTGCCCGGAGGGTGACCCTCCCCTCCCTTTTTGCATACTCGCAGGCACGGCTTCGCATGGAGTCACGACGGAGAGCGTTTTTTTGTTCATGCAGCCGAAGGGGGGAGGGTCCCTACGTGTGCTGTAGGGCGACCATCCCCTCCAAAAAAAGAGGAGAGGGTCGGGATGTACTTTGATTATGACGGGGGCACGAGATCCCTTACCTAAAAGATCACCAAAAAGAAAGTGAGCCAATGGATCATCTCCCGCAGGATCCTATTCTCCGTCGGAGAATCCCTTATGCCCCTTGTGTGATAACTCACTTTCATAAGGTTCTCCGACGTGAAAACCAGGATCTCGGAATCCCGTCCCCATTTTCCTGACCGTCCAGTTCATCGCGGACGCCCGGGATCGGCCCGCCAAACGCGAATACGTGCGGTATTTTGCAGGGTGAATTTTTGCGGAGATTTGTGCAAAATGGTGAGTATGGATTTTGGGGAGATCGGCCATACAATTAGTGCTAATTATGGACATTTTCCGGGCGTATTTTACCCGCTTTTGCGGAAATCCGGGGCTGTTTTGAATGAATCAGAAAAGAATAGTGTCGTTTTTTCACGAAATAGTGTCGTTGGGCCGGAAAAAGAGGGTTAACGGGGGTTAAAATGGGCCCGGATGAGCGTATCTTTTCCAGGTTGTCATCCGCCCCCCCTCAAAGCGAGTTCCCTGCACTATCATGATGGGTGGGTGGCTTCCTCTGCACATCTGGCACCCGTCACCTCTCCCTCAGGGAGTTGCTAAGGCGGCAGTGACTCCTACGGACCAAAATGAAAAAAATCCATATCATTCTTTCAGATAACTAAAACCTGAAATAGTGGCCCGGGATAAGTCACTAATGAGGTTGCTGTATGGCGGTTCATTCAATAAAACAACCGGATAAACCGGTAACACGTGAATCCCCCTGCGGGGGTGGCTGTCAGTTTTTCGTGGCAAAGACCTGTCCCGGGGAAGATAGCGGATGCGCAATATACTGGCGTTTTTCAGAAGGTCTTCCCCCATAAAAAAAACGCAAGTCAATGCACTGTGCCGGGTGCCAGAGCTCCCCGGCTTGCTTATCGTACACATTGGTAATCAGTTTTTTATCCTCATGGGGCCCCGGAAAAGAGATTCTGATTCGGGCTCATGCAATTGGTAAGCAGCGGTCTGCCTCTTACTTCACGATACTTCAACGAGATTGAAAAAACGGTAAACATCGTAACTGAGTACCGTTGCTGCGGTCTCGTCAACTCCCAGTATTCCGACAATCGTACCATTTGAATCCTTTATCGGGGCATACCCGGAGATATAGGAGCCCCATCGCGACATATAGATCTTCGGGGAATAGGCCGGCCCTGAAATCGTGACATTCCTGCACTGACCCCGTTCGCTGTTGACGGGCCTGGTGATGACAATGTGCTGTTCCGTCACGTTTTCGGAATTCCTGATATACCGGCCAGTGATCTCGGCACTGAGGTCTATCGCAAGCCCCCCTGGTTAATCTCGCGGATGAACGGGATGTGGCTCTACCAGGAGATTTCACCCACCCGGGACGATCCGGAAAAGCATCGCGTCTGGGTATTCAGCGCTGACTACACAAATGCGACAATTTACCACCATCCCCGGGAGCGCAAAGAGATCAGCAACTACGAGTGGGATTCTCTCGCGCATCTCCCCACAGACCAGATCTGGCTGGCCCCGCTCCTAGCGGACAGGAATGCAGTAATGATTCATTCGGCCGGAGTGATTGTCAATGGACAGGGCTTGCTGTTTGCTGGTCACTCAGGAGCCGGTAAATCCACGACCGTAAATATGCTCAAGGGTGTATACCTGATGAACGCCTTACCGGGTGAGGACTCGAATCCCGGAAATGGGCTGAAATCAGGAATCTTGTGCGATGACCGCAACATTATACGGCACCAGGATGACGGGTGGTTCGTTCATGGTACCTGGAGTCACGGAGATGTAGCAGAGGTATCGCCAGCATCGGCACCATTGCGGGCAATCATGTTCCTGCAACAGGATACAACGAACCGTCTCACACCGCTCACGGATCGCAGAGAGATTTGGAAACGGTTGCTTGCTACGCTCATCAGGCCGATGGTAACGGAGGCCTGGTGGCAGAAGGAACTCGACGTGCTGGAGAAGATTGTTGAAAAAGTACCCTGTTTTACGATGCAGTTTAACAAGAGCGGGGCAATCGTGAAAGAACTCGGAGACCTGGTGCAGGCTCCACCTCCTGGAGGAACATTGACATGACTGATGAGATCCCATCGCCCTACGTGGTCAACGTCAACGCCACTTCCTATGATCTCTGGAAAAACAGGACTCCTTTGCTGGGCAGCCTGGACCTGGAGCTGACCGAGCGTTGCAACAATGACTGTATCCATTGTTGCATCAACCTCCCCGAAGAGGATGCTGCCCGGGAACGGGAGATCCCAACCGGGGAAGTCAAACGGATCCTGATCGAAGCTGCAACACTTGGGGCTCTTTCCGTACGATTTACCGGAGGAGAGCCCCTCCTGCGGAAGGATTTTGCGGAACTATACCTGTTTGCCCGGAGACTTGGCCTGAATGTTATGATTTTCACGAACGCCCGGCTCATCACCCCGGCAATAGCAGACCTGCTCGCCCGTGTTCCCCCCCGGGAGTTGATGGAGGTCACGGTTTATGGTATGACAAAAACGTCCTATGAAGCGGTCTCCCGGGTTAGTGGATCGTATGACGAGTTCCGGCGGGGTATCGATCTCCTGCTTGACCGGAAGATTCCGTTTGTGGTGAAAAGTTCATTTCTCCCCACGAACCGTGATGAAATCGCACTGTTCGAAAACTGGGAGTCGACCATTCCGGCCATGAAAGTCCTTCCTGTCTATTCCCTGTTTCTGGACCTTCGTTGTCGACGTGATTCCCCGGCAAAGAACCTGGTTATCGAAAGCCTGCGTATATCGCCGGAGGAGGGCCTAGCCATACTATCCCAGAACCGGCAGGTGTATAGTAAACATATGCAGGACTTCTGTTCACGATTCATGCGACCCCCCGGGGAGAGACTCTTTCCCTGCGGAGCCGGTCTCGGTGGCTGTGTGGATGCCTATGGCGTGCTGCAGCCCTGCCTCCTGCTCAGGCATCCTGAAACAGTATACGCCCTGCTGGTTCTCTCCATGATGCACTCACCCGGTTCTTTCCTCAGTTGCGGGAGAAGGAGGCCACAAATCCCGAGTATCTTTCCCGTTGCGCCCGCTGTTTCCTGAGGGGGATGTGCGAGCAATGCCCTGCAAAATCCTGGATGGAGCATGGGACGCTTGATACTCCGGTGGAGTATTTCTGCAGGGTAGCCCATGTCCAGGCTGTGGATCTCGGGCTCCTCCATCGGGGTGAGAGTGCATGGGATGTTATCGATTGGCCCGGGAGGATCATGGCGTTGTCCGAACGGATATATACCGGAACAAAAGAATAGAATTATAGTATGCCCGTGGAACATTTTACGATGAAGAAATCCTGGACAAAACCCGAGTTGATTGTCTTGGTGCGGAACACCTCGGATGAGAACCTTCTTACGAAATGTAAACATGCCACGCAAATAATTTCCTTTAAGGCTGCCGATAAGGGCACTTCAAATTCAAACTCCAGTAAATCCTCCTGCATGATCAAAATCGGTGGTCATGGACAGCATAGAATCTGCATTGCCTGTATTACTCCTAACGCCTCTTAATTCCGCAAATTTTTTTATTAAATTTCCTGAGGGTTATTCCCTCCAATAGTCGGTTGAAAAAAATAGAATCGTTGTGTATTTCTTTATTTCCGGTGATGCCCCCAACTTTTTTTAACCAGTAAACAAGAGGGATACTGTACAACAGAAATGGTGAACCTGTGGAGATAGTAATTACCCGCGACTCTGTGTTCCAGCGATCCGAGGATGTGGTTTCACGCGAGATCATGGGGGAACTGATCATCGTGCCCCTTGCATCGGGAATTGGCGATCAGGAAGACGAGATCTATACATTAAATGAGACCGGCAGGAGTATCTGGGAACGGCTCGATGGTAAATTGAGCCTTCAGGAAATTGCCATTGACCTGGCTGCAGAATATGATGCTCATGACGGAGAGATCGAACGGGATGTGCAGGGAATTATTACGGAACTCTTCCGGAGGAAAATCGTCGTTGCAATCTGAAAAAACCGGATCCTATGTGAGGATGGAGGACGAAGGATCCTTCTCTGGCGAGGTCCGGCTTGAACTGGTAAAAGCAGCGATGGAAAAAAGAAAACCCTTCCGTTTCGCTGCATACGGTTCCAGCATGTACCCGTTTATCAAGGACCATGATATCGTCACTATTGTACCGTTTTCCTCAGATCGTCCATCACCGGGAGACGTTGTGGCTTTCGAACTGCCCAATTGTGGGACCCTGATCATTCACCGTGTTGTTAAATGCGGAGATAATGCCTTCGAGACCAAAGGAGATAACCGGGAAGAGCCCGATGGCATGATTCCCCTTCCCAAAATCATTGGTAATGTCACCAAGGTTGAATGCAATGGCAGGAATATACCCGCCGGGCTTGGACCGGAACGGGCCCTGCTCGCTTTTATGAGTCGGCATGGCTTCCTCTGGAGAATATCCCGGGTGATCAGACTTCCAAATCGAGTATGTACTGCTGGGCTTCACAAATTGCGCGGCCTGGCAGGTTATACCCTTGGCGGTTCCAGGTCACAATCCGGCAATCCCCCAGCGCCATGAAGACGATTCGCCTGACTAATGGGATGACTGCTCCTGGTAAGCAGCATGGAACGTTGCACCGGTCAGAGTAAAAATTACTGGAGGTGAACCCGGATGCCACTCCCGTTGATCACACGAAAACTTGTTGAGGAATTTGCCTTATGGGAGAAGATGGAAAACCAGAGAGGTTGCAAATCCTTTACCCTCGAAGTCACTTCCCGTTGCAATAATAACTGCCGTCACTGCTACATCAATCTTCCCGCTGAAGATGCCCGCGCCCGGCAGAAGGAGTTGAGTACGGAACAGATTCTCGATATCGCAGATCAGGCCGTCCGGTTGGGGGCAGTCTGGTGCAACATCACCGGGGGAGAACCTTCTGCTTCGATCAAATTTCGCCGAGATTTATCTCGGCCTCAAGAAAAAAGGGCTTCTGGTATCTGTCATGACCAATGCGACCCTGATCAATAAAACCCACATAGACTTATTCCTCCGGTATCCCCCCCGCGACATTGAGATAACGGTGTATGGTGTCACCCGGGAGACGTACGAAGCGATCAGCAGGAGACCGGGTTCATTCGATGCCTTCATGAGGGGGCTTGATCTGCTTCAGGACGCAGGAATAAAGGTCAGGCTCAAGGCCATGGCAATCCGTTCAAACCTCCATGAGATCCCGGAGATTACGATATTTTCCCGGTCCCGCACCAAGGATTATTACCGGTTTGATCCCTTTCTGCACCTGAGAATGGACCACGACCTCGTCCGGAACGATGAAATACGAACGGAACGGCTCACCCCGGAAGAGATCGTTTTACTGGAAAAGTCTGATGACGAACGGGCCAAAGCTCTGAGAAAAAACTGTCATGAGTATATCTTACCCGGATTCAGCCCCGAAACAGGGAATCACCTCTTCTTTTGCGGTGCAGGCGATAGCAATTTTGTCATTAGTCCCGAGGGTATGTTCCGGCTCTGCGAATCCCTTTGCCATCCGGACTGTATCTGCGACGTGAAAAAAATATCTGTCCAGGATGCATGGCAGCACTTCATACCAACAGTAATGGCTATGCGTTCAGATTGCAAGGACTACCTGGGCACCTGCCACGTCTGCCCCATCATCAATCTTTGTATGTGGTGTCCAGCACACGCTGCACTCGAAACCGGTAGTCTGGATAGTCAGGTTGAATATTTTTGCCAGGTTGCACATGCCAGGGCAGCAGCCCTCGGATACAAAAAATGAGCATTTTTGTTCTTTTGCATTTGTGATTAAATCGTTTAATTCGGGTAATGATCTGTTTTTTTTGTTTTCCTGGATTTTTCTAAAACTGATTTGAATTGTCAGATCGGTAGTTCATAGATTTATCTGAATATGATCAGACGGCAGTTGGAGATAGTGACGGAAGATATGAAGCAACCTGGTACTTTTAAGGAAAACATATGGTAGTTGCATCGGGAAAGCACTCCTGTATTGGGGCAATTTGATTAAAAAGGTGAATTGATCAAGTAACTCATATTTTGGCCGGACTCAATTACCGCAGATCTTGAAAAAATACCTCTTTTAAATCCGGATCAGGTTTAAGATCCCTATTCGTACGGTGAACCCCACAAAAAATCTCCCCACTTTCCGTGAAAGAAACCGATGGTCTTAATTCATATAATGATAATATTTTCTCAAGAGATAATATATTGTAAAAAAAATATCACATGCGGAAAAAATGCAGCCCGATGGAACTTGAAGTATATGGTACGGAATTTTCTCACCCAAAAAAACTACTGGTGCCTCCTCATTTTTTTACCTCGACTATTTCCATACTGGTGGCAATAATATGCCTCTCAAGGGGAATTAATGAGTTATTTTCCTTTTTTTTCCTGATTCCGATGTTCCTTGTGATTTATTGGTTTCCCCAAAAAGGTGTACTGTTCACGGTTGCCCTGGGCTGGGTCTATATCACACTTGTTTACGTGTTTGGTTCTCTATCTGCCTGGACTCTTGCTGTTCATATGGCATGGTTTTACATTTATGTCTCGCTCGGCATCGTGATCTCTTCCATAGTAGTACGTTCCCGGGGCCGGAAAGAACAGATCGATCAGCTGAAGAAACAGGCATTCCAGCAGATCGAACATAATGTCGAGCAGTTTGAGATCCTGAATGACCAGATCAGGAACCCTCTTCAGGCAATTCTGCTGGAGGCTGATTCCATACCTGATAATGCGGAAACGAGGTCACTCATTGTAAAACAGGTTGAGATCATTGAACAAATTCTTACCAGCGTTGACGAGAGGATTTTAGAGTCACAAAAAGTCAGGAATTTTTTACGAAAATATTACAATTTCGACTAGAAATACGATCATTTTCCGGAAATTACGGTATCCAACCTGGGTATCCGGATAGATTGCTGTTTCGGGCAGGGAATCTCGGGATACCACTTCCATGCATCCTCGCAGGCAGGAATAATTATTTATATGTTTTGGGATACTTGTAACAAGACCTTTTATGAAAAATGAATCCGGATTAACCAGCGTTATTGGAGCGATCCTGATGATCCTTCTCGTCATCATGCTTGTCTCAATTTTTGCGGTATTTATCTCCGGTTTCTATCACCCTATAAGCAAATCTGCATTTATTGTGCCGAATATCCAGAACCAGAGTATTTCTGGAAAAAATATTATCAGCATGTTTAACAAGGGTGGAGATACTGCCTATCTCGTAGCATCGGGAAGCCGTCTCTACCTGATGAGTATCTACGTTGACACACCATCCAGCAGTTATCGTGCATTACCCCTTCCGGGGATTGATTCCTTTGGACCGGGGACAATGCTGTACATATTCAACAGTTCAAGTGGCTACCGGATAACCAACAATGTATCAGACATTGCCAAGCCGGCTGCCCAATCCGTTCCATTCTCACCAATCGGCATTCGTCTGGTTGATGATGCCGCACACATTCTCATCGCTCAATGGGGAGACCAGAGTGTCGCCCTCACCACGCAACCAACGATAAATCCGGTGCCCACTACCATAACTACCCCCACCCCTACGGCAATCCCGGCCGGTCCAGCACTGACCAGCATAAGTCCATCAACTGCAATTGCAAAGGGGCCTGCTTTCACTCTCAATATCTACGGCACTGGTTTTGTCCCGGGATCCATTGTAACCTGGCACGGAGCTCCACAACAATCAGACACCACCTATATTTCCTCAAAGCATCTGACATTGAACGTACGTTCGGCAGATATCGCTGCTGCTCAGATCAGAAATGTTGGTGTAACCAATCCCGGCCCGGTCTATTCCAATACTTTACCCTTCATGGTAACGTGAAAGACTGTACCTGATGTCGGTAAATCCGGTGGTTGAGAACAAATTATATGCATCAATAACGCCCCCGGCTAGAACACTATTTGTTCGGGATTTGGGCACCGGATCGGACTCATGAAAATTTAAGAGTTATACCCGATCTCTCTTCGGGAAAAACGCATTCTTACCGGCATTTTAATTGATTCTGCCCTTCAGGAACCCTTAAGTTAGTGCCAGAATTGTAGTCTCTGGATTCGATAAAAAAATTAACGTTTCCAGACTTCCATGCTGGACATGTTCTTACCGTGATAGGTGATCTCATTTGCGGTAAAAACAAGTACTACAAAATCTGGATTCTCGGGAGTTTTGAAGTACTGCTCGAACATCGGGTTCCAGTACTTCTTTTTCGTGGCAACATCCTCGTGAATTTTTGCTTTTGCTATAATCTCCACATACGGGTCGGAGAACTCTTTTCCGGACCAGACCGAGAGCGATGCATCCGGGTTTTTCTTCAGCTGTTCGACCTTATTTGAGGATTTCATGGTCGCCCCGACAAACGTCATGTCAGGAAAGCCAGCCAGGACCATGAAGCGGACCGCGGGCATTTTTCCATTCAGTGTCGCTACTGCGGTTGGATGAGGTCCGCCAATCACTTCCAGGATCTTCTCTTTGAGAGGCATGTTTTTGCATTATATCCGGTGATGTAGTTAATGGTAACGATTGAGGAAATGCATCTGCCAGTGTCCCTGCACATACCCCCTTCCTGTACGTTGAAAGGGTATCCCCGTTTCATCATATGATGGATGCTGTTTCCGGAGCTGGTTTCTTTGACCGGTCAAATGATCCTTACCGATTTTAGGAACGGTGGTTCTCTTAACATCATGTGGCCGAAAGAACCCGGAATCCCCCCGACGGCACGATCAACTCGAATCGTGCACCCTGACCCGGTTTGCCGGTCTCCTGGATCGTGACTCCGGTGATAGTGAGGATCTCCTTTGTGAGAAACAGACCAAAACCAGTATGTTTCCCATACCCTCGCTGAAAGATCTTCGGTTTGTCCTCTGTAGAAACTCCGACTCCGTTGTCTTCCACAATGATGACCCCCTCTTTTTCCTTCCTCTCGAACCGGACATGTATCTCCGAAACATGTTCTCCATGTCTCACCGCATTATCGAACAGGTTGAAAAACACCTTCTCAAAGAGGGGATCTGCAAATACTTCAAGTGATTCTGTACTTATTGTGAACCTGATCTTTTCAAACCCGGACATGCGCGAAATCCTTTCCGCAACAGACTGAACCCGGTGCCATACCGGTGCCTGCACGCCGAGCTCCTGGTAGAATTTCGTAAATGAGATCTGGTGTTCGATCATCTTCGTTGACTGTATTATCCTGTCGAAATAGATCCGGAGTTTCTCATCTCCATGGCACTCTTCCTGGAATATTTCGAGATATCCGTCAATCACCATAAGCTGGTTGAGAATATCATGCCGGGTAATGCTGTTCAGCAGGTTGAGTTTTTTGTTTGCCTCACGGAGTGCCTCCTCAGTTTGTTTCCTTCGTTTTTCTTCAGCCTCGAGTTTCATGCTCAGTCCCTTGGACAGATGCCCGACCGCCAGGCTCGCGACTAGGGAAAAGATTACTGCTGTCAGCGAAAAGAGGAGTGCGCCCTGGATGTTAAAATATGACGAGATAACCACATCAAGAATATTATCCAAGAGAAAGAAGACAAAGACCAGCGGAATGATCGTCCTGAGGAGGCGGGAACGTACCGATGTTCCGGAGAAATACCGGAGTGGGACTGCCGACGGACCAGCATCTGTGACGAACCCGGATCCGGTGCAGAACCCGGCCAGGGCCGACGCTACCCCTATCGGAATAAACGGTGTCCCGTACAGGAACGGCACTCCGTAGAGATAACCGAGGATGAACATGAAGCTCACGATTGCAATGAAGCTTCCGGTCATTCCGAGTGCGTCTCGTGTTCTTTTTTGATGGGCAGATT
This sequence comes from uncultured Methanomicrobiales archaeon, assembly GCA_903832665.1. Classification (GTDB taxonomy): domain Archaea; phylum Halobacteriota; class Methanomicrobia; order Methanomicrobiales; family Methanospirillaceae; genus Methanoregula. The sequence continues at coordinate 32,069 of CAILCG010000014.1, read as the reverse complement.
TGCCACTGGCTTTCACCAGGAGGATTAACGCAACCGCAGCAGCGACGATCAGTACCGGGCCGACCGGGAAGTAGGACGTGGCCGGGTATTCGATCGCAGAGGAACCCGGGAGGATTCCAGTCCTGCCAAATACCCGGATTCCCAATACGTTGAGGGGAATCTCGAGCGCTTCAATGATCGCGATGAGAGAGATCCCAGCCACGATGATGGATCGACCCCGTGCGGGCGTTGGCCAGATCGAGAGATATGCAAGCACTGCGCCAAAGAAGATCCAGATAAGTGCAGTAGAGAATGCGATCGAGAAATATGAAAGGAAGAGACTGCCCAACGGTACGATTGCGGTTTGTTCTCCAATCATTCCGGTTGTGCCGATGATTGCCGTTAATACTCCGAGAACAGCCGTCAGTCGGACATATAACAGGTTCTGTACATCTTCCTGCCGGTCAGATCGTTCTTTTTCTGAACGAGCTGCCTCTTCAGCCACGATCACATCCCTCGGTGAATAGGCCCGCGGATAGTCACTGTGGAAAAGTGCGTTACAATCCAGATATATCTTTCGCCAAAATAGAACAAAAAATGATATTTTTCCGGGAATTTTCCTTCAAAATTCTGATAAACCGGAGCAAAGTAGTTGAAAAGCTTCCCAACCGGGGTTTTATGGAATTATTCATGATGACTTTAATGCATGCATCTTTACTATTTTTGATTTTAAGCGAAATATATTAAAACAATAGCACCGTTTTTTGCAACCATGAGGAAGATGAAGTCTGATATCAATTTTTTTCAGGATCCGCATGTATTGCCATGGTTCTTGTGTTTTGCGTTATCTGTGTAGGCTGTACGTCATCGAACAGTTCTGCTAATCCGTCTCAACCGGTATCTTCTTCTCCGGTCCCGATATCCACGGCGACTCCTGCAGTCGCGACCAGCATCCAGCCCGCGATTGTTACGACAACGCTTTCCCACGGTGTCACTATCAGTTACCCCGGGGACTGGCAAAAGGAAATAACTTCTGAAACATCGATGAGAGACTATGGACGTGTGACTACAAATATTGCCAATTTCTTTTCGCCGGATATTTCCCGTGAACGAACTCTTCCGGTGTACCAGAATCTTGATATTTCCAAATATACCACGCTGAGTATTGATGTGGATCCCAACCCGGTGACGGATTTTGAAAATTATTTCAACCAGGCAACCCTTGCCCTCCAGAATACCTATGGCCGGATTGTTATCACGAAACACAATTATCAGCTAAAAATTTCCCCTACTGATTCTTTTGAGGGTTATCGATCCTATCAGATGGACTTTGATACTGACAAAATGAGGGCCACATACATCTTTACGAATGTGGATGGGACGGTTTACATCTTCGCGTTCAAGAACCCGTCACCCTATTCTGCAGAAGTTATGGACATGTACAAATCGATAAGCATTGTGCCGCCGGTGTCCGGGCCGGTACAGAAGTCCCGGTAATAAAAGAAGAATCTTTTTTTTTAAAATTCAAGGTAAAGAATCAGTTACCTGTCCAGGCCCTGCACTTTGCTGCCAAATACGGGTATTTCCCGTTGATGACTGGTTATGACCTTTTGGAAAACACCATCTCAATGCTGTCGAATAAATCCATCTCGTCTGACCTGAGCGGGACATACCGGGTGAAAATGACCGGCTGGTCGATGATCAGGGTCATATTCATCCGAAACTGTTCAATGACCCTGCCGTGGGACCTGACATTTATTCCCATATTGTAATCTGCCGGGTTGCCGTTTCTCGGTATAAGGGTCGCGTTAATCCTTATGAAATTCCATGTGGGGTTTGCCGGTATTCCGGCACACCGGGAGTCCCAGCAGGGCAGGATCGAAAAAAGATGAAGATGAAACCTCCCCGGTATAGTTTCCTTCAAATGTATTCAGAAATCCATTGAACTGATCCTCGGAAAGTGCGATAAGTTTCGGGACCGGTTGCTTAATCCCGTACTTTGTATCGTTTGCAACCAGTGGTAATACTACTTTCATCCCGCAATCGGGGACAGGGATCCTGAAATAATCTCTGTCGAAAGAAAGAATGACGATTTTCGGGTCATCTATTGAATTGGCCTCCGATGATTTTTGAATCCATGATGCGGTGACAGTAACCGGAACCGTTTCAGGCACTGTACGGGTAACTATCGCTGTACCGGTCGTGATCGGTACCAGGACTTCCGGAACCGTGAAGGAGGGAACTACGGAAGCCATTGTCGTGATCGGGGATGATGGGTTGGTGATACTACTTTTATTATCGGGAGGTTTTGTGGATAGGCTGCCTGCAGAAAGTACCAGACCCGTTACGAGGATAATACAGACAAACAAAGTACCATTCACGTTCATTGTTCTACCATACTGCTGAAGATATATTAAACATAATTACGTTTTCCTAACTGACATTATAGCAGGAATACGTCAGGTACCCGTATGTGTATATGGAACGCGATGAATCCTTCGCACCCGCTGCAGGCTGTGTTACTAAATTGGTTACCGAAATTTTTTATGCGGGAATATGCCATGGATTTGATCAGGGAAAGGAGCACTCATGATAACAGTTGCAATAGTCACCCGGAAATTACGAGAGGGAAAAACATACGAGGATTTCCGGAAAGCCTGGTATCACACGATTGGTTTTGGCACTCCAAGCAAACTCTACACCATGATCAATTGCGCCGATCCCAGGGAGATCATTGTCATTGGTTTTGTGGAAACAGAACTTGATCAGTACCTGGCCGGGCTTGAGATTGATGTAAAAGAACGCCTCAACAATCCGCTTGATGATATTATTGAACCGGTAATTGAACGCAAGTTCGGCATCCTCGTTTCGGAAGATGACTTTTCTGCAGCAGGATTCATTGCATACCGATCTCCTTGTGTTTGCGGGAACAAGACTGACCTGAATGAAATTTCCGGCAATTTGGCTGAGATTGCGCAGATGATAGCGCAGGTCTCCGCGGAACGCGACCGGAAGAAAAAGGAACCTGGAAATGTTCCACCCTGATGCAAATTCCCCTTGAAGCATCCCGCACTTTCACACCCCGCCAACCCTCTTTTCATCCCCTGTTCACGCCAATGGGATCCTGGTGAAATATGCGACGGATGCAGCTGAATGAAGTGATCCTGCGTTGGAAGAAGACCACGAAGGCGTTAAAGATTTATGAACAGGGATATGGAAAGATGCTTACGGATTGCCTGGAGAAGCGAACCGATGGAGAACTGGTCAATTTTAAAGATCCCATAGAAGCCGCGGCATTTTTCTGTCTTGTTGAATTGATGAAATCCAAGAACCAGATATAATTATTCAGGCTGCTCTGCGGTCGGTTCGTGATTCCCGGAATATGATACCTGAATCGCGAGTGTGTTTTGCCACGGAACCCCGGGAAGGGAAGATCTTTTCGTACCGGTAAAATTATCCATAATCCATTTTTTATCGATAATTGAACCGTACCTGTTTTTTTAAATGCCTGCAGTTTGGTGCAATAATACGCTGAATTCCGGGAATCACAAGGATTTTTTACCGGGATGTTTTACCTTTAAAGCACAATTATGATCCATCAGAGGATAAGAACATGAGAACTATTGCGATTCTTGCTATCATGGTGTGTTGCCTGCTCGTTGTCGGCTGCATCTCCACTCCCTCAACAACAACCCCGCCCGGCACAACCTCTCCTGTCCCGACGTTCCCCGGGAAAGCTTTGCCCGATCACATCTTGCCAATAAATGGAACGACAACGCTGGGAACCGGCAACAATTCAATGGAAGTGTCGCTCGCCAGCATCGAGAGCGATCCTCCCACGGATGTCAATAATCGTACCATAAACATCTACGTACTTGCGATGAATAATGGAACAACACCCCGCCAGTTCGTCTGGTTCTGTAAACTGACCAATATCTACGGGAATTCCTTTGGGGGAATCGGGATATCCCACATGGGTAACGGAGCCCGGAGTGGCAATATCCTGCCCGGCCACGGAGACGCAGCGCGGGATTATATTATCATTCATTCGGATGAGTCTTTTGCCACCTTGTCCAAAGGTGCAGTACTTGACGTGTATTTTATGGAAAAGACCAGCGATGAGATCAGCATGGTACCGGATTATCATGTTGCCTGGACTATCGATCCGGGTATGATCAAGTAACACTTTTTTTCACGATTGCGTACAGGACAACTTGGAAACTTTTGTTACATGGAATTCATAAATGTACAGATGCTAAAAAGAACATTATTAAAGCGGTATTCTAAAAACTTGAGCTGAAAACATGCGACTTGCTTATGTTGGTCTTTCCCTTGCAATGGCGCTTTATATCATAGCACAGGGTGTCAGCAAACCGGTTTTTTTCTATGCCCTGATTATCCCGGTAATTGTTTTCATCTATGGTATCATGACAGAAGACCTGCCTGAAACCCCAAAGACTGATGAAGAGAAATCCGCGCCTGATATGAATGACCCGTTTAGTTTTTTTAAGTAACTCCTTTTTTGTAAAAAAGGATTATGGAAGTTCAAGTGGCAAGGGACTCGCCCGTTGTTTTCTCTTTTCAACTGGTTCCTCATCCCACGGGTGCAATAATTTGCCGGTACGGATCATGATATCGGGCGCTTTTGTACCCATTCCCCAGGATGGTTCATCAAGCGCAGGATCCGGCATCGCATCGAGAACAAAAACTGCAGAATCCGGGAATTCATCCCAGCGCAGGGGTGGGAGGATGATTGGTTGTGCCTCAAAACCGAGCTCATCACCGTTCATTCTCTCACCGGGAATTGCGAATGTATCGGGTTCGGGTTCAATATCGAGTGCGTTTGGCGGAAAAGCAGCCATTTCGTATGGTCGCAACGGAGGCATCGCAATCACCCAGACATCATCCACGCAGAAACACTCCTCGTATGGAAAGGTGGTTTGGGGGACAATTAATAGTACCGCATACTATCTGTTCCAGACTTTTTTTCGTTTCATATTCGCACCTTCTCATAAATTATGTTACGGGGTTTGATTTTTCTGATCCACACTAGTGGATTGCCTCAGTGATCTGATGCTATTCAGTGTTCATTGCACAAAAACGGGCTGGATACCTATTATTTTTAATATCAATACTCATAAACGGAGAACTTAAAGTAGTAATTTCTTAAAAACGGTGATTGAACATGGATTTTGGAAATATGATTGGGGACTCTTTTGCTTACGCAAAGGATGCGATTGTTGGTAAGTGGATGCAGTGGGTATTACTCGTTATCGCAACGATTCTGCTCTGCCTTCCGCTGCTTGGATATTCGTTGAAAGTCTTGCGTGGCGAAAACCCGGCACCGGAAGTTACAGACTGGGGAACACTCTTTATTGATGGGATTAAGTACGTCATTGTAGCCTTTATCTGGGCAATTCCCTTCCTGATTGTCTTCTTTGTAACTATTGGTGCAGGGATTGTCGCATTAACCAATAACCCGTTATCGATCGTGGGTGCGATTGGCGGCATGCTCTTTGGTTTCATCGTTCTGGCGATTATCGGGATTCTCACCATGATCTTCTCTAACATCGGTATCATCCGGTTTGCCCGTACCGGAAGTATCGGCGAAGCGTTCAACTTCAAGGAAATTTCAGCAACTATCGCTAAGATCGGCTGGGTTCCTTATATCATCGCGCTGGTAGTCCTGATTGTCGTTATGCTCGTCATTGAGATCATCCTTTCAGTTATTGGCATGATCCCTGTTCTTGGGCTTATCATTGAGATCATTTTCATTGCCCCTCTGACGATCTTCGAGGCACGTTACCTTTCCCAGGTCTATGACTCTGCCGGAACAGCATAATTCTCCCTTTTTTTGATCCTGGATTTGGATGAAGGTTTTTTCCTTTCCTGTTAGTGGCCAGCATCCACAGTTCTTCAGGATGTAGTAACGACCGGGAAATGAGCACCCTTGTGACTGATAAAAAATAGGAACGATTGGGAATGATATCTGAATCTTGCAGCATCCCTCTCGGAAGACTGTTGTGTTTGTTTCACGGTCAGGCAAATACTCTCAATTATCAGCCAGAGTACGAAATTCCGGACAGCTCGTGCTCCTGGCAGATGATCTTCCTGGTTTCTATAGTGATAAATTTTAGAGTGTCTTATTAAAAAGGGTTTAATTATTTCTTCCCGTACACGGTTTCTGGGTCAAAGACCTTTGTTCCGACAACCGTTCCGTCCAGTGCGCGGTAAAAACAGGATTCGTAACCGGTGTGACAGGCAGCGCCGGTCTGGATCACTTCGTAGATAAGACAGTCTTCATCACAGTCTGTAAGGATCCGTTCAACTTTCTGGAAATGGCCGCTCTCCTCTCCTTTTTTCCAGAGTTTTTTCCAGCTCCTGCTGTAATAATGTGCATACCCGGTCTCCTGCGTGAGCCGGACTGCTACATCATTTGCATATGCCATCATCAATACTTCCCGGTTCTTTTTGTCCTGCACAATGACCGGAATCAGCCCGTCTGCAAATTTCAGGTTAAGCATAGTTTTAAGCTCCCGTTACAAAAAATTTCATGATTGCAAGGAGGAAATCACCAAAGATAACCGCCGAGATGAGTCCTGCTGTGATGGGGATAATGAAAGGAACGGCATAGGATATCCAGACCGTCCCGGCTTTTTTACACAGAGCCAGTTCCTCCGAGAACTCTTCCGGATGTTCCCTCAGGTCTTTGGTGTAGACCCGGCCTTCCGCTGCATACATCCTCCGGATGGAGTCCCAGAACTCGATGAATTTCCGGCTGACCTGTCCTTTCTTTTCGTCGAACTCTTCCATCACAAATCCCCATTCCTGCTGGATATGTTCGCCATTAACCGGGAATCCGAAAAACATGTACATGAGGGGTGCCCGGTTCCCCCGGATGAGATTAAGTGCAAAAATACCCAGCGGCGCGACAAGATTGAGCAGAAGGGCATTGATCAGGACCGAAAACGCGAGAAATCCGAGTGGGGTATTTCCCAGTATTGGCGTGAAGGGGAATGTCGGTATGCAGAAGGAGATGAAGATGAGTGCCCATGCATCCGCACCCCCAAAGAGGTGCATCCTGCCAAAGAGATAGAAGACACCGCAGAATACTGCCGGGAGAAGGACAAAGAGGGCCGGCGCTCCCCAACCCCCGGAAATGAACATCAGTACGGAGGTGATGGCCAGGATAACTACAATCAGAATGAAGTACCACCGGTTGAGTGCTTCTTCCACATTGGATTCCCGGATCTTCCGTTTTGGCCGGACCTTTCCTTCGGGTTTCTGTTTCCAGGTAATGTAGGAAATGTAGCCAAAAATTCCGGCAAACATTGCGTACCAGGGAACAAGTGCCGGATTAAATGTAGTGGGCAGGACAAGCCATGAGAGTGCAGGCAGAACCAACGTGATGCCCAGGTATTCAAACCGGAACGGTTCACCGGGTTCATGACTGTCGAGATAGTTAGCGTAAAAAAAACTCACAATCAGGGATAAATATCCTAAAATGAGACTGAAATTTCCCGTTTTCATGTACAGGAGCCAGACCGATGCCGGGATCCCGATGATCAGCATGGGATACCAGGTCTTAAACGGAACCCGCCGATCCTTGATATCAAGATACGAAGCATAGATCAGGGTAGCAAGGACCGCAACCGCCGAGATCACCATCGGATATAATAGTTCCATAAATCCCGTATATCTTTTTTTTTATGAGCACTTATGTATGGCGCTGGCAGGCGCAGTAATTACACAACTATATAATATCGGGATTGCGAATAATTGCCATACGTATGACCGCGGATAATCCGGAGCAACCGCTAATGGTCTGGAATACCTTTCCCGGGATGGTTTTTTTATGAAAATTCAGGATATGATCGGTGCAATCATTAAAGGATCTCAACCATTAGGCACATTCCCGCTCCCTGAACTGGTACGGTTTGCTGCAAAGGGCAGCGTCAATGGAATAGCCGTATCCACGGAGCATGAAAAAGAACAATATCTTGCAATTCTTGCCGGATAACCTGAAGGAGCACTGAAACGGTCATGCCGGACATAATTCCCAGCGGTTCTGATTATAAAAAAAGTGAATGGGAAATTATGATATTATCAGTTACTATCAGATTTCTTTTTAAAGAGCGCTTTTGAGAACCGATCAATGAAACCTTCTTTCTTCTCGGTAACCACTTCCTCTTTGTAAGCGACACCAACCAAATCCGATGCGATCCGTTTGATAGCCTTGGATGCCGGCGATGTAGGGAATTTGATGACGATGGAAACTTTTGCAGAGGACGCTCTCCGCACATTGGGATCTTCAGGAATGACGCCGAGCACCTTGCCTCCGAGGACCTTCTCCATCTTTTTGGTGATAATATCGGATTTGTCCTGATCGACACGGTTGATGATTGAGCCGAGCACATGCCCCCCGACAACTTCTGTTAAAATTTTGGTCTTGAGTGCGTCAACAATAGAAGATAATTCCGGGTTCACAACAAGGATTACTTCATCGGCAATGGCAAGGGGTACAACCCCGTCCTTACTGATACCTGCTGGAGCATCGATCAGGAGAAACTCGCAGCGTTTGACAATCTCGTTCATCACATCGCGCATTTTATCCGGGTCCGCTTGCTGGAATCCCTGGAGGGAGATCCCGCTCGGGATCACCTTAAGGCCGGCAGGACCTTCGTAAATCGCGTCGTTAATATTGCATTTTCCCGCGAGAATTTCATGGAGCGTGACCGGGGCATCCTGCAGGCCGAGGATAAGGCCTACATTGGCCATGCCGATGTCAGCGTCCATCAGGAAGGTTTCTTTGCCAAGTTGGGCCAGCATCGTTCCGAGATTGACAGAAACGGTAGTCTTTCCCGTACCTCCTTTTCCCGAAGCGATTGTGTAGACCTTGACCATCGAACACCTTATGGTGATAAGTATCTCTGTTTAATTTATATGAGATTACCCAACTCACTCAGAGTTGGTTTATATCCACCTGTCTAAAATATTTTTTGTTTCTGCGGCGATCCGCTGTAATTTTTTTCTGACACAGTGGATCTTGTCCTGATGATGCCGATTAGTTCCGATCCTTTGTGATTCAGTCCAAACAGGATAACGCCCGGTGTTTCGAGCTGTGGATTATTCCTGAACTGTTCACTGTATACTGCAGCATCATTCTGTGCAGTATCGCCTCCTGTGGAGCCTAATACAAGCCCATCGGAGGTTGCAATCGTGAAAATATCCAGTGAATAGTTATCAGAAAGTGCTAAGGCTTTCTGTCAGATCCCTACCGGTTGTGATAAAATCGATATCTTCTGGTTCGGAAGAGTCTGTCGAAACTGTTGAATGTGCAGGTTTTGTTATGGGGTGGATTACCGGCAGGGTTTTTATTTCCGGCTGGTAATCGAGGCGATGGTGAGAGAGAAGAGAGAGAGCCTCTTTGTTGTTTTCTCTGAGTCCCCTCTTACGGGCCCGGTAAATAAAAAACGCACCAACAATAATTATCGTAATAATTACGGCGATGATTATGAGCAGAATAGCGTTAAATCCATTCAGGGGACTGTCCATGATTTACTCCCTGAAAAATTACCGCTCCATCAGATGTTCGAGCTGCAGCTGTTTAATCATCGTTTTGCAGTCATTACGAATCTTATCGGTAACATCGTCAAGATCGAGGGTGTCAAAAGTGTCAATATCTCTTTCAAAACTGCTGGAATCCTTTGCAGTCATCTCTTCAGACTCGGGAGAATTATTTTGCTCTATTGAAGGTGAAGGCCGCGAAACTGGTATTTGCGATTGCGGTTGAACCATTGAAGGCGGTTGCGATGGTACCGAAGCCCGGGCCTGTGGCGGCGGGGATGCATTTTTCACCGACAATGGCGGTGAGACGAATGAGGATGAAGGCCGGGGGGTGGGTGGTGCCGGGTGGATATGTTTCGGTAAACCGGCCTCAGGCTTTGTTGGGGCACCAGGGTTTTTTTGAAGGGGAATTTTTTTCATATCGGGTTCAGGGTGGGGAAGGGATACAGATTTCTGTGGCAATGACCCGGTCACCGGGATTGTCTTGCCCCCTTTTACTATCCTGCATACTTTGTTGAATTCCAGCGCGAGCTGGATCTGCGCTTCATCCAGGCTTGATAACGCGGCATCGACTTCCTGACTGTTCATTTTCAGAAGTTCATCCCACGCGGTATCGCCGGATTTACTCTGGACTTTTGCCAGTATGCATTTTCCGGATTTGAAGACCAGAGTCCCGCTCACCTTATCTGAGGATATATTGCAGCTCCCGGAAAATTTTTTCTGCTCAAACTCGTCGAGGATGGAACTGACCTGTTCACTCTTTTTGATTTCACGGAATGTACCCCTCGGAAGTTGCATTATATTCTAATGTAATTGCACTCGTGTATATACTTTCTTTTCGTTCATAATCAGGACACTACCATGATCTGGACATTGCCATGAATGTGTTTTTGTTTCCTTTACATTTCAGCTGGAGATATTCCGGTAGGCCGGAATGATCATTCTGCCTGAATCAGGTCTGGAAATCTTTCAAAATTCCGCATTTTTGCCAGAATCCCGGTATTTTTACGATACACGAGAGATAAAAGACCAACCTTTTAATAGAACAAGAGCAAGAGCATTTAATTATTACATGGTGAACGTATGCTAAAACCATTATTAGAGGAATTCTTAAAAGTCGAAGGGGTTTCAGCTGCTGTTGTAGTTGGGAGGGATGGCTTTGTTATTGAGAGTGCTGTGTCGGGAAAAGTCGATATCGAGGCACTGGGTGCAATGGCTTCCACCGGTCTTGGGACCTCCGAAGCCATGGGCAGTACTCTGGGTAAAGGTGAACTTTTACAGATGCTCGTTGAGCTGGAAAAAGGTCCTATTATTTTATCTCCGCTTTCTGGCGATGAATTGATCGCTATCGTAGCGGACACCACATCCAATGTTGGAAGAATACGGTACGAGTTAAAGAAAAATAAAGAACGTATCGTTGCAGCACTCTGAAATTCATCTCCTCTCCTTTTTATGAACTTACCTGCAGGAACTGACGGAGGTACCATCACAGACCCTCAGAGTGAGGGGTTGATCGAGTATCTGATGGCCTTTTGCGGAGCCATCGAGATCGAGACCGGTGCAGGTTGTGGTTTTATTTTCACCGAGAACGGAAAATTGAGGGCGGCTTACTTCAAAAGTGGCGAGGCTATTACCCGTGGAAAAGAGGCTCTCTCGTATATGACCATGGATCCCCGGGAAAATGGATCAGAACAGAAGTTTAACCTGCGAAGATACAATGAGGCTGAATTTGCCGATGCCTTAAAAATTGCCGACAATGAGCATCTGCTCCTTGCCCCCCTCCCTCAGCATATTGAAGCAAAGCATACCCCGCCCCCATCAATGCCGGTGCTCCTTGATGACGACAAACTCAAAAAAATTTCCGCCCTGCCCGGTGTTATCGCAGTTTCAGCATTTTTCGAAGGATTTCCCGTTCAGTCAATAGGTGATGCAGATTTTGAGCATGTCGCGGCGCTGGCAGAAGATCTCATGCGGGCCGGCGCGAAAATTGCCCAGGAAATGAAAGTGGGGAATCTGGATCAACTGATCCTGGAAACCGGGGAAAAAAAGTTTATCATTGTGCCCTGCGGGGATCTTTTCCTGTGTGTGTTTACTACGTCAGATGCTCCGCTTGGGCTCATCAGGGTTGTGTTAAAAAGTATCCAGGCCGAAATCAAGGGTGAACCGGTCTGATAAAAAACCGTGTGATACGGTTAATTCTACTATTCCTGCTGAAATTTCTTCGAGTCATCATTCAAAGATTTGATATACTCATAGGCAAAATTATCTTTTAACCTGATTCATATAAAATATCTCAAATAACCAGTCAACCAAGGTGATGTCTGGATTGAACAAGGATACCGACGAAGCCCTCGAAGATACCAATGCTCTTTTAACAATGATCGGTGGGATAAAGAAAAAGGAGGAAACTGACAAGCCAAAAGATCCTCCCCATATTCCCGCATCTCCTCCCGCATCTCCTCCCGCAGAAAAAAATACCGCAGATGCGGGGAATTTTTCTGAATTGTTGAGAAAACTGGGAATGGCAAAAAATGAGACCTCTCCTGAAGAAGTTCTTCCATCGGAAATCCCTGAATCATCCTCTCAACCGGATACCGGCGTGTCAGAGGACTCGTCATTTTCTGCATTTGATGATTTGCTTGAGGATATTCCAGAGGCTCAGAATACTACAGCCTCTCCAGTACCTGATGTTCCAATGCCGGATAATGATGGAAAAGATTTCCGTGCTTCCTTAGGTAAACTGCTTAATACCGTTGCAACACCTCCTGCGGCAGATCGTCGTGTATCTCCCCCGGACTCCTCATCACCCCCCGTTTTTTCTGAAATGGCGGGAGATAGATCCATTCCTCTTGACGCGGAAGAAAACGATCCGGTTGCGGCCTTAAGAAAATCTCTCCCGGATCGGTCAGAACCCGGTTCCTTTTCTGCCCTAGAAGAGCCCATAATAGAAATATTTGAAGAGGATCCCAAGGCAGCCCTCCGGAAAAATCCTGCAAAAAAAGTATTGCCTTCCTCCCCTGTGTCTGCTGAAAAAGTGACCGACCATGAGGAGAAGATTATCTCTGTTGATCAGATAACGGATTTCTCCGGGCTGATCCTCCCCAAAGGTGCTACGTTCAAAATTGATGAACTCAAGTTGCATGGTCGCATCAATGCATTCGAGAGTACCGGTACCCTGCCACAGGAGTTTAACGAGATCTGGAAACGCGAATTCTCTACTGCCGGTTTCAAGGATCTCGATATCGATGGTGAGATCGAGATCGGCAAAGAAAAACTCAAGGCTGAACCCAAAAAGTTCAGCCAGTCTTCCCTTTTCAAAGCAATCTCTTCCGAGCAGGAAGTGTACGATCCCCGGAAGCATGGACCTCTCGTGGATCTCATATTCCAGCCAAAACCCGGGCTTGAAGAGATGGAGATGTACCCGGTCAATGAGCCTTTTGCCTATGCCCGCATCACGTATGATCATTCGACGCACGAATACACGTATAACGTGCTAGAACCGCTTCTCACGGAACCCGAAAAAGAGTTGTTAGTCGAGCTCAAAGAACGTCTTTTCGATACGCTGGACATCAACACCAAAGATCTCTCCAAAGAAGAAGCGCGGCGCAAACTACGAGTTTCTGCCGATGATATTATGGTTGATTTTGGGATCAAACTCGCTCCCGAGCAACGCGAGAAGATTCACTATAATATGTACAAGGACTTCCTCGGTGACGGATTGATCGATCCTATTATGCATGATAAATATATCGAGGATATTTCGTGCGATGGTGTCAATGTCCCCCTGTTTGCGTTTCATGCCAGCTATGAATCGATGAAGACAACGATTACCTATACCAATGCCGATGAACTCGACTCTTTTGTGACCAAGCTGGCACAGCGGGCAGGAAAGTACATCTCGATCGCGGAACCCATCCTGGATGCAACCATGCAGGACGGTTCCCGTATCCAGATGACGCTGGGCCAGGAAGTTACCGCCCATGGTTCAACCTTCACCATCCGTAAGTTCAAGGATGAACCGATCACCCCCACCGATCTCATTGAATGGGGGACATTCTCCCCTCTTGCTATTGCGTACATCTGGTTGTGTGTCGAGAACGTCAAATCCGCGATATTTGCCGGAGGAACTGCATCCGGTAAGACCACGGCACTCAATGCAATTTCCCTGTTTATTCCGCCGATGTCAAAGATCGTTACCCTGGAAGATACCCGTGAAGTGAAGCTCCCCCACCCGAACTGGATCCCCAGCGTTACCCGGGATTCATTTGACACTGCCGGCCGGGGCGAGATCAACATGTATGAATTATTACGGGCTGCGATGCGACAACGTCTCGAATACATCATCGTGGGTGAAGTTCGTGGTAAGGAATGCCAGACGCTCTTCCAGGCAATGAGCACGGGCCATATCACTTATTCCACTACCCACGCAGATTCCGTGGCCAGTGTTGTGCACCGTATTGAGAACCCTCCCATGGATGTGCCACGAAACATGCTTTCTGCCCTGGATTTCATCGCCATCCAGGTACAGGCGCGCGTTGGCGGAAAACGAATCCGCCGGAACAAGCAGATAGTAGAGATTCTTGATATCGACCCGAGGACCAACGAGCTGATCACCAACGAGGTCTTCAAATGGCGGTCAGCAACTGACGAGCATACCTACTCCGGCAAGTCCTATCTCCTTGAAGAGATCATGGAGGCCAAGGGGTGGAGCGAGACCCGGATGCGCGAAGAGCTCAAGCGTCGCCAGGAAGTGCTGGAATGGATGAGGATCAAGAAGATCCGGCACTATAAGGATGTGGCAAAGGTACTCATCTCCTATCACCGGGATCCTGAAGCGGTCATCGAAAAAGTGAGGAAAGATCTCTATGAATAGTTATGAGCGGTTCTGCTTCAACCTCGTTGGCAAACATATGAAGGGGAGGCGTGAGTAGTATGCACAACTGAGAAGCGATCTGATCTCCGCCCGGTTCAAAACTTCATTTGAAGCATATCTCTCCACTGCTTTTGTCAGTTCCGTTATTGTTGGTTTCTCTGCGGCCGCAGTGATCGGCCTTTTTACCTGGATCCTAAAGTTACCCACCCTCATCAAGTACAAAGGTGCAGTACCCGGCCCTCTTGTTGCCTTGTCTGCTCACAGCCTTCTTCTCGGAACAATCGGCGTTACGATCTTCTCCCTGCTGGTATTCGGTGGACTTACGTATGTGGCATTCATTATGTACCCCGGACTCGAAGCGGGGAACCGGCAACGGAATATTGATGCAAGTTTACCCTATGCGATCAATTATGTTACTTCAATGTCTACTGCCGGGATCACTCCTGCCGAGGTATTCCGGTTTCTGGGAGACAGCCCCATCTATGGCCAGAGTTCCGTTGAGGCACGGTATGTTGCCCGTGAGATTGATATTTTCGGGCGTGACCTGATCGATGCGCTCCGGCTGGTGTCCGCAACAACCCCCAGTAAACGTATGAAGGAGTTCTTACAGGGCGCAATGGCAAGTATTTCGAGCGGGGGGAACCTGACACAATATTTCCGGACCAAATCTGACCAGTACGCGCTCGAGAACCGGCAGACACAAAAATTATTCCTGGATACCCTCGGGCTGATCGCAGAATCGTATGTTACTGCCATGGTTGCAGGTACGTTATTTTTGATTATCCTGCAGTCAATCATATCAGTGCTTTCCGGAGATAACAAACCAATGTTCCTCTATGCGATCATTTATATCATGATACCTCTCGGGAGCATCGCATTCGTAATTATGATCAGTTCCATGACCCCGGAGTCCTGATATGGCGAGCAACGATGATCGTACGGGTATTACCCCCCCTGAAAACCAGACCCCCGTCCCGGCCAAGCCTGCGGAACCACGCGCCGGAACAGGAGATATTAAAGATCGTTTTAAAAATCTCCTCCATCGCGGTCCTGACTCTGCGTCCAAAATAAAAACAGCGGATATGAGTTCGGTTGAAACAGAATTCCAGATGATCACCCAGAAACTGGAACACGAACGACAGACCCGGGAAGGTGTTGGCAGATTCCTTAAGCACCCGATTCAGGTACTCACCGAAAAACCGGTTAATATCTGATTGTCTGTATCCCGCTGGCCCTGATAGTCTTCATTGGCGGTTTCATCTTCTGTATCAGAACATATGGCATGCAGGTACTCACCAAATCCACGGTGGTCGATGATTTTGCGGTTTTGGCAGTTCTCATCGCGATTGTTCCTGTTGCGGTTCTGGATCTCAAGGAGCAGTGGCGGATCTCAAGCCTGGAAACCGGTCTCTCGAACTTTTTCAGGGATCTTGCCGGTATGAACGATTCCGGTATGACCCTGCCCAATGCGGTGCACCTTGTAGCCGCCGCGGAATATGGTGCGCTCACCCCTCATATTCGTAAACTGGACAACGAGATGTCCTGGGGGGTTGGTTTTGTCGAAGCACTGTACCGTTTTGGCAAAAACCTGGGCACCCCCATGGCAGACCGGAGTGTTGATCTGATAGCAAAGGCAAGCAAGGCTGGTGGGGATGTAAGCGAAGTCCTGCGTGCGGCCGCCAAAGACACGTACGAGGTGGTCAATCTCCAGCAGGAACGCAGTAATAATATGCTTATTTACGTCATTATCGTGCTCGTATCTTTTGCCGTGTTCCTCTTTGTTATTGCAATCCTGGTCACCTCGTTCCTCTCTACCATGGCAACGGCAGGGGCTACCGCGGTTGCTTCCGGGGCAAAAGGTTTCGGGGGAATTATCGATATCTTTGTCTATAAGCGGCTTTTTTCCCACGCTGCAATGCTCCAGGGATTTTTCTCGGGACTCGTAGCCGGGCAGATGGGTGAAGTCCGGTTTATTTCCGGTCTGAAATATTCAGCACTGATGCTCCTGATTGCATGGATGACCTTCCGGTTCTTCATGTAATTTTTTTTAAACAGGCTGGCAGGTCATATTCCACCCGATGTGTACCATCCCCATCACTCGCCCGCACGATCAAGATGTTTTTCTAAAGATGAACTAAGCGGAAATTTTTCTGGTGCTATCGCTCTGGGAAGAAGAACTACTGGATAAATATACTGGTAAAAAAAAAGAAAAAAATCAGGAAATATTTTCCGTGCTGTACCCTTTCAAAGAGAGCAGCTCTTTGACCCGGTCACGGTGGTTTCCCTGAAGTTCGATGGAATTACCCTTGACCGTTCCACCGCAGGCAAGTTTTCCTTTCATGTATTTTGAAAGATCTTCAAGATCGATATCAGTTGGATCAAGTCCCTCGATAACGGTCACTTCTTTTCCATAGCGCCGTTTGTTCACTTTGACATTGATCCTTTGCTGTTCCTTTGCTACCTCTTCACAGATGCAGAGTTCTTTAGGTAGTCCACACGTCGGGCAAATCCCACCAATCATTACATGTATTTTTAAGGTTCTGGTTATTTATTACTTGGCATTGACTGAAATGTCGCTTTCGAACAGGAATTTTCTAAAAATGATACCCTTTTTGACCGGTTTTTTCAATGGTTTGTCTATTTGAACCCGGGAAAAGACAATGAATCTTTATGACCTGCGTATGCACATTACTGGTAAGGATATGTCGTTGTTTGTGATGGGATCCGCGTCCCATGTGGGAAAGAGTGTTACCGTTGCTGCCATATGCCGGTGCCTGGTGCGACGGGGTTGTACGGTAGCGCCCTTCAAATCCCAGAACATGAGCCTGAACTCCTATGTGACTCCCGATGGCGGTGAAATTGGTATGGCCCAGGCAATGCAGGCGATTGCTGCACGGCAGGTGCCCCAGACCGATATGAACCCGGTGCTGCTCAAGCCGAAGGGCGATTGTGTGTCACAGGTGGTGCTGAACGGGCGTCCGTACAAGGATGTCGCGATTACTGAATACTATAAAGAGACCCCACAATTGCTCAAAAAAGCGCTGGAATCCTACCACCGGTTGAAATCTGCGTTTGGGGAGGTGGTGATTGAAGGGGCAGGGGGGGCAGCGGAGCTCAATCTCTATGACCGGGATATTGCCAACACCCTGCTGGCAAAGAATCTCCGCATCCCCATCATTCTTGTGGCGGATATTGAGCGGGGAGGAGTATTTGCCCAGATCTATGGGACCCTTCAGCTCCTTCCTGATGAGCTTAAGCCGCTGGTAAAAGGCATAATTGTCAATAAGTTCCGGGGTGACCCCGCAATTTTTGAGCCGGGTATACGGAAGATTGAGGAATTGACCGGAGTACCGGTGCTCGGGGTTGTCCCCTACTTCGACCTCCCCCTGCCCAGTGAGGATTCGCTCTCGATTGGCGATAAAAAAGGTAAGGCGAACGGGGTGCGCGTTGCTGTCATACGACTCCCACGAATTGCAAATTTCACGGACTTCGAGTTGCTGGAATGCCACGCATCGGTGGATTATATCACTCCCGGGACCTCCCTTGCCGGGTATGACTGTATCATTATCCCGGGTACCAAGAACACCATAGAAGACCTTGCGGAACTGGTCCGGACCGGGACAGATCGCGAGATCAAAAACGCACGCAACCATGGCGTGCCCGTGATTGGTATTTGTGGGGGATACCAGATGCTGGGCAGGACGCTCATCGATGCCGGGTTCGAGTCTTCAGCGGGAACCTATGATGGACTTGGTCTGCTGGACGGTATCACCCGTTTCGCTTCTTACGACAAGACGACTACGCAGGTTACCCGTACGGCCTGCGCTGTTCCTCCGATCCTCTCATCGATAGGAGAGATCACCGGTTATGAGATCCACATGGGGGTGACGGAACCCGGTTGCGACCGGGAAGCATTACAAGGGGATGGACGCGTGAGCGGGGATGGGCTGGTATTTGGTACCTACCTGCATGGCCTCTTCCAGAACCCGTCTGCTGCAAATGCACTTCTTGCCTTTCTCTCCGAAAAAAAAGGCATACCCTTCGAGCCAATCCCTCTCTTCAGTGAGGACCCGTACGAGGTGCTGGCTGACCTGTTTGAACAGCATGTGGATATGGACGCGGTCCAGTCAATGCTGACCGGATAATGATGAAAAAAATCAGCTGATGATGTTGGTAATGCTGTGAAATCCTTCGCCCTGGCGGTCGGAACATTTCACCGCTTGCGCTTTGGAAAAATCCACTTTCTCTGTTACCCGGCATTTCGTGCAGTATAACAATGCAGGGGAGGTGATGAATCTCTCCTGTACTTTAAACTCCCGGCTATGGGTGCAGAATCCACAGTTTTCTACCGGTTCTTTCTTTTCGGGCAGGCACTGCACTCTGCCTTTGATCACCGGCAGGATCCGGTACTGGTCGTCAGTCAT
Source organism: uncultured Methanomicrobiales archaeon (assembly GCA_903832665.1). Lineage (GTDB taxonomy): Archaea > Halobacteriota > Methanomicrobia > Methanomicrobiales > Methanospirillaceae > Methanoregula. Next base: position 13,226 of record CAILCG010000014.1, on the reverse strand, counting down.
GGTTACCATTTCCTTAAGAATTACTCATTGTTCCTGTTTTGTTATAATACCATAGAAAGGAGAAATAGGCGAATTTCGGGCAGAACGATCGCACTCATCACTATCTTTAAAATGCTCCAGCGCCAAAAACTGCGCTATGAAGGTGTGTATCATGTGCGGGGGGGAAGGAACCCGTCTCCGCCCGCTTACGTTCGAACGGCCAAAACCGTGTATACCTATTGTCAACCGCCCATCGATCCATCATCTGGTCTCACACCTTTCAAATATGGGCTTCCGGGAAATTGTCCTTACCCTTGGTTACATGGGGAATGCGATTGAGGAAGCCCTGGGGGACGGCTCGCTCTTTGGCGCTGATATCACCTATGTCCACGAAGAGACCAAGCTGGGGACTGCCGGAAGTGTAAAAAACGCCCAGAAGTATCTCGACGGGCAGGATTTCCTCGTAGTCGGTGGCGATCATGTCACGGATCTGAATGTGCTTGAATTTTATCGGTCGCACCAGAAACAGAAGGCCACGACCTCTATCGGCCTCATCTCGATTGACGATCCCGGCGAGTACGGTATTGCCGAGATCGATGTGAGCTACGAGATAAAACGGTTCAAGGAGAAGCCAGCGCCCGGTGAGATATTCTCAAATCTTGCCAGTACCGGTATGTATGTATGCAGCCCGGAAGTCTTCGATCACATCCCGGCAGACACCCGTTATGATTTTGCTCGCGACCTGTTCCCGAGCCTGATGGAAAAAGGACTGAGCATCAAGGGCTGGCTCGCCCGCGGGAACTGGACCGATGTGGGCAGCCCCCATTCTCTCCGGCAGGCCGAGCGCTGGAAACTGCAGGATCTCACGTTCAGCGATATCATCGGGAACCTTTCCATGCATGGAGCCGAAGTGCAGGGCCCTGTCCAGCTCGGGGATTCGATCACGCTGGGTAAGAATACCACGGTGATTGGCCCGGTCTCTATTGGCCCGGGAACATCCATTGGTGATAATGTGCTCATCGGACCCTATACGAACATCGGGGACAAGTGCATCATCCGGAACAATTCCAAGATCTTCTCCTCTTCACTCTACAACCGGGTTGTTGTCGGGTCGAACAGCACCATCTCCGGCAGCATCATCGATAATGATACCCACATCGGGGAGCGTTGCAGTATTGAAAATGACACCGTGATCGGTCCCCGTGTGGTACTGCGGGACCGGGTGGTGGTCCATTCCAAGACCCGGCTCTGGCCTGAAGTCGTAGTCCCTGACGGGCAGATTGTAAAAGAGCATGTGCTCAACGAAAAATACGATTTACGGTACGACGGGTCGTAAACGGGAAAAACCGCTTCACTCCCGAACTTTCACTCCCGAACTATTACATTTGGGAAAAATAATGGAAAATGTTTTTTTAGGGGTCTGTAAAAAAATTATCTCTTTACCAGCCGGTGGGTGATTGCGACCAGCGGGTGCCGGGCGTAATCGAGAACCTGGACATCGTCCAGCGTCTTTAAATTCATGGCCTGTGCGGTCCGCTCCATGCCGAGCTCGATATCTTCCCGGATCTCTATAATGTAGGCATCCAGCGCCGTGATCCCGAGGCGCTTTGCAGCAATTGCCCGGTGATGACCGTCGACAAGAATAATCTTTCCGGGGCGCCGCACGACAATAATGGGTTCTGCCAGGCCTTTTTTTATCTCGTACATGCGCCCTTCGAGTTCATCTTCGTAGATTTTCGACTGGGTGGGCAGGAGTTCGTTCACCGGGACCGTGCCCCGATCCAGTGTCGGATCAACCCCGTAGAGTTTTTTTAATGTGGTGATGAAATTGAACACTTTTTCAGGTGACACGTGCTCGATCTGTGAACGTATCACATCCGAATTGGAGATGATGCCAAGCAGGTGGTTTTTTTCATCAACTACCGGCAGCTTCTGGATGCCGGACCGGAATATCACCCGGGCTGCATCATTGATATCCATCTCAGGGTCAGCGACAATGAGATTGCCGGACATCACCTGTTCAACCGGTGCACCCGTAGGTATAAAGAGGAGATCCCGGGCTGAGATATACCCCACGACCACTTCACCGTCAACCACCGGAAAACCATCGTGATTTGTTCTCTGGATCTTCTCGATGACGTCTTTTGCGGTACTGTGAAGATCGATACTGACAACGTCATAGGTCATATAATCCTTGACCTTCTTTTTGTCCATCCCCAGATCTTCTGATAAGAGAGTACAAAAAGACATCGGAAAAATACTTTGGGAAAAAAGAAGAGTTTTTTATTATTGGATCTCAATCCGCGGTCTTTCGGGTAACGCCGTCTTTTTCAGCGTGACAGTAAGGACTCCGTCTTTGAACATGGCTTGCGAGTTATCTTCGGAAACATAGGTCGGCAGAGGTACCAGTCTTCGCATCTGACCGGAAATACGTTCCCGGACAAAATAATCCTCGGTTTTCGCCTCTTTTTCCTCGCTACGCTTACCGGAGAGCTCCAGCGTCTGAGGATTGAGGAGATGGATGGTAATATTTTCCTTTTGAAAGCCTGGCATGTCGGCCGCGACCGTCACGTTTTCTCCGAGATCCCGCCCATCGACCCGTACATCCCCGCGGATTGCCGGCAGTAACTGATCGGTGATCCCTCCGGGCAGAAGCAGGCGCTTGCCACCTTCAGAAGCCTGTTGGTACATGGTTTCCAGTTCAGCTCTTCTCTTCTCCATCTCTCTCCACAGCGAGTGAAACGGGTACATTTTCCCCATCATACGAAACCTTTTCCTAAGTATCACATCGCATAACGCGACGGGATTATTTTCTCCATAGCAGTTAATTCATAAAATTTTTGTGTTCGTGGCAACTGCGGAATAGTTTATGACCGTTTGATTCCGATGTAGTAAGGAGGATTGTACATAATGGGAGAAAAGAAGCAGAAGGAAAAAGCGGTAGCACAGTGGAAAAAAATTGTCATTGTGGGTGCCTGTGTACTTTTTGTAGTACTGATGATCGTATCGGGCATGGGTTCCAGCTGGATCAGTGCATTCACTGTAGTGAAACCCGGGGATGCCGTTGTGGTGGATTATACTTTTTACGATGCGGGGGGAAATCCCATCATTACAGCCGACCAGAATGTGTACAAACTGGCTGCCACCCAGGGAAAATCCCTGCTTATCGCAAAGCAGATCTCGCTGACTGCTAACCAGTCACTGATACCATCGCTTTACCCGGTCCAGGTATACACGACCAATGCTGGCTGGGCAGGTCCCAAGTTCGCCCTTCTCAGGCCGGAATTTGAAGCAGTAAGTTCCGGAATTGTCGGGATGAAGGCAAATGAACAGAAACGGATTACCATTCCCTCCTCTGCGTCAATGACCCAGCTCTGGTCCCCCGAACAACTCAAGCGCAATGGTGTGAATATGACTGATATCAATATCGGGGATGTTCTTACTATGGCAGTATCGGATAATCCCGAGGAGATGGCAACCAATCTTTCTGCACAGACCTATATGCGCGTAGGAGAAGTTTCGACAAAATCACCCCAGGGTGTTGTTGTTGACTTCGGGTACCCTGCAGCAGAAGTCCGTGTAATATCGATCAATGCTAAAAACTAAGTCATTTCCATACTTTTTTTACGACCTGCAGATTATTCCTATTTCATGCCAGTGCGTGTGATCTGTTTTTACCAGCCGGGGTGCATGGGCTGTATGGAGCAGTCCCCGATCAACCGGGAAGTGGAGAAAAAGATGGACGTAACGATCGAAGAGATCGATGTGGTGAAAAACCCACAGTTCATCCAGCAGTACGGGTTGAAAGTTACACCGACTATCATCATCCTGGATAAGAATGTGGTCAAAGAGCGTCTTGAAGGTGTAGTTCAGGCAGAGCAGCTTGAAGCGACCCTGAAAAAATACCCCTGAAAAAAATTACGACCTTACTCCGTATATACGCTTGATACGGTGAGCTACGGTGGTCCAGCCTTCCTTTCTCATGAGGGGGCCGTCGCGGAGCTTGAGGTGAGAGATCTGGAACCGTTTTCCCGAGACAACGTACTTCTCTCCGACCTTGAATTCCTGTTCCCCTTCACAGGGCATGTAGACGGGAATCGTCTTCCTGCCATCGTGAATAGAGATCTTGACTACAACCTGCTCGATGGCACGGGTCCAGATGGTCTGGATATCCTTTGCCTTTGCCCGTTGCACCCTCTTGTCGCCGGCCAGTTCTATGGAGGCGACCTGGACGCCGAATGCGTCATCTCCGCATTCTGCAACAAGGTGATCTTCGACACTGCATTCATCATCTTCGGCAAGTTCAATGGCACCGACAATCGATGTTCCTTCGCGGGAGATGATGGTCTTGATGAGCAGGGATTCTGGCTCTTTCTCTTTTGCGATCCGCTGGTGGTGACCGCAGGTAGTGCAGCGGACCAGCTGATCGCGGGACTCGGCAACTACTTCGTGTTCGGTCTCATCCCCGCAATCCGGGCAATGGGCGGTAATAAACATTGAATATGAATAGAAACCCTCACATGATAAAGCATGGAGGCACAGGAAATTATCCAGTGCCGGGGCCATCCGCTGGTCTCCGGTAACCACCCGACAACGTTTGAAGTGACCGCTGAGTCACACCTGACGAGCACGGGTGACTGTATCATCGGAATTGCCGCTGACAAAGGGTGTGCCGGGCTTTCTGCGGAATTCAAAAATGTGCTATCCCATGACGATGCGCGCCTGCTTACACGGCTCATGTGCGGGGAAGTCACGATCGAGATCCATTCCCGGGGGTCGTCGCAGTTCACCCTCTCACACCCGACAGACATGGTCTGGCGCCGGAGCACATTTGTCTGCGGGCGGACAATCGGCATCCTGTCGGATCATGTTGCAGCCACCCTTCCGGAAGATCTGATCAAAAACCTGGTGGCTGAAAAAACAATGATCGTGACCCTGACCGCTACGCGTCCCGGCTGAGGGTCGTGATCCGCACTTCGGCCTCGGCAAGCATGGTCTCACACTGTTTTACCAGTACCGCTCCCTGTTCATAGAGCCGCATGCTCTCGTCAAGGCCGGTCTTTCCGTCTTCAATCTTCTCGATGATCTGTCTCAGCTGTTCTGTCTTTGTCTCATAGGTCTCTTTCATGATTCACCTGATCGACGATTACGTCAGTATTCCCATCATAAAAACGGATTTTCATCCAGTCGTCTTTTGTTATTCCGCCAACACTTTTTACGATACGGCCGTCTCGTTCTGCCACACAGTAGCCCCGGGCAAGGACCGCAAGCGGACTCCTGCTCTCAAGCGCAGTCCGGGTCTCTGCAAGTAACAAGCGTTCACGCTCGATCCGGGTCCGGCAGGCCCGCTCGAGCCGGTCGGCAAGATCTGCGGTCGTGGTTTTGCGCTCTTCGATCCTTGGCAGGAGCCGCTGGGGGCGCAGCCGGTCCCGCATGCCGGTCAGTTCCTCCCGGGCCCATGCGATCCGCCCCTGCAGGGTGGCAGCAAGAAGGGATCTCAGTTCGCAGAGTTGCAGGAGAAGTACTGCCCGATCGGGCACCACCAGTTCCGCTGCTGCCGAAGGAGTTGGCGCCCGCAGGTCTGCCGCGAGATCGGCCAGCGTGATATCCACTTCATGGCCAATCGCACTGACTACCGGGACCGGACATGCCGCTATCGCCCGGACCACATCCGGATGATTGAACGCGAAGAGATCTTCGAAGCTTCCGCCCCCCCTCGCAACAATGACCACGTCCACACACTCGCTGAGGCGCCGGATTGCCTGGGCAATCTCGCAATGCGCCTGTTCGCCCTGCACTGCTGTAGGTGAGATAACGATCTCAACCGGGTAGCGCCTCGTGATGACCGTAACAATATCATGGATTACCGCTCCCGTCTCGGAAGTGACAACGCCAACCCGTTCCGGAAATTGTGGCAGGGGGCGTTTCCTCTCTGCGGCAAAGCAGCCCTCTGCGGCCAGCTCCCGTTTCCACTGCTCCACCAGCAGGTACTTCTCGCCAAGTCCTGCCTTCTTCATCTCTTTTACCTGCAGCTGGTACGAACCGTGGGGTGCGTACAGCCGCACGGTACCCGAGACTGTCACCTCCATTCCCTCAGTGGGATTGAACGCAAGGCGCTGGGCATCGGTGCGCCACATCACACATTTGATGACAGCAGCAGTGCCACCATCTCCTTTTTCCGAGAGGGAGAAGTAGCGGTGGCCCCGCGAATGGTGGGTATAGTTGGTCACCTCTCCTTTGACCCAGACCCCCTGTACACGGGCGTCATCCAGGAGCCCCTCAATGATGGCAGAGAGCTCCGATACCTGGAGTGGTGCGGTCTTCCCGCCGGGAGTTTCATCGGGCTTGTTGAACCAGTCCATCAACAATTATTAGGCAAAAACCGCATATGAATTAGTACTACCATGGTTTCCTTCTCCGTTGCGAGCATGTTCTTTCACGAGTACTCCATTCCGGAAATATTTTCGCTTGTCTCCCGCACGGGGCTGGACGCGATGGAACTCTGGTTGGAAACCCCCTATTTCTGGCTTCAGGATCTTCCGGTGGACGATGTAATCGCATGCAGGAAAGCGCATCCCGGTATTCGGGTAATGACCGTGCACTCCCCGATTCTCGACTTAAATCCCTGTTCCATCAACCCGGATGTAGCTGACATATCGGTTGATTACACGATCAGATCCCTCAGGATTGCCGAACAACTCGGTGCCCCGGTTCTTACCGTCCACCCGGGCCGGCGCACGGCAAAGCGCCCGCCCGGGAATGCGGATCTCGTACGCTTCAATCAGTATATTTCGGTGCTGCACGAGGCGGTGGAAGGAAGTCCTGTTAAAATCGCCATGGAGAATATGGAACCCGCGATCAATTCGATGCTCTGCACCCCGGAACGGATGCGCACCATTCTCGATGATGAACCCTGGCTGTTCTTCACCTTTGATGTGGCACATGCCTGTTCGAAATCTGAAGAAGAGGCACTGCGCTATATCGAACTCTGCCATGACCGCCTGGTCAATGTGCATATCAGCCGCTTCGATCATGGCAAGGCACATTTCCCGCTTGATCGTTACCCTTCCATTGCACGGGTAATGGCATCCTTAAAAGATCACCATTATAATGGGTGCCTTACGCTCGAGATCGAAGATCTGAACCTCGCCCGGCCGCTGTCTGCGGAAGAAAAAATTTCATTACTGGCCCGGGATTGCGCTTTTATGCACGAATGCATGGAATAATTACCAGGATGAGCGCTGGTTTTATTTAATTCCCCCCCGTATATAGTAGTGAAATTTCATTTATGAATGGGCAAATGCTGCGTGCACCCGCACGATGTGAAATACAATGATCCAGGATGTTTTGGAGATCCTGATCTTCGTTATCTGTATCCTCCTCTCCGCGTTTTTTTCCAGTTCGGAAGTCGCTCTTATCTCGATCACCCGGGCCAAGGCCCGGACGCTGGCGAATGAAGGAAGACCCGGATCAAAAGCTGTTGCGGCCCTCAAGGAGTCCCCGGAACATCTCCTGATCACGATCCTTATCGGCAATACGTTTGTCAACATTGCTGCAACCGCGATTGCAACGGCAGTTGCCATCCAGATGTTTGGGGATCTCGGTGTCGGGATTGCCACGGGTTTTGTGGTGATTGTGCTGCTGGTCTTTGGTGAGATTGGGCCGAAGATCTATGCTGCCCGGGCATCGGATTCCTTTGCTCTTACAGTAGCGCCGATCATCCTCTTCATGTCCCGGCTTTTAAGCCCGGTTGTCTGGGTTGTTGAACGGGTGAGTCCGTCCCTGGGTATCGGCAAGGAGCTTGGAGAACCGGTTGTCACGGAAGATGAGATTAAGGAATGGATTGATGTAGGAAAAGAAGAGGGCACGATCGAGCAGGGCGAGCAGGACATGCTCTACTCGGTGCTCGAGTTTGCCGACACCACCGCCCGGGAGATAATGACACCCCGGGTCAATGTCATCTTGATGGAAGATACGGTCAGCTTTGAAGAGGCGATCCGGATCTTCAATGACACCGGGTTCTCCCGCATTCCCGTGTATCACGAACAGATCGATAATATCACTGGTATCCTGAATGTCAAGGATGTCTTTTCCGCAATGGTCTCCCGGCGCAAGGACTCGGCCATCAAAGAAGTGATGTACGACCCGATGTTCGTTCCCGAGACCCAGAAGATCGACGACCTGTTAAAGGAACTTCAGGTGCACCGGGTGCAGATGGCGGTTGTCATCGATGAGTACAGCAGTTTTGTCGGGATCGTGACTGTTGAAGACATCCTGGAAGAACTCGTTGGCGACATCATGGACGAGTTTGACAAGGAAGAGCCCGATGTGCAGGAACTATCGCCGGGTGTCTTTGTTGTCGATGCCCAGATGTGGGTTGAAGACATCAACGATAAGATGAACCTTGACCTCCCGACCGATGAATCCTACGAGACTATCGGGGGACTCATTATCGACCGGCTCGGGCATCTCCCGCAGCACCCCGGTGAGAAAGCAGAGATTGCCTGCGGCAATGGCGTCACGCTTGTTGTCCTGCAGATGCACGGGCGCAGGATCATCAAGGTGAAGATCGTGGTTCACCCTTCGCCTGTTGATTCCCATCAAAAGGAGTAATCCGGGTGAATTCCCTCGTGAGGAAAGAATAATGAAACGTATTGCTGTTGTTGCATCGGGCAGGGGTTCGAATTTCCAGGCGATCATCGATGCCATCGGCAGGGGAACCGTTCCTGCTGAGTGCATCGCTCTGATCACCGATAATCCAAAAGCCTATGCGATCGAACGGGCACAAAAAGCCGGAATCCCGTGCAGGGTGATCGATTATCGCACGTTTCCTTCCCGCGAGGTGTATGAGCGCGCACTGCTCTCCACTATGCAGGATGTCAATGCCGATCTTTTTGTGCTGGCGGGGTACATGCGCATTCTCGGTTCATCGATTGTCCGGGCGTTTCCGGGTAAGATGGTCAACATCCATCCGGCCCTCCTGCCCTGTTTTACCGGTCTCCATGCCCAGCGCCAGGCAGTACAGCATGGCGTAAAGGTAGCCGGTTGCACGGTGCATTTCGTGGACGAAAGCCTTGACGGGGGCCCTATCATTCTCCAGAGATGTGTTCCCGTTCTCGAGGCAGATGATGAGGATGCCCTCGCAGAACGGATCCTTGAACAGGAGCACATTGCATTCCCCGAAGCAATCCGGCTCTTCTGTGAGGACCGGCTTGTTATTGACGGGCGTAAGGTCAGGATTCGTTAAGTCCTTTCACCGGCTCATGAAAAACCCTATAAGGTCTGGGCTCCCTACGTACACCGCGACTATTTTATCTGGGACGCTGATAGTATAGCACAACCGGGAGCCGGTGACGAGGCAATGAAAGAGCGATCCAAAAATCCTGTGACCAAGCAGATTGCACGGGAGCGTATTGAAGTTCTCTTCGAACAGGCACGGCTCGCATTTGCAGAGTTTCCGGACCTGAGCAACCGTTACGTGGCCCTCGCGCGCAGGATCGCGATGCGCCAGCGGATCCGGATCCCGCAGGAACTGCGCCGCCAGTACTGTCATCATTGCAATACCTACCTCGTACCGGGAAGCAATAAGCGGGTGCGGGTGCACCGCGGCAATGTCGTGGTCACGTGCGGAACCTGCAATACACATACCAGATATCATGTGGTGAAACCTCATGTCGGATGAAGCGAATCGATTGATGCAGGAACTCAAGCCAACCGTATGGATTGGCAAACAGGGCTGTACTGATACGATGATCGAAGAGATCGTCGCCCAGCTCAAGAACCGGAAGATGATCAAGGTAAAATGGCTCCAGGCCGTTGAAGTCGATCCCAAGGCGATTGCCCTGCAGGCCAAGGCGAAACTGGTGGAAACCCGGGGACGTACGATGGTACTTGCAGATAAAAAGTACAACTTGAAAAAGTAAATCTGCTTTTTTCTTCGGGCAAATGGCATTCCGCCACTTGGAAATATATAAAAACTTTCTTCGCAAATAAGTAAAGACTGTTATTGAATTATTCAACAGTGAGGTCTCTAGATGACAACAGTATACGACGTCCCCGCCGACCATATTATCCGAAGGGTCGCTGAGGAGCTCAAGAAGCGGAATGAAGTAGCGCCGCCAGAGTGGGCTGCCTTTGCAAAGACCGGGGTACACAAGGAAATGCCGCCTGAGGATCCCGACTGGTGGTTCATTCGGGCAGCAGCAGTGTTGAGACGCGTCTATGTCGACGGCCCCCTGGGCGTCGAGAGGATGCGAAGCTTTTACGGTGGTAAGAAGAACCGTGGATCACGCCCGAACGCATTCCGCAAGGGTAGTGGATCAGTCCTGAGAAAAGCTCTCCAGCAGCTGGAAGCAGCAGGCCTCATCATCCACGACAAGACCGGTCGTAAAGTATCACCCGCAGGCATGTCATTCATGGACAACCTGTCCCACGAGGTAAAAATTACCCCGCCGGCACCGGTACCCAAGCGTGTAGTGCCTGTAGTCGAGGAACCCAAGAAGACAGATGTCAAGAAGGGTGCCAAGAAGGGTGCAGCAGCTGAAGGTGCAGACGGTGCAAAGACCGAGAAGAAAGCACCCAAGGCCAAGAAAGCTGATAAATCTGAAGCCCCCAAGTGAGGTTTGATCATGGGAGACGACGAACTGAGTGAACTCCGCAAACGGCGAATGGCACAAATGCAGCAACAGGCTGGCGATCAGCAGGGTATGCAGGAAGAGCTTGAACGCCAGCAGAAGCAGAAGTCTCAGATACAGATGCTCCTCATGCAGGTTCTCGAGCCGGATGCACGGGAACGATTAAACACCATCAAGCTGACCAAGGCGGATTTTGCCGCCTCGGTTGAACAACAGCTGGTGGCTCTCGCCCAGAGCGGGAGACTCAAGAACAAGATCACGGATGCGCAGCTCAAAGAACTGCTTCGGCAGCTTGCGCCCGCCAGACGTGATTACTCGATCACACGACGATGAAAGCCGGCGTGCTCTACAGCGGCGGAAAGGACAGTTCCCTTGCAGCAATAATGCTGGGTACGTATTATGAGGTCGAACTCAATACGTTCGTGCTCGACCCACTCCGTCAGATCCCATCGTTGGAGGCTGCGGCACAGGCACTGGGGTTTCCCCTGATAAAACGTGTGTTTCGGGAAGGACTGAAAGACGAGATGGTGGACCAGGTTGTGTCATGCGGGTACCCGAATGACGCGATCAACCGGATCCATCATATCGCGGTCGAAACCCTCAGCAGGGTGTATAAAGTAGTCGGTGACGGTACACGGTTCAATGATCGTGTCCCGATGCTGACCCGTGCTGAGGTACAAAGCCTTGGAAACCGGACCGGGTGTTCGTATGTGCGACCCCTGTTAGGCTTTGTCAAGGCGGAAGTCGATCGTCTGGTGGACCGGTATCTCATCGTGGAATACGGAGAGACCGGGACCATCCGGAACGGTGATTACGAGGCCGAGATCAGGGAGGCGTTCCGTTCACGCGGAATCGATTATGCCCCCTTCTTCCCGGCACACCATGACCAGTCCCTGGTCATCGGGAGAAAAGCATAATATCTGGTGAGTAACATGAGCAAAGTAAGCAAAGGCAGAAAAATTCGGCTCGCCAAGGCATGCGACCAGAACCGCCGTGTGCCCCAGTGGGTAATGGTAAGGACGAAGCGCGGTGTCGTTGCGCACCCGAAGAGAAGAAACTGGCGCAAGAGCCAGCTGAAGGTGTGAGCTATGGCTGAAATAATGAAGGAACATATCTACATCATCCCTCTGCGGAATGCAAAGCGGATGCCGCGCTGGAAGCGATGCAACGGCGCTATGAAGGATATCAAGAAGTATCTCGCCAAGCACATGAAGAGCGAGGATGTCAAGATTGATCAGGGCATCAATGAGAGAGTGTGGTACCGGGGCGCTGAGAAGCCACCGTCAAAAATCCGGGTCCGCGCAATGAAAATGGAGGACGGGCAGGTTCAGGCTGAACTTGCACCGGAATCATAGATGGAAAGGACGATCACGTTTGCAGGCGATCCGAGCATCGGGGTATTTGCCCGGGTGGTCGGGAATGTCGCCATAATCCCGCCGGATTCCACACCGGAATTCAGGCACGCAGTAAAGGAAGCGCTCCAGGTTGAGGTCATCGAGACCTTGATCCAGGGCAGCGCGATTATCGGCTCTCTTGTCGCAGGCAACAGCCGGGGCATAGTTGTCTCGGGCCTGGCCTACGAAGAAGAGATCGAGAAACTGGCTAAACACCGTGAGGTGTTCCTGCTTAGTGACACAATGAATGCCGCGGGCAACGTGATCATGGCCAACGATACCTTCGCAGCTGTCCACCCGGACCTGCCCGAAGGCGTGGCCAAGCAGATCGGCGATTTCCTTGGGGTTGAAGTGATTCACCTGGTTCTTGGCGGCGTCAAGACTGTCGGTATGGCAGGCGTTGCTACGAACAAGGGTGTCATTGTGCACCCGAGGGCAACCGATGCCCAGATCAAGCAGATCGAGGCGGTTGCGAAGGTGCCGGTCGGCACGGGGTCCATCAACATGGGCTACGGGCTTATCGGGACCGGTCTGATGGCCAACGATACGGGCTATCTCGCGGGTAATGCGACCAGCGGGTTTGAGCTTGGCAGGATTGAAGACGTATTTGGATTTCTGGAGTGATAATTATGGAAAATCAGAAGTTTGAGGTTAAAGGAACCTTTTTAATGGGCGAAGACTGGGCGCCATACACAAAGATTATCGCCGCCCCCAACGCAAGACAGGCACAGGAACGTACCTTAGCGGTCATCGGCAGCAAGCACAACCTGAAACGCAGGTACATCAAGATTGATGCTATCAAGGCCTTATCGGCCGAGTAATTTTTTAAATTATTTTATCTCTTTTTTGTGATATTTTTGGGCAAAAGGATTCTTTGCTATTTCTTTGACAAAAATGGATGTACATAAAATATCTTTGAGATCTTTCAAATCGCAAACACCTCCGCTCATATTTGCGGACATTTTCACGTTTTCTGATTACGGAAAGTTCTACCCTATTTTTTCAAGTTCAGGTAGATTAATTTGAAAAATTCTCATTACGAGAAAAAAACAAAACATAGATTATAAAAGATTATCTTTACATGTTTATTTTTTTGCGGATGAGAACACCCCTTGGTCTAGGAGTGGACCCTGCACTTACTACTACTACTACTACTACTACTACTACTACTACTACTACTACTACTACTACTACTACTACTACTACTACTACTACTACT
>CAILCG010000013.1 GCA_903832665.1 uncultured Methanomicrobiales archaeon | reverse complement strand
GATGGTGTTGAACTTGTCCGACAGGCTGCCGACAACCTTTGCATCGGTATCCTGATAGACAATCTTCACCGTGTACCCTTCCTTGGTCTTTTCTACCGGGTCGTGGTTCAGCCCGGCGGTCATATACGCTACACATGCAAACGGGTTGTCGGTGATAACCGACTGGACGATCGTGTTGAACGTCGCAACGTCTGCAATCGGGTCCGCGAGTTCGCGAACCGCACTTTTGGTTACAGTGCTCTGTACGAAATCTGCCATTTTTTTGCTCCGATTTTTGTTTCTCACCCGCGGGCCCTTGGGTTATACTATTACTCTGTAGGACGGGGAATTTAGGTTTTTATGAAGAGGGGGTGAGGGGGAAATACTTCAAAAGGATGAATGGGAATGATTTTCGTGGAGGGATACAATTTTGGTATATGCTATGTCAGAAATGCGGGAGGGAAAACCCAGATAACGTGATTTTCTGTCATTGGTGTGGAACTCCTCTAAATCCACAGATGCAGTCCACAGTATCAGAGACACCCCCGTCTTAAAAGCCGCGGTTTTTTATCTTGAGCCGCAAAAACCGACGTTGTTTGAATTAAACGCTGTAGATCCGATGCAAATTGATACTATTGGTCATATTATCGATTTCAATACAAAATAATTTTCCACCACATAAATTCTATGCCCCAGTCAACAGGGCGAACCTTTTGAGAATCTTGGACCTCACCGAATTTCGGCCAGCGGACCGCTCCAGGTATAGTTTCGAAAACCACCGCTCGACCCCGGGCCCGAACGAGGATTGAGAAACACCCGCCCCTCCCGCAGTTGCACAAGCCCATTGTCCTGAGCGATGTAGTGCCTCGCTGCCGGCACGTTCGGGATCTCCCGGCGGTTGCTGCACGGATCCAGAACGATCGCACCCATGCAGGCGATTACCGCATCGAGAATGTACTGCGGCGTGCAATGCTCTGTGCTCTCATGCGAGTAGGGGCTGGAGGACGGTCATCTCTACCTCTTGAAATTATCAGGATTATTAAGCTGAACAATATCGGTAAAATCACGGGCTTAGGTTTTGCTGAAGACAAGGACAGAACAATCGGTGTTTCGCATCCATCAGCGCCATTAAAAAGAATTTTTACATCAACCACGCAATATCTGTCATTAATCTGAGAAAAGATCCTTCTGCCATAAGGTGCAGGACAAACACGAGCATGACAATGATGACGACTGCAAGCAGGAAGATGACAACAATCGGCATATTTGTCAGCAGTGTGCAAAAGGAGTTGAATGAGGAGAGGACAGCCATCCGTGATTACATTAAAGCGGATCCACTACTCAGGATATATTTTGCACCCTTTCTCTTCGAATATATACCCGCAATTGATCGTGAGCCTGAAGAATTATATCTGAACGAAGTCGATGGATGCTCAATATACCTGGGAATTTTTGGTAAGGAATATGGCCCGGAGAACAAACAGGGCATTTCTCCGGTCGAGCGTGAATTCGAGCGGGCAACAGAGAAGAGTAAACACCGGTTAATTTTCCTGAAGGGAAAGGATGACAGCATTCGTCATCTGAAGATGCAGAAACTTATCAGCAGGGCAACACCTCATGTTGTGCGACGGCGTTTTACCACTATTGACGAATTGAAAAAAGAATTGTATGCTGCATTAGTCCAGTTCCTGTGCGATAGCAAAATTATCTCCAGCACGCCGTTCGACGAATCCGCCTGCCCCGGAGCGACCTTGAAGGATATCTCCGACGAAAAAGTCGCATGGTTCATCCCTGTTGCAAAAAAAGAACGGGGTTTTCCCCTCAAAGCCGGAACCCCGACCGAACAGGTACTGAAACACCTGGATTTGCTGGACGGAAACCAACCCTCCAATGCGGCGATTCTTCTGTTCGGCATTAAACCCCAGAAGTTCATGCCAACCGCTGAGATAAAGTGCATGCATTTTCATGGGACGGTTGTTGCAAAGCCGATACCATCACACCAGATATTCACCGGTACACTTTTTGATCAGGCCGACCAGGCTACGGATTTTATTCTCTCTAAAGTCAATCGCACCGTTCCTCCCCGGGAGTCAGCACCTGTCAGTGAAACAAGGTACGAGATTCCCAAAGAAGTGATTCAGGAAGCAGTTGTCAATGCGATTGCCCACCGGGATTATACTTCGGATGCAAGCGTTCAAGTGAGTGTCTTCTCAGATCGGATCGAAGTACAAAATCCCGGCAGACTTCCCACGGACCTTACCTTCGAAGACCTGAAAATAAAACACAACTCCCGGCCTCGAAACCACCGGGTCGCTTCTCTCCTCTATCTTGCGCATTATATTGAAAAGATCGGATACGGGACAATCCAGATGATGACCGGCTGCAAAGAAGCAGGGCTTCCTGAACCGGAATTTGCCCAAAGCGGAGGGGAATTTGTTGTCACCCTCTGGAGAGACTGGCTGACAGAATCCGTGATGGCGGAATTTGACCTTAATGAACGACAGAAGAAGATAATTGTCTTCCTTAAAAGCCATGCCAGAATTACAAATACCGAATGTCAGAGTCTTACCGGCGCTGCCCGGAAAGCAACGAGCCGCGATCTCGGTGGGCTTGTTGACGCCGGTCTTCTTATCCTCATCGGCGAGCGACGTGGAGCATATTATTCACTCGCCCGGACTAATCGCAAAGATACAAATTGAGATGATTTCTTTCAACCAGCGACTGATGATCAGGGAAAAAATATGGGACAATTATGAGACATATGAGACATGCATCAATTAATTCCCCAAAGGAATGGGGCCACGCTCTTGAATGAATCTGGCCGACACCGGCAATATTTTCAGATTCACGCCACAAGAAAATGATTAATAAGCATGTAATCCTGACGATCTTAAGATCGTCAGGGATTACAGGCCCTTCTTCTTTTATTTTTAGTCAGATGGAAATTTCGTTACTATTACTTTCACACGACACCGGCCTCCCGTACACTCTCCCGCAATCCTCCCCCGTAACAATGCTCACACAATTTCACACCAGCCTCGCGATCAATCCACACCGCCTTCGCAATCCCGCACACCGAACACTTCCCCACATCCGCCGTCACGCGGCTGCACCGGGAAACATCCACGGTGCCCGTTAAAGGAACCGAAGCCATCTGCTCTGCCTTAACCGCTTCGGTATAACATGAGCGGCACACCCGCCGGGCATCCTGCTGATCCTTAGGCCGTGCCCGACGCTCTTTTTTGGTAAATTTTTCAATGAACCAGGAGCCTTTCTTCCCGCAGGTATAGCATACGGTCTTTGGCTCAGGAGGTTCGAGTTTCTTGTAATCACAGGCTTTGACCGTACGGTTCTGTTTTCCTGCAGGAGCATTCGTTTGCTGCATGTTTGCCGCAGGTTTGCTGCACGTGCAGCAATCAATCGGAGATTGTTCGGGTACTATATTTTCCGTTCCGGCCGATTTTGGCAAAGATCGATTTTCGTTTGCTGCACATGGGGAATTATGGAGACTATGTGATGTGTCCGGACCTGCCTGCTGGGTAGCAGTATAATTACGGTTTTGCAGCAAATCACCTTCTCTTAGTACAGAATTATTATCAATATCAGTACCATTGCAGGAAACATGCAGCAATTCAGCAAACGAACCTCCATCGCCATCCTTCGGGTCGCGATCGAGCCAGCAGGCCCCGCCACCGTCCCACTGCCGGTACAGTTCCCGGTCCCACTCGAACGCTTCGGTTCGCCGGCGAACTGCATATCCGTCAGTCTCTGTTACGGTAACTGTGCGGTCCGTGAACGAGAGGGCCGGGCACTTTTCAAGGAGCCCGGTGTAGTTCTTGCCCCGGCTGTCGTAGCCTTTCACGGTCTTGTAAATGCTGGAGTAGGACCAGCCGGTGAGCCGTTGCCCGGTCCTTCCGGTAGCCCTTCTGTTTCTGCTCCCAGTCCTTCCGCTTCGCTGCCCGGTCCGGTTCGAACTGTTCGCGGAGTTCCTGCCATCGCTGAGTACCGCCGCCGCAGGAGGTGTGCTTGCAGCCGGCAAAGACCGCACCGTTGCCGAACTGGATCGCAAAGGCCCCGTCCTTATGCGCCGATGAGAACGGGCACTGGTCGAGAATGTACAGCGTACCGCCGCTGTACGGTTTTTCGGACCGGACCCCGACGCCGTGATCGGAGAGCCAGTGATGCAGGTCGAAGCGCTTGTCCTTCGTTGTACTCGGCTGCTGCTGTGCCTGCTGCTCAGTAGGCAGCCGGGCCACGAGATCGCGGAGCATCTCTACGCTCACAACCTCAAGCACTTCCGGGGCCGAGAGAATCCGGCTCCGCCTATACGGACGTTCGGGGGTGTTGTCACCCTTTCGGGAAACCGTACCGTAGAGTTTCCAGATACGGGCCGCGTTGAAGTTCGCCGTATCCACGTTCACCCGCTCATCCGAGAAGAAGGCGGAAAGCGTCGTGAGGCATGCCTTCACGAGTGCCGTCGCCGCTTCATCGTTTGGTAAATCGATGCGGTACAGCAGGTGAGTCCCGTTGCCGGAGTCCGCCCGGACCGGGTCCGGGAAGCCGAGCCCGGCGATCCACCGGGCAATCTCATCGGCTTTCGCGAGCGCCAGCCCGTGCTCCTCCTCAGTGCTCGACACCCCGCTCGGTCGTAGCGGGTCGATGTCGATAGGCAACCAGCGGCGGCGCAGGATATCCGCATCGCTCGTGGTGCTGTCCTTCTTGCCGAGCCGCATCTTGATCCGGTTCGCTCTCCGGGAGAGCAGGGCCGGGTTCACTTCGTTGAGCGTAATGTAGATGCCGTGGACTGAGCCATCGGTATCGAGCGGCTCTACAGACCGGACAAGGGCGTCGTGATCGCTGAAATATCCGCTGTGGGTGAATTGGTCGGTGAGGACCCGGACCTCGACAACGTTTCCGGGCCCGGCTATGCGGGCAATTGCCTCACGCAGCAATCCATCCACGGGTCACCACCTACACCCCCTGACTTTCCGTCCGGACTCATGAAGAAATAATGATTAGCCATGCCTGTCGCCTTCTTTGGGGACAGGGCTTTCCGGATTTACCTTTTGGGAATGTTCAGAGAGGGTTTCTGCCGTCACGATGTACCGGTGATGAAATTTCCGCTCGACGTGGATCTGGAGAATCGCATCACCGTGTTTCCGGATTAGGATCGAGATCGCATTCGGGATCAGGTAGAGCGGAATGCCCTCCATCTTCTCGGTCGTGACTGCCTGATTGATCTCTTCGTCCGGCATAGGCTGCCACCTCGTTAAGAGAGTTTGGCAGCACTTCGTAACAGTGGATTGAACCGTTTGGCGACACGACCCAGACCTCGCAGCGCAGGAACACGCTGCCCGGATATTTTGTCAGGAATGAACGGAACTGGCATATCTCGGTCCTGCAGAACGATTCAACATACGACTCACTCACGGAGCGATTCGCAATGCGCAGCTTCACGCAGAGCGCTTCGTAATTGCCCCGCAATTCGATCAGGTGAAGGTGAATATGGTGCGAGAGGAAACTACTCTCGACCGGTTGGACCGGCTCGAACCCCCGGGAGATGAGCAGCTCGGTGGCCCGCTCTCTCGATGCGTTGAACGCGCTCAGGGCAATCATGGCGCACGCTCCTGCATCCAGGTCTCCTCACCCGGTGAAAGAATTTCCTGGATCCCGTTTGGGGTAATCTCAAAAGTCTGGAACTTGTTCGAGGGGATCGAGAACCAGACCTCAAACCGCCCGGCTAGTACGTCATCCGGCAACAGATCGAAGAATTTCTTCATGCATCGTATCTCTTCACGACAGAGCATTGCCGCTTCATCCAGGGACCTGATTGCATGCAGGGAAATTTTCAGTTTTACCATCACGACATCGAAAGTCCCGTTTTTCAGATCCTTGCGGGCAATTACGTTGAACGTGAGGTACCGGAAAATTTCTACATTTGTCGTTATCAACGGCTCATAGCCCATGTTGAGGAGAATGTTTCCGGCCTGCTGTTCCAGTACCAGCATACGGCGAACGGCGGTCATGCGATGCCTCCGGCGTGCGGTGAGACTTCCTTATGCAACGAGAGTTTGGGGATTTCCCAGACGTGGTCCCGGTCCACTTCAAAACACCGGAACCCGTAGCTCAGGGAATAAAACTAGATCTCGTAATGGAACCCGGTCTCTCCGGCATGGAGCGCGAGATGCTTGCGGAACTGCTTGAGCCCCCCGCAACATTTCCGTTCAACAGTCTGGACCGTGGCTGATGAGACTGTTTCATGATCCGTATGAACCGTGTCTTTCCCGATGGCCGGGTCGCAACGATGTGGACCGGGGGAAACCGCTTATTGAATCCGACCGGCATGACCCGGACCGTGTACCCGTGGAACTGGAGCAGCTCGCGGGCACCGTCCTCAACCAGGCTGCAGCGACGGCTGGTCATCCCAATACACCCCGGGTGGACAGTGGTGACATGACCGTTCCGGATCGCCAGTCGATAAGCATATCCGGCAGAACCTCGATTACGGAATAGTTCCCGACCGGCATCAGGACCCAGACTTCGTAGTGCTCTCCGGCCGGGTTCGGATTATTCCTCATCAGCCTGCGGAGGGTCCGGATCTCGTCATCGCAGAACCGGGTAATTTCCCTTTCGTCCGTCAGGGTATTGGGCGAGCATTTGAGTTTCACGTGGAGGATCTCTGAAGTGCCGTGCTTTCCGATGAGTGTCTCGGCGGAGTACCACTCCCTGACAGGCACAGACCAAACCATGACAAAGCCACGGCTGTTAAGGATCCTTGCAGCATTTCCTATAATCCGGTAACGCGGGCTCCGGGTCATGCTTTGCCTCCCTTGCCCGGGGAAATCGTCTCGATCTCGTTTTTCTCCGAGGGAATCTTGCAGATGATACACGAGATATCCTCACCGAATGCGACCGCGAGGAACCGGTCGCGGGGGACCATGAACCGGGCCGCACCGAGCTCAATGATGACAGAACGGCCTGATGCGTTGAGGTGGACCCTGCCCGAGAGCTGCGGTGATTCGCTCAAGGAAGGAAAATTTTTCAGGAGCGGCACCGAGTCGCCAACGAAGAAGAGCATGCCCAACTCTTCCGGGCAGATGTAGTGCGGTGCTCCGTAAATTTTGACGTGAACGCACCCATCACTCCCACCCATGATCTGTCCTGCAGAAAAGGGAGTCATGCTGTACCCCGTTCCTGCACCGTAGCGATGCGATTGTTCCGTTCCTGGGCCCTGGACCGTGCAAGCTCTTCTTTTGTAACGATCTTCCCGTGCCCGTTTTTTACCATAATCTTTCCAATACCGTAAAAGCCCGTCCGCTTTTCATAAGCCCCGACTGCTTCCTGAGTAACCCTCAAGGGTTCGTTTGCAGAGGTAGTCTGCATAAATTCCACCGTTTTTTTCCGAATTGTTCACCCGCATTTCCGGAACGAGCGGATTTTAGAAGCAGCCACTCGTTCATGATGGTAAAAAAAGACGCCGGCACCCGGTTTCCGGGTAGAGCCCGGGCTTTGAAATCCGATCGATTATGCCCTGCGAAGATTCGGCAGGTCCCCTGTCGGATGCTTGCCACGAGAACTACTCAAACACCAGATACTGACGTCTGACGATTACCAAAAAAAGTGAAGAGCGAAAATATGGGGGCGTGGCCGCTCGTCAGTCTGTACCGAAGCCCCAGGTTCATTACACTAGCGATACTGGTTGGAATTACATATCCGGAGAATTGCTGGCCGGCTGGAACTGAGGATGTGCTGAAATAATCGGTGATGGAATTAATTTTGGCCTTAATGGCCCTTATCACCGTTTTTACCCCCATTTTCAGGTGCGCTGCAAATTCCCGGAACATTGTATAAAAGGAATCAAGCACATTTGCGTATATAAATTAGACTAATGCTGAGAGCTATCCGAATCATTTTTGGGGAAAAATCTGCCCGTAAAGGGGTTTTTGAGCGAAATTTTTTGATGCGCGGGCAAAATAGTTTGAAAATTTGCACAATCTGATGAATCTTGTGGTTAAAATATTTTTGAGTGGTTGGACGTGCCGCAAATTATTGGATCGTTCAGTTAATTTTTAATTTCAGAATTTCTTTAAAATTTTGTATCATTAGCTTTGCATTGGGAGTTTGCGAAAAAATGGGAGAATAATGTGAATTTGAAAAAATATTATTTACTGATTTTTTTGTTATAAATTAGATAGGTCTATTAATCAACGATAATACATTGTTTTATGTGTCAAAAATGGAAGGCTCTTTACCGATTAACGTTCAAGCGGCTGCAAACATCGTAAGGTCTTCAAGAACAAATTTTGAAAAAATTTCTCATTTGAATAAATTCGTTGAAGAATTTTATAAGACGATTGCTATTCTGTTTATTACGAGATATAACGCATTAATTCGTGAAAAAAACTGTAATTACAATCCAGATATTCAAAATTTAATTGATAATCATTTTCAGCTACCCGCGTTTGGCACTTGGATTAAAATGTGTAAATTGTGTGGAGATGAATTATCTGAAAATGGTGATACTTTTGCAAAAACGTTTCAAAAAAATGCATGTCTGCAATTTACAGATGACGACATTAAAAAGGCTCGCCCGATTCTAAAGGAAATTAACAATATTAAAGGAAATGTGAATTATACTGCCCCAAAACGGGTTTGTATGGCTCAAATATTTGAGATTATGCGAGAGATGCGAAATTTCACGGCCCATGAATGGACGAACAATCCTCATTTAAATAATCTTATTGAATCTGGAATTGATAATTTTCTAATTGAGAATTGTGAATCGTTTTTTTCTCAAATAAACATTCAATTTTTTAAAATTATTTCTGTCGAACCAAATCGGGTTCAAATTTTTTTATTAAATGGTGTAAATGCGAAAATAGGATATATTGACTATCCTCATGAAGTATTTCCATCATGGGACGCTACATATATCAAATTCGATGAAAGTGAAAACCCGTTAAATTTTTACACATTTTTACTCAGATTGGATGAACAAAAAACTCATTTGTTTGTTTATACGAGTGGATCTTTTTCTAATAATGGGAAATTTACTGCAAAATTTGACAATCTTCCACTTTCGGGGGATATCAATAAAATAAAAATGGATTATGCAAATCTCCATTTATTTGCTGGCATTCCATCAGATCAAATTCAGTTTAAAGTTATTGAAACGTCTACACAAAAATATGGAAAAATTTCAGAAAACAACGGTATAATTCATAACCTTACAGAACTCACACCGAATTACATTCGTCGTTCGTCTATTGAATCTGAACTATTTAACAAACTGGCACACCCTCGACTTTACATAACTACCCTTGATGGGGGCGGGGGTTTTGGGAAAACCGAATTAGCCAAGAAAGTTTTATGGGATATAATTAATCAAAATGAGGATTATGTCTCATTTTTTGGGGATTTGGATTATATTATCTGGTTGAGTGCCAAAGCCACTGATTTCGTTAAGGGGGAAATCGTAACAAAAGATCAAACTTTTAAAAACCTTGAGGATTTGTTAGATTGTATATTGTATGTTACGAATAATACGCCATTGATAAATAGTAGTGTCCCAGAAAAAATTAAACGAACTTATGAAATTTTTAATCAATTAAATCAAAATATCGTTGTCTTAGATAATCTTGAAACCGTTGACGATATTGAACCTATTTGGAATTATTTGGTTGAGTTGGGTCGAGAGGTTAAAACTGATATCAAAGTTATAATCACATCAAGAATTTTAAGTGTTCATGGGGATCAAAGGCTGAATGTTCGCGCCATGAAAATTAAAGAGGGGGAAGAACTAGTTAATAAAGAATTAAATCGTCTTGGTTTGAATCAAATTTATAATGAAATTATCCAAATACAAAAAATTGCTTCAATTAGTGCAAATATTCCCCTTTTAATAAAACATTTTGTTAGTTTATTAGAGCGAGGTTATACCCTATCAGAACTCGAAGAAAAGACCCCAAAAGATTCTACTGAAGCATTAAAGTTCATCTGCGAATATCAATGGAAGGACTTATCAATAAATGCTAAAAAATTGCTGATTGGGATTGCTAAAAATGGGGGCCGATTGAATTTCTATCAAGCAAAATTGTTGTGTAATCTTGATGATTCGATGTTTTTTGATGCAAGAGAAGAATTACAAAATCGTTCATTTTTAATTGATAGCTCGTTGCTAGATTCAATATTAGAGACACTTTCTCCAATAACATTATACGTAAAATCTAATTTTGTTATGTATCCGGAAATTATTGATGAAATCAATGAACATATGGATCTAATTAGGGAATCAACCACTTCTCAAGTAGAGTCACATAATAATTTGTTAATTCGTTCGGATGAAATTACACTCAATAATATACTTCAAAAAGCGGATATGCTAATTTTACGAAGTGAAATAACGCAAGCGTACAAATGGTACAATGAGGCAATTAAAAGATTCCCGACGAATTCCTTAGCATGGAGTTCTATTGGTGAATTTGAATTCAAATATTTAGAAGATGATGAAAAAGCAAGGTCGAGTTTTGATACTGCGATAAAACTTGATCCAAAAAATCAAACATTATTTCGAATTTACGCATATTGGGAATACGATAGGGGTGCAAAACACCAAAAGAGACCATATTTAAAACGATCAATCGAATTGAATGAAAAAGCACTAGAATTTGCTTCGAATGAAAATGAAAGCCGGATCATTAAAGATCATATCGCCTCTTCCTACATGAAACTAGGATATATCGAAAAACAAGAGGCATTTAGATCTAAAGAAGCAAAATATCGATTCTTTGAAAATGCGAACAAATATTTTCATAAAGCAATAAGTATCCTCACTAAAAATTTAGTTGATAATCCAAAAACACGAGATGAAATACGACATAATATTCTCGATTATTCAATGTTAATTAATGCATATCTTCATTTAGGTGGCAAACCCGGCGAAACCAGGGATTATTATAATGATATGGCCCTTTTACTTTTCATTCGGGCATTTGCATTGGATAACTATAATGAAAAAATAACATTCCTATTGAACCACCCAATCATAAGTCGATTATTATCAAATTACCGCGTAACATTTAAAAATAAAAATGAAATCTACACAGAAAGTATTTTGAATTTAGAGGGGAAAGTGAGCGAATATGTTCAAATCTTCGAAAAAAAATTTCCATTGTTAGTAATAAATGATTAGAGTAATTTCTAAATCACTCTGAAATTTTTTATTTCTCTGCCATCGCTTTCTGCATCTTCTCTTCTACCATACCATCAACCATGGAGGACCGCTTGTCCCGGCCGATCTCGCACAGAATGGACTCGTTCGAACACCAAAAACCTCATTTTTCAGACCTTCGTCGTAAAAAAAGAGCCCCCCATTCGGATTCCGGCAGCCTTTCCGATGTCCGGATGGACTAAAATATGTGGCGAAAAATGCCTTGATTAAAAGGACCTTGGTGGGCCTTGAGAAAGATTGATTCCGTCCTCATTTTGGCAAACAGAGCGATTTAAATGCGTATTTTCCACAGGAACCGAAAAGAGGGAATTATCGGGGGTTCCCGGTATTGACCGGCATAACAAAAAGGGAAAATGAGCCCGTATTGGGCGTATTTTCACTCAGGGGTTCGGACCCTTATAATTAAGGTCGTTTGACTCTCACTAACGGAGAACACCGGTCAAAAAATCCCGCAATGAAGGAGGCGAACTCTTCATGCCAGCATTCAGATCCTGTATGAAGTTCCCATCCATTCGCAAGCACCTGCCGGACATGCTTTCCCAATCGAACTTGCAAGATGGTTTCAGATTTGAGCAGAGTATCAACCCTGGTAAATTCACGAGCCACTTCCATCTCGTACTTTCCATCGTTGATATAGGGGCCGGGTAATGAAGAGGCAACGTACTTCTCCCGGAACTTTTCTGCATTGGTACGGTTCCAGAGTGGCGGTCCCGTGTGTATGCGGACACCGGGGAGTTCCCTCACCAGCAATTCCATGAGAAACATGCAACGGGTCTCTTCCATAGTATAATGGGCGTGATGCACCGCAAATCCGTTTCGTTCGAGGTGTTCAGCAAGAGCAAGCATGCTTCGTTTCAGTTGCGGGACTATGACCTCTTCAATATGGGGCGGAGTGGGAAACGTAATTGCATAGAGGCCGGTACCCCGTTTTGCAAGGAGGGCACCCAGTTCTTCTTTAGTGATCGTTTGCGGAACCGGTACCAGGAAATATTTTTCTGAGGGGGATTCCAGGTATCCCTGGGCAAGTTCTACAAACTCTACCATGCGATCGAGTGATACTGCCGCGGACACGTTGCGGCGTGGATCAACAGGATCGATCACAATCAGGGGTTCGTCAAACTCTTTTGCCGCGTGATGCTCGGGATCGATGACCATATGTGGATGCCATGAGGTGGTCGCCTGCAGGAGCGGGGTAAAACCGCCATAGTAGAGTACCAGCAGTTCGCAGAGGTAGCCGGAGAATCCTTCGGTCATCTGATCGGAGCCGTAGATGCCCCCGGCTTTCGCGAACCGTTTGAGAAGAAGGACATCATCGATCAGGCCATTGATCTTATCCGTGATGTACCGGGTATGAAACGGTGTGCGGTCAACCGCGCTCTGGATCCTGGTTGCACTATCCACATTGTAGCAGGGGACAAGATCCACATCCACGTCATCAATCACCGCGTTGATGTAGGGGTGCTCTGCGTACTTTTCGTGAAACGATGTCGAGAATTCCGTTGCAATCTTACGTGCAAGGGCAAGTCCCTCCTCTTCAAGCTGCTCGCGGGAGAGCCCCGCATCAAACAGCATAAATACATCGAGGTCGCGGTCACCCCTGACCCACGTGTGGCGGGCGATCGATCCCACCACCATCCCCTGAGCCTTCCCGCTCTTTGCTATTGCCTCAAGGAGCCGTTTTGCGATTCCGCAGACATGCTCGCGCTCCTCAAGTGTCGGGCGAAGGGTAGCAAGGACAGCCTCCTCTAGGGGGAGCCGGGTCACCATGGTACCTCCAGCAGATCCTCATAGACCGGTCCCTGTGGCGTGAGGGCGCTCTTTTTTAATTTCAGGCCGCTGATCATGCAGCTTCCATATTCCCTGTTCTCCAGCTGCCTGATTGCAACAGGGAGTGATGAATCGGGAGATTTGACCCGCGCTACCGTGGCATGGGGGATAAACCTGCGGGTTTCACGGTCAAATCCCAGAGGGGATACTGTATCCTCTATCTGCCGGAAAACCTGCTCCGACTTCCCGGCATCGCTGATCTTGCACCAGACCGTGTGCGGGCGAGACGGATTATTTACGGTAATTTTCTGGGCCGTAATGACAAAGGGCTGAACCCTGACGGCCCGGAGTGCATCCATAACTGCAGGAATCTGCTTGTCATCAACTTCACCTAAAAATTTGACCGTGATATGAATAAGTGCGGGTTCTACAAACGTAAGGCGTGCCCGGCTGCCGCGCAACACATCCTGTGCTGCGGTCAGCTGTTCCCGTATCTCTGAGGAAAGTTCGAATGCAATGAATGCCCGTACCATTAATGGTACTATTATTCCATTCCCCTACAAATGGTGATCGTTTTTTATGATCCTCTTTTGTATTGACCATTTGATGTTTGGAAAAAATTTGTGTGCACAAACCATGATTTTTTTATTCACATAATGCCTAATTCATAGATCACAGAGTGAGGATATTTTTTATGGAAAAAAATCCGCAGTTGATTGTATATACGCTTGAATTTTGCCCGAATTGCGACCTCTTAAAAGGGTTTTTAAAAAAGGGTGGTTATGCATTCACGGAACGCGATCTTTCAACTGCGGAATCCCTCACTGAACTGCGGCTCAACGGTGTATTTGTCTCTGAAGCTCCTGTTCTTCAGAAGGATGAGGACTTCTATACCTCAGCGGATCTCTTTCCCTCGGGAAAACTGGATGACAAGCACATAACCAGTCTGATCGCGGGTGAATAATGCCCCAGCATGAGACCCGCCAGCAGACTATCTTCGGCGCATATGCCCCGACTCTCCCCCCGGTGCGAACGAGTGATGGACATATCGTCGAGTGGGACCGGAACCGGATCGTCCGCCAGATTATAGAAGAGACCAAACTTGTAGAGACATTTTATGGCTACAAGGGTGCCGACGAGGCTACCGCGCAGGAGATTGCCCGAGACGTGGAGAACAAGATAAAAAGCATGGGGCTCAAGTCGTTGTCCGGCCCCCTGATCCGTGAGATCGTCAACATCACGCTACTCGAAAAAGGTATGATACAGTACCGGAATGTCTCAACCCGGGTCGGTACTCCGGTCTACGATGCCCACATGATCGACGTAGGCAAGGGCTTTGAAGCGCACGATAATGCGAATCTCCAGGAAAATGCCGAGACCAGCCATAAGAAGAAAGCGGATAAGATCTCAAAGGAGCAGTACCTGCTCCAGCTGCCCCCGGCACTTGCTGACTATCACCTGTCCGGAGAGATGCATATCCATGATCTTGAATATTTTGGCACGCGGCCCTTTTGCCAGGACTGGGATCTTCGCTACTTCTTCTACTATGGACTGATGCCGGATGGAACCGGTACCAAGGCATCGGTTGCGGGTCCGGCAAAGCGTGCAGAAGTTGCTATACTTCATGCCGTGAAAGCACTGGGCTCAGCCCAGACAAATTTTGCCGGGGGGCAGGGCTATTATAATTTCCTGACATTCCTCTCACCCTTTGTTGAGGGCATGCCATACGAAGAGATCAAACAACTGGTTCAGATGTTTGTCTATGAGATGACGCAGATGATGGTGGCCCGGGGCGGCCAGCTCGTCTTCTCCTCCATCCAGCTCACTCCCGGTGTACCATCACTCTGGCAGGACAAGCCCTGCGTGTACAAAGGAAAGGTATGGGATGGGAAATCCGCACCCAAGCGGACCTATGGTGAATTCGAACGTGAGGTGCGCCTGCTCTTCAAGGCAACCATGGAAGTGATGCTTGAAGGAGATTACTGGGGTAAACCCTTCAACTTCCCCAAGCCCGAGATCAGCATCGAACCGGAGTTCATGGGCGAGCGTGAGGAATTCAATAAAAAGCATCCCGATCTCCCCACGTACCAGGAATTATACCTGCTCACTTTTGAGCTGGCCTCCAAGTTCGGCACGCCCTACTACGATAACCAGCTTCCCGCGTACCGGGGTGCCGGTAAGGGGATCTCCTGTTACCAGTGCTGTGCCTACCAGTTCTCAGCAGTTGCAGAGGAAGATTCGGATTTCGACCGGAAACTCTTCTTTGAAGAAGGGAAGCACTTCTCAATGGGGTCCTGGCAGGTTGTTTCGGTCAACTGCCCGCGGGCAGCATACAACGCCGAAGGCGATGATGCCCGTCTCTTTGCCGAGCTCAAGAAACTCATGGATGTGGCTGTCGAAATCTTCAAGATTAAGCGCCGCTGGATGGATAATATTCGCGGAAACGGGCGGATGCCGTTTGCCATGCAACGACCCAAGGATCCCAATACCGGTGAGCGGGGAGCCGTAGCCGTTGATCTTGAAGGACTTGTGTACACGATTGGTGTTGTTGGCGTCAATGAGATGGTTCAGCACCACCTGGGTAAGCAACTTCATGAGTCCAAGGCAGCTTTTAAACTTGCCATCCGGGCCATGACGGAACTGGAACTCTACGGGCGTGAGCTCAGCAAGAAGAACAATATGACCATAGCCCTCGCCCGTACTCCTGCCGAGACAACCGGCCAGCGGTTCGCGGTTGCCGATCTACTTGACCGCCGGTACCACGACTTTGCCGCGAAGGTTATCAAGGGAGATGTCGAGCTGGGACTCGAGCAGCTGGGCAAATCCCGCGATCTCCCGATCTATTATACGAACGGTACGCATGTGGCCCCAGGTGCTGATGTTTCCCTGCTGAAACGCATGGAGATCGAGCATGTCTTCTTCCCGATTGTGGATGGCGGCAATATCTTCCATATCTGGTTAGGTGAGGCCCGTCCCGATCCACGGGGACTGATGGATATGGCGATGAAACTTTGTCGCACTACCCAAATTGGGTATTTTGCTTTTACCCGTGATATTACCGTATCGCTCAAGCAGTTCCATGAGCGCAAGCCGGGAAAGAAATCGATCAGCCAATGGGCACCAGTCAAAGTCCCGGCGAAAGTGTAAATTTTTCAGGTGCAAGTGCTCTCCCGCAGATTTACTCTGTGGGTTTATGTCCATTTTTTCTAAGTTCAGGAGTTGATGATCTGTATGAAACAAAAATTTTGTACGCTTTGTGGAGCCGAACTCCCGGAGGGAGTAAAATTTTGTGAACGCTGTGGAACAGCAGTTGATGTGCCGCAAGTACCTGCGTCTCCCTCTGCGAGTTCAACGGCACCTGATGTAACAACTTCGCCCCTACCGGGGAGTGCAAAAAAAGGAAGCCCGCTTCCTAAGATCATTGCCGGAATTGTCATTGTTCTGGTCATTCTGGCCGTGACAGTCTATTTTTTGGTTCTGCCACAAATGTCAGGTACTTCATTGCCGATACTCCCTGGAGGGGCTAATAACCCGGTTACGACGTCAACAACTGCTGTGGTGATTGTAGCGACTCCTGTTTCCGCTGTCCCGGCAACATCGCCGACACCGGTTCCTGATCCTTTTCCCCATGCTCTACAGGTAAAGGATGGATTTCCGTTCGGCTCCGGAAAAGTTGCCAGTGAAGCCAATATCTATCGTGTCTGGATGAATGATAGTTATTCATGGCACAATGATTTCGACAACTTTTATTATCCTGACAAGGCAAAACCTGGCTATAAATTCCTGTTTGTGTTCCTGAATGTATACAATAAGGGTGATACGAGGGTCTGGCCTCCGACCGCAGGAAACGTTAAAGTATTTTATAACGGGCAGTCCTATTCCTCCGCTCCCAATCATTTCCTGCCTGACAAATCCTCTGACCGGAAAGCAACAGCCATCGAAGTAAAAGAAGTCCAGTATTTCTCGAAATTATTCGGTTCGGAATATGTCGAGGATTACGGGTATTCACACGGCACGCAGTATGCGTACCTTTACCCGGGTAAGAGTAACGCGATTGATGGTTACCTGATCTTCCAGGTGCCGGTATCTCTGACTCCGGACAAGGCGTACGCACAGGTTGAATTCAATGGAAACGAAGTCGGCGTCTGGAAGCTTGGGTAAGCTTAGCGGATTTTATTTTTTCGCATTTTTTTCTCGTTCAATGATTTTTTTCCTGAAATTTTTTCAATCCGGATTTTGCCCCATTTTTTGCTCTGTAGAAATCATTGCGGGGAATTGAGAAGTCGCTCTGGGGTGGCTCATGCACTTCGTGCTTCCGTTCCCGCCGGCCGCCCGGGCATCCCCCTTATAACGATAACCTCATAAGGTCTACGAGAACTTCCGAAATGGGGGTCAAGGGGGTGCTCCCCTTGGGATGCCTCCCCCTCTGGGGGAGAGAGGGGGTCACTCACCTGTACCACGAAGTGGACTAGCTAAGTAAAGGGAAAACGATGATTTCTACAAAGCCCCATTTTTTTAAAATATATTAATTGTTACGCCGGATTTTCTTCAGGATTATTCAGATCCATGGATAGTCATTGACATTGGCTGGGATTAGATGGACTAAAAAAAAATTAGAACAGCATCTGCACTTTTGTTAAACCGGCAGGGATTGTCCTTAATATCGGGAGTGTTGCACCACTCACTGGCTGGAGATCAATGGTAATTTTTGTATCCGGGGTCGCTGTTGGGGGGAGTCCGACAATAATGACCATCTGCGCATTGTTATCCAGTATGGTCCCTGAAGTTGTCGTGCCGGTCACCGGATTGATCTTCTGTCCAATGCACCATTCCTGGTTGATGCCGGTGCCACCAGTCAATGCCCGGGAACAATCAAACCAGTCAGGACCCGCATGTGGTTTAATATTCGCATTATGGCCTCCATTATTATCATTGTAGGAAACCACCATCGACGACAAATCGATCGGCGTACCGCCCGCAGTGAGAGCGATTGTTACATTTACATAATCAAGATAATTATTGGTATCATCTTTAACGCCGTACATATTCCCAACCTGCTCGATACTTGAACTGGCCACACTCACGCCCGTGTGGACTGTCGCCTGGGCAGTCTGCGAAGTAAAAAATCCCGCCCCCAGTACCACGTAAGAAAATACCGCTGCAACAACAACAAACGCAATCAATACGATCGCTGCCTCAAGGCCCGTAAAGCCTTCCTCATAGTTATGCTGTATTTTTTACCCCCCCCTTTGGATTTCTGGAAATGATTTGTATGTACTAAAAATGTCATGAGTCCTCATAAATATTTTTATGATCACAATCAATATTTTTCCCGAACGCAATCGAAATATCTTATGAAAAATTAATACGGGATATTAAAAATTCTGAATGCAAAAGGAAATTAATTTATATGTTGTGTAACAATTAGGTGTTTTTGACCTTTTTTGATTGAAATGATCTTCAAAATTTTCTAAGTATTTATAATCAAAATTCGAAAAGATGATTGTATCAAAAAATTTTCAGTAATGAGGATTTTTTATTTTCCCTTTTTCCCGGGATGAGCATAATAAAAAAAGAGAGATTATATCGCTTGTTCTTTCTTGAGCGTTATGTCCATCACGCCGCGATGAAACCGGTAATAACTGTGAATACGGTCAACGGGATTATCAAGCGGAATAGTTTCTGTCCGCTCATCCACAATGATGCGCACGCAGTTCGTCTCAATATCCGCATAGGGCGCATTTTTGGGGTCTGCGGGCATCTTTGCGGTGATGAATACCTGATCTTCAGACTCCACCATCTCGTAGGGAATTCCACCGTCATCGTCCATCATGCCGGGACTGAAGATCTCCGGATCCCCTGAATCCGGATTGCGGGTGATGATCGTGTACCCTACGATCCGGGCATTCTGTGCATCCGGCATATTCTTCACGATATCTTCGACTATCTTTGAAAGATTCTTAAAGACATCATCGTAGGGGCCGTTGGGATTATTCTGCATGGACACCTCGTAACGTGAACTGGTTTTTTGTTCTTTTGACAATGCCGGCACGTTCGAACTGTTTGAGCAGCACGAGGAGTTCATCCTGGGGCAGATGGCTCACTTCATGGAGTTCCTCTATAGTGAGGGACTGGTGCGAAAGTGCAATAATTATGGTAAATTCTCTCTCGCTTGAAAATATATCTTTATGGTTACGGGCAATGTCAGCCATCCGGGTCTCAATGTCGTGGTTGACCTGTTCCAGGTTGGTGAGGATCTGGTCGTGGGCCCGGATCATCCGACCCAGCATGGCGATGGAATTGTTAAGCCGTTCGTTCTTCTTGTCCTCATTACCCGCAACTTCTCCCGGTACCCTGAGCTGTTTCAGGCTCACATCGATCAGGATGTCGTTTTCCAAATAGTAATATTTCCGGCGCCGGTCATCAGTTTCACAGGCAAGGATGGATTCGCGCTCCATGAGCTGGAGATGATCGATCACTGCCTTTGGCGACAGCACGAGGGTGTCAGAGATCTCAGTTACGAAACAGGGTTTCTGCCGGAGGAGTTCGATAATACGCCGCCTGTTCCGGTTCCCGAGTATATCCAAAAGACGGGAACCTTCAACCAAGTCATCCATAGTTTACGTAATGTTAGTCATGGCAATATTTATGGTTGATCTGGCCATTTACGGGAAAAAAATGGTATTGTCATTTTTTTTATTGCCATTTTGTCACGATATAATAGTTGTAACTGTCGCTTGATATTCCAATTCCCGCATTTTTATATCCGCTATTCAGGATATCCCGTTGAAAATCCGGATCTTCAACCCGCCATGAATCAAAGAGGGATGGTTCGAGATTGATGCTGGAGACAGCCCAGGATATTTTCGGGTAGATCAGGATATCCGTGATCTCGCCGGTCTTTTGTCCCGTGGGGGAATTAAACGCCCTCGGGGAAACCCGGGTCTCCTGGCTTATCCTCCCTGCCAGATCAGCGAGGCTTGCATCTGTACTGAGGGGCGGGAGGTTGTGGGAAAGCCGCTCGTTGTTGATCCGGGTTATCAGTTGTTGGGATATTGCCGGGTTTTCATCTGCGAGAATACCGGAATTTACCGCGATATATGCCAGCCCCACCACGGCAGCAAACAGGACCAGTACTAAAATTTTCAGATATTTCTTTTTTCTGCTGGTGCCCAGCACATGAATTTTCTTTTTCCGGATGTGGGATGCGGTGGATTGGTCGGACATAGTTGTACTGTTTCATTACGGGCAGAGGGAATATAAGATGGAAAAATCGTGCGGGTTCATTGAACGAACCTGGAAGTTACACCCGCTTCAAGTCGCTTTTGTGGATCGAAATGGGATATTGATTTACGTTTCGTTAAAAATGGTGCCGGGGAAACGTGTGAAAATCATACAAGAACTACCGGATTTGCCGATAGTTCTTTTATCGTTCCAGGTTTTTCTCACAAGCCTTTTTGGGGTGGAAACCTCATTTTCAGTTCCGGTGCAAGCCGCTCAAGGATTCCGCTGTGCGCCGGAGTCACGTAGACCAGGTGTTGACCCAGCACGATGAGGCTTCCCACCGGTTTGCCCCGGCCGACAGACTGGGTATTGTATATCCGGACTGCTGCGTCCCGGGACTCTGCACTGTCGAACGACTGTGTGGCCACGGTAACCGTCTCACCGCTGTTGTCGGTAAGTACATAGATTCTCCCCCCCGTTGCACCGGGCAGATTCCAAGTGAAGTCTTTCACGCTGGACACGGTAATCCCGGTAGCCTGCAATGCATCATTCACCGGCTCACCGGAAACCAGGTAATAGGGTGATTCCGCAACAGCGACAAAAATGATCCCCATCGGGACCAGGGTCATTACGATCAGGAATACCAGCAATCCCAACTCCAATCGGGTGTACTGGGTCATGGTAATCCTCCGTTCTGAGTGATGGTATTGTTCGTTTTCATCATTTCTCACCTCACTCCCCCAGCGGGTTTAAGCCAGCTGGCTTTTTTGAATTTTAGGAATACCAGTGGTGGTACTGCGAGCAGGAACGTACCGAGCAGCACCGAGCCCACATAGGTGTGGGGACTTGTCGTGAAGTACGAGGGGGGCATGAGTCCCACAATGAAGGCAAAGATGGTCCCGAACATGCCAAGTCCTCCCACAAGCCAGATGCCAGCCATCCCGCCGGGAATCTTAAAGGGGCGCGGGGTATTGGGCTGGCTGTACCGGAGTTTGATCACCGATGCAAAGACAAGGACATACACAATACAGAGGAGTTCCACTGTCATTGCCGAGAGAATCCAGTATGCCTGGTTGACGGAAGGGAGGAAGACATAGAGAAGGGAGATGATCGATCCAATGACCGCCTGGATAACGAGCACCGCGACCGGTGCCCCGTATTTGTTTGTCCTGTCAAAGAGCGGGGGCATGTTGCCCTCTTCCGCAACAATGCCGAGACCCTTGGCCGGGCCGATTAACCACGCCGCCAGTGAGACGACCCCGCCCAGCGTGATCAATACCGCCATTGGTCCTACCAGCCAGGGCACCCCGGCAGCCTTGAAGAAGTACTCAATGGCCTGCATAACTCCTGAGGCAAGGTTGAGCTGGTTTGCCGGGATGACCATGGCAATCGCCAGGGTCGCCAGGACCGTGCAGACCACAATGATTACTGCCGATAATGCCATCGCCCGGGGGAAATCTTTCTGGGGATTTTTTGTCTCGAGGGCGTGGAATCCTGCCATCTCCATGCCGGCGAACAGGAGAATGATCGTGGCAAAGAATGGGAGGGTTGATACATTGATCACCGGCACCATCGCCGCAAAGGTAAGGGGCGGAAGGACGAGCGCTGCACCCGAACCCATCCACCAGAGACCCAGCAGGATGATGAGGATCGCGGGAATGATGCTTCCCAATATAACTCCGACATTGCCGAATTTTGTTGACGCTTCCTCGCCAAAGTACGCAATCGCGGTGGTACCCCAGAATGCGATCATCATGACGCTGAACATGTACCAGGGATTGTTTGCCAGGGCCGGTGTCAGTGCAAACGCGAGCGTAGATGCAATAAATGAAAGGACCGTCGGGAACCAGACAAGGTTATTCGACCACTCACAGAATAACGCAGTAAATCCGCCCTTCTCCCCGAACGCCTGCTTCACCCATGCATAGACACCTCCCCCCTGTGGCCAGCCCGTTGCCAGTTCTGCACCGGCAAGGGAGATGGGGATGAGGAACATCACTGCTCCAAGAATATACCAGCCGATGCATGACCATCCATAGACCGCCATCGAGGGAAAATTCCTGATACTCAGGACCGCAGCCACGTTGATCATCGCAAGGGCAAAAAGTCCCAGCACTTTTTTTGAAGGAAGGCCATTTTCCTCTCCCACTTCCTCACTCATTGTTTCTTCTCCTTCACACAGTACATCATGTATTCACCTTTGACATTTTCGATGCCGTGGGTATCATGCTCGAACCCGGGGAAATGTTTGTCGAAATCGTGCAGGGATTTCAGGTACTGGAGTACCGGCCCGGTCTGTTTTCCGGTTCGTTCCCCGGGTGCCAGAATGGGAATACCCGGTGGGTACGGGAATATGCCTGTTGCAACTATGCGGTTGCCCGCCTTTTCTATGGGGATATGCTCGACTTCGTTGTGCACCAGTTTTTCGAAAGCTTCTGCATAGGTAATTGCCGGTTCTGGCAGGACTGCGTAGGCTTTCTGGAGGATGTCGCACATCTTATGGTCTCTCTTGAACTGGTGCATCTCATCCGCCAGGCCTTTGAGGGTCATGCCGGCATAGCGCTCCGGGCACCCGGTCGTGAGATCCGGAAAGACCTCCTCAAGTGGAGCATTATCATCGTATAACTGCTTGAACTCGAAGAGTTCCGTGACGAGCGTTCCCCACTTTCCTTTGGTAATTCCCATGGAAAAGAGGAACAGGATGGAATAATCGCCGGACTTTTCATTGATGATTCCCCGGGTATCGAGGAATTTGACAACCAATGGAGCAGGAATACCCCAGCTGGCGAGTGTCCCATCGTCATTCACGCCGGGCATGAGCACAGTGACCTTGATGGGGTCGAGCATACAGTAATTGTCCGGCAATCCGGTAAACCCGTGCCAGCACTCGCCCGGGCGAAGAGTCCAGCACGAAGGATCGTCGCGGAGGGTATCGAGCGATGTTTCTTCAAAACTGGTCTTTTTCCGGGTTTTGGGATCTATGACCGTGTCCGGCTGCCACATCGGGAACCACCAGTCATTTTTACCTTTGCCCGTTCCAATCTCCCGCTTGATCCGAGCCATCGTCCGCCGGAACCGTATCGCCTCTTCAATGGATTCGGTGGTCAGCATCTTCCCGGATGCCCCCTCCATCATCTTTGAAGCAACATCGAGCGATGCGATGATGGTGTAGAGCGGGGAGGTCGAGCTGTGCATCATAAACCCTTCATTGAACCGCCCGTGTTCAATCGGGATCCTGCCGTTTCTCACGTGCACCATTGAGGCTTGCGAGAGTGCCGCAAGCAGTTTGTGGGTTGACTGGGTTGCAAAGATGGTGGGACCATTTTCGCTCCGCGCACCTTCGCGCATGGCAAACCTGTCTTTATAGATGGGATTGAACCGGGCATACCCGTACCATGCTTCATCAAAATGGATGCTGTCAACGCTTTTTCCGAGATTATCTTCCACCAGTGCGGCATGGTAACAGAGGCCGTCATATGTTGAATTGGTGATGATCGCATGTACCGGTTTCTGGCTTTTCGCAGTTTTGGACAGGGGGCAAGCGGCGATTTTTGCCCTGATCGACTCCGGAGTCATCTCATCCGGGGGAATCGGCCCGATGATACCGTACCGGTTCCGCGTTGGGATCATATAAATCGCAACAGAATGCGTCATGGTCAAAGCATGTTCGGCGGATTTGTGGCAATTGCGATCTACGAGCACAATCTCGTCCTTGCTGACCCTGCCGAAAAAACGATCTTATTGGCAGTCGACGTGCCATTCGTGACAAAATAGGTCATATCGGCGCCGAACACCTTTGCAGCATACCTCTCGGCTTCGCCAACCGGTCCTGAATGATCCAGGAGGGAACCCAGTTCCCCGACCGATATGGAGAGATCGGATCGGAAGAGCTGTTCTCCAAAGAAATTAAAAAATGCCCGCCCGGCCGGTGATTTACGGAATGCGGTACCGCCGGCATGTCCGGGGGTATGCCAAGAGTATTCGAAATCCTTTGAGAATTTTACCAGTTCCTTAAAGAACGGGGGAAGCAGGTTTTCCCGGTAGCGTTTTGCTGCCGCAGTTATACGGCCGGCGATAAATTCCGGGGTGTCTTCCATCACCTAGATATATTCATTGACTTCCCGTACCGTTTTTAACGGGAGAGTGGTCGGCGGGGCGTTTGTCGGTTCGCCCATCAGGAAGAGGGGGATCTTTTCATTGCGATCCCGTATCTCGTCGATGATCCTGGCCGTCTTCAGGTGCCTTTCGGGCGTATCGCCGCCGAGGTTCCAGTTGATCAGGATACAGTCAATATCAGGAAGTGCCGAGAAAGCCGCACGCGCATCTTCGGGCGAGGCGACTTCGCTGACGTGGATTCCATAGTCCTTAAGACCGGTGATGATCCGCTGGATCGCTCTCCCCTGCGGAGCGTCAGTCTTATGAGCATCGTCAATGATGGCGACCCTGAGCGATTCTTCAGGTTTCATGTGCACCCGCCTGGACTTGTCTGATGAGATTCTGCATTCATCAGCTTGTCAAATTGAGAATTGTTCATGCGTGGCGTTTCTGACATTACTCTCTCCTCAATTGCGGACGTAAGCCCCCATGGTTTTTGAACATTCATCCGGAATCGTATGCTACAGAACTATCCTTCGGGATATATATGCAGATCGTAGGATGAACCGGAAAAGAAGTGAAATCCCCTGCGGGTATTTCAGACAGAGAAATTATCTCTGGTCCCGAATTTGAGATGCTAAAAATTGAGTTATCTTTTTTTATGAGAAAAAATCATAATGATTATTTTTATCGATGGATATCAGTCTGGAAAACTCTGTTTCGTAATGAAGAAAAGAGAAAAAAATTATTCAAAAAGCCGGTAATTCGGCGCTTCATCGGTGATGAGAATATTGTGCGGGTGACTCTCGGTCATTCCTGCATTGGTGATACGGACGAATTTTGCATTCGCATGCATGTCTGCAATGGTCTTCGAGCCGGTATAGCCCATCGCAGATTTGAGCCCGCCTACCAGCTGGTACATGACTTCTCCCACATGTCCCACGTAGGGTGTCACGCCTTCCACGCCTTCGGGAACAAACTTGGTAGCCCCGATATCTTTCTTCTGGAAGTAGCGGTCACTGGACTGGCCACTGCTCATTACCCCGAGGGAACCCATGCCGCGATATTGTTTGTACCGCCGACCTTTGATGGTGATCACCTTGCCGGGCGCCTCATCGGTGCCGGCAAACATGCTGCCCATCATAACGGTATCTGCTCCCGCGGCGATTGCCTTTGCAACATCGCCAGAATATCGTACGCCCCCGTCAGCAATTACGGGGATTCCTGCTGGGTGCGCGATATCGGCTACCTGGGCAATTGCGGTGATCTGGGGAACTCCAGTACCCGCGACAATGCGGGTAGTACAGATCGAGCCGGGCCCTATCCCTACCTTAATGCCGTCGACACCGGCCTTCACCAGTGCTTCAGCGGCCTCAGAGGTGGCGATGTTGCCTGCAATCACATCGGCCTTGACGCTGCCTTTGATCTCCTGTACTGCAGCTACCACTTTCATGTTGTGGCCGTGCGCACAGTCAACTACCAGCGCGTCGACACCATTCTGGTCCAGGAGTTCGGCCCTAGCGAAATCGAATGGACCGACCGCAGCTGCGACACGGAGATTACCCTTGGAATCCCGGGTCGCATTGGGGTACTGGCGTTTTTCCAGGATATCCTGCATCGTGATGATGCCGATCAGTTTGCCTTTTTCATTGACCACCGGCAGGCGCTCGACCTTGTTGGTGTACATGATCTCCAGCGCTTTTTCTGAAGTGATGTCTTCGGGTGCGGTGACCAGTTTTGTGGTCATGATGCTCTTGATATTTTCATCCCCGCGTTTGGAAACGATTGCGCGTACATCCCGACGGCTCACGATACCAATGATGCAACCCTTACTGACTACCGGGACACCCCCGATACTGTACTGGTGCATCAGCCGTTCGGCGTCAGTAACCGAAGCATGCTCTTCGACATAAAGCACATCGCGTTCGATCAGTTCTTCGGCCTGCTTGACCTCAATGAGCTCCTGTAATTCGTGCTCCGGAGTCATGTTCCGGTGAAGAACTCCGATACCTCCTTCGCGGGCAAGCGCGATGGCCATCATGGATTCTGTGACAGTATCCATTGCCGCGGAAACAAGCGGGAGATTCATGTTGATATTTCGGGAAAATTTCGAACGGATATCTGCTTCAGCAGGTTCGAGCCAGGAAGCCTGTGGTCTGAGCAGCACATCGTCGAAAGTTAATGATAGGGGGACATCCAGTTTCTCAATATACATACGTCACCTCGTCTTACCTGATCCTCGCAAGCGCGGTATTGATCAGGTCTTCACGGATTGTTGCATTGCGGTCGCCACCGCAGACCATTCCGCGTACCCCGATAATATCCGGGTTGATTCGCTTGAGCACATCAATATCCTCAAACTTAAGTGCACCCGCAAGGGCAGTCTTAAGGCCGAGTTTTGTGTTCATCTCGGTAAATGTGCGGAGCGCCTCTTCGTCCATGAATGCAAAGGTGCTCTGCCGGTCCTTAATACCGGTATCCACCATAACAAAGTCGGCTCCTTCGTCTGCTGCGATAGGTGCCATGTCAAAGGGGGAGATCGAGCCCATTCGCTGGTAATCGGAGTACGCTGCAATGACGACAAATTTCTCCGGGAACTCGTCTTTCACAGCCTTTACTACTGCAGAGATCACTGCGCGGGCTTTTTCCTTGCCTTCGAACGTGAGTCCAATCTTGATGTAATCCGCACCGGAACAGGCTGCTCCGTAGGCCGTAAGGGCAGCTCCGCCCGGTTTGAAATCAAAATCGCCAATGGCCGCACTAACGGGTTTCTTTGCAAAGGATTTGATCTCGCGAATCACCCAAGGATAGTTGGCGCCCAGCGAGCCCTCTGATGGTTTCTTTACATCGATGATGTCAGCGGCACCAGAGCGCCTGGCCTCATCAATTGAGCTTGGGCTGACCAGCAATTGCATAGGATTTAATGATCTTTTATCCTAATAGTGATTGCGCTCACCTATGGAACTCGTTCTTGCAATGGATTTGCGGCAGAATCTGGTTGTTCATGGCAAATCCGGGAACCGGGTGACCTATAAACCGCTGGACTGGGGATTATCTCCGACGGCAGATCCGCTTGGGTACCTTGCAGCACTACGACCAAAATATCTCTATATAGCGGATCTCGACCGGATTGAAGGCACCGGTTCGCACGATGCATTGGTGAAGCAGTGCGCGGAAAAAGTCTCTCGCTGTTATGTGGATCGCGGCTGCAGAGTTTACGATGATATGCTGACCGGGAAAAATATCAAAAATATTATTGGCACGGAAACAGGAGGCGCAGCGCTCTCTCGCTACTGTGGCGGTTACCTGAGTATCGATGTAAAGGAGGGAAGGGTGATCCCCTCTGGTAAAACCCCGGAAGCATTCCTTAATGATGCACGGGACTGGCATTTCGACGGGATAATTATCTTAAATATTGGTTCGGTAGGCACTGAGTCGGGCATGGATGCAGAAGAACTCACAAAACTGCGGCCTGCGTATAGCGGCAGACTGCTCTATGGTGGCGGTGTTGCAACAATCTCCGATCTCGAAACCCTCAGCGCAGCAGGATTTGACGGGGCGATCATTGCCACGGCCCTGCACCGGGGTCAGATCCCGGTTGAATGGATCCGGAGGGGAACCTGTTGTTAATCACGATCGAAGGGATAGACGGTACCGGCAAGAGCACGCTGCTCACCGGCCTCAAAAACCAGCTTGCGGATCTCGACCCCATCTTTACCCGGGAGCCGGGCGCGACCTGGGTGGGTGAGGCAGTACGGAGAGCGATCGCAGAGCAGATCGATCCAATAACAGAAGCATCACTCTTTGTCGCGGATCACGCCGCTCACCTTTCAACCCTTGTCCGTCCCGCTCTCGCGGAAGGCAGGCTCGTAATTTCTGACCGGTACAGCGACAGTCGCTTTGCCTACCAGTCAGTCACGCTCAAAGGAATCGTTCCTGACCCGGAAGGCTGGCTGAGGGCAATGCACGATGGCTGGTCAATTACTCCGGATCGTACATTCCTTCTGGTGCTCTCCATTGATGATGCCCTTACCCGGCTCGCTGACAAGAGCGGGCGGGAGCATTTCGAGCGGCGTGAGGTGCTGGAAGCGGTGCAGAACAATTATCTTGCGTATGCCCGGGCGGAATCATCGCGATTTGTAATCGTGGATGCGGCTCTCGGGAAAGAGGAGATAGTGAAGTTTGTTACCGAGGGGATCCGGCTGGTTGTGCAATCGGGGAAACCGGGCCGGAAGCGGTAGT
Source organism: uncultured Methanomicrobiales archaeon (assembly GCA_903832665.1). Lineage (GTDB taxonomy): Archaea > Halobacteriota > Methanomicrobia > Methanomicrobiales > Methanospirillaceae > Methanoregula. Next base: position 1,651 of record CAILCG010000013.1, on the reverse strand, counting down.
TTTTACGCCCTCATCTGGTTTGAAAATATCTGGTCAAAGTTTCGATGCATTCAACGCGATCTTCCGCAGATTTTTCATTGCCACTGCGGATTCATCAGCAGTAAAATCCCTGACCAGAAACTCATTCAAACGATATCCTATTCGTTCCATCTCCGGGCGAAAATTACGGCTTTTTTCCGTAAGGAACAGCCGTCTCACCCGCTTGTCAACCGGATCAGTCTCCCGGCGAATTATGCCCTCTGCCTCCAGTTTCACAACGGATTTTGCGATCATGGTTTTGTCAAATCCTCTCGATAAGGCAAGACTGTCCTGACTGCGGCCTTCCATCTCGTACAAGGACATCAGGATCGCAAAGTGCCCCCACCCGATATGATAGGGAGCCAGCTCTTTTGCAAAATATTTCTGAATCGTGCGATAGTTGTACGAGACCAATGCTGCCGGGACTTCAATATCATGAATCCACTGAGTAACTGATTCCTCTCCATCCAGACCCATATTCTCCTGTCCTGATAATTAGTTGAATAGTCATCTATTTATAGCCAAGAGATTGATCGGTTATTGTTGCATAGTCAACTATTCTAAATGAGGTGAACTGACGTGAAGAGCATTACCGCAGATAAACTCCGGCTGGACCAGGAACCTGTTGCAATTCTCTGGAGTAATACGAAACCCGAGGGAGCATTGCAGATAAAACTGCACGATCAGACCTGCATTATGCCGTTCTTTGCCCAGGTAGCTATGAAGGGAAAGACAGCAGTCTTCGACCGGGAAACCTATGGCTGCCCAGGAGCCTTGGCCGGGCTTGGTTTTGGTAATGGATACTACGATGCTTTCAGAGGTGCTGGGGTTGAGTTCATGGCGGCATTCTTTGTCAAGGGACAAGAGAGCAGTAAAAATCCGGAAGCGTACTGCGCCCTCGTGCAGCATATACCCGAACGGGACCGGGCCAAGTTCGTCTACGGTGAACGTCTTCACAAGGATACGGAAAAGGCCAAACGTTTCATGACCACAGACCTGCCAGTCACGGATATTGCCGAGAAGTACGTGATCTTCCCTCCCCTGAGTAAGTTGAAGCCCGGCGAGCATCCGGTTGTTGTGGTTTTTCTCGCAGATCCATTGCAGGTCACCGGGCTAGTAACGCTGGTTGGAGCGATCCGCGAAGGCACAGATCCCGTGCGGGTTCCGCCCATGGCGGCCTGCCAGCAGATCGGTGCATTCGTGTACGATGAGGCAAAGAAGGAGCATCCCCGGGCAGTGCTCGGGTACACGGATTTTTCCGCACGGGAGAATGTGGGCAAAACTATTCCGGCAAATATGTTCACGTTTGCCGTGCCATTCTCACTCTTTGAGGAGATGGAGGAGGAAGCGAAGGACGGGGTGTTCGATGGCCCGATCTGGAAAGGGCTGGTGGCCGAACCGTAAAATGCAGTGTTAGTCGGGAAATGCGTTCAAGTGGCGTCGTTCATCATAATTCAAAGGATGAAAAATGCAATAATTCGATAATTTCAGAAAAACCTGCTCTGTAGAAAACCTCAATGATGAGAAATTGTAGGAACGTGTGAATGTTACAAACAATCATTTTGGTAGCGATTTCTTTTGTCTGAATCAGAAATCTTCGAGCTTTGAGATCGCCGCTGAACTTTCTTTTCAG
>CAILCG010000012.1 GCA_903832665.1 uncultured Methanomicrobiales archaeon | reverse complement strand
GGGTCTGGTCCGGGTCTGGTCCGGGTCTGGTCCGGGTCTGGTCCGGGTCTGGTCCGGGTCTGGTCCGGGTCTGGTCCGGGTCCGGCTTTTATTATGCCCGTCTCGGGTGGTGGTTGTGGGAAAAAAGAAGAACGGGCTGGTGCTGTGCTGAACCGCGGCACTCAGGCAACGATCCCATCGCCGGCAGGGTCGGGAGGAATTATTTTTGAGAACCCTGCCTTTGCGGCAAGGGACGGTACACCCGCCATGAGCCAGAAGGTAACTCCGGCAATGCTGAGGAAGACAGCGAACTGAGGGGACAGGGCCGTAATGCCAACATATACCCAAACACTTGGGATCGCCGCATTGATGAGAAGGACCGAGAAGGTTCCCGCAAAGACGACGCCTGCCCGCCGTTTCAAATCTGCCGGGGGGTTCCATCCGCCACGGGATTTGAGGAACTCGTAGCCAAAAAGGCTCCCGAAGAGAATGCCGGTAGCACCCCAGGCGTACTGGATGCGATCCGGATGAATCACTACACCGGTCTGCTGGCGGGCAAGCTCAATCCACGGTTCGGGAACCTGCCAGCCGCCGAGCGACAGGTATACCGGAACCACGATCAGGATCGGAATTGCCGACACAAAGGCAAAGAGGGCAAGGCGGGCTGGTCGGGAGAGACGGCCGGCGAATTCCTCAGCCTTTGGCGCTGCAAGCAGGAAAACAGCTAACAGGAGAAAGCCAAGGATCCATCCCCCGAGAATATCGAGAAGAAAATGGATGCCGCAGAAGATCCGCACGATACTCGTGACGAGGAACAGGATGCAACAGATAATCACAACCAGGTAGCGCCGTACCAGCAGCGCGATATACCCGTACAGAACCGCGCCGGACATGGCGGCACCGGACGGGAACCCGAACGAGGAATGGGAGGAAAAAGCCTCGACTCCTGCCGAGACCCAATAGGGCCGGGGCATATGACAGGCCAGTTTGACTGCCTCGTTGAGGCCGACGTTCAACCCAAAAACCGTGGCAAGCCTGACCCCGTACCGGGGATGCAGCCCGAATGTGATTACGGAGATGATAAGGAAGTACCACGGCATTGAGTCCAGAAATTCCCCATGGGTGAAGAATGCGGTGACCGCCGGGGAGAAGTTCTGGACTGCGATATTGATTCCCGGATCCATCAGAAGCCCGAAGTCCATGATTTAGGATAGGGCAGACTTCATAATGAACGTGCTTCTTTTCGTCCGGTATCCACTACACGAAATACGGTACTGACCGGTGGCTGGCCGGAGCCCGGTCTCCGGGTAACGGCTCGGCCTTGAGATGAGGATTGCAGGCCGTTTGGCAATTGAGCGGTACATCACTGCTGCCTGAATGATTATCTTTCGATATGATTGTACAACATACTGCCATTTCAGAACCGGGTATTATGATTTGTTTAAAAAAACGCAGCCCGAATGAACCCCCCCTGGCAATTGCCGGAATATCAGAACCGGTTAAGAATTGTGCGAGAAATGCTTTTTCATTGAACATCCTATAATCGTTCCGGGGGATATAATGTCCGATAAAAAACAATCACAATCCCGTATACGATCCGGAATTCTCCCTTGCGTGGGGATACTCTTTGTTGTACTGCTGGGTGCCGGATGTACCGGTGCATTTTCTGGCATACAGAATACCGTTCCGGGGACTGCGGTTTCGCCAGGTACTGCAACGAATCAGACCCCCGATAACAACACATTTGATCATCAGATAACGATGCAGGTTATCATGGTGGACGAAAATGCAAATGCTGAATATGCTACGGTCTGGCTTACTCCATCTGCACGCATTTACACACTGGGAAAAAATATTCCCGGCTACAAGACCTATATCGGTTTAATGGAACAATCCAAAAAAGACGGCTCGCTCCTTACTTTCACGCTTGATACTCAGGATTCTTCGATAATCAAGAGTGTTGTTAAAGGCGTGCAACCAACTTCTTCTTCAAATGAAGAGGAGGCAGTGCTAGTAACGCCACCTGCATTGTAGTAAATCAGGCAAATCAGATAACAATGAAGGTTATCAGTTTATGAAAAAAATCATTATCAATTTTCTTTTTTAGAGATTTTTTAAAGAAAGACACCATGTATTGTAGAATATTTTTATTTTTCAAATCTTCACTATGCATCCTTAATTCATATCAGACAAATGAAACGCGTCTATTGATCCCCATTAAAAACAACAGTTATCAATAATTGTGTCTGAAAGGATATAACCGGAGATAGGTAAATGTCCGAAACACAACAATCTGACGCACTGAAAAAACTGGTATGTTTCATTATTGCACTGGCGATATTAGTTCTGTCGTAGCAATGCTCCATTACTTTGCCATCGATCTCCCGATCCAGCAGGCTGCACTCCACTCGCCTGCGAATGGCTTGACAGACCCGTGGTGATATTGAGGATATTTTCCGGGATCTTTTTTCTGTACTTTTTTCTCGTAAGACTTTCCGGAAAAGGGGGTCTAAGTGCCCCATGTGCCCCTTGGAGAGAAGCGAGGGGATCAGAAATAACAGGCAATTCCGATCCGGGCAAAAGGACAAAATTTTCACGATTTCCGGGATCTTTTTTCTGTACAATTTTCTCGTAAAAGTTTCCGTAAATCAGGTATTTTTTGCCTTTTTGCCCGGCACTTCCGGCACAACAGCACACAAGAGATTGCTGCACCGGGTCTGACTAGTACCTGCGTTTTTGGGGGCGGAGAAATGCACTTGACAGACCTTTTGGGAAAGTGAGCGGTACCGGAACGGGTTCAGTTCATTCTTGTAATTTGGACAAGTTGGACAAAACTTACATGATTTCCGGGATCTTTTTTCTGTACACTTTTCTCGTAAGAGATGCGGGAAATACCGCACCTTTTGTCCACTTTGTCCAAACCGATTTCTCTTCCGGGCTGTTGGACAGATCTATCGCTGTTTTGGGGATCTTTTTTCTGTACAATTTTCTCGTAAGACCTTCCGGAAAACAGGTACTTTCTGTCCAACTGCCCGGATTTATCGAACGAAGGCCCGGGCCCCACCCGTCTGGAACCCGGGGACTGGTTGGGTCTCCGCGTAAACGGCCCAGCCTTGAGCCGGTCATCACAAGCCGTTTGATGATTGGCCGGGACAGGGACGGGCACCGGACCGGGCAGGTACCGGAGCGTTGGGAGAGCGAGCGGTACCGGAATGTGCCGGGATACCAAAGATTATACTTCATTCTCTGCAGGGATGACAACCGCGAGGAGAGGAATTATTCGTGGAACGACATCCCACGCAATATCCTTGATAACCTGTTTGTCCCGGCTGAAAGGATCATCTTCAAATTTCCGGTTTGTTTCGTCCAGAATATCCCAGGGAATACCCGGTACTTTTTCACGGGTAATACCATCGACTCTCCCAGCCGAGACTGCGAGCTGGAAGACATTGAAACTCAGTGCATGGAAGGCCATCTTATCCTCATCGATAAGTTCCAGGGGATGGTTGCCCGTGATCTTTTCAATCGACCGTGCCCAGATGAGCATGTCGAGAAGGTACGACATCTGGCGAAGAACCGGGGGTTACCGGAGAGCATTCCCTTCCTGCGGATGTAGTTCTGACTCTGGTCAACGGAATGGCGATCCGCGAGGTCAACTTTGCGGTCAAGAAGTGTCTCAAGCTCGTCCTGCATGGAGCTCAGGTCAAAGAATGTGGTATGGGCATCGGGAGTAAATTCCACCATCACATCGATACCGCTGTCCGGCCGGAAATCGTCCCGCATAATGGAACCATAGAACCGGAAATGCCGGACCTTCCATTTCGTGCAGAATTCCCGGATACGATCCGCCGGTACAGGGATGTGACGGTTGGTTATGCAGATTTCCGGATCGCGGTTCTCACTTTGCATCCGTTCATCAGCCGACCTGTTCTTCCGCCCAAAAAAGAACGTCCTTTGCAAGAAGAACTGCCCCGGTATATTCCTCTTTGGTTACCGGCGTCATGGTTCCCGGGTAACGCGTGTTGGATGCATACGAAGTGAGAGTGACAGCACGCCACAACGGTTCGGGAATTACCATACCATGCTGTTCGAGTCCCGAGAGGAGGGCATTGATATCATGAGTGTAAGGGTAAGGTATTTTCCGGTTAACAAAAACAGCCTTGAGCGCTTTTTCTGCTGCCTGCTGGGCCTGGAAGCAGAGATCTTCATAGAGGACGCCCGGAGTTTTTGCTGAGGACAGGTTAAGAGAACTTCTCGCACGGCCAAGCCATTCTGCCGGATTGTCAGGCGACCGTCTTTGTCCTCTCATACACGACCCTGCCTTCCCGCATTGCGGGATACACAACACTAAAGGGTGAGTCCCGGTTGTCCTTCACCTGCTGCGGAGTGACGATAACGAAGTCCATCGACCGGGCGATTCCCCGCATCCGCTGGTAGATCATGCCCGCAACTTTTCGTGCATTGTACCTGCCGGCCTTTATTACGAGGAAGTCAAGATCACTGTCCGGCCCGGTGGTGCCCCTCGCAGTGGAACCGAAGAGGAGGATCTGTTCAGGATGTACAGCGTCAACGATCCGATTGACAATCTCCTCAATCTCGGTCTGTCGGGGGGGTGAGATTTTCCTCATATAGTTACCAGTTTTTTAAGTTGCCTTGCTTATAATGCGTTGTTCTTTTCGTGTTATGGGATCTTTGTTGGGAATTATTATAGGGTTTGTGTACGGGTCGGGGGCTGGCCGGTCTCTCGCGTAACGAACCCAGCCCTGAACCGGTCATCGTGAGCCGTTTGACAATTGTCCGGAACAGGAACGGGCACCGGACCGGGCAGGTACCGGAGCGTTTTGGGAGTGGGGCGGTACCGTTCCGGGCACCATGGACACCATTTTCACGATTTCCGGGATCTTTTTCCTGTACAATTTTCTCGTGAGACTTTCCGGAATAACCGGAAATGATGTCCATAGTGTCCAGGTGCATCTATCAAAAGCGTGACACATGTGTCACATTGAGGGCATTTTCCCGGATCTTTTTTCTGTATATTTTTCTTGTAAGACTTTCCGGAAAAGGGGGTTAATGTGACACAAGTGACACAAGTCAAAAAGTGATTGAGTTTTTCATTCAACATCATGGATTTTTTGCGTCACTTGCGTCACATTGCATGCCATTTCCGGGATCTTTTTTCTGTACAATTTCCTCGTAAGAGATCCCGGAAAAAGGGAACATAGTGACGCAAGTGACGCACTAACAAATCTGACCAGTGCCTGCATTTTTGGGGGCGAAAAAATGCACTTGATAGACCTTTTGGGAAAGTGAGCGGTACCGGAACGGGCCTGGACTTTCACCGACCGGGCAGCCCGGGCAACTTGGGGTCATTTCCGGGATCTTTTTCTTGTACAATTTTCTCGTAAGACTTTCCAGAAATAAGGGTACATCTGCCCGAGTTGCCCGGAAATTTCCCGGCCCGGGCCCCACTCCTCCGAAACCCGGGGGCTGGCCGGTCTCGCGTAACCGGCCCAGCCTTGAGCCGGTCATCGCAGGCCGTTTGACAATTGGCCGGAACAGGAACGGGCACCGGACCGGGCAGGTATCGGAGATTTTGGGCAAAATATTAGGTACGAAAGGACTGGGCAACTCAGGAACCAGACAATACCGGATGAGTGTATGGCACATTGAGGATATTTCCGGGATCTTTTTTCTGTACAAATTTCTCGTAAGATTCACGGAGCGTTTTGCATATTTCTTTTTTTGTTCTATTAGAAGTCTAACTATTGACTTCATTTTTTGCAAAATTTTAGACCTACAATTTTATCTATTAATAGGGCTAATGCTCAACTATGACGCTCATACGAGAAACAACATTAATTCGAGTAAATAAAAATTGTGACTCATTAAGAACTACAATACCAAAACCGATAATGGATTTATTTGATTTAAAAGAAGGCAATAAAATTACGTGGGTGTACGATCCCAAACACAAGTCGTGTATAAAAATTTCTTGTTCCAATGGAAACGATAGGGGGGGGGGTGAGTAAAAGATGATGTCAGAAGTGATAATCCCCCATAACCAATACATCCCTATATCGGAAGTACCAACTACAGAAAACCCAGAAGATATTGAAAAATTTCCACAATCTGAATACAAAAAATTGATCGTGAAAATTGACACTCCATTAAATCGGGCAGAAATTGCATTATTAAATAAAATCCAAAAGAAATTTTCAAAAAATGGCTTTCAAATGATTATCGAAGAATTCAAAATAATTTTGTATCTTCATTCGATAGATTTTGAAGCCTTCAAAATTCATATCAATAGTCTTCTGAGTACCACAAATCCAGAGTTAGTTGACAATACGATTTTTTTGAGTGTTATTGGAAAAATATCGAAGATTAAAAGTTACGGGATTAAAGGTGGAAAAAGATTTTACGTAACATACAATGACGAAAGGAAAGTGGAAAACCGCAAATCCAAAGTAAATAAAAGAGGCCTGTATTATTACGCTCAGGGAAATAATTTCTCGAAGAAAAACACTATGCTCCCTGAACAATTTGAAAACAATATAATTTGCAGAGATAGCGAAGAGGTTCTGAAAGAATTACCCGACAATTGCATTGATCTGGTTATTACGTCACCACCGTACAATTTTGGTTTGGGATATGACACATCGAAAGATGAGATTGATTGGGAGAAATACTTCCAAAAATTGTTTGATATTTTCGATGAGTGTATTCGCGTTTTGAAATATGGTGGCAGAATAATCGTGAACATCCAACCATTATTCTCCGATTACATCCCAAGCCATCACATTATCTCAAATCATTTTATGGAGAAGAAGATGATCTGGAAGGGAGAAATTCTTTGGGAGAAAAACAACTACAATTGCAAATATTGTGCATGGGGAAGCTGGAAAAGTCCGAGCAGTCCATATTTGAAATATACATGGGAATTTTTAGAGATATTCGCAAAGGGAGATTTGAAGAAAGAGGGATCTTCGGACAAAATTGACATAAAAGATGATGAATTTAAGAAATGGGTTGTCGCAAAGTGGTCGATAGCCCCAGAAAGAAAAATGATCCAGTATGATCACCCAGCGATGTTTCCAGAAGATCTCGTAGAAAGAGCTTTGAAGCTTTTTAGTTTTGAAGGGGATGTCATATTAGATCCGTTCAACGGTGTTGGAACAACATCAGCCGTAGCAAAGAGATTAAATAGAAAATATATTGGAATTGATGTATCTGAAAAATATTGTAATATAGCAAAAAAGAGGGTTAAGGAAATTTTACCAGGAACAAATTAATCGGGTAAAATTCCACCTATCTCTATTCTGATAGATTCACGAGATAATTTTTCCAAGGCAATTTTTACTTCATCGAAAAACTCAAAAATAGCATCGTTGCTAATAGGATTCGTCGGTTTACCTCGAATAATAAAAATTTGATCTAAAGGTGTTCTTCCTTTCGTAGGAATTTCGTTAACATCAATTTGATTCTGTTCGGAAATGCAATAGACCTTGACATTCGGAGAGAGAGCCTTGTTTCATTTTTTGAGCAGTAAACTGTGCTTCACTTAACATCGTTTTATCGATGTAGGTCTTACATTCTATTGCAATAACTGGAATAATTATATGGTGTCGATCATCCCCAATACTAACATCAAATTTCTTGCCAATACAAAAATCAATATCTTTTGTTTTTATTTTGGCCTTTCCATGCCTATCCAAAACTATTCCAGCAAACACTCCCTTATTAAAAAAACCAAGATTTAATCTTTGAATTTCGGGAATATCTTTTAACAGAAAACCGCAGAATTCCTCTAACACAGTCGGACGAAGTTTTGCTTGGGATTTTATTCCATGAGTTTTTTCGAGAGTATCTATATGAGGGTAATAATTTTTTAAAAGATCTGCCTTTTTGTCAATATCGGCTCTTGTAATCCCTGTAATCGCTAGTTGTGTTTCTTTATATGGGGTATAAAAATTATGCTTAAAATTAATACACTCCTGGAATACCCGTCGGTAAGAATTTACAGGAGTGTCGCGGCATTTTCCATCAAGGTTACTCTCATGGTAAAAATAAGACCCAACCATATATTTTAAGATTAGATTTTATCTTTATCTTCTTTGCGAGCGATTTTGAAATTTATCACGATTTCCTGTTGTAAATCGATCAAAATTTTATCCTCTTTTTTTGCTTTTGATATTGTCTCAAATATCGAGGTTGTTACTTGCATAACCCTATCATAAAAAAGACTGTGCCAAGAAATATTATCAGAGTCTGAGTCTGGATTCGGGTTTATTCCAACATCTAAACAAATTTGAAATATTCTAGCACCGCTAGGCCGCACTATAAATTCAATCCAATCGTCTTTTCCAGCAGCATCCATTTGTTCAAAAGAGATTGAAAATACATTATCAAGATTAATCCAGTCATCATCTTCACAATTTTTTATCCAGACCATAACATGAATTATATTTTTCTGTTAAATAACAATCTGCATTTTCTCCGTAGGCAAGTTAGCCGGACAACCATCAGAATCAAAACACAAATTCCATAACTTAAATTGAGTATTATAAAATGAGTATTTATGTTTTTGAAAAAAATCTCCATCTCGGGCTATAAAAATTTTAATGAAGATTTTACGATAAGATTTTCCCAAGGTCTGAATGTTCTTGTTGGAGAGAATGGTGTTGGAAAAAGTTCAATTATCGATGCGATACGGTTAATTCTTTCAGAAGACGAATATGGACGGTCGGGGATCTCTCAAAAAGATTTTCATACACCATTCGTAAAAGATCCTGTATATTCGAATAAAATAAAAATTGTAGCCAATTTTGAAAATTTATCCGAACGGGAAGCGACCGCTTTTTTACCTTGGAGAGATGGTAAAAGAACCGCTCGACTCTCATTGGTAGTTGACAATACTCAAAATAATCGGGGACGATACGATAGAAAAATGTGGGGCGGGGTATCTCAAAGCAATCCTTATGAGAAAGAGCTTGTAGATCTGATAAATTGTATTTATCTACCACCATTGAGGGACGCCGAAGCAAAGTTACGTGAAGGGCGAGGATCACGGTTAGCACGTTTAATTCTAAACCTTAACAAAGAAGAAATTTTGAAAGCGAAGGTTGAGGGAAAAACTCTCGCAATGGTAGAAAAAGTGAACGCGTTTAATGAGGCCATTGTGAATGATGAAAAAGAGGCAATACATAGAGCAAATAAATTGATAAAAAATAGTCTTGAGGCTGCGATTGGATCGGTCTTCGGTCAAGATACTCGAATACAATTTTCAGAGACTAACATTAACAGAATTGTTGAGAATTTAAGATTATTTTTCTTCCCACAAATTGTTCCGAATGGACAAGTTATCACATTCAGGAGCCTCGAAGAAAATAGTTTAGGTTATAATAATCTGATTTATCTTGCAACCGTACTTGCGGAATTAAAAAATAGTAAGGAAATTGATCTAGACCAAGGATTTTTGAAAATATTGTTGATTGAAGAACCCGAAGCTCATCTGCATCCTCAACTTCAGATTAAACTTCTAAAATATCTTCAAAGTGAAACAGAGAATTCCAATATTCAAATAATTGTCACAACACATTCCGCAGTGCTGGCTTCTGCGGTTTCGATCGAGTCTGTGATCCATCTCGCTTTGGGAAATAATAGAATGACAATTTCAACACCATTAAGAGATTGCGGTCTTTCGGTTTCAAGCCAAGCATTCCTTACGCGTTGGCTTGACGTGACAAAATCAACCTTGCTATTTTCCAAAGGAGTCATATTAGTCGAAGGTATCGCCGAAGCAATGGTAATGCCAGAACTCGCGAAGAGAGTTATCAAGAATTACAACTTAAAATCCCAAAATGCCGTTCCAAAAAATCTTGAAGAACAAGGAATATCGGTAATTAATCTCAATGGAATTTTTTTCAATCATTTCATGCAATTATTCTGTAATATTAATTCAGGAACTCCCTTAGCATTGTCTATACCATTAAAATGTGTAGGGATCACCGATGCAGACCCAGAGAAAACCGCAAAACCGACAATCGAGAATTCAGGAAAGGGGAAAAATTCTGCTTTAAATTTGATTAAAACGATAGAGAAATCTGATAATTGTCGTCTGTTTTCAAATTTAAAAACATTCGAATACGATTTAGCAATCGAAGGAGGAAATTTGAAACCAATGATCGATTGTTTCCTTGAGGTTCTAGAGACCAATGGTCGCATCCGAAAAGAGTACGAGTTGCATGCAAATACTGATTGGAGTAATGCCGATCCGCAAAAAAGAGCGGAAATAGCGTTGGATCTACTCAATAAAATTGAAGATAATAAAGGGGAATTTGCCCAAAAACTTGCTGAGTCCCTATCGAATGAGAACGTGAATTTTGAGATTCCCAAGTATATCGAAGATGCAATTTATTGGGTGTGCGAGATGAAACATGCCTGAAGATCATGACGAATTCTATTATAAAATCTCCCTAGTCTTATGTGACAATATCCATCGGCATTCCGCTGAAGAGTGCTATTCCCGTCAATGTAAAACAAACTCTTTTTGCAAAAAATATGGTAAATGCCGAATTTTTGAAAAAACACTTGAACAGTTAAAATATGTTGAACGTGATTTAACCAAAGATAGTTTTTTGAAGGCATGTCCAGGAAGTGGGAAAACTGAAGTTGTTGGTTTAAAATCAGCCTATGAATTTAAAAAATGGCAGAAAAAAACGACGGGGATCGCTGTTCTGACATATACAAATAAAGCTACAGATGTCATAACCGAACGGGTTATTCAATTTGCAGGTACCTCAAGAATTACTCACCCGCATTTTATTGGTACCATAGACGGTTGGATGCACAAATTTATTCTTAATCCGTTTGCTCATCTCGTCACTGGATACAACGGTAAAGATGAAGACCGAAGTATTCAAATAATAGATAAATCGAGCGATGCAAATTTTTTAAAAAATCCAAATTTTTCGACAAAATATTCATTTGCCCAAACAGGAAGGGTGCATGCAAATAAATTTTATTTCCTAAACATAGAATGCATGGAATTAATTTTTTCTTCTGGGGATTTTAACATCGATCCCATAAGAAATGTAAAGTCTCTAGATAATGAAATGAAAAAAGAATTATTTCGGATTAAACGTGAATTTTGGAGAGCGGGCTATCTTACTCATGAAGATGTGGACATTATTTGTTATAAAATCCTCCATGAGCATCCTGAAATATGCAAATTGATTTCAAATCGGTTCAATATCATAATTATTGACGAATGTCAAGATCTATCTTCTCATAAAATTGATATTTTTAACTTATTAAAAAAACAAGGTTCCATCTTTCATTTAGTTGGGGACATCCATCAGTCGATCTTTTCATACAACAATGCAGATTTCGAAAAAATTGTTCAATTTTCTAATGAAGGGAACTTTACAAAAATATCATTGACTAGAAATTTTAGAAGTGTTCAGTCTATCGTAAATATGTGCAGTAAACTCGTTGAGAATAACGAAAAAATTGTAGGATATGAAAATATTCCGGAAAAGAATCATTGTCTCATTTTTTCCTACCAAAAAGATGCAATGCATGAAATTCCTAAAAAATTTACAGAATTTCTTTTAGAGAATGGACATGACACAGAAAAATCAGCAATTTTAATCAGAAATAAATTTAATAAAAATTCCTTGGTAGGGCGAACCAATCAAAAAATTACATACACAAAACAAATGCCAACTGCACTCTACCTATGGTCATTGAATAATTTTGAATTCAAAAAGGAATCAATGGATTACTTAGGACGATTTCTTTCAGACTTGATTTTTTTAAAAGAAAAATTAAACGGTAGAAATTATTATTGCCCGACTAGTATCCCAAGTTATCAGTGGAGATTGTTTTTAGCTGATCAGGCTGAATCTTTAGTGGATCTTACGCAAAATTGGAACGTTTGGAGAAAAATATTCAATGATACATTTCCAAAAAAATTCAAACTCACTATGAATGGTTAGTTTCAGAAAAAATTGAGGATAACGAGTTAATTAGCAATTCACCTAAAGGCGAAAAAGATTTGCCTGTCATTAAAACAATAAACATTGTCAAACATCAACCTCAAGGAACGATTGAATTATCGACTATACATTCCGCAAAAGGTAGAACCTATGATGCTATTTTACTCGTTTCATCCCCAAAAGCTTCCAGTCGGAGAGATGCCGGTAGCGGGTATTGGCAACACTGGCTTGATAAAACAAATGCTAAAGGCGAATCAGCACGCTTTGCTTATGTCGCAAGTTCACGTCCAAAATACTTACTCGCATGGGCAATTTCAAAGAAAGATTACGATGACGAAAACAAAATTGAGCAACTTAAAAAATATGGATTCATCCCTTCTGGTTCTTTGGGGATAGAGAGGGATTCGAATAGTAACGGGCAGGAATCCTTGAATAAATGGTTCTAGATGCCCCTACCTCTTCCTCCGACCTTCTGATGCTTCGGCGACGCAAGTTCATGTCCCACATGCATCTTCGTCGCCGCCGACTGCACATGCTTCGGCTTCTCCGCAGACGAGTTGGACTGATACTGTCCCCTCACTGATTCCCGGCCCCGCTTCTCCGGCTCCCGCAGCCGCTCCCCGGGTTTTCGGTCGCCGGACTTCCCGCCACCGCCCGGCCCCCGCTTCTTCTCCGGCCGGTTGTCCTTGTGCACATCCTCGCACTCCAGCTCCCCGATGATATCGAGCGGCTCGGTGTTGCACTTCGTCAACCGGATAATCTCCAGCAGACGCTCCATGCCAATGAAATGCTCCGCCATCACACGGGCGAGCGGCGTCATCACGAGCCTCGTGCCGTGCTTCTCCACCAGCTTGTGCGTGATGAGCTCCGGCAGGACCGGCTCCATGCTCCCCACCATCATGTTGTTGATCCGGTTGAGGTCCGCTTCCTCGCCATCGCAGCAGATCGCGTTGGCCACGTACTCCTCCGAGCTCGCCTCGAACTCGTGGACCGGCGCCACTTCCTCCATCTCGCCCTTCAGCAGCTTGATGGCGATCTCCTCTTCGGTGCCCGGGTTCTCCCGCGAGTAACTGCCGCCGGGTTCTGCTAAAATAATCACGCGGCCGAGGTCGTGGAAGTCGGGCCGTCCCGCCCGGCCTCCCATCTGGTTGAACTCCTGCACCGTAAGCCAGTCGCGACCCATCGCCAGCGCATCGAAGATCACCTGCGAGGCGGGGAAATCCACCCCGGCCCCGAGCGCAGCGGTCGTGACAACCGCCATGTGTTTGCCGGTCAGGAATTTGGTCTCCACGTCCCGGCGTTCCACGGAACTCAGGCCCGCATGGTACGCGGCAGCCCGGATGCCGAGCGCATCGGCGATCGTGTGGCATCGCGCCCGGGCGTTCGTGAAGATGATCGTCTGGCCCCGGAAGCCTTTCGATGACGTCCGCTTGTACTCCTCGGTCGTCATCTGCTTGATCATCGGGATCTTCATTTTGCGCTCGGTAAAAAGGAGGTAGCGTTCCAGCCCCACCGGGCGGTCCGCGTACTGCACGAGCTGGCAGTTCAGTTTCTTGGCTAAAATCTTGGGCGAGCCGATGGTTGCTGAAAGATAGAGGAACTGGGCCTGCGGGGCGAGATACTTGAGCCTCGCGATCATGCCATCGAGCCGGTGGCCCCGATCGGCATTCTCCAGCATCTGGACCTCATCGATGATCACGGTCCCGATGTTCTGCATCTTCTGGCCGCACCGGATCATGTTGTCCACCCCTTCGTACGTCCCGATGATGATGGGGGCCCGGGGGGCCCGGTCCCCAACCTTGCGGGTCTCGGGCAGGTTCAGGCGGCTCGTTCCCGTGAGGAGCCCGGACTTCGCAAACTTCGCGTAGCGCTCGGTGAAGCGCTCGTACTTCTGGTTTGCCAGCGCCACCAGCGGGACTAAGAAGAGCGTGCGTCCCCGGCCTTCCATATAGTTCTTCATCCCGGCCATCTCGCCGATGAAGGTCTTGCCGCTCGCGGTTGCGGCCACGACCAGCAGGTCCTTGCCCCGGAGCAGGCCCGCTTCGACTGCCAGGTGCTGGGCCGGCATCAGCTGCTTCACACCGCTCGCCTCCACGAACTGGCGGGGCAGCGGCAGCTCATCGATCGAGGCCGTGGTCATCACGGGATGGGCTTCGAGCTTGTCGAAGATCGCCGACTCCATGGAGATCGAGTCGGGCGAGAGCGTTGCGAGCACCCGGTCCAGGTTGCGGTAACTCGCGAGGAGCTTTTCCAGGTGCACGATCCCCTCGCGTCCCAGCCGCCCGATATGCGAGACCTCCCGGCGGAGCTCCTTTCTGCCGCAGTCCAGGCAGATCTTCTCGTTCTTGCCAAACGTGATCGCGGTGTCGTCACTAATGGGTGTGTAGCGCTCATCGAGCAGGCACATCCGGCAGAGGTTGACCGGCCCGGCCTTGACCTGGAACGCTTCTAAGAATTCCTCGAAGAGATGATCCTTCTTGACCATCCGCACGTCCGACTCGCGGAGCTGGGCGATGAGCTCCTTGGAGGGCGTGTGGGTGTAATCTTTCGTTGAGCCCCACCGCACCCGGTACTTCGTGGGCCGGGGACCCCGGGGAGTGGACATCATCTCGACAAAGGCCGAGCCCCGCACACCCTTGCCATCATAAAAGAGCAGCTTGTAGTTGCCGCTCCGCTGGAGCTGGACAATGATCTTCATGGCGCAATCAGGTCGTGGATCACGTAGCCGAGCTCCACGCTCTCCAGTCGTTTTAAGAAATCCGTGAACTCCTCGTCCACGATCACAATCGCACAGTCGATCCCGTGAAAGGCCGCCTCGATGACTCCCTCGCGGGCACCAAAGAACATATCGGGTTTCCGGCCCGCGGCTTCGAGCGCGATATACGCTTCGAGACCAACAGCCGCCACCATGCCGGCCGCTCCCGTGACCGCCAGCAGCTCGGCCCGCTTGACTTTCTTCGAGCCCCCGTGCTGGATCCGGGGCACCTTGCAGACATGGATCATGCCTTCCTTGTGCTCGATGATCCCGTTAAGCCGTGCCACGCCCACGTCATGGCCCTTCTTTGCATCTGCCACGACCGTGCCGGTCGCGGCCAGCGGGGCTTTGCCGGCATAGAGAAAACCGTCCTTCATGTACACGCCGACCTCGTCGCCCGTGTACAGGTTCTCCGCCGCGATCGCCGCCCAGACCGAGACCTGCTGGATGATGTCGCGCCGGATATGCCGGGCGTACGATTCCAGCGACTCGGCATTGGCCAGCACCCACTCGATGCCAGACTTCGTTACTTCGTAATTGCCCCGGCCGCTGGCCGAGACCATGCCTTCGTCTACCAGTTCGCGGATATATTCCGAGATTGCCTGCGGGGTGACGCCCATTTTCTCGGCAATCTCCTGCTGCCGGACGGCAGGCTGGTGCTCGGCGATCTCCACGAGAATCTGGAGGCGCGAGACTTCGCGTTTGCTGCGCAGAATAGAGTAAAGAGGATCTTTAGCGCCCAGTGTCAAGCAGCACCAGTCCCTGCCCTTTGACATCCATGTGGGGAATCCGTTTTGCGATGCCCTTGACAAAGACAGGGCTCACGCCGAATTTCCGGGAGAGTTCATTGATCGAGCTGTTGCCTTTCGTCAGTTCGCCTTCGATATTGTCCACGACTTCCCGGAGATTCCCGTCATTGGAGAGCGAGATGTAGATGATGTCGGCGAGGTCGGAGAGATTGCACTGGAAGTTTGCCCGGAACTTATTGTAGGTGGCGCGGAACTCCTTCTCGGGTTTCGAACCGGGTTTGGGCATGCGCCACTGCTCTTCGACCAGGTTGCCTTTCTTGAGCAGCTGGAGACAGACCTCCACGCTCTCCCCGCCCAGGTGGGCCTTTATTTCGTCTTCAGTCAGCCATGATTTATTGAGGAGTTCATAGACCTTTTTAAAAGATGGATCATTGAACGTCATCAGGAGTGGAACGAGTTCCACTGGATCGTTTACGATTCGAATATGGCCCGGCACGGTAAAATCCCTATAATTATATCGTCATACGATTCAATAAGTTTTTGCGGACATCCATGCAAAAGACGGGCAAGATCACGGTATGCGGCATTGTGCAGGGAGTCGGGTTCCGCCCGTTCGTATACGCCCAGGCTACGACGCTTAAGATTGCCGGGACGGTACAAAATCTCGGCAGCGAAGTGGAGATTTTTGCGCGGGGAGCGCGGTTTGAGGAATTCCTGGCCGCACTGACCCGCGGACCCCCGCTCTCGCGGATCGATTCGGTCACGGTCTCTGACACAGCCAGAGAAATTCCGGGCGGTTTTTTTATTCTCCCGAGCGCCACCGGTTCATTCAGCGGCATGATCCCGCCCGACATCGCGTGCTGCAATGAATGTGTCACAGATATTTTTTCCCCCGGGGGCCGGTACGAAAATTACTGGGCCACCTCCTGCGTGAATTGTGGGCCCCGGTACAGCATCATCAATACGATCCCCTACGATCGCGAACGCACTTCGATGGACGAGTTCCCGATGTGCCCGGCCTGCGCAGCGGAATATAACGACCCGCACTCCCGGCGCCACCATGCCCAGACGATCGCCTGCCCGGTCTGCGGGCCCAAAGTCGAACTCTTTGATACGGAAGGCCGTAAGGTGGACTGCTGCGATCCGGTGAAAGAAGCAGCAGAACTGCTCGACGCGGGAAAGATCCTCGCGATCCGGGGGGCGGGCGGATTCCACCTGGCCTGCATCGAGAACTCGGCGGGAGAACTCAAGAGCCGGCTCGGCCGGAACGAGCAGCCGTTTGCCTGCATGGTGCGGCCGGACTATCTCGATCTCCTGGCCGATGTTTCGGAGCAGGATCGCGAACTGCTCGCGAGCCCGGTCCACCCGATCGTGGTCCTGACGAAACGCGATCCCACGGCCCATGCAACGATCAGCAATGTCCATACGATCGGCTGCATGCTTCCCTACACGGGGCTCCACCACCTCCTCTTCTCGTACCTGAAAAACCCGCTCCTCATCATGACGAGCGCCAACATGCCGGGCTACCCGATGATCACGGCGATTGACCAGGCCATGGCAAAGCTGAACCGGGACGTGGAGTTCTTCCTGGCCCACAACCGGACGATCGTGAACCGGTGCGATGACTCGGTGATGCGGGATGGCTACATCATCCGGCTCTCGCGGGGGATTGCACCGAAGCGGACCGCCATCGATCTCGGTAAGCGCTGTATCCTTGCAGTCGGCCCGGAGCTGAACGCGAACGCGACCATCTACCGGAACGGGTTTGCCGTCACGTCGCCCCACGTGGGCAATGTGCGGAACCCGGCTACGCTCGAATATCTCCAGGAGACGGTCCGGAACCTCCAGCGGGTTCTGGGGGCGGAGTTCGAGGTGATCGCCCACGACCTCCACCCGCAGTTCCTCTCCACGCGGTTCGCCCGCGAGCTGGCGGCTGAGCACGAACTGGAATTAATCCCGGTGCAGCACCACCGGGCCCATATTGCGGCCGCGACCACGGAGCCCGGCATCGGCATCGCGATCGATGGCGTCGGGTACGGCGATGACGGGACCGTCTGGGGCGGGGAAATATTCTCGGGGCAGGTGCCGGATCTTAAGCGGGTGGCCCATCTCGAACCGGTGCCCATGCCCGGCGGGGATCTGGCCACGAAGTTTCCCGAGCGGATGCTCTATGGGATCCTGCCGGACGAAAAAATTCTCGCACTCCTCGCGGAACGCGGATGGTCGGACATCGAGCTCGGCGTGATGAGGAAACAGGTGGCCTCGGGGTTCAATGTGACCGCGACCAGCAGCACCGGCCGGGTACTCGATGCCGCTTCGGCCCTGCTGGGCATCTGCCGGGAGAAGACGTACGATGGCGAGCCTGCCATGAAACTCGAATCGGCGGCGTACGGCGGGAAGGCCGAGCCGTGGGAACTCATGTATGGCACCCGGGACGGCTGCGACATTCTCTCAACCCGCGAGCTCATGGCAACGGCCCTTGCCCGGCAGCAGGAAGCCCGGGGAGATCGCCGGGCGGTGCGGGACATCGCCGCCTCGTTCCAGTACAATCTCTCGCGGGGGATCGCCACCCTCGCCATCCGGGCTGCGGAACGGGATGGCATGCAGATGATTGCCATCAGTGGCGGGGTGGCGATCAACCATGCGATCCGCGAGACGATCCGGAGCGAGATTGCGGCAGCAGGTCTCGAATGCGTCATCAATGCGGAGTACCCGCCGGGAGACGGCTGCGTCTCGTTCGGGCAGTGCATCTATGCCGGAAAACTGCTTGCACGAAGGTAACCGCCTGCCCCACTTCCCCCCACCCCGCTTTTTCTTCGGACATTTTATCCGTGGGGAGGCATAAACAAAGGAAGTAGCTGCGATGGAACCACCAGGACCAACGGAAAAGGGGCAGAAGATCAAGAACCTTGAGCAGGAACTCAACGACCTCCGCCAGGGGCTCGTGGTAGTTACGGATTACTACCAGGATCTCAAAGACGCGTCGCAGGAACAGATCGCGAGCCTGGAACTCGATGAAGGGATCGTCAAGCCGCTGATGGAAGACGATCTCGAGTTCGAGAGCATCTGGAGATTCCACGAAGAAGTGCTGCTCGCAGATCCGTCAGCCCGTGTTCCCTGCAATGCCATGTTCGAGGCCTTCGAACAGTTCTGCACAAAGAGCGGAAGGGACGTGGTGGAGCAGGAAGCCTTCGAGTTCGTCTTTGCCCGGATGGAGAACCCGCATCCCGTCTGCGATCGCGGGGACTTGGTCGGATACCGGCTCCGCCCGGCCCAGCAGTAGGAATCCCGGCATCGTCAACATAAACTCTATATTCTCATCAACAGGATAGTTCAACAATGGGCAGCAGGAAGGAGCAGATCGGGAGACACTGCCCATTCTGCAATGCAATGGTCACGTACGACGAATACTTCTGCCGGGCCTGCCACAAGCGGCTGCCCGACCAGGACCAGCTGGATGCCCCCTCGAACTACACGCCCAAAACATTTGTGATCGGGCTCCGGCGGATCTACATCTCGGTCGTGCTGGCAGTCACGGCCGTGGGACTCGCACAATTCTATAACGGCGACACGCTCCGGGGCGTGGGATTTTTTATCGCGTTCCTGCTTGTCTCGTTCGGCAACCTCGGGGGGTCCCAGTACCATACCCTGCTCTTTTTCGGGATCTGGATCGCTGCTGCATGCGAGGGAGTCTTTTCGTCCTGGCGGATCAACCAGTACCAACGGGGGGGTGCCGGCAAGAGTTACTTCCTCTGGGCAGAGCTGGGACTGCTGGTCCTCATTGTGCTGTTCCATCTCGCCACGGGAATGCCGGGAATGGAGTACCTGGGCAAATTTTTCCCGGTTGTGGACCTGTGGATGACAAGGTGAGGTGTAAAAAAATGAAATTGTATTCAGGAATTCTTCTCATGCTTCTCTGCGTGGGCATCATCGTTGTGGCAGGATGCACAAGCCAGGCGCCGGCTCCCCAGGTCAACGCGACCGTCCCGCCCGAAAATTCAGTCCCGGCCACTACGAATGCCACGCCGGTCACGACCCCCACAACCGTGCCGACAACCCGGGCTACGGTTGCTGTCGTGAAGACAACACCGGTCCCTGAAGCGGATGCAACGGATCCGGGCAGGATCAAATTCGTCCGGTATACCGACAGCGACTTCAGTATCGATATCCCGCCGGCCTGGAATAGCAACAGGTCAACCTATACCCCGTACTTCTGCGCCAACACGCTCGAGCCGGGTTCGAGCGCGTACAAAATCTGCTACCGGAACGAGACCCGGCTGGTCGGGCCGTTCAATTTTTACGATGACGATGACCTGAAGAAAGAGCGGCGGATCGTTACATTCACGAGCGCCGATGGGAAAATAAAACTCGTCGCCTTTACTGCTGATTTCTTTGACGGCCTGAACGGGATGGTGACGATCAACCCGACGAACGAGTGGAGCCAGAAACAGTTCGAACAGAATTATCCGGATATGACCGGATATGCTCCCACGTACGTGGGGAACTACCAGTTCTTCGCCAGCGGGAACACCCTGACGTCGCTTTATGATGTCACAATGACCCGGGGCACGAAGTACTACCCGGTCGCCTATACCAAAAAATCGGTGATCACCCCGCACCACGTGTACACGTTCGCCTGGATCACGGATGGGGATAATTTCGTTAAGTACGATTACCTGAAGGATTTCCAGCTCGCCTCCATCACCATCAATAACGCGTGAACCGGTTGCCCGGTAAAACATAACCCGGCCGGTCCACTTCCCTCTTCACCTCCTTCCCATTCTTCTCAGTATTCTTCTCCTCTTCTCCCCTCCTTCTTCTCCGTCACTCGTTTCATCCGGGCCGGGTAACGTTTCCGTGAGCAACCCGGGAGAAACGGCATCCCCCATGTGCCCGTGAAACCATCACGGGAGGAATAAATATCGGCATGGCCCATCCTTCGGTATGCGATATCTCCCGATCACGCTCATCGTCCTGCTCCTGGTACTGCTCGCTGCGGGATGCCTCAGCCCGAATACCCAGACACTGCCGGTCACCCCCGGCCCGGTCACCGCGGCACCAACCCTGAACGGGGAGACCGCCCTCGTTCGGGCGGTTCACACGCTCGTGGTTGAACCCGATGACGGCAAGACCCTGGTCCTCTCCACGATAGCCGGGGCCCGCAAAAATATCACGCTCACCATCTACGAGATCACCGACCCTGACTTTGTCGCGGCCCTTATTGCGGCGCAGAACCGGAGCGTCGCGATCCGGGTGCTGTACAATAATGCCTCGTTTGCCTCCATGAACGAGACGAACCCGAACTTCGGTGCGGTCGCGAACCTCTCGCGTGCCGGAATCCAGACAGAGCCGGCTTCCCCGGTCTTCACGGTCACGCACCAGAAGACCCTTACTACGGACGGCACTGCCTCGCTCATCATGACGTTTAACCTGGAGCCGGGTTACTTTGCCACGACCCGGGACTTTGGGATCCTCACCACCAACCTGACGGAAGTGCGGGAAGTGGCGAATGCCTTCGAGGCGGACTGGGCGTACCGGAACATCACGCCCGTGGTCCCGACGCTTGTCTGGAGCCCGGTCAATTCCCGGGAAAAGATCCTTGGCGTGATCAATCATGCGACCAAGACGCTTGACGTGTACAACGAAGAGATCAATGATAAGGAGAGTATCAATGCGCTCGTGGCGGCGTCGAAACGCGGGGTTGCAGTGCGGGTGATCGCAGCCGATCTCGATGGCACGCCCAACAAGAATGCACCCGCGCTCAAGACCCTGAACGCGAACGGTGCCCAGGCCAAGTCGATCGCCTCGCTCTACATACACGCAAAGATGGTGCTGGCAGATTACGGGACGCCGGAGCAGCTCGCGTTCCTCGGCTCGGAGAATCTCGGCACGGTTTCGCTCAACCAGAACCGCGAACTGGGCATCCTAGTCGCGGAGAAACCAATCCTCGACCGGCTGGAGTCGATCTTCAACAGTGACTGGCAGGTGCCGGCAATGGTGGAGCAGTGATTGGGGCCTCAGCGGGAATGAAAGAGCCCGGTTTAATCTGAAATTATTTTTTTAAAATCCGCTCAATTTCTTTCTTCAGCGGTGGGATATCTGTTATGACTACCCGCCAGATTTCTTCGGGATTGATTGCAAAATAGTGATGGACAAGAATATTCCGGAACCCGATGATCTTGCTCCAGGGAATACCGGGATAATCCTTTTGCGAGGCTTCCGACACGCCACGTGCGGCTTCTCCCAGCACCTGGAGATGGTGCACAATCCAGACCTGAACCAGTTCACTGGTTTCAAATCCCCGCTTAACCCTCCACAGCATATTTTTCGATCTGGCAGATTGCTTCAGCCATATCCGAAAAACGGAGCATATCGTCTCTCATAGAGGGACAGCCTCAGCAAGAATCCGGCTCCGCACCTGATCCCGGAGAAGGTTCACCGTACAGACATCAACATGTTTTCCGAGCAATTTCTCCAGGTCAAAAGAAAGGCCGCCGAGATCGAACAATGTCCGGCCAGGTTCAAGCTCAACGAGAAAATCGATATCGCTGTCCTCACCGGCCGTATGGCGCGCAACCGAGCCGAAAACACGGATATGAGAAGCACCGTATCGTGCTGCGAGCGCAGCAATCTCGTCCTTTTTTGAAGATACGAGCTGGTAGATATCCGGTCCGGCCATGTAATACACGAATTGAACGTTCAATTACATAAAAAAATCTGCCGTAATTCATTTGGGAGGGATTATTTCTCCCGGAAAAAATGTAGGGGAATGTGATTTGATTTGACACTCCCGGCGCCCCGCTTCCGCCGAGTGGACGTCCCCCGGTACCGATAAATCCCGAACAAGTTATCCGGCGCCGGGCCCGCCCCATTTCTTATCCATTCGGATTCGCAACGCGTCCCGTGAAAAGGATATTTCCGCTTTCCGTATCCTGGATAATAAAAATAAAGGGATGATCCGCACGGAATTCCGGGGGCTGGGGTGGCTGGCTGTCGCCCTTCAGGACAATCTTGACATACGTGGCACCGGCAGCTTCGGTCCCCTCCTCGTTGATATCGATATAGGCGTTATGAATTATCTTGTCAATCATCAGGTCCTGCGTGCCATCCATGCCCGAAAGATCTGCTGATGGACTGAACGCAGCGGGCATACCCATTTCAGCAAGATTTTGTGACAGATCATATCGGGTTTCAAGCCGGAATTTCGGAATATAAACCATAACGAGCTGTTTTGAGAGGGATCTCTTCAGCTCATAAAATTTCCGGGCATCCAGCGAGCGTTCGAGCCGGTCCAGGTTCTTTTCCCGGGGGAGGAGAATGAACATCGACAACGGGGTTCCGGTTCCGTTGACGTACGGCATCTCAAGGACCTGGACCCGGTCGGTCTCTCCGTACCGGAAAAATGCATTTCTGTCATTCCGGGCCATCATCCGGACGGGAATCGTCCCCCCGGAGGGGAGGCTGAATGCCTGGTCCGCAGTCTTGTTCTGATCAAACTGTTTCGCCCATGTTCCCCTGAAAAAAATTCCATTCGTGATGATCAGTCTGGTAACGGGAGTGATCTCTCCCGGCGAAACGAGATGGGAAATTTTTTCATCGGTTTTTTCCCCAACCCAGGAGTTGATCGCATTGCGCGATCCCTCAGCATCATGGACAAAATCCAGGTTTTCAGCATGGGCACCATAGGATTTCAGGGCAACCCGGGAATATTCCGGCAGGAAGGGCCAGGATTTTTCTGCCCATAGCGCATTTGCCGTTCGCAGGGTATAGGCAGGGTTGTTCGGGTTTAATCCTGAATTCAGACCCGCGTAACCATCGCGAAGCACGATGCGGTTTTCCGGGAAATGGAAGACATTCCTGATTTTACCAGCGGTTTTGTTCCGGGCCCCTTCGTACGTCACCGCCATTGCAGAAGATATGCTCCACGGGGAAAAGAAGAGGTTCTGGTCTTTGTTGGCCGCATCGCCTGCAAGCTGGGAGTACAGATCAAACGAGAACCGGTTATTTGCATCGATAACCGGATTACCCGAGGTACCGGGAGATGGAATATAACCGGACAGATTCTGGGTGCATCCGGCTACGAGAATACAAAACACCAGAACAGCGCCGGTTGCCAGGAAAACGATGCCGGGTTTCATATTTTTTTATGCTGCGTTGTACTATTTATCAGTACACGAATACCCGATGGACAAATGCCCAAAAACATCCAGAACGGATCAAATTCCAGAACGGATCAGAATGAAAACAGAACTGCGCTAATCAGCGGACAAGAACGTAAGAAGAAAAAAAGAGATTAGCCGAACAGGGCACCGAGCCCTGCCATACCGCTCTCTTCCTCTCCCTTCTTGTCTTCTTCCTTGTGCTCTTCCTTGGCGGGTGCTGCGTGGCCTGCTGCTGCGGGTGCTGCTGCAACTGCAACCTGGGCGACTGCTGCCTTGGCGATTGACTCATCAATGTTAACGCCGTCGAGGGCTGCTACGAGTGCCTTGATGCGGGATTCATTGACTGCTACACCGGCGGCAGTAAGGACTGCCTTAACGCCAT
Source organism: uncultured Methanomicrobiales archaeon (assembly GCA_903832665.1). Lineage (GTDB taxonomy): Archaea > Halobacteriota > Methanomicrobia > Methanomicrobiales > Methanospirillaceae > Methanoregula. Next base: position 34,698 of record CAILCG010000012.1, on the reverse strand, counting down.
TCTCATCGACTTTCTTGCCTGCTTTGTGCAGGAGAAGTGCTGCATAGATATACTCCATCTTAAACTACCTCAGATAATCTCAAATTATTATTTAACCAGGCCGTTGATCGCCTGGCTTTCTGCGTGCGCTTTACCGATAATCGCATCGATAACGTCCTTCTCGTAGATCGCTGCCTCAACCGCAAGACCGCGGGCTTCCCGGACGGCCTTCGTCAGGATGGCTTCCATCGTGTCTTTGGTTGGGATCGACTCGTTGACCGACAGGTTGAACGCCTGGGTGGCTGCGAGCTGGATCTGTGCGAGAACAACTGTCTCATCTACCGCGAGAACGGACGGCTCAAAGATTCCACCTTCGTGGTATGCCGCCTGCAGTGCAAGACCGACATCCATGGGCTTGATGTCAAGCTTGGCGAGGATCGCGGCGAGTTTTGCCGAGATGACGCCGCCTTTCTTGACAACAGTCTTGGTCTCTCTGATCTTGACCTTGCCGCCTTCAATCGCTGCGGGTATGCCTGCCTGCTGGAGTTCACCAACAATCGGACCCGGCTTGAAACTGGTCGGACCTTTCTCGATGACGATATCTTCCGGTGCTTTGTCGCCGGCTTTTGCCGCCATCTTGGTCTTGGTCTTTTCCAGCTGCTTGAACAGCTTGAACGGGTTGTCGTTGGTGAAGATGATCGCCGAGTGACCGGAGATGTACTTCGAGAGATCTTTGACGTCGCCGCCAATATCCTCAAACGCGTGCTCGATAAGCGTATTCCGGGTCACCTTGATGACAGCTTGTCCCCGCAGGTTCCTGCGGATCTGCTGCACCTGCTGTGCCGGGATACCGTACATGTCCACGAGCCCGATTAAGGAGTACGCTTTCGCGTTCTTCTTAATCTCTGCGACTTCGTCCTTTTTCCAGGTGGGCAGGTGGTGGGTATACAACGCCATTATTCCAGCCTCACTGCGGGACCCATCGTGGTCTTGACAAAGATGGAACGAACGTTCAACGGACCCTGTGCAAGGACAGATTCGATCCTTTTAACGATCGTTTCAATGTTCTCGGCGACCTGTTCCGGCTTCATAGCCGTTGTACCGACCTTTGAAGAGAAGACCGTCTTGTCTTTGGTACGGATCTTCACAGAGTTGCGCAGGCGCGCCACAATGGGGCGGATATCCTGCTGTGCTGCTATCGGCAGCGGCATTCTGCCCCGCGGACCGAGCCGTGGACCCAGATACCGGCCGACACCGGCCATGACACCCATCTCTGCAAGGAAGTAGCGGTATGTACTGGCTACTCTCCGTGCTTCGCGGGGCTGACCACCGAGCCGCTCAACTTCTTCAGGGCCGATAATCAGTTCGACCTTGGCTTCCTTAGCCTGCGTGACGATATCTCCTTTTCCGATAACGCAGATACTGATTTTATCTCCGGTACCGTAGGGGAGCATAATCGTCTCGTCGATACGATTTTTCGGCTGCGCCATATCGATATTCTTGAGATTGATGGTAATATCGATGCTCTCAGAGAACTTACGCTCTGGCGCTTTTTCAATCGCTGCGTTTACGGCTTCTAAAATTTTGGCCCTATCAACCATCAGATTCCTCCATAGTTCTGCGACCGGACCTATAACCGATCTCCTATGGTTTTCTCATGTTACTTCACGAGAACGCTGTCGTATTTGCCTTCATTGATGAGGGCGAAGACATCTTTTGCCTTCTTGCCGTCAACGGTAACTCCCATGCTGACGCACGTGCCTATGACTTCCTTTACGGCAGTCTTGAGCTCGTACGAGAGCATGCTTTCGAGTTTCATGTTGGCAATTCTGACAGCGGCCTCGAATGGTAGATTGCCTACCACTTTGACGTTGGGCTCTGCGGATCCTTTCTCGATATTGGCCTCTTTCTTGATGAGTGCCGTCACCGGGGGAATACCCACGGAGATCGTGAACGCTTTCTTCGCGTCGACGGTGATCGTTACAGGGACCTGCATGCCGTTGAAGGATGCCGTCTTCTTGTTGATCTCATCGACTACTGCTTTCACGTTGATACCGAGTGGTCCGAGCGAAGGTCCTAATGGGGGACCAGCCGTTGCCCTTCCGCCGGGTACTAAAACCTCGACCACTTCTGCCATAGTGTTTGCACCATGCCGTCCCGTATTTGCGGGTTCCGAGCTTGGGTCTGTAAATATTGATGGCTGGGGACATAAAGGTGATCTTGGGTGGAGGAGATTTTCCGGGTTGATCTGGAATGATTGATTCCTCCTTAGAGATGAGCCACTTCATCTTCCGAAGAGATGACTTGCCTTGTGGTTATTCAAATTTTTTGCGGTTTTAGAGGAGGTAAAAACCTAGTACATAAGACGCCGAATTCATGGCCAGCGAACACATAACTGCCTGCTTCATCCTTATATCAAGCACCCGGTTCAGGATAACAGCCTCAACTATGACAACAAAAGATTCCCCAATTAAAGGATAGTATACTGGATCCGTATACGGTGGCAGAACAAACCAGAGATAGGGTAAAGTCAATGCAGTGCAGAGTGCCCCGGTAAAAATTATCTTTCCTGTAGGGAGATTTCGATCATGGAAAACGAATCGGAAGACAACAATCAAAATTGAAATTTCGATAACCCATGTCGTGACAAGTGCAAGAATAAAATGGGTTACATACAGCACGCTAACAGACCCCCCCGAAAAAACGGAGGAAATTGCAAAAGAGGGACTCAACCAGGCTTTTCGGCTCGGCCCTGTACCCTGAAGACAGGGCAGATTGTTCGAAGGTACGGTTTTCGGGAGATATTGTGAACCTCATTGAACAGTAGAATGATGGTTTGTATTCACGGGCTTCTGTCTGGTTAACAATGCGATTGTAGGCTTCAAGACAGATAGGCGTTCGGTTATATGTTTCACCTACACACTGATTATATTCCGGGGTTCGCTTCCATACAGTCCACCCAGAGCCGTTATTGATCTGTGTGTAACCATAAGATCCATTTGTATTACCTTCGGGTTGGAGAAATCTCTCACAATCACGCATATCACGATTCCCAATCTCATAACAGTTAGCGGATTCATCGAAAGAAAGTGAGTATAAGCGGCGTTCTTTTCCGAAATCCCAATGCTCAACGGGCCCGCATTCCGCCGGACCCGGGTGCGAAAGGTTTGCTTTGAATGCCGTCCCATTGCGGATTCCTTCTAACATACAGGTTGAAATTCCCATCATCGGACCAAAATTTTGATCATACAATGCACAACCATCAGATTGGCAGAGCAAAGGTCGTGAAACAAAATACGGGCTCACTCCATCTGGTCCATAACAGGTTACAGATGCGTTACTCACATCCGCTAATGTCACATTATCCTGCTGGACAAAGATCTTCGTTAACGTAGGTTCAAGAGGATTCGCATTCGCCTGCGTGATGAGAATCACCGATAAACAAAAATAGAATAGTTCAAAAAAATAAATTTTTTTCAATGTTACACCAGCTTTTGAGGAAGAAACAGTTTTTGCAACCAGATTATCTGGACACCTAAAGAAATTTTTATCCGAACCAATCCTTCCATCTTGCTGATTGAGGCTTGATTATAATATTATTTACGATTCTGTTTTTAGAAATGATTTTGATTCGGGGGAGATAACAAACGTCGGATGATTATTCTGTAATCTTATTGATCCAAATCATGCGGAAAAATATTTTTTTGTAAGAATTTCTCGCTTACGTGAGGCCCTGACATCCAACTAAGCGATCCCCCATCCGCGAGGAGGGCCAACTCGTCAAAATTACAGAGCGTTCCCGGCCTGCCACGCAAAGTACACCGCCCGACCCCCCTCCTCCCAGTAAATCCCGGGAGGATTCCCGATCGCGAGCCGAACCGCAATAACCATGAGGGCAGGCATCCAAAAGAGAACAAAAGGGAGAAGTGCATGAAGGAGTTCCATACGTTTTCACCGGTATTTTCCTACAACCATGCGATGGTGAAACGGCTTGCCGCAATTGCTGCAGCCCGGGAAGTCATCCTCCATGCACATCTCGTACCGAAATGGGAGGTTTCAATCCGCCGGGAGCAGCTGGTCCGGGCTGCGCATGCTTCAACCGCGATTGAAGGAAACCCGCTCACGCTCGAAGAAGTGAGCCAGCTGGCTGAAGGCCGGGATGTGATGGTGGCCCGACGGGCAAAAGCCGAGGTGCTCAATTACCTGCGGGTGCTGGAACATATCGACGCCTATCAGAATGACGGGCAAATATCGGAAGCTCATATCCTCGCGCTCCACCGCGCCATCACGCAGGAAACCCTTGACGATCCGGCCACCGAAGGGGCGTTCCGGAAGGTCCGGATTGTAGTCGGAAACCGACACACAAAAGAGGTCGTGTATTCCCCGCCGCCCCCAAAAGAGGTAGCCTCGATGATGATTGCTCTCATCACCTGGCTGAATTCCGATGCAGCGCACGAGATGCACCCGGTGCTCGTTGCCGGCATTGCACATTACGAGCTGGTGCGGATTCACCCGTTCGTGGATGGCAACGGGAGGACTGCCCGGGCACTTGCTACCTTGATCCTCACCATGCGGGAGTTTGATATTAAGCGATTCTTTACGCTGGACGATTTTTACGACAGCGACCGGCTCGCATACTACGAAGTGCTCAAAGCGGTGAACAAGACATACCCGGATACCACAGTCTGGCTGGATTACTTCACCGAGGGTGTAGAGATCTCACTGCACCGGGTAAAAGAAAGGGTTCTGTTGCTCTCATCCGATGAGCACCGGAAGGTCGCCCGCGGGCAGGTGGCACTGTCCGAACGGCAGATGAAGATTATTGAGTATATCCATGCCAATGGATCGATTAAAACCTCAGATCTTGTTTCCCTTTTTCACATTTCACGCCAGGCGGCCTTAAAAGAATTATTACAAATGGCGGAAAAAGAGTTGATCCAGATGGAAGGAATCCGTCGGGGAGCTCATTATATTCTGAAGTAGTGGTTGTCAATTAGGTTGTCAATTAGGTTGTCAATTAAGTCTAATTGTCGGATATGTGGGCTGCCGGGCGATCCCCATCCGCGAGCGGCCCAACTCGCCAAAATTATCGAGCGGTCCCGGTCCGCCGCAAAAAGTACACTGCCCGACTCCCCTCTCATGTTCAGTCTTCTTTTGGCCCCACCCACCCCACTATGGACAAGACCCCCTTTCCTTCACGATATAGCCGGAGACATAAAAAAAAGGAAGATCCCACTACACCAGGAAATACAGTTGTAACACCGGTGTTACACTCGGGTTCAACATTTCCGTGCAGATTTTTTCCCAGTGCGCCCTATGACAAGATCATGGGGGGCGTCCTTGAACATGCCGGAGCCGGGCCCGTCTTTCAGAACCTTCCGGTTGTATGCTTCGATGTACTTATGGACAGCCTTTGCATCAGTAACGTCAATCCCGTCAGCACGGGCAGTCATCACAAACCGTTTTGCCATTCCCCAGTTGTCAGGATTAGACGACCGTTCCATTATACGCTCGTGGAGATTTTTGATTTCGCGTGCCATTGCTCCGGCATTCTTCTGAAGATTATGTTCTTCAAGGTACGAAAAAAACGCAGAGAGCACCGGGACAATGCACGGGAAAAATTCAGGACCTTCGGACATCTTTTCCGAAAAAAGAAAAACGCAGCACTCCTCCATAGAGTCTTCGTCCCACTGCTGAGGGGTCAACCCAAGATAGGTAAACATCATCTCGGTGAAGAAAAAGGCAATGCCTTCGTATTCCTCTTTCTCTTTATCGGACAGGTTCTCGAAATAAGAACTAGTACAGAAATCCTCGCCCCATTGGGAAATGACAAGGGAAAGACAGTTGTCCAGTATCTGTTCTTCAGATTGTGCAGACGGCCGGGATTTTCCTTTTTTCGGTTTCATCATCAAGCACCTGTGCATGCTTCGTTGCTATCCTTACCGGAAAGTCCGTAGTGGGGGTAGGTTAACCTTCTATCGGTTCAATTAAAAAAATCAACAGTTCAATGACATGTCGCCTGCGGGAACCGGCCGGACGCAGAGCTTTTCTGGTGCACGTCCCGCATGAACCCGTCAATCCTCTGGGAGATTTCCGGCGTATAATACGCTTCTCCGCATTGCTCGCAGACGTATGCCGGCACATCTTTGATGACGACAACCTCTCCACCGGCCCATGCAATGAACTCGGTTTTTCTCTCTTCGAGCCGGCCTTTGCAGAAGGTGCAGCGATCAGGAATCATTCAACTCATTACTACATGATATGCGGTATGGTTAATAAAACCAAGGATGAGAGCGGAAGGGCAGGGATCATCATCTGAATATTTCTCGATGATCTCACCGGTTGCGATAACTGCCAGCAGATCATCGACAGATTATTGCGTTCAAACATGCGCACTCGGGCAATGCAGGTGACATGAGCCAGTGAGAGAACGTGCGGACCGGACTCTTGTCAGATCAGTGCGGATAATTCCGGATTTTTCCAGGAGTTCCGGCCGACCCTCCGGAGTCCGCCACCTGTTTCACCTCCTCATGCCGGAAGCAGCCGGTCTCGTGGTCGTTGACCATCCCGACCGCCTGCATGAAGGAATAGCAGATGACGGGGCCGACAAAGCTAAAACCCCGCTTCTTCAGGTCCCTGCTCATGGCATCCGACTCCGGTGAGGTTGCCGGAATTTCTCCCACCGAACCCAGCGCATGATCGATCGGTCTGCCTCCGGAAAACTGCCAGATGTAGGTATCGAACGAGCCATACTCATCCCGGATCTCCAGGAATTTCCGGGCATTCCGGACAGCAGCGGCAAACTTCCGCCGGTTCCGGATGATACCGGGATCCGTGAGCAGGCGCTCAATATCCGCCTCGGTAAACTGTGCAACCGCCTCCGGATCGAAATGCCGGAAGGCTTTCCGGTAATTCTCCCGCTTGCGGAGGACCGTCTGCCAGGAGAGCCCGGCCTGCACACCCTCAAGGATAAGGAATTCAAAGAGGATCTGGTCGTCGTGGACAGGGACCCCCCACTCTTCGTCATGGTACTTGAGCATCAGGGGATCGGTACCGAGACCGGTCCAGGAGCAGCGTTTTTTCTCTTTCATTGGTCACCCCGAATCAGGTATGGTGTTCGTACGCCTCACGGATACAGCGGGCGGGAATGCGATCACTTCGCCTCTTTGTTCTCTTCCCAGAGACCGAAGAAGTTACCCTCAGTATCGATGCAGTTTGCAAGGTAGCCCATGCCCGGCACCGGCATCTTCCCCATGATGAGTTTTCCCCCGAGCCTGGTCACTTTCTTCATCGCAGCATCAATGGAGGCCACACCGAAATAGTTCATCATCCGCTGCGAGGGGGCCATCCGTTTCCCGATGCCGCCGCCCACCCCGGGCGTGCCATCGAGGTTTTTCGTGGCTATGAGATAGTACTCCATCCCCGGGTAGGATTCAAACTTCCAGTCAAAGAGCGAGGAATAGAACTTTTTTGCTCTCCCGGTATCCTCTGCCGGTACATCAAAGTGCACAATCGCTGACATCAGGCTTTCACCGGATCTATAACGGGAACCGGGTTAGATAAAAATTTTCATCCTGACAATGACAAGGAGTCTATATGCCGGAGTTGCCAGTCATTGGGTTATTCCGGGTTTTGAAACACCGGGAAACATTTATCTTCACCCGGAGGGAGACAGAACGAAAAAAAACGATGTGAATCAATGAAGTACGTTGACGGATTCGTGATGGTCGTGCCGGACGAAAATATGCCGGCGTACCGCAAGATGGCAAAGATAGGGGAAAAACTCTGGAAAAAGTACGGCGCACTTGAATATTTCGAGTGTGCCGGCGATGACCTCACCCCGGAGATACCGGGCATCACCTTCCCGAAAATGACGAAGGCCCGGGACGGTGAGACGGTCGTCTTCTCGTTCATCGTCTTTAAGTCACGGGCTCACCGGGATGAGGTGAACGCAAAGGTGATGCAGGATCCGCTCATGAACGACCCCAAAAACAAGGACATGACGATGCCGTTCGATATGAATCGCATGGCGTATGGCGGGTTTAAGGTCTTTGTCGGGGGATAGGGACCCGGGCATTTCCATCCGGAGACCGGCTGGCGTCCGTGAGTCATGGAGAGGCACGATTCCCCGGCCACCGGAACCGATATGCCAAGGTGAACACGAAAAGCGATTAATTATTTTTTAAAATCCGCATAATCAACCAGCCCTGCAAAGTACACTGCCCGACCACCATACTTGCATTCAACCGGAATTAAACCCGCACATCAACAAAATTCACTTCGTAAAATGTATCAGAAATATACAAAAAATCAGCCCAAAAATCCGGGGGTGCTGGGGGGTCTGGCGGTGTACTTAATAAAACCGGGGTCATGAACGATCCGGAAAACCAAGATTTTTCTGACGTGAACTTCCCGGGCAACCGCCAGACCCCCACCTGCAGAAGTAAGAGCGACTCCCCACGGTAACAATCCGCATGGCTCGTTCCGTTTGTCCGGGAGTTCCCGCTCCCGGCTCAGCACACGTCCGGCAATTTACAGGTTGTCCGTATCACACCATCACCGGCTCCGACCGTGAGGAAATCCGGATCCATTGCTTCGGGATCCAGCGTCTTGCCATCGAGCTTCATGGTCCAGCCCAGCGGGTAGGTGATGACGGAACTGGTAGCGGGGCAGTTCTGGGTCTCGGGATCCATCTGGAGGAGTCCGGTGAGGGATTTGCCATTGGTCTCCGGCCCTAGATTATTCAGGGTGAAGGAATCCTTCCCCAGGGAAGCCGGATACGCATACTGCACCGAGGCGCTGAAAGTATCAGCGGACACCTTGTTGTCCCGCTGGACCAGCCACTTCCACATGTAGCAGGGATACTCGCCATAATCATCCGGGTAATTGTTGGGGCAGTTGGCACCGCCCTTGAATGGCTCATAATTCTCGCCAAGGATCATCGGGATCGCCACACCTTCCCCGGGTGCAAGCGGCGGAACCGCCTTCTGGGTGGGGTAGTACAGCCCGGCAGAGTCCCGGACCGTCACCATCACGCGGCTCGTCAGCTGGGAATTTCCTGCCGGGTTATAGACCCGCACCATCACGGTAGCCGGGTGCGGGGAGTTGTACAGCGGGTCCGGCATGTACCACGTGCCCACTGCTTCGGCCAGCTGATCTTTCCGGGAGGTACTCTGGGCTCCGACCAGTTCTTTTGCAAAGTCCTTGGATTCACCCCGGATTTTTGCTTTCACCTCATCAGGTATTCCCGCGTAAATCTCCCCGGCACCGAGCTGGTCAGCGGAAACCTGGATCAGGAATTCTGCCCCTGAATCCATCAGCTCATCATACGTGGGCAGGGAAGGCGGAATACCTATCGCCGCCAGCGCCGCAGACTGCCCCGACCGGACCACGCCCAGGCACGAGGGATGATCTTCGCAATGGTACAGGCCGCCCGTGAGCAGGTATGACCAGCTCTTTGCCGTCAGCTCTGCCGCAAAATTCTGGATCATGTTCCAGGTCAGGGAAAGATGATTGTACGTGTCGTTGAGGGCATTGAAGATATCGACCAGGAATCCGGGCAGGAAATCGTACCAGTGCGACTCATCCTCCGGGGGGACAAACCAGTGCCAGCCGGCCTGCCCGTGGGCTACGGTCATGAAACCAACACAGGGCGAGCCGAACGAATGGGTCTGGGGAGAACTTTGTGTAGAAAATGCTGGGTGCAGTTGTCCGGGTCCTTGATCGCAACGAAATACTGGGGCCCTCCAGGGAACCGGTCGTGGGGAGTGAAGAGTGTCGGGGTAAAGGAGAGGACTTTTACCGACGGGGGGCTGATCTGCAGGTTTGTCACACCCGTGGGGCAGGGCTTGGGACGCTGTATGGTGACCGTGACCGGCAGCGTGGGCAGGCCGGCATTCCCATCGGCGTGGATCGGTACAACCCTGACATAGTAGGTCTGTTCCGTGCCGGACACCGCAGTTTCCAGCGGAGTAGAAGGACGGAGATCAACGCAGTCAGTACAGCTGAGCAGCAGGTTCGCGTTCGGGTTGCCCAGCTCATTCTGGGTCAGTTCGCCGGAAGCCACAATGCCGGAGGGAAGCCCGAAGTGAAAGGAACCAACCGAATAATCCATCATGACAAGGCCGGTGTTCAGCAGCGGGATCTTCGTCACCTGCTGCACTTCGCCGATCCCCTGGTCGTCCTGCTTCAGGGAAGCGGTGCCGTCAAAGTAAGGAGGAAGGCCGGGATTCCGGTTTGCCGCCCGGGCGAAATTGACCCGGAAGTACCGGTACTCTGCCCCACTACCATCCTCATATCTGACCCGCTCCTCCTTCACCTGTCCCGAGCCCACGAGTCCCGGCACGTACTGGTTCTGCCAGTGGCCGGCATCAGCCGGGAACGGGTACCGCGAGATCTGGTACAGGGCTCCCGTTACACCCTTCTCGGCAGTTGTCCAGCGGAAGTTGACATTTTTTTCTTTTGCTTCCCGGCTGATGATGCTCGTATCGGTCTCGCCCCACTGGGGATTTGTGTGCACTGTGTTGCCGGAAAAATAGCCAAGCAGGTCATCGTTGATCTCATCGACTTCCAGGGAGGAGAAAGTGATGACCGTTTTTATTGTGGGAGTTTTTTCCGATGCCAGCTGCCCGGCAAAATACGGGGACGATGTATCAAGGGGGGGATATTTTTCTTTTGTTCCCACGCTTATCACCAGCGGCCGGTAGGTTCCCCAGATGAATGAAGTGAGAGCGGGAGCCGGGACATCTGCGATCGGTACCAGCGTCGCCGTGGGTGTCGGAAGGGTCCGGGAGACTGATAGCTGGGCGGGGGTTGTCGGAACAGTTGCAGGCAGGGTCCTGTCAACGCGAACCGGGGCCACTGGTGTGGTGGCAGAAGTGACTGGTTTTTGTTTGTAGCAGTACTTCTCGACCGGCGCCCCGGTGACCGAACGGGAAACTTCGCAGGGATGTTCGGCACACTGGGTGAATCCGCCATCACCCCAGAGGGTGATCGCATCTGCATACGCGAGGCACTGGCAGGGTGCCACACAGGCAACGGTCGTCACGGGAACGGGAGTCGTGGTTGCAGGCGCCAGGGTCAGGGCGACACGGGCATTGCCGGTGACAACCGGGGCGGCAGCCGCAAAAACCGGGATGGTGGCAGCCAGGATGCAGAGGATGAGGATTCCATAGGATACGCGGGAATGCATGCAGTCTCTCCTGTTCTTGGATTTATATACTGTTGAGGATATACAGGTTGCGTTATGATTTAGGAGGACGAAAAAATCTGAATGGAAGTGCAATGGCGATGAAACCTAACTTGCAGTATCGCTCCGGCTCACGCCGGGAAGTCCCGGGCTCGCCAACAACAGGTCGCGGCCAGGCCGGCCCTGCATAGTACACTGCCTGACCCCCCATTTACGTTCGACCTGCTTTTGGCCCCACCACCTTACCAAATTCACTTCTGATAATGGATCAAAAACGTACAAAAAAACGGACCAGAAAATTAAGGGGTGCTGGGGGGTCTGGCGGTGTACTTGGTAAAACAAGGACCATGAGCGAGACTGAAAAATACTATTTCTATGATGTAGATTTCTGGTCTCACCCTCCAGTACGGGGATCTATTTGTACACCGCCAGACCCCTCATCAGGGACAGACCCCCTTGCCTTCACGAAAACTCAGGAGGCAGGGAATACGGTGGAGCCCATGCTCAGGGAAAGCGACTTACAATCGTGCGGAGGTTCCCGCACAGCGGAAATAATTAGGAAGAGATGAAACACTCTTTTAAAAAATCCATTTCCTGCATCCAGGAAACCGAAGGTCCCCTCATGAGAGATGTCGTCATTATCCTGTACCATGATTTTGAAACGCTTGACGTGTTTGGCCCGGTAGAAGTCCTGGGAAGACTCCCGGAGCAGTTCAACCTGCTCTTTTATTCCCTTACCGGGGGCATCATCAGGAGTTCCCAGCAGGTTCCCGTGATGACACGCCCTCTTTCCGAACTGAAATCCACCGGGTATATTCTCTTCGTTCCCGGGGGAATGAGTGCACGGGATCTGGTCGATGATGAGAAATTTATTGCAACGCTCAGGTCCCTTACCGCCAATGCCGGGTTCATCCTGACCGTCTGCACGGGTTCGATCATCCTGTCCCGGACCGGAATCCTGGACGGGCGAAACGCCACTTCGAACAAACGGGTCTTTGCCTGGACCAGGACGGCACCCGCGGTGCACTGGATAAAAAAAGCCCGCTGGGTAAAAGACGGTACCATCTATACAAGTTCGGGAGTCAGTGCCGGGACCGACATGGCACTCGGATTCGTTGCCGACCTGCTGGGCCGGTCGGTTGCACTCCAGGTGAGCCAAGAGATCGAATACACGTGGAATGAAGATTCCGGGTCTGACCCGTTTGCAGCCCTGTACCCGTGAACGCGGTGCCATAACTCCCTACCGCAACGGACAAAAATACTGACCCTCAACACTGTTGAGATACCGCAGAGCGTCTTCATGATCACCCACAGCTGGTTACATCCCCATCTCGAGAAAGGCTCTTCCGATACCCTGGGCTGGGGAATATTTGCCCGGGCCGATATCAGGAAAGATGAAAGGCTGGCCATATTCGGCGGAAAAATAATGCTGATCGACGAGATGTACGAGATACCTGCGATGATGCAGAGTTATACCATGCAGATCGAAGAGCGGTTTGTCCTGGGCCCGGCCGGCACGGAGCCGGAGGATACGGATTTCTTTAACCACAGCTGCGACCCCAACTGCGGGTTCAAAGGCCAGGTGTTCCTGGTTGCAATGCGGGATATCAGGGCCGGTGAGGAGGTCACGTTCGATTACTGCATGACCGTTTCCGCATCGGTGGGAAGCGATATGGTCTTTGAGATGGACTGTGCCTGCGGTTCCCCCCACTGCCGGAAAAGAATAACGGAACAGGACTGGATGATGCCGGAACTGCAGCTCCGGTACAAAGGCTATTTTTCTCCCTATATCCAGGACAAGATCGAGAAATCCGGAGAGAACCGGTTTAGCGAAATGATAACCGAAGAGCACATCTCCCCGGAAGAGAGAGAAGCCGGGTTACTCCTCCTGTGATTTTTTTCTCCGCGATTTAAGAGAATTGAACACTGGCAAGAATATCAGAACACTGAGGAGAATATCACCGACCCAAAAGCGGGCGGAAAAAGAAAAAATCTCATAACCCGGAACCCGGTGGCCCGAAAAAGGATTCCCCATACCTCAAAAAAAAGTCAATACCCTTATAACCAACCTGTGTAGCAATATCCAGTTAACCTATGCGGAGATCGTGCAATGTACACCGTCCTCTATGTGGATGATGAGCCGGCACTCCTGAAACTGGGAAAAATATTTATCGAACGATCCGGTTCCATTACCGTGGAGACCGCACTCTCTGCAAAAGAGGGGATCCGGGCACTTGAAAAAACTGCTTTTCGCGCAATTGTCTCCGATTACCTGATGCCGGAGATGAACGGCCTCGAATTTCTCAAACTCTTACGAAAGGAGAACAACCCGATCCCGTTCATTCTCTTCACCGGCCGGGGGCGGGAGGAAGTGGTCATAGATGCGGTGAACAGTGGCGTTGATTATTACCTCCAGAAAGGGGGCGATCCCACGTCACAGTTCGTGGAACTGGAGCATAAGCTCAAGCTCGCCATAGAACGCAGGCTGACCGAAGACGAACTGAAGGAATCCCGGCAGCGGTTGACCGACATCATCGATCACCTGCCGGATGCCACGTTCGCCATCGATCTCGGGGGAAAAGTGATCGCCTGGAACCGGGCGATGGAGGAGATGACCGGGGTTTCCAAGGGGGAGATCCTGGGAACCGGGGATCATTCCTATGCCATCCCATTTTACGGGACGAGAAGACCGATTCTTCTCGATCTCGTTTTGCAGGAAGATCAGGAGACTGTTGAAAAATATTCGTATATCACCCGGAAGGACGGGAAACTGATCTCGGAAATATTCCTGCCCCTTCTCTATGGGGGAAGAGGCGCCTACCTGTGGTTTATCGCCTCACCACTCTATAACACTCACGGCAACATCACCGGGGCGATCGAATCCATCCGGGACATTACCGACCGGAAGAAGACAGAGAATGAACTGAGGGCCGCGTATGAACAACTCACTGCTTCGGAAGAAGAACTCCGGCAGCAATATGATGAGCTCAAGAAAGGGGAGGATGCACTTCGCAAGAGCGAGGAAGATTACCGCAGCATACTGGAAGATATCCAGGATGCGTACTACCGGAGCGATGCTGCAGGAAACCTCATACTGGCAAGCCCCTCGGCAGCACAACTCCTCGGCTATGACTCGGTTGCAGAATTGATCGGGAAGAATATTGCACAATCACTCTATTACGATCCGGAAGAACGTTTCCGCCTTCTCGCGGAAATAAACCTGCGGGGTAAGATCACTGATTATGAAGTAACCCTGAAAAAAAAGGACGGAACGCCCGTCCGGGTCTCCACCAGTAGTCACAAATATTTTGATGATGACGGCAGTTTCCTCGGGGTCGAGGGCATCCTACGGGACATTACGGACCGGAAACGGGCCGAAGAGGAGAGGGCATTCCAGCAGATCATCCTGCTGACGCAGCAGGAACGATCCCTGGATGCAATCCTCATTGTTGATGAAAACGGGAAAATTCTCAACCACAACCGGAAATTTACCGAGATCTGGGGAATTCCGGAATCCCTTCTCGCATCCCGGCTGGATGCACCGGTGCTTCAGTTTGTGGTGACAAAACTTGCCGAACCGTCAACATTCCTCGAACGGGTCCGGTATCTCTATGAACATACCCTTGAGAAGAGCTTTGAAGAACTCGCGCTCAAAGACGGAAGAGTTCTGGAACGGTTCTCAGCTCCCATGCTCGGAGAAGAGGGAAAATATTACGGGAGGGTATGGTATTTCCGGGATATCACGAAACGGAAAAAGATGGAAGATGCCCTCCGGCAAATGAAGAGAAATACCGCTCTCTTGTTGACAATCTCAATGTCGGCGTCTACCGGAACACCGCGGAGTTTCCCGGCAGGTCACTCTGGGCAAACCCGGCATTTGTCAGGATGCTCGGGTATGATTCATTACAGGAGTGCCAGGAACACCCGGTCATGGACAGTTATGTCAATCCGGAAGACCGGGAGAGATTCGTCCGGGCGCTCATAAAAGACGGTTATGTCCGGGATTATGAGATCCGGCTGAAAAAGAAAGACGGAACCCGGATCTGGGTTTCGCTCCGGGCCCAGGCGAAGAAGAATCCGGATGGGACTATTGCATGGGTTGACGGGATCTGTGATGACATCACCGCCATTAAAGAGGCCTCTGACAGGAGAGTGTGTTACCAGCTGGAGATGTCGAGGGCGATCGATTACCTGCCGGATGCCACCTTTATCATTGACCGGAAAGGGACCGTTATTGCTTGGAACCGGGCGATCGAAGAGATGACCGGGGTCCTGGCCCGGGATATCCTGGGGAAGGGCGATTATGAATACGCGATCCCGTTTTATAAAAACCGGCGACCGATCCTGATCGATCTGATCTTTTCGTCAGAAGATGACCTGAAAAAAGGCGATTACCGGGAGATACAACGGACCGGGGAAGTTCTCACGGTCGAGACCCCGTATCCGGTTCTCAAAGAAAAACCCACGGTGGTAAAGGCTACCGCCGCACCTGTCTATGACGAAACAAGCGAGGTTGTTGGTGCGATTGAGACGATCACGGATATCACCGTATTGAAACAGGCACAGGAGGCACTCACCGAGTCGGAGAGCCGGTACCGGACCATTTTTGAAAATACCGGCACTGCGACAGTTCTCCTGGAAGAAGATACGATAATATCCCTTGCCAATGCCGAATTCGTGCGCCTGTCGGGAGATTTACGGGAGAACATTGAGGGTAAAAAGAAGTGGACGGAATTTGTAGTAAAAGAAGATCTCGAGAGGATGCTCGCCCAGCACCGGCTGAGGCGCGAGAACCAGGAGACTGCCCTGAAGCATTATGATTTCAGGTTCATTACAAAAACCGGCGAGATTCGCAATATCTTCCTGACCATCGACCTGATTCCGGGCA
Organism: uncultured Methanomicrobiales archaeon; assembly: GCA_903832665.1. Lineage (GTDB taxonomy): Archaea > Halobacteriota > Methanomicrobia > Methanomicrobiales > Methanospirillaceae > Methanoregula. The sequence continues at coordinate 18,643 of CAILCG010000012.1, read as the reverse complement.
CGAAAAAATCGGTCGCTTCCCTGATGGATATCACCGCCCATGTCCGGGCACAGGAGTCACTCGAACGGTCCAACAGGAAACTCAATCTCCTGTCGGGAATAACACGCCACGACATTGGAAACCAGCTCCAGGCCCTTTCCGGATACCTTGAACTCTCAAAACAGTCCCTGGAGGATCCCGCCCGTACCTCAGGATTCATCGACAAGGAGATGCATATCACCGACACGATCGCCAGCCTGATCAATTTCACCCGGGACTATGAGGGATTAGGCATGAATGCCCCCGTGTGGCAGAACATTCAGACCATTATCGGCAAAGTTGTCACCCTGCTGCCCATGCGAACGATCCGGGTTGAGGCCGGAGATCCTGCTCTCGAGGTACTGGGGGATCCGCTGCTGGAACGGGTCTTTTACAATCTCATCGACAATGCGCTGCGTTACGGGGGGGAGCGGATGACTACCCTTCGTGTCTCGTCTCACCCGGGAGGGAACGGGCTGGTCATTGTGTTTGAAGATGATGGTACGGGGATTGCCCCGCAGGACAGGACCCATCTCTTTGAGAAGGGTTTTGGGAAAAACACCGGCCTCGGCCTCTTTCTCTCCCGGGAGATCCTCGGGATCACCGGGATTACCATCACCGAGAACAGCAGACCGGAAAAAGGGGCCAGATTCGAGATCACGGTGCCGGAGGGTGCGTACCGGTTATTAGGTACTACCCGGTGAATTACCGGGAGGAATCGCCGGAGGAGGGAACCGGGGTCCCGTTCTCCACCCGTCCGGAATAGTCACCGGAGAGCATCCCATAATACCGGGTCGAACGCCAGTGATCCCGCAGCCAAACATGCTCGCGGAGCGTGCCTTCGTACTGCAATCCGCATTTCTCCATGACATGCGCCGAGGCAAGGTTCAGTTCATCGCATTTCCCGTATACCCGGTGCAACGCGAGATCGCCAAACCCGAAGGCAAGAAGCGCCCGGAGAATTTCTGAGGCGTACCCGCTCTTCCAGTAGGCCGGCAGCAGGATACACCCGACTTCAGCAGTGCTCTTCTGTTCAGGATCGATCTCGAGCATCACAAAGCCGGCAAACTCCCGTGTCTGCGGTATCCGGATCGCAAGCACGTACCCCATACGGTCGATCCGCCCTGATTCCTCAATCGCGTGCTGCAGGAATCCGGCAACCTGCTCATCATTCTCAAGCCAGATGAGCACGTACCGCATCACGAGAGAGTTCCGGGCAAGCTGCTACAGGCTGGCGAGATCCTGCCCGGTCTGGTCATCCAGGATCAGCCGTTCTGTCTTTAGCGTAAATACCATACTTCCTCCTTAGGTACCACCTTGTTGCTCCCGTTTGCCGGGAAGGGTAAAGCCCCCATTCACCACCGACTCATGAGGATCCGACAGTACCGGTCTGTACGGTCCAGGGGAAGGGGATTGGACCGGATATGAGTACCTGTGGTTATCCCGTGAGGAGTATAATTCCATCGATGGGTGAAAAAGAATTTGCGGTAATTCGGGCCCTGTTGAAATCCTATTTCCGGTGATTCACTTTTTCTTATATGCAGTTTGAAGGGGGAACCCCTCTCTCCCCCAGAGGGGGAGGGAGCCCCGGGGGGGCATCCCTTGACCCCCCTTTTTTGAGGGTTTCGACAGAGCTGTAATTCGTAAAAGTTGCCGGGAAAACGAAGGTTTTTCCCAAAACTTGCCATTCCGGTGCTAGGTTACGGCAAAAACGCGGGAATTTTCCCCACATGGGATTCCCCTCTGACGGATTTCGGTCTCATCAGGGCATAGTCATGATAAATTCTGAAGTTCGTATGAAGGTATTTATAAACGATGCCCCAAAGGTTGCCTGAAGGCACCCCGTCTGATATCGGTGCCGGGAGTTGCGAAAGTCATGCAGGAAATTATCAAAAAGATGATCACTGAAGCGATGGCAGCCCAGCACGCGGACGTGAACCAGATCAAAAAGAAGCGGGAACAGAACTTCGTCATCGACGACACGAAAGTGTACGTGGATGCCGTCAAGGCGATGAAACCCATAGGGAACCAGAGCAAGGCGGTCTTTGCCCTGCATACCGATTCGGTCAATGCCCACTATACGATCTTAAAGGGCCTGACCAACACCATCCGCCCCGAAGACGATCCCTATGTCGAGCACTACCAGACACCCGTCATCATGGAGATGCTCTATGATGCGGACCCGAAGTTCCGCAAGAGCGTGGACGTTTTCATCAAGGCAGTCGGGAAGGCCGAGGCCATTATCGGCAAGGAATCCGCCCGCCGGTACGCCGGTTTTTACGGCCCGACCTGTGTCGTGGACTTTGCCCTGATACCCGGCAGCAGCAGCAACATCGTCAACCAGATCTTAAAGACAACCGATATCCCGGTTGCTCACAAGCAGACGATCCTTGCAGCAAAGTCGTGGGCCATGAACACCTCGTATGGCATCGGGGATGTCTTTGCCCACGCGGTTGAAGACGGGGCTACGCTGGCAGATGCCGTGAAGCAGGAAGTCGCGATGATCCAGTCGATCTACGATACACCGGTCGATGCCCAGGCAAAACTGATGGACAGTGTTGGCCAGTCCTCGTTCGACTGCCGGAAATACATGAAGGATTACCGGATAAAGATGAACGGTGCGGTCAAGGCCTCGCTCGATGAGGGAGTCCACTACGGCAACATCGTGACCGTGCCGGCGTACTGCGTCGGTGATATCGCCCACCACATCTCCCAGTCCACGTACAACATGTGCAAGGACGATGTCATCATGGCCGTCATCGAGTCGGTGACTGAAGTGATGGACAAGACCCTGCGCGCCGCGGCCCCGATGATGAAAACCGAGAACGAGGTACTCTCGGTGGCAACCGGGGCATCCGCCAGTGCAGCGGAATATATCCTCGAACTCGACGGGTTCAATGCGATCATGGTCGTGGACATGTTAACGAAACGTTACCACAATTACGTCCAGCTCTACCCAAAGCGGGGTGCAGCGATCGAACTCCACAACTGCGATTTCATGGATATGATCTACCGGGGCTGGAAGATGGTCGACAAGGCCCGGAGGATGCAGAGCAGCGAGCCGGGTCTGGTAACGCCGAAAGTTGCCGGGTTCGAAGTCGATCTCTCGCCCATCCTGAAAAACGAAGTGATCGCCAACCCGCAGCGGTATGCATATCCTGCCTGTGCAATGACCGTCCGCTTCTCCGCCATGATGCGCCTCTCCGATTACCCGTGCCTGCTGACAAGCGAGCCGGTCACAGCGACCCTGATGACCAACATCATTGCCCTGCACAAGGGTGTCGCCGCCGCACCGGCCCGGATCTGCAAGGACTGTGCATCGGCAGCCCTGATGGATTTCCGGCACTGCTCCTGCCAGTGGAAGGAAGCGGTCTGATCCCGGTAACGGGACAGACGGGATAGATCATGAAATGTTATGTCTGCGCAAAAGAGGGAAAGGAGAGTGATGCAGTAGCGGTCTGCGTTGCCTGCGGGATGGGGACCTGCATGAAGCATACCATACGAAAAGAGATCGATGTCTGGGAAGGCGGGTACCCGCTCCCCTCCCACAAACTTCCAAAGAAGATGCCACGGATGCTCTGCCCTGACTGCAATGCGGCGTACGGAGAGGGAAAGTAATGGCTTCGCTTACCAACCGGAGTATCGCGGAAGGCGTCGGGACCCTGCTCCTGGTGTACTTTGGTGCCGGGGCAGCAGCGATCACGCTGATGATTGCCCACGGGACAGAGCCCGCGACATCGTTCAACATCGGGATCGGCCAGCTGGGCGGGCTCGGTGACTGGTTCGCGATCGGGATGACCTTCGGCATCGTGATTGCGGCCGTCATCTACGCGCTCGGCCGGGTCTCGGGGGCTCACATCAACCCTGCCGTGACGATTGCCCTCTGGGCAACCAAGCGGTTCCCTGCCGGCGAGGCCGTGGCCTACATCATCGCACAGTGTATCGGGGCGGCGATCGGCAGCCTGCTCTTCTTCTTCACCATCGGGATGGATGCGGTCACCATCGGGGGACTCGGGGCAACGGCACCGTTTCCGGGAATCGGGTACGGGCAGGCAATTCTCGTGGAGATCATCGCGACTTTTGTGCTCATGCTTGTGATCATGGGCGTTGCGGTGGACAAGCGTGATCCGCCGGGATTTGCCGGGCTCATCATCGGGCTTACCGTGGCCGGGATGATCACGATGGCCGGCAATATCTCGGGAGCATCGCTCAACCCGGCCCGGACCTTCGGGCCGTACGTGATGGACTTCCTTTCGGGGGGACCGAATCTCTGGATCTACTTCCCCATCTACCTCATCGGCCCGGTCATTGGAGCTGTGCTGGCGGCGGTCTTCTACGACCGGATCACGGCAGAGTGAGAACTGCCGGTCATCTTTTTTCGTGCGAGACCGGGAGTGTCCCGGGTCGCCCGGTACGGATCCGAAGGTGTCAACTCTGCTGACTCCGGGAACCCTGGATGTCCCCATGAGACGCACGCTTTCGGGCTTGCCCGCACAAACGCACATATTCCTGACCGCCAATAGGGCTATATGGATAAGAAGGTCGGCTTTGCATTCCTGTATATCCTGATTTTTCCTGCACTCTTCATCCTCCTTGCCGGAGATCTCTTCTGGCCGGCAGGGTGGATCTTCTGTACCTGGTTTGTTGTCCTCTGTTTTTCGACCATCCTGTACTTGTACTGGAAAGACCCGGCATTGCTTGAAGAGCGGTACAAAAAACCCGGTACCGGCAACCAGGAAGGCTGGGACCGGTATGTTGTCTACGGGCTCCTCATCGGATTCATACTCTGGATCGTCATCATGCCGCTCGATGCAGGACGATTTGGATGGTCCCCCGTATTCCCCCTCTGGCTCAATGGAGTCGGCATCGCCTTTCTGGGCGGATCCTTTTTCCTGTTCTTCCGGTCATACACCGATAATACGTATCTGTCTCCTCTTGTCAGGATCCAACAAGACCGCAAGCAACAGGTGGTTTCGACAGGAGTATACGGGTTTATCCGGCATCCCATGTACATGGGAGGAATTTTGATGTTTATAGGAGCCCCGCTGCTGCTCGGATCCCTCTATGGCGTGCTAGTGGGGCTGGTCGTGACGATACTCCGCATGGCGCGAATACAGGGGGAAGAAGCGATGCTGGCCCGGGAACTGGAAGGTTACCGGGAGTATCGGCAGCACGTCCGTTACCGGCTGATTCCATTTATCTGGTAGCGGTTTTTTTTAACGGGCGCAGGACATTCTAAAACGGGGAAATCGGGTACTTTTTCCCGATATATTCCGAATACTACCTATGTTACTTATAGCCGCCAGGTGCCGGATTCACCCGGAACACTGCGAGGATTTTGCACTCCAGGTTGAACGGATTATTCCCCTTGTCCGTGCGGAGCCGGGATGCAGGCGATACGAACTCCACGCAAACGTCTTTGAAGAGGGGTTGTTTGTGTTCAATGAAGAGTGGGAGACACAGGCACACCTTGACGTGCATATCGCTACTTCTCATATGCGGGAACATTTTGCCCTCTGTGCGGACTGGATGGCGGCACCTACTGAACTGACGGTGTACGAGGTTTCCGGGTGCAGGACGGTAGTGCTGGAGTAAATCGGTTTGTCCGTATTTTTTTAAGGTAAGGAGGAACAAAATAATTTTTTCGGGAAAGGATCATTCTCTGCAACAGTTACGATGGTGACCCCCTCTCTCCCCCAGAGGGGGAAGCAACCCAGGGGGAGCGCCCCTTGACCCCCCCTTTGTAGTTCCATTCTGGGATTTTCACTCGTTTAAGAGATCCAATCCTAAAACAATAGACCCCGCTATAGATCAAGGCAGAGAAATAAAAATCAAGTCAGGAAAAAACCGCCTTGCCCCGCCTTGCCTCGGAGAGGCCCTGAGGCGGGGAGCCATCGCTGGCAATCGATCATTCTTCGTTTTTCGTAAGATCGACTAAAATTCCGGACGCAGCAATTCAGTATCCTACACGGTCAGCTGCACAAAAATACTTAAAAAAAAGTGAGGAATCACCGGTCCGAGAACTTCTCGACCACGCGGACATTATCGCCACGTACAGTGATCGGGATCGGAACAACGCTCTCGTAGAGCTCAACGGTGATCTCTTCCTTGGCGGAATCAACCCGCTTGACAACTGCCTTCTCGCCCTTGAACGGTCCGGCAATCAGTTCGACGATGGTCCCTTCATCAATACCGGCAACGACCGGCTTCGGGATCAGGAAATGACCGACTTCTGCAAGGCTGGTCTCGCCTTTGATGACCGTGCGCGCATGGGCGATGAGTTCCGCGAGCTGCTCGATACGGTTCATCTTCTCCGGGGTTTCGATGAGCACGTATCCCTGCAGTTCATTGGGCACAATGATCGACGTCACCTTGACATCGGTCGCCTTGGTCTCGATCGATTTGAGGATATTGTCTGCTACCGTCCGTTCCTGCTTGGACGTGGTCTTGATCGCAAAGATCCGGTTGACAAAGACTTCCGGGGCGGCGGGAACCAGTGGGGCGGCGGGAGGAGCCTGGGGAGTCATGGACATCAGGATCAGAATCCCAGCAGTTTCTGGTGTTCGAACATAACGTAGATGATAAACCCGATCAATCCGATGAGGAGCACACCTGCGGCAGCGACCGTTGCAATCTTTCCAAATTCTTCCCTTGTTGGGGTGCGCGCGAGTTTTAGGACCCGGAGGTACTTGCGGAATAATTCCTCATGTAGCACGCCTGTTTTGAAATCAGGTTTTGAAATTTCCATATTGGCTCACTTGAGAAAATCGATCTCAAACTGTTTCTGTACTTTGGGGGTAAGTTTCTCGCTCCGACCATATATTTGTGGCGACCGTACGCCCGTGACCACAAGCAGCGTGCGCATCTTGTTCTGCATGGCGGGATCGATCTGGGCACCCCAGATGATCCGGGCGTTCGGGTCCACGCGGCCGTAGACTTCCTGCACAACGCCCTCTGCCTCTTCCATGGTCATATCGGGACCGCCCACCACATTGACGAGTGCTGCGGTTGCCCCGGAGATATCCACATCGAGCAGCGGGGAGCGGATCGCTTTCTTGACTGAATCTGCTGCCTTATCCTCGCTGTCACTCTCTCCCATACCGATCATGGCAACACCGCCGCGTTCCATGACGGTGCGGACATCGGCAAAGTCGAGGTTGACGAGACCGGGCATCGTGATGAGTTCGGTGATACCCTTGACCGCCCGCATCAGGACTTCATCAGCGATCTTGAATGCTGCAGAGAGGGGGAGTTTCGGCACGACTTCCAGAAGCCGGTCATTGGGCACAACAATGACCGTGTCCGCCACATCCCTCAGGCGCTCAAGGCCTGCCTCTGCGTTTTCCATGCGGATGGCTCCTTCCGCAGCGAACGGCAGCGTCACGACCGCAATCGTGAGCGCTCCTTCTTCCCGGGCGGCCTTTGCCACCACGGGAGCCACACCGGTACCCGTGCCGCCACCGAGACCGACCGTGATAAAGACCATGTCGCAGCCGGAGACTACCGCCCGGATCTCCTGCTCGTTCTCAAGGGCCGCTTCCTCGCCGATCTGGGGGATGGAGCCGGCGCCAAGACCCCGGGTCCGCTGCCTGCCGACAAGGATACGCTGGTCGGCATGGGTGCGGATCAGGTGCTGGGCATCGGTGTTGATAGCGATCAGCTTCGCCCCGTGGATACCCTCCTCCATCATACGGGAGATCGTATTCGATCCACCGCCGCCGCAGCCAATCACAGCGATCTCGGTCTTCATCTCGGCCAGAATCTGGTCGAGGTCTTCATTATTTTGCGAGGGCGTGATGGTCTCGTCCCTCGCCTTGGTTAGTGCCTCTTCTACAATGGACCTCATGAAAACTTCTCCAACCCCGGGATGTGGATGTCAGTCTCACTGCGCAGAGACACCATTGCCGGTGTAATCGCCTGACCGTTGATCTCTATGGACTGGCCTGCTGCCAGTTTTTTGAAGGCTGGTCCGGGCGGTATCCCCAGTTCGCGCGCTTTTTGGGGATCGAACCGTACCTTAGTAATGATCAGGTGATCGCTCTCTGTTGCAGTGATCTCTTTATTACGTATGATTTTTACGCACAAGGTATTTAAATCATGTATGAATTGTGACGAATGCTCCTCATACGTGATAAAATCGGGAAGCAGGCGATTATCACGCGTAGACAGGTGAACGACCGGCAATTCATCGAGATTCTTTATCAGCCCCGGTTCGTCCGATTTGGCGGTTTCGGCAATTAACACAGGATTTGCCCGGACAAGGCAGAGTGTTCCGGCCCCTTTGAGTGCGTGAATATAGCACCGGGAACCGGGAGCAACCTTCTCAGCCATCGCCCGCACGGACAGGTACGTCTCCCATGAAAGATGGCCGAGAGCCGATAGTTCACTCTCTGATAGCCGGGGGATGGCGATCAGGTCCAGCAGTTCGGACAGGTGATCGAGTGCTGCCCGGTCCAGGGATTTGCGATCGATATAGGCAGCAACCGCCCCGCTTTCGGCCAGCATCAGGTGGACCATTGCATCATCAAGCCCACAAATCTCCCGGGTGTGGGCAATATGACCGAATGCACCGCGGGAGGAGAGCGCAATCTCGGTCTGGCGAACGGCATAATGCGTTCCCCCGAACCCCACCAGGGGCACCGCGTGTATAGGGACAGCATCCAGGACCGCTTCAGCCACAGCCCTGCCGGCAGCGGGATCGGTCCATTCCTTCTCGGTGCTCCCGATCTCGACAAAGAACGAGGGTGTCTTCAGGCCCGTGGGACCATGATGCGTCACCTCATAGGAGATGCGGTAGCCTTCAGGACAGTGCTTCGCGAGCGCCCGCAGGGTCGCCTGCATCATCGCGGGTGCGGCCCTTGTAAGAGTCCGGTCAGACCCACCCAGTGCAGCGATCCTGAAGTTCCCCGTCACATGAACCGTGAGGACCGGCACCGGGTTGACACTCGAATGTCGCGAGAGAAAGATCACCAGATCGGCATCAATGCGCTGGTCCAGGCCAACAGCATTGATCAACCGCTCCTCTGTTTCAAAAAATTCATAGCTCCGGCCCTGCTCGTTCCACCGTCCGTCAGGATCGGCAGCCAGCAGCTGTTCTATATGGTGCCGGATGTTCACTCCCGCCTTGTCCTGCCGGGAGTTGACAAGTGCGACTCTCATTACTAAAAGATAGGACGGGCTGAGTCCAAAAGGTTCTTGGTCTGCCCGGTAACCACTCTGTAAGGCGAACACGAAGGGACCTGGATCATGGACACCGATAAGATTGCACAGGCTTTTTTTAGCGATGGCATCGGAACCTCAGTCACCTGCGAAGAGGCATTCTCCCTTGCGACGCGGTATGGCATTACCAAAAAGGAGATCCGGGATTACTGCGATGCCAACGGGATCAGGATCCGTGGCTCGCAGACGAGTTGCTTCCGGTGATCTTTACCGGAAAAATTACTCTGCCATATTTCTCCCATATTCATAGGCGAGTATACTTTATGGCCACGGGTATCATGGAGAAGTGATAGGGATGAATTCCTGAGTGGGATCCTAAAATCATTTTTTTGGTACGTTTTGGTGCACTTTTTCTCAGCACAATGATCTTTTTTCCGGAATTTTTTTTAGTCAGACTCTGCCCGGAAAATTTCGATCGCGATTATGAGGTGTTAATTAGTGAGGCTACAATCGGATAATTATCCTACAAAATGCGTATTTATCCTACAAAATTTTTCGTTCTCCGGCGTGAGGGTCCGGGAAATGCAATCAAGGTCTGCCTGAAAAATCCGATGCAGGGGCTGAGGGGTCGATTGAAAAATTTTTGCCGGAGATCGATTGCGAAATTTTTTTTGTGAAATAGATCCTGGTTTCGCACTATGCAGGTTTGCCTGCAAATAATCCAAAGGGCCATTTTAAATCATTAGAATTGCTGACATCCGAAAATCTGGTTGAGAATTCCCGACATCAGGCTGCTCACAAGATTAAATACGCAAAATTTCTTTTTTTTGGACTGATGCAATTGAAAGACCGTCTTTTTACCCTTCACATCCGTTCTGCATCTGCGGAAGAGACCAGTTTCGGATAATAATTGTTCACGTAATCCTTGACCATCCGCCGGGCGCAGAACCGGGGGGCGATGCTCTTGATGGATTCCTTCATCATCTTTACCCACCCGTGGGGAATTGCGTCAAGCGAACTGCTGTAGTATAGGGGGATCACCTCCCGTTCCAGAATCTCGTACAGGGCAGCTGCGTCCGCCACATCCCGGTCTCCTTCGCCGGATTCCGCACCAAACGTCCAGCCATTCCTGCCATTGAAGCCTTCCAGCCACCAGCCATCCGGAATGCTCAGGTTCAGGACGCCGTTGATGCCCGCCTTCATGCCACTCGTGCCGCAGGCTTCCATTGGTGGCAGCGGATTGTTGAGCCAGACATCGACCCCGTGCACCAGGTACTGGGCGGTCTGTTCGCTGTAATCCTCCACAATGGCGATCCTGCCTTCGAATTCCGGTTGCCGGGCAAACTGGTAGATCTTCTGGAGAATGCGCTTCCCCTCATAATCCGACTGGTGGGCCTTGCCGGCAAAGATGATCTGGACGGGTCTCCAGCGGTTTGAGATAATCTTTTTGAGCCGGTCAAGATCGTGGAAGATCAGGTCTGCCCGCTTGTAGGTGGCAAACCGCCGGGCGAACCCGATGGTGAGAACAGACGGGTTTAAGAAAAGCCCTTCCGTGATGAAGTTGGGGACGTCATCGCGCTCCTTGATCCACTTCACCCGCTTGCGTTCACGGATCCGGTTGATCAGTTTGTTCTTGAGCTGGAGATGGAGATCCCAGAGATCCTTATCGGGGATCTCATCGACAAGGTTCCAGAGCGTCTCATCGTCATGCTCCTCCTGCCAGTTGGGCGCCACGTAATAGAAATGGGAGTCGAGGAGATCCTGGATCCGGGGGTTCATCCATGTCGGCAGGTGTACCCCGTTGGTGATCGCATCGATCGGGATCTGGTCCTCATTACGGTCCTGCCACAGCCCCCGCCACATCTGCCGGGTCACCGCACCGTGTTTTTTCGAGACGCCATTATGGTAGCCGGAGAGTCGCAGTGCCAGGACCGTCATGTTAAACCCGTTATCCGGGAAATCCGGATGGGCCCCCAGGGCAAGGAACTGGTTGCGGTCAATGCCAAGCTCACCGTAATACGCACCGAAGTATTTGTCCATGAGTTCTGTTGAAAAGACATCGTGACCCGCTGCGACTGGTGTATGGGTGGTAAAGACCGAGGTTCCCCGTACCTGCTGCACCGCCTTTTCAAACGGGATCCCGTTCTTGGTGCGTTCCCGGATCCGCTCCAGCAGGGCAAAGGCCGGGTGGCCTTCATTGAGATGCACGGCTGAGTATTCGATCCCGAGGGTCCGGAGCACCTTGCGACCACCGATACCGAGCACGATCTCCTGCCGGAGCCGCTCTTCCCGGTCACTCATGTAGAGGCTCGAAGAGATCCTCCGGGTCTCCTTGTCATTGAGCGGGATGTCGGTGTCGAGGAGATACAGCGGTACATTCCCCACGTCCACCTTCCAGACCGCCACAAAGATCGCCGGCTCAACATACGGCACCTGGACAACCAGGTGATCCCCGTCCCAGTTCAGTACCCTCTTGAGGGGGGTGGCCTCCCGTTCGAGGTGCTCTTTTGCCGCAGTCTGCCAGCCATCCGCCTGGATATGCTGGTGAAGATACCCTTCCGAGTACATGAAACCCACCGCAACGAGCGGCACGCCCAGGTCGCTGCACTCCTTCAGATGATCGCCGGCTAAAAAACCGAGCCCCCCGGCATAGAAGGGGAGGGAGTGATGCAGGCCGTATTCCGCAGAAAAATAGGCAATGGTCAGGGATTCCTTTCCCGGGTACTGATCCCCGAACCAGCCACAATGGGACTTCAGGTACCGCCGGAACCGGTTCATAATGATATCGTACCGGCGGAGATACTCGGCATTGTTCTCAGCGGCTTCCAAAAACTCGGCAGGAATGTCCCGCAGCATCCGGACCGGGTTATGGATGCTCGCTTTCCAGGCCTCCTGGTTCAACTGTTTGAACAGGATCCGGACCTCAGGGTGCCAGCTCCACCAGAGATTGTACGCAAGATCGAGAAGCCCCGATATCCGGAACGGGATATGGGTGTACTGGTCGCGGATGGTCTTCACGCTAGTGTGTGGCTTAGGATCGTAGGGGGATAAATATTGTGGATAGGGTAATGGTCGCGCACCGGGGTGCGCAGGGGGGGGTGGAGCGCGGGCCCTTACTCCATCCCGCCGTCACGGTTGATGACCATCAGCCGGAGTTCGCTCATCTCTTCGATCGCGTACCGTGGTCCTTCCCGGCCAAGCCCTGAACCTTTGGCCCCGCCGTAGGGCATCTGGTCAACCCGGAATGTCGGGATATCGTTCACCTGGACACCCCCGACCTCCATATCGGTGAAAGCCTGCATGGCCCGGTTGATATTCTGGGTAAAGATCCCGACCTGCAGTCCATACTCCCCATCGTTGGCCATCCGGATTGCATCCGGGAAACTATCGTACGGGGTCAGGGACAGGACCGGCGCAAACACCTCCTCCCGGTTCACCCGCATCGCAGGCGTGGTATCCACCAGTATCGTGGGTGCAAACATCGTCTCTTCGAGCGTGCCGCCGGTCAGGATCCGGGCGCCCTGCCGTACGGCTTCCTGCATCTTCCGGTATGCATCCTCCGCCTTGAGCCGGTCGATCATCGGCCCGACGTCAGTTGCCGGGTCACGCGGGTCTCCCACCTTGAGCGCCCTGACTGCTGCAAGGATCTTTTCAACGACACGGTCATAGGCCGGGCGGTGGATAAGCACCCGCTGTACCGAGATGCAGACCTGCCCGGCGTTGATGAACCCACCAGTGGCGATCCGCTGCGCAGCATAATCCAGGTTCGCATCCTCGTGCACAATCACCGCGGCGTTGCCACCGAGTTCCAGCCCGATCTTGGTCCTGCCCGCAATCTCCCGCAGGTGCCAGCCGACCGAGCAGCTGCCGGTAAACGAGAGATAGGCTACCCGGGGATCCCGGGCCAGCTGTTCGGCCCGCCCCCCGGCACAGGGCACAACGCTGATCGCTGCCGGGGGCATACCCGCCGCGATTGCCATCTCACCCAGCAACAGGCTGGAGACCGGGGTGGAGGATGCGGGCTTGAGAATGATGGAGTTGCCTGCCGCGATCGCCGGTGCCAGTTTGTGGCACACGAGATTGAGGGGGAAATTGAACGGCACGATCCCGACAACGGGGCCAAGCGGGAAACGCCGGAGAAAACCGGTGCGTCCCGCTGCATCGTCGCTCCAGTCCAGCGGGATGATCTCGCCGTAGATCCGCTTGGCTTCCTCCGCAGACGTCCTGACGGTAATCTCTGCCCGGGCCACCTCGTTTATGGCAAACTTCCGGGTCTTGCCCCCTTCCATCACCAGCACTTCAGCGAGTTCATCGGCCCGGCCATGAATCTCGTCGGCAAGCCGGGTGAGTATCCCTGCCCGGGCACCGGAAGTGAGTTTTCTCGTTGTCTCGAATCCCTTCACCGCTTCGGTCACTGCGTTCTTGAGATCGAGGGTGCTCGCCTGGCAGACCTGCGCGTACTCTTCACCGGTGAAGGGGAACCGCACGCTTACGATCTCATCGGTCTGCTTCTTTACTCCGCCAAGAATGAGGGGGTACGTCTCCATGGTACTGGTACTCCTGCCCCGGTGTGTATACTACCGGTTGGTCTTGGTACAGCATGAAAAATCCATCTATAAAGAGCTGCCTCATCCCGATCAGGGTACTGCCACAAAGATTGGAAAGGGGATAGGAAAAAAGGGGATGTATTATTCGCAAACGGGCTTACTAGAGACGGGTCAGGGTCACGGGTACCCTGAGCATAACATCATTCATGTCGGTCTCTTTCCGGTCATCTGCGCAGATGTAATACTTGCTCTGGGTTTTTATCGTGAATGTCTTTTCCTGCGGCACGGTGATATCATTGAACTGGACAACCGGCACGAGGCCCGGGTACGCCCAGGCCTTCTGGAGCGAGTCCCACTGGGGTTTGGTCTGGCCTAAGATCAACTTGTCATTTTCATCGACAAAAAGAACATTGACATTTACTGCGGCTGCATTCGGGGAGGCGGCGGTAATCTTGTATTTCTGGTCAGGATAGAGATATTCAACGCCAAGCTCCTTCTGGAGATCAATACAACCGATATCGTTGAAATGGACGCTAATTACAGTATCGATTTTCGATGATTTTGTTGCTGCCGCTGCTGCAGTTGATGCTGGTGCTGCCACCGAGCTCTGCTAGGAGCCGGTTACCGCTGCCGAACCAGAGGGTACCGGCGTGGTTGCACCGGGTGCCTGGGGGATGGTGCAGCCTGCTGCACATACCAGCAGAATCACCAGTGCTGCAAAGAGGACAAAGTATCCGTTGATTTTCATAGTTTTTAATATAAAATCGGCACATTTATGCATTACGATTTTAATCAGGCGGAGCGGACCCCAAGTGCTTGACCCAAAAGGGGACAGTCGAAATTTTTTCTCGTTTTTTTCTTGTCATTTCCTGGTCTTTTTAATCGTTTTCAGGAATGAAACGGGCAGGCAACTGTCGCAATCGCATACAGCAAAAACCACAACGGCCAAAAAAGCGGGATGGGAGAAAAACTACTTTGTGCTGTGAAACCAACATTCCTTCACGCACGCAAATTTAGCGTCCGATAACAATACACGAGGGGTTTTGTGAAGGAAGTCGCTGCAAACTTCAATGCAAACGTTATAGAAAGCCAGGTGCAGGAGCACTGGCGTACCAACGATACGTACGCAACCGTAAAACAGCATCGCAGTCAGGGCAAACCATTCTTCTTTGTTGACGGTCCGCCCTACACCACCGGCACCATTCACCTGGGCACCGCGTGGAACAAGATCTTAAAAGACTCGATCCTCCGCTACCACCGCATGAACGGCCGCCACGTGATCGACCGGGCCGGCTACGACATGCACGGGCTGCCGATTGAAGTCAAGGTCGAGCAGGCGCTCGGTTTCAAGTCAAAAAAAGATATCGAAATATACGGTATTCAAAAATTTATCGAGCAGTGCCGGGAGTTTGCGATAAATAACAAACTCCTGATGGATGACCAGTTCGCCAACCTCGGGGTCTGGCTCGATTTCCCCGGCGCATACAAGACCGTTACTCCTGATTACATCGAAGCTGCATGGTGGACACTTGCCCGGGCGCAGGACAAAGGCATGCTCGAGCGCGGGCACCGGGTCGTGAACTGGTGCCCCCGGTGCGAGACGGCAATCGCCGACGCTGAAGTGGAATATGCTGACGAGAACGACCCCTCGGTTTTCGTCAAGTTCCCCCTCACCGGCAGGCCAAATGAGTTCCTCGTCATCTGGACCACAACCCCATGGACTCTGCCGGCCAACGTGGCCGTTGCGATTTCCAAGGATTTCCTGTACGCAAAAGTGCTTGCCAAAAAAGACGACAAGGAGACGCTCCTCTGGATGGCCGAGCCCCTGGTAAAGGCAGTGCTTAAGAAGGGGCGCTGCAAGGACTACTCCATCATTGAGACAAGGAAGGGCGCAGAACTGGTGGGATGGGCATATGAATCCCCGCTCGCATCCTGCGTACCACTCCAGTGCGATATCGCCCACAAGGTTCTTGCAGCGGATTTCGTTGCTCTCGAGAATACCGGTATGGTCCATATCGCACCCGGCCATGGCTGGGATGACTTTGTGCTCGGTACAAAAGAAGGGCTCCCGATTGTCTGTCCCGTTGACGGGGCAGGGAACTTCAAGCCGGAGGCCGGTATCTTTGCCGGCCAGTTCGTCCGGGATTCCAACGAGAACGTGCTGGTGGCACTCGGGGATCATCTCTTTGCCAAGGAGGTAATCACCCACCGCTACGGCCACTGCTGGCGCTGCAAGACCCCGATCATCTTCCGGGCCACCTCGCAGTGGTTCTTAAAGATCTCCGAGATGCGGGAACTGATGCTCAAAGAGGTGGAGAAAGTCACCTGGTATCCCGAGTGGGCAGGAAGCGCCCGCTTCTACGACTGGATCAAGGACGCCCGTGACTGGTGCATCTCGCGCCAGCGCTACTGGGGCATCCCGATCCCGGTCTGGGTCTGCCCGAAGTGCGATGCGTACCGCGTTGTCGGTACGATTGCAGAACTCGAAAAATTCAGCGGCAAACCGCTGGCCGATCCCCACCGCCCCTATGTGGATGATGTCACGATCCCGTGCACCTGTGGCGGCACGATGAAGCGGGTCGAGGATATCTTCGATGTCTGGTTCGATTCGGCGGTTGCGTCATGGGCAACGATCGGGTTCCCGGGCAAGACACAGGACTTTGAGAGCCTCTGGCCCGCGGACTTCATCACGGAAGGACAGGACCAGACAAGAGGCTGGTTCTACTCCCAGCTCGGGGCCAGCACGATTGCGTTTGGGAGGGCACCCTACAAGAGTGTCTGTATGCACGGGTTTGCGCTCGATGCCGAGGGAAAGAAGATGTCAAAGAGCCTCGGCAACGTAGTAACACCCGAAGAAGTGATCGCCAAGGTGGGGGTCGATGTTCTCCGGCTTTACATTCTCTCATCTTCAGCACCGTGGGACGACCTGAAGTTCAACTGGGAAGGGATCGGTACGGTCAACCGTACAGCCAACATCCTCTGGAACGTGTACCGTTTCCCGGTTCCGTACATGATCCTCGATAAGTTCGAGCCGGCGAACAAGGCTGGCGTCTGGGATGATGCCTATGTCCGCTCACACCTCAGCCAGCTACCCGACGAAGATAGGTTCATCATCTCCCGGATCAACTCGGTCGCAGCCATAGTCGATGCGGTGATAAAGGAATGCCAGCTCCACCGGGCCACAAGGGAACTCATCAACTTCATATTAGAAGATCTCTCCCGCTGGTATGTCCAGCTCGTCCGGGAACGGATGTGGATCGAGGGCGAGTCTGAGAGCAAGCACTTTGCCTACGAGACGATCTATTACGTGATGCGCAAACTCATCGGGCTGCTCGCACCGGTCTGCCCGCACATCACCGAAGAGATCTACAGCAACCTGCGCCTGCCAAACGATCCCGCCAGCGTGCACCTGCTCGACTGGAACAAGGGCGAGCCGGCACTCGTGAACGAGAGCCTCGAACAGGCGGTCGGGATCGTCCGCTCGTTTGATGAGGCGTGCGCCAATGCCCGCCAGGCCGGCAAGCGCAAACTCCGGTGGCCGGTTGATGAGGTGGTCGTAGTGACAGACTCGGAACCGGTCCGGGAAGCGATAGGACAACGTCTCAATGCGGTCTGCAAAGATCGGGCCAATGCCAAGACCGTCCGGGTCGTGATGGGCCGGTGGGAGCGGATCGGGTGGAAGGCCGAACCGATCATGAAGGCGCTCGGGAAAGGGTTTGGCAAGAACTCCTTTGCCGTCAAGACCCTCATCGAAGCGGCTGATGGCAACATGCTCAAGGCCGAGATCAGCGCCGGGCGGACCGTGAAACTCGGGGAAGGAGAGGCAGTCTTCGAGATCGGTGCCGATCACGTGACCTTCGCCGAACAGTTACCCCCCGAAGTCTTCTCGGCCCCGATGCCGGATGCCACGGTGTACGTGGATGTGCAACTGACACCGGAACTCGAAGCGGAAGGATATGCCCGTGAAGTGATCCGCCGGATCAACGAGATGCGCAAGCAGCTCGATCTCGCGGTCGAGGATTTCATCATCGCCGATGTTGCGGTGACAGATGAGCGAATCTGTGCCCTGGTACAGGGTACCTGGCGTACAGGAATTATGGAAGAAGTGCGGGCCCGGGAGCTCGCAATTCATTCCGCCGGCGCTGCGGCAAAACCGTACGGAATGGTCAAAGACTGGGATGTCGAAGGTATCGCGATGACAATCGGGATCTCAAAGAACGGATAAAAAGCTTATTTGTGTTCTTTTGTATTTCAAAGATTGCCTCAATCAAAAACGGGAAATTTTTTGTCCAGGCTTGCCCGATCGCATCGGGGGCAGATTCTGGAAGATAGCCTGGATTACAGCAATGATGATTTTCAGGAACAATGCCCAGTCAAACATAACATCACCTCCCTTTAGGGCATATATTTTACACTGCACTATAATTATATTTAAGGCTTTCTTTTTCTCAATGTCTGCGGAATATGTTAGGAATTATATTCTTGATTTAGATATTACAGCAATAGAATTTATTGCGTGGGCCAGACTGATAAAGGAAGACAGAGAACCGGGGGGAGGGTAATTCCCGTTTTTGAAATGGGAGGAGAAGGTCATGCAGGATCTCATTAGTTCGATCACGCCCGGGGATTTTTAATAAAAAAATAAGAATTTCCCCGCAGGACATGTGACAGCGAAAATTTTTCATTACCGGTAAAAAAAATCCGGCCGGGATAAAAAAAATAACAATCTCAATTACTCAAAAAACACCGGTAAAATGCAATGCGCCACAACAGAATACGAAAATTTCTGCTCTGTAGAAAACCTCAATGATGAGAAATTGTAGGAACGTGTGAATGTTACAAACAATCATTTTGGTAGCGATTTCTTTTGTCTGAATCAGAAATCTTCGAGCTTTGAGATCGCCGCTGAACTTTCTTTT
>CAILCG010000011.1 GCA_903832665.1 uncultured Methanomicrobiales archaeon | reverse complement strand
TTGAAGTAAAAATCACCGGTCTTTAATGTCGGCGTTATCTCCCGGAGACCCAGTGCCCACGCACCGCCATTGCATTCGTGTTTTCCGGCAGTTGCATAGAATATTTTCCATTCATTCCGGGCAAGGTTTACCATCGTGCAGTGCCGGATCGTTTTGTCCAGTTCCTCCATTCCAGCGGGAATCTCTTCCTTACTTGTCGCGAACTTAATCGCGACCGGTGAACCTTTCAGGCCCAGAACTTTTCGGAGTGTTTCAGATGCCTCGGCATAATTGACCGGTATTTTCATGGGTTCGTTACTCATAAAAGTCGCCTCAATGCCTCCTCGCATCGGGAAGCAGTAATTACCCATATGAGCGAAAATACTTAAATATTGGTGAAAGGACGATAAAAAATTACTCCGCAGGTGTGAGAACTTACCGGGGGCACTTCGGGCACCGGCCTTCCGCTGCTTTTGTGCAACCGGCCATTTCAATACCCTTGCCGTTGACGCGCGCATCGGCGATCTTGCGCCGGGCTTCGTGCAGGTCGCGCCATGCAGTCTTGCGCGAGACCCCGAGTTTTTCTGCCGCCTCTTCCTGTTCGAGCCCTTCGAGATCAATGAGCCGTATCAGCTCGATTTCATCGGGCTGCAACGAGATGCCCTGTCCCTCTTCTCCAGGACTGCAGCAGGGTTTGTAACACCGTGATTCCGAGGTGCCGGCTATAATGCGCCTGAGCCGGGGTCTTCCCCGGCGGGGACACTCGGTCACTTCAATGGTTTCATCCGCTGCCATTTCCTGCTCCTGATTATACTGTGTATCGGGAATAGTATAACAGGTTAACCGGGTTCACCGGACGAATTCTTTAGCAGTGGAGTCCTGATGGCGTCGTTGGGTCGGGCGTTCCTGGACAAGATATTTCTTGATGATCCGGTAGGGTGGGATAGTGTCCCGGAATTTTTCTATCCGCACCACCTTGTACCTGCAGGAAAAGAATGGCCCGTAATGGATCTTACTTAAAAACCCGGAAATTGCCGGTCCCTTTGATTCGGCCAGTTGAAAATGCATTCGGAAGTCCTGAACAGTGATCCACTTCTCTGACCGGCCAGAGTCCTCCATGTACTGGTCCAGCAGTTCAGGAATCTCCGGATGAGGGGACAATCGCATGCTCTCCAGGTTATATTCTAAAAAAACGGGGGCTGAATTTCCTTAATGGCACCTTGGGCCGTGACCGCAGCGGTGGCGTGCTTCTTTTCCGGCCTCGCCGGACCCGCAACAGCAGGAATCGGTAAATTTCTGGGTGGACGTGCATTCATCCCGGTGGCTTTTGCCCTCTTCATGGTGCTCGTGAACCTCCCCGCATGCGCAGGTGTGTTCGGTGCTGTTTGTTTCAGTGGATACAATCGGCTGGTTCTTGTCGGTTTTGGGAGTTGTGGGTTCTGACATTGGGTCACCAGGGATACGGATTTCCGCATTATAATTACTCATATGAGCATAATTCATTTAAATGATTGCATCCTGTCCTTAAAATAACGCACACGAATTACATGAAATTTCTGGCCCTGTACTATCAGTTGCAGGAGAGAGATCTCATTATCTCCAGCAGATGATACTTCACCATAACACATCAGATTTCCCATACGGTTCCTGTCGATACCACCATGCTGACGGATCGCTATTTTTTCAGGTGAGCCCGGTCTCTCATTTTTTCTTGAAATAAGAGGAAAGAAGATCCTGTTCGATACCGGGTACTCTGATACATGTCTCACCAATGCCGGGAAGATGGGGATCAGCCTGCGGGATCTGGATTGCGTAGTCATCTTACACGGGCATCTCGACCATACGGAAGGGCTTATCCCTCTCACCCGTCACCTGATCGAAGCTAAAATTAATTTCATTCCTCACAAGGTACCGGAGCTCATTACCCACCCCCGCTGCTTTTATCCACGACCAAACTCGCTGCTCCCGAATATCGGTTCGCTCCTGAATGAAGATGAGACGCGGCGGCAGTTCCTGGTGAACCTCTCTGATAAACCGGTGTGGATCACGGAGGAACTGGTATTCCTTGGAGAGATCTCCCGGAATGCGGAAGATTGTACTGCCCGGCGCAAGTTTGGAGTCTGATCTTCTGCTGGATGATTCCGTCCTTGCATTCCGCTCAGATAACGGGCTTGTCATCATTACGGGTTGCTCGCACACAGGAATCTGCAACATCACGGAATATGCCCGGATGATCTGCGGGGAAAAGAGAATTATAGCTATCATCGGCGGTCTCCATCTCCTGACCCCGGATCATATCCGGATAAAAAGGACAGGAGAATACCTGCGGGTTCTTCACTTCAAGGCCCTGCATGCCTGCCATTGCACATCGCTTATGGTAAAACTTATTCTTGCGAACTATTGTCCTTTGCAGGAAGTGGGCATCGGGATGCACATCGAATGGCAGGGTTCAGCTTCGAGGTGGCTCACCTTCTTCCTCCATTATTACAGGGAAACCGGAATCACCTGCACTGCTGACACCTGGATATTGCATAGATCCTGCTTCCGGGTTCAAGATACCGGTCGCAGCAGTTCTTCTTGGGGGGAAAGGCTGTGAGCGATCCGTACGTCAAGAATAACCTGAATCCTGTTACCAGGGAATAACTTCTGAAACGGTTCCGGAAAGCCCGTTGCGAGCCTCCTTGCCGCGCACAAAAACCCCCGGTTTGTTGAAGATTGTGTCCGACAAATGGCCAAGAAAGTGCTTGCGGAGTTCGAATATCTCTCCGGGGATTCCGTTGTTACCATCTGGCAGACCAATGAGGAGAGCATCCACCAACATGATGCCTATGCAGAACGAACGGCAACCATTGCCGAACGGATCGACTGAATGAACTGAGAAAAAAGAAATACCGGGGAATAAATGATTGTTAGTTACTAACACTTATTTACACGATTTGTTAATCAGCATTTCAAGAAAACCCTAAAAATGGTTTATTTTTTAAAATACAACGTTTTTTCAATTTATTTTTTCCATTTTATCGGCACACGAACGGATAATAAAGGTTATTAGAGGGCTCGTGCAAAATAGAGTTGAACGTACTTTGTACGGTCACTTATCTCGAGATGAGATGTATACAGCAATTTTGTACTGCTATACGAACAACTCAACATAACATGAGGCGATAATATTGTCGAAAGTAGTAGAGATTTCCCCAACCACAAGACATGAGGGACACTCCAAGCTGGTCTTGAAGGTTAACGACGCT
>CAILCG010000010.1 GCA_903832665.1 uncultured Methanomicrobiales archaeon | reverse complement strand
CTGCACGATGGTAAACCTTGCCCGGAATGAATGGAAAATATTCTATGCAACTGCCGGAAAACACGAATGCAATGGCGGTGCGTGGGCACTGGGTCTCCGGGAGATAACGCCGACATTAAAGACCGGTGATTTTTACTTCAAGCTGGGGAAATATGACAGCGCTGCTTCCTGCAAGCGGACTATCGAAAGGGTTCCCCATATCGGTTCCGGGGAAACGTATGCAACGCTGTATGCCCCGCTTGAAAAGACACCGTTCACCCCCCATGTCATTATGATTGTGACGACCCCCCGTAACATGCTCAAGCTTGCCCAAAGCACGCTCTTCCGGCTGGGCGGGAGGATTCATGCGGAGTTCTCCGGAATCCAGTCGGTCTGTTCCGATGCAACGGCCCAGACCTACTTAACCGGGCTGCCGAATTTCTCGCTCGGGTGTGACGGTTCCCGGAAATTCTCCGGGATCGCCGATGACGAGATGGTGATGGGGTTCCCGGCCGAGATGCTCCCCGAGATTACGGCCGCGCTGAAGATCGTTGTTGGTGCACCCGGTTCAAAATAGAGCTATCCGTTTTTTGTGATTGTGGCTGAAGGGCCAACACCGGTATGCCATAAACGGGGTAGCGATAGGGAGATGTACGGGCGGCACTCTATTCCGCCTGCCTTATTTTATTGTACCAAATCCGTAAATCTTTATGCTCATATGGGTAATAATCCTACACGAGCATTCATGAGGATTTTTAAATGCCGGACTTTGACGGAAACGGGCCGCTGAAACGGGGAGGGGTAATCGGACGGGGACTTGGATCCTGCAAAACATGCAACGCGGGAAGTGAACGCCGGGTTATACCAGAAGAACCTGCCGCAGATGAGAACCGGGCTGGATAGGAAGGTGG
Organism: uncultured Methanomicrobiales archaeon; assembly: GCA_903832665.1. Taxonomy (GTDB): domain Archaea; phylum Halobacteriota; class Methanomicrobia; order Methanomicrobiales; family Methanospirillaceae; genus Methanoregula. Next base: position 198,145 of record CAILCG010000010.1, on the reverse strand, counting down.
AGAACGTTATGCCAAAACCATTCATCAGCGTTTATGACCTCTGCATGGACTTTGACGATACCCGGGTCCTGAATCATGTATCCTTTGAGATCCCGGAAGGGGAGATCATCGGCGTCATAGGGAGGAGCGGTGCCGGGAAAAGTGTGCTGATGCACCTCCTCCGTGGTGTTGAACAGCCGCCGACAAAAGGATCCATCATTTATCACATGGCGGCCTGTGATCGCTGCACGTTCATGGATGTGCAGAGCCGGGCGGGTACAAAATGTCCCGAGTGCGGCGGTGAACTCGCAGCTGCCGATATCGATCTCTGGAACGAGAAGACTGACGGCATGAAGTCCCGGGTCATGAACCGGACCGCGATCATGTTCCAGCGGACATTCGCCCTCTATGGCGATGACCGGGTAATCGAGAATGTGCTCCATGCACTTGATGATATCCGCTACCCGCAGGAGCACGCGGTCAACCGGGCTGCCGATCTCATCGACCAGGTGAGACTCTCTCACCGGATGATGCATATCGCCCGTGACCTGTCGGGCGGTGAGAAGCAGCGGGTGGTGCTGGCCCGGCAGCTGGCCAAGAACCCGGCAATGCTCTTTGCTGATGAGCCCACAGGAACCCTTGACCCCCAGACTGCCCGGCTGGTCCATGCGATGCTCATCGAAGCAGCAAAGAAGAACACGATGGGCATGGTCGTCACCTCGCATTTCTCGCAGGTGATCGAAGAGATGGCAAGCCGAGCGATACTGCTGGTCAATGGCGAGATCGCTTCCATCGGCTCTCCTGAAACGGTGATCCGTGCTTTTACCAAAGATTTCCATGAGATCGAAGAATCTGCCCCGGCAGAACTGGGAGAGAAGATTCTCTCTGCCCGGGATGTAACCAAACGGTACATCTCGGTCGATCGTGGCGTGGTAAAAGCGGTGAACATGGTCACGTTCGATGTGGCAAAGAAGGAGATCTTCGGCATCATCGGGAAGAGCGGGGCAGGAAAAACTACCCTCTCCGGGATCATCTCCGGTATCATCGAGCCTACGAGCGGGGAAATGAACATCCTAATCGGTGAAGACTGGGTGGACATGACCAAACCCGGTATTGATCAGCGCGGTCGGGCCAAGGAATATATCGGGCTCCTGCACCAGGAATATGATCTTTTTCCCCACCGCACGGTGCTCGACAACCTGACTGATTCGATAGGACTGGATTTCCCCAAAGAACTGGCAATCCGGAAAGCGATTGTTACCCTTCGGATGGCCGGATTCACGGAAGAGAAATCACGGGAGATCCTGAACCGGTTCCCGGGTGAACTTTCCGATGGCGAGCGGCACCGGGTGGCACTCGCCCAAGTCCTTATCCGTGAGCCACGCCTCATAATTCTCGATGAACCGACCGGCACCATGGATCCGATCACCAAGCAGGATGTGAAGCACTCAATCCTGAATGCACGGGACGAGATGGACGAGACTTTTATCGTTGTCTCGCATGACATGGACTTCGTCCGGGATGTCTGTGACCGCGTGGCCCTGATGCGGGGCGGGAAGATCATTGATATCGGCCCGACTGCAGAGATACTCGCACAGGTCACTGAGGAAGAGAAACGTGACTGACAAAACACATCCCGCTGATGCAGCAGGTTGTTACCTTCACTAACAAGGATGAATGACACCATGACACAACACACACCTACAAAAGATACGAACTGCGATGAGAATTGCAATGAGAACTGTTCCAGCTGTTCTTCCGGACCTACACCCCAACCCCAGATGGGGTTGCCACCCCGATCAAAAATTGATGTGAAGCACGTGATCCTGGTGCTCAGCGGGAAGGGCGGCGTGGGCAAATCCACGGTCTCGGTTAACCTCGCCTCTGCGCTATCAGCCCACGGGAGGACAGTCGGGCTCCTTGATCTCGATTTTCACGGCCCCAATATCCCCAAGATGCTGGGCATCGAAGGCCAGAAACCGGTCGTTCTTGCAAAGCATATCGAACCGGTGCATGTCACCGGTACACTTTCAGTTATGTCGATGGCTTTCCTGCTGAAGGACACGAGTACCCCGGTGGTCTGGCGCGGACCGATGAAGATGATCGCGATCCAGCAGTTCCTGGATGAAGTGAACTGGGGTACGCTTGACTATCTTGTCGTGGATCTGCCCCCGGGAACCGGAGATGAGGCACTGTCAATTGCCCAACTTGCCCCGAACGTGAAAGGTGCCGTCATCGTGACAACCCCCCAGGATGTGGCCGTGCTGGATGCAGTCAAATCAGTGAAATTCATCGAGAAACTGGAAATCCCGGTCATCGGCATCATTGAGAACATGAGTGGGATGATCTGCCCCCACTGCGGCGATACCATTGACCTGTTCGGCAGGGGTGGCGGGAAGAAGGCAGCAGAAGATCTGGGCGTCCCGTATCTGGGTGCAATCCCCCTTGACCCGGAGATGGTAAAAGCCGGGGATGAGGGACGCCCCTATGTTCTCCGCCATGCAGATACGCCCACGTGGAAGGCTGTAGATGCCGTGATGGAAAAACTCGTGAAACTGGTTGAGTCCTGATGGCATTCATCTATTTTTTGTAATTATCTGAAAAGAATCAGACGAAGTGCCAGAATGAAAAAATATTCCGGTATTCCTGAACTGCTTGAGCAGTACATGGTGGAGAATAACACCGATGAGCGATGGGTGACGGTGCACGAACTTCGAAAACGGTTTGGTCTGACCCGCTACCAGTACAACACAGTCTCGGGATTCCTGCGCAGGCTGGAGTTCGGCACGTTCGGCCAGTGCCCCTATATCGTTGCCAGGATCGAAAAAGTGGAGAGGGCGTCTCTCTCTGATCCCCCGAAATGCCGGTATCTGGTGAAACGGAAGATGATAACCCCGGCCCATGTCCCGAGGATGATGCGTCATACCGGCATGCAGGCCCGGCCTCAAGCAGACAGTGGTGAATCCGGGTAGGAGTCCGGACCCTGAGGGCAAATAAGCCCTATACGGGCTCCTTTTCCATTTCCGGTATCCCGGTTAATACCGGAAAACTCCGAAATAGCCCCGTTTTCGTTTCCTGTGGAAAATAAGCCCATATAACACTCTGTTTGCCAAAATAAGGGAGAAATGCATCTCTCCTAAAGCCCGTCAAAGGCTCTTAAATCGTGCCGGATTTCGCCACCTAATTTACCCCATCCGGACCCCGGAAACCCTGCCGGAACGCGAATATGAAGGCCGGTTTTTCCGGGGGGCTGGATCATCCCCGGTATCCCGGTGTATTTTACTGGATTCGCCGTACAGCCGTTATCTCGGGAATATTTTCTCCCCCCAGTGCCGTAACAATTGACTGGACATAGGGCTCCTGCCGCGTCATGCTTGGCGATGCACTTTTGTCCAGCCGCTCCCCTTTTCTTCCCATCCGTGCGGAACCTGTTGCGATGAAGTGGAGGAAATCTTCTTTTGGAAGACCCCATTTCGTGTTAATCTGAAGATGGACGATATTCCCGTTTTTGGAATTGGGATACATCACGGCCCGGGTCCCGGGCAACCGGACCGCATCGCCCCCGTTGGATTGTGACAACGCAACGACCAGCGACCATAACGGATCACAGGCGGTCATTGCCATCGGGCAGTCCCGGCAGAACCGGTTCGTTGGGGGCAGTGCATCTCCTTTGTAATGAGTGCAGAATGAGATGTCCATAACATTGTGTTATTCAGAAACACACGGTTTTTAATGTATTGATCTGCTCCCGCACTACCGGGCGGTTGCATCACAACTATCATGAACCTGTGCGTTGAGCATTAACTATGAAGGTCCTAGGATTATCCGGGAGCATGCGTAAGGAAGGTAACACTGCAGCGCTGGTCAATGTCATTCTCGAACGTTGTCAGAGTGCAGGGATAAAAACGGAATTTGTCTCGCTTGCAGGTAAGAAGATCCACCCATGTCTGGGCTGTGAGAAATGCAAAGAGAAGAAGTGGTGCGTTATCGAGAACGACGACTGGGAAAAAATTATCAACAAAGTGCTTGACTGCGATGTGCTCGTGATCGGTTCACCCACGTATTACTACGATGTGTGCGGCCATCTCAAGAATTTCATCGATCGCACGTATTCCCTCTACCACGATCACAAACTGGCCGGCAGAAAGGGCATCGCTGTAGCGGTGCAGGCGCATAAAGGTGCAAGCCGGACGATCCAGACGCTTGAAGGATTCTTAAGCACGCATGAATTTTCATCGTTGGGCTCGGTCAAGGGTAACGGATATCATGAGGGTGAAGTGCTTGCGGATAAGGAAGCAATAGAGAAAGCACAGAAGATTGGGGATAAGATAGTCCGGCTCGTAAACCCCCATAATCACTGATACTGGGGATCGATCTTCCCCATTCATACATTTTTCCGATGAGCGGTTTTCCGGTGTTTTAAGCGGATAGCCATCCGGAATTTTTAAAAATACTGTTTAAAAAAATGGCCTTTTGCAAGAAATAATGGGAGCCGGTCCGCGGAGCCTGGTGCGAGTACGGCGAAGTTGTGCGAAGCGTGCAATGCAGGCAACGATAAACACGGTGACCTGTTCCAAAATAATTACATTTTTTTGAGGATTTTACGCTCACCGGAACCCAGACCCTTCACCACGTGATCTTCCTTCACAGAATTTAAAGCACACTTTCAAGTTTCTGTTCGAGAATGCCAAGCCCCTTCCGGATGTCTTCAAGGTTCTTACCACCAGTAAGAATGATCTTTCCTGAAGAGAAGATAAGAACAACGATCCTGGGATCTTTGACACGGTATACCAGTCCGGGAAACTGTTCGGGTTCATATTCGATATTTTCGACATTGAGCGTTACGACGACCTTGTTGAGATTGATGTACCTGCCGAGATCGTAGGAACAGACCATATTGGTGATGGCAACTTTGGGCTCTTTGAGGGGTTTAATCCCCGCCTCTTTTAACGATTTGATAATGATAGCAAGCCCGTCAGCGAGCGCCTTTGGGTTGCGGATTCCGGTGAGCACTACCTTGCCCGACGAAAAGATCAGGGCCGCAATCTTGGGATCCGCGATACGATAGACTGCCCCGGGAAATCGTTTCTTATTGAGTTCGCAACCCTTGACCTTACTGGAAAACTCAACAAGATCAATGGATTCGGCAATAGCACCGGATGCAACGATATTCTCAATCTTTAAGGATTCGTACTTTTTATCAGCCATCTTCTATTCTATGATTTTCTCTGAATCATAATATTAACGGGCAGGATTTATGGCATGTCCCTTTTATCGGTGCCGGTAAAACGGTACATCCCCTTCGGCACCGTCATCTCAAACCGTGCTCCTTTGCCCGGCTCTCCGGTCTCGCGGATGGTGATGCCGGTGATATCAAGAATTTCCCGGGCAAGGAAAAGCCCAACGCCTTTTTTCTTCTGGAAATCCGGTAAAAATATTTTCTCCTTGGTATCCGCAGGAATCCCCCCACCATCGTCTTCAAAGAACAGTGTCATGGCGTCCGGCTCTTCAGTATACTTCAAAATTACCTGGGTTGCCGTCTTCCCGTGAGTGAGCGTATTATCCGCAAGGATATGGAAAACCTGTTCCAGCAGGGGATCGGCAAAGACTTCAAGCCCATCCAGCTGGACCGTATGGTGTATTATCAGGAAATCCAGGTGGGAAATGGCCAGGAGGAACACCTGGTTTACATTCTGCCATCGTGGCGGCTTAAGCCCGAGATCCTGGAAACTCTGGGCGAATTTCAGGGAATGGGAAATTTTCTGCAGGATCTCATCCTGTTTCCCGATAATATTTCCGGCAGCCCCCTCCTTTACCATCTCTTTTACCAGATGCTGGTATCCGGAAAGGGAGAAGATCATGTTCTGGATATCGCTAAACGTCACGTAGTTTAAGAGATTCAGTTTCTTTTTTGCCTGCACCATGGCTTTTTGTGACCGCATGCGTTCGGAAATATCCCGCACAATGTGAACTGCACTCACCACATCCCCGGCCGAATTGAGTATGGGGTCAACGGTCACTTGCAGCCACCCGTTTCCATCCCGCATCGGGATCTCGGTGATCTCACGTTTCTTACTCACCAGCATACGCTTTCGCGGGCAATCGTCCTTCAGGCATTCAGCTCCATGTACCAGTTCGAAGCAGTTCAAGCCCAGGACCTGCCCGGTGGGTGCACCGAACAGGGATTCAGCTGCATTGTTTGTGCGAAGAATCCGACCATCGGGAGTGATCAGGGTGATCCAATCGGATATGGCATTGAATGTTGATTCCCATTCCGCCTCGGTAAGGGCAAGCATATCATACTGCACCTTCAACTCTTCTTCTGCTGCGGCAATCTGCTCATAAGCGGCCCTGAGTTCATCGTCAGCTTTCTTTCGTTCGGTGATATCCCGTATGGATTCAATGGCGCCGGTGAGGTTCCCGTTCTCATCAAAAAGGAGGCTGGCTTTTCCCCAGAGATGGATACGGTGTCCATCCGGTTTTTCAAGGGTGGTCTCGGCAGTGAGTAGTGTGCTCTCGTGGGAAGTGTACAGATATTTGTCTTTTTCGAACGGCGTGTCGGGGGCAAGGACGAGGTCGATAAGCATCGGGCGACGTTCGTTATAAAACGCGAGGGCATATTCGTAATTGTCTTTTCCGATAATTTGAGAGGATTTTGCACCGGTCATCTCCTCCATCGCACGGTTCCATGCGATGACGGTTCCCGCTTTGTCAACGGCAAAGGTGGCATCGGGCAGGAAGTTGATGATATCATAAAGCCGTCTTTCGGTATCCTTTGCCCGTTTTTCTGTTCGTTTGCGGGCTACCGCCGTTTGGATCTTGTGCGAAAGCTCGGCGAACTGTGATTTGGGATCGCCGCCTTTCTGGAGATAAAAATCAGCACCGTTATTGAGCGCTTCAATGGCTACCTCTTCACTTCCCCTGCCGGTGAAGAGGATGAATGGTAAGATATTCCCCGATGCTTTGAGTTGCCTGAGAAACGCAATGCCGTCTATGTCCGGCATCTGGTAGTCGGAGATGATGGCATCGTACCGCTCTGTCTTCACCTGCTCCAGTGCCTGTCTGGCGGAGGTGAGCGTATCGACTGTAAACGCACCCTCCTGCTCAAGGAAGAGTTTGCCGATCTCGAGCAGGCCGGGCTCGTCATCAAGGTAGAGAACCCGGAGTGTATCTACCATTATGCACCTTCTCCGGCCATCCGCCACGCCCCTTTCGGCACCGTCATCTCAAACCGTGCCCCTTTCCCTGGCTCACCGGTCTCGCGGATGGTGATGCTGGTAATCGATAGGATCTCGCGGGAAAGGAACAATCCCATACCGGTATTCTTCCCAAAACCCCGCTCGAAGATTTGCTCATTCTCCCCAGTAACGACACCATCGCCATCGTCTTCGCACACCACGATTTGATCGCCATCACGTTCCACAGCAGAGAACCGGATCGTTGTGATCTTCCCCCCGTATCGCACCGCGTTATCCATAAGGTTGTAAAAGACCTTCACAATCAGCGGGTCCGCGAACACTTCCGCTCCTGCAATGAGATCGTTTTTTACCGCCATCCGTCCGAGCGGTGCTTCCTTTGCCGCAGAGTCTACGAGAGTGCGGCAGTCCTGCCATAAGGGGGCGTTGACACCGATCGCCTCATATTCTCTCGTGAACTGGATCATCGAAGATATGCGTTGTGCAGAGGTACCAACCTTCACGAAATATTCATTGAATGCAGGATCGGGCAGCTTCTTTTTGAGTATGGCGAGAAATCCCATCAATACCGACAGTTGATTGTTAATGTCGTGGCGGGTGATGCTGGATAGCAGGGTGAGTTTTTTGTTCGCCAGAATGAGTGCACTTTCAGCCTGTTTTTGCTCGGTGATGTCGCGCACAGTAGCCTGTAGAATCTGCGTGCCGCCACTTTCGAGTCGCGACAGCAGGACGGTTGCGGGAAAATCGGGTCCGTTCATCTTACGATGCGTCCACTCAAAGAAATGGGAGCCGTTTTTCAGAGCAAGATGCATCATATCCAGTGCCTTATCTTCTGACCGAACGCCATCCGGCTGGAACTCCGGTGACATCGACACGGGTGTTTGAGAGGTGAAATCCTGCTCGTTTTGGCAGGCGAACAGCCGGACAGTAGCCAGGTTCGCGGCTAAAAATCCCCGGGTCGGTGATACAATCATAACGGCATCACGGGAGTCCGCATAAAGCGAGCGATACCGTTCCTCACTTTCCTGAAGCGCTTCTTCGATCCGTTTGCGATCCGTGATATCGGCGAGCAGGACAAGGACTGCCGGCCGATTCCGGAAGTGCAGTGGAGCACCTTTTGATATGACTGTCAGATGCAGCCCGGTTTTTGTGACAAACTCAACCTCCAAAGATTCTCCCCTGCCCGAAGAGAACCGTTCTTCTATGGCTGCCGCAATCTCAGCATGCTGGTGAGGGATTACGTACGTTACGATATCTGTACCCACCATCTCTTCGGATGAATATCCAAGGATAGTGGTGGCTGTCGGGTTCACGTACCGTATCTTCCGGTCATGATCATAGACCAGGACCAGGTTTGGCATATTCTCAACCAGTCCCCGGTTAAACTCCTCGCTCTCCTTTAATGCATCTTCCGCCCGTATCCTGACAAAAGACAGGTAGGTAATCACCCCGGCAACGAGAATAAAAATCAGCACACGTATGAAGGCGCCTTCTAGCACAACAAAGTCTTGTGAAAAGAAAGCCATCAGGATAAAATAGCCGCACGCGAGAAGTATCGAGAAGATGAAACCCCGCTTCACGTAATATACGCACGCGAGGATTATAGGGAAATAAAAGAGGTTCTGGAAGATCGTCTGCCAGCCTGAAAGTAGAGAGATGATGCTGACAATAAAGATGGCAATAGTCATTACGGTGATGAAGACAAGGGGGAGCCATCGGTTCCTGAGGGCAGGAATCGTCAGCTGGTTTTTCATGGTCTCCTTCCTCCGGACATATCATTTCTATCCGGATTCACGCGATATGCCCCTTTCGGCACCGTCATCTCAAACCGTGCTCCTTTGCCCGGCTCTCCGGTCTCGCATATGGTGATGCCGGTGATGTCGAGAATTTCGCGTGAAAGGGTTAAACCAAGCCCGGTATTCTTCCCGAACCCGCGTTCGAAGATCTTCTCCTTCTCTTCAACCGGTACACCACCGCCATCGTCTTCGCAGATGACCACTTGATTGCCATCGCGCTCCATTTCATAAAACCGGATGGTCGTAATCTTCCCGCCGTATCGCACTGCGTTATCCATCAGATTGTAACAGACCTTGACAATCAGCGGATCGGCGAACACTTCTGCTCCGGCAGGCAGATCATTCTTCACCGTGATCTTTCCGAGCGGGGCTTGTTTTGCCGCAATGTCTACGAGTGTGTGGCAATCCTGCCATACAGGAGCATTGAGGCCGATTGCCTTGTATTCTTTGGTGAATCGGATCATGGCGGAGATCCGTTCTGCAGCGGTTGCGGCCTTCTGAAAATACTCATTGTGTGAGAGTCCGGGCTGTTTCTTTTCCAGAAGGGTAAGGTAGCCCTGGAGCACCGCGAGCTGGTTGTTGATGTCATGCCGGGTGATGCCGGAGAGGAGGGTGAGCTTCTTGTTCGCTTGACGGAGTGCATCTTCCGCCAGCTTGCGCTCGGTGATGTCCTGCAGTGTGCCATGAAGCCCGATAACTTTTCCTGTTTCGTCACGTTGCACACCCCCGAATGCATGTATCCACCGTAAGCTGCCATCCGGACGGACGAGTTCCAGTTCAAGATTGTATGGTTCACCGGAAGTGAGCGCTCTTGTAACTGCATTATTGAGAAGATCCCAGCTGGCGGGGGTATAAACCCGGGGAAGCTCTGCAAAGGTTGGCGCGGGAAGTGATGGATCCCATCCGGCGATTTTGCAGAGTTCTTCGGACCAGGTCACCGTATCGGTTTCTATAACCCAGTCCCAAGTCCCGATATGAGCCAGGCGATGCGCCTCTTTCAGGTTCTCATATGCAGATATCAGTTCCAGCTCTGCCCGTTTCCGCTCGGTCACGTCATCATATACCGCAACAATTTCACCGCTCTGCAACCGGAACACGCGGTTCTCGTACCAGTTGGAATACTTCTCATCAATGTACACGGTCTGGGGAAAAAATGCCGGAACCCCGGTCTCCCATACCTGCTGAAACACCGGAATTAATCCATATTCATCGATGGCAGGGCGCAGGTCAAAAAGACTTTTTCCTACCACTTCCTCTTTCTTTTTACCCTCGATCTCCAGTGCTGTTTTATTGAAGTCCTTGATAATGTAATCTTTGCCGGATGACCCGTTATTCCTGACCTCATAGATGGCAACCCCGCTGGTAATCGTATCAAAGATTCCCCGGAAGCGATCCTCACTTTCCCGAAGTGCCTGTTCCTGCCGGATCAGTTCATCAAGATTGTGACGGGGTCCCTCTTCAGTTGCAGTCAGTTCCTCATAGGATGCGTTAAGTTCCTCATTTTTCTTAAGGAGTTCCTCTTCGGCATGTTTCCGTTCGGTATTGTCAAAAAGAACACCGTCAAAAATAAGTTTGTCATTTTCCATAACCGGGCTGGAAATAGCACTAATCCAGATCTGTTTGCCCGATGGTTTGACGTACTGGCTTTCAAATTCCCAGAGAGTTTTTGTGCTGATGGCGTGCTGAACCAAGCTGAGGAACCGTTCCCGGTTTTCAGGAACGATACATTCAGTAAACTGGTCAAAAAATGTTGTTGGATCATTCTCAATACCAAGAATCTGCCGGCTGCGCCCACTGATATAATCGAACCCGTATGTCCCATCAGGTCTCACAGAGAACCGGAAGACTACACCGGGGATGTTGGTGGCCATTGCTTCAAGCCGACGCTTGCTCTCATAAAGTGCCTCCTCTGCCCGCTTACGCCCGGTGGTCTTGCAGGGAGGCGATGCTCTTCTTCGTTCCCGGAATGACGCCTATTGAGAGGTAAATATCGCGGATGTCACCGGATTTTTGAATAAACCGGAACTCATAATGGGTAAGCGCATTCCCTTCGTCCCGGGTGCGGAGCAGATTCTGGGCGAGCATCCGTTCCTGATCCTCTTTCACCACAAACTCGGTCCAGCTCTTCTTTCCTTCGATATCATCTTTGGAAAAGCCGCTGAGTTGCACAAACCCATTATTGGCAAGGCTGATGATCCTGCTCTCTTCGAGTAAAACCGTTGCGGTGCCGGTATTTTCAAAGACCGTGCGGTACTTCTCCTCGCTCTCGCGCAGGTACCGCTGCTGTTGGGTGAGCTCATCAAAGGTCTGCCGCAGTTCCTCCTCGGTTGCTGTTATCTGTTCATAAGAAGCTGCCAGTTCTTCGTGAGATCTCGTGGCATCCTCTGCTACCCGCTTCAATGCGGTAATATCCCGGATAGTACCAATAAATACTTTGAGAGTACCGTCCGTATTTCGGACAGGTACCGTAGTGATGAGCGTATCGATGACAGTTCCATCCCGTTGCTTTAACTTCATGGGATATTCTTTGACATATCCGTCCCGTTCGATCAGGGCTAGGAAAGCGGGCCGTTCTTCCGGGTCTGCATAGATCTCGCGAACGGGTACCCGGAACATCTCCTCCCGGGTTTCATACCCGAACATCTCCATTAACGCATCATTGAAATCGATCCATCGCCCCGCTGGTGAAGTGATGAATACGCTGTCCCGGGATGTGGTGAAAAACTCGCGGTACCGGGTCTCGCTCTCTGCGAGCGCGTCCTCCGCCGTCTTGCGCTCGGTTATGTCGGTTAAGAAATTCAGTGTGGCAGGGCGTCCTTCCCATTCTATGACGACAACGCTTAACTCAACCCACCAGATGCTCTCATTCTTTGAACTCAGCCGGAATGTGTAGCGGGACGGGCCTTCTCCATCCTTCATCCGCTTCTGGTACCGCTCCATCACCATGGCACGGTCATCGGGGTGAATAAAGGTAGAAAATGACATAGACAGGAGTTCCTGTTCCGAATATCCGGTGAAATTGATGGTCTGTTGGTTGACCAGTCGTAATATCCCATCCTGAACAACAACGATTGCCTCATTCGCGTGTTCGATCAAATGCCGGTATTTCTCCTCACTTGTACGCAACGAATCCTCTGCCCTTTTCCGTAATGCAGCCGATTTGATCTTGTGCGAGAGTTCGGCAAACTGGCTTATTGGCTCCCCGCCTTTCTGGAGATAAAAATCTGCGCCATTGTTGAGCGCCTCGATAACTATTTCTTCACGCCCCCTGCCGGTGAACAGGATGAATGGAATCTGTCCGAAGCGTGCCCGCACTTCAACAAGGAACTGGATGCCGTTCATGCCGGGCATCTGGTAATCAGAGATGATTACATCGAATTGTTCCTGTTCAAGCAACCGGATCCCTTCGGGTGCGCTCTGTGCGATTGTTACCGTGAAATCTCCGGAATCCTCTAAGAACAGCTTGCCGATATCCAGCAGGGAGGGTTCATCATCAACATAGAGAATGTGATAAAGAGGGATCATTTGATACTAACTCTTCATTGAACAACGGTGATTAAATATTCATTGTTGGCGATTTTTAACTCCCTGCCAAGACACATACTACCCGGGTAACCGGGGTATGATAAAATAAGCCCTATACGGGCTCCTTTTCCTTCTTCGATGCTCCGTCCAATACCGGAAAACCCCGATAATTCCGTATTTTCAGTTCCTGTGGAAAATACGCTTTTTAATCGCTCTGTTCGTCAAAATACGGCAGAATTGCACCTCTCCTAAAGCCCGCCAAAGGGCATTAAATCGAGGTATTTTTCGCCACCTGATTTACCCCATCCTGACCCCGGAAACCCTGCCGGAATGCGAATATGAGGGTCGTTTTTTTTCCGACAGATGTTCAAAAATTAGGAAACTGATTACTTCCATCCTCTACCATACTCACCGGCACAGGGCATGCAGACAAATTTCCCGTCACGGACCCGGGCCCGGTGCTCGGCAACCATCTCGTCACATTTCGCACACGGGACAGATGCGAAGATCTTTGCCCGCACGGGAATTTCCGGCCTGACTTCATTTGCAATGAACAGTTCCTCAAAGGGCATCGTAAGGATCTTTTCAATAACACCGGCCTGCCGCTCGTGGAACTCTTTGTGTTCGGCAGGGGTTGCGGTCCCGCCCATCACTTTTTCCCGGAGGGCTGATGCCACCGGGTCGATGCGCTGAACAACCGGTTCCGGGCGCTGGACCAGCCGGATCGCCCGGTTGTATTTCCGGTCTATGAACGTGTAGGCGTGCTTGCCAAAGTCCTGGAGGATCAGGTTGCCCTTTCCCACCGAGCAGCCGGCAACCAGCTGGATCGCGTCTACCCCGCAGGCATCGTTCTCCACAATACAGACAAGGTCTTCATCATCAGAGCGGCCGGCCCTGAGGGCGTCCATTGCGTACGCTGCTGCCCGGTAGCCGAGGGCAAGCCCGGGGCAGGCATGCCCGTGAAAGGCAACGGCTTCGTTGTAGGATTTTATGGCTTGGGTCATAGGATCACGTGTATAGTTTGTTCTTTTTTGGAGTGAATTACTTTGTTTTTCTTTTGCAATTAAGGAAAAGACGTGCAAAAATATGAGATGGATAGTTGAGGCTGTTTTTTTGTCGAAACTTACGTAAAGATTATTCCCTGAGTCACATACTCATCACCGTCCCGGGGGAATCTCCTGGCAATCGCAGGGAATCATCCGCATCAGCGTGCGGTACAACCACATTCCTCCCGCCCCAGCGTCGGATCGCAACCGGTACCCCATAGACCTCTTCGATCAGTTTTGGCGTGATCACTTCCTCACCTCCCGCTGCATAGACCATGCCCTCTTTGAGCAGGACAAAACGGTCGGCATAATGAAGTGCAAGATTGAGATCGTGCATGGTCATCAGGGCTGTAAGATGGTGTGTGTGAACCACGGAGCGGATGAACCGCATGATCTCGTGCTGGTTTTTTAAGTCCAGGCTGCTGGTCGGTTCATCGAGCAGCAGCACCCGGGGCTCCTGCACCAACGCACGGGCGATGACGATCTTCTGGAGCTCCCCGCCGCTCATCGCGTCTACATGCCGCAGCGCAAGACCGGACAGGTGGAGCTGTTCGATAATTACCTGGACTTTTAAGATATCGTCCTGGTGCACATTCATGCCAATCCACGGGCGCCGGCCGAGCAGGATTGCATCGAACGCGGTCACCCGTGGGGGTTCAGTATGCTGCGGGACATGGGCGACCGACCGGGCGATCTCCCTTCTGGATAGGGAAAGTATGTCCTGTTCACCGAGCATGACCGTGCCGGTCTTTGGCCGGAGCATGGCATTCATGCAGCGCAGCAGGGTGGTTTTACCGGCCCCGTTGGGACCGAGGATTGCAACGATCTCATCCGGCCGGGCTTCGCAGCGGACATCCTGGAGAACCGGATGGCTATTGTACCGGAACGAGAGATCCTGAACGCTTAAGATCATGACCGGGTCCCCCGGATCAGCAGGTGGAGGAAGAGCGGTGCGCCAAGAAATGCGGTGAGCACTCCCGCCGGGAGCACAGCGGGTGCAATGATGATGCGCGCCACGGTATCAGCGCCGAGAAGAATGATGCCCCCCACAATGCAGGAGCCGGGAAGGAGATACCGCTGGTCGTCGCCAATGATGCGCCGTACCATGTGCGGGCTGACAAGGCCGATGAACCCGATGATGCCTAGGAAGGAGACTACAACAGCCGCAATGAGTGATGAAAGGAACATCGCCACGGTCCGCACACGTTCGGCATTGACGCCAAGACTCTTTGCCGTCTCGTCACCGCTGTCGAGAGCATTGTAGTCCCAGCGTTTTACCATGAAATACACAAGGCAGGGAGTGATTACGGCAACGATGATCGCCAGATCACTCCACGTTGCCCGTCCCACATCCCCGAATGTCCAGAAGACGATCGCGGCGATCTGTTCGGCGCTGGAGAAGTACTGGAGGAAGGTTGTCCCTGCGGTGAAGAGGGCAGCAAGCGCAACACCCACAAGGATCATCACCTCCGGACTGGTGCTCCGGTATTTTGCCACGAGAAGGATTACTGAAGTTGCTACCAGCGATGACATAAATGCACAGATGGTGACAAGGTACGGGTTGTTGACAACAATCGCGTCCGAGATAAGACGACCCAGTGTACCTGCGCCAAACAGGGTGATGGCAACCGCTGCACCAAAGGCGGCTGCCTGCGAGACACCCAGCGTGTAGGGAGAACTCAGCGGATTACGCAAAACGGATTGCATGACAACCCCTGCTGCCGCAAGCCCGATACCGCAGACTACCGCAGCAAGGACCCGGGGAAGCCGGATGTTCCAGATGATCATCTCGGCATTGCCTGATGAGTGATATACCAGTGTCTGGATCACATCGGCAAAGGGAATCATGACACTTCCCACACCCACGGATACGAATGCAAGAAGAACCAGAATTACCGTACAGGCACAGAGGAAGAGTACTTTTTTCCGGATGTAGCCGGTGTAGGCCCCGGGTTCTTGGACGGCGCTGATGTCAAGATGCATTTTTCGTCCGTAGAGAAGACCGGAAGATCATTTTAGCCCACCTTCTCGGCAATGGTCATGGCCGATTGTGCATCGATTGGCACAACCTCCCGCACAACAAAACCATGGTCAGCGAGCAGCCGGTTATATTCCGCAAACGGTACACTGTTGGCAAAGACATACCGGGCTGCCTGTTTCTGCACACCGTCAAAGGTCCAGAGATTCCATTCGAGGCTGAGCCACGGATCGTACGGCGCATCGTCGATCGCCTGTTTGTTGATGAACAGACCGCCCGAATTGAGTGCCCCGGCGATCTTCGGGATCAGTTCCGGCACTTTTCCCCCGGGATTTGATGATGAGAAGATGATATCATACCCCCCACCTAGGTCAAGCAACCTGCGGGCAGCAGAAAATTCAGGGATCGCTGCCACTCGTGCAGTCACCTGCTGGAGGAGTCCGCACCGACAGTTTTCCGCCATGGAGGGGATGATCACATCCCGGAACATCTGCGCACGGTCACAGGTGACCGGACCCTCTTTCGTAATCCTGGGAAGATCTG
Organism: uncultured Methanomicrobiales archaeon; assembly: GCA_903832665.1. Taxonomy (GTDB): domain Archaea; phylum Halobacteriota; class Methanomicrobia; order Methanomicrobiales; family Methanospirillaceae; genus Methanoregula. The sequence continues at coordinate 182,082 of CAILCG010000010.1, read as the reverse complement.
CCCAGTATCCAGCCAGTTTTTTCTGGAACGCGAGGGCATTCTGCTGGGAGAACGGTGCGCCATCGACCAGATAATTCATCGTGATTTCACTGTTGCGGAAACGTTCCCCGGTTTTTTCCAACAGGCCCAGCGTGACCAGCCCATCACAGAGAAGGGTGATGATCTCCGGTCTGCATTCCAGCAGGTGAGTACAGTCCGGCCCGGTTTTTGGTTTCCGGAGAATTTCGAATAACCCGAGATCGAGGGCTGTCATCACTGCATGGTACTGCCGTACTCCCGTAAGCGCATTGTCGAGAAAGGATAGGGGGTTTGCCGGGGATATGCCCGGCACTGCCGCAAGATCAGGAATCGGGGCCGTATTGTTGCATATCGCCGCATCCTCATTTCACCAGTGTCGAGAACGGAACAAAGCCGCCAAAGAGTGTCTTCATATCGCTGTACACCGGTTTCCCATCCAGCATCGTGTAGATCTCATCGGCTTTGTGTGCGGGGTCCACATCAGCAAACTGTTCGGGATAAAGGGTCTTTCCGATGTAGTACGCATCAGCGAGTACGGTGTCGTAATTATTGGCGTACCAGTTGTAGGGCATCACCGCGTAAACCCGGCCGTTCTTTACTGCCGGAAGTGACTGGTAGACCGGGTCTTTGAGATCCTCTTTGACGAGAGCATAACTCGCTTCATCGACAAAGATCACATCGGGTTTCCAGTCCAGTAGTTTTTCCTTGTCGATCATCATCTGCCCACCGGCACTTGCTGAGGCTGCAACATTGTTGCCGTTCACCATGAGCAGTGGTGAATATGCGGGATCCGTGGAGAGGAAGCCGTGTGCTCCGTTGAATGCGATACCGCCTACATACACACGCGGACGTTTATCGGCCGGGATGTCTTTTGTCCGGTCATTCAGATCCTTGATTGTTCCGTCGATGTACGAAGTGACAGACTCTGCCCGCTGTTCTTTCCCAAGGATCTTTGCCATCAGCCGCAACGACTGGTAGAAGACATCTTTATTCTTCCCGAGATCCCCGGTTGTCAGGGCAACCACGGAACGCCCGCTTTTTTCCTGTAATGTCTGGGCATCCTTGCCAGTGGTGAACGTATAGAAGACCACGTCCGGGTTTTGTGCTGCGATAAGTTCCGGGTCCCCGGTCTTTCCGCCAATGAAAGGCAATGTTGAGAGAGCGGGATTTGCCAGGTTGTAAGGTTTGTCGATTCCCGACGGCATGCCGAACCCAGAGGTGTTGTATTTCTTCTGTTCGCGATCATCGACACCCACCACACGATCGGTGGCCTGGAGATACGCAATCATCCGCAGGGCACCGGCTCCCACGCCAATAATCCGCTGGGGTGTTTTCTGGACATCCACGGTCCGGTTGGCATATCGGTGACGGTAATTTTTCCGGTATCGGCTTGAACGGTGCTTTGGGGAGTGGTCGGGGTAGTGCTTTGCGAGGCGCTCTGTGCTGCACATCCCGCAGACACGATAACGGCAACAAGAATCGCCGTGACAATAAGGGTGCTCATTATAATTTTCTTCATGCGGATTTCAGCTCCTTGTTCTGATTAGGTTTTTTCTGCAACCCGGCCGCCAGTACCGCGACAAGGGGAATCTTTTCTTCCGTCATCTCCGTTCTTGCCCATCGCAGGGAGAGGGCGATAAATACGAGAGCAATGATCCAATAGACAATACTCTGGGTAATCGGTATGAATGCGTCAGGAATGTGCATGTGTTCACCAAAAAATAATGCTACGTTTGTTAAATATTGTAGCACTAAGTGGATTAAAAATATTGTGATTTAATATTAATAGTTACGAAAAAATAAAAATTACTTAACCATTTGGGGGATATATCGACACGAAACTCCAGGGGTCAGGATAAGAAATTGTTTTATCTCTGGCAATCCGCTGCAACTAAGCAATTTTTATTAAGTTAAGACAGGTACACTTGTTCTGTATTACTATGCATATCATGGAAGGATTCTTACCATGGCAATGGTGCCTGATCTGGTGGATCGTGGCCCTGCCCTGCCTCATGCTCGGAATATACCAACTGAAAAAAGTACTGGCCCTTGACCGGGAAGCACTTCCCCTGCTGGGGGTAACGGGTGGATTTATTTTCATCCTGTCATCCTTCAAACTCCCCTCAGTCACGGGCAGTTGTTCGCACCCGACCGGAACCGGGCTCTCAACGATCTCGTTTGGGCCATGGATCACCGCGGTGGTTTGTGCAATTGTTCTTTTATTCCAGAGCTTGTTCCTGGCACATGGCGGGCTCTCGACACTCGGGGCCAACATCGTCTCCATGGGAATCATCGGGCCGTTGGTGGGGTACGGGGTGTACCGGTTACTCCGGGACACTTCGGTAAATGTTTACGTAACGGTATTCCTGGTAACTGCTCTTGCGGATATGTTCACGTATGTCACAACCTCGCTTGAACTGGCGCTCGCATACCCGGCAGAGACCGGTGGTGTTGCAAGTTCATTCATCCTGTTCTTATGCATATTTGCTGTTACACAGATCCCGCTTGCGATAGTCGAAGGCGTTGTCCTTGCACTGGTGTTCAAGTATATCCTTACGCTCAAACCGGATATCCTGATCCGGCTGAAAGTATTCTCTGAAGAAAAGATCAATGCGGCCCGGAGTGAGTGCTGATGGCATACAGGTATACGCTTGAACTCCTGGCCGGGCTCGCAATTGTAGCGTTCTGCGCATTGTTCCTGTACACGAGTGCAACCATGAGCGGGGCGGAATTTGCCGGTTCTGATCATGTGGGTTCCGGGCTTATCGCAAAACTTTCCGGTAATCCTGTGGAAAATTTCCAGCCCCTGATCCCCCAGTGGGTGCCTCCAAGCGGGGAGATCGAAGCCTGCCTGTTTGCATTGCAGGCAGCGGTTGGCGGGATTCTGGTCGGGGCCGTCTTTGGATTCTGGGCCGGGCAGGCACGCGGGAGGACTGTGGAGTGAATGAGGACCCTTTGATTGTTATGCGAGCAACGCTGCTTCCCCAGCCCTTGGTGTGATGCTGATACCTGTCATGACAGGTATTATCGCAGCCGTTGTTTCCGCGTTTGCCGGGGACGTATCGTGAATGAACCGGCTTGCCAGAGAAAAATTGTTTAAAAAAATTCAACATGAGAGAGACTTACCACAAGATTTGGAGAACGGAGAAATATCATGGCAAAAATTTTTGGAATCAAACCGCAGGCCGAAACCCGGCAACTCATTGAAAAGTTTGAAGACGAAGTGATGATCCGGCACAACAACCAGCAGCTCGTGGGAAATGTATACGTAGACATGCAGGATGACCAGTGGGCCGTTGCATTCGCCTACAACTACACCCGCAATCCCGGTATTCACGGGCACGAGAACCCGCTCGAAGTCCGGTATTACTGCCCGGTATCTGATAGCAGCAGCGTGCGGATGTTCCGTTCTGATGAGGATTCCGAGCGGTTACTCCCGACTAAAGCCCTGGCTGATGGCGATGCGTTCATCCGCTTTGCCCTCTGCAGGAACGGACCGTTGTGGGAAGAGCAGCGTAACGGGTTTTTAATAAGAATTTCCGGCTGTTCTCATACGACCCGACCGAAGTGGCCCTGTAAGGACCGGCAATGGATGAGCCGTTTGCCGGTCCCCATGCCGGCCTCCCAACAAACTGACGAGACGCGGCCTGTTCCCAGCCGGCAGATCGCGACCATATTCTTAAAAAATCCCTGGAGTGATCACCCGCTTTGACCAGAACCATTCCTCTCATCATCAGCCTGACCGTCGCCGCCATCCTGACAATCGTACTCTGCACGTTCACCGGCCCGGCCGGCTTTGGCATCCCCTCTGCCGGCCCCGGTGCTGCCGACATTGTTGGAAGCATCCGGCTCCCCCGGGTCCTTGCTGCATTTTTCGTGGGGGCAAGCCTGGCCATTGCCGGTGCAGCAATGCAGGCCCTCTTCCGGAATCCGATGGCCGATCCCTACATCCTCGGCACTTCTTCCGGCGGAGCGCTGGGTGCATCCCTTGCCATCGTCTTACTCGGCGGTTTCTTTGTCCCCATCTTCGCATGGATCGGTGCTGTTGCAGCGATCCTCATCGTCTGGTCGATTGCCGGACGCAGAGGCGTAATCTCCGTTGAGACCCTGCTCCTGACCGGCATTGCCGTCTCGTTCTTCTTCTCGGCCATCGTCTCGTTCCTGATCGCGATTGCCGGCCAGAACGTCCACCAGATCATCTTCTGGCTCATGGGCGGGTTCTGGAACGCGTCACCATCCGATGCTATCCTCATGGCCTGCATCCTCATCCCGGCCGGCCTGCTCCTCTTCTTCATGGGCCGTGACTTAAACGCCCTCTCGCTTGGCGAGGAGACGGCCGCCCACCTCGGTATCGACTCCGCACGGGTCCGCTGGGTGGTGCTGGGTGGCAGCACCCTGCTCGTTGCAGGCGCCGTCTCGATCGCCGGGTGTATCGGGTTCATTGGCCTCGTCACCCCGCACATCGTCCGGATGCTCCTTGGCCCGGACAACCGCGTGGTCATCCCTGCCTGCATCCTTGCCGGGGGAATCCTCCTTGTTGTCTCTGACACCATTGCCCGCACGTTCTTTTCCGATCTTCCTGTCGGGATCATCACGGCTTTTATCGGGGCGCCGTTCTTCATCTGGCTGATCCACAAGAGGGGAGTGGTCACATGACTTACCCTCATAGCATCAATGCTAAAAACCTCCACGCGGGATATGGAATGCAGGAGATTGTAAAATCAATCAGCTGCTCCTTTACACCGGGCACCTTCACCGGCATCATCGGGCCGAACGGCTCGGGCAAGACCACACTTCTCAAGGCATTCAGCCGCGTGATACCTTCAGCCGGGATCCTTGAACTGGATGGAAAGGCAGTCAGCGACTATTCTCCGGCTGAACTGGGTATGGCACTCGGTTTTGTCCCGCAGGACGAGGGACGCCCGTTCTCCTACACGGTGATGCAGGTTGTCCTGATGGCCCGGTATACCCGGACCAGCAGGTTTGCCGCACTCGCACCGGACGATTATTCCCGGTGCCACCGGGCCGTTGCAGAGACCGGCGTTGCACATCTTGCCGACCGATCAATCCAGACCCTGAGCGGCGGGGAATGGCAGCGGGTGCTCATCGCCCGTGCCCTTGCACAGGATACGAATGTGCTCCTGCTGGATGAACCAACGTCGCACCTCGACTTATCCCACCAGTCTGACATCCTCTCACTCATGCGCAGCCTGGCCGGGTCCGGATCCACCATCATCGGCGTATTCCATGACCTAAACCTGGCTGCGCTCTACTGCGACCGGCTCATCATGATCCAGCACGGGCAGATCGTTGCCGATGGCACGCCCGAACAGGTGCTGACGCCAGAAAAAATCCTGCAGGTCTACGGTGCTGATGTGATCACTTCCTGCCACCCGGCCACCGGCCGGCCCTTCCTTATGCCTATAAAAACTACAAACGGGAACGGATCATCCCTCAAACCCCTGAACGTTCAGGTGATCTCCGGTGGCGGGAGTGGGGCTGACCTCCTGCACTTCCTTGCCGGCAAGGGTTTTTCTCTATCGGCCGGCATCCTTGCCACCACGGATACCGATTACCTCACTGCGCAGGCACTCGACATTTCCTGTATCCCCGTCCTGCCATTCTCCCGGATCCCGGCTGATGCTCTCGAAAAACTCAGGGGGATGCTCTCCCATGCAGACTGCATTATCCTGTCAGCCCATCCCGTGGGAATGGGGAACCTACCGGTCATCCTTGCGCTCCGAGAAGTGGACCCTGCACAGATCATCATCCACCTTCCCGAAGGCAGGGATTTTTCATCCTATGATTTTGCTCAGGGTGCCGCGACCGCAGCTCTTAACGAGCTGTGTGAAGCCGGTGCCCTGTGTACCTCCTGTTATGAAGGAATCCTCGGACTCCTTAAACCCGAGATCCCCCGAACCCCACCCTCGTGAGATGTGACCCATGAACACAAGACCATTATTCATCTCGACATTCTGCTGCATCGACCATCCGCTCGATACAGCCCTTGAGACCCTTGCTTCCCGGACATCGCATGTGGAGATCCTCTCGGACGGTCTCCATGACCTCCTCGTTGACTCCTCCCCGTGCAGTAATTACCCGCTTACCTATTCCGTCCACGCACCCTGCAGCGAGGTCAATATCGCAGCAGTCAGCGAGTGCATTCGCAGCACATCAATATTAGTGCTCGGCGATGTGCTTGCCATCTCGGCCCGCATTGGCGCAGAACACGTTGTGGTCCACCCGGGCTTTTCGCCGTACGAGCAGGTGCGGGACCGCTCCTATGCATCCCTGATCCGCTCGCTCGATACTCTTGTCCTGCTCCAGGAGGAGCACGGGGTCAGGGTATGTATAGAGAATATGGGCTCATGGGAGTGCTGCCATTTCCGGACCCCGGCGTTCCTGCCCGAACTTACCGCACGCGGGCTGGGGGTAACGCTCGACTGTGGTCATGCCCGGCTCAACGGGAACCTTGAGGAGTTCCTTGCTGCCGGGGAGTTCTGCCATGTCCACCTCCACGACAATGGTGGGACAATCGACGATCATCTTGCGTGCGGTACCGGGGCGATCAATTTTTCCGACACACTACAACGACTCCACCCGCAGGCAACCCTTGTCGTCGAGACGCGTGAACTCGCTGCAGCCGACCAGAGCATCAGCTATCTTTCATCCCTTATTAAAGGAGAGAAGTAAATGGAACCTGGACCCGGAACCAGAAAAGAGTGCAGCATGGTCCTGCTGGTCACGGCAATCGCACTGGCATTTTGCATCCTGCCGGTAGCTGCTATCACCATCACAGACGATGCCGGCATGACCATCACGGTCAATGCGACACCCTCGCGTATCGTCTCGCTGTCCCCCTCCAATACTGAAATCCTTGCCTCACTCGGCCTGCTTGACCGGGTGGTTGGCGTAACGGATGTCTGCGATTATCCCCCGGAAGTAAAGAACAAGACCCGGATTGGGGGCTACTCGGCTGTCAGCATCGAGAAGGTTGCCGCAACCCGGCCGGATCTGGTCATTGCATCGGATCTCACGCCAAAAGAGACCGTAGCCCGGCTCCGGGAGATTGGTCTGCCGGTGGTTGTCGTTGCGCCCCGGAATATTGACCACATGATCCGGGATATCCGCATGGTAGGAACATTGACCGGTACAGAAAGCCGGGCTGAGGTGCTGGCAACAAACCTTTCGCACCGCATTACCGCAACACTCCCTTCACCCCTGCCGGAATACCTGCCGACCGTTGTCCACATTATCTGGAACAAGCCTCTCTACGTCAGCGGTAACAACACCATACAGAATGATGTGATCGTCCATGCCGGTGGCGTGAACGTGTTCGCTGACCGGAGCGGCTGGAGCACGGTATCGCTCGAGGAGTTCCTGCTGGCCAATCCCGATATCATCCTCGTGAGCAGCGGGGGCGGGATGGATTCGTCAAAGAATGATCTTATCCGTAAAGAGTTCATGACCCGCCCACAGTATGCGTCCCTGTCTGCGGTGAAAAACAGCCACGTATATGTGGTCAATGCCGACATCATCAGTCGGGCGGGCCCCAGAATCGTTGATGCAGCTGAAGACATTGCCCGGATTACCCATGCGGTAGAAGAAGAACGGGCTGCATCCCGGGCTGTGACAATTCCGACCGGTGCCACAAAGACCCCCGGGTTCACTGCGATCATTGCGGCTCTCGGTCTTCTCGCAATCGTTGCTAGGGGAAGGAAATGACAAGGTGAAACGATGGTCTGTGACGAGATTCTTTTGACAGAAGAAGACCGGCTCCGGCTTCCTGCCGGGGAGACCATCGATAGCACGGAAAGTACCCTTGTTATTCGTTTTCCTGATAAACGGAGCGTTCTCTCCACGTCCTGACTCAACGGCGGTTTTCATGAAGATCTCACAGCGGTTTTCAACCACCAGATCCCGCTTGAGGCCTGCAATGCCTGTCACGCACAGGGAGGTGTAAAGACATATCTCGAAGGTGTCGCGGAGTCCCTGTCGCTCGACCCAGCAATAACGAGTGGACTCATCACCCGGGCGGAGATGCGAAACGCTGCGGTTTTTTATGCATCATACAAGGATCTCGCGGTCTGTGCGATCGTGACGGCAGGAATTGACAAGAACGGCGGGAGGGCCGGGGACCCGGCCTCGTATTATGAGAATGGGAACTCCTTCGAACCGGTCGGTGGTACGATCAACACGATCCTCCTCATCAATGCCAATCTTCCTGAGTATGCAATGACCCGGGCGGTGATGACTGCAACCGAAGCAAAGGCAGTAGCGCTCCAGCAGGTGATGGCCCGGAGCAGTTACTCGACCGGGATCGCCACCGGATCCGGAACGGACATGATCGCAGTTGTTGCAAATCCTGGATCTCACCTTCACCTTTCGGATGCCGGAAAGCATGCGAAACTCGGGGAGCTGATCGGTTCAACGATAATCCGGTCAACGCTCACCGCACTGGAAAGGGAGACCGGCCTTTCGCCAGCATCCCAACGGGATGTGTTGGTGCGGTTGTCCCGGTTCGGGGTGACCGAAGAGGAACTCTGGAAAGCCGCAATGCAGGCAGGTTATAGCAAAAACGCCGGCCCGGAGGAGCGGGAGTGGTTCATGCAATTCCTGAGAAGCTGGGCACGGGAACCGGGAACCGTGGCACGGGCTGCGGCAGCGCTCCATGTTGTGGATGAGGCAGGATGGGGGTTGCTCCCGCAGGATGCGGCACGGCATGCAATTATTCGCATACTGCATGACGGGGATGATAATATTCCAGCGGTGGAAGGCCCCCCACTAGGGTGTGTCATCACCATGCTCATTTCGGGCTGTCTCAGAACTCACCCCAACAATCCCCACTGCATTTATTAATCCGTACCCCATCAGGGAGACATAAGGAATTTTTATGAAACGCATAACCATCAACGCACTTGTCGACATCGGATGCCTGATCACATTCATCCCGTCGCTTATCACCGGTCTTGTGCTGTATTTCTACCTTCCATCCGGTGGCGGAAGGGGCGGTAACTGGGTTACGTATCTCAGCATTTCCCGTTCGCAATGGGTGACCATGCATGATTATACAAGTTTTGCATTTGCTGCCCTGCTCATACTTCACCTGCTCCTGCACTGGAAATTTTTCAAAAATATCGGCAGGGCATTAAAACCGGATGTGAACGAGCCGGAAAAATGTTCAACGTGATTATTATTAACGCATATGCTTCATAATTATTCACAACAACGGGAAAGATTGAGGTTTGGGTTTTGCAGAAATGTGATATAGGCGGATCCTGGTGGAAATCGCTCAATGAACCCAAACCCTATGCATTTGCATTCCTGATCCTCCTGGGTCTCATCCTTGAATTTATCGTCCACTACCAGTTGCGCATTGTGGTCGTGTACACGCATTTCTATTATCTCATTATTGTTGTCGCAGGATTGTGGTACGGAAGGAAAGCAATCCTGATCGCACTGTTCTTCGGAGCCTTGTATATTGCAGATAATTATCTCACAATAGGGCTCATCACACCAGACGCACTCATACGCGCCGGTATGTTCGTGATCGTTGCGTTTGTGGTCGGCCTCATCTCCGAACAGATGAACTGTTACCGCGATCAGTTACTCGAACGGAACCGCGAACTCGAAGAGATCAATACCCAACTCGAATCGTCGCAGGAAGCGTTTAAGAACGCCAATAAAAAACTCAACCTTCTCTCCGGCATCACCCGCCATGATATCAAGAACCAGCTGATGGGGCTGATAGGCTTTATCGAACTTTCGAAAGAGACAACCACCGATCCTGAACTGCTGCATTTTATCGAACGGGAAGAGACCGCAGCACATGCAATCGAGAGGCAGATCGAATTCACGAAAAATTACGAGGATATCGGCGTTCTTACCCCCATGTGGCAGGATATCGGCATGAAGACAAAGGCGCTGCGAACCCTCATCCCTTCAGGGGAGATCGAGATAGCGGTTAATGTTGAGGGACTTGAAGTCCTCGCTGATCCTCTGCTCGAAAAAGTCTTCGAGAACCTGATCGATAATTCGCGCCGTCACGGTGAACGGGTCCGGCATATCTCATTTTCCTCGATGCAGTATGGTCAGGATAATCTCGCGATCGTGTACGAAGATGATGGTACCGGTATACATGATTCGGACAAGGAGAGGATCTTTGAAAAAGGATTCGGGAAACATACCGGTCTTGGTCTGTTCCTCTCGCGGGAGATCCTCGCTATCACCGGCTTTTCCATCAAAGAATCCGGAGTTTATGGCAAGGGTGCACGGTTCGAGATCCTGGTGCCGAAAGGTAAGTTCCGGTTTACGAACCCGGTAGCAGATAACGGATGATTACTCCTGTCTCAGGATTATGGAATAATCAAAAAAAAAGAATTATTTTTTAGTAGTAACTTCAACGGGATCAATATTCGCATCGATCAGGCAGTCGAAAGATACAACCGGAAGCCATCCTGCTTTCTCGAACATGTGCATGAAACAAACCCCGATAACTGCTACACCGGGATGCTTTTCTATAACCGCTTTCACCTGCTCAGCTTTCACCGGCACGTTGGGCATGGAGAGCCCCCCCATAATAACAATAACTTTTGGATTGAACTTCACGGGGGCCATGTGCACCTGCATGCCAACATGATCGGTATGACCGATCTTCTTGGCCCGGCTCTCATCAACAAACGGTACAAATGCCTGCTCCAGTTCGAGCGAGCGGAGAGCAAATGCGAGCAGTTCAACAAATGGCGTGCAGGTACCCGGTACACCGTAATAGATGATCTGATCGCCTTTTTTCAATCCCTTTGCCTCGACAAAATCCTTGAACGGGCGCAGGATGCCCGGGACACCGTGGAATGTCTCTTTCTGGGTCATGATGGATCAACAGTCCGACGGGAATATTATTATAATATCGTATTCCCGCTGAATCGTTACCGGTACCGGACGAGAGCCGACGATCCCTGCCGTTTTTTCCAGATTTATTGGCTGGAGTAAATGCAGTCAGTTTGTATACAGACACCGTGACTAGGAAAACATATTTTATTCCCCATCTGCCAGCATCTATACATTTATACTATTATGCGCATATGTGTAATAATCAAAGGTTCAGATCATGAAGTTATGTTTTACAGCAAAAGGCGCAACCCTTGACTCCCTCTCAGAGGACCGGTTCGGGCGTGCGCCGTATTTTGTCATTGTTGAGAGTGAGAACGGATCCTTTGAAGCGATCCAGAACCCGTATGCCGATGGCGCGGGTGGCGTAGGTCCCAAAGCTGCACAGGTACTCATCGCGAACAATGTCAAGGCATTAATCAGCGGGCAGGTAGGTGGGAATGCAAAGGAAGTACTCGCTGCCGCAGGAATTGCAATGTACATTTACAATGCCGGCGGATCAGTGAAAGACGCATTCGACCAGTTCACGAAAAATACCCTTGTACGCTCATGAGTGGGAGATGCCGGGAAACATTCCCGCCAGGAGACACACCGATGATCTCACAGGGTGATGAAACATGAAACTCGCAATTGCAAGCGGCAAGGGCGGTACCGGCAAGAGTATGGTGGCTGCAAATCTTGCCTACACACTCTCCCGGACAGAACCGGTCACTCTCGTTGACTGCGATGTGGAGGAGCCCAACCTCCATCTCTTCTTTCCGGCTCCTGCCACTACAACCGAAGTTACCGTGCCGGTCCCGGTTGTTGACGAAACCGCCTGCCAGCACTGTGGGTTGTGCGAGGACTTCTGCCAGTTTGGCGCAATGACCGTATTAAGCAGCCGGGTCCTCTTCTTTCCCGAGCTCTGCCATTCATGCGGGGGATGCATGCTGGTCTGCCCGAACGATGCCATTTGCGAAGTGCCAAAACGGATAGGGACTACAACCATCTCCACACCGCCGCTCAACCTGAAGCTTATTTCAGGAATGTTAGACACCGGAAATCCCCATGCCGTGCCAATCATCAGGGCGGCAAAAAAACTGGCAGAAGGCGATCCCCTGGTGATCTGCGATACTGCGCCGGGCACCTCCTGTCCGGTTGTCGAGACACTAGATGGGTGTGATGCCTGTATCCTTGTCACGGAATCAACCCCGTTTGGCCTGCACGACCTGCGACTAGCCGTCGATGTAGCCGCCCGGCTGGGGGTTCCCATAGGTATCGTCATCAACCGGAGCGATGGAAAGGATCAGACAACGCTCGAATTCTGTACCGATCAGGATCTTGAGGTAATGATGACCATTCCTTTCGAACGGGAAATTGCCGCCATCCAGAACAGGGGAGATCTTCTCTGCCGGGTACAACCGGAATGGCAGAGGGCATTTACCGCCCTTTTAATCAAATGCAAGGCTCTTGCCGGGGGGGACTGATGATCCGTATTGCAGTTATCAGCGGCAAGGGGGGGACAGGAAAGACGATGATCACCGCTGCGCTTGCCCAGTTGCTCCCGGGAAGTCTCGTGCTTGCAGACTGCGATGTGGATGCAGCGAATCTTGAGCTTCTTCTTAACCCTAAGTTAATCCGCACAGAACCGTTCATGGGGATGAAAACTGCGGTGATCGATCACGCCCTCTGCACCCGGTGCGGGGAATGTATGGAGCACTGCCGGTTTGGTGCGATTGAACGTGACGGGGAAGCTCCGCACCGGTACCGGGTGAGCCCGCTCCGCTGCGAAGGGTGTGCCGTGTGCGTCCATGTCTGCCCCATAGCCATCACTATGCAGCCACGACAGATGGGTGAGATAATGTATTCAGACACAGAACGGGGGCACCTTGTGCATGCCCGGCTTGTTCCAGGCGCAGGCAACTCCGGGCTGCTTGTCCATGCGGTGAAAAAAAATGCAATGGAGCAGGACCGTAATTGCGATCTGTTCCTGATCGATGGCCCGCCCGGAACCGGCTGTCCGCTCATCTCCACAATCAGTGGCGTGAATATTGTGCTGGTTGTCACTGAACCGAGTGTCTCGGGGCTCCATGATCTCAAGCGGGTGGTGGCGGTCTGCCGGCAGTTCCGGCCACGGATCCTTGTTGCAGTCAACCGGTTCGATCTGGAACTGTCCCTGACAGAAACAATACAGCTCTGGTGCAATGAAGAGCAGATTCCTATGATCGGGAAGATTCCCTTTGATCCTGCGGTCATTGAATCGGTCAGGAACGGTGTGCCTGTCACGAGTGCAGGTACCTCTCCCGCAGCACAAGCCATTCAAATGCTTGCATCCAATCTTGAAGAGGAGTTGAGGCACTATAGAGACCAGCGGAAATGAGGAGGGATACTGTCGCCGGCGGGGACGACCCCGCATGAACCGGTCTATTGACGGCGTATCATCTGCACGATGTTTTGCACCACAATGCAGTCCGAACAAACACGAGGAGATCATTTCGCTGCTTCCCGAAGAAATGGCAGTACTGGACCTGATCGATCTGCAGGGTCTTGAACAGGAGCAGGCAGCAGCAGCACTCGGTGTCTCCAGAAAGACCATCTGGCGGGACATTCACGAGGCACGTCGCAAGATCGCTGATGCCCTGATACATGGCAAAGCCCTGGAGATGGGAGGATGCCTGCGCAGGCAAAATGGGATCTGCCCGCGTCGGCATGCGGGGGTCTGCCGGAAGGCGTCTGGAATTGACAGCCCTCCCCTGACAGGGAACGCTGTTGACCCGTTGCCGGATGATCCCGGCGCTGAATAATCTCCGTGCAGCGATAAGGAAACGGTACCGGCAATGGTTTTTCTCTTGGCACGCAGCGGGACAACAGGATATCCCTGATGACCCCAAAGCATATCTTCGGGCCGGTCCTCTCCCGCAGGCTCGGACTTTCGCTCGGCATTGATCTCACCCCGTTCAAGACCTGCTCGTACGACTGCGCCTATTGCGAATGCGGAGCCACCACCGTTAAGACCATAACGCGGCAGGATTTTTTTCCCGCTGATGAGGTGATCGCTGAACTCCGCACCGTGCTCGCACCCCATCCCCATCTCGATACAATCACGCTTGCCGGTTCCGGTGAACCGACACTCTCCCGGTCGCTCGGGCCGGTGATCGTTTTTGTGAAACGGGAGTATCCGGAATATACCTTAAGTGTCCTCACCAACGGGAGTCTTATGACCGATGAGAACGTGCGGGAGGAACTTCTTCCCGCTGACCGGGTGATCCCAACCCTGACCTCGGTATTCCAGGAAACCTTTGAGCGTATACACCGCCCCCACCCCTCGCTCAGGATAGAAGAAATTATCGTGGGGATGGTACAGTTCCGTAAGATGTATTCCGGTGCCCTCTGGCTCGAAGTGTTTGTCATCCCCGGGCTGAATACCACCGCAGACGAACTGGCAGGTCTGAAAGATGCAATTGAACAGATCAAGCCGGATCATGTCCAGCTGAACACGCTCGACCGGCCACCCGCAGAAGGGTGGATTGAGGCAGCAACAGATGCCGAACTGGAACAGGTCTGTGAGGTGCTCGGAATGTCGAATGTTGAAATTGTCGGCCGTAAATATCCCGTTTCCCAGGTAACAAAAGCGAACACGGAAGTGAGCGATCTGGTCCGGGCAACACTCTGCCGACGGCCATCAACAATCGAAGATCTCGTCCGAACCACCGGGCTGAGCGGCGGTGAAGTGGCTAAAATTCTTGGAATGCTTGAACGGGAAGGACGGGTAACTTCGCAGCGAAGTTCTCGTGGAGTATTTTATGCAATTTTACCGGAGAGAACAAACAATGGAGATACCTGAATGAAAACGACAATTCTTGTGGACAACACCGCGCTCTTCGATCGGTTCTTCATCGCGGAGCACGGATTTTCCGCATATATCGAAGCGGAAGGGAGCAGGGTACTGTTCGATACCGGCTACTCTGACGCCGTGCTGAAAAATGCGCAAAAGATGAAGATCGATCTGCTCGGTCTTGATTATATTGTCCTGTCGCATGGGCACTCCGATCATACCGGGGGGCTCTGGCACCTGATCCGGCTCTTCATGGAGGCGATTATCGAAGATACCTCCTGCCACCTGCCCAAACTTATCGCTCATCCCTTCTGTTTTCATTCCCGCCCGAAACTACCCCAGCCTGACATAGGTGCGGTTCTCAGCGCTGATGAGGTGCAGAGGATCATGCCACTCGATCAGTCAAAAAACCCGGTCTGTCTCACGCCAAATTTGTTCTTCCTCGGCGAGATCGAGCGGAAGTACTCCTTTGAAACGACCCAGCCCGGGCCACGGCGCATCGTGATGCCGGACGGGAGCGTGCAGGTGGATCACCTGCTCGATGATACCTCACTCGCTTTCCGCAGCCACGATGGGCTTGTCGTCATCACGGGGTGTGCCCATGCGGGTATCTGCAATACGGTGGAATATGCTAAAAAGATCTGCGGGGAGAGCCGGGTACTCGACATCATAGGCGGGCTCCATCTCCGGGGGACAGGACCGCAGCTTGAAGGGACGCTTGCATACCTGAAAGACCAGAACCTCACCGCACTCCATGCCTGCCATTGTACTGCACTCGTGGCAAAGGTTGCCCTGGCACAGGTCGCCCCTCTTCAGGAAACCGGTGTCGGACTCTATCTGGAATACGCGGATCAGTGAAATCCGGAGAGAATGCAATGAGCGGCAATCACGAAGTCTTTCCGGTATCTCGCGCCAGTTACCTTGACGGGTGGTGGCGACGGTTCAAGTACCAGCCGGGCCGGCTGGTGAACCGGTATGTCCGCCCGGGCGATACGGTCCTTGATATCGGGTGCGGGCCGGGCCTCTTTACCCTTCCCATTGCGCGGCGCGTCGGAGAAAACGGGCAGGTGATTGCGGTGGATCTCCAGGAGGAGATGCTGGAGATCCTCAAGGAAAAGGCCTCTCATGAAGGACTCCTTACCCGCATCCGGCTCCACAAGGCTGAACCGCAATCGCTGGCGCTCGAATATTTGGGGTGTATCGATGTTGCACTTGGTGCCTGTGTGATCCATGAAGTCCCCGATGCAGCCCGGCTCATGCGGGAAGTATTTTCCCTCTTGGTCCCGGGCGGGACGTTTCTCATCGCTGAACCGAAGCATGAGGTTCCCACTGATGAGTTTGAAACAACGCTTGCAATGGCAGCATCGGCCGGATTCCGCAGGGTCGGTACCCCATTCGTTTTGTGGAGCCATACGGCGCTGCTCAGAAAGGATGGGGACGATACCTCAAATGACGGTAAATAATCCCCTCTGGAAAGGTATTTTACTCAGCTTCCGTACGAATAAAATTTGAAAATTTTTCTCATGAAAATTTTGAAGACTTCAGATGATAGAGCAGGCAAATCGAAATTGAGTTTGAAATGCTAAATTTTCATTGTTTTGGTGCAAAATCTTTGACTTCATGCGGATTTTTTTTTAATTGTGGAAGAACTGGAAGTCTCCCGTTCAAATCCTCTCATAATATTTCATCGAACCACAGGCCCCGCAGCGGTCTCCTTCGATGAGGTAATCGGGAATGGTCTCACCGCAGCAGGAGCACGTGACTGAAGACCATTTCTTCTTTATTTTCACCATGACCCTGACACGCTCAAAGGAGAGGATATTTCGTCCTGCACGGAAGATCTCATCGAACAGTTGCCCTTTCATGGTTTTCTTGTCAAATGCCGGGCTGTTGATATATCAGACATCGACCGTGGGATATTTTTTCAGTTTCTCCAGATCCACATACACCCGCACGGCGTCAGCAGTCGCATCTTCGGACGGCATATTCATGGTGATCGCAAATTTCCCGATGGGCACGATTTTGAGCCGGTTATTCCCAATCGTGATGTGGGAGAGGACCTGCAGGGCATCGGGGAGGCACTTGGGCGTCTCGCAGACCCCGTAGAGTTTCTGGCCTTTTTTGACCCCGAGGAGTTCCATCGCATAGTCCACCATGAACGCACCGATAAGGACCCCGGGAGCCGGGTAGGTATGGAATTCTGCCAGCCGGATGATCTCCTGCTGGAGTGCGGGCGATACCCCGCCTCTGTCCATACTGGCTTTCAGCGCATCTGGCTTCTCTTCGGGGTGGACTGCTTGCATGGATCATCGGTTGTCCATCATCTGATAAACATGTTATGAAAAGTAATTGATTACCGTAAACACAGGTAGTGGTATACACCAGGCACCCTCCGTTTTGATCTGCACAGCATATTTCTCTCGTGAATTCTATAGTTACTTTCTAATCATATTACATCAGGAGAATCAATCATGGGAGACGCAATAAAACTGGGAATCATTATCTGCGACCGGTACCGGACCTGCGCAGGGGGCAAGTGCCTGCGGGCGCTGAAAAACCGCGAGGGTGCGTTCGAACGGTACAAGGGAACCGATGTGGAACTTGTCGGGTTTACAACCTGCAACGGCTGCCCCGGCGGGAATGTCGAGTACGTGCCGCAGGAGATGAAGAACAATGGTGCGGAGGTCATCCACCTTGCCACTGTTATGATAGTCGGGTATCCCCCCTGTCCCAGGATCTCCTATTTTACCCGGTTCATTAAAGAAAAATACGGGATGGATGTTGTTGTCGGAACGCACCCAATCCCCCAGAAATATTACACAACCCCCCAGAAGCTCGGCTCGTGGGATTCTGCAGCATGGAAAGAACTGATTGCGCCAACGCTCACCAATGAGAAGACCCGGCTGGCGTATGATTAGGGAATCTTTGTTTTGTAATCCGGTTATTTTTATCATATGCGCCCCCCTACAGTCCACAGATGATAATCCAATCCACCATGAGCATTCCCGAAGCTGCCGAAGTGCTTGGTATTACCGGTACAGCGAGCCTGAACGGGATACATGCCCGGTTCCGTGAACTGGCCAAAGAGTGGCACCCGGATGTGTCGCAGCACGATCCGGATCTTTCTCATGCTACCTTTATCCGCATCAAAGAGGCTTACGATATTCTCGTGGAATATGGTATAAATTATGAGTTATCATTCCAGGCTGAAGATATCCGCAAAGGCACTGACTATGATTCAAGGGAATTCTGGATGAACCGGTTTGGTGATGATCCGATCTGGGGCTGAATAATTCCCATTACAATATAGGCATGCCTGCGCAATCGTGTACCATCTTGCACTCTGTTAGATTCGGAATTGCACTATCTTCTATAAAATCTGCACCAACTCCAGTTTGAAAATAGTCAGGAGGTTGGATTGGTACATTACCCAGATTAAAAACGACTATCCGAGAAAAACCGCTACGGCAATAACGGTTGTCCAGCAGCCGTTTTTGTCCCCTTCTGCTGACTGGCAGACATGTTTTGTCTTGATAATTTTCCCGCTTGCCTTGTAGATCTGTTCGCGCTCCTGCCATGCAAGACCGGCATCGAACTTTATACCGAGGGTGGTAGCGAGCATCGTGGCTGCGAGATCTTCAGCATATTCCCCGGTCTTATCCTGGTTTTCTCCATAGCCATGATGTTCCGAGAGATATCCATACTCGTCGGTATCTTTAGGCAGGGCAAGACCGATGGCTGCTGATACCAGACGATTGGGTTCGTTTGTATCATTCCTTGCCATAACGCAGAACGTAATTCCTCCCGGAAGGAGTTGTGCCAGACCATCAGATTTGCAGATTTGTTTGCAGTTGGGGGGAAAGATACTTGAAACATAAACTAAATTACATTTTTCTATCCCGGCCCTTCGCAATGCCAGCTCATAGGAGGCAAGACGGTCTTTATGGACACCTACACCTTTCGTGAAAAATATCCCGGTCGGAACAAACATATTTTTTTTAATTCCTTCTGTTTCCTTTTTTAAGTTTTGGTCATTTAACGATACATTTTAAAAACAAGGCACTGTAGAGATACACAAAAATCTTTAACGTTTTTAAAAGGGGGTTCCGGCATTTTACGCATCCACCCCCCGCCTCATGGGCATTCCTCCGAGATGATAAACAAAAAGCCGGTTGGAATAAAAAGGCAGGACGAGATAACCTGAATCCACTCAGGCACACCCGCAATCAGGAGTTCTGAGGAAAAATAATTTTTCAGGCCAGATTATTCCTTCACCGCAAGCCCATTCTCACGGGCAATCTCAACAAAAACTTCCGCAAGATATACAGCTTGCTTCTGTGTCATGCCATAGGTATTGAACTTCCAGATTTTGGTGGCACCGGGAATTACACCCGTCACGCCTTTTTCCTCCAGTGCTCCCGAGAAGTAGTAACCCCGTTTCTTGTGTGATTCTGCTACTTTGTCAAACGAGCCGATCGTATCTGCCCGGGTCAGTGTGTGCTTTCGTGGCATCTCCGAAAGGATCTTCGTTCCCTCAACCGCAAGAAGTCCATCAACAACGATCCGGTTGTTCTCCAGTTCTCTCTCAAAATGTTTTACCCGTTCCTTAACCTGCGGGAACGATGCCATCATCCCGATTAGGGTGACCCCCATCAGGGTGCAGCCCATCATATCAGGTTCCTTGATCCCAAACTTTCGCTGGGTCACATCACCGATAATGGCAGTTGTGCGGAAGACTTCTGCCGCCCGTTCCGTAGTTGTCGCAAGGATGCCGGACGGTGCCGGGGCTGCCATGCTCTTGTGCCCGGAACCGACAACAAAATCCACGCCAAGATCCCTGCCATTCACCGGCAGGATACCGACCGTGTAGGCACCATTGTAGAGCACGGGAATATCGTACTGGTGGCAGACTTTCGCAATCGCTTTCACGTCATGCATATTGCCAAACTGGTAATCTACATGATCGATGAAGGCGAGGACGGGCGCCCGGCCAAACTGTTGTTTCACTTCCTCGATCTTGAAAGCAGCTGCATCTGATGTGACCTTGTTCTGATCGTTTGCGGGAATCTCACACGCAATACCTCCGGCCCCTTCCACGGCAAGGAACTCAGTGTAGTGAGAGAGTGAGGTGAACAGAACCGGATCTCCCTTCTGGACATAGGTATGGGCTACTGCCTGGAATCCTCGCCGGGCCCCGGGCACCGTGCGGACGGCATCCATGTTCAGCCACGCGGCAACATCCTTATGGAACTCTGCAATCGGGGGCTTGCTGATATGATCGAGCCGGTTGGGCTTGCGGCAGTTGTCGCAGACCGAATACCCGTCTCCATAGGCAATCACGGCATTCATCGCATCGTCCGTGAGCCTTCCACCGACCTGGATAGGATCGATATTGATCGCAAGTTCATCCACCTGCCGCGCCTCAATACCTTTTGCGCATCTCATTTCAGCAACTCCTGTTTCAATGAAGAGACCTGCCGTTCTAGATTCTCCAAAAGCCGCTGTGCCTGCTCCCGCTGTTTTTCATCCAGCTCGTGCTGCGGTGCGGTCTCCCGGAGAATGACCCGGAGATCCGTAAGAGTAAAAAGTGCCTGAAACGTCATGTCAACTGCCCGTTTTGACAAAAGGAATCACCTGACTAGTTATTGGACTGCTGTGAAATAAGAATCCGTGGTGATTGTGGAGGATCCCGGACGAACAATAAGTCAGCAAAGGGACTGTGCATGATATGGATTTCCGTGAGATTGGAAAGTTGGTACCGAAATAATTCCCATTTTAGAGAGATTGCCTAAACCAACCTTTTTAAGTATTTACGCGCATATGAGTAATTATGGTACCTATACAGGTGCCGGGAGAATATCAATGCCTGGATTAAACGGAACAGGACCACAACGAACAGGTCCGATGAGCGGCAGGGGCTTTGGCAGGTGCCGGACGATTGTTGCACCTGCACAGGAATATGCTGCCCCAGTACAGCAAACAAATGAAGAGAGCGAGCCGGCGATGACACAGGCGCCTCCGTGAATGAGAATCCAATATTTTTCGAGGTTAGTATCATGAAAGTTGCAATTGCAAAAGAAGGAGACATGGTGTCCGAGCATTTCGGCCACTGTACTGAATATGCAGTGTTTGTTATTGAAAATGCAAAGATCACATCACGGGAGATTATTGAAAGCCCCGGGCACGAGCCGGGAAAGTTGCCGCCATTCCTTGCCGGGCATAAGGTCACGCACGTCCTCGCAGGCGGCATGGGGCCACGGGCTGTAGACCTGTTCTGCGAAAATAATATCGAAGTATTCCTTGGAGTACGGGGTAAGATCGAGACGGTAATCAAGGATTTCATGGCAGGAAAAATTGCACAGGGTGAGAGCAGCTGCACCCATGGTCCCGATCACGAATGCAGCGGGCATTAATAAAAAAAAGATTCTTCGCATTGTGCTGCAGGAACTTAATGAAAAAACCCGGTTCTCCTGACAGGAAGCCGTGTATCCGGGCCGAAGCCCGGAACTGGTTTTACCGGATAATTGAGGAATGCTGATTCTTATGACGCTACATTCAGAAAGTCACCCGGAAACGAAGGGTGCATCGGAAGCCCCCAAAGGGTTGCCCCCGAAGGCGAAGATCGATGTAAAACACGTGATCCTTGTACTGAGCGGCAAGGGGGGCGTGGGGAAATCAACCGTATCCACTAACCTTGCTTCCGCTCTCGCGGCTCATGGCAGGCAGGTCGGACTGCTTGATCTCGATATTCATGGCCCCAACATTCCCAAGATGCTGGGCATCGAAGAGCAGAAGCCTGCCATTCTGGAAAATATGATTGAGCCGGTCCATGTAACCGGGAATCTCGCAGTCATGTCGATGGCATTTCTTCTTCCCGATACGAGTACGCCGGTTATCTGGCGCGGGCCGATGAAGATGGCAGTAATCGGGCAGTTCCTTTCTGATGTGAATTGGGGTGCGCTGGATTATCTTGTCGTGGATCTCCCACCCGGTACCGGAGATGAAGCACTCACCATAGTCCAGCTCTCACCGAACGTGCAGGGAGCAGTCATCGTGACCACCCCGCAGGATGTGGCTGTACTCGATGCGATCAAGGCAATCAAGTTCATTGAGAAACTGGATTTGCCGGTGATTGGGATCATCGAGAACATGAGTGGCATGCTCTGCCCTCATTGCGGCGATACCATCGACCTGTTCGGCAGGGGTGGCGGAGAGAAGGCGGCACAGGAACTGGGCGTGCCTTACCTGGGCTCCATCCCGCTCGATCCGGCGATGGTGAAGGCAGGAGATGAAGGGCGACCGTATGTCCTCCGCCATGCGGATACCCCCACATGGAAAGCAGTGGATGCCGTCATGAAAAACCTGGTAAAACTGGTTGAATCCTAAAAAGGTAATCCCTTTTTTCATAGATCTCATATGAAAATTGCATGAAGTGCCATTATGAAAAGATATCACGATATCCCTGAACTGCTCGAAGCGTACATGGAGGAGAATGCGGCCGAGGAGCGGTGGATCACGGCACATGAACTCCGTGACCATTTCGGTCTCACACGTTACCAGAGCAACACGATATCGGCATTTCTGCGCCGGCTGAAGCTCGGGCCGTTCAGCCAGTTTCCCTTCATTGTCGCAAAGATCGCATTGGAAGAGGGTGAAAAACCATCCGATCCCAAAAAATGCCGTTATCTGCTGAAACTGCGGGAATATCCTCTTGACCGACAAAGACGGACCGTACTTCCGGAAAAAACGAGAGTGAGCGTATAACGATCTTACCGGTCTGAAATACTGCATTGTCCTGCATGAGATCTTTTCATCATTGCAATCGGGGTTTATTTTGGTCTGGCCAGAACAATGAGTTCCGGATTAACTGGTCGGATAAAACCATTCGAGAGAACAAGAAAAGGAGATTATGAAATGCCAATAGACCGTTTTAATGAACTTCCCCGGTTACTGGAGCAGTATATGGGGGAGAAGGGGGGCGATGACCGGTGGGTAACCGTGCAGGAATTCCGGGATCATTTTAACCTGACCGGTGAGAACGGCCACATCATTGCTGCGTTTTTTTGTGGGCTGATGGATAAACCGATTTCTGGATTTCCCTTCATTGTTCACCGTGTTGAACGGATCAAGGCTCAAAACCGCTACCAGATCACCCCCAAACGATACCTGGTGAAGCGGAGATGAAAGAAGATCCGTCTTCAATCGCAGAAAATCCGTCTCTGCTCTATTACAACACATACCCCGACGTCATTCGGTGAATATTCATGGCACGCAACAAGGAAATTCCTGAACTTCTTGAACAGTATATGGCACAATTCGGTGAAACGGAACAATGGATCACCGTACAGGAGTTCCGCACCTATTTTCAACTGGATGAAATATATGCACCGGCAATTTCCGGATTCCTGCTCAGGATCTATCATGGCCCGTTCTTCTCCTGCCATTACCGGGTGGAAAGAATGGAGAAAATTATCGTGAAAATACCGCAACGCAAAATTATCAAACGTTACCTCGTGAAAAAGAGACCGGATTCTCGCAAAAAACGATAAATGAATGCCCGTTATCATTATGATTTATACGTCAGGAAACGTGTATGAAACCGGTGCTGGGCACCGGATCACTTAAGGGATGAGCCACAAGAAAATCAGGGTTTCCCCTTACTTTCACCGTTCCGCACACCCGATACAGGGGTCAATAGAAAGGACAATTACCGGCACATCAGCCAATTGACATCCCGCCAGCGCTTTTACCAGGAATGGAATGTTGGCAAATGTCGGTGTCCTGACCCGGTGCCGGAGCAGGTGCCGGGTCCCGTTCCCCTTCACATAATGGATAACCTCACCACGGGGCTGTTCAGCCCGCGCCCAGTACTCGCCGTTGGGAGTACCGGTCACTTTCACTTCAACCGGTCCATCGGGGATTTTGTTGACGGCCTGCCTGATAATATCAATCGAGGTATGCAGTTCCCTGCCCCGGACCACGCAGCGGGCATAACAGTCCCCACCGGTTTCCACAACCGGTTTGAAATGGATCTGGTCATATGCTGCATACCCCAGCATTCGTGCATCCTGCGCAATGCCACTTCCCCGCCCGGTCGGACCGACCGCGCCGAGTTCGTATGCATCTTTTTCCATAATTATTCCCACTCCTTTTGTGCGGTGAAGGATTGAACTGTCATTGAAAAAGACCTTGTTTAATTCCCTGATCTCTGTTTCAAGCTCTTCTAAACCGGTAACCATCTCGCCAAGTTTCTTATTATCAATGTCCCTGCGGACTCCTCCAACCTTACAGGCTCCCTGGATGACACGCCCCCCGGTCGTTGCCTCCAGATCGTCAAGGATATGTTCGCGCAGTCGCCATGACTGCATGAAGAGGTTTTCAAATCCCAGGGAATCAGCAAATAAACCGAGCCAGAGAAGATGGGAGTGCATTCGTGAATATTCAGACCAGATTGTACGAAGATACAGCGCCCGCTCAGGAACCTCAATACCCATGACGGTCTCAACTGCCTGCACATAGGTACTTCCGTGAATGAAACTGCAAATCCCGCAGATCCGTTCTGCGATATGCACGTATTCCGTATACTCACGTTTCTCTACAAGTTTCTCCAGTCCACGGTGAATATACCCGATGGTGGGGATGGCTTCCACCACCTTCTCGTCTTCCAGAACCAGGTCAAGGTGGATGGGTTCCGGGAGCACCGGATGCTGTGGTCCGAAGGGAATGGTTATTTGTTTTGACATACGTCTTCCTCAGGTTTGTCGGTGTTCACGCTGAACGGGAATTGAATTGCAGTTTTGATGAACGTTCCCTTGAAATCAACGGCAATATCCGTAACCATTATCCCGAAGAGATCATGGATCTCGTTCTCATACGGGAACGCAGCCCAATATATCCCGGTGATACTGGGGAGTGTTATTCCCTGAGGCACAAGCAGTCGTAGCGTCCGGAATGAGAAATTCAGGTCAAACGAATAGTCTACCTGAAATATCTCCCCGAGTTTTGTCGTGCTGATCGCAACGAGCCTGTACCCTTCATTCTTGAGCGCGGACACACCCGG
The DNA here is from genome assembly GCA_903832665.1 of uncultured Methanomicrobiales archaeon. GTDB lineage: Archaea > Halobacteriota > Methanomicrobia > Methanomicrobiales > Methanospirillaceae > Methanoregula. Next base: position 157,303 of record CAILCG010000010.1, on the reverse strand, counting down.
AATAAGATCGGGTATTCCGGTTGGAATTATCGGTTGTTCTTCGGTTTTCATGCTTCTCCTTCCTGATATCATAATGTACCTGATCTCAACTCATTCAGGGTGTCAGGAATTCACTATCATCATAGTATGCACATGCATCCCATTGCGGATTATATGTACGGATATTGACAGTGAAAATGAAATTTTCCATGCATTATCTATTTACGCTCATATGAGTAAAAACTAACTGGGATAAACTGAGTCTGTTGAAGGAGTTTTATGCCAGATAATGATGAGACTAAACGGCAGAAAATAGGAGGCATACCCGGACTAGGACCGGATATCCGGACAAAATCAAAAAAGGGCCGTGAGCGCAATAAAAAAGCAAAAGCCGGAAATGCTGATGAAATTTCTGCAACCTGTTTACCGGGATCCTATAATCCCGATCTCATCACGGACTATGATGCGGTTGAGATCTTCAACAAAGTCCTGCATAAAAGAACAGGAACGAAAAGGGATTTGCCCCCATCAGGAAGCCGTCGGCCGGAAGAATGAACGGTTTGTGCGTGTGTCTGCAAAGGGAATGCCATAGAATTTCTGATAGAATGCATCCGCCTCTGCAGGAATGTCAAACGCACACCGGTCCGGATGGAGAATATTTGCAAGAACCAGCAGCCCCAGAATCCACCGGGGGTTGCCGAAATCCCAAGATGGGTGCATGGCATGGACCTGGCAGTTTTTACTTGCGGGGACATCAATGCCATGTTCATCACAGTAGGCAGAGACATCCTCAACCGTAGTGGAAAAAAGGCCGGAAATTATCATCACGTCCGGATTCATGCGCCGGAGATCTTCATCGCTGATCATGATCCCCGGTTTCCCCTGCCGGGGCAGGTTCCGGTTGGTTATTTCTCCTCCAGCAAGTTCGACAAGCCGCATCTCGAACCGACCCTCATTCAGGGCAAAACGGGGGAGCCCCATCATGTAATAGACGCTGGGCTTTGCTGCACCATCGATGCGTGTTGTGATATCAGCAACCTTTTCCTTCAGGTAACGGATCAATTCATCCCCCCTGCTTTCGTGTCCGGTTAATTGTGCCAGGTGAGAGATGATCTCATAACTCCCTTCAACCGTCTGGATTTTCATGTGCAGTTCATTGATGTAATTCCGCTGCATGAAATCCACCCAGACACGGACGCGGGACTCTCTGTCGGTAACCCCAAGACAGACCAGGTACGTATCAATGGTCTCAAGTGCACGGGTCGGGCGATATCCTCCCATCATACCGGTTTCGGTAAATGGAAGAGAAGCAATCATGCCGGTGATCGGCAGGTGATACCCGCATTGGCAAACCCCGTCCTGCTGGTTTTCAATCACGTGGGCACCCATAGGGCCGAACATTTCACGCGATATGACGCTGCTCCCGCAGATCGGGCAGTGGCTGTCAAGATAGGTGCTGCCCGGGGAATTGAACAGGTACACGAACGGGAAATTTTTCAGGAGCGTATCACACACCTGTTCGGATTCATGGATCGAGGGTTCCAGCGCGAGATCAGCAGTGCCGAATGCAACGAACCGCATAACCTGAAGAGGAATCTTTTGGGAAATTGTCGCAATCTTTTCTGCCGTATCGATAAGATCCTGCTCGTGTCCACGCACATGAACGAGCGTAACCTCCACATGGATATGGTGCTTAACAAGCGTCTGGATGGTTGAGAATACCGGCGCGGCGACCGACACTCCACAAGAACGGTATGCTGCATCGGAACACCCCTTGACCCCCACACTTACGCAGTCGAGGAATGGCAGGAGTCCGGCCAGAGCATCCGGGGTAAAATAACCATTCGTAGAACAGCCAACCAGCAGCCCTTGTTCATGTGCCGCTTGTGCGAGCGCCAGGAATGTCGGGTAGGCAACAGCCGGGTCGTTTAAGCAGAACACGATACCGATGCAGTGCTCAGCAAGTGCGTGGGCAACCACCTCACCGGGACGGCGTTTTTTCATTGCGGGCGCAAGTTCGTCCACCATCCCGGTCAGAATTTCAGAAACACAGCTGGGGCAGGAAAAATTACAGCCGATTGTACTCACCTGGAGGAATTTTCCCTGCGGATAAAAATGCAGGAGCGGCATGGTCTCGATACTGATCGGATATTCCACCAGGTAAGTTCCCGGGAAACGTTCAACGATCGTTCCGGACTCATTGGTATAACACCGGCACACCCCGGTCGATCCTTCATGCCCGGTCGATCCTTCATGTATAGTGCAGTTCAGTTCACAATATGAGCATTTCATGATCGTCCGTTTCCTTTTTTTAACACATGCGCAGGGCAGAATTTGTCCGGCTCTGACAGATGCCTGATGGAATGTATAAGCAAAGGAATTGGGTAGTTTTCTAATTTAATATTTTTGATTAATTTTTAGTAAATGTGAACATCAAATAATTAACTATATTACGAAATATGACCCATATGAGCGGTATGAAAAATATCCGCTATCTGTTCATTTTCACCGTACTGATTATCTGCGCACTGCTCGCAGCGGGCTGTACTTCCTCCACGCCGGCAGGAACGCAAAGCACACCCATCCCGACAGTCACCAGCACTCCCGCATCATCACAGGAACCGGTCCTTGTGTTTGCCGGTGCAGGGCTCAAGGCCCCGCTTGACGAGATCGGGCCGGCATTTACCCAGAAATACGGTATCACCGTTCAGTATAATTATGGCGGTGCCGGGACACTCGTTTCCCAGATGAACCTGACAAAAAAAGGTGACGTGTTCATCCCGGGCTCAACGGTTGAGTTCCAGACTGCAAAAGACCTGGGGCTGGTAACCACAAACCAGCTCGTAGCGTATCACGTCCCGGTAATTGCCGTCCAGAAAGGCAACCCCAAAAACATCACCTCACTAGAGGACTTTGTAAAGCCCGGCCTGAAAGTAGCGCTCGGCGATGCCAACGCCACGGCGATTGGAAAGGCCGGGACGAAAATGTTCAAAAGACTCAACATTACCGCAGCAGTCGAGAAGAATGTCGTCACCCGCACACCGACGATTAACGAGCTCACCACCATCATGAACCTTGGCCAGGCGGATGCAGCCATACTGACCCTTGACCAGATCGACGCCACCAAGGTCGATGCAATAACCATCCCGCTCAGTGACAACGCAGTCCTGATCACCCCCATCGGGGCGACGACCTATACCCGGAACACCGATGCAGCGAATAAATTCGTTGCATACGTTGCATCGGACGAAGGCAAGGCATACTTCGCCAAGCACGGATTCCCCATCTACCCGGACCCGGTGTATGTCAATGTCACACCGTGAACGCACCTGGTGTAAGGAGAAGTCTTTCGTGATTGAGTTACGGCCCGTCGGGGTTGCTCACTCACGGCTCTCAACAGCCGGTGCCCCACCTTTCCAGAGCATTTTTTCTCAGGAAGAAGGCGAGATAGAGGTATTCCCGGAATTCCTGGAAGGGCTGAAGAGTATCGAGGGATTTTCCCATCTCATCATCCTTTCCTGTTTCGACCGGGCTACACAAAAGGCTCTCATCGAAAAGCCATTGACTGACGGAGTGGCCTCGCATGGCATCTTTGCGTGCCGTCACTTCAATCGTCCCAACCCCATCGGGATCTCCTATATGACCCTGACCGGGGTGAATGGTTGCAGGCTCTCTGTTACGGGCATGGATCTCCTTGACGGGACACCAATCCTCGACATCAAACCCTATGTCCCGGCGTTTGACTGCATTCCCGATGCCCGGTCCGGCTGGGTATCTGACCAGCACATCGAACGGATACGCGAAACGAGCATGAACGCCCGGCAGGAGAACGTAAAAAACCAGCAGCACTCATAATTGCAGGAAACTGACTGATGCGAAGATTCTTCCTCTCCCTCACGTACCTGATTTTTCTGAGCATCAGCGCAATTCTCCTCGGCCTGGTTTTTTATTCCCCGTTACCTGCTCTCACGGCAAGCCTGACAAGCCCGGAAATACAGTTTGCCATCCTGCTCAGTCTTGCAACAAGCGTGATATCCACAATCATCTGTGTCGCAATCGCCATTCCGGTCGCTTATGCCCTCGTCCGGTACCAGTTTTTCGGAAAACGGATTGCGACCCTGGCCTTAACCATTCCCCTCACGCTCCCACCCCTTGTTGCGGGTATTGCACTCCTCCTCTTCTTTGGCACCACCCCGTGGGGCAAGGCGCTGGAACAGGCCGGCTTTGCGGTAATTTTTACCCCGCTTGGCATCATTGTAGCAGAAGTTTTTGTAAACATTCCCTATATGATCCGGATTTTGCGATCTGCCTTCTCCACGATTAATCCCCGGGGTACGAATATGTGGCAAAGACGCTCGGGTGCACGGACAGCAGTGCATTTTTCCAGGTCACCCTGCCGATGGCACGACACGGTCTCCTTGCCGGCGCGGTCATCACGTGGTCAAAAGCAATGGGTGAGTTCGGGGCAGTACTGATGCTTGCCGGAGCGACGACCATGAGAACCGAGACGCTGCCGATCGCGCTCTATCTCAACATCTCGACGGGCGACCTGAACCTCGCCGTCGCAGCTGCGACCATCCTGATCCTGATCTCGCTCATTACTCTGTGTGCGGTGGAATACTTTGACCGGGACGTGCATGTTTTTTAAAAGAGGTGATGACCCGTGCTGCGCATAAAATCCCTTTCCATCACCCTTGGTGAATTCTCGGTACGGGACGTGTCGCTTGAGATACAGCCCGGGGAATATTTCATCATTCTCGGTCCCACCGGTGCGGGAAAAACCGTTCTCCTGGAGACGATTGCCGGCATCCATACCCCGGATACCGGGGGGATTTTTCTGAATGACCGGGAGATCACCTCAACTGAACCGCGCTCGCGGAACATTGGGATGGTATACCAGGATTACATGCTCTTCCCTCATATCACAGTTGAGGAGAATATCGCGTTTGGGTTGCGCCAGAAAAAAATCCCTCCGTGCGAGCAGCATGCTATTGTGGAAGATATGTGTACCCTGCTGGAGCTCCATCATCTCTCCGGAAGATATCCGGGCTCATTGAGCGGTGGTGAGCAGCAGCGGGTTGCTCTTGCCCGGGCGCTCGTCCTTAAGCCGGAGATCCTGCTGCTCGATGAACCGATGAGCGCACTCGATGGCCGGACCCGGGAACGGATGCGCAGGGAACTCTCCCGCATCCGGAAACTCACCGGGACGACCATCATCCAGATCACCCATCATTTCGAGGATGTCTTTGCCCTTGCCAACAGGATCACGATCATGCGGGAGGGAGAGATCGTCCAGGTAGGGGAAACATCGGAAGTCTTCCTGCATAGTCGGGGACGTGGTAGCCACCCTGCATGCCGAAGACGTGATCCTGTCGGGGGAACCATTTGCTTCCAGCGCCCGCAACTGCCTTCCGGGAACGGTGTCAGAGATTATCCCCTTTGGGAGTACAGTCCGGGTTATTCTCGATGCCGGGTTCCCACTCACGGCACTTCTCACCCGGGAAAGCTGCCGGGATCTGCATCTTGAACCCGGAAGCAAAGTATATGCAACGTTCAAAGCGTCAGCAGTCCATGTGATTCCGGTGAATCAGCAATAATTTTTGAAAAGGAGGAACTTTTTTCCCGGTATTCGCGCATCGGATATCCATTTTTGGAGTTTTTTTGTAGGTTATAAGAAACGAGATTTTATGGATTCAAATATACAATAGAAAAAAAGATGTGATAAAATAAGCCCTATACGGGCTCCTTTTTCTTCTCCGGTACGTAGGCTAATACCAGAAAACCCCGATAATCCCCTCTTTTCAGTTCCTATGGAAAATACGCCTTTAAATCACTCTGATTGCCAAAATAAAGGAGAAATACACCCCTCCCAAAGCCTGCCAATGGGGATTAAATCGAGACATTTTTCGCCACCTAATTTACCCCATCCGGACCCGGAAACCCTGCCGGAATGCGAATATGAGGGTCGTTTTTTCAGGGGAAGGTATCAAAAATGGCGTTTTGGGCAGTTGAACGAGATAAGCCGATCCGCGTAGCAAGTGCGAGTGCGCCGAAGGTGCACGAAGCGTGCGGAGCGGGGCGGCGATCTGCACAATTATTTCGGAGAGGTTACGCTCAACGGGGCTCCGCCCCTCGCCGCGTGGGCTTCCCCCACGGAAACAGTTTTGCTGATATGAAGATCGGTCGGTCATGTTCACTCGTCCTCGCTGATGCTCCGGCTCGCTCCTCACACCATGCTCCGCATCGTTTTCGTCGCTGTATACTGAGCAAGTGTCTAACGCTCAGTGACTCACTCGCACGACGCATCAGGGGCTCGAACTCACCGCTGATGCGGTTCGTTACCTTCGCGCCCTGAAGCGGTGCTCATTCGGGCCGCTGGGTCAGGTCAGGATAGCCCCCTGATGGGGGCACGGGATCGGTGTACGGGTGGGAGGACAAAGCGACGGTTACCGGACGCCTCAGCGGACGGTCGCTCGCTTTGTCGGGTGGGCCCAGCCGCGACAAGATGCATTTTCCCGATCAACCGAAACCGGGCGGACGGTCTTGGGGGGGAGGGCGCGAGCCGGAACACGGCGACCTTCGCCGTGTCGCGTGAGCGCCGGGTGGGTCCTGCCTGAACGAATACATGCCAACAGGAAACCATAAAATTTCCTGCAGCGTGGGCGGGTCATGGCTACACGGCGCGGTTACGGGGCGCATCAGCGACCTGTCGCGCTGTGTGCCTGGGCGGGCCAAGCGTGAACAAAATTCTGCGCAAAATCTTTATTTCGTAAATCTGACAACGCACCGCTTTCACTTTCACACTGCGCACGGCGGAGAGTTATAAGCGCTAACGTCGATAGATGTATGGTGAAAAACACCATGAGTCCAACAACAAACACAGATGTGAAGTTCGAGCACATAGGGGCCGCGCGTCTCTATAACGGCTCGGTCCGTATCGATGTCAAGACTATGCAAGCAGTGATCCCAGCCGGGGAAGTCCGAAGGCTCGAAGACCACAGGCCCGCACCGGTCTTTGACATATCTGATGTAATGAAAAACTCGGAGGCGGCACCGGTCGGGAAGGCATGGATCACCCGGTCCGGTAAAGCGGTGATGATAACGATCAATGATGTGCAGTATGTCTCCCCGCTCGCACAGCTAAAAGGGATGCTCAAGGGTGAGCGGAAATATGCGAATGTTTCGACTATGCGCCCGGTACAGCCTCTCGCAGCTAACACCCAGCCCGCCGGGGTGCACGCATGAAAGCCGCTGACGTAAAAGCGCAGATCAACGAGCGGATCATCAAAGCATTATCAAAGGGAAAAATCCCCTGGTTGAAACCGTGGACCGAAAACGGTCCGCGAAATCTTTTCAGCGGCAGAGCATACACCGGGCTGAACCGGTTAATTCTCGGACTCAGTCCCTATCCCCTCCCTTTTTGGGCAACCTACCGGCAGTATCTCGCCGCAGGGTTACAGGTCCAGAAGGGTGAGCACGGCCACGGGATTATCTACGCAGGCCGGACCGTAAAAACCGAGACAAAGAAGGATGAGAATGGTAAGGAGACAGAAAATAAAAAACAAATCCGGTTTCTAAAAGCCTTCGTTGTCTTCAATGTCGCACAGACTGATTACCTAGAGCAGGGGTACAAACTCCCCGATGTGAAGGAAAACGCTCACCTTCTCGGATGTGATGCGGTCATTCATGACTACACAGACCGGGAAAATATAACAATCACCGCAGGAGACCGGGCCGCATTCCTCCCGCAGATGGATAGGATCACCATCCCGGATATCTGCCAGTTCAGAACCTCGGAGCACTATTACGCAACGATGTTTCATGAGTGCGTCCACTCCACCGGGCCACGGCTCGACCGGTTCAAGCGGACCGATCCGGTCTGCTTCGGTTCCGACACCTACGGGCGCGAGGAACTGGTCGCCGAGATTGGGAGCGCTTACCTGGCAGCTCTCACCGGGATCGACTCATCGGCGATTGTTCAGAATCAAGCGGCATATCTCCAGAACTGGGCAACGGCGATCAAAGCCGATGCAGATCTCGTGATGTATGCAGCGGGCAGAGCAGAGAAGGCAGCGGATTTTATGATCGGGGCTTCGGCCCCGGTCCCCACCGGTGCCAGCGGGATCGATGCGGCGGAAGGGGTGACGGCATGAACACTATTTTTGATGCCATGCCGGTAAAGGTCCTCGAAGAACTCGAACGCATTGAAACCACCCTGCCCGAGCTGGAGAGCCGGGCTTTCCGGTTACTGGCCCAAGCGCAGGATCTCCGCAGCAGGCACGATGAGATCATCGCATCATGGAAAGCCAAGGCAGCATGGGAGGGCTTAGATAATCTGGTGGCCGAGAGACAGCGGCTGGATGCGATCGCATGGATATCAGAGCCACTCCCGAGGGGGATCACCTCGGAATAGTGAGAGATTCCATGATTAGCCGGCATGAATTCTGGGAGCACCGCAAAAACCGGATCACCATCTGGGGACTGTGGAAATTTTTTGTATGGCGATTGCACCGGATAAAGAAAATAATCCTTTTTTATTGCGGATAAACGGTGGCCCGGACAGGGACACCATGAGTCCAATCAAGAGCCCTGCCGGGTTGGTACACTATACGTCGTCCGGCATTATCTTTTTTGTTCATATTGGCCCGCCCAGGCACACCGACAGGTCGCTGATGCGCCCCGTAACCGCGCCGTGTAGCCATGACCCGCCCCGACTGCTGCCGTGTGCCTATTCTGTTGGGCAGTCCTGATCTTACCTGGCCCGCCCGATGCTCACGCGACACGGCGAAGGTCGCCGTGTTCCGGTTCGCATCCTCCCACCCGGACCGGAGCCCGGTTCCGGTTGATCGGAAAATGTAATTGGTATCGGTTTACCCACCCGACAAAGCGATCGACAGGTCGCTGATGCGCCCTGTAACCGTCGCTTTGTCCCCCGCCCGTACAAGAAGCCCGTGCCCCCATCAGGGGGCTATCCTGACCCGGCCCAGCGGCCCGAAGGAGCACCGCTTCAGGGCGCGAAGGTAACGAACCGCATCAGCCGGTGAGTCCGAGCCCCTGATGCGTCGTGCGGATGAGTCACTGAGCGTACTGCATGAGTACGATCAACAGCGACGAACATTCCGCGAAGCGCTATGTGAGGAGCGGGCGAGAGCAGCCGCTGGCGCCGGAGCAACGCGACTAGCCAGGGGCGTCATCCTACCAAGAGGGCAACTCCGGAAAAGCAAGGGAGAGTCTGTGAGCGGAGCGAAATGGACGGGAGCGAAGCGAGCGGTAGTGCAGCGGAGACGAACAGTCTCGACCGATCTTCATGTCAACAAAATTATAATGGTGATTTGCCCGCAGAAAAAATGAAGAACTAGAGGTTTATTCGGAATTCAGGAGTTTATGCAATTGTGATATTGCGGACATTGTTTTGAATCCTTTGTCCGTGATGATGTAATCCCCTCGCTCATGACGCTGGAGGATCATACCGGAATCCGTCAGTTTTTTGATGTGGAACAAGAGATTTCCGCCTCGCAGCCCGGTCAATTGTGAAATATCTGAAAATGTCCGTGTCTGGACGGTAAGCGCTTTGAGAATCTGGAATCGTTGGATATTCGCGACCGGCTCCAGTAAATCCTTTACCAAGGTATCATCGGAAATTTCTGCAATAATTTCTTCGTTTTCTCCTGTTTTCGTGTAAATGCCAAGTGATTGCATCAGGTCAACCTGCTTTTCAAAAAGGCGGTGCACTTCAGAAAAACACGTATCGCACTTGTCATAAGGTCCCTTCTTCCGCATCACTTTCATCTGTTCCCGATAGGATTGGATAATTTCATCTGACACCTGCCCATCTTTGATATGCCGGGCGGTATTTTGTAAAAAATCCATGAACAGTTCAAAGCATTTGCTCTGCATTTTGCAGTCGTTGACCATTTGTGAGGAGAGATCAACTTTTGCAGTATCAACCTGGTGTTTCGTGAATAAGTCTGCGTAATTTTTCTTCAGGTCCGAAAGGATCCCATCAACATGCTGCAGGTTTGCATGCTCGATGAATCGTTTCAGTTCATTCCGAAGCCCGGCAATCTCGATTTTCAGCTCCCGTATTTCTGTCGAACCCAGTGTTGCTCCCATAGAATAATTTCCTTTCATTATGGTGGTGTGGTGTGTCTTCATTACCTTGCGGGTCATTTTTCTATACTAACTCGTTTAGTATATTTTAATGACGCTCAAGTATATATTCACAACATAACGATGCATACCCGGTGAAAGTACCATGACAAAATCAGTTAAGGAACAAATTCATGCACAGATTTCCGGAGCACTCGCAGGAGCGAAGTTCCCGGTAAAAACTCCCGCGGATCTTATTGCAGCGTTTCCGAACGGTGCAGCTACAACTTGTCAGGTTGGCGACCTCAAGATGACTGCCGGAGATGCCGGAAAACTGCTCAAGGCTACGGATTTTCCGTTCAAGAGTGCGAAGGCTGTTGCCGATGTCATTGTTGACCGGGCAGGATTGTAAATTTCTTTTTTTTGCACGATCTCTTTTGAAAAATAGTGTTGATCGCCGCCCGCGTCGCACGCTTCGTGCACCTTCGGCGCACTCGCCCCTGCTCCGCGACCGGCTCCGGTTGTTTTGTACAGTTTCGGGGAAGCCCACGCGGCAAGGGGCCCGGGCCCCGTTGAGCGTAAGATCCGTTAAAATTTTGGTGGTTTTTGTGCGCGATGAGCCGTTTCAATCATTTTTTTGATGAGCGGTGTTCAGGCAAATTTATATTTATGCTGCGTGACAAATAATTTCAAATCAGTTTTCATTTCAAAATTCAGCAAAAATTTGCTGTTTGCGAATCGCACTTGAGGCCCAGAATCCCATCCCTCGCATCTTGTTTTGGGTTACAGGTGCCCAAAAAAATGCAAATCTTCTAAAAACGCCTTCACTGTTTTGCTATACTGCCCGCATATCGGTATGCAATTTTCGCTCTTTGTTATCGACAGTCCCTTCACTTCCTATGCTAGCGGGTTCAGCCGGTAAAGTTCGAGATTCGCAAAAGCCACAATTATCATAATAATCAGGTAGGGGACCAGCAGGATTGCTATCCGGGGAGCGGACTGAAGTACTTTGAAGAGCGTGGCCAGAATTACTACCAGCAGCAGGAGCATCACGACGAATCCGAAAAGGAGCAGGTGCAGCAGGAAGACGGCAGAAAACCAGATCACGCTCAATCCGATTCCGAAGAGGAATAAATTCCTGGCTGAGGCGGCCTCATGGTCTGCATAAATGGCGCCCAAGATAGAATAGAAGCAGAGCCCCAGCAGGATGGACACCGCGATGATCCCGTAGAAGATTACAATAGGGGGCGGGACGAAGGCAGGTTTCGTGAGCGTTCCGTACCATAAGGGAACTGACTCGGTGAACATGTAGAGATTGAGGTAACCGGCCGAGATGCAGATGGCAAATGATGCGATAAACCGCATTACAGGGTGCTGTTTCATGGCAAAACCGCTCTATTCAGGTCAATATCATTGCCTGAATATAGCCGTTTGCATTGAGGAAACCGGGTATTGCGTAGGGTTTCCTCCTGCGGGCGGTGGCGAGAATTTGGGCCCGGTTCAACTTTCGTTCATCTCTTTTTTCTGGCTTGCGTTCATTGAAATGGTTTTTTTGCGTTTGTAAAAAATACCCGTACGTACCGAAATCCTCAACATCGGTAAAACGGAATGTATGGTAGGAATAATTCAACTGCGATCTGTAGTTCAACGCGCTGCCCTCAAGGAACATGGCAACGATCGCACGATTCAACGATCCGATCCCGAAACAAGAAAAACTCTCCGGCAGGTCACATGGATACCAGTCTGTTCATCCAGGGAATGATCATCGGCCTCACGCTTGCGGTACCGGTTGGTCCTATCGCCCTCCTGTGTATCCAGCGGTCTGCAACAGATGGCAAGCTCCACGGGATCCTGTCTGGTATTGGGGTGGCCACTGCAGATTCCTTCTATGCCGCGGTCACCTTCTTCGGGCTCACGGCCATATCCGGACTGATCCTTGCCCACCAGTTCTCACTTCGGCTTGCAGCGGGAATTGTCCTTATTGCCGTGGGGATTCGCATCTTCCTCACGGTACCGGCACCTCTGTGCGAGGAGACCGGTTACGAGACGTACCTCAAGGATTATTTATCAATGGTGGCGATCGCCATTGCGAACCCTTTAACTCTCGTCTTTTTCGTTGCGATCCTGCCCGGCTTTGGCGTGGTGTTCCATGAGAATTCTGTATTTTCTGCATCGGAGTTTGTGGGCGGCGTTTTTCTGGGCTCAACGCTCTGGTGGATCATTCTCTGTGGATCGATTGGCTCCGTACGTTCCCGCATTCGGATTGAGCACCTGAGGCTGATCAACCGGATATCCGGGGTAATGATCGTCTGCTTCGGTATGGGAATGCTGGTTCTCCTATTTGTCCTGTCCGGGATGGGCGGTTAGAAGATTCCCGGTTTAGATAACCGGCACGGTATCAGAAGTGTTTCTGGAAAACGGGAGCTGTATATCCCAAGTTCTGCCCCACAATGCAATTTTCAATGGGCTGGGGAAATGTGCAGCGTTTTGATCATCCTGATGTTCGCACGATCTCCAGCCAGTCGCTGAATTCCCTGCTGAACCTTCGTATCCGCTCAACCTCTTCGGAAGTGCGAAGGGCAGTCCGCTCTGAGTAATACCGGTCCTGATCTCCCGCTTTCTGATGATTTGTCTCCCCGTCAACCGGGCTAAAGGTCGCCTCATCCTTCCCACGGCACGGCTCACTGGTGGCCGTGCGACAGAATGCAGTCCTCACGGGGGATTTCAGCGGTTTTACTGCGCACCGGGTCTCTGAAATCCCGTCCCAGCGATCATTGACCGGAAACCCGGCCTTTGCGAGGGGGAGATCCCAGGTTGCATCCACCAGTATCCAGCGGTCTCGGGTCTGGATGTGGCAGGCAAGATGATGGGCAACCGGGAGGGTGACTGCCAGTTTCCGGAGCCCGGGCGGGTAATCGAGATCAGGATCATTCCAGAGGAAAGGAAAGGTCGCATAGACAACCGGGACGCCGAGGAGCCGGAACATCTCTGCGAGCAGGTAGTGCTTGGCGCCGCAGGACCCTTTTCCCCCGAGGAGTAACTGCTCCTGGGGGGTTTTTGCATTGTTCACCGGTCCGATAAGTGAGTAAGGGATGTCGCGGATATGGGAGAAGATTGAGCACATGCTCTCCCGGGTATCAAGACCCCGGGTCCAGGTTTGAAAAGCCGACTGGACAACAGGAGAGATCGGCTGGGTACCCTGCACAGTACTATCCACTCCACTGCTCTGCACATCAACCTTTACCTTCAAAACACCCGGGAAGACTGACACGGAGACGGGATTTAGTAATTAAAAAAAACCGAAGCGACGGAGCGACGCAGAAAACTATTGCGGGAAACTCCCCCGTATCGGGGAAAAAGTATGCAGCTCCGCCATCCGGATCATCCCGGACAGCGGTGACCGCGTGCAAAAAATATGGATGAAGATTATGCGTTCTTCATCTTGGCTTTTGCTACAAAGCCGTCTTTGCCAATGTAATACATGTGGCCTTTCTCTTTTGCGATCTTTTCAGTGCCGACTTTCTTCTTCTTGCCGGTCTTGTTGTGCTTCATCGGTGCTGCCCAGACGTACCCATCCTTGCCGATGAAGTACAGGTAACCTGGCTCGCGAACGATTTTTTCCTTTCCAATTTTGGTTCCCATTTAAACACCTCAAAACCACAATTGGGTTTTGATAATGAAAGGTGACGCCTGATAATATAAAAGGTTTCCGTCGGAGCCCGTCGAAGTATGGATTTTTGCCATATATTTGCCCGTATTTTTGGCAACGAGGCGCACTATTCATTCCGTTTAAACGGGCCGTAAAAATTGCTTGTTTTGGCCTGTTCGTGGCAATTATTGGCTGAATTCAGAGCTTCGAGGTAATAAATCCCGGGTCGTGTAGCGCAGTCCTGGGGGCATAACGGGGGTATCAGGCGGCACCCGACGGCAGGGTGCGGCAGGGTGCGGCAGGGTTGCCTGAGGTTCATTACCGGAGCTATACCGGAAGGAACCGTGCGGGTGAGTATGAGCGGCATGGCGGAGCCATCCGGATGGATGATGAGCGTGAAGATTCCATACGGTTTTACACCGGTTGAAGGGCATGCCAGGATCTCAAACTGTTCTCCGGGCTCCAGCCAGTTGTCCGAGTCGGCAGTCCGGCCGGGGAGCAGGTTATATTTCCGGGTTATTGTCCAGTTCGGGCAGACAAGGGGATGGGGGGAGGTTTGGCGGAGTTCTTCATTGGATCCGGAAACCGTCCAGATCACGGTGACGCGATCCATGTCGATCGCCCCGGTATCTCCCATAAAGAGTGATGTTGTTACGCGGACCGCACCGAGCGTCCCGGGATCCGGGTCCCTGAATATCATTTCAGCGTTTCCGATAGGACCGTTCACAGCAGGAAATCCAATGATATTTCCGACCGGCTGGAGATGATCGCCCGACTGGTAAACACTTTCAGCAACCGGCCCTTCGGGAAATGTTCTCACCCAAGGGGATGGCCCTCCTCCCATCAGGGGTATGAGCAGAAATGCCGAAACTCCGGCAAGTACCGCAATGAGAACGACCAGTTCAAGACCGGTAAATGCATCCTCGCCGCGTGGCATGTTCCCGTCATGGATACGCAAAAAGCCTTCACCTCCGCTCTGATGTTATCATTATAATCTCCAGACGAGGAACCGGAGGTACTCATTCCGGGAAATCAATTCTGAACTTCCTCATTACTAACCAAGATTTGTTACCGGAGTAATCGCGGGCGGGACCGTCCGGGTGAGGGGCAGAATCTGCCCGTTCTGCGGGGTGATCGTCATGGTGAACTCCTGGTAAGGACCTGCATGACCCGCAGGACAGACAAGGAGCGTGAACTGTTCACCGGTTTCAAGGAAAAGATCCTGGTTTGCACTATTCAGTGGTGTGGAACCTGCCTTTTTCGTGATGGTCCAGTTCGGGCAGATCAGTTGGGATGTCTGCATCAGCGAGAGTTTTTCCTGATCGCTTCCGCTCACCCAGAGCACCGATGCGTGACCCATATCGATATTCCCCGAATTCATCATAAATGGCTGAATGGTCAGTTCAAAGGCTCCCAGCATTGCCGGGTCCTGGTTTTTGAAAGAGACCGGAACTCCCCCAATCGTTCCATCCACTGCGGGAAACCCGGTTATGCCCCCGGGATCCTTGAGAAGATCGGTTGCCGCTACGACATCATTGCCGATCAGACCCTGTTTCTGTTTTTGCTGTCCTGCCGTCGGTTTTTCCCATGCGTGATCTCCCCATATCCAAGATAACCGATGATGAGAACTGCAACAACGAGCAGAATCACAATTTCGAGCCCGGTCAATGCCTTATCATTATCCCGTGTTTTTCGCTTGTGCTGTATCATAAACCCTCCTCATCATTGTTTCCTTCGGTCTACCAGTCGTTTCGGGCGTCCCTTTGCTATATGGAGATCGAGCCCCCGGAGTCCGGTAAAATTGAATTCTATCCGGAATGAACCCTCATGGTAATGCTCTGCAATCAGTGGCTTGTATTTAATGAACCGGGCAACGAACTGATCTTCGACCTGTTTGCGACTGCAGCGTGCCGGATCCACACATTCGAGGTTCACCCGTAACACCGCTTCCTCCGGCTTATCCCCGTCGAAAAGGACCGCTTCATATTCCCCGGTAATATACTCCATGCTCTCGCGCTGGAAGACTGCAGCTTCTACATCGGTCCGGTTGAAGGGGTTCCCGAATGCCCAGACAGTTTCTGCTTCCCGCTCCGGATTGGCAATCCGCATATGTGTCCTCCCGCACCCGCACCGCTCGCGGGAGAGAACTACCGTAGTATCCTCGGTATCATAGTTGATCAGCAGCATTCCGCTCTTCCCGCGAACCGGCAGGAGGGTGGTGAGCATGGCCCTTCCGCACTCCCCATCCTTTACAAAAGATTCCATACGGGGATCGTATACATCCAGGTGGACAAGATCCTCCGGGACATGCAACCCGGAGAGCTGCGTGCATTCGCCACACATGGTCCCTTCGGTACTGCCATAGGTATTGTACACCGGCACTCCCCATAACTCGGCCAGGTAGGCGCGGGATTCGGTGGCAAAACTTTCGCCCCCGGCAACAAGTTTGTCAATGGAGGTGTCTGCAGGGTTCACTCCTTCAGCAGAAAGACGTCGTGCCAGCCGGAGCAGTTTGAAGACGCTCCCGACAATCGCCGTGGGTTTGTACCATTTCAGGATCCGGGATTCAAAGGTACATTTTCCCAGCGGAATGATTCCCATGCCGATGCGCTGTGCGGCGATCGTCATGGTATTTGCCCCCACGTTCATGCCGTACGAGGCACACATGACGATCCGGTCCTTCTCCGAAAAACCCTGGGAGACAAAACTTCTCGCGTACTTCTCCGCGTACCGTTTCCAGTCATCCCATGTCAGGAAAAACCCTTTTGGGGTTCCGCTGGTTCCGCTTGTTTCCTGGATGGAAAATACACTGTTCCAGTCTGTTGACAGGAATTCAAATTCCTGCGTGAGGGGAGGTTGGTGTTCCCGTATGGTTTTTCCCGAAACTATTGGGAGATCGAGGAGGTCTTCATGTTCCCGGACTTCCACAGGATTTATGTTATTATCTTTAAACCATTGCCGGTAGAAGGGGGAGTGTTCCGCAGCATAGCGAACGGTATAGCGTACCCGTTCATCAATAAGTGCATCGAGATCGCTACGTCCCAGTGTTTCGACTTCTGGCGAAAAGTAGGATCCCGTTGGCATGACAGAGAATTATGACAGAGATGGTTTATAGATTGCGAAGGGTGTGGGGCGTATTTTGTACCTTTATATTGCATCTTTTTCCCGCTGCACTAATATCACAGGATCTTTTATTGCATCAGCAGAGTCCGTCTGATTCAATAATAAGGACCGGTATTATAATGTTCGCACCTCATCGGGCAACCGCATCAAATCATCACTCCTCCCTTCGGAGTGCCTGCATGGATCTGTGGAGTGACCTGCCCACTGGCCTAAATTTATCGTCTGCAAGTACCCATAATAATGAGCATTGCATGTACTTCCACCTCATCCTCACCGACGAATGTAACCTCTGCTGCAGGTACTGCCGGGCAAAGGCATTTGAAGTACTGGAAGAGAGCGATGATGAAACCGCTCCCCGGATCAATATCGATCCGGATCTCCCCCGGGATCTTGATTTCGATCTCGATCTCCTCTATAATTTCCTGCGAAAAGATCCCGCACCCACGCTCACGTTTTATGGCGGGGAACCCCTCATGCGTGCAGATCTTATCGATCGGATTGTGCGTGAGGCTCCGGTCCGGCAGTTTATGATCCAGACAAATGGAATTCTTCTGGATCGCCTTAAACCGGAAATTGTGAACCGGTTTTCCACTATCCTTGTCTCGCTCGATGGGGATGAATCACTTACCGATTATAACCGGGGAAATGGCGTGTACCGGACCGTGATGGAAAATATCCGGAAGATCCGGGAGAGGGGGTATACAGGGGAACTCATCGCACGGATGGCAGTAACCGAAAGGACCAATATAACAGACTCCGTTCACTGGCTTTCTCATAACAATGACTGTTCCTTCTCCTCGATCCACTGGCAGCTGGACGCGAATTTTGCCGGGGATTTTTCCCGTCGTCAGTTTGCCGAATGGGCCCGCACAAGCTACAACCTTGGTATCAGGTCCCTGGTTACAGACTGGATCGATCATATGGAATCCGAAGGGGCAGTACTGCGATGGTATCCGTTCCTTGACCCGATGGAAGATTTACTGCTGGGGAAAAAAAGCCTGCTCCGGTGCGGGTCCGGGCACGCGAACTACAGCATCATGACCGACGGACATATCGCGCCCTGCCCGGTAATGATCGGCATGAAGGAGTATTACGTCGGGCATATCCGTTCAGCAGATCCTGCAGATCTCGGCCGGATGTATGTCGGGGGAGAGTGTGATGGGTGCGGGATTTACGACTTCTGCGGGGGCAGGTGCCTGTACTCCAATATCACAAAACCCTGGAATATGGCGGAACGAAAAACAGTCTGCGGGACAGTGGCGAATCTTCACTCCGCACTGACAGAAGCGGTTCCCCGGATCCGCGCTCTCATTGGGAAGGGGACGATCACGCTTGCCGATTTTGCCCACGAAAAGTTCAACGGGTGCGAGATCATCCCGTGATCGTAACCAAAGCTAAATCCCGGGCGACCATCTTTTTCTACCTTTTTTTAAAAAGACTTCTTTGAAGTGTGCACACCCGGAACCGGCTCATATGAGTAAACCTCATCTCTGGATGCACCAATACTAAAAATCATGGCAGGATCCTGGAAAGAGGCAAAAGAGTGTGCCCTCAAAGAGGCACTCCCGCAGGTATATCATGACTGCGACCTGAACACCTACGGTGCATGCAATCCCGGAGAGCGGCAGGGCACATTCAAGAACGGCGTTTTTACCGAACATCGCTGCCTCTGTATGCCGGCACGCCTGACCGCTGAAGAACTTGAGGAAAAAGAAAAAAAATTCCTCCGGGAAAACCCGGACTGGTAACGCGTAATTATTTTTTCCGGAATTCATGGCGGAACCGGTGCATGATATCATACATCATCACCCGGAACTCATCCCCGATATCTTCCCACGATTTTACATCAGAAAGCGGTTCTTCAAGCGGGTTTTTCTTAATCTCGTGAACAACCTGGCAATCTCCCCCCGTTTCTGACTCTTTACCCCAACAGAGCTTCCGCATAATTTCAAAGTAACCGCTGACAAAAACTACAATGAAGACAATGGGGACTATAGCAAACGAGAGGAGCCATACGAACGAATAGAGGCTGGTTGAAGCAACCGAATCCACCCACTGGAAGACATGGAGCATGAACGCAATGACAAAGACGCTGCCGATTGCCCTGATAATCGGGGCGGGGAGATTGAGCGGAAACGGAAATGCAAAGAAGATGTCGCCAACCAGGAGGAGGATAGCGATGAGCAGCAGAAGCCAGAAGTTCTCGTTGAGGAACACGACGCCGTCCCGGTACATGGTACCGGAGATGTAATACGTCAGGATGTTTGCCAGCACGACCACGATCAGGAAGCAGAGGATCCCGATCATTCGTGAGACAAATACCGAGCCTAAGGAATCATTACAACGGGGTCTCATTTTTTCGGGGCCTTCCTAATATTGAATAAGATTGATCAAGGGCGCTATTAACATTCCCGTTTAAAGGGGCTGCCCTCATAGAAAAACCTATCCCCCGGGCACACGATTCATCGGTATGAAGGTCAATTACAAGCGCTACGGGCTCTACCTGCTCAGGTGGCAGGCAAGCACCCCCCTGCTCGCTGTGGTCGGAATTCTCCTCGCATCCATGGGCCAGTGGGTTGCGGCCATTGTAGCGAACCTGATTGGCGGGCTGATCTTTTTCTGGGTAGATCAGTTCATCTTCACCTCCCAGACACTCACCGCACAATGGGAGGTTAAAGAGAACATTGCCTGTGTGGACTGCGGCAAAGTTGCCCGGGGATACCGGCTGGTCCGGTCGGGTGATTACGACAGGACACACGATCACGAACCAGAGTTCCGGTGCGAAGAATGTTCCCAGAAAAAGAGTGCTGAACTCAAGGAAAGGGGAGTAAAGATTCATTGACCGCTTTTTGATCCCTTTTTTTGTTTTTCCTGCCCCGTTCTCCCGAATTTTTCGACAGTCGTTTCTCTTTTCTGACCCTCGCAGGATCGCAGTTTCTCACGTTTCCGGTCTAAATCTTGCCAGCCTCCGGTTTATTATCCGGAATCCAGCCGGCATCGGCAATCTTTTCTCACTTCCGTCGGGGTCTGGCCATTCCAGCACCCAGTGTCCCACCGCAGTAAAATGTTACATTAGCTACAGTAATAACCAAAATATTACAACAATGTATAAATATGTACAAAGTAGACCATGATCCATACAACTGCCGGGGACACGGCAGCAGATGGTACGGTGATGCCAATGGGATGGATACTGCTCCTATGAAACAACAACTAAAAATTAATCTCGGACTGAATGAATACCTGACCGCGGTCAAGGACCAGCCAAAGCCGCTGATCATTCCGCTCTGTGCCGAGCTGCCGTTGCCGGATATCTCGCCGCTGGATGTGTACACCGGGACCCGGAACGGCTGCGGGTTCCTCCTCGAATCTATGGAGGGAAGCGAGAAGATCGCCCGCTACTCCTACATCGGGATCGATCCCGAGTTCGTGGTCACGATAGGTAATACCGTTGAGGTCCGGGGTAACGAGCGCTTTACGGCAATTGCCAGAGACCCCGAGGGTGAGACGCCGGTCGACAAGATCAAGTCAATCCTCTCACGGTTCTGTTATGTGAACGTGAAGGCGCCCCGGTTCTTCGGTGGCATGGTGGGGTACTTCGCGTACAATTGCGTGTACTCGCTCTTTGAGAAAGTTCGCAACGGGCAGAACGGAAGCCCAACCTCGGTCGGAAACCATACCCGTGAAGCTCGTGACGCGAACTTCATGCTCACCAAGGACTGCATAGTTTTCGATCACGCCGAGAAAAAACTCTTCATCTTCTCCAGCCCGTTCCTCACGTATGAATCCAATCTGGAAGATGAATATGAACAGAGTGTTGCGAAGATCCGGTCGCTGGGCGAGCATATTGCCAGCCTTGTATCCGGGAAGAAAGCGAAGGGAACGCTGAAGCCGGCGACCGGGAAGAAGCCGGAGTATGTCGCGTCCATATCACAGGAAGCCTTCGAGCGTTCCGTTGCACGGGTAAAGGAGCACATTGTGGCCGGAGATATCTTCCAGGCCGTGATCTCGTGCCGTATGGAGTGTGCGGTGACAAACGATCCGTTTGCGATCTATGCGGCACTCCGGGAGATCAACCCGAGCCCGTACATGTATTACCTCGATTTCGGGGACGAGCAGGTGATCGGGGCGAGCCCGGAGATGCTTGTCCGGGTGGAGAAGCGCCGGGTAACAACGGTGCCTATCGCGGGAACCCGCCCCCGGGGATGCGATGCACGCGAAGATGCAGAGCTTGCAGAGGAGCTTCTCAACGATCCCAAGGAGCGGGCCGAGCACACGATGCTCGTCGACCTGGCAAGAAATGATATCGGCCGGGTGAGCCGGTTCGGTTCTGTTGAAGTCGGGGAGTTCATGGGCATTGAGAAGTTCTCCCATGTGCAGCACATTGTTTCGACGGTCAACGGGATGCTCCGGGACAACCTGGACTGCTACGACGCCTTCAAATCCTGCTTCCCCGCAGGGACCGTATCAGGCGCACCTAAGATCCGGGCAATGCAGATCATAGAAGGGGAAGAGGCGCAGAACCGGGGGATCTATGCCGGGGCGGTCGGGTACATCGGTTTTGACCGGAATCTCGAGTTCGCGATTGCTATCCGCACCGTGATTGTTCGCAACGGGCGGGCATATGTGCAGGTGGGAGCTGGGATTGTAGCCGATTCGGTGCCGGCCAATGAATGGAAGGAGACCGAGACCAAGGCATCAGCGATGCTGCGGGCGATCGAACGGTCCGGGGTGTCGTCATGAAAGTCCTGATCGTGGACTGTTACGACAGTTTTACCTTCAACCTCTACCAGCAGGTGGGCAAACTCGGGGGAAACCCGGTGGTCATGACCTGCGACTCACCGCTTGAACACCTTGAAAAGAGCGGGTGCGATCATATCATCCTCTCACCCGGGCCGGGAACTCCTCAGGATTCCGGGGTCTGCCTGGAAGTGCTCGAAACGATGAGCAAAACGATTCCCACGCTTGGGGTCTGCCTTGGGCACCAGGCGATCTGCACCGCGTTTGGGGGTGAAGTCATCCGGGCTGCACACCTGATGCATGGCAAGACCTCCGCAATCCGGCACGACGGGATGGGTGTCTTTACCGGAGTCCCCGCGCCGTTTACCGCGACACGCTACCACTCGCTGGTTGCCCGGGAAGATTCCCTGCCCGCAGAACTGCATGTTTCGGCTACCAGCCTTGATGATGACTACGTGATGGGGGTCCGTCATGTCCGGTACCCGATTGAAGGGGTCCAGTTCCACCCGGAGAGTATCCTGTCACAGGAAGGCGACCGGATCATCCGGAATTTCCTGGCCGGAACAGGGGGAGTATCATGACGTTTAAAGAGACCCTCACGAACCTTGCAGCCCGGCGCGATCTCGACCCTGCGGAAGCTGCAGGGATGATGCGCACCATCATGGAAGGGCAGGCATCGCAGGCGCAGATCGGTGCATTTCTCCTGGCGTTGCATATGAAGGGTGAGACGGCCGCAGAGATTGCGGCCTTTGCCCGGGTGATGCGGGATCATGCCATAACGGTACAACCCTCGACCGGGCGGATGCTTGTCGACACGTGCGGTACTGGGGGGGATGGGGCCCGGACCTTCAACATCAGCACCGCCTCGGCCTTCGTTGCTGCGGGAGCGGGTTGCCCTGTTGTCAAGCACGGCAACCGGGGCGTGAGCAGCAGGTGCGGTTCGGCAGACGTTCTTGCAGCACTGGGAGTCAATCTTGTACCTGACCCAGAAAAACAGGCGCGAATCGTGGAAGAGGTTGGCATCGCGTTTTTCTTTGCCCCGAATTACCACCCGGCTATGAAACATGTCATGAACGCCCGGCAGGAGATCGGGTGCAGGACGATCTTCAATATCCTCGGCCCTCTGGCAAACCCAGCCGGTGCACAGGCACAGGTGCTTGGCGTCTACCGGCCGGGTCTCACGGGTACCTTAGCAGAGGTGCTCAGGATACTCGGGCTCTCGCGGGCAATGGTGGTCCACGGGTCTGGTCTCGATGAGATCACCACTACGGGAGATACTGTCGTGGCAGAACTCGGTAACGGAACAATCCGGACATATGCGATCCAGTGCGACAGCTACGGAATTTCGCCTGCCCGGCCGGTAGATCTCGCCGGAGGTGATGCACAGCAGAACGCCCGTATCATCCGGGAGATTCTTGGGGGAGAGAAGGGTGCTCCGCGGGATATCGTGCTCATGAATGCCGGAGCTGCCATCTATGTCGGCGGACTGGCCCGGGATCTGCACGAAGGGGTCCGGCTTGCTGTGGCCTCCATCGATTCAGGAAATGCAGGTGCACGACTCGGTGCGCTGGTGGATGCAACACGGGGTGTGGCATGATCCTCGATGAGATCATCAGGCGCACCGAAAAAAGGGTTGCCCTTCTCCCGGAAACCTACCCGGAGGACGGCATTCGGGCTCATGTAAGCCTAGTCGATGCAATCCGGAACAGGAGCGGCAAAAACGCCGTGATCGCCGAGATCAAGTGCGCCTCACCCAGCCGGGGTACCATCCGCCGCAACGTTGACATGGCGATGATGGCAGGGGCACTTGCGGGTAGCGGGTGCGTGGCACTCTCGGTACTGACCGAACCGTACTTCTTCGGGGGTACAGGAGGGGATATTGCCAAAGTGAAGTCAGCGGTCAGCATACCGGTCCTCAGGAAGGATTTCATCATCGACGAACACCAGCTGGCAGAGACGCGGGCACTCGGGGCCGATGCAGTCCTCCTGATAGCAGCAGTCCTCAAAGAGCGCCTCCCGCTCTTCGTTACCCTCGCACAAGAATATGGTCTTGAGCCGCTGGTAGAGGTCCACAATGCAGAAGAGATAAAAACCGCGCTCACTACCCGTGCAGAACTGATCGGAATTAACAACCGCAATCTTGCGACACTCACTATTGACCGCTCCACCACCCGGCTCCTTTCGGAGAGTATCCGTCTCACCGGAAGAACGATCGTATCAGAAAGTGGTATGCGTTCAGCCGATGATATCCGTGAGATGAAACCCTACTGCGATGCGTTCCTGATCGGTTCATCGATCATGACCCACGAGCGCCCGGAAAAGAAACTCGAGGAGTTCGTATGCGCATAAAGTGTTGCGGCATCACCCGGCCGGAGGATGCCCGGTACGCGGAAGCGTGCGGGGCGGACGCGATAGGTGTGGTGATCTTTTCACCCACTTCAAAACGGTCGGTGACGCCGGAACGGGCCCGGGAAATTTTTGATGCGGTCGGCCCCTTTACCACCACCGTTGCGGTGAGCCACACTGCATCGCCCGAAGATCTCGAAGCGATCCTTGCACTGCAGCCGGATGCACTCCAGATCTCGCACCCGTTTGTGTTCCGGGAAAAACCCCGGGTAACCCTCATCCGGGTTATCGGGAGAAACGATCCCCTGCCAACAGACTGCGATGCGATCATCGTGGATGAGAGCCATGGCAGCGGGAAAAACTTCGATCTCTCCCATGCCCGCGAGACCGTGCAGAAAACCACATTACCGGTCATCCTTGCAGGGGGACTTACCCCGGAAAATGTGGCGGATGCCATCCGGCAGGTGCATCCGTATGCCGTGGATGTTGCAAGCGGCATCGAGACTGCACCGGGAATAAAAGACCATAAAAAAATTGCCGCGTTCATTGCGGCAGCACGAAAAGGCATACTATGATAACAAAAGGAAGATATGGACAATACGGCGGGCAGTACGTCTCCGAGACACTGATGACTGCCCTCCTCGAACTGGAGGGTGCGTATGAACGAGCCGGCAGGGATCCACGGTTCGCCCGCGATCTCAGCGCATTGCAGACCGAATACGCAGGACGCGAGACCCCGCTCACCATCTGCCCGAATGCCTCGCGGGAACTCGGGTGCAGGATATATCTCAAGCGCGAAGATCTTGTGCACGGGGGTTCCCACAAGCTGAACAACACTCTCGGGCAGGCATTGCTCGCCAGAAAGATGGGCAAGAAACGGCTGATCGCCGAGACCGGCGCCGGGCAGCATGGGGTTGCCACCGCCATCGTCGGGGCAGCACTTGGTATCCCTGTCGAAGTCTACATGGGCGAGGTGGACACGCAGCGGCAGGCACTCAATGTCTTCCGCATGGAGCTGATGGGAGCAAAAGTGATCCCGGTCAAATCCGGGACCCGGACACTCAAGGACGCCGTAAACGAGGCCCTTCGCGACTGGGTGGCAAATGTGCGGGATACGTACTACCTGATCGGTTCTGCCATTGGTCCCCACCCGTACCCGCTCATGGTGAGGGACTTCCAGTCGGTGATCGGACGGGAGGCGCGGGAACAGGTATTGAGAAAAGAAGGCCGGCTTCCCGACACGATTGTTGCGTGCGTGGGCGGCGGGTCGAATGCAATCGGCATCTTCCACCCATTCCTTGCCGACGATGTGGAACTGATCGGGGTAGAAGCGGGGGGCGAGGGGATCGAGACCGGAAAGCATTCTGCTACGCTCTGTGCCGGGGATACCGGGGTATTGCACGGAACGCTCTCGTACCTCATGCAGGATAAACATGGACAGATACTTCCCACCCACAGCATCTCCGCAGGACTGGATTATCCGGGAGTAGGTCCTGAGCACGCGATGCTTAAGGACAAGCACCGCGTGACTTATGCAGCGGTCAACGACCCTGAAGTGCTGGATGCCTTCCGGTTCCTGTCAAAAACCGAAGGCATCATCCCGGCACTGGAGTCCGCCCATGCCGTTGCATACGTGAAGCAGAATGCGGATCGTTTCGATAAGGACGACATTGTGATCATCAACCTCTCGGGACGTGGCGATAAGGATGTGGCTGAAGTGGCAAAGATGCAGGGGTCTCGGTAATGGGACGGATCGAGGCGATATTTGCCGATGCCTCATTGAAAAAACCGGCCTTCATCGGGTTTACGGTTGCCGGTGACCCGGATAAAGCCACCTGCATCCGGATTGCCCGGGCACTGATCGCCGGGGGAACGGATATCCTTGAACTTGGAGTGCCGTTCTCGGACCCGGTGGCCGATGGCCCTATCATCCAGAAAGCCGATGAGCGGGCGCTTGCAGCCGGATCTACCCCGGATACCGTATTTGAGATCGTCAGGGAGATCCGTAAAGATTCGCAGGTGCCGATTGTCTTTCTTACGTACTACAATATTGTCCATCGCCGCGGGATCGAGAAGTTCTATCGTGAGGCCCACGATGCCGGCGTTGATGGTATCCTGATCGCTGATATGCCGGTCGAGGAGTCCGAGGAAGTCTGTGCGGTTGCCTCACGCTGCGGCATCGACCCGATCTTCCTGATTACGCAGACGACCTCAGATGAACGGATAAAAAAGATTGCTGCAAAAGCACGCGGGTACCTGTACCTGGTCGCCGTCCTCGGGGTAACCGGGGTCCGGGATCAGGTATCCGACGGGGCCATCGATCTGCTGCACCGGGTTCGGAATCACACACATCTTCCCCTGGCGCTCGGCTTTGGCATATCGACCCCTGCACATGCACAGACCTGTGCCCGGGCCGGGGCGGACGGAATAATTGTCGGCAGCGCGATTGTGAAGATTGTCGACCGCAACCTGTCGGACCCCGGGACCATGATCCTGGAATTGCAGGATTACGTACAGGGCATGAAACGGGTATAGGGTACCCCTGAATTTTTTTATTCATTCACCAGAGCGAAAATTTTCACTCAAAACCATCTTTTTATCCAGCAACGGACAAAACTATCCCGGTACATCATGAAATCGAAAAACACTCTCCTTATTATCATGGGTCTCCTGATTGTTGCCGGGATTCTTGTTACCGGCTGCACCCAGCCAGCAACACCTGCGACAACGACCCCGGCAGTCACGACGGCACCGGCAATGGACGGGATGGCAAACCCGGCATCAGTTAACTGCGGCAAGATTGGCGGAACGGTCGATATCAAGACAAATGCGGACGGCGGCCAGTACGGCATGTGTAATTTCCCCAACGGGACCAGCTGCGAGGAATGGGCCCTCTTCCACAACGAAGGATGCAAGAACGGAACTGCAGTCACGACCCCCGCACCGGCCAACTCCGGGCTGGCAAACCCCGCGTCAGTTAACTGTGGCAAGATGGGCGGAAAGATCGAGAACCGCAACGACACTCAGGGCAACGAGTACGGCATGTGCACGTTTACCAACGGTACGACCTGTGATGAATGGGTACTCTTCCGCAATGAAGGATGCAAGCCTTTCGTGGCACCCAATGCCACCCCGGCAAAATAATTTTCTTTTTTTTATTCAACAGGTTCGCCGCGGTAACCATGAGTCATCAGGCAGGCGATCACTGATTTTTTCCAACGTGCATCATCCATCCGGGGCATAGGTGCTATTTTTTCTTTCCAGATCTGTGCCAGAGCATCGTCATAGGTTTTGAGTTCGTTTCGTCCCATTATCCTGCCACACTCGGGACCTTCGGCCGGGGAGATCACCATCCGGTAACAACGAAACTCCCTGCATGTCGGGGGGCGGGTGGCATAAATTGCACAGGCAAATCCTT
Organism: uncultured Methanomicrobiales archaeon; assembly: GCA_903832665.1. GTDB lineage: Archaea > Halobacteriota > Methanomicrobia > Methanomicrobiales > Methanospirillaceae > Methanoregula. The sequence continues at coordinate 129,959 of CAILCG010000010.1, read as the reverse complement.
TATCCATGGGGTTTTTCCGCATGAACGGGCAGCCTTTTGCAGGTTCACTCCCTTGGGGGACTAGCGGGGGACTGTCGGCATAGTCACCCTCGATATGGGCAAGAAAGAGCTCGTTCTTTATCCCGTACCGGCAGTAGTAATCGCGGCTGGTCAGCTGGCGCTCAATTTTTATAAACGCCCCGAAACTTGCGCAGCATTTCCCGCACCACGTACAATCGAATGCCACCATGCTGTATATCGGATGTTGTCGGGCGGGATAATAAAAAGCGGGGTCGAACCCGGCTCCTGAGCTCATCTGACCCGCCCCAGAATAAACTGCGAATAAATTTGATTTTTCTGATTTTTCTGAAAAGTATAAATATGGGGCAAATCTACATTATTCTGAAGATTCACATGTCAAAAAAGAAGATGGATGACACGATGTGCACTCCCGGTGGTTCTCCCTGTGGGTGCAGCCCGGTCTCCGGGTGTAAAGTGGAAGCAGTGTTGAGCGTTGACGAGCGGGGCCAGATGGTCCTTCCAAAGGATATCCGGGAAAAAGCCGATATAAAGACCGGGGACAAGCTCGCTCTGATCAGCTGGGAAAAGAATGGCAGCATCTGCTGCCTTGCGCTCATGAAAGCCGAGAACCTGAGCGGGATGGTCAAGGACGTGCTCGGGCCGCTCATGCAGGAGACGGAACACTAAAGGAGACAGATTCATGGCTTCTCAACCTTCAGGATGTTCGTGCTCTCCTGGTGCCACTGTTACCCCGTGCGGCTGTAATGCAGGGCCGTCCCGGAAAGCGCCAGTCCGCACAACAGACAGCACTATCACGTCTGCCAACCGGCTCGATCATTTCCTTGCCCGCTGGGGTGTCAACCGGATGGGACACCGGGTCGAACCGGGCCTCTACCGGATAGGCAGTCCGACCGCGAAATCCCCGGTATTTGCGTCAGCAAATTATACCCTCAGTTTTGATGCGCTGCGCTCAGCCCTCGCGGGTGTTGATGCCTATATCCTTGTGCTGGATACCAAGGGGATCAATGTCTGGTGCGCTGCCGGGAAAGGGACGTTTGGCACCGATGAACTGGTCCACCGGATCGAAAACACCGGGCTTGCCGGTACCGTCGCCCACCGGAAGATCATCACCCCCCAGCTGGGTGCACCAGGAATATCTGCGCATGAAGTACAGCGCCGGTCCGGCTTCAGGGTTGAGTATGGCCCGGTTCGTGCCAGCGATCTGCCTGAATACCTCCGGACCGGAAAAGCTACCCCGGAGATGCGAATGGTGGAGTTTCCGGTCCTCGACCGGATCGTCCTTATCCCGGTGGAATTCGTTCACATTGCCCTGCCGGCCGTCATCGCCACAATCGCCCTCTGGTTCCTTGCCGGGCCGGTCGCTGCTTTGGCAGCCATCGCCGCAGTGGTTGCGGGAACGGTGCTCCTCCCGATCCTGCTGCCGATCATCCCGACACAGGATTTCTCCGCAAAAGGTTTCCTTCTCGGGGTCGTTGTCGCAATCCCGTTTGCCCTGGCATTTGCTTCCGCCCCCAATCTCCCCGGCTGGGCGCTAACCGCAGGGGCCGTCACCCCGCTTCTCATCATGCCGGCCGTGACCGCCTACATTGCCCTTAACTTCACCGGCGCAACAACCTTCACCTCCCGGACCGGTGTGCGCAAGGAGATCTTCCGGTATGTGCCGGTGATCGCCGTAATGGCCTGTGCCGGCGTTGTGCTGGGGATCGTGCTTGGCCTCAGCCGTCTTCTCGGGGTGATCTGATGGTAAATTCCTATCTCGAGAATACCCTGAAACTGCATACGGAACTCTGTATCAACTGCAAGAGCTGCACCCAGGTCTGCCCTCATGGGGTATTTGCTGATGGCCCGGAACATGCGGAACTGGCCCGCCCGACTGCCTGCATGGAATGCGGTGCCTGCGCCTTGAACTGCCCGGTACAGGCAATCGAGGTGCAGAGTGGCGTCGGGTGTGCATGGGCGATGATCAGCGCCGCCCTGAGGGGAAAGGATATGGACAGCGGGGAATGCAGCTGCGGCGGGGATGACGGATCCTGCTGTGGCGCCCGGGAAGAAGAGTCCACCTGTTGCGGGGAAAAATGACCCCGAAAATACGGGTCATCTTTGTCTGCACGGCAAATGCCGCCCGTTCCCAGATGGCCGAGGGACTGCTCCGGGCAAAATACGGTGACCGGTACGAGGTGTTCTCGGCCGGCACCCGCCAGACCAAAGTGAGCACTTCGGCAATCGCTGTGATGCAGGAGATCGGGATCGATATCTCGCACCACCGGTCAAAAACCCTGGATGCATTCCGCGGGGAATCCTTCGATATCGCTGTCACGCTCTGTGACAACGCTCACGCGGTCTGTCCCATTATACCTGGCGCAAGAAAGATCATCCATCACGGGTTTGCCGATCCCCACGTACTACCCGGGAGTGATGATACAATTCTGGACGGGTACCGCAGGATACGGGATGAGATTGCCCGCTGGATTGACAGCGAGTTCCAAAAACGATAGGCATGCTAGAGCATCATGGAATCTCTTTTTTGCCAATGGCTGTCACTTCGTCTCGAAAACGCGGGTAAGATGTACATTTGATAATAAATTGTACAGTTGATTATCAGATGTACAATTGACAAAAATCCCTTTACTCACGCCGGAGCCTTTTTTTAGAAGGGGTGGGGGTACCCCCTCCGGGATATAAGTGGAGGGTGGCTTGTTTTTCGCGCAAGGGGCAGGGACCCCCATGGGGGTATCGTCCTGGTGAGGATTTGCACAGGAACCGGTGAAAAAACAATTGCGTAATTGCAAAAAAATTTCCTTTCCCCCATCTTTAAAAAAAGGGTTCAGAGTTCCCGGGTTTTGAGCACCCGGCACACCTTTTCCATCAGCGCATGGTGCCGTACCAGGTGATCGATAAATCCACCACTCTGCCCTTCGTGAGTCACCGGAGTCCACGTAATTCCGCAATCCGTATCCCAGAGGATGAGACCTTCAGCGTGAGCCGGCTGGAGAGGACGGACTGCATCAGCTTCCAGCAGGCTGGCAATTGAACGCTCATCCGCTTCCTGCTCTCCCACGAGGAAGAGGGCCGCAGCCATGCATCGCACCTGGTGCCAGAGGAAACTCTCGGCCTTTACTTCGAAATAGACAAAACCCTCTTCCTCACCCACCTGGGCCGAGAGGATATTCCGGTACGGGTTCTTGTCCTTCACCCGGGCAAAGTTGGTAAAATTATGGCTGCCCAGGAACTGTTGTGCAGCCCGGTCCATTGCTGCCGGATCCCAGGGCCGGATCGAGAAGTAATAACGGTATGTGCGGGACTTCGCATCGTACCGGGGATGGAATTCCGCAGGCACCCGGGCATACCCGCTGCACCAGAGATCGGGAGGGAGCTGGGTGTTGATCACGGTCCTGGCACGCTCAGCTGCCTCGGTGGAGAAGGCAATCACCTGCCCGCAGGCATGGACCCCGCGATCGGTCCTTCCTGCCGAGAGGAAACCGGCCTTTCGCCAGTCACTAAAGAGACTCATCCGCTGGCATGCGGCAATAAACTCGCCTTCGACCGTGCGGTACGCGGCCTGCATCTGTGAGCCATAGAACCTGCTGCCGAGGTATGAGACCCGGAACGCGAGTCTCACCGGAGCTGCATGCGCCGGGTAATCCGCTTGATCTTTCTCCATGTGTTGTTGAGTGACTGACGCGTGTAGGTGCGCAGCGGTGTCTGTTTCCCACCGCAGGTGACATCCCCGGCCCGGATGGCATCGAGGATTGCCGGCACGGTCTTCTCTGCATTGACATAGGTCCTGCCAAATCCTACGAACCGGGCATTATGGGCATCGCTTCCGCCGACACAGGGCTTGCCGAGTTTCTGTGCCATCCGTTCCGCCTTCCGGTTCGCTGAACCGACGATATAGCGGCTGTTGAAGGATTCTACCGCGTCAACAACCCGCATACCGGCATTTTTCCTGCGTGCAACTCCGTGCCGCCAGACATGGTACGGGTGGGGAAGTATCAGGAGGGCCCCCATTCTCCGGGCAATGGCAATCGTCTCTTCCACGCCGAGTCCCGCAGGTATGATCTCGGTAACGCCGAGAACAAGGAGATGGCCGTGCTTTGTGGTGACTTCAATGCCGGGAATCACCAGCACCGAAGTCTCGCATGCCAGGGCTTTTTTTGCCCCGTCAACCGAATCATGATCGGTGATGGCGATAGCGTCGAGTCCGGCCGCTTCCGCTGCCCTGAGGATCTCCTCCACGCTGCTCTCACCGTCTTTGGAAAAATTGGTATGCACGTGCAAATCGCAGGTCAGCATCTGATCATAGTGTTTTTATCTCTCTGGTATTAAGGGAACTTATGCGCATCCTGCTGCCAACCGGTGCCGCCACTGAGAAGATGGTGCGAAAAGCGGTGGCCGGGTTCGATGCCGATGTGGTGGTAACCGGGGAGATCGCTTCCTTTCTTACTCCCCATAAACTCCACACCCTGATCCAGAAGAAAAAATACGATCTCGTCATTGTCTCCGGTATGTGCACCGCTTCATTTGAGAAGGTGGAACGGGAGACCGGCGTGCCCGTCTATCGCGGTCCCCGCCATGCAGCGGATCTCGCGCTCGTCCTGCCCCTGCTCGGGTCCCTCACTCTTTCGCGCACCGTGCCCGCCGATGAATTTCTTACGGCAAAAAAAGCTGGCGAGGCCATCTTCCGGGTTGATCAGCAGGAAGAAGAGGCCGGTGCCGATTTCGTGGTACGCGGTGTGAAAATAGGCGGCAGCTCGCGGATGAAGGTGCTCGCCGAGATCATGGATGCCCACCGGTGCGATGCACTCCGTGAAGAGGTGGAGCGGTTCTTTTTTGCCGGCGCCGATATCGTGGATCTCGGGTTCGGCTTCGATGCAACCCCGGAGGATGTGTCGCGGGCTTTCTCTCTCGTGGAAGATATCGACCGGCCGCTCGCGGTGGATACCCAGGTGCCTGAACTGATTCGTGCGGCACTCAGCCGGGCAGATATCGTCCTCTCCCTCCAGGAGAAGAATATACCGTTGATCGGGAGCGAGGTTGGCGATGCGGTTATTGCTGCGGTCATCGTGCCGGGTGAAAGTACGCTCAAAAAGAATATTGCGCTGGCAAAAAAAGCCGGCATTACATGTATCATTGCCGATCCGCTCCTCCAGCCGGTGGGTTCAGGGCTCGTCGCGTCCTTAAACAATTTCAAAAATGTGGGACCCCCCCTCTTTTTCGGGGCGGGCAATGTTGTTGAGCTGCTCGATGCGGACTCAATCGGGGCCAACGCGCTACTCGCCGGGATGGCAAAAGAGGTGGGGGCATCCATGATCTTTTCGAGCGAGCATTCGGACAAGACCCGGGGATCCATTGGAGAGATGCGGCAGGCCGTCGAGATGATGGCCCTTACCCGCGACCGCCCCTATCCCAAGGATCTGGGTATTGACCTGCTCGTACTCAAGGAGAAACGGAAGCGGCGTGAACCCCCGGTTGTGTACGAGACGGTCACCTCCGCAAAAACTATGCCGGACGCGATCACCTACGATCCGAAAGGCAACTTCCGGATCGGGATCGAAGGGGACCAGATCATTGCTGCGATCCATGGCAGGGCGGTGCGGGGAAAGCGCTGGCAGGACGTGTTGTACACCATTCTCTCGCAGGGTGATGTCTCCCTGCCCGATCATATCGGGTATCTTGGCCGGGAACTCTATAAAGCGGAACTCGCGATCCGGTACGGGCGGAGTTTCGAGCAGGATGGGGAGTTTTAAAAAACCCGGCTCATCCATTCTTTTATCCCATTCCTCTTCCATTTCTAAGTATGGCACCACAGGCACGTGCATCCCACATTCTGGTAAAGACTGAAGACGAAGCCAACAAGATCATGAAGCGGGTCGCAGACGGCGAGGATTTTGCCGCAATTGCAAAACGGTTCTCATCCTGCCCCTCCGGAAAGAATGGCGGCGACCTCGGCTGGTTCGGCAAGGGCATGATGGTGCCCGAATTTGAGACGATCGTCTTTACCGAAGAAGTTGGCAAGGTTGTCGGCCCGGTCAAGACCCAGTTCGGCTTTCACGTCATCAAAGTGACCGGCAAGAAATAATTTTTCCGGATAGAATCGTCATGGACGCAAAATTTTTCTTAGGCATCGGCCTTGCAGTAGTCCTCGTCTTCTGCGGCGCAGCAGTCTATAGTTCCTTTAGCAAGATACCGGTTGCCGCCTCTGCCTCAGCGGCAGCAGTACCTGCAGATCATGAGATCCTCTACCAGGTCTCCACCATTGACGCCCTGATGCAGGGGGTGTACGAGGGAGTCCAGCCGGTCGGCGAACTCAGGAAACACGGGAACTTCGGCATTGGTACTTTTGAGGCCCTCGATGGCGAGATGATCGTCCTTGACGGCAAGGTCTACCAGGCAAAGGCGGATGGCAGGATATATCCGGTCACCGATACCACCAGCACCCCGTTTGCTACCATCACCTTCTTCGAGCGCGACATCTCGGCAACGACCGACCGGGCCATGAATTTCTCGGAATTCTCCACGGTGATGAGCGGGCGTCTCCCCACGCAGAACATGATCTACGCGGTCCGGATGCACGGCACCTTCCCCCAGGTGAAGGTGCGGGCGATACCGGCGCAGCAGCAGCCGTACCCTTCGCTCACCGAAGCGGCCAAGACCCAGTCCATGTACCTGTACAATGATACCACCGGCACCGTGGTGGGATTCTATACGCCGGTCTTTTTCAAAGGGCTCAATGTCGCAGGCTACCACCTGCATTTCATCAGCGACGACCGGCTCACGGGGGGCCATATTCTGGATCTCCAGGTACCGGTAAACACCACTGCGGAGTACGACATCACCCCGGCATTTGCCATGCCGCTTCCGACCAGCGGGGCATTTACCGGAGTCGATCTCTCGCAGGACCTGAGCAAGGATCTGGCAAAAGTTGAGAAATAGGACCATCACTACCTCATTTTTCCGAGCATTTTTTGACCAGCAGCACGCATATGATCGGTACAACGCCCGTACAACCCGTGCGAAGGCTCTCCAGACCATGAACATCCGCGGTATCAAAAAGGAACTTCTCGAGCTGCTCCTTGAACTGGGGCGGGACTCCCACCCCAATGAGTTTGTGGCTCTCCTTATCGAGAAGGACGGCTTGATTGAGGAGATGAACCTGGTTCCCGGCACCATAACCGGATCGAGCTCCGCATCGGTCTTTTTTGACATGATGCCGCTCGACACCCACCTTGCCGGCAGTGCCCACAGCCACCCGAACGGCGTACTGCGGCCTTCCGACGCGGATGTGCATTTCTTTCCGCGGGCCGGGCGGTTCCACCTCATCATCGGGTACCCGTACCGTAAGGGTGACTGGCAGTGCTTCAGTGCGGATGGCGAGCCCCGTACTCTCGAGGTGATCGCATGAGCATCCGGCGGGTTGTGGCCACCGGCACGTTCGACCTCCTGCACCCGGGACATATCTACTACCTGGAAGAGTCCAAGAAACTCGGAGATGAACTCTGGGTCATTGTAGCCCGCGACATGAACGTGAAGCACAAACCCAAGCCGATCATCCCCGAGGAACAGCGGCTTGCGATGATCGCGTCGCTCCGCCCGGTGGATCACGCAATTCTCGGCGACAGGAATGATATGTTCCGGCCGATCGAGGAGATCCGCCCGGCCGTCATCACGATCGGGTTCAACCAGCTCTTTGACGAGGAAAAACTCCGCCGCCAGCTTGCTGAACGGAACCTGAATCCCGAGATCGTGCGGATAGAGAAGTATGCCGACAGTGAACTCTGCAGTTCACGTCGGGTTGTGCAGGAGATCGTTGCAAAACGCGGGCATGATGCGGACGGCGATACTTCAGGGCAGGTCAGAAAATAATACAAGAATTTTTTTATTTTTTTTCAAGCCTATGGCTGGTTTGCATTTTCTCAATTCTTAAAGGAGAAGATTTTTTGTGTGCACCCCGGGAGGAATAACCATTTCCCCGGATGTTTCGGGTCTTAAAAATGGATCATTGCGAGTGCCATTCCACGTTTCTCGGGCGTCCTTGCTTGGATAGAGGACGTATCATTCTGGTGAAAAAAGCCTGTTTATGTGAGTTAAAACTATTTTAATCGCTATATAGTAACAAATTCATTATATGACTCCCACCCTCATCCTGCCATTTTCTGAAAGCCCGATGAAAAAGACCTGGATGGTTACGATTCCAAACCCATTTCGTGTAAGGATGAAACTTCGGAGTGTTAATTTATGCTGAACTCACATGGTGACCCGGAGTAATCGATTATGAAAAATTCAATGAAGGCAATTCTCTGCGTTCTCCTTCTTATGGTATCTGTTGCAGGTGTATCTGGTACCCTTACACCCAGTTATCCCATAAATTCCACGGTGTTGACAACAAATGACCGCCTGGTGAGTCCTTTCCCCGTGCCCCTGAGCTCACCTCCGCTTCTCGGTCACGATGACATTGCAAACTATTCGGCCTATGGTTATGGGTTCTGGAATTATACCCAGGGGCTGAGCTATGAAAGAAGATTGAATCTCACATCACCCGGGTATGCCAACAGATCGGTTACCCGGAATGCAAGACTTCTGAATTTCTTTGCCATAACCGATGTCCATATCACCGACGAAGAATCTCCTGCCCAGGCAATATTTTTGGCATTTTCAGTAATGAATCCTCGGCATATTCGCCGGTGATGCTCCAGACACCCCAGGTGCTCGATGCAGCAATCCAGACCATAAACGTCCAGCACCAGCAAAAGCCCTTTGATTTCGGTATCTCTCTCGGTGATTCCGCCAACAGCGCCCAGCACAACGAACTCCGGTGGTATATCGATATCATGGACGGCCAACTGGTAGACCCCGATTCCGGTGTCATTGATGATCCGGTAACCGGGCCCCACAACGATTACCAGGATCAATTCCAGGCAGCGGGACTTAATCCTTCGATCAAGTGGTACCAGGTGCTTGGCAACCATGATCATTTCTTTACCGGTTTCCTGCCGCCGAATACGTATCTGCAGCAGACGTTAATCGGTACGGATATCATCAACCTGGGCGACGTATTCCAGGACCCTGCCGGTCTCAACAGCCGGGGTTCCTGGATGGGTTCAATCAACGGCACAACGCCCAATGGAACGGTTTTCGGTGTAGGTGTCAACAGTTCCTTTAGCGCCACTCCCCGGATCCTTGCGGCCGATTCGAACCGGTATGCACTTACCGAATCAGAGTGGATGAGCGAATTTTTTAACACAACATCCAGTCCCAATGGACATGGATTCAGCCAGAGTGATGCGGCAACGGGATTTGCCTGCTACACGTTCGAACCGAAGTCGGGCATACCGATCAGGGTTATCGTGCTCGATGATACCCAGAGCCCTACGGATCCCGTTGATCCCGGTTCCCTCGGTTATGGCCACGGCACGCTTGACAAGGCACGTTACGACTGGCTGGTAAACGAACTTGAAAGGGGTAAACGTGATGGGATGCTCATGATCATCGCAGCTCACATCCCCATAGGTGTTCTGCCATATCCCCAGGATGCGGGCTGGAGCAAATATGCATATGTGTCGCAAGACCAGATGATCGCCAAACTAAAATCCTATCCGAACCTGATCCTCTGGATCTCGGGACATCTTCACATAAATCAGGTGAGCGCATTCCCGTCAGATGATCCCAACCATCCTGAGAATGGATTCTGGGAGGTCCAGACCTCATCATTACGGGATTATCCCCAGAATTACCGGACGTTTGATATCGAACGCAACACCGACAATACCATCTCAATCTTTATCACCGACATGGATCCGTCAGTCAGTGACGGGTCACTTGCGGCAAAATCGCGTTCGTACGGTGTTGCGGCCCAGCAGATAGACCTCAATCCACTCAACCCCATGCCAAATGGTACCTACAATGCAGAACTTGTCAAAACATTAAGTCCTGAAATGGCGGCAAAAATAGGAAACCTGTTCACGACCCCGGCGATCCCGGATAGTGGCGGCGATGATTCCTATTCCCCCAATGTCAACCCTGACAGGACCACAACCCAGATGGTGAACGTTGGCGGGAGATCCGCCGTGACCCGGGCGGAGATGACCGGTGTTAATCTTGGAAAGAATCTGGTCATCACGGCAATGCCCAAAGTAGGTCTGCCTTCAAACCTGGTTGCCCCGCCCACAACGGTGTACCAGTACCTTTCCATAACCTCCAGTACCATTCCCGGCGTTGTCGACCAGACCGTCTTTGATTTCAGCGTCCCGCACTCCTGGCTCACCGAACATGGGTACGCTGTTGGCGACATCGTGATGATGCATAATGTGAACGGGCAGTGGCAGACCCTGGAGACCCGGCTCGTTTCGCAGCATGACGGAAGCGTATTCTACCAGGCAACCGCACCCGGCTTCTCGTACTTTGCCATCGCCTACCAGAAGGATGGCGCTACGACGGGAGTGGGAACCCTTGTCCCGACCGCAATAACAACACCCTCAACCCCGTCTGCATCAGTAACAACCCCGGTAACGACCACACCCCGTGTACCAGTTGCCATAACAACGAAAGCAACACAGAGCCCGGCACCTGCACCCGCCACATCCCCGGCAGAAGGGATGCCCGTGACCCTGATTATTATCGGGGTTGTTGGTGCAATTGTCATTGTTGCAGCGGCATTTTTCGTAAGGCGCTGGTGGATCCAGAGGCAGAACCCGGCACTCTTCAAGAAGTACGATTAAGACCCGTGAATTGCAGGAAAAAACCCCTGCACCTTTTTTAACAGCATTTTTCAGCGGCATATGATGCAGACTCATACCTGCCGAACCTGAAGCTGTCGAACCTGAGTTGTGTTTCTGAAGACAGCCTGCGCGTCGCCAGACTTCTTTGAGGAGATCAGCCGGGCCCGCTCATCGCTCTTTTACCAGAAAAATCCCTGAGCCCGGGTTGTCAACGGTGTCAAAGGGTTTTTGGCACCCTCAACTTTAGCGCTCCACACCCATCCGCTCCGTCCATCATCCGCTCCCTATTGAGCAGGTCTGGTGGCCATTCCCGGTTCGGATGGGTCAACGGCCCTCTTGAAAAATCTCATTCACGGGTTTTTACTGTCCTAAAGGCAGATACCCTGGAGAATTCAAGTCCGGATTGAGCACTAAAAGAGGTAGTCAGTCAACCTGAAATCAGGAGGGCCACTATTCAATATTCATTATCCTCCAGCGCCCGGGTGATGTTTTAGTGAATCCTTCGCTGCGATGCCTTGTGCCGGTTGCGGCTTACGATCCCACGCCGCAGTATTCCGCTATACTTTGCCATGAAGGAACCCACAATCGAAGTCACGATCACCATTGCTGCGATCGTTGTGCTGACAACCGGCGATCCATAGAGCACCGCAAGGGCAATCGAGAACTCCCCGCGTGCAATCGTGTTTGCCCAGATCTCAAGACCCGAGAGGGCCGAACCGTGGATGAATATCCCGGTCAGCAGGCCCGATATGAGTTTGCTCGCAACGGCGAGAAGGCTGATTGCGCCGATCACAAACCAGTTGGCCCCGCCCGAGAAATCCACGGTGACCCCGAAGAAGACAAAGAAGACCACCAGGAATACATCTTTGAACGGCCGGGCGTGCTGCTCGAAGGCATCCGGATCCGTTGTAGCGAATGCGACTCCCAGCGCTATCACCATCATCGTCTCGGGTACCCCGAGATACATCGAGAACGAAGCAGTGGTAAGGACCGCAGCAAAAGTGAAGAGGATGGGGAGTTCATCGTCCCGGTCGAGAATCGAGACGAGGAATTCCTTGCCATAATGGGCGAGGGCATACAGGACCCCGAGCACTGCGATGATCTTGACAAAGAAGATGATCAGGTTCTGGTTCCCGGCCGAGAGGATCGCGAGGAACAGGATCAGCACGAGATCTTCAAACACCATCAGCCAGATAACGGTATCGGACTCGCGGAGCATCAGCTTCCGGTTCTCGATCAATGACGTGAGGGCCATTGCGGTGCTGGAGATATAGAAGGCGGCCGCGATGATGAGCGATTCCGTGAAGGAAAATCCGAGCAGGTATGCGGAGGCAAACCCGATGATCATGTTGACATTGAGGTCGATGATCCCGCTCGTCAGGACCGCGGCCCGGTTCGATGCGATCCGTTCCGGTTTCAGGCCAAGGCCCATGAAGAACAGGAGAAAAATAAGCCCCATCTCGGAGAAGAACTGGCTGACGTCATTATTGGTCAGCAACCCACCGCCCGCTTTTCCCAGCAGGACTCCTGCCAGAATATAGAACGGGATGGCAGGTATCGACAGGTACTTGGTGACGAGGGCAAGTATCAGGCAGACAAAGAGCGCAACGATGAGACTTTCCATCACTTCACCATGATCTCGCTCTCGAACGTTTTTATCTGGTCGCTCTCCCCGATGACCAGTGCCGCGTCACCCTGTTCGAATACGAACGTGGGGGGCGGGTTGATGATATTCCGGTCGTGCCGGCAGACCGCGATCACGGTCGCACCGGTCTTTGCCCGGATCTGGAGCTCTTCGATGGTCTTTCCCACGACAGCAGCGGTGACAAAGAAGGTATGGATGGTGATGCGGAGATCTGCCAGGGCTGAAAAAGCGATCTCAACGCTCTCCTGGTCGGCTTCAATGATCGCTCCCGTCAGAATGTTTCCAAGTCTCCGGGCTTCAACCGGGGACATCTCCGCTGCACTGGGGGTTTTGCAGCCTTTCTGGAGGGTGTACATCTGGATTCCGCCGGTCTTGGTGAAGAAGATGGCGACCGTGTCACCCTTGTCTGTCTCGAATTCGTATTTTGTTCCAACACCGGGAAGATCCAGGGAACGAAGAGCCATAGATGACATTAGAAAAACGTTCTAAAAATATATTATGATATGGTGACAAAATGCGCCCGCCAGAAAAATGCCTCCGGAAGGGCAAAAGAAAGGAAAATAAAGCGGAGGGTCCAGATTCAGGGGATTGAATGACGGGGGTCCTGCCACCGGCCCTTCCCATATTACCCGTCACCTGCCGGTATGGGGCCGGTGGATAAGGGCCCGTTTCCTGCTGTGGGATACGATCCCCCGTCGCATCCAGGTACTGTACTTGGCTGCAAAGGACCCGACAATGGAGGTGACAATCACCATCGTCGCGATCGTTGCCCCGACCAGCGGCGAACCGTAGAGTACCGCAAGGGCGATTGAGAATTCCCCCCGGCTGATGGTATTGGTCCAGATCTCTACCCCCGACATGGCAGAACCATGAATGGTAAGCCCGATGAGCATGCCTGATACCAGCTTGCTGAAGATCGCGAGCAGGCAGACGATGGCAATGATGGTCCAGTTCAGGTTGCCGGAGAAATCGATCGTAACGCCGAAGAAAACAAAGAACAGGACCAGGAAGACATCCTTGAACGGCCGGGCGTGCTGCTCGAAAGCATCCGGATCCGTGGTCGCCAGTGCCGCACCCAGAGCGATCACCATCAGGGTTTCGGGAATGCCCAAAAAGAGGGCGAACGATGCGGTCGAGAGCACGGCAGCAAAGGTAAAGAGGATGGGGAGTTCGTCGTCCCGGTCCAGGATCGAGATGAGGAACTCCTTGCCGTAATGGGCAATCACATACATGAACCCGAGGGCCAGCGCGATCTTGGCAAAGAACAGTATCAGGTTCTGGTTGCCGGAGGAGAGCAGCGCGAGGATGATGATGAGGACCATGTCTTCAAACACCATCAGCCAGATGATCGTCTCGGTCTCTCGCATCATCAGCTTCCGGTTCTCTACCAGTGACGTGATGACGATGGCAGTGCTGGTGATATAGAATGCCGCCCCGATAATGAACGATTCCATCAGGGTAAACCCAAGAAGATAGGCCGAGATGAACCCGATGCCCATATCGACTGTAAGCCCGATGAGCCCGCTGACCAGGACTTTTGACGGGTCGGCGATGATGCGCTCGAGCTTCAGCTCCAGACCCATGAAGAAGAGGAGGAAGATGAGTCCCATCTCGGAAAAGAAATGGGTGATCTCATTCGAGCTCACAATGCCAAGCCCGGCTTTTCCCAAAATGACTCCCGCAAGGATATAGAACGGGATCGCCGGGACCGACAGGTATTTGGAAATAAGCGCAAGCACCATGCAGACGAAGAGCGCGATGATGAAGCCTTCCATTACTTCACCATGATCTCGTTCTCGAATGTCCTGATCTGGTCGCTCTCCCCAATGACCAGTGCCGCGTCACCCTCTTCGAATACGAACGCGGGGGGCGGGTTGATGATATTCCTGTCGTGCCGGCAGACCGCGATCACGGTTGCCCCGGTCTTTGCCCGGATCTGGAGCTCTTCAATCGTCTTTCCCACGACAGCCGCCGTGACAAAGATGGTATGGATGGTGATGCGGAGATCCGCCAGCGCCGAGAAGGCGATCTCAACACTCTCCTGGTCGGCTTCGATGATCGCTCCCGTGAGAATATTTCCCAGCCTGCGGGCTTCAACCGGTGACATCTCGGCAGCGCTGGGCGTTTTGCAGCCTTTCTGGAGCGTATACATCTGGATCGCACCGGTCTTGGTGAAGAAGATGGCGACGGTGTCACCCTTGTCTGTCTCGAATTCATATTTGGTTCCAACACCGGGAAGATTCAGGGAGCGCAGCGCCATATCAAACATTAGAAAAACGTTTTAGAAACTTATTAGGATTTGGTGACGGGATGCCCTGATTGTCTGATTTTTAGCCCGGTTTCTTATCGGATAGTGCTCAAAGTATCGTTCAACATGAGCCGGAGTGGCCAAATCACTGACCCGGCTGCTGATCTGATCGTTAATCCTGGAACTGTGATAAGGAGCGGTTTATCAGATCCGACTCTTCGAAGGGATAGTCTTTGTACATGGGAACAGTGTCAATGTAGTGTTTCGATGCAATCTTAAACCCGAATTTCTGGTAAAAACCAACAGATTCCGGTTTTGAGTCGACAGTGATAATCCTGCATCCCACATATTCAGAGACGCGGCGCATGATAATGAGGATCTTTAGTAACATGTTCGTGCCGATATCCCGGTTCCGGAAATCATCGTGGGTCGCGAGTCGGGCAATTTTTATCGCGGGATATTTTGTGTACGGGTATCCCGGATCTCCATCGGATTCGTTAATGGCTCTTGCTTCAATACAGTCATTGACCAAGGTGAAAAAACCGACAACCTGATTCTCGTACATGGTGAGGCGGGTTACTGACAACCGCTTTCGTTGGCTGGATAAAGCAGCCTCGGTCACAAATTCATACAAATCTTCGTTATTGCATTTGAAAAAAGATAAGTCCCTATCTGAGTGCAAAATTTCAAAATTGAGATCCTCAAACAGGATATCCATTTATAATCTGGTCCGCTCTGCCAGATATACTGCCCTGCGGGCCAGATCCCGGCCAGCAGGAGTGTCATGTTGTGAAGAGTTTTCCATATATTTATGAAAGTCCCGTGCGTCCTCGCCTTCGAGAACAAGCCCCAGTTCAATCGGTTTTGCCATAGTTGACCACCTTTTTAGTATGACCCCAGTACTCCTGGTGCCATACTGCGTAGTACAGAATAAGTGGACTTTCATTTATATATTATTGTTTGTTAGTTCCAAGATTAAGACCGGTTATTTGTTTACCACGCTGTGAAAACCACCCGATGGATCTTCAGACGCATTCGATTGAATGACCTTCCGGGTACATGAAAACAAAAGAGAGAGGGGTTAGAGAGTCTTTTTTCAGGTTTTTCAGGGTTTTTGGGTTTTTCAGATCCACCAGAGAGCAACCGATGAGATCCTGCTGAGATTTTTTGAGAGGTAGGGAGGTGCGAACTGCGGGCCGATTCTGATTCTGGCCCGCTGTTAGGGGGTATTCGTCCTTCCCGCTTACCTAATTCGGACAATGGGCATATAAGCTCCGGACCGGGCGGGGTGAAAGTGTGCAGGTTTGCGGGACAAAACCGCAAGGACTATGTGATCCGTTACAGGATTTCTTCCTCAATGAGTACGCGAAAACTGACCCTCCTTCACTCGAACGATATGCACGGCGATTTTCTTGCCGAGAACGAAGGAGAATCGGGAGAGCTGATGGGAGGGCTCGCACTCATTTCGGGTTATATCAGCCGGGTGCGGCGGGAAGAGGAGCATGTCCTGTTCGTGATCGCGGGCGACATGGTCCAGGGATCCCTGATCGATTCCGAGTATAAAGGGATCTCCACCATCGAGATCATGAACTACCTCTCTCCCGATGTGGTCTCGCTGGGCAACCACGAACTGGACTATGGGCTCGAACATCTCCTGTTCCTGGAAAAGATGGCAAACTTTCCCATTGTCAACGCGAACCTGCACATCAAAAAATACCATAAGCGCCTGATGCAGCCCCATATTGTCCTGAAGAAGGGCGGTCTTTCGATCCTCTTTATCGGGATCATCACGGAGAAGGTGATGGACTCGATCTCCCGCGACTCCACCATCGGGAGTTTCATCTCGCTCGAGGAGGCCAGCGCGGAAGTCGGGCGGATCTGCGATGTGTACAAAAATGACGATATCGACCTGACGGTGCTCCTGACCCATATCGGGTTTGATTCCGATAAGGAACTCGCCCGGCTGCTGAATCCGGCCTGGGGCGTTGATCTGATCATCGGCGGGCATTCCCACACGATACTCGAACAACCGGCCTGCGAGAACAATATCCTGATCGCACAGGCGGGGGTTGGCACGAACCATATCGGCCGCTTCGACATCACCGTTGATGACGATACGAACCGCATCACCGATTACCGCTGGCAGCTGGTCGCAATCTCTGAGAAGAACGGCCCTGCCGACCAGAAGCTCGTGGACTATATCGACTCTTTCAAGCAGGAGGTGGACCGCAAATACAATTCCCTGATCTGCCGCTTTGCCACCCGGCTCACGCACCCGGTCCGGGAGGAAGAGTCAACGCTGGGCAACCTGGTGGCGGATATCTTCCGGGAATGTGCCCAGTGCGATGTGATGTTCATGGGGGCGGGGGCGATCCGGTCCAGGGAACTCGGACCCGCGGTTACGCTGGGGGATCTCAAAGCCTGTTTCCCGTTCGATGATTCCCTCAAACGCTACGCCATCACCGGTGCACAGCTGACCCGTATCTTCTCCCATATCATGCGCCCTGAGAACCGGGACGGGGAGGGGGAGTGCTATGAAGTGAACGCAGAAGTCCGGGCCGTATATATCGACCGCACAAAAACCCTGGAAACCCTTACCGTTGCGGGAGAACCGATCGATCCCGCCCGGCACTATACGATTGGCCTCATCGGGTATCACGCGGACAATTGCACAAAGAACCTCAACATTACTCCGGGAGGAGCTCACGCTCCTGAGCGGGACCAAAGTGATTGCCACATCGACCACCGGTGTGATCGAAGAGTACCTCCGGACCCATCCGAACCTGAACCGCCGGATTGAGGGCAGGCTTGTCTATAACGCCAGCTGAACCGACAAGCAACCATTTAACCCGCCGTGTCTGAATGGATCTATGGACAGGAGAGAGCACGTCCACATCATCAGCGCCGGTGAGAAGATCCCGATTGCGTACCCGGCGATGTTCCGGGAACTGCCGGGCATCACCCGGACGATCGTCTTTACCGACAGCATCGTTCATGAGAGTTCCCCCGACCCGGTAACGGATAAGCACCGGTTCGCGGTCCGGAATGCCGTAGCAACGGTGCAGCAGATCTCCGCATCGCTCGCGATTCCTTTCCTCCAGGTGACGATATATCCGCCTGCCTATACCTCTGTCCGCTCAGCGCTGGCGCAGTGCCGGCGCGATTACCCGGACGCCCGCTTCACCTTCGATCTCTCCGGAGGATCAAAGGAGCTCTGCCTTGCGCTCTTTTCGTTTGCACCCTGGCTGGGCGGGGAAGTCTTTTCCTCATTTGATGAGAAGACCGCCCGAAGGGTCCCGCTGCCGGACCGGACCATCCGTTCGGTGCTCGCCAATACCAATCACCAGATGATCCTTGCGATTCTCCTCAACCGGCGGGACAGGAAGAAGGGGGCAGAGAAGGGTGCGGTCAAGGGAGCTGATACGGGAGCTGCGAAGGGGTTTGTCCAGACGGTCCCGGCGGTTTCAGCAGTATCAACGGTATGGGTGCCGCGGCAGTACCTGTACCAGCAGCTCTGGCCGTTCTATGTTCCCTCCCGGACTAAGAAGCCAAAACCCAGTGATCCCCCCAAGCCGGTCGTTCAGTACAGGAAGGGCCGGAAGCCGGCTGCGGAATTATCCCACGCCACCTTCTCCACGTTTATAGGTACTCTCCGCGATGCCGGGCTCATTGAGGAGGAATACTCTACGGAGAGCCGGAAAGAGAAGACCTACCGGATTACGGAAGCCGGGGAGATTGCCTTCCGGTTTTTTTCCGATCCTGCCACCAGCTCGCTGGTCAAGACCATACTGGAGAGTTCCTGAACGGACATTGGGGATCACTTTTTTTGGCATTTTTTGATGCATCTTTTTGATACATTTTTCTGCCAAATGTTCTTTTTTCCGGAATTTTTTTTGGTCAGACTCTGCCCGGAAAATTTCAATCGCGTACGGAGGGTGTTAGTTAGTGAGCCTACAATCGGATAATTATCCTACAAAATACTTATTTATCCTACAAAATTTTTCGTTCTCCGGCGTGAGGGTCCGGGAAATGAAATCAAGGTCTGCTTGAAAAATTTGAGGCAGGGTATGAGGGGTCGATTGAAAAAAAATTTCCGGAGATCGATTGCGAAATTTTTTTTAAGAAACGGACTGTTGATGGTATTAAAAAAAACTGCAATAAAAAAATCGCTGGATAGGAAGACTAAATCTTTCCATACCGCTTGTGGGCCTGCCCGATTGTCATGATCTTGAGTACAGTAGTATCGTCACCATCATGCTCAACAAACAGAGTATATCTGCGGGAGATATGCATACGGTAACGACAATCATAGAGCCGTTCAAGATCGCCATCAGGTGGCCACTTCCCCTCGAAGCGGGAAATATGTTCACCAATGATACGACGATCCTTTTCCGGTAATTCTTGTATAAACTCGAATACTTCGTGTTTTACGGTCAGCATAATTATAAACCGAGACGTTTTGCGGCTTCACTCCAGGGGATTGAAGGTCCATCTGCTGCCACATCAAGATCATGGATAAGACGTAGTCTTTGCTCGGTAGTTATCAAAGACACGAGGAGCTCGTCAAATGTTTCCCCGGGTTTTCTAAGATTTGATAGAGCTTCCCAAGTACTTGGTTTAACGGCCACTCTCTTGGTGGCATTTTGTTCATTTACTGTTTGCATAAATTGCACTATCTCCTTTTATCTAATCTCTTGATCTGCGTAAAAAATTGCTATATTATGGTAGGATTTACCATCATATAATGTCTGCCAAGCGTGCTATGATTGTAAAGAATGAACTCCACTCGAAATACTGCATATGGGTATCCAAACAGGGTTTTCCGCAGTATGCAACACAGGCTTCTTTCTTTTTTCATCACTCACTATCTTCAATCGCTCCTGTTCCCGCTTCCTAAAAACCTGAATCCCTAAAAAGGAGTGTGGCCGCAGAGCTCTGGGTTCGCTGAAGTTTCCGCTCTCTCTGCATCACTCCCCCTCTCCCAAGCACCATAAACCAAGCTTTTTTTAAAATCTGGCATGCCACGGTGAATACCCATTTCTCAAACCCGGTGAATCATGCCCCCCTCCTCCCGTATCCTGATCGTCTGCGAAGACACCATAATTGCAACACTTGCCTCCACGATGCTCCAGAAGAAAGGGTATAGTAGGATGTCTTGAAAACCGGGGAGGATGCGCTGGTAAAGATAGCCCAGACGCCCCCGGACCTCGTAGTGATGGATGTCACGATTAGAGGAACCATGGACGCGATCGATGCCGCCCACTATATCTTCCAGATCTTCCATATCCCGGTCCTCTTCATCGCGGGTGCTGCCGAAGAGGAGAAACTCGCCCGCATCAAGTATGCCCAGCCGTACGGGGTGGTCTTCCGGCCGTTCAATATCAACCAGATCGCGACCGCTATCGACATTGCGCTGTACAACCATGCCGACCGGCTCCCGTCTTTGGGGAATCTGCCGCTGGGTGAATCCCGGAAGATGATGGACATGACCGAGGAGGCGATCATTGTCCTCGACAAGCGGGGCAGGGTCCTGCTGTTCAATACGTTCGCATCATGGATCGTGGACATGCCGCTGCCAAAGGCATCCATGCGGCACTGGCGGGATGTCATGATGTTTGTGAGCGACAGTTCCGGTGAGGAAGTCAGCGACCCGGTGACCAAAGCCACGAAGCAGATGGCCGGTGCCATCTATGATTCCAGCACCTCTCTCGTGACAACGACCTCCAAACGCCGGAAAATAATCCTTGCCATCCGCCCGATCCAGGACAGCCACGATCGCCTTATCGCTTCCATCATGTCGCTGAAGGAGAACAAGAAGACGTACAAGTGATTCCGGGAGGTGCCCGGAGCCCCATCCGAGGAATGTATGGAGCTCATCAGGCCGGTAGGCAATACGTTCACGCCGGGAGTTCAAAGTCAACTGTTACCGGCTCAACTATGAAACGATTTTCATAGCATATAGCGCCGGGGGGGCGTGCCTTTATGAGATTTATAATTAGAACTGGGAAATCTCGCCCTTGTATAACCAATCAGGGATCACTATTTGTTTACATTTTGGATGATTTGCTAAAATTAATCTTAAAACTCGCAGACTAGTGTAAGTATTGAAGATTAAATCGCGCTGTTCTTTAAAGAACTCTTGATCAAATTCGTTATCATCGAGTGCATGAGCTGGTCTTTGTCGTAGCTCTCTAACCTTTTTGAAACATTTGATCATATCGATTATAGCTTGAGGCTCCTTTGTGCGGAATTTGATTTTCATCCACTCATCTAAAAGTCGAATTGTTCCTTTTTGTATTACCTGAATTTTTCCATCTGAATGGGGTATATCCTCTTCCAAATCAACCTCACCCTTAAAGAAATCCTTGTTAAAATTTTCTGATATCATTTTATCAAGAATGTGGACAAAATCTTGGAATTCTTTGGCAGTTGGTCGAATTAAGAATGAAAAACCTCTGGGTTTATCTCCGTCTTTGAAGTCATTACGAAAGAGAGGAGGCTTCCCCATTGCAACACACATTTCATTGATAGTTTGGAGTTCAGTAATGAAATCTGTAAAAATTGATTCATTTTCCGGAAACCGTCCTGATGAACTTAAAACATATTCTGGGTGAAGAATGAATTTGCCCTCAAGTTGTTTCGCATTCCAAATTTGTTGGTGCTCAGGGCTTAACCTAGAAAGATAAATTAAAAAAACGGCAACAGCTCGTTTGAACGACACATCATATGAAAAACTAAATGACTCTAATAAAATTTGATCCGATTTAGGTACTTCTTTCGATTCAAAGTACTTATCGCTAATACTTATCCAACCATAAATATCGTCAGAGGAATAGTAATATCTTGGATCATTTCTGTATGCCTCTAAGACACTCAAATCAAATGATAGATACGAAAGCTGAGAGTCACCCAATGCTAATCTCAATGTAAACGGGCGATTACTGTACTCGTGAGCATCAATGACGTTTTTAAGATGCATCTTTTCAGGATATGCGCAAGCGTGATCAAAATCACATTTATCAAATTTTATGATCTGCTCTGCTTTTGGCTCGGGATCAAATGCTTTGATATGCGGATTAATGTGTCTGTCTCCAAAATTGACAGATATTTTTTCCTCATTTATAAGACGGATGAGTTCAGTGAGTAGATCTTTTTGAGAGATTCCGATAAATGCTTGAAGTTTAATCAAACTTATTCCGTTAAAGTCCTTCGATCCTAAATAATAATCAGTAATTGCTTGAAGTATTTTTTCAGATTTATTTGTCATTTGTAAATGATTTAATCAAGACGAGATTATCATATCGAAAAGATTCCAGAGTATAAAATATTCAAGTGGTTTTGGCTTCCTCAGTTTTGACTTTTCAGCGACTCGCTGCCATTGCGTACGTGCTCAAGGCCGCCGGCCCGGCCAAATAGCGCCGGGCGGCGGCGTTCATCGCAACTTCCAAGAAAATGAGAAAATTCCTATTCTCGTGTATTTTTTTAGTTGGAGTCATCCCAAAAAAGAGTGTGGCCGCAGAGCCACCCCCGGGGTTCACCACAATCCCGAGCACTACACCAGCCGGGCATATTTCAACTGCCGGTGTTTATAGTCCAGGTAAAAGATATGGGGCTTACCGGCAGAGTCTGCAGTCATCGTACTGATGGTTGGGGAATAATCGATGTTCTCCGTCGTGGGGGGAATAGTGGGATCCGCACTGATATCAGAATACATGAGCATAGGTCTTCCATAACCCCCGTCTTCACGACTCACAAAGACCATGTGCCCGCCAGTGAGGCCCCCGCCGGCACTATCTTTGTTTACCAGGACCGGAAACCAGCCGTCTATCTTTTTTCCATCGGCGCCCGCAAGGACCGAGGTCGTGAACACATCATTGGCCAGGGGGCCCCGGGCCTTCATGAGCGTCTGGTTCAGGGCATCATAGTAGATGAGTGTTGCAATACCGTCCGGTCCCATGGTGAAGGTGGGAGAGACGCCCGTAAGTCCCGTTATGTCAGTGGCCCCGGTCCCACCCCAGCCCCGGTCCACCGTCACCGACTTCCAGTCGCTTCCGGTCAGTTTCCAGGAGGACCGTTGGGATTCGAAGAGGAACCCGTCCCCGTGGGCAACATATACGCCCGCTCGACATTAGCGGTAAGTACTTTGGTATTCCAGCGGGAGTGCTCGTCACCGGCACCCGGATCAATCGCAGGGTCATCAGCAGCCGTGGTGAGGATATTTTCCTCCATCCCGGCAACGGGAATGGCACATATTGCCAAGGTTACTACTAAGAGTGTCATTACTATTCCCAGAAAATGCGGGACAGTACGTTTCATCAGGCCACCATAGTACTGATCTTTAAAAAAAGAGGGGATAATGCTGGCGTTGAATGAAATTTTTTTTCACTTATCGGGCTTGATTTTTGAAAAACCGCGTCTTCACCCTGTAACATGCCATTAAAAAAAATCCGCGTATATTCCCCTCATGAGGTGCTCCCCGGTAGTTCGGGGGTTTCATCCGCAAGCAGTGTGCAGCCATCCTCTCAGCTCGACGATGATTCTTTTTCTTAAAATCCTGATCCATGCAGAATCGCGACCCCGCTCGCCGGTCTCCTCTTCATACCTCAACTACAGGCAGGTGTCCATTCACCATCGCCGGAATTCCCAAAGAAGAATTTGTGTTAAAATGCACATCCGCGTGCGCCGTGTTCAGTGACTCGCTGGCATTGCGATCTTGCTTAAGAACCGCCGGCCCCGGCTTGGAACGCCGGGGTTCGTCACTTCGGGGCAGCGTTCATTGCAATTTTCGGGAACAGGAGAAAATTCCGATGCCCGCACAGGTATTTTGAGGGTACACAGGTATCCCGAAAAAAGAGTGTGACCCGGAGCCACCCCTCAGGTTCACCGCAGATATCTGTCCGGAGCACTACGCCAGCCAGGCATGCTTCAACTTACTGAGCTTCGCGTCCAGGTAGAAGATGTGCGGTTTACCGGCAGAGTCTGAGGTCACCGTGCTGGTGGATGGGAAATAATCGATAATCTCCCTCGTGGGGGGAATAGTGGGATCGGCACTGATCTCAGAATATACGAGCATCAGTCTTTGATTACCCCCCTCTTCATGACCTACATAGACCAGGTGCTTCCCGGTAAGGGCCCCGCCGGAACTATCTTTGTCTACCAGGACCGGATACCAGCCGTCCACCTCTTTTCCATTGGCGCCCGCAAGGACTGAGGTTTTGAACGAATCATTGGCCAGGGGGCCCCGGGCCTTCATGAGCGTCTTGTTCAGGGGATCATAGTAGATGATGGTCGCAACCCCGTCCTGCCCCATGGTGAAGGTGGGATAGGCTCCCGTAAGCCCGCTGATGGCACTAAGCCTGGTCTCTCCCCAGCCCCGGTCCACCGTCACCGACTTCCAGTCGTTTCCGGTCAGTTTCCAGGAGAACCGCTGGGATGCAAAGATAAACCCGTCCCCATGGGCGATATACGCCCCCGAGTCGGTTATCCTGAGTTGCGGGTCCTTCCCGGCATTTCCCAGGTGATAGCCGATTCCATGATCCGCGATCTCACGAGTCCAGGTACCGTCGGGATTCCGCGTCCCGTACATCAGGTTGGAAAACGAGCTGCCATCATCATAGGCAAGATGGGCTGTTCCGGTCCGGTCGAATGCAAGGGACGTGGAGTCTCCATTGGCAGCATCGGGATCCACCGTCTCAAAAATCCAGGTGTTGTTTTTTTTGTACGCAAAGACGGGCGTACTGTCCCTGGCCCGGTAACTTACCGCAGGAGCGCCGGTCACCGGGTTGATATCCAGGGAGATGCCGCAGTAACGTGCGGATGAGACTACTTTTTCAGCAGTGGCCTTTCCATGGTCCACCCGGGCAAGTAAGATACCCTTCCGGTTGATGTCATAGTACGCCAGGTACAGGACATCTCCCGGTCCCGTGGCAGAAGCTAATATGCGGGTCCCCCAGCACTCTGACGGATAATTGGAGATGACCTCCCGGGAAAGTATTTTGGTATTCCAGCGGGAGTAAGAGTCACCGGCACCCGGATCAATGGTCGTGTCATCAACCGCCGTGGTGAAGATATTTTCCTCCATCCCGGCAACGGGAATGGCACATAACGCCAGGATTACCAACAAGAGTGTCGTTACCGTTATCAGGGAATGCGGGACAGTACGTTTCATCGGGCCACCATAGTACTGATCTTTAAAAAAAAGAGGGTATAATGCTGGCGTTGAATGAAATTTTTTTTCAGTCATCTGCTCTGGTTTTTAAAAAAACCGCATTTTCATGATGTAATGTTCTTTTTTTTGAAAAACCGCGTCTCTTTCATCCGGGAGAGGGGATGCACCCCGGATGCACACCGGTCTCTCAGGTTTTCATCCGCAGGGAGTGTGCAGCATCCCCTCAGGTCAACTATGATACTTTTTTCTTGAATCATGATGATAAATAATGTAGAACCGCGATCCTACTCGCCGGTCTCCTCTTCAAACCCCTCAATCACCAAGCAGGAGTCTGATTACCATCGCCGAAATTCCCAAAGAAGAATTTGTGTTGAAATGCACATCCGCATGCGCAGGGTGCAGCGACTCGCTGGCATTGCGATACGTGCTCAAGGCCGCCGGCCCGGACACCGTTATGGTCGTTCCTGCCTGCTGCACGAGTGTCATACAGGGCATCTACCCGAACACCGCGTTCAATGTGCCGGTCTATAATATCGCATTCGGTGCCGCAGCCGCATGTGCATCCGGTATGAGCAATGCCTTCCGTGCTGCAGGAAAGAAGACCAATGTCATTGCCTATGCCGGCGATGGCGGCACGCTCGACATCGGTATCCAGGCAATGTCCGGCGCATTCGAACGCGGCACTGACTTCCTGTACATCTGCTACGACAACGAGGCATACGGGAATACCGGCATGCAGCGCTCCGGGGGCACGCCGATGGGGGCCAAGACCACCACGACTCCCACCGGCAAGACCGATGCCAAGAAAGATATCGATATGATCATCGCAGCCCATGACCCGCCCTACATGGCGACCGCCTGCGCTGCATACCCGCAGGACATCTTCAAGAAAGTGCAAAAAGCCCTCACCTTCCGGGGGCCCACCTTCCTTCACATCCTCGCACCCTGCCCGCCCGGCTGGCGTTACCCGACAGAGAAGTCAGTCGAGATGGGAAAGCTTGCTGTCAAGACCGGCATGTGGGTGCTCTACGAGAGGGAGTACGGAAAAGTCACCATCGGCCCCCAGTCCAAGGCCGCGATGAAGAAATCCCTGCCGCTCGAAGATTACCTCTCGCCGCAGGGACGATTCAAGGGCATCGATCCCCAGGTAGTCGAGATCCTCAAACAGCGTATCGCAAAGAACTTTAAGCGGCTGACCGCGGAAGAGGAGGCCTCAGCATGAAGAAGATTGCAACCGGGAACAAGGCCGTGGCAGAAGCGGTCATGCAGGCTGCACCCACCGTAGTAGCGGCATACCCCATCACCCCCCAGACCGAGATCGTAGAGCAGATCGCCGAGTTCGTGACCAGTGGCAGGATGCCGGCCAAGTACATCGCAGTCGAGAGCGAGCACTCCGCAATGGCGGCCTGCATCGGGGCCAGCATCACCGGTGTGCGGACCTTCACTGCCACCAGCTCCCACGGGCTCCTCTACATGCACGAGATGACCAACTGGGCCGCAGGTGCCCGCCTCCCCATCGTGATGGCGAACGTGAACCGCTCGCTGGGACCCGGCTGGAACATCTGGGCCGAGCACACCGATGCCCTGCAGGAACGCGATACCGGCTGGCTCCAGGTGTACGTCAGTACCGTGCAGGAAGCCTACGATGCGACGCTCATGGCATTCCGGATCGCCGAGCACCACGATGTGCTCCTGCCCGTGATGGTGAACCTGGACGGGTTTTTGCTCTCCCACATCATGCAGCCGGTCGACACGGTCGAGCTGGGTGATTTCATCCCCCCGATCCACCTCCCCTATGCCATTGATCCCAAGCACCCCGCGGGGTACGGCACGCTGACCGGTCCAGACCAGCAGTTCAAGTTCCGCTGGGAGATCGAGCGCTCGATGCGGGACTCGGTCAAGGTCATCGAAGAGACCGAGAAGGATTTTGCCAAACGCTTTGGCCGGAAGTACGGCTTTACCGAAGACTACCGGTGCGAAGATGCAGACGTGATCGTGATCGCGATGGGCACTCTTGGCAAGGAAGCGGAAGTTGCCGTCGACCTCCTGAGGAATGAAGGCATCAAGGCCGGCTCGATGCGTATCCGCTGGCTGCGTCCGTTCCCGAAACTGGATCTGAAGGGCAAGGAGGTCGTGGTCATCGACCGCGATTACTCGTTTGGCTTTGGCGGTATTGTTGCGGGCGAGATCCGCAGCAAGACCGGCATCAGCCTCTACAGCGTGATCGCGGGTATCGGCGGCCAGGAAGTGACCTACGATGATATCGCCGGGTTCGTGCGTACCCGTCGCATAGGCGAAGAGTTCTGGTTCGGGGTGAATGCCCATGTTTGAGATTCGCATCCACTCGCGGGGCGGGCAGGGCGGCGTTACTGCGGCCCGGCTCCTTGCAATGGCGGCCCTCCATGACGGCAAGTACGCGACTGCGTGTCCCTTCTATGGCGCCGAGCGCCGGGGGGCACCGATCGTCTCGTTCGTCCTCATCGATGACAAACCGATCAAAGTCTATAGCCAGATCCGGCAGCCCGATATGGTCGTTGTCCTCGACGAGAGCGTGATGGATGTCGTGGACGTGCTGCACGGCCTCAGGAAGGGCGGCCGGATCTTCCTCAACAGCCCGGTTAACAAAGAGTTCGCGGGCTTTGAGTGCAAAAATGTCGATCTGACGGGGATCGCACTCCGCGAGAACTTAGTGGTTGCAGGCAGCCCGATCCTCAACACTCCCGTGCTGGGAGCCCTTGCAAAGATGGGCGTCATCACTGCCGACTCTGCCAAGAAGGCGATCCGCGAGATGCTTTCCGATGAACACAATGTCAAGGCTGCTGAAGCAGCGTACAAGGAGATGAGCGCATGAGTTCCCCGCGTGAGCGTCTAGCAATGAGCCACCCGAAGGAGGGGGCCGCCGGCCAGACCGGCACCTGGCGGGTCTTCAAACCGGTAGTTGACCGGGAGAAATGCAATGCCTGCGGGCTCTGCTCCATGTACTGCCCGGACGCGGTCATCGATGCGGACCTCAATATCGATCTCCGGTTCTGCAAGGGCTGTGGCATCTGCGCCAACGAATGCCCCAAAAAGGCGATCGAGATGGTGCGGGAGGAGAAGTAAACCCCCGCATTTTTTATTATCTATCTGAGTATTATCAAAAACTTTTTTTATTACACGGATGAATATGGGCACAGAGTGTGCTGCGTGTGAACAGGAAACATTTTGGGGATCAGCGGGATCTATTCAAATACGATCTGGTTCGCCATATCATGAAATCCGTGCCCGGGCTTACCGGTTTTACCCTTATTCCCATGATGACCGGGATCCCCGGGAAGCCAGAGTCGGATACCGGGACGAAAAGCGACCTGGAAAAAGCGGTAAAGACCGGGAAAGCGGGAAGCCAGAATACCTTTCTCCTGCGGTATATTACGCATTTGCAGTCGATAGAGAGTGATCCTGAATATATCGATGTGCTTCGTCACTATTTTAAAAACGAGAATATTCCGATGGAGGCATTGCATCCGCAGACGTTCACGCACAAGGAGCGGGGGCCCTATTTCAAGGGAGTTCTCGAAAAATTCCCCAAAAAATCCCTGGTACTGCTGGACCCGGATGTCGGGCTGGAAGAGAGTAAGCCGGACCAGCGCCACCTGCTTTTCAGCGAAGTGAAGCTGCTGCACAGCCATCTCGATACGGCGTCTGCCCTGCTGATCTACCAGCATTTTCCCCGGAAAGATCATGAGGAGTTTACCCGGCAGCGGTGTTCGAAGCTCTCATCACTTACCGGTTGTTCGCCCCTCACCAATAAGGAACATCTCTTCTTCCTCATAACAAAAAGTCAGGAGATGCAGGAGCATCTCGACCGGTCCCTGGAGAACTACGCGAACAGTTACCCTGCCCTGAGTTCCTGTTGCTGGAAGTGAGGACCCGGGCAGCGGAACCGCAATCCGGGTCCGGCTACTAGAGGGCTGCTTCCGGAGTTCATGGCCCGGGGCCTGCGGGATCTTTTATTTCGTCCTTGGCCATGTACTCGAGATCAAACTTATAGAAATGGGTAAACCCGCAGTTGCGGCAGCGGACCGTGAGGTGCCGGGTACCAACGGTAATATCGTGCGGACCGGTGAAATGGCAGTTGCGGCACGTGGCATCCTGGACAAGTTCCCAGACCGGATATTTTCCAATCCGGGTAAAGGTTCCGGGTTTTGTCACCTCTTCGATCCTCGGGACAAAAACCCGGGTTGCCCCGCAGTTATCACATGCTACCTGGGCCTTGTAGGGAACGGCCTTGATGACTTGATCGGCCATCTGTTTGCAATGATAACAGTCAGTCCGGTATTTGGTGAAGATGAAACGGTCTGGCATGAAAGAATAGTGAACGCGTCCGGGTTCATTAATCTGTTGCTGGGTACCATCCGGCAGGCATTCCTTCCTCAGCGTATCGTCACGCAGATCCGCAAAAGCACCAAAACAGCCCGAATATGGCTACCCGGTGAAAATTCTCTGGGATATGACGAAACCGGGCCCGTTTTTTTCGTAAATTTAATTACGGGTGATAACAATGTAATTTCTATGAAGAGATTCATGGGATTGTTTATCCTGCTCATTGCGGTTGCATTGTGCAGTGGATGTACCCAGCCGGCCCAGAAAGTTGCAGTGCCAACAACGTTGTCCACCGAGGTTCCAACTGCTGTTCAGACAGAAGCGACCACGGTTGTTGTTACGGTCCAGACCACCGTCCCAACCCTGGTACCCACGGTAGTTGTTACGGAAGTTGCCAAACCGAAGATCACTCTTGTGCCCCAGACCACCAAGACGATCATTTACATGAGGAACAACACCTTCGTCCCCCAGGAACTCACGGTCCTGCCGGGAACCGGCATAACCTGGGTGAATGACGACACGATCGTCCACTCGGTCAAGACAACCGGCACGCACGAAGGCATGTTCAATTCCGGCGATATTATCCCCACAGCCACGTGGGATTACACGTTCGGACAGGTAGGGGTGTTTGAGTTTGTCTCTCCCGATTATCCGGCTATGAAGGGAACCATTGTTGTCAAGGAAGGTGCCTCGGTCGTCGGCGCGCCGACCATGCAGACTCCCTCTCCCTGATCGGGTTCAATCTCTTTTTTTTGGGATGTATCCCGTATCCCGGAACAAAAAAATCCGTATCTCTTGGTGCTAACGCTGAAAAGCTCTCAATTATTTTCGCAAATTTAATTACAAGGCGAAAACAATCTATTTTCCATGAAAAAAATTATTGGATTGTTCATCCTGGTGATCGCCATTGCGATGATCAGCGGATGTACCCAGCCGGCAAACAATGCTAGTGTGACCACCCCGGCCACGCCCATGGCAACCACGGTTGCAACGACCGTAACGACCGAAGCAACAACGATTCCCCCAACGGAAATCCCTGCCGCCACTCCCGAAGTGACGACCAACGCCACTCCGGAGATTACTACAGCCGTGTCAACAATCGCTGCAACGGTAACAAAGACCGCCGTTCCCATTGGTACCATCTCGACCAAGGTCACCACGATCTATATCCGGAACAACACGTTTGT
The DNA here is from genome assembly GCA_903832665.1 of uncultured Methanomicrobiales archaeon. Taxonomy (GTDB): domain Archaea; phylum Halobacteriota; class Methanomicrobia; order Methanomicrobiales; family Methanospirillaceae; genus Methanoregula. The sequence continues at coordinate 99,613 of CAILCG010000010.1, read as the reverse complement.
CCCCCAGGAACTCACGGTCCTGCCGGGAACCGGAATTACCTGGATCAATGACGATGAGACCGTCCATGCGATCAAGGCAACAGGCAGCCATGCAGGCATGTTCAATTCAGGGGATTTCGTGAAAGGAGCCGAGTGGGGTTACACCTTCGGGGCAAATGAAGGAACCTACGAGATAATGGACACGTATTCGAATGCAACCTGTGTGATCGTTGTTATGAAAGCCCCCCTGCTGGGATCGTATTCAACCGTAAGTCCCACCCCAACGGCATAAATTTTTTCCTTTTTTTAATTCCGTTGTCATTCGATAATCCGGCTGACATACGTTTTGTCCAGGGGTTCAACACGTATTTCTGCTCCCGCTTCCGGTCAATAAGCGTCTACCTATGAGGCGGTTGCCTCCCCTGATGGAGGAAATTCTTTTTTCAAAAAACGGGTGGTCATGGGTAGTTATCGATTTTACTGCGGACCCCCAGGGAGGAACGGGGGTTCCCTTTGTGCAGCAGGCAGCCCTGAAAATAATTTACAAAGAACGAAAAAAATAAACGTATTTTGAATACTACACCCGGTAACTCCGGGTATCCCTGCATCGCCAGAACGATAACTGATCGATGAGCCCGACTCTTACAAGGGAGATAATGATCCGAAATACTGGATAACTGAAAAAAAAAAGAAAAAATTGAATTTAGTAGTCGCCCATGCCCGGAGGCATGCCGCCCATACCCGGGGGCATACCGCCTTCGGGTGCGTGGCTCTTTGAGGATGCAATGACGTCGTCAATACGCAGGATCATGATAGCTGCTTCTGCTGCTGAGGAGATTGCCTGGGTCTTGACCCGGAGGGGCTCGACAACGCCGGCTGCCTTCATGTCGACTGCCTTGCCTTCGAACACGTTGAGTCCATAGGTCTTCTTGCCCTTCTCGTGGGCTGCACGGATCTCGACGAGCATATCGATGGGGTCAAGTCCTGCATTCTCTGCAAGGGTTCTCGGGATGATCTCGAGTGCGGATGCGAACGCCTCAATGGCGAGCTGTGCCCTGCCACCAACGGTTGCGCCGTACTCGCGGAGACGGAGCGAGAGCTCGGTCTCGGGTGCACCGCCGCCGGCGACGACTTTCTTGTCTTCGACAACGACACCGACAACGCGGAGTGCGTCGTGGATTGCGCGTTCGAGTTCGTCGACTACGTGCTCAGTGCCGCCCTTGATGATGATGGAGACTGCCTTGGGGTTCTTGCACTGCTCGACAAAGGTCATGTCTTCGCCACCGACCTTGCGCTCTTCAACGAGGCCGGCCTTGCCGAGCTCTTCTTTGGAGATTGCATCGATCGAGGATACGAGGGTTGCACCGGTTGCACGGGCAAGTTTCTCCATGTCGCTCTTCTTGACGCGGCGGGTTGCAAAGATGCCTGCCTTTGCAAGGTAGTGCTGTGCAATGTCGTCAATGCCCTTCTGGCAGAAGAGGACGTTTGCACCGCTCTTGACGATCTTGTCAACAATGTCCTTGACCATGCGCTCTTCCTCATCGAGGAATGCCTGGAGCTGGTCGGGAGAGGTGATATTGATCTCGGCGTCGACTTCGGTCTTCTTGAACTCGACTGCTGCGTTTAAGAGAAGGATCTTTGCATTGGTGACCTTCTTGGGCATCGAGGGGTGGACGCGTTCCTTGTCGATGAGTACTCCTTCAACAATCTCGGAGTCCTCGATCGAGCCACCGGTCTTCTTCTCGACCTTGATGTTCTCGATATCAACGGTGCCGTCTGCATCGGTGACCATGGTCACTGCCTTGACGACGAGTTCACAGAGCTTGTCCTTGCTGGCCTCTGCGCCCTTGCCGGTCATTGCGGTGCCTGCAATGTTCTTGAGGAGCGTCTTGTCGGTGATCTTGATATCGAAAGCGATCTCTTTCAAGAGCTGCTGGGCCTTCTCGGCTGCCTGGCGGTAGCCTGCTGCAATGATCGTCGGGTGGACATCCATCTCAAGGAGGTCTTCTGCCTTCTTCAAGAGTTCGCCGGCAATGATGACTGCGGTGGTTGTTCCGTCGCCGACTTCATCGTCCTGGGTCTTTGCGACCTCGACCATCATCTTTGCGGCCGGGTGCTCGATGTCCATTTCCTTCAAGATGGTGACACCGTCATTGGTGATCACTACGTCGCCAATGGTGTCGACGAGCATCTTGTCCATACCTTTTGGACCGAGCGTGGTCCTGACTGCACTTGCCACTGCCTTTGCGGCGGTGATGTTCATACCCTGAGCGTCGCGGCCGCGGGTACGGGTGCTGCCTTCTTTAAGAATAAGAATCTGCTGTCCTCCAAGTTGTTGTGACATAAATTTCACCACTTTTGCACTAGATTTAGCACTAAAATTGGTTTGTGGTTCTATATATAGGTACTGTAAAAAAGTTCAGTCGCCCAGAAGGTCGAGGAGTTCAAAACCGTCCTCAATCCGGTGGAGGCGCTTCTCGCCAATCACGAGCGTCTTTCCGATCTTCTTTTCCTTGTGGTAATCGGTGATCACACACATGGCGTGCTTCTTTGCAATCTGCGAGAGATTCCCGATGAGGGCTGCACGCTTCACCACTTTCTGGGCGGGTCCGTAGCCGGTCAGGATCGTCTGCTTGTCGAACGTGAGGAGGGCCTGGAACGGGGCCCCGTGGAGCGTATGGAGACGGACCCCGAGCAGCTCTAAAAACACCATCGGGCTCTGCGGGTGGGTACCGGTCAACTGTTTTTCCGCTTCCATTGCTTTGGGAGGCTCGTTCCGGATGAGATCGATAGATTCGACAACCCCGGTATTGAAGTACTCCTCGATCCGTATGGCAACGTCCAGGGTCGTGCCCATGTCACTCTCGTACTTGCTGATGGTACGGCGCGAGACTCCCAGCACGGTCCCGAGATCGCCAAGTGACATGTTGCGCCGTTCCCGCAATTCCCGGAGGGCTTCGCCATTGATGTTAACATACAACCCTCCGGGAGAAGCGTACACGAGCGGGGGAATCTTCTCGACAAAATAATCGTAGAGGGTTGAGGGACTGATCGCATAGATCCCGTACCGCACATAGACTGCCCCGCGTTCCAGCTCCGCATCCCGTGCGCGTTCCCCGACAATCAGCGGGATACCTCCCAGCAGGCGCGAGATGAGTTCGATATCGAATGCCACCTCTTCGCTCACGGAATCGATATGGGAGACCACCTTGATCACGAGCAGCATCCCGTCGTTGCGGGCGATGAGGTCAAAACTCCGCGGGCGAAGGGTGAACCTCTCGGAGACATCGAAGCCTGCGGTGATCATCACGCTGGTGACCAGCTGGAGCTGGCGGTCCTGGGACATGTAGTTACAAATGGATGGAGCGTGCCCATATATTAATATAGACATGCTGATCGGGATCGATGACACGGACTCCCCGCAGGGAATGTGCACTACCTACCTCGGGGCAGTGCTGGTTCGCAGGCTGATCCGCGAGCACATGCAGGTTAAGGAAGCCCGGCTGGTCCGGCTCAACCCGAACGTGACCTGGAAGACCCGGGGGAATGCCGCAGTCATGTTCGATGTGGAAGGCGATCCCGGCCGGGCGTTTGAAATTTCGTGCGCCCTGGTGGAGGAGCTGGCGGACTTCTCCTGCGAGAACACCAATCCCGGTGTGGTGGTCGTGGACCGGCAGATCGATCCGGCGTTTTACCAGAAGGCCGTCACCGATTTCTGTACAACCGAAGAGGCAGTCGCCCTGCTTGACGTGGCCGGCGCCCGGTATAAGGGATGGAAGAACCGGCGCGGGTTGATTGGAGCGACCGCAGCAGTGGCCAGCGAACTTGCCGACAAGACCTCAGAGATCCTGGTGTACCGGGTGCCTTCCGCATTCGGCACGCCCCGCAGCGTGGATCGCGAGAGCCTGTTTGCTGCTGAAGCTGCAACCTTCCCCCACACGTGGGACACGGTCGATCCGGTCAATGATGTTGTTGTCTGCGTTCCCCACACCCCAGACCCGGTCCTCTTTGGGATCCGGGGCGAGAGCCCTCAGTGGGTGATGGCAGCACGGCAGCAAATCCGGTCCGAGAAGACCGGGATCGAACAGATCTGGGTGACAAACCAGGGAACCGATGCTCACCTGCTGCCCGGAACGTGCGGTCATCTTGCCGGGAACCTTTCGTATTATGTTCACGGGACAGTAGCCAGTGCTCCGGAGACAAAGGAGGGGGGGCATGTCTCGTTCGCTATACAGGACGGAGGATTTTCGGTGCGGTGCATGGCCTATGAACCAACGAAGAACTTCCGGCAGCTCATACGACAACTGGTGCCGGGAGATAAGGTTGTGGCAGTTGGCAGCTTCAAGAAAGAGAGCATAAACTTAGAGAAGATACGGATCGTCTCGCTTGCCCGGCCTGCCATTACCCGTCCCCCTCTCTGTAGTGCGTGCAATAAGCGTATGACCAGCGATGGAAGAGGCAAGGGGTACAAGTGCAAAAAGTGCGATGCCCGGACCCTGGAGCCGGATACGCAGGAAATTGTCCGGATGCTGGAGCCCGGATGGTATGAGGTTCCGCCTACATCCCGGCGGCATCTGGCCAAACCCCTGTGCCGGGGCGAGCCGGGATGGTGACGATTCGCCAGTCTTTTTTTGATATCGCGGAACCCGGATAGACCTGGGAATCCTTATTCGGGACCGTATTTTTCCCGGTCTGACAGGTGCCAACTCACAAAGGGGATCATCCACGTCGCGTCTCGAACCGAAGTTCCCGGTATTGGATTTTAATGAGAGTATTCTATGCATTATGCTAATATAGAAGAGGAGAGACTCTAACACAGTGATACTCCCATGAATCCTGATCCAATCCGGGTGCTCTATGTCGATGATGAGCCCGCGTTATTGGAGAACGGTAAAGTGTTTCTTGAGAAGGGGGGAGCCTTTACGGTCGATACCGTCCTGTCCGGGAGGCAGGCAATGGAACACCTGAAAACCGGGCATTATGATGCGATCGTCTCCGACTACCAGATGCCGGAGATGGATGGCATTGCGTTTCTCAAGCAGCTGAAAGCATCGGGAAATACCACCCCCTTCATCATCTTCACCGGACGGGGACGGGAAGTGGTGGTCATCGAAGCCTTCAATGAATGTGCGGATTTTTACCTCCAGAAAGGCGGTGAACCCGAGAGCCAGTTTGCTGAACTCTCGAACAAGATCCGCTACGCAGTTACGCGGAAGCGTGCGGAAGATGCACTGAGGGAGAGTGAAGAGCGGTACCGCTCGGTTGTCAACGACCAGACCGAGATGATCGCCCGGTTTACCCCGGCAGGAGTCATATCTTTTGTCAACGATGCATACCGCACGAGTTTTACCCCATTGCTTGATGTACCGGAGATTGTGGGGAGCAACATCCGGGATATCATGCAGGTGAAAAATTATGCTGACCTGGAGAAATTTCTCGGTTCACCCACCCGGCATGCTCCGGTTCGCGAGATGGAGCGGGCGGTTACCACCCGTGACGGAAAGACCCATTGGCAGACTTGGACGGTACGGGCTCTTTTTGGCCCAGATGACAATCCCGCAGAATACCAGGTCGTAGGCCGGGACATCACCGACCGGAAGCGTGTGGAAGAAGAACTGCTCCGGAAAAACGAGGAACTGGGGGCTTCCTATGAGCAGATCACCGCAGCAGAAGAGGAACTTCGCGATCAGCTCGATGAGCTGACCGGGAAACAGGATGCCCTGAGAGCATCTGAAGAGAAGTTCAGGGCATTTACCGAGCAGATCCCGGATCTGACTACCATAACGGACGCCAGAGGGATGTACACATATGTCAGCCCCTCGATTCAACGGATCGCCGGGCGCAGCGCTGAGCAGTTTGTGGGAAAAAATCTCGGGGAGATGGAGACGGCATTGGGAATCTCTCCTGGGGATATCGAACAGTTCAGGAAATATGGCCGGATGGCATTACAGGAACCCGGCGTAACGTTCAATCTTCCGCCATTCCGGGGGAAGGACCGGAGCGGCCGGATAATTTATTTCGAGGGGGCGGTTACGTATCTTCCCGATGTGAAAGGCATCCAGGGGGTGGTTTTTCACGGGCGCGATGTTACCGATCGCGTACGGGCAGAAGAGATTCTCCGCGAGAGCGAGACCCGGTACCGGCATTTCTTTGAATCCTTTGAAGATCTCTATTACCAGACGGATACAAACGGGATATTTACCATCCTCTCCCCTTCCTTACAACGGCTGACCGGCTGGACACCGGAAGAACTTATCGGAAAATCCGCTACGATCCTCTATGTCCACCCGGGGGACAAGGCCGATCTTCTCCGGGAGATCGCCCAGAAAGGACATGTGAGTGATTACGAGCTGCTGTTACTGAAACGGGACGGCACCCCCACACCGGCGTCACTGACCGCACACCGCATCTTCAATGCAGACGGTTCCCCTGCGGGAATTGCCGGGATCATCCGTGATATTACCCGGAGAAAACGGACCGAAGAGGAACTGCGGAAGAGCGGGCTCCAGTACCAGATGGTGGTGGAGGATCAGACCGAGTTCATCTGCCTCTTCGAACCCGATGGAACCCATGTCTTTGTCAATGATGCCTACTGCCGGTATTTCGGAAAACGCCGGGAGGAGATCATCGGGAGCAGGTTCCGGCCGGAAATATATCCTGAGGATGCAGCAGTTGTCCGGCATTTCTTTGCATCCCTGACCCCGGCCAACCCGGTGGATTATATTGAACACCGCATCAGCATGCCGGATGGCAGCATCCGCTGGTTGCGGTGGAGTGACCGGGCCCTCTTTGATCCGGCAGGCCATATCGTGAAATTCCAGTCGGTCGGCAAGGATATCACCGTACGGAAAGAGGCTGAGATTGCGCTCGAAAAGAGCGAGCGTCGCAATGCCGCAATCATTGCGGCGATACCCGATACCCTGGTGATCGTTTCAAGGGAGGGGGTATATCTCGATTATCATATCAGGAATGAGCGTGATCGTGCCATAGATCTAAAAAAGATCATCGGTACAAACATCCGCGATATTGGTATCTGCCCGGATGTGGGTATGCGCCCGGAGGTACTGGCGATGATCCTCCAGGCACTCGCACGCACCCTTGATACCGGGACACCCCAGGAGATCGAGTACGATCTTGCCGGGCCATCCCAGTCACTTCATTATGAGTCACGGATGGTAAAACTGGATGAGAACCGGGTGCTGGCGGTCATCCGGGATATTACGGAATACAACCAGATGCTCGAGGCGCTGAAGGATAGTGAAGCGCGGCTGAACTCGATCCTCCATGGTTTTCCCCTGCCGCAGTTTGTGATCGACAAGGATCACCGGGTCATTTCATGGAACCGGGCAATTGAGGAGTACAGCGGGGTAAAAGCGGCCGAAGTTCTCGGGACCCGGGACGCATGGAAGGCACACTATGGCACAAAACGTCCGGTCCTTGCTGATCTGCTCGTAGATGAGACCGTTGAACAGATTCCCGAATGGTACGAAAAAAAGATCTCTCCCTCACGGCTTGTGGAAGGTGCTTGCGAGGGCATTGATTTTTTCCCGGAAAAGGGGCCCTCCGGGAAATGGCTGTATTTTACCGCGGCGCCTATCCGGGACAGCATGGGTACGATAATCGGTGCCGTTGAGACACTCGAAGATATTACGGAGCGCAAAACTGCCGAAGAAGCGCTGCTCCAGGCGAACAAGAATATCCAGATGCTCAACAATATCACCCGGCACGACATCCTCAATCAGCTCACGGGATTACGGGCATACCTGGAACTTTCAAAAAAATCGCTGACCGATCCGGTTGTTCTCACGTACATTCAGAAACAGGAACTGTCCGCAGAGGCCATCCAGGAACAGATCGAGTTCACCCGCACCTATCAGGAGATCGGGGCACAGGCACCGAAATGGCAGGTTATCGCTGAAGTGATCAATGCGGAGGTCCGGTTGTTCCAGCATCCCGATATCGATATCCACGTGGAGGTAGCGGGCCTGGAGATCTATGCCGATCCGCTCATCGGGAAGGTCTTTTACAACCTGATGGAAAATTCCCTTCGCCATGGCGTACAGGTAACCCGCATGGATTTTTCCATGCAGAAAAGAGGAGACGAACTCGTACTGTTCTATCGCGATAACGGCATGGGCATTGCACCGGAAGACCGGAAAAATCTCTTCGAGAAGGGGTTTGGCAAACACACCGGTCTCGGCCTCTTTCTCTCAAAGGAGATCCTCTCCACCACCGGCATTACGATCAGCGAGAATGGCGAACCCGGAAAAGGTGTTCAGTTCGGGATCACCGTGCCAAAAGATATGTGGCGAACAATGCCCAATAGTACATGATGGCAGAGATGTTGCGGGTCCTCTATGTGGATGACGAGCTCGCTCTGCTCGATATTGGCCGACAATTCCTTGAGATCGACGGAACGGTTGTTGATACGCTCACCTCGGCAGGAGAGGCACTGGGCCGGCTGGACACCGAGCGGTACGATGCGATCATCTCCGACTACCAGATGCCCGAGATGGATGGTATCACCTTCCTCAAACAGCTCCGGGGATCGGGAAACCCCACCCCGTTCATCATCTTCACCGGCAGGGGGCGTGAAGAGGTCGTTATCGAGGTGCTCAACCATGGAGCGGATTTCTATATCCAGAAAGGTGGCGAGCCAAAATCGCAGTTTGCCGAGCTCTCGCATAAGATAAAGATCGCCGTTGAACGCAGGCATAACGATGAAGCGCTCAAGCATGATGAGTGCCGGCTCCAGGCGCTCGTAGCTTTTTACCAGATGACCTCTGCGCCGTTGCGGGACCTCATGACCTTTGCGATTGAAAAGGCCGTGGAGATCTCAGCAAGTTCCATCGGCTATCTCGCCTTTGTTTCCGACGATGAGACCGTGCTTACCATGTTCGCATGGTCGGCCCAGTCAATGAAAGAATGCAATATCGACAGGAAGCACCTGGAGTACCCCTTAGCGTCTACCAGGTTGTGGGGAGAGGCAGTCCGGCAGCGCCGTCCGGTGATCACCAATGATTACGCAGCCGAAAATCCCCTGAAGAAAGGATACCCCAAAGGACATGTCCCCATCCTCCGGCACCTGAACATCCCGGTCTTTGACGGGGACCATATCGTGATGGTTGCCGGCGTAGGAAACAAAACTTCGGCTTATGATGAGCGGGATATCCAGGAACTCTCGCTCCTGATGAACGGGCTGTGGAATGTCATGCGGCAACGCAGGACCGAGGAGGCGCTGATCCGGAAGAACGAGGAGCTGGGCGCTTCCTTTGAGCAGCTCGCTGCTGCGGAAGAGGAGCTCCGGGCCAACCTGGATGAACTGACCCGGCAGGAACTCTCGCTGAGCGAGAGCGAAACCCGCTACCACCATTTCTTCAAAACTACCCGGGACAGCGTCTTCATCACCACTCCCGGCGGGAGATGGATTGACGGGAATGATGCCCTGGTAGAGACTCTCGGTTACGACAGCCGGGCAGAATTATTCCGGGTGCCCGTTGCTTCGGTGTACGCACATCCTGAGGAACGGTCAGCGTTCCTGGAACTCGTTGCGCGGGACGGGTACGTCAGGGAACATCCCACGCAGTTCAGGAAAAAGGACGGGACGGTCTTTGATGCTCTCATGACCATCATGCCCCAGAAGAACCCGGAGGGTTCTCTCAAGGCATTCATCGGGACGGTCAGGGATCTCTCCGGGAAAAAGCCGGACAGCTCCTCTCATGCCGACCGGGAGCCCTTTGTCAGGAGTCGTGCTGATACCCTGCCGGATTATATTGTCGTCTGTGATGGGGAAGGAAAAATTCTCTACATAAATCCGGCTGTGGTAAATGCACTGGGGTATGATGAAAAAACGATGACCGGTACTCCCCTGCTCTCGTACGTGGCGGATGAATCCCGGGAGTTCATGGCTGCCAGGATGGCAGGTTATGATACGGGAGAAGTCCCGCGTTATGAAATTTCTCTTCTCACGCAGGACGGGCTCTCCCGATCGGTGATGGTGAAGAGTAAACCCATCCTGTACGACAACCACCCTGCCACGCTCCTTTTCCTCATCGATATCACCCGGAGAAAGGTGCTCGAAGATCAGCTCGCCGCCCGTGCAGCGGAACTCTTGAAAATCTCAACCGCATTCCAGCAGGCAAATAAAAAACTCACGCTCCTCTCCACGATCACGCGGCACGATATCAACAACCAGCTCACCGTGCTGATCGGATATCTCGGATTGCTGGTAACCGAGCAGCCCGATCCCACCCTAACGGCATATTGCCAGAAAGCCGTCACGGCAGCCGGTCGAATCCGTGCCATGATCCAGTTCACCCGGGAATACGAAGATATCGGGATCACGGCCCCCGCATGGCAGGAGGTCCGGGCACTCGTAGAGACCGCGTCAAAAGAAGCCCCCCTCGGGCAGGTAGTGGTACAAAACGATCTCCCTGCCGGGGCAGAGGTGTTTGCAGACCCCCTGATTGTCAAGGTTTTCTATAACCTCATGGACAATGCGGTGCGCTATGGGGGGAAGAGTACGACCATCCGGTTCTCGGTAGGAATCCGGTGATGACCGGATGATCGTGTGCGAGGATGACGGGGAGGGTGTTGTTGTTGGGGAGAAGGAGAAGATCTTTGACCGGGGGTTCGGGAAGAACACGGGACTCGGTCTCGCACTTTCCCGGGAGATCCTCTCCATCACCGGCATCACCATCACCGAGAATGGGGTACCGGGTACGGGGGCACGATTCGGGATGGTAGTACCGGCCGGGACGTACCGTTCCGCTGGGCAGAAGTAAAAAACTCAAACAATGTGCAGAGCTGCGATACCCACATCTGCCCTTTTCTCATCATTGTAAACGAGCCCGGGGAACGCCCAGCCTTTTGAGCAGGTCATCGCATGCCGTTTGGCAATTGCCCGGAACATGGGACGGGCACCGGGACGTGCGAGTACCGGAGCGTTTGGGAGAGGGAGCCCGGCAGAGAAACCTAATGAGCAGGTACATCCAAGAACTATCTAGGCTACTGGAGGTTGCATCCTGAAAGTCCGTGAGATTATTAAAATAATCGAGGCTGATGGGTGGTATATCGTTGCAACAAAGGGAAGTCATCGCCAGTATAAGCATCCGGAAAAACCCGCAGGATAACTATCGCCGGGCATCTGGCAGATGATCTTGCCCCAGGCACGATGAACAGCATCTTCAAACAAGCACCGCTCAGGGATTGAATACTATGCACAGGTTTTTGATCGTCATTGAAAAAGCAGGAAAAAATTACTCGGCATATTCACCGGATCTCCCCGGTTGCATTGCAACGGGAAAGACCCGGGAGGAAACGGAAGAGCGGATGCATGAAGCGATCGAGATGCATATCCGGGGACTTATCGAAGACGGGATGCCAGTCCCGAAATCGCATTCATCAGCAACATTTGTGGCGGTTCAGGCCAATTAATAAAAATTCTACCACTTTTTTTAATCAGATCGTTTTTTTATGTTTCACAAATGAATCTCATCATTTTTTCCGGGCAGATCCCATGGGAAATTTCCGGCAAGGGTCCCCACTGTCCCCGCTGAAACCCGGGGCTGTCTCAGTTCAGGTTACCGGCAATGATGGCACGTCGGTAACGTCGGAGAAACACACACCCAAACCCCTCCGGAAATCTCAACACAGCTCAACTCACTTCTCCGACGTAGACTTTCGAAAACCTTGTGAGAGTGAATACCTAGTGCCCCGAATTTAATGCGAAAAATGATGAATTATGATCGAACTTTTTCTCAATACCCGATTTAATCGTTCCGTTTGCCAGATTTCGCTATAAAATGACCTCTGAAAATATCCCTATTGTAGCCTTTTGGACAGCCGATCGCATGCTGGATGGCCCAAGGTAGGCAAAAAATGAAAAGAACCCCCTTTTTGAGGCCCGGTGTGAAGCTCTCTCACGTCGAAAATCGAAGTAAATTTCGCTATATCTTCCGGACCCCCTGTTCATGCAATTCTTCCAGGAGTTTTCAATCAAACAGGGGGTGATTTTTATGAAAACGGGGTTCAGTTTGGGCTTTGTTTGGGAATTTTTGGGAAACGGGGGCCGATCTGTGCCCGGATTGGAGGGGTTGTAAAGTGCTTTGGGAAGGGGGTTTTGGGGGACGGTTTTAGGAGGGGCGAGGGGGGTTTTCGTTCTGATGGGTTTGTGAGAAAATTTTTATTTTGGATTTTTCCTGAAATTTTTTTGAAAAAAATCTGATGAAAATTTTTCAATTAAAGTCCGGTCGAAAATTTTCTGGTATGGTTCGATTGATCGGTACGCGACTTCCAAGAAGGGGCTGAGGGGTCGATTGAAATTTTCCGGACATAGTGTGATGTACTTTTTTCAGGCAAGGTCTGCCCGGAATTTTTCGATTAAAGTCCGGTTGAAAATTTTCAGGCAGGGTCTGTTGCATTTTTCCCCCACGTCCCAGCGTATCAGATGCACAAACGGGCTCACGTTCGAATCAAGGTCTGGTTTTTTTTATTTCAGGTAGGGTCTGCCGGGAATTTTTCAATCAAGGTCCGATTGAAAATCTTCACGCAGGGTCTGCTCATTATTTCCGGCCTGGGCTCCACCCGCCCCGCTGAAACCCGGGGGTTATCCAGGTCTCGCGTAACGGTCCAGCCGGGAGCCGGTCATCGCATGCTGTTTGGTAATTGCCCGGAACATGAACAGGCACGATCCGGGACACGTTCTCCTCAGTGTGCCCCGGTTCTCAGTCCGGTAACGTGACGATGCCCGGTCGGTCTCCCCCATCACAACGGGTGGCGAATCTGGTGTGTTCATATATTTATCCGGCGATAACAAATATTACTAAAAGAGACAGGATTATCTGAAAAACAAAAAAAGAGGCAGGTTATGGCATCACAAGATCCAGAGAAGGGAGCATCCTCCAGAGAAGGGTTCTTCCGTACGATCCCTATGGGCCATATACTGGCACTCGACCCTTTGAAGATCTGTCTCATCTATCTCGTGTTTGGGATCCTGTGGATCGTTTTTTCCGACCGGTTGTTACTCACCTTGTCTTCCCGGCAGGAGGATCTGGTTATGCTCTCATCGATCAAGGGCGTCCTATTTATCATCGTCACCACGGCACTCCTGTTTGTTCTCATCCGGCACTTCTCCAGTCAGCTGCGGGAGAAGAACCAACAGCTCACGGCCCAGGAAGAAGTGTCGCGTCACCAGAATGAATTTCTTGCACAGAGAGAGGCAGAATGGGAATCCATCTTCCATGCAATACCCGAATGGATCGCCCTGATAACTCCTGAAGGGGAGCTCCTCCGCACGAACAGGGCCGTTGAATCCCTGTTCGGTATACCCCCCGGCACGGTACCGGGAAAGCACTGCTTTGATATCATACACGGGAGGGAATGCTCGGTCGAAGGGTGCCCCCGCAGGCGCATGCTGGAGAGCAAGAAACGGGAGATCGCCGAAGTCGCGATGCGGGATGGCAGTGGCTGGTTGCTCGTCACGGTGGATCCCATTCTCAATTCATCCGGGGATGTGGTGAGCGCTGTCCATATTGTGAGGGATATTACGGAACGGACCCGTTCCCTCAAAGCCCTGGAGCAGGCAAAAAAGAAACAGAACCTCCTGAATTATATGACATTTAGCGATATCCAGAACCAGATCTTTACCCTGGCCGGGTACCAGCACCTTGTCAGGGGAATGGTCACCGAACAACGGGCCGGCTCAATGATCTCTAAACAGGACGAGATCCTGCAGAAAATTACCCTTTCCCTGAAATTCGCCCAGAGCTTTCAGGATCTCGGGCTCAAACAGCCCAAGTGGCAGAATGCCAACCATGTATTTCTCCTCGCAATTTCCCACCTGGATTTCCTCACCATAAAACACACGGTCTCGCTGGATGATCTTGAAATTTTTACCGATCCCCTGCTGGAACAGGTCTTCCAGATCCTGGCGGATAATTCTCTTACCCATGGAAAAACGGTCACAGAGGTGACATTCCGGTACGAACCGGGCACGGAAGCCGTAACGCTGTTCTTTGAAGATGATGGTGTGGGTATTCCTGAAGATACCAAGAATAAAATATTTGAGCCGGACTTCCAGAAAAAGAAAGGCGTCGGGCTGTTCCTGGCCCGGGAAATTCTCGATACTACCGGAATATCCATAGTAGAGACCGGCGAGTCCGGCAAAGGGGCACGGTTCGAGATGAGGGTGCCCCGGGGGATGTGGCGGATGGGGGTTAAGAAAGAGTAATGCAAGCTTCGATCCGCATTCTCTACGTGGATGATGAATCCGGGCTTCTTGAGATCGGCAAGCTGTTCCTTGAAAGAGATGGCGCCTGCACGGTAGATACCTTCACTTCCGCCCGTGAGGCACTGGAGCAGCTGGAAACGAAGCGCTACGATGCCATCATCTCCGATTACCAGATGCCAGAGATCAACGGGATCACATTTCTTAAAAAACTGAAATCTGCGGGGGATGCCACGCCGTTCATCATCTTCACCGGCAGGGGCCGTGAAGAGATCGTCATCGAGGCACTCAATGAAGGTGCAGACTTCTATCTCCAGAAAGGCGGCGAACCGAAATCCCAGTTCGCTGAGCTCTCAAATAAGGTCCGGTACGCCATCATGAGGAGACAGGCAGAAGATGCCCTGCACGAAAGCGAGAAACGGTTCCGCGAGTTATCGGACCTTCATCCCCAAGTTGTCTATGAATCGGATACGAAAGGCAATCTCACGTACGCAAATCACATCGCATTCGAACGATTCGGGTATACCGAGGATGAATTCCGGCAGGGGCTCAACGTGATGCAGATGCTTGCTCCCTCTGATCGCGAACGGGGAGCGGGAGTTTTTCGCCAGATCGCAGAAGGCAGGGGGAAGATGGGGCCTGCCGAAGAGTACCTCGCCATCCGGAAAGATGGCACAACCTTTCCCATTTCTATCTATTCGACACCGGTTGTTGCCAGCAACCGGATTACCGGCATCCGGGGCATCATCGTCGACATGACCGATCGCAAGCGGGTCGAGGAGGCGCTTGCCAAGAGCGGGGAGCGCCTGCGACGGGCCGAGCGGGTAGCCGGACTGGGTCACTGGGAATTTGATCTCACGACCCGGGACGTTCATGCTTCGGATGGCGCACGCTCCCTTTATGGAATGCACGGCGAGCAATGGAATATTGATGATGTGCAACAGATTCCTCTTCCCGAGTACCGTCAGCAGCTCGATCATGCCTTGCGGGATTTAATTGAGAAGGACCAGCCCTATGATGTGGAATTTAAGATCCAGCGTCACACTGACGGGAAAATCCTGAGTATACACTCTATTGCAGAGTACGATCCTGCCGCCCGGGTGGTTTTTGGCGTTATCCAGGATATCACCGAGAAGAAGCAACAGGATCACATCTTAAAAACCCAGCTGGATCTCGGCCTTGCACTTCCTGCGGTCAGGGGGCTGAATGAGACCCTGGAAGCCTGCCTCACCGGGGCGATTGAGATCTCCGGAATGGATGCCGGTGGCATCTACCTGGTGAACGCGAGTGACGGTTCTGTGGATCTCGTTGTCTCCTATAATCTCCAGGATGATTTTGTGAAAAGTGTTTCTCATTACCCCGGCGATTCGTTGAATGCCCGGATGGTGATGGAAGGAAAGCCTGTCTTCACCCGGCTCAGCAAAACGGGCCTCGTGAATCCCCCGGTATTTGAACGGGAGGGGCTCAAGGCGATCGCCATCGTACCGATCCCCTACAATGGCAGGATCATCGCGTGCCTGAATATCAGCTCGCATACCGCAGAAGAGATCCCGGCAAATACCCGCGTAGCACTCGAAACGATTGCCACCCAGATCGGCGTTGCCATCGAGAGGATCCGGGCAGAGGAAGCCCTGGCCGAGAGTGAGGAACGGTTCCGTTTGCTGGCTGACAATCTCCAGGATTCGATCATCATCCTTGGTTTTGACACCCGTGTGCTCTATGCCAACAACGCTGCTTTCCACCTTGCCGGAATTCCGCCGACTCTTGATGGAGAGAACCTGAGTATTGCGCCGTTCCTTGCACCCGAGTCCCAGGCAAAGGCGATTGAGGATCTGGAAACGATTCGCGTGGGGGGTGGTCCGGTAATTTCAGAGTACCTGATACGGACGGCCCAGGGTGAGATGAAGTGGGTCGAGGCGGTCGGGGTACGAATACCGTGGAGGGGGGCGGACCGGGACCTGGTGGCCTTCCGCGATATAACCTGGCGCAAGCAGGAAGAACAGGTACTGCAGCAACAGAACCGGATGCTCCAGACCATCAATCATCTGGCGATCGAATTTGCGTCACAGCCCCCGGGAGATTCCGTAACCGAACTGGCCACAAAGACCCTTATGACATTCCCCGGGATAGTCATGACCACATTTTCGGTCTATGATCCCGCAGAACGAACGCTCCAGCCAACCAATTTTGAGATCGCGTCCGGGGGTGCCGAAATGTCCGGATGGAGGCGTGGAGGACCACCGGCCGGCATAAAAATTCCCGTCAGCGACGGCCTATACCAGGAAATTATCCACTCTGTTGTGGGAAGGTTAAACACACCCGCCGGTACGGGAAAGGGGCAGATCCCGCCATTTGTCAACCCGCAGATCCAGAAACAGCTGGATATCGATCATTTCGTGGGTATTGCCTATGTCATCGAGGGCGAGCTGTATGGCACCTCATTACTTGCCATCAAAGCCGGCCAGCCCGATCCATCAGTCGATCTCCTGGAATCATTCGCTCATATCGTGGCAGTATCGCTCCGCCGGTGCCGGGCAGAGGAGAACCTTTGCGAGAGCGAAGAGAAACTGGCACTTGTGGTAAACGGTGTCCCGGCACTCCTTGCGTATGTGGATGCAGACCTGCGCTATGTCTACGTAAACAAAGCCTATGCAGACTGGCATGGCCGGACCCGGGAGGAGATCATCGGAAAAGAGATCGGCGAATTGTTAGACGAGCATGTGTATGAACGATCTCTTCCGCACTACCGGGAGGTGTTGAAGGGAAACCCGGTCTTTTTTGAGAATCCCACCATCGATGGGGAGGGAAGGGAACGTTTCGTCAGTACAAGGCTGACTCCATACTATAGCGGGGAGAAAGTTACCGGTTTTTTTGCGGCAATTACCGATTTTACTGAGCGAAATCGGGTGGAAGAGGCCCTGCAGCAGGCGAACAAGAAACTCACGCACCTCTCCAGCATCACGCGTCACGATATCAACAACCAGCTCGCGGTGGTGCAGGGATTCTTAACCATTCTCAAAAAGAAACAGCCCGATCCCTCGCTCGATGAATATTTCCAGAAACTCGCCCTCTCAGTGCAGCGAATATCTGCCATGATCCGGTTCACCAAGGAGTACGAGAAGAGCGGTATCAAAGCTCCTGTCTGGCAGGATGTTCCTGCACTCATTGATATTGCGACCACGCAGGTCCCGCTCGGAAACGTCAGGGTAAACAACGAAGTCCCTTCCGGTGCAGAAATCTTTGCCGATCCGTTGATTGTCAAGGTCTGTTACAACCTGATGGACAATGCCGTTCGGTACGGCGGGAACCTCACCACGATACGATTCTCTGTTCAGGCACATGGCAGCAATTACCTCCTGGTGTGCGAAGATGATGGCGAGGGGGTACCCGCTGACGAGAAGGAACAGATCTTTGACCGGGGTTTCGGCAAGAACACCGGGCTTGGCCTGGCGCTGTCACGGGAAATTCTTTCCATTACCGGCATCACCATCGCCGAGACCGGGGTACCGGGCATGGGGGCCCGGTTCGAGCTGACGGTACCCCGGGAGATGTGGCGGATGGCAGATCGGGACCAGAACGTATGCGGGAAGTAAACCCGGTGGAAGCAGATCAGCCCAGTTCGGTTCTTGAACCGGCCAATGGCGATCAATGGCTACCAGGTTTTTAGAAAAAGAGATTTTTTTCAAGACCGTTCATTAGCCAGCCCGGTATTATTTCGATTCCAGCGCCGGTTCATTATCCTCAAGAAGTTTCTGGACAAGCGCAGAGTCCAGGTACGCCCGGACTTCCACGATCCGCCCGTGGTCGAACCGGCAGATCCAGCAATACCGGTTGCGGAAGGGAACACCGTTGAGTGCGGTGGACAAGGCTTCGAGTTCAACTGCTGCGGTATTTTCCGAGACAAGGATATGGGTCACCCGCAGCAGGACACCTTCCCTGAGCACCCTGTTGAGCCTCCCGAACGTGTGGGCAATAAAATCCTGCTTGTCATGGTAGGTTCCGGCCAGCGGATGAGTTCCCATGACCGTCCAGTCAACATCGTCGGCTACGTGCTGGAAGAATGCATCCGCATTGCCGGATTCCAGATGGGCGAAAAGTGCCCTGACCTGTTCGTTTGTTACGGGTTTCATACGTGATCACCTGTTTAAAGAATTCAGAGAAGGATCGTTTCTTCAAGACCATTGAAGTGCTGATCTCCGGTCAGGATTTTCAATCCGTGCAACCGGGCGGTTGCAAGGATCATGCAGTCCACAGCTCCCATTGTAGTTTTCCCTTGGCATTGCCCGAGTTTGATTGCACCTCCAAGCATTGCAATCTGATTGTCGACTGGAATAACCTCCACTTGTTCTGTGATCTGGTTAATAATTGATATGGCACTTTCAGAATCCTTGCGTTGTTCGATCCGGTAGCGGAGCTCATAGATTGTTACTATTGAAATGAAAAGGTCCGGATTATTAAGGATGACCGTGCGTACACGATCCCCCTGCTTGGATCCCATCATCATCTCAATCCATGCCCAAGTATCAACAAGGATTCTGGGAGCGGTCATTCGCATCCTCCTCCTCGACTTCCCGGTCATGGTCGCGGTAGATTGCTTCAATATCCAGATCAGGGAGGATGCCGAAGAGCGAGCTAAGCGGTTTAACCGGTATGAGTTTGATGTGCCCATCTGCCTCCTGTACCTTAAACCGGTTTGATTCGAACCGGTCCCGGATTTTTTTAGGAAGCACCATTCGGCCAGTTGCATCAATGGTGATGACCGGGCCGATGTCCGGCAGGTACTCAGCCAGCGGTTCACTAACGCCAGGATTTTTTTTGGATTTGCCGGGTTGCCGGGTCTTTTGTTTCATAGAGTCTCCTCTTACCGACAGATGGGGCTTATGGTAAAATAAATTTTTTGGTAAAAATAAAAAAATGGTAAAAAAGAATGAGCAGTATTTTTTTTTGGAAAAGGACGAATCGTATACTTCCTCTCTCATGTCCCTTCGCTCTCCTCCACCATCGCGATCTCCTCCATGGTCAACCCGTAAAATCCATACACCAGCGAGTCGATCTGCCGGTCGATCGATCCAATCTCCTGCCGGATGATTAGCTTTTCCCGGTCGATCTCTGCCCGGTCCAGGTGGTTGTTCAGTTCCAGCATCTCCCTGACCAACGCAACCATCCGGTCATGCCGGGCCTTATCCTCCGGATGGTCAAAGTCCGGTGTATAGATAGGCATTGCTTCGATCCGTTCCCAGACCTTTGCCGGGTTCTTTCCCGGTGTTTCGGGAGCTGTCACGCGGAGAAAAAAAGCATGCAGCCGGCTGTTGAGCACCGCGAGCAGGAACAGACTCGATGAACTGATGAACCGGGTCTGGCGGTCAGGAATTACTTGTCTGCTGTCAAACGTAAATGCCGGGAATTTTGCCGAGCCGGGGAAAAAAATCCGGGACTGGTCCGGGTTAACGATGCCCGGCTCGAAGAGGCATTCCCACCAGAAATCTCCCTGGTGTTTGCGCTCTTTTGCCCACTCTGCAAAGGGTTTCAGGTGTCGGGCAATGGCCGGGTATTTTTTCCCGAACCACTGCCATCCGGCCTGGTCGCCGGCATGGGCCATTGTCCAGCCCTGCGGGATAAAAATAACGGAGTGGGATCCCACGGCAGGACTGTACCGGGTGATCCCCGCGGCGGAGAGATACGGGCGGATCAGGTACCGGTTTTTTGGGGAGGCTGCGATCAGTTCCTGGCTCTGCCGGGCATCGATCACAAATGCCTCGTCCAGCCCGGTGATGATACCCGGATGAACCCGGCCCCTCACCAGCTCCTTGAGCGGGGTGCCGGCGCTGCGGAGTTTCTGCAGGAGATCCGGTACCCGGGTATCGCGGAGTATCCAGCCGCCCGTTCCCAGTGTTGTCTGATCGAGCGGGAACCGGCCGTTATAGACCTGCACCTCCGGCGGCTGGGGGATTTTGGGATCCAATAGAGCAGCAAAGAACCTGTGCGAAGGTGGGCGGCGGGAGATCCGGACTATGCAGGGTGAGGTGTGCAGATTGTCGTCAGCTTCCGGAACCGACTCGACGATCTCCTCGATCTGGTACTGGAGCAAAAACGTTCTCAGGGGGGTGCCGGATTTGCCCCGGAGCCAGCGGTTGCCGGCTATCCCCGCCAGTGTCCCGCCCGGGCAGAGGAGCGAGATTCCCCGCTCAATAAAGTACGCTGGCCGATCCCCCTGCTGATCGTAGACCGAATAATGGCGCTGGAAATACCGGTGCACCCACTCGTGCGGCGGGAGCGGACCGTCAGGCAGGTTGCCGAGTACCGCGTCGAATCCTCCCGCGCTCATCACTTCGGGGAATGCAGTATCCCAGTCGAGCGGGTTGATCCGGTAGCGTGCGGGTGAGGAGGAGAACGCGATCGAATCTTCAGACTCGACATCCCCGGCGATAAGGGAATTTCCGCAGAGGATGTTCTGGCGCAATGCTCGGAATACCGATCCCGCCAGCTCCAGGAATTCTTCAGGTTGGTTTTTATCCTGCCCATCGCCGCAGAGTTCGAAGAAGAGGAGCATCCTGGTCACCGCAACTGCGTGAGGATCGAGATCCACCCCGTGGATAGAATGTACCAGGTGCTCATGGCGCTCAGCGAGCGTGTGCCATCGACTGCCGGAACGGGAGAGGAGGTGGTGGTATGCAGCGAGAAGCAGGCTATCCGGGTGCCGGTCTGCGAACACTCCCGCAAGAGACCGGTGAACCATCAATGCGATCCATTCAGAGGACGGAGAAGGGGTTCCCTGGGACTGGAGCGCATCGGGGGTCTGGACAATCACTGCCTTGTCGGCAGCAGAGCGGCGGATCGCGCTGGTGAAGTGCCGGTCGAACACTTCTGCAATCGTTTCATTCGGGAGGTTCGAGAAATCGTAGGGCCGCTCCGGATCGCAGAGCCGCAGGAGAACGTTCTGGAACGCCCGGTCTTCCGGCACCACCGGCACGGTCCCGGCCGGCGAATGCCTGACGGGTTGGGGAGTCTCTGCCCAGGGGTCCTCAATTGCAGAAAAAAATGCTGAAATGGCAACGAGAGGGTCTGCTGCACCCTGGATCTTCCGGAGGATTCCTGCCTCGATAAGACCCCGATCTTCGGCAATGCGCAAAAACAGGAGACGACCGATGATCCGGTTCGTTGCTGCCGCGATCGCATCGCTGGTCAGGCCATGATTATTCTGGGCAATGCTTCGGGCCAGTTGTTCGCGCCAACGGTTGAGATCGTAGAGGAGAGCGATCGCATCTGTCTCGACCTCATTCTCCTCTTTTTGCGTTTCCGTATCCCGGCCCGGCATTTCCTAATACTTGCTTACCGCAGCGATAATTCTGTTGCTGGTTTGTACGTGACCCGGTTAGAACCCGATCCCCGCTGCTCTCGCCCGAGGGTTCCTTCCCGGCGACTGCGAGCATCAGCACAATGCCGATGATCTCGAGCACCATACAGAAGAGGAACGCAGCGTCAAACGCCCCCGCGAGATCCGATGACGAGAGAGCATGGGCCGATACCTGGGCGAGTTTAGGTCCTGCCGCAATCGTTGCAACGAGCATGACGACCGCAACCCCGAGCGATGACCCGAGGTTGGTCATCATCTTGACCAGACCGCTCGTGGCACCCCGGTCTTTTGCCGGGCACTCACCCATCACCGCGCTGTTCAGCGGCGAGAATGCGATCCCGGTTCCCGCACCGAGCAAGAAGAGGTAGATGCCGATATGTCCCACGCTTGTTTCGGCAGAGATCGTGGAGAGGAGGAACAGGGCGACCGCACAGACTGCAAAACCGGCGATGATCGGTTTTTTTGTCCCGATCACATCCGAGATCTTTCCGGCAATCGGTGCGGTGAGGATCATCCCGACCGGCAACGTGAGCAGGATCGTGCCGGCATTTCCCGCGGGTATCTTCTTGACCAGTTCCAGGTAGAACGGCATAATGACCATGACGCCGGCCATCGCCATCTGGATCAGCAGCACGTTCACGTTCTGGAGCGAGTACGCCCGGTTGGCAAAGAGGTTAGTGTTGATCAGCGGCTCTTTGCCCCGGCGTTCCTGCACGATGAAAACAATCCAGAAGATCGCCGAGACAACCAGTGCCGCTATCCCGAGATTCTGGTTGCTTCCCTGCACGGAAGTCAGGCCAATGATCAGGGATCCCAGCGCGATAAAGATCAGCAACACCCCGGGAATATCGATCTTTGCCTTCGGGGCAACGGGAGCCTGCTGCGGAAGGATGTGCATACCAAGAAGGATCGCTATGATGCCGACCGGCTGGTTCACTAAGAAGATGTACTGCCAGGAAAATACGCTGGTAAGAAATCCCCCGACAACCGGGCCGAGAGCGGCCCCGAGCATGGTGAACATGGCAACAATGCCGAGTGCCTGTCCCCGCAGGGATGAGGAAAGGTAGGACGTGACCATGACGGCCCCCAGTGCCGAGATGACCGCCCCGCCCACAGCCTGGATCATCCTTGAAACGATGAGCATGTCAATCGTGGGGGATAACCCGCAGAGGGCCGACCCGGCGGTGAAGAGAGCAAACCCCCCCAGGAAAAGATTTCGGTACCCCTTCATGTCCCCGAGGCGCGAAGCCGCGAGCAGGAGACTGACCAGCACGATCAGGTACGCGTTGAGCACCCAGGATACGGTAACGGTCGAGACGTCAAGGGATTTGGCAATCGCGGGAAGGGCAATATTGACAATCGTGGCATCGAGGCCGGCCATGAACGAGCCGAGAGCGATCACGATCACGATCATCAGGTCTCTGGGAGACATTTTCTGGGGAGAAGAACTTTCACTCATGCATATCAGAACCCGTTAAGGGAGATGGATGGTTTCCCCATAAGAATGCTTCTCACCCGTTCATTCGGGATCAAAAACAGCGGGGATGACCAATCTTTTGCAAAGGATCATCATGTATCCGTAAAGAAACGCCCGGATGAACATTCAGGACCGGCGTATCGCGGTATTCCTGGCATAGATCCGTACTACCTGCAAACCGGTATCCAGCACGATATCTTCTGCAAACTGTTCCCGGCCCATGGAAATTTCCCGGTAGATCCGATTCTCCGAGCCCTCCTTAAGCAGACAGATGACCTCTTCCTTGTCCCAGGGTGAGAAGAGACCGGGATCGTCCGGCAGCTCCAGTGCCTTAAGAATCGTCCGGGTTGCAGGATTTGCATAGGTGATACAGCCCCCGGCATCGAGCTCAATGATTGGGTCCGGGTTCATCTCCGGAAAACTCGCCAGCCACCGGATCCGCTCCTCGGCGGCTTTACCGTCCGTAACATCCTGGGTTACCACCACCGCCCCGCTTACGACGCCGTCGCCCCTCCGGATGGGCAGGGCCGAATTGAGAACGACTTTATGGCCTCCCCCGTAACACTCGATCTCGATCTGCTCCTCGAGCGTGGTCTCGCCTTGTGCGATCGCCCTGGCCCCGGCCCCGGCCCAGTCCTGTGGCTCAATACGGGCCCCGTCTTCGAGCCGCCAGCACGGGTATTCAGGGAACTGGCCGATGCCCATCGAGCGTGCCCTTCCCCAGATCCTCTCGGCCTCCGGGTTGACAGCAAGTACGGCCCCCTTCTGATCCAGGATAAGAACCCCGACCGGAAGGATCTCAATGACCGATTTTAAGAGGTGCTCGCTCTCGCGCCGGTCCCGCTCTGCCTGCCGGATCTCCGTGATATCGCTGATCGCCACGCGTATTGAGGGTCCATCGATGGTATCGGCTAACCGCATTCCTTCCAGCCGGGCGTGAAACGCAGCCTTGTCACCCTTTTTGAGCATGAGGGTGGCAGTGAGATTTTTTTCCGCGTTGAGCAGGTTTATGAAATACCGGTCCCAGATTTCAAGATCCTCCCCAACAATCAGGGTCCTGAACCGTTTATTGATCAGCCCGCTGCGTTCAACCCCCAGGAGCGTGGCGGCGGTGAGGTTTGCCCGGGAGATCACCGCCTCATTGTTGAGCGTGAGATAGCCGAGCGGGGCGAACTCGTAGAGGTCCAGGTACTTGTCCCGCGACTCTTCGAGTTCAAGGTGAGCTCGCCTCAGTTCTTCTGCCTGCATCTCGAGTTCGATCAGGTGTACCTGGAGTTCGTGGATCAGCTGATCAGGAGTCTGGCCTTTCAGGCCGGGAAGTTTTTCCGGGAAACGTGCGAGCTGGTTCTCCGCACCGTCTCTCAACGAACCTTCAACGCCCGGGGAGTCCGGGTTCATCGTGTCTGCGATATTCCGTCTGGCCGCCATCAGATCACTTCTCCTGCGGTTCGCCACGCACCTTTGGGCACGCGTATCTCAAACCGTGCCCCCCGGCCCGGCTCACCGGTCTCATGGATGGTGATGCCGGTGATGTCGAGGATCTCCCGGGCAAGGGTTAATCCAAGGCCGGTGTTCTTGTCAAAACCCCGGTCGAAGATCCGTTCCTTATCTTCTGTTGCAATCCCTTCGCCATCATCTTCACATACCACTGTCAGCTCGCTATCGTGCTGGTCAGCCGTGAACCGGATCGTTGTTATCTTTCCGCCGTGCTGCACGGCATTGTCCATGAGATTATAGAAAACCCGAGCAATGAGGGGATCGGCAAACACTTCTCTGCCGCCGGGGATCTCGTTTTTTACCATAACGGTTCCGAGCGGGGCCTGTCCTGCTGCACTATCCACGAGCGCCCGGCACTCCTGCCAGGCCGGAGCCTTCATACCGATCTGCTCATATTCCTTGGTGAACCGTATCATCGCGTTGATCCGGTCACTTGCGGTTGTTATGCGGGTAAAATATCTTTCAAACCGGGGATCCGGGCACTCCGATTGGAGGATACCTAAAAAGCCGTTTAAGGCCAGGAGCTGGTTATTGATATCATGCCGGGTGATGCCGGAGAGCAGCGTGAGTTTCTTGTTCGCCTGCACCAGTGCCTCCTCTGCCCGCTTGCGTCCGGTGATATCGGAAAGTGTCCCGACCATCCGGATGGCACTGCCCGTTGAATCCCGGTCCACCGCCATGCCGCGGGTGCTGACCCATTTCCATGCCCCGGATTTTGTCTTCATCCGCAGGTCGATCTCAAAGCCGGTGTCCGTTCTGACATGCTGCTGCAATTCAAGCTCGACGCGTGCAAGATCTTCCGGGTGGACCAGTCTTCGCCACGCCTCGTACGTTGCAGGAAATTCCCTGTCCGAATATCCCAGCATCGAGTAATAGTGCGTTGAAAAAAATGCATTCCCCGAAGGAACGTCCCAGTCCCAGAGGCCATCGTTGACCGCATCGAGCGTAATGGCATAACGGTTCTCGCTCTTCTCCAGTGCCTCCTCTTTTTCTTTGAGCTCAAAAAAGAGCAGGTTAAACGGCCTGGTGATGCCAACCACTACGATGGCACGATAGAAGAAGTAGAACGAAGCGAGCTTGAAGAGGTGCCCGAGCATGTTCATGAAGCCAAAGACGCTGATGTAGGAGGTGAAGGCAAGTTCCCCGGCAATAAGAAAGACCTGGGCCGCGATGAGCAGTCTCCATACGGAGGGATCAAACGAATGCCGTTTTCTGACCAGGATCACGATCGTTGCGATCAGGATGAGAGAGATGACATACTCGCTTGCGATCTTGAATGGCGTGAGCCCGACACCGTCAATAAAGCAGGGCGGGAAGATCTGCCAGATAAAAATACTTGAGATAAGAAAACCCGTGGCAAGCGCACCGGCCGAAAAGATAAGGGCGACATCGTATTTCCTGTCTTTTGTTAATGACTTCCCGATCAGGAGTGTTGCAAGAAAAAAGCTGATGCTCTGGAAATACCGGGCCGCTATCCAGAGCTGGGTCGAGGTGTCGGCACTGTTCACGGCAAAGACCCCCACCCCTTTGTACGCGAGCATGTGAACCAGATCGATACACCCGGTGAAGAGAAACGAGATCCCCATCACGAGAAAAAAGGTATTGGTGATGGTCCGTCGCGTGTTCCACACGATGATGAATATCGAAAAGGCAATGGCGATGCTGGCAAGTTCGATGATGCTATGGAAGAGCAGGTAATTCCGGAGGCTGGTGAGATACAACCCAAAAATTATGAAAATGACGGCAGCAGCCTGGAGGATCGTTTCCGGGGTTTTCATGGATTGCACTGTCGAAAAGATACCGGCACTCCGTGTACTCATCAGACCCTCCCTGACCGGTACTTTCCTTCTGATCCTGTCATCGCAAACAATACTCTGCAGGTTATGTTATCTGTCCCCGAAGTTCGTGATTGGCGGGAATTGCACCTGGTCTCCACCGTTCGACCGTTGTCCTGTTCTCGGTATAGCCGTTGTTATTTTGAAATACCCGACCGGTCTCTCCTTTTTTCCGGGGACCAGTAATGGATGATTAGGGGTGTGCAGGTTTTAATGATTCTGATTGTGCGTCGCCGAAATGCCCCGGTATATTATTCACCATTCCCGGTTTAAGGTGGATTTTCTGGGCTCGGCAGAACGGTATTTATAAATCAAAAGGGCAATGACGATCGTTCATACAGGTACCACAGCCCGGATCGGCCAGAAGGGACGGAACAGGATTGGGAGGAAAAAATGCAGAGTGACCAGCAGAACAGCAATTACGCATCGGTGACGTTCCGGACAATCGCTCATTTCTATGACCCGGATGATCCAACATCCGAGGAGAGCCGTGAGTTATCGGACCGGGCCGAGAACGAGATCTTCCACCAGGTGCTCGTTGCCCTGAAAGGAGCTCGTGCAGGGATCGATAACCCACTGGAGATCCGGCTTCCGGCCTCCGACCTTACTCCTAGCCGGCAGACCGCGATCGTTTCAGCGATCCGATCTCATTTCCGGCATCGTGCCGTTGAAGTGCAGCGGGACACGAAAATCATGCAGATGGTGGGGCTCCGGGAGTTCAGGCTGACGGTAGCGGTCTGCATCCCCTCATTTATTGGGATCGCGATCTGTTCCCAGTTCAAGGGAAACCCCCTGTCTGAAGTGGTGGAGAATGTGCTGGTGATCTTCTGCTGGGTAACGATCTGGCAGCCGTTCCAATCGCTGGTCTTTGACCGGTGGACCCTTTCGAAGACTGCTGAAGTGTACAGGAAGGTTGCTGAAATGGAGATCCGTGTCAGGGCGAGTTAAATTATTTTTTTAATCACGCAGAATCAGGTGTTCGTTCTCTTGGGACTTAACAGGAAATAATTATATCCCGGGCCATCGTTAATCGAAGATGATTATCCATGGAACCTGAAATTCTCACAAAAGGCGGACTCCTGGCCCGCGGTATTTTTGCGGTGATCATCGGTATACTGTGCTTTACCCTCCCGGTAGGTATGCAGGCCGTGTTTGCCTATATCATCGGGATCTTCCTCCTGATCATCTCGCTGGTCACCGGCACCATTTCGCTGAGCGAAGACGGTAAGGTGCACTGGGGCGTGCTCATCCTCTCACTCATCGGTGTGATCATTGCGCTCCTCACGTTCATCTCGCCGTTTGCGATGTTCGTTGCCGTAACCCTCCTGATCGCGGCCTGGGCCATCATCACCGGTATTGCAGAACTGGCGATTGCCTACTCGTTAAAGGATCTGCCCTTCCGGGTCCTGCTGGGGATCAGCGGGTTCTTTGCGATATTGTTCGGTTTTCTTATCGGATTTGCCCCGCTCCCGAAAGAGGGTTCGCTCGTCCTGATCCTTCTGCTGGGTATCTACTGCCTCTTCTTTGGCCTCATCAGCATCATTGCGGGCCTCCTCATGAAGAAGGGGGAAACGGTTATTGCGTTCTGAAAACCGGAACGTCTTCTTTTTTCGCAGTCACCATTCAATTTTTCCTGCGCTGCCAATTTTCAGAGGTATTTCTTGCGGAGAGTTGAGGTGTCGCTTTTGCGGGCTCACTTTGTGCTTCCGCCCCGCCACCCGGGCATCCCCCATAGAGCGATTGCATCAGATGGTCAACGAGATCTTCCGAAATGGGGTCAAGGGGGTGCACCCCTTGGGATGCCTCCCCTTTGGGGGAGAGAGGGGGTCACCATCCGATATTCCGAAAAAGACTGGTACCTCATGGGAAAATGATAATTTCTCCAAGAGGAATTTTTTCGTGGTGCCACGGTTCGTTTCAGAAGGCTCTTTAGTTCCGGAAATTCATAAGAGGCGCCCCCTCAATGGCGGATTATTCCTCACGCTCTTTTGAGCGTCAACTGACTGCCTGAAAAGGTACAGATTTAATAATCCTGACTCTCATGATTTGAGCATGCGCACCCGGGAGGCTTCAGCCCTCGACCTGTTTACCGATTCCGTCCGGCTCATGGGCGATGCCACACTCTGCGCGGTGATGGAGTTTGACCGGCGACTCGATGCGGGTGCACTCGAAAGGGCAGCACTCGCGTGTCTGCGGGCTCATCCCATTCTCCACAGCCGGCTGGTCCGGGGGAATGGACCGGCGGTCTGGGAACTGGTGGAGCCCGTTTCGGTCCTTCCTCTGCACGTGGAGATCTGCCCGGAACGGTATCATCCCCACGTCATCGGGCCTGTTGACCCGTACGGACCAGTGCAGTTCTGCGTACGCCTTTTGCGGAGACCCTCAGGAGATGTGATCGTCATCAACCTCGCCCACGCTGCCGCTGATGCTTCCGGCCTCATCACCCTGTCCTCGCAGTTGCTGCAGGAATACCGGGAGCCCGGCAGCGTGAGTCCCGCGAAAGGGGGAATCCCGGAACGGGATACGCTCTGGACCAGGGGGCTGGACCGCAAAGAACAACCGGTACCCCCAGGGATGCGGGTGATCAACCCCATGTGGCCCGATCCTTTCGGCACGTCCCGGCAACCCTCATCGTTTCATAAGTTATCTGTCAGCCCTCCGGTGCTGGAGAAAATCCGGGCGTACGCCCGATCGGCCGGGGGCAGCATCAATGATGTACTGATGGCGGGGTACTTCCTCTCCCTCAGTGATCTTACCGGTCACATGGGACCAATGGATCTCTTCTTTCCCGTCAACATGCGCCAGCACCTGAAGGATGGGTCCCGGGTGATGAGCAACCAGGCCACGAATGTCAGTTTCATCCTGGAGAGGAAAGCCGGAGAGGGAATGAACGAGATCCTGCCCCGCGTCATTCGCGAGACAAAACGTCTCAAGGCAGAGGGCATCGGCATCCGGGACCAGGTGGAGATGGACCGGAATTGTGACCCGGAGGGCAGGAATATACACCGTATGGCAGAGCAGATGGTTGCGCTCCAGAAAACCGGTCTCGCCGATATCTTCATCACAAACCCGGGCCCCGTCAATCTTCCCGAAGTTGACGGGCTCACCGATGCGTACATCTGCTACCCGGGAGGTTACATGCCCACGACTTGCATTGTGACCAGCACATTCCGGGGACAGATGACGATCACCATGGGCTACCAGGAGAGCAGGAGGGCACAGGCGGGAACAAAAAAGACAATGCAGTTCTTCAGAAAATACCTGATCCCGATTGTGGATGAAACCGGAGAGAATGGGATACCCTGATCCTGTTCGTTCATCCCATTTGGGGTTGTCCGTTTTTTTCCATCATGGCCGGAAAAAATGTCCTTCCCATGCATATTCTGTTTGAATCCGGACGACCATGATGGGCTAAACCAGATGGCGAAAAAAGCCACGATTTAGTGCCCTTTGGCGGGCATCCGGAGAGGGTGTTTCCGTTCGTTTTTGGGCAATCAGGGCAATATTTGAGGGTATTTTCGAGGGTGTCAGAATCCGGCGATTTTACGGGGTTTCCCGGAACCGGTTTTGGTTAAAGGAGCCCGCAGAGGGCTTATTCGGGTTTAACTCTGGTGCATACCCTGCCCGCCCCGTCCGCGATCGATTCTGTGGTAAAATCGGTTGAGATTCGTTGTATCAATTTTCAAAAAAGCAGATCAGAATGCATTTAACGAGAGAATAGAGACGACATTATAACAATCCGGAATAATTGGGGTGGTTCACTTGAGAGAGGAGAATGTTGAATATTTTACCGAAAAAGAAGAAGAGTTCACCAGTCTGCTGGTGGAGATTGGAACAAAGAAGACCATTGCAAAGGTGCTGGTGTTCCTTGCGGGCACACCGAAAGCAAGCTCCAGGGCAATCGAACACGGGACCGACATGCGGCAGCCCGAAATCAGCATTGCAACAAAGTACCTGACAGACCAGGGCTGGATTAAAAGCAGTGAGATTCCCCCCGAGAACAAAGGTCGGCCGGTAAAGATCTACGAGCTGGCAAAACCCATCAATGCAATCATGAACTCCATTGAAGAAGAGAAAAAACTCGAAGCAAAGAATCAGCTTGCTCTTGTTAAGAAATTACGGAACTATCTCGACTGACTCTTTTATCAAAACCCTGTATTCCAGTTCACCCTCCATTTTTTTTGTATCCCCGGAAAAAAGATCCTCGTATTCTCATTCCGGTTGGGTTTCGGGTGCCCGGATGGAGCAAAGCAGGTGGCGAAAATTGCCTGGGTTTACTGACCTTTGGCGGGCATCCGGAGAGGGTGTTTCCGCTCGTATTTGGGTAATCAAAGTGATAATTGAGGGAATTTCCGAAGATGTCTGGATCCGGCTGTTTTACGGCCTTTCCCGGATCCAATTCCCGGAAACGGAGCCCGCACTGGGCTTATTTGACCTCAGGATCCAGACCCCCCTCATAGCAAGGGTAGTACTGTCGTGCCCCTTCCGGAAAAATGGGAATATGGATACACCGGATTATGATTATTTTTTTTTAAATTTCTGAAAAAAAATTACTTGACCAGGAATAACCGGTCAACATACTGCGCGGCAATTACCAGGATTGCACCGGCAAAGAGTACGAGCCAGGCATATCCGAAACTGAAAAATCCTGCGGCAAACGATGCAATAATTCCCATATTCTTTATCCCGCTATACCCGGTCATTGCATCCATGAAAAATACCAGGATCGTGATGAAGACCACGATGCCGGCACCCTGGGCTTCCTGGACCTTCTTTAACCAGAGGAGGCCGATGATCACGAGGGCCGAGAGGATCAACGCCCCACCGTAAATGTCGAACCCGGGGGTCATGAACGTGATCGACAGGGATTTTCCCAGCACCGACACGGAAAATAACGGCACAAAGCATCCGATGATGAGCAGGACCGCTCCGATCATTCCTGCAACCTGGGCTTTTGATATCCCGCAAATACTACAGTTTTCCATGCGGTTCATTTTGTTTTTGATTATTAAAGGGTATGGATTTTTCAGAGTTTTAAAAAATTGAGCCGCGATCTCTCACTGTTTTTTCTCGACAATATAACCCTTGATGGTAGTCAGGGTCGTGCTGTCCATCATCACTGAAAAGTCAAGGTCGACAACAAAGACCGGAAATGTCCCGGCAAGAGAATTGCGCTTTATGATGAAGATCTTGGATTCCAGCAGGAGTGCACTCGTCTCGAGCGGATTTTTGCCAGGATCCTGACTTCCGGCCAGGGTTTCGTCCTCAGCATCAAGCAGTTCCTGCAGGGATTGCACCTTGAAGTCGAAGAGCCGGTTTGCCATTGTCCTGCTGGTAAAGCCGTGGATGTACCGGATGATAAAATACTGGCTGACTGCCAGGATGGCAAGAAGGCTGAAGAGGTGACCGAGCTCGGTCAGCTGCGACTGGTTTAGAAATGCGTTCAGGGTCACTCCCGGCAGGTAGATAATGGTAGTCAGGAAGAGGAATATCGCCAGTAAAAACCCGAAGATGAACATTCCCGTCACCAGCTGGGGCGGCAGTTTCTGCCGGTGAAGGGTGCTCTTCATCTTCTCCACTTTTTTTACATAGGTGGTAGAAAACGGCTCGACTTTCCAGACCAGCAGGTAAAATATGACGATGATGGAGCACTGGGCAATCACGATGAGCGTGGTCCTGAGGGGAAGTCCCCGGTTGAAATGAATGAGAACAAACACGATATCGATCGAGAAGATCAACCCGATGCCGAGTGACAGGGCCCGGCTGTTCATGAAGAGGGAATTGATAAACAACCGGGTGAACTGGGTTGTGCCGGAGGTTACCCCGATCTCTTTGAGCCACGAGTGGAACCGCGAAAGGTCTGCTGCCGGGAGACCACCTTTCTGGAAATTTGTCGGAATCATGAGGGTGATGAAATAATACATGTTGAGATAGAAGCTGGCGGCAATGAACAGTCCGAAATAATCAGGACGGACCAGTGCCAGAATAATATTTGCCAGGAAACATACGAGAAGAACCAGTCCCTTGATTCCCGGGTGCCCATCTGCTCTCATGAGTTCAGCCCGGTTGTGCTGAACTGCCGATAATTCGTCCCGGATAATCTGCCTGAGGGAAACACCGGTCTGGATTTCTGTATGAGTTGTGCCAACAGCCAATGGTATCACCGTAGGGGATTTTACAACTCTTGGTATCAAGAGCATTAAACCTAGTGAAACTTTTAGTTTTCCCGGGTCAGAGTCCTGCTGAGACACGGTATGATATGAGCAGAATAAGTCTGTGCCCTACATTTCGCCGGCTGCGGTAATCCCGGCCGGACCTTTACACCATTGTCTTGGGATCATTGATGGGAAATGATCGCGACTGACTTTACGGCCTTCTCGATTGAGTGAAAAAAAGATCAGGGGGATTTTACGCAGCCCCTGTCAAAAATGGGAGCAGGAAAATTCAGGCTTCACTCGTTGCCCTTCAACGTGTGAATGGTGATGATCCCCGCACAGGACTTGCAGGTATAGTACTCATCCTTCCAGCAGGTATTGCATGCCCAGCGCCCGCAGAGAACACACTGGCGGAGCCCTGATACCGGGTGAGGGGTAGAGCAGAGATCGCACATGTACTGGGCGAAGCTGTGGGGATCCTTTACCGGGGGCTCCCCCTGCTTTCGCATCACCGTGATCTCGCCTTTCAGCTGGGCAAAGAGATCGGGTGAGTTCTTACTTTTTGGCGGGGTCTTTCCGGGCAAGCTCTTTTTCCACAGTGTCAAGGCGCGCCTCCAAGTTTACCAGGGTGGTCTGCATCCCGGCCTCATAGTTCTTCAGTTCGGCGAGACGGGCTTCATCGTTTTCGATCTCCTTGTAGTGCTGTTCCTTGAACTGCTGGAGTTTTGGGTGGGAGACGAGCTGCCACTCCTCGACCATGCTCTGGAATCTCCGGTCAAGATACTCGTTCACCCGGCTCTCTACCGGTCGTGCAAGCGAGATGTCGCCTTTTGCACCCCTGATAAAATAATAGATCAGGAAGATGAGCGCACACAGGATAATGACGATGATGATGAATTCCAGTACGTCCATATCAGATCCTCCCCTTCAGCTTGTTGGCCCGGGTTTCAAGCTCGGTAAGTTTGTCCGATGCTGCGTGCTCAAAGGATTTCAGCCGGGGGATCTCCTGTTCGATGGCATACAGGCGACCCACAAAATCAGAGAGATCGGGATGGGTGGCGAGATCCCACTCGTCAACGATGTATTTCATCCTCCGGTCGACATATGCGTGGAGGTAATTATCCGCGCCGATCATAATGACTTCTCCAAAGATGAGATCAGGTTCTCTAGCTTTTCTGCCCGACTCTCGATGGTCATCTTTCCCGCGTAAAGACTGCTGATCTCATCACTCACGGCCGCGAGCCGGGTTTCCAGTTTGTGGAGATCGCTGTCGGTTACGAGATCCCATTCTTCGACGATGGCAGCAAAGTTCTGGTCAAAATATGCATCAAGCGATTTATCGAACGTGGGTATGCAGGATTCGATCGTCCCCTGGATATGAGAGAACTGATCCCAGAACGACGTTCCGGTGGCGTTCTGTTCGGGGTTCTGATTGATAACCGGGTACATGGTTTATTTCACCTGCTTCTCCTGTTCCTGGATATTCCCCAGAAGATTATCCAGTTTTCTTGTTTTCACCAGGTTTTCGAGCCGGGTCAACCGTGTTTCGATCAGTTTTTCCTTTGCATAGATGTTGGTTTCAAGGCTCGAATTGTCATCTTCTACAGATCTTATCTCGGCAGTCTGTTCCGGGGAGAGCCGGGTAAATGGGAAGACCTTGGATTCTTCGTGCTGCTTCAAAAGTTTGAGTTTGTCCTTTTCGAGTTCCAGCTCAATTGTGCGGTTGGCCGTCTTCATAATGCGGACCTCCCGGACAATGAGGTAGATGATCACCATTGCGAGAACAACCAGGATTCCCATGAGAACGGTGTCGGTGATTATTGCTTCGGTTGCCATTGATCTTTCAGCCCTTCACGGTTTTTTAATCCGTAACCAAAAAAATGTATTGTAGCCTAATGATGCTCATCATCGAATCCCGCGTCATCAAACACGGGATCATCATATTTGTTCTCGAGATCAGGTTCTTCGGCTTTTTCCATTTTCACTGATTTTTTCCCTTTGCCGGTGGCTTTTGCAACTACTTCTTCAACACTGTCCGAGACTTTCTTGGTCTCTTTTTTTACGGAAGCGGCAGTCTTTGCGGCGCCGGCCTTCACGCTAACCGCAGTCTTTTTCACCGATTCATCGAGCTTGTCAACACTCTTTGAAAAGGATTTGTTCGCATCTGCCGCTGCTTTTTTGACCTTTTCCTGGAATGGCGGGGTTTTCCTGACAAGAACCTCATCATCATCGCTGAGTCCGACTGCCTTGAGATCCTCTTCACTGACCCGTACCTGTCCTTCCCGCACCATGGTGTCGGCAATTACCGTGGCAGTCACGGTCTTTTTGGAAGTTTCGTTGATGAGATCTACGTGTTCTCCTTCTTTTATTCCCAGTTCGGGCAGGTGTGCTATATTGAGACGCACCCGTCCCTGGCTCGGGAAAGCTCGCTTCTTGACGGTTAACCGGACGTCTTTCATAGGGATAGACTAATTCTTAAAGGGTAAATATCTTCCCCATTTATTACTACGGGAAATCTTTTTTTTCTCTTTTTTTCCTTTCACAGGCTCAATTTTTTTCAGCAGCGTATGAGAAAAAGGCCAATTCATTACGCAGGCCTCTGAAAAACTCATTTTTTATTCAGGGTACACATTTTTTCATACGTTCCAAACTGTCCGACAGGAAAAACCAGTCCGACAGGAAAAAATCTGGCGAGGAAATAAGAAAATAAAAAATGTTCATGCCCGGGGAAGTTTTTTACAAATTAGCCCGAACTTTTTTTTGGATTTCCTCCAAACACAGTTATCTTTACGGAACGCCAATACCCTTCCCAATTGGGGAGAACATACCTATGGCAAAACAGTGCGATGAACCGGTCACCCAGATGCACCTGAAACCGAAGATGACCGTCAATGAACTGGTCGTGGCAATGGGAAAGGCCGGGGCGTACAATGGCGGATCGCTGGCCCGCGCCGTTGATATCTACGACCAGATGCTGCGCGACAAGGAGACCACGAAATTTTTCGGGCTTGCCGGGGCAATGGTCCCTGCAGGTATGGGCGGGATCGTCTCCGATCTCATCAAGGGCGGGCATATCGATGTGCTCGTCTCCACGGGCGCAAACCTCACGCACGATATCATCGAGGCGATCGGGTGCAAACATTTCCACGGTACCGCGTTCTGCAATGATATCGAGCTGCGGCACGATGAGATCAACCGGATCTACGATGTCTACCTCCCTAACGAGGCATTCGAGCATTTCGAGGAGTTCATGCAAAACGTATTTGCAGAACTTGAGCCCGGCAGCACCATCTCCATATCTGCGCTCCTCCGTCACATCGGAAAAAACCTGAAGTCAGGTATCCTCCACACCGCGTACCACAATACCATCCCGGTCTACTGCCCTGCGGTGCAGGACTCGATGATCGGCCTTCAGTACTGGCTGTTTTCCCAGATCAACAAGGTCACGGTCGATGCATTTTCGGATATGCCCGCGCTTATGGATCTCTGCTTCACGACAAAGAAAGCTGGCGCCATGCTGGTAGGGGGCGGTGTTCCGAAAAACTTCATTCTCCAGAGCATGCTCATGACCCCCAACGGGTTCTCCTATGCAGTCCAGCTGACCGGAGACCGCCCGGATCTCGGAGGGCTCTCGGGTGCGACCCTGGACGAGGCCCGTTCCTGGGGCAAGATCACGGAAGAAGCCCAGGCGGTCACCGTATATGGCGATGCCACGATCACCCTCCCCGTCATGGTAGCCGCAGTCCTGGAGAGACTCTCCCATGACTGATCTCATTCTCGCGCTGGATGCGACCGAGAAGAAGACCGCGCTTTCGATCGCAGAAGTCTGTGCCCCCCATATCGATGCCATCAAGCTCGGCTACCCGCTGGTGCTCTCCTGCGGCCTCGCGATAGCCGATGAGATGGTAGAGTATGACCTCCCCCTCATTGCCGATTTCAAGGTGGCAGATATCCCCAACACCAACCGGCTGATCGCAGAACAGGTCTTTGATGCCGGGTTCTCTTCGATCATCTGCCACGGGTTCGTGGGAAAAGATTCCGTGACTGCGTGTGTCGAGACCTCGTTCGAATGCGGGGGTTCCTGCTACGTGGTTGCCGAGATGAGTCACCCGGGGGCCACGGGTTTTTTCCATGGCGGTGCCGCAGAGAAGATTGCAGAACTCGCCATGGAATGCGGGGCAGACGGGATCATCGCCCCCGCCACCCGGCCCGGCCGGGTAAAAGTCCTGCGGGGCATTGTCGGCAAGCGGAAGATCCTTTCACCGGGAGTGGGAGCGCAGGGTGGAGATGCCGATACGATTTCAAAACTTGTTGATGGTATCATCGTTGGCCGCGCGATCTATGAGGCAAAGGATCCGGCAGCCGCAGCACAGGGATTTGCTCATGTCCGTAAGGTGTGAGCGGTTATAAACCAACGATTTTTTGTGGCCAGATATGAATATGCACGCTTATCTGCGGATGAAACAGCCGTTCGTTTAACCTGCTGGTTCTAAAAATTTATTAATGACCCGGGACATGTTATAGTATGGATTGGACAGAAGAACAACGGAAACTGGCACAGAAATTCAAAAGCGTAGACGAGATTCCGGAAAAGGAACGTAAATACAAGTGCCACACCTGCCACCTGATCGTGGAGGAGAGCCCGTGTCCGAATTGTGGCGAGACGCATCTTGAGATTATGTGTCCGCTCGATCACTGCCACTGTTCCCATGAGATCCTTTCAGGTATTGAGTACTGCCCGCTCTGCGGGAAACCCGTCTGCCCTGAATGCGGTTCCCATGATGTGACCCAGATCAGCAGGGTAACCGGTTACCTGCAGGATGTGTCGGGATGGAACGCCGGCAAACAGCAGGAACTCAAAGACCGTACGCGCTATTCGGTTGCATGAGATATTATTCAGATACCCATACTCTTTTCATTCGCGGTTCGTTCCGTGCCGCAAGCACGGGCATAAATGGCGGCATACGCCAGGTCCCTGAACTTTTTAACCATACCGTTCTCTCGGGATGGGACCACGCGGATCCGGGAAAGGAGCTCGCGATGGTTGCGGCGAGTGCCGGGCTCTCTCCGGAATACTTTGGGCTGCTCACCGCGGTTCCGATACAGCAGTGCTGTGTGCTCCAGTATGATTTCGTAACGGTCTTCATCACGGCAGGAATCCGGCGTGAGTCCATGGAGTCGGCCGGGACTATCAATATCATCGTCACCAGCAGTGAAGGCATGGGGGATGCCGCGCTGCTCGAGACGATCATGGTGGCAACCGAGGCAAAGGCAGAAGCCCTTGCAGCACTCGGTCTCCCGCTGAGCGGCACACCGACCGATGCGGTGATCGCTGCCTGCGAAGGTGAGGTGAAGCACCGGAACGCCGGCAGGCTGACCGATACCGGTCTCCGTGTGCGGGCTGCGGTCCTTCACGGGATCCCGCATGCGATCCAGCGTCATGACAGCGAAGTGCAGGACCACAGCCTGTCATTTTTTGTTTTCAGCCGGATCAAGGGAGATCACTGGGTGGAATGGACTCCGCACAACTGCCCGTACTACCCGTGCCACTTTGCCGGGCAGTCCTGCGATTTCTGCTATTGCCCGTTCTACCCGTGCGGAGACGAGCGTCTCGGGCAGTGGTCTGCGGGTTCCACCGGGAACCGGGTCTGGAACTGCGCGGGGTGTACGTTACTCCACGAACCGGCGATTGCCGGTTACCTGAAAAACTACCCGACATCTTCGCTTACGGAGATCCTGGCACGACAAAAAAAAGAATAGTTTAAAGTTTTTTACTTCTCGCTGATGCCCAGTGCCTTGACGAGTTCGGGCAGGGGGATGCCATGTGCTTCTGCTGCCTGGCGGATCGTTTCGCCACGGGCGATCGCGCATCCTACGCACCCCATGCCGAACTTGAAGAGTGCCTCGGTGGACTCGGGTTTTGCCTGGAGGAGTTCATAGATGGTGCTGTCTGCATTAATTTCTGCCATACTCAGATAGTCTGCCTGTGGTCACATAAACCTGACCATTACGGCTGGTTTTTTGTACAGGTTTACTTTCACAGCGCATACTTCGCAATATATAGACCTGATAAGATCCGATGCTTATGTGGAGATGTACGAAATGGATTTTTCCGAAGCAGCAGACAGAATCTCCCGTAAGTTCTCAAAGAGCGGACAGACCGTTGATCAGAAGAAGATCGAAGGTAAACTCCGCAGACTGATCGAGGAGTTTGGCGTCCAGCCGGCAGAAGCAGAGCGCAGCGTGACCAATGAACTCAACAAGGAGTTCAACATCCCCGTGATGGGAGCTGGCGGCAGCGCTGGCAGTGGCGGCGCAGGAAGCGGTGGGACAGCAGAGAAGAAGATTGCTGATGCAGCACCCGGCGAGTGGGTAACGATCGAAGGCAAGATCGTAGCACTCGCAGCTCCCGCATCACCCGCGATTGCGCAGAGTGGCATCATCGCCGATGATTCCGGCGCCCTCCGTTTTGTTGCGTGGGCAAAGGCGAACGCACCGGCCATGACGCAGGGCTCCTGGTACCGGATCGAATCCGCGGTAGTGGACGAATTCAAGGGTATCGCGAGCCTGAAGATCCATTCCGGCACCACGATCAAGGAGATCGAAGAAGACCGGGCACTCATGCCGGCAACGACTTCAATTGGCGAACTGCACCCGGGTATCGGCAGCATCCGGGCCAAAGTGGTCCAGGAATGGGACGCGTCCCACGAACGGATGCTCCAGTCGGGCCTGCTGGGCGACGAGACCGGCACGATCAAGTTCGTGATCTGGAAAGAGCCGGGTAAGGAGAGTCTCGCACCGGGTGCGGTGTACAATATTTTCTATGCACAGGTGGACGAGTATAACGGCCGACTCTCGTTGAACCTCAATACCGCGATGGTCATGCAGGAAGAGGGCGATATCGCGGTGAATGGCGGCGAAGCAGCAGTCAGTGGCGCGATCGTTCACGTTGCGCCCGGCTCCGGTATCATCAAGCGCTGCCCGGTGGAGGGATGCAACCGGGCCCTCTCGCGCCAGAACTACTGTCCAGTGCATGAGATCCAGCTGAAGTTCGTCTACGACATGAGGATCAAGGGATGGCTTGACGATGGTGAAAAGACGCACAGCGTCCTGCTCCAGCGCGATGTGGTGGAGTCGCTCACCGGCATATCCCTTGATGCGGCAAAAGAGATCGCCGAGAATAACCCGCTGGGTATGGACGAGGTCTTCCTCCAGATGCGGGATAAAGTCCTTGGCCGGTACATTACCTGCCACGGGCGCGAGATCGATAATCGCGTCCTGGTCAACAAATGCGAGCCCGTGGTGTTTGAGAGCGAGAAGCATACGGCGCTTCTCAACCGGGCCGGAGGTGCATCATGAGCACGCCCGCACACGAGATGGGCAGGAAGGATGCATCGTTCGAGCGCGAACCCGCCCGACGGGTCTTTGCCAGCGAACTGCGGGAATGCCGGTACCAGTTCAAGGATGGGGAGGACGAAAAGAGCCCCACGTTTGTCCTGCTCCCGACCGGAGAGCGCTGCAACCGGGTCTTCATCGTTGGCACCCTGACCGAGAAACAGCGGCAGGGCGACCAGAATATGTTCTATCGCGGAAGGGTGGTGGACCCGACGGGGACGTTCTTTATCATGGCCGGCAGTTACCAGCCCGAGGCCATGCAGCAGCTGGCAAAGATCGAGACCCCGGCCTTTGTCGCGGTTATCGGCAAGCCGAGCCTGTATAGGAAGGACGAGGCCAGTTCACCCATGATCTCGATCCGCGTGGAATCGATCAATGTCGTGGATAAGGAGACCCGGGATCTCTGGGTCCTTGACACGGCAGAACACACACTGGACCGGATCGAGGCGTTTGCCGCGGGTACCGGTGTGGATGTCGTGAAGGCCAAAGAGCAGTATCCGACCATCGACCCGGTGACCTACCGGAAGATCGCATACGATGCGCTGGCCCAGGTCAAGATCTAATCTCTTTTTTTCGCGCGGGTATCAAAAAAGGTAAAGGTGCTCCCGCTCAAAAGCTCCGTACAGATTATGGTTGCACAATGGATCAGCAGGTTCTTCCGGCTACCTGAACACGGTACAACATTCCGTCAGGAGATCCTTGCGGGTCTTGTCACCTTCATGGCGATAGCCTACATCATTATCGTCAACCCGGCCATCCTGAAGTCCGCGGGGATTCCCTATGAAGCCTGCATGGCCGCAACCATCATTTCAGCAGCATTTGGGTGCGTCATCATGGGGGCCTATGCCAACCGCCCGTTCGCGATTGCATCCTATATGGGGGAGAATGCCTTTGTTGCCTACACGGTTGTCGGGGTCCTCCACTTCCCGTGGCAGACTGCGCTTGGGGCGGTTTTCATCAGCGGGATCCTGTTGTCCCTTCTCACCCTGAGTGGCTGGCGCTCCATCATGAGTGAGGCGGTCCCGGCATCCCTGAAGTACAGCTTTGCGGTAGGGATTGGGCTCTTCCTGGCATTCATTGGCTTCATCGAATCGGGCATTGTCCGGGTGGGGAGCGGCAGTGTGCCGGTAGAGATGGGGGATCTCCACAGTCATTCTGTGCTACTGGCGATCATCGGTTTTCTGCTGATAGGTATCCTGCTGGTCAGGAAAGTGCCGGCTGCGATCCTGCTGGGGATCCTTGCAACAGCCGCCCTCGCATTTGCGACCGGGATCGCACCGGTCCCCGCGGCAATTGTTTCGATGCCCCCGGATATCTCCCCGATTTTTCTTCAGCTCGATCTTGCGGGAGTCTTTACCTGGGGCATGTTCTCCGTTGTGCTGACGCTCTTTACCATGGCGTTTCTGGATACCATGGGAACGCTGATCGGCCTGAGTGCACGGGCTGGTTTTCTTGACAGCAGCGGCAACCTGCCCCAGGTAGAACGCCCGTTTCTGGCCGATGCACTGGCGACAACGGCTGGCGCTCTCCTGGGCACCACTACCAACGGCGCATTCATAGAATCTGCCGGGGGGATTGAACAGGGAGGACGAACGGGTCTTGTGGCGATCGTTGTCGGGAGTCTCTTTCTCATTGCGCTCTTCTTTTCCCCGCTCTTTGCTTCCATCCCGACCTTTGCAACCGGCCCGGCCCTCATCATTGTCGGGCTGATGATGCTGGAGCCTATCACCCGGCTTGACTTTTCCGATTACGCAGAGGTGATCCCCTCCTTTACGGTAATCGCGATGATGAGCTTCACCTACAATATCGGGGTTGGTCTCTGTGCCGGGTTCGTTCTCTGGCCGGTATTTGCAATTGTCCGCGGCAGGATACGGGCAATTCCGCCGGCCTGCTGGGCGTTGTTTGTCCTCAACCTGGCATTTTTTGTGTTTTATCCGTACTAACGGGAACAAAATTTTCAAACCCTGACCGGTAACACGGGCAAACCGGGAGTGAATGGGGGGGTAAAAACAAATGAGCCGTATTCTCCGTCGTTACGGTGAACATTTCGCAAGATCGTATAGGATGCGCTGGCCCGGATCAAGATATAAAATTTTTTTACGTAATCAGTATGGTTAAAAAAGCTTAGAATGGGAGATTTTAGTTTTTCTTTCCAAGATTTTCCCGGACTGAACTTTTTACCTCATCCGGAAGATCCACGGCATCTAGTACCAGCGGCAGGACCTGGAGTGCGGTCTGTTTTCCCTGCGGGGTGGCAAGATATTCCCGGATCGATGCCTGTCCATCTGCCGAGGAGATATAATTATGAATCATCTCCCGTCCCTGGGTTGTAGCCAGGTACGATGCAAATAATCCCTTTACCATACTGTCAGGAATCATCTTTCAGAATCCCCGGATCCATTTCTCCGTTCTTCCGATCACGTGTACCATCATAGCGGAGTCTTCAGGGATATTTCTGACTGTTTGAGGGTCAACGGATTTTCGTGTCTTCGGATATTTTTCCCGCTCTTCTGTCCGGTGGGAGAGGTTTTGATCCCCGGGATATCTTTTGCGAATGCTGCTTTATTCGCTGGTGCTGCCCATGGTGCGGGGTTTATCCCTTTTTTTATTTCCGGGTGTGGGTGAAGATCGTTACACCGGCCCCGATACATGCGGTGATGGTTCCGATTATCGCCGCAATTACCGCCGGGTTTTCG
The DNA here is from genome assembly GCA_903832665.1 of uncultured Methanomicrobiales archaeon. GTDB lineage: Archaea > Halobacteriota > Methanomicrobia > Methanomicrobiales > Methanospirillaceae > Methanoregula. The sequence goes on along the minus strand of CAILCG010000010.1, from coordinate 56,998 downwards.
AATGGCCCTCCGGACGAGGACTGTGCGGTAGGAACGGTGGCAGGGGGAATGGTGGTGACTGCAATGGGCTGTATGATTGTCGGGACCGGTGGGGCTGCTCCATTCAGCGGGGGGAGTGTCCCGAATACGTGGGTAACCTGGCCGGGAAGCACATAGATGGTCCCTTCATAATCATAGTAGCCGCTCAGGGCAAGTCTCACCATGTGGTTTCCCGTGGGAATCCCTGTCAGGTTCCCCGGGGCGGTTCCATAGTAAACACCGTCAATGAGTATGTTTGCCCCCGGTGGTGATGATGCGACCGTGATATTCCCCACAGGTGCCTGCGTTGCCGGTAATGCAGGAGAAACGGGAGTTGCTGTCGTCACGGATAGTACTGTCGTTGTTCCACCGGGCAACGGTGTGGTGTTTGTCGATAGCATCACCGTTGCGTTGGTTACCGGCATGGTCGTATTTTCGGAAGGGACGTGCGTTGTCACCGGTAATTCCACGCCAGTTCCGTTAGTTGCAGGAATGATAGTAGAATTTGTACTATTCATCTCACTGGCAGAAACGGGTAATAACATCAATGCAACCATAAGCAGGATTATGATCAGCATGCGGATTTTTTTCATGATAGTAACTTCCTTTCATTGATTTTGCAAATATGACCTCATTTTACCGGCGGGATGCCCCGTGAGGAGGTTGTCTCATTCAGGTCTTTTTCCCCGGGGGTGGTACTATTCCCCCGGCCGGGCGTGTTGTGATATCTTCCATAAAAAAAATGGGAGGTGGCAGGAGAGAGATTTTTGTGAGGGTACTGCCACCTCATAGATTACGATAACCATGTTTGATTTTGTTTCAATCTGAAACAGGGAGCAAAACCCTATTTTGTTATTGCTTCCATCACTTTGTCCATGATCTGTTCGCTCCGGTTTTTCATACCGAACCAGACAATAATCGCGATCGAGGCTCCGAGCCCGATCCCAAGTCCCCAGGCAATAGGCGTAATGATCGTGTAGATGATGGTTAGGTCCAGCAGGAGCTGGGAGAGGGCAAGCGTGACGACAACGAAATACAGGAACAGCCGGAGCAGGACCAGCACCGGGCTGAGCAGCTCGATATTCGAATTCCGGGAATAGACCTGGAACATATCGATAAAATAGTCGATCAGGATAATGCCGACAACTAAGATGATCACAAATGCGATGACGTGGGGGATATACTCAACAACCTTGGTCATAAACCGGCTGAGGTACTCCAGATTGAGGATATCAACCGCTGCAAGGATGGCTATCAGGTACACGATGCACCGTACAGCAACATCGCCGAGAGCGCCCAGCGTGAATCCGGATTTTGTAACGGATTTTCCCATATCCGATTCGCCGATTATCGGCGTTGCAGTAGCCTTGTCAACAAGAATGTGCACTGCTTTTCCCAAGAGTCGTCCGACAATCCATCCGATAAGAAGAACAATCAATGCACCGATTATGGCGGGAAGTACCGCCATGGTGTTGTCCAGTCCGCGTGAAATTATGTTGAGTGATTCAGTTACCATAGTGTAAATCTCCTGTTTTCAATGGTTCAATAATAGGGCCGCTACGTATGCATACCCGCGAAGTAATGTTTTCTCTTTTTATATTTAGTTTTTTCTTTTATTGGTTATACATTTTGATGATTCATAACAATTATAAATGACCATGTTCATACTAATCACCAGCGCAAAAAATTTGGACGCTTACCCAACCATGATGCAGGATTACCAGACTGAACTTGTTGCCATCAAGGATCTTCTCAAGAAAAATTCCAACGGGATGAGTGTAACCGACATCTCGAAAGCATTGAAGAAGAACAAGAACACGATCGGAAGGTATCTCGATATCCTGCTCATCTCGGGTCAGGTGGACATGCGGGCGTACGGCATGGCAAAGGTGTACACGATCTCGCAGCGGATCCCTCTTTCTGCCATGCTCAGTTATTCAAAAGAGCTCATCATGGTTCTGGACAATGAGTCCCGGATCACTGATATCAATGATAATTTTTTAGAACTTCTCCAACTCCGTCGCGAAGATACCCTAGGAAAAAATATTTCCTATGTACAGTCGCCTGAAGTTGATGTCCGTGAACTGCTCGATATGATCACCAGTGATCTGCGGGAGCAAGAAGCTACCGTTACCTTCCATGTCAAAGGCGGGAAGGAGAGAATCTTCCATCAGAAAAGTGTTCCCACGGTTTTTGATGACGGGAGAAAAGGGATCACGCTTATTCTCGAAGATATTACTGAGCGTATTCTTGCCGACCGGGAAATACGGGAAAGTGAGGAGCGGTTCCGGATGATGGCGGATAACATCCAGGATGGACTCACCATCGTGGAAGGCGACAAAACGATATATGCCAATAACCGGATCGCTGAAATCACCGGGTATTCCTTTGGGGAGATGAAGGCAATGGGGCCCCTTGCGATCATCGCCCCGGAGTGCTTCGAAGAGGCGACACAACAGATACGGGATATTGAAGCCCACCCTGAAAAACCCGGCGATCTCCGTATGTGGATTATCCGGAAAGACGGGCAGCGAAGGTTTGTCTACGCCCGGATCAGCGGAGCAAAACACGATGATACTTTCTATAACTTTGTCATCTTCACCGATATCACGGATCTGAAAAACCAGGAAGCCCGGGTGCGGGAGAGCGAACAGCTGTTCCGGATGATGGCGGATAATATCCAGGACGGGCTTATCATTATCGAGAATGATAAAATTGTCTTCTCCAACCGCAGGATCATGCAGATAACGGGCTATTCCGCGGAAGAGATGGCTGAGATGGGTTTTAACGGCACTCTCTTAACCAATGATCTGAAGGCATTTTCTGATTCCGGCATGGTCCCGGTGACCGATAAGGAGAGGATAGAGGAGATCTTCAGGAATGTCCAGCCGGATTCACCTTATCCTGGTGAATTTAAGATCTGGATCGAGCGCAAAGATGGCAAGAACCGCTACCTTCATGGAAAAATTACTGCTGCCAGGACCGGGGATATGATACGTTTCTACATCACCCTGTCAGATATCACCGATTTTGCCGAGCGGGAGAAGAACCTGCGGGAGCGTATCGATGCTCTCCAGGACCTTATTCACTAAAGGGTTTTTCCGTTTCCGGAATTTTTTTTATTTTTTTCCCTTTCCCGGGGGGAAGAACCTCGGATTTGCAGGACCTCCGACCCATTATGGGGTTTTGGTTCTTCATTAAAAATGAGCTTGGGATGAGGATCCATTCTGACTGTTACTGGTGATGGCTGATTTTTTTCGCCCTTCGCGATGGACATCAGAAATGGTTCAATTATCGGGACAAAAATACGTACAATCTGAAATTTTTTATCCTTTTGTACCTTGGTGACCTGCCGCGGAGGGGGCTGTTTACCTTCCACTCTTTCACTCATTTTGTAATTTTGATTCCGATTCCCTGGGGAACATTTCTGGCTCGTATTTGAACCAAAATTCGGATCAGTTTTCGTACAAAAAAATCGCAATCGATCTCCGGAAATTTTTTTTCAATCGACCCCTCACCCCCTGCTTGAAATTTTTCAATCAGACCTTGATTTTATTTTCTGATCCATAACGCCGGAGAACCAAAAATTTTGTAGGATAAATAGGTATTTTGTAGGATAATTATCCGATTGTAGGCTCACTAACTAACACCCCCCGTACGCGATTGAAATTTTTTGAGCAGAGTCTGCATGAAAATTTTCCCGGAAAAAACACAAATCCGGTATCCGATTCCCTTTTCACGTGCTACCATCATGGTTTCGTTTATGGTACTTTGGGATGGGGGCATCCTGGATAGTTGAGTAACTCGGTCCTGTTTGTCCATGCGTTTCGTGTCCCCCGACCGGTTCCTTTCTCTCATTGCATTTTTTATTTATAGTCATTATGTATAGTCAATGTACCAAGTGTTTTAATACTATTATTTTCAACCTTGATTGCAACAACTCAGGAAAGCGTGAATCATCTATGGACCTCTATCAAAAAAGAACAAACCCGGAATATACCTTAACCCGCAATACCCCGCTCAGACAAGGGCGGAGTACCAGCCTGTTGTGGTCAGTTATTCTCATGGGTATTGCAGCATTGTTTATCGTAACCACTCCCGCGAGTGCAGGAGAACAGTATATGGCAGGAAGTCCGGACCTTTCTGCCTCTGTTTCAGGAACCAATGAATTTACTCCGGGTAAAGAAGTCCAGATCGCAGTAACTATCGAAAACACCGGTTTGAACACGGTCAAATTCCAGAAAACAGGTATCATTGACCGGGATGATCTCCCGAACACGGCCAAATTCCTCACGGTTACTCTTGAACCGGGTAATTCGGGTTTTATCATCAAATCCGATCCCCAGATGCTGGGAGACCTGAAAGCCAGCAGCACCGTAACCAGTAAATTCACGGTCAGGATCCCTTCGGAGATTTCCTCGGGATCCTACAATCTTCCCGTAAAGTTGAATTATACGTACCTGTACACGGCAGACCAGTACGGAACTGACACTATCCAGTACTCGTATAAGACCATTGACCAGACATTTGAGATACCCGTTAAAGTAAAGCCGGATGTACAGATCAGTGTCGTTTCTGCTGATATCCAGCACCTCAACGCCGGCACGGAAGGTTCGATTCGTCTTGAGGTAAAAAATACCGGGCATGAAGATGCAAAGAAAGCGATCATTGTTATCGCACGCAATAATGGAAGTCCGGTAGTCCCCACTCAGGGGAATGCCTACATCGGTGACTTTCCCTCAGGGGGAATCGCAACCTCCATCTTCAAGGCAACCGTTGCAGATAGCGCAGAAGCCCAGACGTACCCCCTTGATGTGTTTGTAAAATATGAAAATACGGATGGCGATGTTGTTTCATCGGATATCAAAACCATTGGAGTTCCTGTTGGCGGGAAGATCAAGTTCACCATCGTTTCTGACCCTGACACATTAACCCCGGGCCAGAAAAAAGTGATCACCGTCCAGTACAAGAACACCGGCAGTGCAATTGCACACCAGGCACAGGCCCGCGTCAGCATGGTAGATCCATTCACCAGCAACGATGATACTGCGTACCTCGGCGATGTCGCACCGGGCGAAACAAAGGAAGCATCATTTCTCGTAACAGTTGCCGGAACTGCAACCGCGAAACAATATGGTATTGACTCCGAGATCCGGTACCGTGACGCGTTTGGTAACCAGATCATCTCCGATCCGATAAAACTGAGCCTGAATATTGCCAAAGGGACAAGTATTGTCGATGGTCTGTTGAAAAGCCCGCTTGCTCTCGCAGTAATTGCCATTGCGATACTGGGAATTGGCTTCGCTCTCTACCATAGAAATAAATCCCGGTGAGTGATTCAAATGACTCCCAAGGGTTTTTCCGGCTCTGCCGGAATCGCGATCATAGTTTTAACCCTGCTCATGTGCAGTGCGTTGATGGTAGCATCGGTCGTGGCTGCAACAAAGTACCCTGGAGGCGCTCCATCGTTCTCAGCAGCGATTAACGGTGTCAATGAGTTCACCCCGGGCCAGGATGCAACGATCAGCATCCTGGTGAAAAATTCCGGTCTCAATCCCATGAAGCAACTGGACCAGGGTCCGATCGATGCAGAGGATCTTCCGAACACCGCAAAATTCGTAACATTCGGACTCACATCCGGCAGCGATGCGGTGATCATCAAGACCGATCCGCAGATGACTGGCGATATCAAGGGTAACGGAAATACCGTAATCCTGCAGTTCAAAGCAAAAATCTCCGCAAATGCAACTGCCGGAGATTACCAGCTGCCTCTCTCCATCCGGTACAAGTATACGCAGGTCATAAACCAGGAAGCCGCAGATACGTTCCAGTTTACCTATAACGAGGCAGAAGATACCCTCCCCGTTACCATCCGGATCAAACCCCAGATAAAAGTTGAAGTCTTCGAGGCGGTGCCGGAAGGCCTCAGTGTTGGATCGCAGGGGTATGTGAATCTGAAGATAATGAACACCGGTCCGGAAAACGGCGAGATGGCATCGGTAAAACTTCTCCGGAACGGTCAGAGTCCGATCATCCCCACGGACAGCAGCCTGTTTGTCGGCAGCTTCCTCAGCGGGGGCGTAATAGATTGCCGGTACAAGGTTTCGGTTTCACAAGATGCGACGAACCAGACCTACCCGGTTGATGTTGCCGTCTCCTACACGAACCGGGAAGGAACCATTGTCACTTCCCCCTCAACGGTGGCAGGTGTTCCCGTGACTGCCAAAATGACCTTTATCGTGACATCTCCTGCACCTGAAGTGACCAGCGGCACCGGCCGGACAATTGAAGTCCAGTACCGGAATGACGGAAAGGTAACTGCTTATAATGCAGAAGCACGGATCTCTCCTCACAATCCCGTAAGCATTACTGATAATAATGCATTCCTTGGAAATCTGGAACCCGGCATGACAGCAAGTGCCCGTTACGTGATTGAAGCAGATGCTGCCGCTGAGCCAAAGACGTACACCTTTGACAGCAGTATCCGGTTCCGCGATGTACTCGGTAACAGCCTGGAATCGGATACCATGCCGGTCCAGATTACCGTTGTGCCGACAGCTTCAGGTGCATCAGGTATACCGGGAGGATACCTGACCCTTGCATCCGGTCTGATAGCGGTAATTGTGATCTGCATTGCATTCCTTGTCTATCGCAGGAAAATGGAGAACCAGTGAAGATTTCATGATTCAAAAGATCTTTGAAGGCATAGCAAATACGATCATCAAGCATCCGAAACTGGTTGCCGCCTTTGTCCTTGCCCTGTTCTGCGTCGGCCTCTACGGCATGACCACGCTCAGTATGCAGACGGGGTTCGAAACCTACGTTGACAAGGACAGTCCCGCCGGGGTCCTCCAGGTAAAATACAATGAGGACTTCACATCGAGTGCGATCATATTTATCGTCGAAGCCGGTGATCCGTTAAGCCCGGAAGTTCTCTCCTATATCGATAATCTTGAAAAAGATCTGCGACAGCAGCAGAATATTGAGAGCGTACAGAGTCTCACCGATGTCTTAAGGGCATATAACGGGGGCACACTCCCCTCGTCGCGGGTTGACACGGAGCGCATAGTCAATTCACTTCCCCAGAGTACCCGTGACCTGCTCTATCCCTCCAACGTGCTGACCCTTGTCCAGCTCAAGATCACACCGGGAATCTCTGAGAAGGTTCAGAAGTCCGTGCTGAGCAATGTGGCATCGGTTGTTGACTCCTCCTCCCCACCCCCGGGCGTAAAAGTTGAACTCTCCGGCACGCCGGCGTTTTCACAGCAGATGAGCGCTGGCCTCACCAGTAACATGGGGGTTCTCATCGGGGGAGCCCTCGTGCTTATGATCATCACGATGGGGATCTTATTTTCCTATGTCCGCCATCGCTTCATGCCGGTCCTGCTCGTAGCTATCGGCCTCGTGACTTCGCTTGGCCTGATGGGCATTGCCGGTATCAACCTGAACATGGCGGTGATCGGGGCCTTCCCGGTTCTGATCGGTCTTGGGATCGATTATGCGATCCAGTTCCACGCCAGGTTCGATGAGGAAGCGAGGAAAGGATCGCTCGACAACGCGGTCTTCATGACGGTAACCCGCACCGGTCCGGCCGTCATGTATGCAATGCTGGCCACGTCCATGGGTTTTTTAGCCATGATGGTCTCGACAGTCCCGATGATCCGCTCGTTCGGTGTCGTCTCCATCATCGGTATCAACACCTGTTTCTGGGTCTCCTGTATCGGTATGCCCACCATTGCCCTGCTGGTGAATTACCAGCCCAAGCAGCAGCAGACCGGTCAGTGCTATGCCGTGGGTACCGATGCGTGTGATACGATCATCGATACTTCGAAAAACAGCTCAAAGAAGGGAAAGAAAAGTTCCTTTTCCTATAATCAGTTCCTGACAAACACTTCGGTAAAAATTGCGAAGAACCCGGTCCCGATCCTTCTGCTGGCGGGTCTTATTGCGTTAATAGGATTCCAGATCGATACGACCATCCCGGTCAGTTCCGATGAGAACGCGTTTGTTCCCTCGGACATGCCGGCCAAGATCAACATCGATAAAGTCACCCGCGTCATCGGGGCGACCAGTACCGCAGACCTGCTTGTGCAGGGTTCGCGGGTAACGGATCTCGATACGGTGATATGGCTTAAGGGATTCCAGGACTATGAGTTGTCGCACCATTCGGAAATGACCGGGGCGACAAGCATAGTCACGTACGTCCTCCAGTATAATGGCGGCGTAATGCCGGAGACCCAGGCCCAGCTTGATACAGTGCTCTCAAAGATACCGGAGGATTCGAAAAAATCGGTTCTGGGTGACCCCATGACCGGGATCATACGGTTCAGCACCGTGAAAATTTCGATGTCCCAGCAGAACAGTTTGAAAGAACTGATGATCAAGGATATCGCGTTCCTTGAACCGCCGATAGGGATCTCGGTAAAGCCTGCCGGGAATTTCGAGCTGATGACCAGCCTGCTGGGGGCCATGGCGAAATCGAAAGATACGATGACCATTCTCGGGTTCATCTTTGTCTTCGTCTTCCTGATCCTGGTGTACCGGCATCTCCACGCGGTCTCCCCGATCATCCCAATCATCTTCGTTGTGGGCTGGAATGCGGTCATGATGAGTCTCATCGGCCTCACGTATAACCCGCTCACGGCGACGTTGGGTTCCATGACAATTGGTGTGGCTGCAGAGTACACCATCCTTGTCATGGAGCGTTATGCCGAAGAAGAGGAGAGGCTGCACGATCCGATTGCTGCCATCCAGGAGAGTGTCAGTAAGATCGGTACCGCCATCACGGTATCGGGTCTTGCAACCTTCATCGGGTTCTCCGCACTCTGCTTAGCAACGTTCCCCATCCTGAGCAACTTTGGTATCTCCACCCTGATTGCCGTAGGGTTCTCCCTCATCGGTGCGATCTTCATCATGCCTGCAGTGCTGTCTCTGGTAGGCAGTCTCGACGAGTGGCTAAAATCGAAAAAAGGACACGGTAACCCCGAAGACCCGGTATGATTACCGTGTTGTATGTTGATGCGGATGCACAGATGAGATCAATTATTTCTCATCTGTGTGAACGGACTTCGACGTTCTCGATACACGCAACGGGATCGTATAGTGACGCACTTGAATGGCTGCGGAAAAACCAGGCTGACGCGATCGTTTCCAACAATCATCTTGAGGAAACAAATGGCATAAAATTGCTCCGGACGATCCGGCAGAAAGGAAGTTTGACCCCGTTCATCTTTTTTACCGATGAAGATGATTCTTTTTTGAGAAACTCCGCGTACATTCTCGATGCGTTCGGGTTCATTGTGCGGAAGGGCTATGAAAAAAAACCGATTCTGAACCTGATGCGGATGATCTACTGGGCAGTGGGTCGCAATGATATGGACGCGATTCTGGAAAATATCGAATCGCCATAAGAATTTTTTTCAAAGATACCAGGACCGGTCCCTGAATCTTCGTTCCTGAATTTTGTGTCAGTATACTTCAATAAGTCCCTTGCTTTTTCCGGTGATCGAAAGGCCACCCTGCGGTGTTACGATAAAGGTATTCTCAATGCCCACAAGCCCGACATCCGGAATTCCCTTCTTGGGTTCGAGAGCAAAGACCATTCCTTCCTGAAGAGGTTCATCGAATCCCTCCTCAATGACCGGCATCTCATCGATCCAGAGCCCGATCCCGTGACCAAGGAACTTGACCTTGTGTTTCCCGAATCCCATGAAGTTGTTCTGGAACTCCGGCTCAAGTCCCTCCACGACTGCAGTATAGATCTCTGACGGGATGGCACCCGGCCTGAGGAGCGCCGCAAGCTGATCCTGGATCGCCACGCATCGCTCATGTTCCCGTATCGCCTGATCGGGGATAGGCTTTCCGAACATGTAGCTCAGGGTCTTGTCGGTCTGGTATCCTTTGTACCCGCACCCGATATCGATCACGACCATATCGCCCTTCTTCAGTTTCCGTTCCCGGCAACCCATCAGCGGGACGGACGGGTGCATGCCGAAAATACCGCCGGGCGTATTCACACACGTTGGGGAGATGGAGCTGGTGCCAAACCCGATCTGCCCGAGCAGCATCTCGTTGAACATGCCGAACCGGATGATGCCCTGGTGACCTTCCTTCATCATGAGGGAGTAGAGATCGCAGGTGAGCCCCACCTCATCGATCCCTTCTGCGAGCATTCCGGGAATGCAGTCTTCGAGCACGTGGCGGTGAATCTTCCCGGCGTGTTCCATCAACGAGAGTTCATACCGGCTCTTGACCGCCCTGACTGCCCCTACCTGTTCATCAACTGACTGCACATCCGTAAACGGGAGGTACTTCTGCAGCCGCTGAAGCTGGGCGATCGGCGTCGTGTCGGTCTCAAGATACACGGTCGATGGGAGACTGCCCATGCCCGCTGCTACATCCCGGTAGCTTCTCATCGGCCGGATGTCCGGGAAGAGTGACTCGTCCTGTGCCCGCTCGAAGCTCTGCCGGACCCAGAACACCGCCTCGCCGTCAAGCGGGATGAGCAGGAGCCCGTCCTGCATGGTGCCGGTGAAATAATAGAGGGGGATCTTTCCGACTATCGCCGCAAGCTCCCAGCCGGGCCGGGCGCTGTCCATCCGGGCCCGGAAACGATTCAGCCGGTCTTCGAGTTCGGTGAGAGGGACTTTCATGCTGATAAAAATTTGGGGTGAATGGGTAATAAGAGTGATGAAATGCTCAGGGAGAGTCGAATACTATGCATACGTCTCACCCGGTGCGATGAGAAAACCTTTTAGCATATATATCCGGATCTCATACATATCGATAACGATCCATTCATGCCACGACACACGCCGTACCGGGAACTCATCATTGCGGGATGTATCCTGGTGTTTCTGATCTTTCTGCTCTGTTACAATGTAGTGCCCGGGCTTATCCAACCCATCGATAATCGCCCATCCGTGTATCTTTTATACGCATCCTCCGGCTCAATGGGCCAGCTGCTCAATACCGGTCAGATCGATGCATTCCTGATATGGGAGCCGGTGGTCTCGAATGCCGAGCTCTCCGGCATTGGAAAATGCATCGCGGTCCCATCCGATCTCCCTCCCCCGGGAAAATGGAATGATCAGGCCATCAATGTAATGGTACTGCGCAATGATTTCATCAAAAATTACCCGAACACCTCAGCCCTGTTCTCCTCCCTTACAATAGCAGCGATAAACCGTACCCAGGAGGACCAGGCACTGGCAGAAAATATCACCGCAGCCTGGGTCTATGGAAAGAACCCGATCCTGACCCCCGCGGGGTCGCTTCAGCCGCTTGATGTCGAGAAGCACGCCTTTGCCAACATTGTCTTTACGGCCCGAGCAGTCCCCCCGAATCCGGTATTGTCGGGAGCATTATTAAAAAAACACCGAACAGCACATATAATCCCCTGTTGATGATGAACCCTGCCGTTGCACGACAGGCGCAGCAGTACCTGACAAACGTATCGATTCCTGTGGCTGACTCGAACATACCTACCCTCGGCCTCGGCTATATATCTTCGACCGATAATTACGCCCCCCTCTACGTCATGGTCAAGGATTCTACGTATTTCTGCGACCGGTACGGATTCTGCCTTGTCCCTGATGATCCGAAAGCATCCCGCCCGGTCTCCTGCACACTCTTTGTGCGGGGAGAGACGTTTGCCCATGTCAATCTCGTCCCCGGACAGTCCGGCGGAGGCATCATGACCACCGTCGGCCAGAATGCGCTCGACGGGGCCTTTGTGGGATCGGTTCCTGCGGAACAGCAGATCGGTCTGGGCAACCCGTCATCCATCATCCAGTCTATCAACACCGGAGGGTCCGGGCTGGTTGTCGGGAACAAGGCTCCCTGTAATAACTGGACGGGCTTTGTCACATGGGTGAAAGGCCGCTCTGCTCATGGTAAGCCGGTGGTTATTGCCACGGTCCAGAGCTCGATCCAAGAAGACATGGTACGGGAAGCGTTTGCGTATGAGAACATCTCGGTGAAATTCTATGGTACTGATTTCGAAGCAGAATATCCGTGATTACGGCAAAGGACTGGCACTCATCGTCATCCTCCTGATCAGCTGGGAGGGTTTTGCCCTCATGATACAGAACAATTACATCCTCCCGCGGCTCGGTGAAATTTTTTCCGTACTGCTCCAACCGGCAGCACCGGTTCTTGGCGGCGAGTCCCTGATCCAGAACACGATCCAAAGCCTCAGGGAGGTCCTCACCGGGTTCCTCTGTGCAGCCGCTGTTGCCATCCCGCTCGGCCTCTTCATCGGCTGGTCCAAAGAAGTTCAGAAATATCTCAACCCCACTATCCAGATCCTTCGCCCGGTCCCCCCGATTGCCTGGATGCCGTTTTCCATCGCATGGTTCGGTATCGGTTTTAATTCCATCCTCTTCATCATTGGCATGGGTGCGTTCTTCCCGATCCTGATCAATACCGTTGACGGGGTGCAGGGGGTTCGTCTGCGGTGGATCGAAGTAGCGGAGACCTTCCATGCTACTACGTTCGAGCAGCTCCGCACCGTCATCCTTCCCGGTGCGCTTCCGGTGATCTGGAACGGCCTCCGCGTTTCGTTTGGCGTGGCATGGATGTGCGTGGTTGCTGCAGAGATGTTGCCCGGGACAACAGCCGGCCTTGGTTATCTGATCATGTATGCCTACAAACTTGGCCAGCTCCAGGTGATTGGCGCCGGGATGATCATCATCGGCGTCATAGGCCTCGGGGCGGATACTCTCTTCCGGGCTGGACAGGAAAGGCTCTTTGGCTGGCAGGGGAGGGAATGATGGAGCCGGTTCTCTCCCTTGACGGGATCGTAAAGACGTTCCGGGATAATGAAAAGTCCTGTCCTGCTCTTGCCGGGATCTCTTTTGATGTCGCCGCCCGGGAGATCGTCTGCATAATGGGACCCTCCGGCTGCGGCAAGTCCACGCTGCTCCGGATCATCGGGGGCCTCGATTCCGCGGATGCAGGCAGGATTTCCCAGACAGCCGGTAACAAAGACGGAAAGCCATCCGTGGCCATGGTCTTCCAGGACCATGCTCTCTTCCCGTGGCTCACGGTCTATGAGAACATTGTGTACGGCCTCCGGCTTTCCGTGCAGAATCTGCCGGAAGAGGAGATCGCAAAGCGGGCAGAATCGCTTCTGGATCTCACCCACTTAACCGCGTTTGCACTCTCTTACCCTCATCAGCTATCCGGTGGTATGAAGCAGCGAGCCTCGGTTGCCCGGGCGCTGGCCATCAAACCCTCAATCCTCCTGATGGATGAGCCGTTCTCTGCGCTCGACACCTTCACCCGGAGAGAACTTGAGGATGAGGTAGTGAGAATACGGCAGGACCTGAAAACCACCTTTCTCATGGTGACGCATAATCCGGAGGAGGCGATCTATATTGCGGACCGGATAGTCATTCTCTCAGGGAGGCCGGCAGTGGTGTCTGATATCCTGCCTATCGATCTCCCCTATCCCCGGGATAAGGCTGATCCAGAATTTATCCGGATCCGCGAGCAGGTCACCCGGATGATCCGGGGAAAAGCCTGACCGGCATCTGTGTTAAAAATTTGACCTTCAGGTTGCCATACTGGGAAAATTGGCATATCGGTCGTCAAAAACGTTAGTCAAAAAAAGAAATTTCTATTTTTTCCTGTTTTTATCCGCTTCCCACTGTTCAAGGACTTCCGGCCCTTCGACAAACACGAGCCCGTGCTTCCGGGCATAGCGCATTGCATCTTCCTTTGAGAGGGCATTGCCGGATTCATCGTCCAGCATCTCGCAGATGGTGACCGCCGGCGTGATCCCCGCCATTTCGGCCATCGCGATCGAGAGCTCGGTCTGGCCCTTCCGTACATCGAGAAGACCGTCTGCCGCCCGAAGAAGCGCCATGTGGCCCGGCGTGCGGAACGTCTCATGGAAGTTGACACTGCCACCGTTCAGCGCCAGCTTCACCTGCTCGGCAATCGCGTTGACCGTCAGGGTGCGGTCCCGGTCGGTGATACCGGTGAAGGTATTGCGGTGGTTCACCCAGAGCGAGAAGGAGGAGTGGTTCTTCCGGTCGTACGGGATATCGCCTTCCCGTTCCGCAACCGCAATCGCCCGGAGGGCATCGCTGGCAAACGGGAGACCGAGCCGCTGGGCAGCAATCGGGTGGACAGCAGTACAGATCAATCCACCGCCATCCTTGCGCATCCGCAGGATATCCTTTGGTTTGACCGCATCCGAGCGGATCGCAAAATCCGTCTCGCCTTCGCGGTCGGCGAAATCATAGAGAAGAATGAACTTCCCGTCACGGAGCGCTGCAAGCGCCTCATCCATCACGGCCCCACCTCGACACTCACGCTGTCCGAGTCCTCGACACCGAGTTTCCGGCGCAGCGCCATCGGGGCAATCACTTCGATGATGTCCTCGGGGTAATGGGTCCTTCCAGGCATCACGATCCCGCAGGAGATCGAACCAATCCGGCACGGAATACATTTCGCATCGCCAAAGGTCCGCCCGTCCGTGGAGAATCCCTTGATGCGGGTCCATTCGAGCGCGTCGATCTTCTTGCGCACCGGAATGCTGGTGGGAGCCAGACGAATGTTAAGGGTGCCCGGGTACGGCTCAAACCCGAGATGGGTGTTGAACTGTTCCTTGTAACTGGGAAGGCTCATGTAGTATTTTCCTTCCCCAATCCCCGAGACCACGGCACCATTCAGGACATAGGTCTTCCCACCCTCGGTAAATATCCGGGAATATTCCTGGAATTCGCGGCGCAGCTCATCCTCTCCATGTTTGGTAAGAGTAACATGCTGGCCGTCTGCAGAAAGGGTCCGGGTGATCAGTCCCTGGGTTTCAAGACCTTTCAGTCGTCGCGATGCAGTCTGCTGGCTGATCGCAAGCATTGTGCCGATGCTCTGCGTGGAGACAAAGACCGGGCCCTTGCAACCGCCCCGCAGTGCAATGGCTTTGAGACACGGGAGATCTTCAGCGGGTATCATGATTATCAAAATTGAGTTGCCCCCTATTTATGGGTTGCCCTCCGGAAAATTCTTCGTCGGCGTTCGTTCACTGTCGAATGCGCGTTCGCTAATTATATAACTCCATGGGTCTTTGTTAATGAGCATGAAATCCGGAAAGCGGAACCAGCTTGCCGAAAAGATGGCAGGTGAGATAACGCTGTCGGACTCACCGGGGCATGCGCTCAAAAAGTGGCGCATGAATTTCGAGATCGCACCCGGCGTTTTATCCGAACGCCTTGGCGTCTCACCGTCTGTAATCAGTGATTACGAGAGCGGACGGAGAAAAAGCCCTGGAACCGCTGTTGTCGGCAAAATTGTCGATACGCTCCTCACCACTGATGAGGAGACCGGCGGAAAACATATTGAAAAATTCTCAACCATGCTCTTTTCGGCAGTTGACGATGATGTGATTTATGACCTCCACGAGTACGGCACACCTGTTGCGCTGAAAGATTTTTCCGAAGCGATAGGCTGCACATTACTCTGCGGATCCATGGACCAGACCATCTTTGGCTATACCGTGGTCAACAGCTTAAACGCGATCATGCAACTCTCATCCGATGAGTTCAATCGCCTGTACGGCTGGAGCACGGAACGGGCGTTGGTCTTTACCAATGTCTCGACCGGGAAATCACCGATGGTAGCGATCCGGGTAACGCCGTTCAAGCCGCGATGTGTGGTGCTGCAGGGTATCGAAGCAGCAGATGTCCACCCAATAGTGGAAAAAATGGCGGAACGCGATCGCATCACCGTGCTGTGTACGAGCATGGATGTGGATAAAATCGTGAGTACTTTGAGGGACAAAGAATGGTAGGCATTATTACTTACGGTGTGTATATACCGAGATATCGAATTAAGGTCGAAGAGATTGCCCGGGTCTGGGGTGCAAATGCCGCAGATATTACCGGTGGACTGGGCGTTTTTGAGAAGTCCGTTCCCGACCTGGACGAAGACGCCGCAACGATCGCGGTTGAAGCGGCACGAAACGCACTCCTGCGCAGGTATGTCGACCCCAAAGATATCGGGGCCGTCTATGTGGGCAGCGAGTCGCACCCGTATGCCGTGAAACCCACTGCGTGCACGGTCGGGGAAGCCATCGGTGCTACCCCCAACATGACCGCCGCAGATTTTGAGTTCGCCTGCAAGGCGGGCACTGCTGCGATCCAGACCTGTATGGGTATGGTCAAGAGCAACATGATTCCGTTCGGGCTTGCCATTGGTTCCGATGTCTCGCAGGGGGCACCGGGCGATGCGCTCGAATATACGGCAGCAGCGGGCGGTGCGGCCTACGTGATCGGGAACAACGACCCGATCGCCACGATCCACCACACCTGCTCGTTCACTTCCGACACGCCCGACTTCTGGCGCCGCGAAGGACAGGATTACCCCCGCCACGGCGGTCGGTTCACCGGCGATCCCGGCTACTTCAAGCATGTGAAGGGCGCAAGCAACCTTCTTCTGGAGCAGACCAAAAAGTCACCTAAGGACTTCACCTATGCGGTCTTCCACCAGCCCAACGCAAAGTTCCCGCAGAAAGCAGCAAAGGATCTCGGGTTCACTACCGAGCAGATCAAGCCGGGCCTCGTAGTACCGCGCCTCGGCAATACCTACTCCGGCGCTTCACCCATTGGCCTTGCAGCAACGCTCGATATTGCCAAGCCGGGCGACACGATCTTTGTCTGCTCGTTCGGATCAGGAGCAGGCAGCGATGCGTTCGATATTGAAGTGACCGATGCCATCAAGTCAGACGTGTTCAAACGCGATGCAGCACCGGGAGTCGAACAGCAGCTTAAGAATCCCATCTACCTTGACTATGCGCGATATGCCCAGCACAAGGGAAAACTGGTGATGCAATCATGAGAGACGTAGCAGTGATTGGAATTGGATGCACCCGGTTCGGTGAGAAATGGTCGGAATCCTTCCGGGATATGTTCGTGGAGGCCGGGGCGCTTGCCCTTGAGGATGCCCAGCTCTCCGGTGAGAAGATCGATGCGATGTATGTCGGCAACATGAGTGCCGGCCGTTTCATCGAGCAGGAGCACATCGGTGCCCTGATCGCTGACTACGCGGGCATGGCAACCCGTCACATCCCGTCAACCCGGGTCGAAGCGGCCTGCGCATCCGGCGGGCTTGCCTTCCGGCAGGCAGTGATCGCTGTTGCCAGCGGTATGGAAGATATCGTGGTTGCAGCAGGTGTCGAAAAGATGACCGATGTGGAGCCCGGCGCAAGCACCGATGCCCTCACCGGTGCTGCTGACCGCGAGTGGGAAGGGTTTGTCGGAGCGACATTCCCCGGCCTCTATGCGATGATCGCCAAAGACTACATGCACAAGTACGGCATGACCCGCGAACAGCTGGCACAGGTTGCGGTGAAGAACCATTACAATGGCGCCCGCAACCCGATCGCCCAGTTCCAGCAGGAGATCACCCTTGATACTGTGCTGCGATCCACCATGGTGGCCGAGCCCCTCCGGCTCTTCGACTGCTCACCCATCACCGATGGGGCAGCGGCAGTCATCCTCGCACCGCTCGACCGGGCCCGTGAGTTCACCGACACCCCGATCAAGGTGCTCGCAACCGCACAGGCTAGCGACTCGATCGCCCTCCATGACCGCAGGGACATCTCGACCATGGACGCGACCGTCGCAGCCGGCCAGCGGGCGTTCAAGATGGCCAAGCTGACGCACAAGGACATCAACATGGTAGAAGTACATGACTGTTTCTCGATAGCAGAGCTCTGTGCCATCGAGGACCTCGGGTTCTGCAAGAAGGGTACCGCCGGCAAGTTCACTGCTGACGACGAGACTGCCCTTGGCGGCAAGATCCCGGTCAACACGAGCGGCGGCCTCAAGGCCTGCGGCCACCCGGTCGGAGCAACCGGCATCAAGCAGGTGTACGAGATCGTCCAGCAGCTTCGCGGCACCGCGGGCAAACGCCAGATCGACGGCGCAAAGATCGGCATGACACAGAACGTTGGCGGTACCGGTGCTACGGTTGCGGTTCACATCCTCGGGAGGGTCTGAAATGTCTGTTGCACGATTCTGGAGAAAGATTCCCCAGCGCTACAACCTGATCGGGACCAAGTGCGAGACCTGCAAGCGTCACTTCTTCCCCCCGCGAACCTTCTGCCCCGACTGCCGCAGGGAAGGCAAAGTCGTAGATCACAAGTTTTCCGGCAAGGGAACCATTGTCACGTACACGATCATCCAGACGGCACCCGACCAGTTCGCTTCCCACGGGCCGTATGTGCTCGCCATCATCAAGCTCGATGAAGGCCCCCAGATGACCACCCAGATCGTCTGCGACCCCAGCGAAGCAAAGATCGGGATGCGGGTCAAGAGCATCTTCCGCAGGATCGCCACCGATGGCGAGAGCGGCATCATCCACTACGGCACAAAGTTTGCGCCGGAGTGAATCAATCTTTTTTTTTATGTCTTTTTTGCTCTGGAGAAATCATTTTTCACGCTCAGTGGAAATTGCGATGGTGACCCCCCTCACTCCCCCAATGGGGGAGGCAGCCCAAGGGGGCGTATCCCCTTGACCCCCATCTTTTCGTTGGGATATAACCAGCCGCCGAAGTATTTTTTATGGCAATGCTCCACGGGGCGAGGGTCGATGAGACCCCGAGCACCCGTGGCTTCATCGCAATCCAATAGGGTCCTTTTTAAGATTTCGGAGGAACGTTCTCCCTCTCCTTCAATCAGCAGCCCGGTGCCACCACGAACGTGGGGGTAAGCCAGGTCCAGATCTCAACGGGGAGAGAGACGGAATCTTTTGCCGTCACGGCCCAGCCGGTGACCCTGGGAGATGCGATGCAGGTCCATGGCCAGCCGGTGGCAGGGTACCTGGAGATCTCGCCTATCGGTGTCACGCCTGGCGCCATCTCCTCGGGAACGATCACCTTCGTGGTAAGCCAGGAATGGCTCTCCAGCCACAATGTTGCCCCGGCAGATATTGTCCTGATGCGGTACAGCAACAACCAGTGGACCGCGCTTCCGACAACGTTCATCAGCCTGTCGGGAACATCCTATACGTTCCAGGGAGTTACTCCCGGGTTCTCGTACTTTGCGATTACCGTAAAGACGCAAAACGCTACGAACGTTTCAGCAGCCTCCCCAATTGTTCCCGTCACAAGCATTCAGGTACCGAATCCCACGGTATTCTCAACGGCGAATACCCGGATCCCCGCTGACGGTCCAGTGGTGACGACAACAACGACCGCTCCCCCTGCATCACCTGCCCCCTCAGATGAGTTCCCCGTTGCGACAGCGATGGTGATTATAGGAGCAGTCATCATTGTTTAAATTGCGATCCGTTTCTAGTCGTTTAACCAAAAATGGAGAAAAAATTTCAGCACATCCGACGTGAAACCCCTCCAGCCGCTGACCCAATCAGAACACCCGGCCGCTCATCCAGATCCATCAGACTCTGCTCAAAAGTTTTCAATCGAGTACGCAATCGCCTTTGAAAATCATTTCCGGCTCAACCGGACCTTGCCTGAAAAATATTAATCAGACTTTGATTTTATTTTTTTAGCCAGACTATGCTTATT
This sequence comes from uncultured Methanomicrobiales archaeon, assembly GCA_903832665.1. Lineage (GTDB taxonomy): Archaea > Halobacteriota > Methanomicrobia > Methanomicrobiales > Methanospirillaceae > Methanoregula. The sequence continues at coordinate 37,443 of CAILCG010000010.1, read as the reverse complement.
TTTTTCAAATCGGATCTTGGCCGAAAATTTTCAACCAGACTTTGATTTTTGTTTTTCAAGCAGACTCTGGTTGAAAAAAAATTCACACACTCACGCACTGATGGAAAATAGTCCCTTTGTGAAAAATGCACACAGCTTTGCATCACGCGAAGAGTTCCGGTGCACCAGATCATTAAGGGGATCAGTATTCCCTGCACTCCTTTGGAGTTCCGGGCGTGGAGAAACTGAAAAAAGAGAGATTTTTTTCGGGTATCCAATCACTTCACCACAATATCATACACCGCATGCCACTGCCCGGGTGAGTACGACCGCACCACCCGCTCTGCAAGCACTTCCCCGCCCAACTCGCGGATGCACTCGCGGTGCTCCCCCTCAGCAGCGACCAGCGAATAGAAGTGAATCATCCCGCCGGTCTTGCAGAGCCGGAACGCTTCGGGTAAAAATTCCGTACCCGACAACGGGAGATTCATCACGACCCGGTCGAACTGCCAGGGGAAGATCCCGGCAAGTCTCCGCGCATCGGCGAGCACCGGAAGCATGTTCTGTATCCGGCTCTGCGCAATATTTTCCAGCATCAGTTCCACGGCCCGCGGGTTGAGATCGCACGCGACAACGAACGAGGCTCGCGCAGCGAGCGTGATCGCAAACGGTCCGACACCGGCAAACATATCGAGCACGGCCTCGTTCCGGCCGGTCTGCCGGAGAATGCATTGCCGCTCGGAAGAGAGCCGGGCCGAGAAGTACGCGGCTGCAAGGTCCACATGGAAGCGGTGCCCGTACTCGATCACTTCGGTCCGGGTTGTGGGAGCGCCGGCAAGCACCTCGAACTCCCGGGTGCGGTACTCACCCGAGACCTCGCCGATTGCATAGACGATCGTGTGGAGCGAGGGGCGCGATGCAAGGATCAGCTGCGCACCCGCCAGGTCGCACTCCTGCATGATGGCGATACCCCCCACCAGCTCGTGCCGGGGCAGCACGACCCGCCCGGGGCTCTGCTCGAACTGGCACTGCTCAGCACCCTCGCGCCAGTCAAGGAGCGGGAGGAGGAGCCAGTCCCCGTCACGCCCAACCTTCAGTGAGAGATCGAGTGCCCCCTCGTCAATAAGTGCCCGCCGCGTGATCTCACCCTCGCGTGCAGGTACCCTGATGCCCCATTGTCCGACCGTGACTGCAACCACGTGTATCATTAATTTATACGTGCTACCATTATTCATGACTGATGATGGCGGGCACCAATCAGGCACCGGGAACGGTACCGGATCGGGTCATAACAATAAACGGGACGATATCATTCAGGCCAGACTGAAGAGCGGGGAACTCAAGCTCTACGAACTGGAAAAGGAACTTGCGCCCATCGATGCAATCCGGGTGCGAAGGGAGTATATCGAGCAGGAGACGGGATCACAGATGGAGAATATCGGGATCTTCTCCATCGATGTCGAGCGCGTGGTCAAACGCAACTGCGAAAACATGATCGGTACGATACAGGTACCACTCGGCGTGGCCGGTCCGATCGCAATAAAAGGCGGGTACGCGCAGGGTGATTTCTGGCTCCCGCTTGCAACAACAGAAGGAGCGCTTCTGGCATCGGTGAACCGCGGGTGCAGCGCGATCACCAGGGCCGGTGGGGCTGAGGTGCGCGTACTCCATGACGGCATGACCCGGGCACCGCTCTTTGCTACGGAAAGTGTGGTGCATGCAGCAGAAGTGTGCGACTGGGTTGCCGCCCACCGCGAGGAACTCCGCGCCGCAGCAGAGGCGACCACTTCGCACGGGAAACTGACCGATATCGTCACGTTCGTTGCAGGAACGAGTGTCTTTGTCCGGCTGGAGTTCGACACCAAGGACGCGATGGGCATGAACATGGTCACCATTGCAAGCGCGAAAGTGGCAGACCTGGTGGCGGAGGGTACCGGGGCACGGCTCATTGCTCTCTCGGGCAACATGTGCACCGACAAGAAACCTGCTGCAATCAACGCGATCATGGGACGGGGCAGGAGCACCGTTGCCGGTGTTGCACTCTCCCATGAGCTGATCGCACAGGTCCTGAAGACCGATGCAAAGACCATCCATGAAGTGAATTACCGCAAGAACTTCGTGGGGTCTGCCCGGGCCGGTGCGATGGGGTTCAATGCCCACGCCGCCAATGTTGTCGCTGCGATGTTCATTGCCTGCGGGCAGGATGCGGCCCATGCCATCGATGGCAGCACCTGCATCACGACTGTTGATCTTACGGATACCGGCATCTATGTTGCCGTTACGCTCCCCTCCCTCCCGGTCGGGACCGTGGGCGGCGGGACCAGTGTCGAGACACAACAGGAGTGCCTCAGGATTCTCGGGGTTGCCGGCAGCGGGGATCCGCCGGGCACCCATGCCAGGAAACTCGCCGAGATCATTGCAGCCGGGGTACTTGCCGGGGAACTCTCCCTTCTCGGTGCGTTGGCGTCACAGCACCTTGCCCGGGCTCACCAGAAGCTCGGACGCGGGTAATTTTTTTTAAGTTTTTAATTTTTGTCGCACATTTTTTATTTTACCGATATTTTTCCCACCAAATTCGGGGTGCGACACTAAAAAAAAGTTATTGGCCCGGGGTTCGCTTGTCCGGGAAGAGTTCCTCGAATGATTTCTCCTCGGGATTCCGGTACTTGATGCCACGGATCTTTCCGGTCTTTCGTCCGATCCAGTAGATGATCATGGGCATGAAGACCACCGGTACGGACAGGTACAGGGACCCGGAAAGATCCGGGTTGAATGCCAGTACTATGAGTGCGATGATCTCCAGCACCACGCCGATCAGCACGGGCAGCCATGGCGAGAGCGGTGCGGGCGCAATAATATCTGCATCGGTATACCCGCGTTCGTAGATTCGTTTCCGGAACACGACCTGCGCCCAGCAGATCGAGATCCAGCAGATTGCTCCGGTGAATGCGGATACCGAGAGCAGCCACAAGTACAGTTCTCCCTCCCCGTTGGTAAACCACCACAGGGAGAGGACCAGCCAGCAGACCGCGAGCGTGATGAGCGTCCCCATCATCGGGACAGAGTTCCGGTTCAGGCGCGAGAAGATCTTTGGTGCCATTCCCTCAAGGGATAACCCGTACATGGCCCGGACTGCCCCATAGAACCCGCTGTTGGCACAGGAGAATGCCGCAGTCAGGACAATGAACGACAGGACTGCGCCAATTTCCGCAAACCCGTATTTCTCCAGCGCCATGGAAAATACACTATCGCTGATGCCGGCCTCGGCAAACGGTATGATCAGGATCAGCAGGATGATGGGGATGATGTCCACGCGGACAATCCGGTGAACCACCTGCCGGCAGGCCTTGGGAACCGTCTTTTCCGGGTTCTGGGTCTCAGCGGCCGCGAGGCCGACAATTTCCGATCCCTGGAAATTTACCAGAATGATGGCCAGGTTGGTGATGAGGACAAATGCTCCGGCCGGAAAGATATCCGAGTACAGGTCAGAGTTTGGCGGGAAGGCGATGCTGGTCCCGATGAAACCGGCGGTGCCGATGACCCCGAATACGATGAGGGCCGCGATCACGCAGAATACGACATTATGACCGATCTTCACGATGGCAAGAGAGCTTTCGATCCAGCCAAATCCGCCCACGTGGATCAGGTTCAGGAGGGTGATCACGATCAGGAAAACAACTGCCCAGAGGACCACCGGCACGGCGGGCACAAAAACGTGCATGATGATGCCCCCGGCTACTGCTTCGGACGGAATGTACGCACACCAGTTGAACCAGTAACTCCAGCCCGTACCAACGGCCCATGTCGGAGAGATGAACTCGGCAGAATAACTGATGAAGTTTCCCTGGCGCGGAACATTGACCAGCAGCTCGGCAAACGACTGCATCACGGTATAGATGATGAGGCCGCCGATTGCGTAGAGCAAAATGACACTGGGCCCGAGCTGGGAAACGAGGTAACCGGAACCGATAAAATACGCAGAGCCGATGATGCCGCCGATGGCAATGAGATTCGCCATCCAGGGTTTTATCCCCCGTTTCAGCCCGTACTCGCCCAGGGGGGGAAGGGGATCTTTCAACCGGCTCTGCATATCAGCATCGAGTGCGGGCTCCTGTTGCGGGTTAACAGGTGTCGGAGATACCAGTCCCGGGTCTCCTTCACCAGTGCGATCCGTATCCGGGCTATCGGTATTCCTGTTCAAACAACACCCGCGGGTTCATAGTAACCTCACAGTTTTTTCCCCTCAAGGAAAAAACCATTGTGTTTTTAATCCGGTTTCTTATCCCGGGAAATAGGCCTCCGGGTATTTTTTCAAGAGCCGAGCAAGCAAAATAATCTGCACGGTGCCCGGGAGTGCGTAAGCGTACAAGAGAAAGTGTATCAGAAACGGAACCATTTCATCATGACAAAGGCATCTTCGCCGTTTGCATAGTACTGGTCAATCCCGAATACGTGACGGTATCCGAGTCGTTTGTAGAACCGCTGTGCACTCTCGTTGGAAACCCGGACCTCGAGCTGTACTGCGGTCGCAAGCTCGAGGGCGAACTGGTGCTCGACCCTTCGTACAAGCAACTTGCCAATCCCCCGTTTCCGGTACACCGGGCTCACCCCGATGTTGCAGATATGTCCGTAAATGTTCTCCCCGTTATCCTCGAGCGCCCCCACGACAAAGCCGGCCACCTGCCCGTCGCACACGGCAACAAAATAGGTGGTGGGATAATAGGTGAGTGCTTCCAGAAAGACCGGCATTTCCCACGGGTCGATGAAAGAGTCCCTTTCGATAGCGACAATCGCCGCGAGATCGGAGGGCATTGTCCGCCGTATCTGGGGCAGCGGATAGGTCACAAGATCATGGGGTCGGATCATATCGGGGTCCTTTTTATCGGGAAATATTTCCAGTACTGCTGTGTGTCCACAGGTCAAAAGCATGTATCCTGAACCGGGTTATTTGGGTGTGCGGAAATATAAGGGATCACACCCAACTTTTAGAGCAACTGTGTCTCCCTGTCCGGTGCTGGTGTTGGTATGGTAAAGATCTATCGTTTTTCCGGGGTGCGCCCCACCCGTGAATGTGCCCAGGCTATCGCTGCCGTTCCCTATGATGTCGTAACAGCCGATGAAGCCCGAAGAATCATTGAGAAGAAACCCGAGAGTTTCCTGCGCGTGAGCAGGCCGGATGCAGAACTGCCCGGGATCGATCCCCACGATGATAAGGTATACGAACGGGCGAAGGAGAACTTCGAGGCACTCAAGACTTCGGGAAAGATCCGGAAGGATCCCGAACCCGGCATGTACGCCTACCGGGTGAAGCAGGATGAGGACACGTTCCTTGGCCTCTGCTGTTGTCTTGACGTGGACGATTACCGGCAGAATCATATCCGACGGCACGAACAGACCCGGTACGACAAGGAAGAGGACCGGACCCGACACATTGAGGCAGTAAAGGCACACAACGGGCCGGTTGTGCTCCTGTTCCGGAACAGCGGGGATATCTATTCGCTCATCAATGCGCAGGTCTCAACCGGAGCAGTTCCCGATGCAGAGGTGCGCACTGATGACGGGGGCATTCACCAGATATTCCGGATCACCGACCCACAGATTCTCGCCCGGTTCGAGCAGCACTTCGCACATCTTCCCGCTCTCTATATCGCGGACGGGCATCACCGGGCAAAGGCGGCGGTGAATGTGGCGGACCGCAGGATCGCGGCACACGTCCCCTGCGATGAGGAGAGCTTCCGGTTCATGGGAGTCATGTTTGCCCATGACAAGGTGAAGATCCATGGTTACAGCCGGCTGCTCACGGATCTCGGCACCTACACTCAGGATACGTTCCTCGATGCCCTGAAGAAATATTTTGATGTCGAGCCGTACGGCAGGGTGGACGGGCGCGGGTACAACATAAAACCGAAGTGCAAGAAACCGGAGCGGTACCATATCGTGCATATGTATCTCGGTGGCCAGTGGTACGAGTGCACACGCCTGCTCGAAAAGAATGCGGCGCCCCTGGAGGCACTTGATGTTGCCGTGCTCCAGCAGTGGGTCCTGGAGGGCATGCTGGGAATTACCGATCCCCGTGGCGACGCACGGCTCCAGTATCTCGGGGGTGCCCGGCCGGTTGCCGATCTTGAGCGGCTTGTCGATAACGGGGAATACCGGCTCGCGTTTGCGATGCAGCCGGTTAAGATAGAGACCGTCCTGTCCATCGCAGATGCCGGCGGGGTCATGTCTCCCAAGTCCACATGGTTCGAACCCAAGCTCCTCAGCGGGCTTGTGATTCACACGTTTGAGTAAATCCCACGGGACAAACCCATATCAAACCTCTTTTATTCTTTTTACCGCGAACAGTATACGGTATGATTACCATCGCACTCCCCAAAGGCAGTCTCGAGGCGCAGACACTCCAGCTCTTCAAGGAAGCAGATCTTGAGGTTAAGCGCACGGATCGCGATTACAATCCCCGCATTGCGGATGAGCGGATCGGCAAGATCAAGATCCTGCGCCCGCAGGAGATTCCCACGTACGTGGAGAAGGGGTATTTTGATATCGGTATCTCGGGTCTCGACTGGGTAAAGGAGACCAACTCGGATGTTGTTGAGGTGGCGAACCTCTCGTACAGCAAGACGGGGGAAGGCAATGTGAAGATCGTTATTGCGGTGCACCGCGATGAGCTGATCGAGAATGTCTCCCAGATCCGCCCGAACAGCCGGGTAACGACAGAATACCCGGGAGATGACAAAGAAGTTTTTCGAGGACCTGAAGATCCCCATCCAGATGTTTCATTCATTCGGTGCCTCTGAGGCGAAAGTGCTGGATCTCATGGATGTGGTGGTGGATCTGACCGAGACCGGTACCACGCTGCGCAAGAACGGGCTGAAGATCATCGGGCAGATCATGGAGTCGCACACGGTGATCTGTGCCAATAAGGCGAGCTGGGCAGACCCGGTGAAGCGCCGGGAGATCGAGGAGATCCGGACCCTGCTCTTTGGGGTGATCGAGGCAAGGAACAAGGTGCTCCTGACGATGAACGTTCCTTCTGCATCCATGGAGAAGCTCGTCTCTGCTCTTCCTGCAATGAAGAAACCGACCGTCAGCCAGCTTCACGGGATTGACTATTACAGTATCCAGACGGTGGTGCAGAAGAATATGGTGAACAAGCTTATCCCCCAGCTTAAGGCATGCGGGGCTGAGGATATTCTGGAGATACCGATAACGAAGATTGTGCCGTAAAATTGATTTTTTTAACATTTTCCGGGTTTTTTTCAGTATGCATCGTAGTTATCGTTCAGAGATCAAAAATTAAAGTCAATGTAATGGATTATCGGCTTTGTATTAAAAAAAATGTTTTTCCATCTAAAATTGAATTTTTCTTTCAATTTTTGACGCATTCTCAGTACTGTCCCTCAATCCCGGAAACCCACAAAATTACTCCTAATGTAAATCTAATCCATCACAGCAGGAAACCGAATTTACCAAGATTTATATCTGTTCTCCTCTCAATAAACCATTAAGGACAAAGGTTATGCAAAGGTACCTTCCGTCAATCTTCACGATAGCACTCGTCTTCACGTTGTGCAGTGCATGCGTCTCCCCCTTCACCCCTCAGAACCAGACGCCTCCGGTGATTCCGGTTAATGCCTCGCCGACAATTGATGTAGGGCTTGTGCCCGCAGATCTCACCCCCGCGCCGGCTTTGGTCAGTTTTGATGAGGCTAAAGGAAACCTGAAAGACAGTGAGTCGCTGTCATTAAACCCTTTTCTGAAATCCCCAAGGATTCTGTTTATCCAGGGTGGCAATGTAGACGAATCGGGAAATGCCCAACGATGGGTTTTCGGGATTAACAAAGGCGATGTTAATGAACTGAGGGTATACGATCATTCGGGCTGGACGATCATCCCCTGGAATGCGACCATTTCTTCCGGGGAGATCGATTTAAATCAAGTGGTTTCTCCAGATGTAATATTCAAACAAATTGATATTCAAATTCTTGGCACATCAAGGGACCCGCAGCAGATTCAACGGGATATTGAACTGATAAACGGGACCTACACATTGACCGTAAATGACGGGAGCAGCTCACAGATTATGAGATTTAACGCAGCTACAGGAGTGGCGATTGAATAATCTCATCGATGAGAGTGGGAACCTCTCCATAGATTTTCTTATCGGCTTTACCATATTCATGCTTGCATTTATCTGGGTAGCTGCGATGGTCTCGGGTATTATGATAGGCCTCCAGTCAAGCCATATTGATTATGACGCTGTCGCTTACCGGACCGGGGTGATACTGGTGGAAGATCCGGGATGGCCGGCGTCACCCCCCTGGGAATTCTACACAGATGGCCAAAAGTATGAAATATCACGGTTTGGTTTAGCCATCATAAAAAATACACCAGGGATTCTCTCTCAAGATAAAGTTAACCGGTTCTTCTGCTCATCGTTTATTTATCCCGATGACTACCAGACACGGGCAATTTTCGGGGATTATCCCTATCATTTCAATATTTCAGTCACAGAGATGGGATCCAGTTATAACCAATCGAAGGGGGATAGTCTCCCCGACGGATATGGCTATATCCGCCGTCTGGTCAAGATCAAAGGTGTCAGCAATGCGTCGATCGGCTCGTCGTATATCCGTGCGCATAAGTTCAACAATACTGCCCTTCCCGGAGATTTTAATGTCTCCCACCATGAATTTTCGATTCTCATCAACAGTACCAAATTGCAAGAGGAGGGGGAGAATACCGCATACAGCATTGATCCGGCGAGGGAACAGATCATCATCAATATAACCGATCTTAATTCAACGGTATTCCGGTCACCGCTTACGCCCGGACCGGTCATTGTCAACCTGACCAGTATCAATGTTTACAAACAAGAGGGAGGGACATTATCCATGGTAAGAACGTTCGATACCCCATATATCGATGGCAGTAGTACTGCTACGAAACCCCCGGTTAATGTTAAAAATAATATATCCTTGATCTTAAATCCCCGTGTTTTTGATATAATGCAGGCCGGCTATTCAAAGGTTTATATCAACCTGACGTTTGATATGCAGGACAATGCGCTCCCTCCGAACCTCGTAAAAAGTTCATTTTTAAATAATACCCTGTCACAACCTTTTGATTACAATTACAATCCTGCAAATGTCACCCAACCCCAGCTCAGGGACGCTGTCGTGGAAGTGGCAGTATGGTGAACGATGGGGGGCAACTGTATACTATCGAAGGAGTAGCTGCGGGTCTGATAATGCTCCTGACGGCCTATATGGTTGTAGGGGCAACAACGATTTGCACCCCTGGTGATGCACATATCAGCGATATGCAGCTGGAAGTGCTGGGAAGTGATGCATTAACTATGGTGGATACCCCTCCGAATAGTTCGATGGCTGAAAGTCCGCTCCAGTTGATCATTGAGGATGATTCGGGTGGTGGAGGGAGGTTCAAAAACATGTTCATGAACTATACCAATGTTTCCGGATTTGGACCGAAACATGACATCCAGTTCTCTGCCAACTATACATATGAGGCCGACGGGTCGATCATGAGTGCCCAGATTAATTCATCGCGGAACCTGACGGGTGGGGAACATGCGGTACGCGTAACCAAATGGGTGCTCGTGAACAAGCGACTTCCTCCAGCAGGTCCGCTTGAGAAACGTGCTGTCCTTGTGGAGGTGCTCCTGTGGCGCGATTGAATGATGATGCCCAATGGATTATTCTGATGGGGTTCCTGGTAAGTTTCAGCCTGTTCTTTTTGGCAATTGTGATCAACCAGTCAACCGTAGTTGGACAAACTATTGCGGAAAGTGTTGTAGAATTCCCAAAAAATGATATCCGTGACATCAGTCATGTAATCAAAGAGCACGCTGTGAGTAATGGTGTGATCACGGACAAGGTACATCGTGATATCCTTAATCTCTCGATACAACGGAAAGGGGCAGTGATCAATTATACCTTAACCCATGATACAAATTACCACTCCCTGATAACCTATAACAACGGGGTGACGACCTATAGTGAAAACTGGACGTCAGACTAAATCTCTTCCCGCAGACTCCGGGGTAGCAAATCTTATCGAATACATCATGGTGACCGGGGTTCTCATGATCCTTCTGGTAATTATGATGCTGCTCCTGAACTCAACGTTTATGGAATCTCCGGTTAACCGGTTGAGTTACGTCGCTTTTACGGACATTGGCAATGCGGTTTCCACACGCATTGTTGATGTGTATGCCCTTGCACCCAGTGATGGAACAATAGTTACTGCCTTTGATATTCCGAACGACGTAGCTGGAAGGGATTATTTTGTTCAGATTGGGCAAGGGAATAACCCGATAGATCAGGATGTCAGGATCTATCGGGATCTCGCTGACATCCATGTCTCGCTTGCAGGCATCGGTGCGTCGCGGGGTGTAATCGGCAATACAACCGGCAGGGGATTGAACAGGATTAGTTATGATTCAGGAGGGGTTTAATGGCGGTTAGAAAATTCAGTTTGGCAGAGGATGGTGTTTCTGAATCGATAGGATTCATCCTCATCTTCACGATAGTAATTGCGGGAATCGGGCTGGTAACTCTGTACGGATATCCCATGCTCCTGCAGCAACAAACCGGTGCTAACGAGAGGATCATGGAAAAAAACATGATTGTTCTGCAAAATGATGTAAAAAGTCTCGCGTACAAAACGGTGCCCTACAAAGAATCTTCACTCAAAGTAGAGGGCGGCTCGCTTACGGTATACAACACGCTGAGCACTCCTCCTGTTGCAACGTTTTCTGTCACGGATTGTGTTGGAGGCAACTACGTGGATCCATTCCCTTCGGGAGATTTACGGTACTCATCGTTGAGTGCCGGTGCTGAAATTTCCCTCCAGAATGGGGCTGTGGTGACGCGCAGGCTTAACGAGCCGGGATCCGTCATGCTGGCTGAACCGCGATGGTTCTACGATGCACCAACGAATACAGTAGTGCTCAATCTCATTGGATTCAATAGCACCGATATCATGTCGCGTGCAGGGATCGGGACGGTGCAGATTGCAATGGGGGATACTGATTACAAAACGTACCCCATAACCGGAGACCTGTGTATTAAATATGATTCGAATCCGGATTATTCCGATGCCTGGGAGAATTACTTTAGAAATTCCCTGAAAATGACCGGTACGGGGCCCGAATATCGATTTCCATTGGATGCTTCAAAACCCGCGACACTCGTCATCAAAAAATTCGATGTGACAATTAAATCACTTTGATATTTTTTTATTGGGTGAATATCAAGATCGATAGACTGTTCACTTACAGAAATCTTCCATTGAACGTTCGAGACTTTTTTCATAATGTGGATCCTATTCGAGCTAAGCGGCATCAAAAAACTGATTTAAGGTATTTTTTTAGGCATTTCAGGAATTCGACGAAAATATAATGTTTTTAAAAAATACAAATTATTATATATTATCATATACTATTACTTTTTTACCAAGGTGTCGTGTATGATAGTGAAACGTGTTGTTATGATCCTGCTGGGGATTCTCCTTCTACTGGGGCCAGTGGCAGCGTACTACGCAAATCCCTCCGGTGGTACCCTGTTCCTCCCCAGTGATTCCACAAAAACATGGATTATTGCTGATGTGGGTCAGCAGAATGTCATCAAGCTCGTTGCTTATAACAATACTCCCGGTTTTGCAGGCCCGGTGAAAAATGCACAGGTTTCCTTCACCCTTGATAATCCTCTGCTGGGTTCGATAAATCCGAGAAGTACCGCGACAGATAATGGTGGTGAGGCACTCTGTACTTTCACGGTTAACGGCACTCATCCGACAAGTGGGACTGCGACAATTACCGCGGAAATAATTTCCACCGATGGTGGCTCTGCGACATATCTGACCATTTTACCCTATATCCAGAGAATAGATCATAATGTTCCGTATAAAGCCAGTTTTTCTTACTCCAATGAAGGAACAGTCGAGAGTGTAATACCCGTTAACATATCAATTTTTGACCGGTGGGACAACCAGGTCGATGACAAGAGAGATGGGCCGGGTTTCCACAATATCACCCTTCATGTAAACGGACCGTCACCCCCGAACGACTGTGGTTTTACCAATTACGGATTAGTCCATGACAAAAAATTCAATCTCGATCTAAATGGGGAAGTGAGTGTCAGTATCACCCCTGCGACAAAACCCGGCTTGCACTATATCCTCATGGATCCGATGGGTAGTATTCCCGATCAGATGAAAATGTTCAATACCGTGGCTACCGGGGTCCCCTTTTCCATGACTCAGTTCTTCAGCCCCGATAGTTACCCTCCACCCGCGACAGTCCTTGCTGATGGAACGAGCAAGTTCAACTTTTATTACACTCTGTATGATAAATACGGGAATCCGACCCGGAACCAGTCGGTCTGGATTAACACCACCGTGCCCGGAGAAGAGACTCTCCGGAAGTCACTGGAAAATGGACAGGTCTGGTCCACCTATGGCCCCAAATCATTTACCGGCCAGTTTACCATCTATGCGACCCCCCGTGGAAAACCCTTCATTGCAACTATCGAAAGTAGTCCGGTTCTACAATACCACTCCCACAGGCATCGATCTATCAGCGAACCCACAGAGTATGCCAAGTCGTGATGCGAATCCATCCATTTATTCGAATATCACAGCAAAAGTGACCGATATCATGGGCAATGGGGTTTCTGGCGAGACTGTTACATTCTCGTTTTATGGTGTTACCGATACTCCCACGGATGCAGAGATTGCAGCAATGGGAGCGGCATATGTGGCACCTTCGTTTTCAAAGACCTCTTCTCTTCTTTCCGCCAGTGCAACAACCGATTCGAACGGCTATGCTACGGTGAGATTCTATCCGGCTTCATACGCCACGACAAACCAGCCGGGATATAAACAGACCGTTACCGGCTCTGCAAAGATCACTGCAAAATGGAGCGATAAGGAAAAGGATGAACCGGTAACCTGGAAAAATTATCCGTACCTCAGTGCCATTGTTGAGGTGAAACCTCAGCAGGTTAAGGTGGGGGATAGCGTAGATGTCTCACTTAAACTGAACGGCGATGGCTGGGCACTCTATCAGTATCCGGTCGATGTCGACCTCGTGCTGGACAGATCCGGAAGTATGGGTTACGATATCAGCGGAGTTGATCATTCCCCTCCGGTAGCTAATCAGCGAATAACCATAGCAAAAAATGCAGCGACAAGTTTTATCGGAAACATGAAAACGGGTCAGGACAGGGCAGGTTTGTTTTCATACAGTTCTGCGGGCGATGTAACAAATACCGCACCGCAGGGTGCAGCACTACAAAGCCCCTTTGGGCCGGTTACGACCGCAGTGAGCAGTCTTAGCCCCACTTCTGCGACTTCAACACGAGAAGCAGTAAAAGATGCTATCGCGGATATGATCGCTCACCCGAATGCAAATTCAAAAGCAGTCCGGGCAGTCATCGTCATGACCGATGGAGACTGGAACAATGAAGGTTAACCGGCAGCCCATGGGACCGGGTGGCCTGAAGGTAACCCCGATATAACATTCAGTGGTAATACCCTCGAACTGACTGATTACCGGTATTATAGCGGCCTGGGAGGAACGTTAACTCCTTATTCCAGTACCACCACCTGCGATGTTTGCGCTTCAGGATATACCTTACAAACAAGCGGGAGTCATATTGGACAATGCCAGTGGACTAGCTACAACTATAATTATTACACACCGGCATCGAAACCATCGTCATGCACCACTCCAAGGCCCTTATCCAAATGCACCAATGGGGAATTTACCGAACAGAACCTGTCAGTCTATGCCAAAAATCATAACGTCCGGCTTTATTTCATATTCTTTGCCGGAAATCCCGACACAGATGCAGAAAAAACGCTGAAAGCAATGGCTGAGGCAACCGGTGGTTTTTATCAACAGGCCACTACCGCTGCTGCATTGAATGACGCTTACACGAAAATCGCCGGGGATCTCCGGACTGAAGCAGGAGTCAATACCCGGGTATCCATGGATTTCGGACATTTGATCGTCAATGGTGCTTTGGTTGCCCCGGGATCAAAGATTTTCGATTACGTCGGAGATCCCGTTATCACGGGACAGGCACCCTCAATGCCTCCCGGTTCGACGATGCTGGACAAGTACAACAAGACGCCCAGCGGTCAGATAAATCAGCACCTAGTTCCGGGATCCGATGTTGATGGGCACCCCTTCACCTCTGTTGGTCCTATAATCATTAACCAGACAAATTACTGGAACACCGATCCTCACAAGCAGAATCTCTCATTCAATATCGGAACAGTCTATGTCAACGAGACCTGGGAGGCAAATTTCCGGCTTAAGGTATTGGAATCCGGAAACATTCTTGTGTTTGGTCCACAATCTCAAGTCTGTTTTACCAATGGTGAGGATGGCAATAGTTGCATGACGCTCCCCAATATTTCAGTCTATTCCAATATGACCCCGTTAAATCTCGGAGTCGCGGGAACAACCATCAATATCGTCGGTCTTACTCGCTCAGACGATGGGTTGGTTAAGGACACGCTGCCGGCAACCTGGACAACTGTGTACAATGGTGCTGATCAAATAACTGAAGAGGTGAGTTACATCCATGAAAACGATCCCCCGGTAAAATTCGATGTGAAGACTCTCAACCCGGCATTCGATCTCGTGGGTTCCCAGAGTTCATTACTCAATATGGAAAAACTACCCCCAGGGGGTACAAGATCCAGGTCCATGCCTATACCAAGGATGCTTCAGTAACAAAAGAATGCGGACCCTATACCTATACCACCCAAGGCAGGGCTTTTATCAAACTTGAATAACCTTTTTTCCTGTTTTCTGTAAAAAATGTTTATCAGACTAGATGTGCCGTCGGATGTATCATCAATATTGCATATTCCTATCGGTTAATTCCTGAACCGGACCGTTACCGATTCTGTTAGACCAAGAGGGAATACCGGGGAAATTTTTCGTGAGTAATAATTTTTTAGAGAATCAAAAAAAATAAGTGATCCAACTTCCGTCCAATTATTCGACCTGAATGCGTGTTTGAGAAACAGAGCCCTAAAAAGAGGGTTAACTGTTGAAACAAAGTGCTGTTTCCTCAGCACTCGGTACCGAATGCCCGCCCCGATTCGAACGCTTTAACGTTAATCTCTACCGTCTTTTTCGGAACCAGCCTGCGTACCGCTTCCAGCAGCGACTCGGGTTTGAGGGGTATGGATCCCGATGCAGCACCCAGCATCACAACATTCTGGGAAAGCGGGCTTCCCGCATCAGCCGCCATTTTGTCTGCATCGAGGAGGCAGAGCGGGTTCTTTTTCAAGGTGGCAATAATCTCATCTTCCGTGGGAGCGACAATCTTCTGCGTGTATACCGATGTGGGAAGCACAAGGTGGTTGTTCACGACAATCCGCCCCCTTTTTTTCATATAGTGGGAATACCGGAGTGCTTCCAGAAGATCGAACGCGATCATGAGATCTGTCTGCCCCGGGGGGATCAGCGGGCCGAACAACCCGTCGATCCGTATGTGACTCTCCACCGAACCGCCGCGTTGTGCCATGCCGTGTGTCTCGGCTCCTTTCACCGATCTCCCCTCAATCAGGCACGCCTCCCCGAGAATATTGGAAGCGAGGATTGTCCCTTGCCCGCCGATTCCCACCATCAGGATATCGAAACTTCCGCTCATTTCTTTCCCTCCTTACCGATAGCACTCACGGGACAGAGCTGAACGCAGACTGCACACCCGCTGCACAGGTCATTGATCTGAGCCTTATCATTGGCAAACTCGATTGCAGGACACCCGAAACGTATACAATTGCCGCAACCGGTACAGGTTTCCGTATCGACCTGGTACTTCCCGCGTTTTATTCCCGCACGACGTGCCGAAATGACACACATCTGCTTGGCGATGATGACTTTGACCCCTTTTCGCTTCTTTGCCTGCTCCAGGACATGCACCATGCCGGTAGTATCGAACGAATCAACTGTTTCAACGAACTGGACGCCGCAGGCACGGCACAACGCATCGATTGAGACGGGGGGGCTCTCAACTCCGCAGGCAGTAATGCCGGTGTTTGGGTTTGGCTGGTGGCCGGTCATCGCCGTGATCCGGTTATCCAGTATTACCACCGTCATATTTGCCCCATTGTACACCGCGTTAAGCAAGCCCTGGATGCCGGTATGCAGGAACGTGGAATCCCCTATAGTACAGAGTACATCCCGTGGCTCTCCGGAATGGGCAATACCGCTTGCCACGGTGATCGATGCACCCATGCAGATGGTTGTATCCACCACTCCCAGCTGGAGCCCGAGAGTGTAGCATCCGATGTCACTGGGGTAAATCGCATCCCTGAAGACTTTTTTTATCGCATAGGCAGCACTGCGATGCAGGCATCCGGCGCAGAGAATTGGCGGGCGGAGCGGGAGGTTCTGCACCGGGTCCTGCTGAACAAATGGATTTGTGGCGAGGAACCCGGCCTTCACCAGGATCGCGGCAACCGCCTGCGGGGACAACTCCCCTTCATAGGAACCATGCCCGTTCTTCTTCCCAAACACGGGTACGCAACCGGCAACTTGTCGGACTACATCCTCAACTTCCGGCGCAAGTTCCTCTATCACCAGCACTTTTTCATGCCCGCTTACAAAGGCACCCAGCCATTCCTCATCGATCGGGTATGCGCCTATCTGCATGAACGAAACCCCGGCGGGCAGGAGTTCCTGCACATAGGACGCAGCGATGCCACTCGCAATAATTGCGGTCTTCCCCCGGATCTCGAACCGGTTATATCCCAGTTCCACCAGCCGTTTTTTAATCGCGGGCTGCTTCTCGTTGAGCTTTTTATGGAGGATGCGGGTATGCGACGGGATCACCACATACTGGCTCGGGTCCTTATGGAACTCACCCTTCCGCGTACTGGGGACAACTGCTCCCAGTGTCACGTCTCCTTTCGAGTGACAGATACGGGTTGTCGGGCGGAATATCACCGACAATCCAAACTCTTCGGAAAGTGCAAATGCCGCAGGAATCATATCATGCGCTTCCTGCACGCTGGCGGGATCCAGGCAGGGAATCCGGGCGAAGTGGGCATAACACCGGGTATCCTGCTCGTTCTGGGAACTGTGCGCGAAGGGATCATCCGCACTCAGGATCACAAGGCCCCCGGTAACTTCCGTGTAGGCGCTGGTCATCAGGGGATCAGCAGCAACATTGAGGCCCACGTGTTTCATCGTGCAGAGTGCGCGGATGCCGCACCACGCGGCGGCAAGCGCGTTCTCCAGCGCCACTTTCTCGTTTACTGACCATTCAAGGTAGTAGGATCGTTCCGGTTGTGTCCGCAGCACATCGACGACTTCTGATGACGGCGTACCGGGGTACCCGCTCACAAAATCCACACCTGCTTCAATACAGGCATGGGCAATCGCTTCATTTCCAAGGAGATATTTTCGTTCCATGATCCCTTATCCGTACTATTATCGTGATTTTTCTGCACATATCCCTATCTGAATATATTGTCCGTTTGCCCGGGCGATTCACAACCTATAATAACTCTGATGGAGTAGTTATTAGGGTAAATTAAGGCAAACTAATGGGCCCGTAGCATAGCCCGGTGGTGCGCCCGGCTGATAACCGGGAGGTCATGTGTTCGAATCACATCGGGCCCATCCAGCGAAATTTGTTTTTATGTTTTTTAGTCTTCACTCGAAGAGTTCCGATTATCCCGGAGCAGGCTTTCTATTGTGTGTTTGAATTGCGGTGTTCGCACCGAAGGATTACCGGAGAAAATTCTGTGAAGCTTTCGCACCCCGCCATCCATTCTCCCCAATCAACTCCCAAAGAAAGTATTCCCTGCAACCCTTCGGGGTATAGGGGGGGTCGGGCATCTATTTTATGAGAAATGTGGCGGTCCCTGCGGTTTCATTTTCGTGATAACCGGCAGACCATATCACACCATTCTTTCGACGGGTGTTCTTCCCCAATCTGTTGTCATGGTCAATGGATTGAACAGTATCACCGCGGCACGTAACGATAAAGTACACCGCCCGACCCCTCCACTCATATTTGGGTTACTATGGTACAAATATAATATTTTACTGCGATATTTTTTCCAGAACCGATATTTTTTGGGACCCTGTAGTGAGGGGGGTCTGGCGGTGTACTTTGAGCGTGGCGACGTTGGTGAAGCCCGCCCTCTATCCCGGGGAACCGGTAACAAAATGGATCTTATGAGTGAGCAGAATAATCCAGATGTGTCAAAGGATAAAAAATCAGAGATGAACAATCGGCGAATACGGTAACAGGGGAACTATCGTTATAATAAAAAAAAAGAATTATGGGTTTTCACTCTTTCTTGGCAAAAACGTACCCGATCACTTTGTCGAGCGCATCGATAAGGGCCTCTTCACCCTCAAGGTAATCGTGGAGCGCACGGTAGAGCATGAACTGGATGTCATAGCCATAGTGATCGAGAGCAGTCTTTGCATCGATCGGGTTCAAATATGAATCGGTGAGAAAGCCGTCGAAACTGTACATCAGTTCAAATATTTTCCCTTCATCGGACAATACGCAGAACTGATCGGTGATCTGTTTCTGGGGATTATCGGGACGGTATGCAGCAGGTTCGGATTTTCCGAGGATGATCATCTTCCTGGGATAATACATGGGATCATAAATTTCTCCCTTGGTATCCTGCTTGCCCATTTTGAGCATATCGAGACCAACGGTTTTTACTACGGGTATGGCAGATTTTGCCATACGGGCGAGAAGTTTTGCATCGTTCTCTTTGATCTTGGCCGAAAGCTCCGTTGTCTTTCCCCGGTTCGCTTCGATTTTTTCTATCAGTTTGTCAAACCCGGTTTCAATTTCATCCATGGTATTCACCAGAACCCGGCGCTGCTTTTAGCGAAGGTTAAGAACTGTTTATGCTGGCGGCTATAAAACCACTTGTTTTCGGTCTTTTCGCTGCACGCCATCGTGCAAGCACAACGCTTAACCAATGGCGCCCATAATCTGTTTACCATGTTACGGATCGGACTTCTCGGCTGTGGTAATATCGGACATATCATTGCACAGCACACTGGCAGTTTCGAGATACGGGCCGTATATGATCAAGTATTTGAACGGGCCCAGGAGATTGCCACACTCTCGGGTTCCCGGGCATTCGATAATTTCGAGGCGTTTATTGCATCCGAAATGGATATTGTTGTCGAGGCCGCTTCGGTCAGCGCGGTTAAAATTTATGCTGCGGCAGTGCTCGAAAATCACAAAGATCTGGTCATTATGAGTGTCGGGGCCCTGGCAGATCCGCTATTCCACGAAGAGATCCGGAGAAAAGCACTCGAGCACGGGCAAAAAATCCATATTCCCAGTGGGGCAATTTTCGGGCTCGATAACCTGAAGATCGGGAGGATCTCAAAATTCAAAAAACTCCTCCTCAGGACAACAAAAAGTCCGGCTTCGCTGGGGATTGCCTCAGATTCCCGCAGGATGATCTTCTCGGGAAAGGCCAATGAATGCATCAAGGCCTTTCCGAAAAATGTGAACGTGTCGGTGGCCATGAGCCTGGCGGCAGGACAGGATACGGATGTGGAACTCTGGGTTGATCCTTCGGTTGACCGGAATGTTCACGAATTGTTCGTTGAAGGTGATTTTGGCGAAACCTATGTCAAGGTGACCAATTTCCCCAGCCCGGATAATCCTGCAACCAGTTATCTTGCGGCCCTTTCGATTCTCTCACTTCTTGAAGATCTCAACAACCCGATTGTGATAGGAACATGATTCCGGCATTTGGTGATGGTATCTATGGTATCGCTTGAGTATCTGCTGCATTTTATCGATGAGGATGCACCATACGGGGATTTGACCTCTGAAGCGGTGATCCCCGCCATCCGGTGCCGTGCAGAAATTTCTTCAGAGCAGTCGGGCATCATCGCAGGACTCTGTGAAGCGAACATTCTCTTTTCTTATTATGGGGTAACGGTAGCGCAAAATTTTCAGGATGGGGACCGGGTAAAACCGGGGGATGTTGTTCTCTCACTTGCCGGGGATGCAAAAAAGATCCTGCTGGTTGAGCGGACTGCACTCAATATCATCGGACGAATGAGTGGTATTGCAACCCAGACGCATGATATGGTCAATATCGTATCAGCAGTAAACAGGCAATGCCGGATCGCAGCAACGCGCAAAACCTGTCCCGGTTTCAGGGCGCTTGACAAGAGAGCAGTGCAGCTCGGGGGAGGGGATCCCCATCGCGACAGTCTCAGTGACGGGATTCTCATCAAAGACAACCACCTGGCACTGGTCTCCCTGGAAAAAGCGATCCTTGCTGCAAAGAAGGCTACCCTCTATAAAAAGATCGAAGTAGAGGTTGAGAACCCTAGTGATGCATTGTTAGCTGCATCGGCAGGTGCCGATATTATCCTTCTCGACAACATGAATCCCGCGATGGTGAAAACCACGCTTGATACACTCGAATCTAAGGGATTACGAGATCGCGTCACGATTGAAATTTCTGGCGGAATAGATCGGACCACGCTCGGTGATTTTGCAGCATTGGGGGTTGATGTGATAAGCATGGGGGCCCTTACCCATACCGTCAGGAACTTTTCCGTGAAACTTGAAATTTTGCCAGAATAAATTTTTCAATCAACGCGCGGGATTTTTTTAATAACTCAGGGATCTGGATATCCCCCCCTTCTATTTTATAACCTGGATATCGTCGGCTGAATTGACTAATATCTCTTTTTTCCCGCGATAGGTCTCTACAATCCCATACACCGATACATTCGTTCCTTTCGTCACGGTGAGGTCCCGGGCTGACTGTGACGGAACAAAAACAGTGAGATTATCGATCTCCAAAATCATATGCCCGCCGGTTCTGGTCAGGGTAACCTGATCGATGGTGCCTTCAATTTGCACCAATTCTCCATCAGCGGTATTGTTCGTAAACTGCTTTGAGAATGGCTGTTTCCCCATTGAGCCCAGAATCAGGTGGGCCGCTATCACGGCTATCGCCACGCCGATCAACAACAGGACTGCGATCCGTTCCTGGCGCTCGAACATAAGAGGGTATTGAAAATGAGGGTTTAAATTACCGATAGTTTAATGTGTTAACAGTGTTAACATATTAAGCATGCAACCTGCAACATTACCTCCATCATCAAAGACGGTGCTGGAGATTCTGGATAACGGTGGTGCAATGACCCACAAAGACCTCGTATCGCGAACAAACCTGGCGCCACGAACCGTGCGGTATGCGTTAAAGAAACTCAAAGAACGCCATCTTATCATAGAGAAGTTCAACTTCCGGGATGCACGCCAGATCATATACCAGAACCGGACTGAACAGTCAGTTAAGCCTCAACCCGTGTGTGTATGACTAAGCATACCTGCACCCTGATGCACTGCGACACGATGGTCCGGAATCTGTTGCCTCCAATGAGAGCAGAGATGGTATCCCGGCTGGTCCAGAAACAAGGTCTCAGTCAGAGCGATGCAGCAAAACGACTTGGTGTGACTCGTGCGGCTGTATGTCAGTACATGAGCCGGAAAAGGGGTGCGAGCGAAGTTGTATTGTCAACCGAGCTGAATTTAATCATTGATCGCTGGGCACTGGCTGTGGTAACCGGAGAGAGCGACATTAACCTCTGTGATGTGTGCCAGTGTGCACTTAAGAAATCCTGAAAATTATTATTGATCCTCCAATTTTAAAAAAACGAAAGATTTGTTTATACCAGGTAAAGCCTTCTGTGGGTGATGTATTCCTATCGGATATGCCTGCGATAGTAAACGAAGAGCAACAGCAGTATTACTATAACCACGATGATAATTTTCAGATAATCGGTTTTAGGTTCCGGGGATGTCACCGAACCGTTCCAGTCGTCTTCAAACACGTTGAGGAAATAACGGGCAACCCCCGGGTGTTCTATGATGACTCCTGCTTCCCGGTTGAAAGTTGGGGAATTGCAGTTCCAGTTGATACTGCTGACAAGCACGCGCTGCCCGTCGACAATCACTCCTTTGTTGTGGATCTTCTCAAGGTTACTTACCAGAAGATTCGCACACCGCCCTTCAAGTGGAATGTGTTCCGTTGTCCCGATCCGGGTGATAAGGGCAGCCATCTCGTCATTATCCTTCTCATCTTCGATATTATACCAGTACGAATCCAAAAGTACTCGTACATGAACACCGCGTCGTGATGCGTTGATCGCGGCTCCAAGATAGGGGTTTAAAGTGAGGGGAGTCTCGTTGGTGATATAGGCCTGTTCGATTTCGATACTCGTATGCGCAGACTGAATCAGATCAACAATCTGGTTACTGGTATCGGGTGCAAGAACCGGGCTGACTATCGCGTCCGAAAAATGTGCCGGGGTGAATTCTGTTGCGTGTTTTCCTTCATGAACCTGTTCCGGATCTCCCGGCAAACCTTTGATGGGAATAACAGAAGGTCCGCTGGAATCGGTCTGGTATACCGTTGAAAAATACCCGGCAAGCGCAGGATCCTCCAGGTAAACGCCCCACCCCCGGTTGCTCGTGTAACCCGCAGGAGGAAATCCACTGTATTTAAAATTCTCACTCGTGAGAAGGACTGCGCGTTTATCAAAAACAACATATTTGGCATGGTCATAGCGGTATGGTGGATGGACCGTTTTGTCAGAGATCATCTCTCGGACTGTTATTCCACCTGTGTTCATCTTCCAGATCGCTGATTTTTCTTCCGGGCTGATCCCCCCGACCGGCCCTCCCTCGACAAGCACTGACACATTTACGCCCCGTCCCCGGGCTGCGATCAGGGAATCGGTCATCGCGGGGCTGGAAAATTCATACACATTGAGCAATATCTCATCGGATGCCTGATCCACGGCGTACGTGAACATCTCACTGGAACTGTCCGGTGAGACGAATGTCGTAACGATCACGTTGTGGAAGGTTGCGGGGGCAAAGCGGGACTGCCCGATCATCAGGGGCCGGGGGTCCCATGCTCCATTTTCCCGATAATGAATCTGTCCTTCGCGGGGTTTGACATCCATTGGCCACGCGATACGCTGGACCAGCACTGAGGCTTCGTACAGTAGCAGTTCATCACCGGTATTCGCAAGACGAAGCGGATCCCCGTTGATTACGTTGGGGACAACTGGCGAATAATCGAGCCATTCGAGATCCGGAAGTTGTCCATGGCTTTGCAGGAATGCTGGCCCGCTGCGGGCAATCGTCAGGTTCCCATTAATATGAGTGCCCTGGGGAAAACGGAATCCGCCCCTTCCATCAGATACGGTGATTCCGTCGAGCGATCCGTTGCCGGACAGCACTACATACTCATCCATATCATCGTGGAGATATGGATCGGGGCAGAATTCAATAATCCTTATGGTAGTACCTGCATGTGCTGTGGCGGTGATAAGAAGGAGCGAAACGATAAGCAGGCAAAACCGTCGCATTGAGTCAGTTGTATCTCCATCCCCCTTTTATAATCTGGCGATATAATTCTCCGGGAAGGTAATGCAGTCAGAGAACAGAACGGAAGAACAATCAGCTCCCCTCGTTGTGAAACTGGGGGGTAGCCTGCATCGCCATATTCCGGAAATTATCCCGTTATTGTGCAAATCAGAACGTCCTCTCCTGGTTGTTCCGGGAGGGGGATGGTTTGCCGATATTGTGAGGCAGGTAACGGTTAATGATGATTCTGCACACTGGATGGCCATTGCCGCTATGGAGCAGTATGCATGGTTTATTGCATCTCATGGTATGGTAGCTACCGATTTTCTCGCAGTACCGCAAAAAACAATGATCTTTCTCCCGTATATCAGCATGAGACAACGCGATCCCCTCCCCCATTCGTGGGATATCACATCAGACACTATTGCGGCATGGGTGGCGGCAGAACTGGGGGTCGAACTCCTCGTCCTCAAATCTGTTGATGGGATCCTTCTCGGGGATATTATTCAGGAATGGGTAACGACTCCCATACAAAATGAAGTCGTGGATCCTTTTTTCATTCCCTTTATCCTGAAACATCACGTAAAAACCACCATTATCAATGGAAAGATGGGTGAGTTGGTAGAAAATTTTTTGAAAGGAGAAGCAGTCCCGGGTACCAAAATAGGTACAACCTTTTAAACGTTCTAAAAGAGATACTATAGGAATCCTTGGAGGAGCTAAATGTCAGATAAAAAGTGTACATCCTGCAGTGCTCCGCTTGCAGAAGAGGGCGCAACTCAATTCGGGTGCCCCGCATGCGGTTTTGAGATCAACCGGTGTTACCGGTGCAGAGAACAGAGCATCCCCTACACCTGCCCGAAATGTGGATTCGGGGGACCATAAGATATGGGAAGTGTTGCCGTCATTATGCGGGTGATGCCGGATTCGCCCGATGTCGATCTTGAAGAACTCAAGAAGGCACTCAAAGCAAAACTGCCCGGCATTCAGGATATGAAAATAGAGCCAATCGGATTTGGTCTAAAAGCGATCAAGCTTGCCGCAGTTGTCAATGACTGTGGTGGCGAGACTGATGCAATTGAAAAGTCCCTCAATGATATCCCCGGAGTTGAGCGGGCAGAGATCATTGAAGTGACACTGAACTAAAAGTTAGTCAGTTCATCTCTTTTTTCCTTATTCTTCAATAGACGCCATTACTTTCCGGGTGATTGCCCGTATCTTTTCTACGGATTCGCGGAATGCCACTACTTCAGATTCGTCGATCCTGATCGAAAGGGGAAAAACGCCCTGACAATTCACGCGCGCAGGTACCCCTATGCAAACGCCGCCTTCGCCGGCACCATGCACTTCTTCTTTGATATAGGCAGACACGGTCAGAATACGGTTTTCATCGCTGAGCACGGTCTTTACCAGCGAGGCAATCGCCTCTCCGGGTCCATAGACTGTAGAGCCCTTGTTTTTGATGATCTCTTCACCGCTGGTCTTGACTGCATGAATGATATCCTGCACAGGAAGATGGGAAAATGTCGGCAGGTTCGAGATCTTTATACCCCCGATGGATGTCGCAGACCAGAGTGGAACAAGGCTGTCGCCGTGTTCGCCGATAATGCGCGTATGGACTTCACTTACGTGTACCTTGAAGTACGCTGCGATCAGGGATTTTAAACGCATTGAATCCAGGTGCGTTCCTAACCCGAACACCTGGCTGGGTGCGAGACCCGAGTTCTTCAGGGCCACATATGTCATCACATCAACGGGATTTGTAACTATCAGAATTTTGGTGTCGGGTGCGATACCCCCAATGATCCGGGCAAGTGGAGCGATAATCTTTGCATTTCCCACAGCAAGATCCATACGGTCCTGGCCCGGCAAGCGCGGAACCCCTGAAGTAATAACGACGACCGCCGAACCGGCGACATCATTTAAATTGGTTGTCCAGTTGACCTCGACATCCGTTCCCCGTGCAGCGAAGGAATCGACAAGATCCTGGGTTATTCCTTTCAAAAGAGACTCGCGCCCTTCTCTTCCATGGAGCAGGATCTCACTAACATGAGGTATCGACGAAATTGCATGTGCGGCAAACATACCCACATTGCCTGTCGCCCCAATAATGGTCACTTTAGCCATGATAATCGAAAATAGGGACGTGTTATCGGTCGACCGTACGTTACTACGTTTACCAAAGCATTCATCCTCTGCCCCGTTACCCCATGGGCGCCGAATGTCTACGGTAAGTCTGCTCCCTTCCGGGCCTGAACCGGTCCCCGCAGCAACAGGTCGCGATTCCCTACGGAATCTTGATACCTGGCCATCGACCTCATGGGACGAGGTTTCACAGTCAGAACACACAGGCTCCCGCAGGCCGTTGCGGCCTTCCTCAAACTTCGCCCCCCGCGTAACGACGGTTTCAGGTTACAAGTGACGCCGAGCCACCCGGGCTAGTCCCCATATACCTTTGTGCACTGCTCAATAAAGGCTTTTTACCTGAGTCATAGGATTGTTTCTCAATTTTTGTTGTTGCCCCGGGGTCTTATGGAACAAATATATCTCCGCCCACAGTGCCCCCCCATTCTTTTTTTATGTTTTGTATTCCCACTGTGTCCCTTTTATCGAATATGTCAAGAGCAGTGACCGGTTGACTATGGGAGGGGATAACGGAAGGGAGTTGCCTGAAGTCACCCTGGTAGACTTCAATTACCTGCTCACCCTCCGTTTCTGCAATCTTGATGGGATATTTCATTACAGGATGCTTTACCATGTCTTCCATCTGCTCAAATATCCGAACCCTGTTGACTTTGAAATACTCCCGGTTTACTTCAAGATTGAAAGCAGACCAGAATGCCGATGCGTACCATGCATCATTCATGATCACCTGCAGTACACCTAATGATGCGGCCGTCAGACCTAATGTCCCTACTCCAGAACACGCATCAATAAACATTTTTGTGGGGGGATTTCCCAAATGTTGTTCCAATGCCCTGATTTTTGGTGCATATCCCCGGGAAAATTCGATATGAATCAGTGACTGCTGCTTGTACATGACGAGCGGTCCAGTCCTGAGCGGGAATATATCCGCCCGTACGTCACATCCCGCCAGGAGTTCGTAAACCCGGGGCACCGATGTTAAATCTGCACTTGCAATCCCCGGAATAAAATTACCGGTTTTTACCACTCCCCGCAGTTCGGGGACTTCATTCATAAGCCGCTCTGCAGTTTTTTTTGTTGCTTTCTGGGTTAACAACACGAGAGATTTTTCGGAAAGGAATGGCGGGTGTTCCATGGGAAATCCCGGATGGATGAGTGGGGATCCCACCGCTATTAATGGTTCTGTGGGTTTCATATCCCCTTCTTCTACCATGGTCACGTAGATGTGGGCAAATACTTCATCGATAAAACGTTTCCCGCATCTGCAAGGCAGGGCAAATTCGAGGGTCGGAAGGGGGGCCCGTTTGTCTAATACCCTGCCACTGCAATCTGAACATGGGCGAAACAATGACGGAAGTGCAAAAAGCATTTCTTTGGCAGATCTGACACAGTCCATCTGACAAACGGGGCACTTCATTATGCTCCCTTTGTGCCTTTTATAATAGAAACTTTTTCAACCGGTTCAGGGAAAAAAGAACTTTAAATGAAAAAATATCGAAAAATCAATGGGCCCGAAGGGATTCGAACCCATGACCGCCCGGTTATGAGCCGGGCGCTCTAACCGGACTGAGCTACGGGCCCCCTTAAAAACGCCCCCCACAGGGCTCGAACCTGTGACATTCGGATTAACAGTCCGACACTCTACCAACTGAGTTAGGGAGGCACGTTAATGCGCCTTATTAGATTCTTTCCGGGGACTTTTAAAGGTAACTATGAGGTCGAAGGATGTTGACCGTGGAAAAATTAAAGATAATTACTCATTTTTGGCGTTTCATCGCCGAAAGCAATTGGATAAGGTCATCAAGATCTCTGTTGAGATGCTGGAATAATTCAACTGTTCGTGGTGTGGCAACCGCTCCCTCCGGTGATGCGCGGATGTACCCGAGTTGTTCCAGCACATGGAGGGAGTATCGTATTCGATGCGAAGGGAGATTGAGCAACTCGGATAATTTCATAATTCCTATTGGCTCGTGATCGACAACTGCCTTTGCCACTTCGATATGGCGACTCAGCAGTTCAATCTCATCCTTCATCTTTTTGAGCATAATTCTCTATAAACTCCGTAACCATCCGTTCATTCAGACTTATCGTTTTGTCCGGTACTGTTCAGATTGATGTCTTCTCCTTCTTTACTCTTATCAGGTTGGGCATAGAGCCAGGTTTTCGTTTCCTTGTATCGTTTTGAAAAATCCAGGGAAAGGATCAATGCAAGAATGAGCATTCCAAGAATTGCCGGCGGAGTGTAAGGAGAATGGACTATGAAAAAGATGATAATTGACAGAGCAACAAGCATCACGATGATATTGAGCTGAACAGTGAGCCGATAAAATTTCCATCTGAACTGGGTTTTTGCATTCTCATCCATCACTGGAATGTCAACCCCGGAATAAAAGTACTTGACGTTTCACCGCATACATCAACCTAGATGGATACCTTATCCCGTGCAGTCAGAAAAAGTGGAGCGGACGCCTACGTGATATATGCGTCCTCGCGCGACGCAGATATGCGTTACCTGACACAATTTGTTACGAGCGACCCTTTTGTCTATTTTAAAAAAGTAAATGAGAATGGCATGATCATTATCTCCCAGATGGAGACCGGACGCGCGTCCCGGGAATCTACTGCTTCAGTGATGACCCGTACGCAGGCCGGACTTCCTGAGATTCTGAAATCCGAAAAAGACCCATGGAAAGCGACAGCAAAGATGATTGCCGGGCAGGTTGGGAAAAAAGTGCTGGTCCCTCCGAATTTCCCCGTTGCACTGGCAAATGCACTGGGAGAATTCTGTACGGTTGTAGTTGACAACGGTACCGTTGCTGCAATAAGAGAAAAGAAGAGCCGGAATGAAATACGGGCGATGAAGCACATCCAGATGATAACCGAGACCGCGATGGGTGTGGGAGTCTCCCTGATTCGGCGCTCTACTGTGAAAAAAGGCATTTTGCAGTGTGATGGAAAGCCACTGACTTCAGAAATGATCAAGTTCTCTATGCATTCCCATCTTCTCGAACATGGGTGTACGGCAGTTGATACTATCGTTTCGTGCGGAGAAGAGACTGCGGTGCCTCATATTACCGGTACGGGCCCCCTGCACGCTGACGAACCCATTGTTATCGATCTGTTTCCCTGTGAAGAGAAAACCGGATATTTCGCAGATATGACACGCACCGTGGTAAAAGGCAAACCGTCCGCTGAAATCCGGGATATGTATGCTGCCCTTCGTGATGCCAAAGAACTCGGAATCTCCCAAGTAATAGCCGGGGTATCGGGGGCCGCAGTCTACCAGGCTGTTGTGGACTTTTTCAAAGAACGTGGGTATGAAAGCGACACCAGAGGTTTTGTCCATAATCTCGGTCATGGGGTGGGCCTTCAGATACACGAGCAGCCAACAGTTGGACCGGCCGGAAGAGCGCTCAAAGCAGGGAGTGTCATTACGATAGAACCGGGGCTCTACTATCCTGGTATCGGGGGAGTTCGCCTCGAAGATATTGGAGAAGTTACGACAAAAGGGTTTAACAATTTCACGAAATTTCCGGAGGAGCTCATTGTATGAATGACGAGATCTTCGAGAAATACATTGAGGCCGGAGCTATTGCCTCAAGAATTCTTCGTGAAGGTGCAAAGGGTATAAGGATAGGAGAATCGTACTTCGATCTTGTCGAATCCATTGAATCAAAAGTCAGGGAAGAGGGAGCATCACTCGCGTTTCCTCTCAATCTCTCAATAAATGAGGATGCAGCTCATGATACTCCATCTCCTGCAGATATCCGGATATTTGAGAAAGGGGATGTAGCGAAACTCGATCTGGGAGTTCACGTCGACGGTTTTATTGCCGACACCGCAACCACCATTGACCTGGGCAACAACTCCCTCCTCCTCGCTGCATCGGAAAATGCGCTTGAAGCAGCAATAAAAAAAGTCAGGCCGGGTGCAACTGCCGGCGAATTGGGAGCAGCCGTCCAGCATGAGATTGAGAGTCGGGGATACCGGCCGATTGCGAACCTTACGGGCCACGGGCTTGACCGGTACGTTCTTCACCGCGCCCCTTCGATTCCCAATGTTGGTAACAACAAGGGGACTACGCTCGAAGAAGGAATGGTTTTTGCGATTGAGCCATTCGCTTCTACGGGAAGCGGCCATGTCGGGGAGAAATCCCGGGTGGAAATATATTCCCAGATCTCACAAAAACCCGTCAGGAATCCGGCCGCGCGTGCCATCCTTGAAATCGTCAGGGACCGACACGGGCTTCCGTTTTCCCGCCGCTGGCTCACAGAACGAAAACAGGACATTGCACTTTCCGCGATGGTCAGATCCCAGACTCTCCATGGTTACCCGGTCCTTGCCGATATCGCAGGTTCACTCGTATCCCAACATGAGCATACGGTCATCGTGACTGCTGATGGCTGCGTCGTCACTACGCGATAAGATAGCCTTATTCACTCCGGAAAAGAATAATTGAGGTTACAGCCATGTCTGGAGATTCTGAAACCCTGCAAATAATGGATGTTGTTCTGACCGCTGAAATTTTCAACCAGAACCCCCAGCTCGATATCAATGACCTGACGCCGGTCTGCCGAGATATTTTTGGCATTGCAAGTGCGTCAGATGTGAAACGTCCGGTTTACGTCAGTGACGGAGTGATCAAACGCACACTGTCAATAGCAGATGCTCACCTGAAAATGTCTTCCAACCCCTTTGTGGCATATGAGGATTTCGGCCAGCGTCTCCGTATCACTGCCCTAGAATCCGCTGCTCAGTGGTTCCTCAAACAAGGCGGGAAAACGTTTGTGGAAAAAAATCCAACTCTCGCGTTTTATTTTGAAAAACTGGATTCCGGAAGCGTGGTTTATAAAACAGTCCGGGCAGCAAACCCCCCGTATGAAGACACCAAAGCATATCTCGATCTCCGTCTCTCGAAATTGATCGGTGAAGATGAAAAACTCCGGGGTGCACTGGATCTGGTAATCATCAGTGCACCTGAAGAAGTGGAACAGAGGATGGGAGACCTTGTCTGTACCCCTTCGCAGCTTGCAGTTATTTCAAAGATTCAGAATGCTCTCGTACATCGTGAGTACCTGCAACGACACCGGATTCATGAGGTGGGAAAACTCCTCTTTGTTGGTCCTCCGGGTACAGGAAAGACCTCAATCGCCCTTGCAATGTCCAACACGATGCATATGCCGGTACTCGAGGTGCGCCTCTCGATGATCACCTCCCAATACCTGGGTGAGACTTCGAAAAATATCGACCGTATCTTCGATCTGGCAAAAAAACTCTCCCCCTCTATCCTTTTCATCGATGAATTCGATTTTGTGGCAAAGAGCAGGGTGGCGGATGATCATGGTGCCATGAAGCGCGCGGTCAACTCCCTGTTAAAAAATATCGACCGGATAAACCTGATCAAAAACGGTGTTATCCTGATCGGTGCTACCAACCATCCCCAACTGCTTGACGAGGCTGCATGGCGACGATTTGATGAAGTGGTGGAATTCTCCTTACCTGATGTGGATATGAGGAAAAATATCCTGCAGAAAATAACTGCGTCCCTTGGCTGTGCTATAGATTATCAGGAGCTGGCATCGAAAACAGAAGGTTTTTCCGGTTCCGATCTTCGTATGATGGTCAAAGAAGCAGTCCTTTCCGCCCTCATGGACAATAGAAAATCCCTCTCTCCTGAAGATATCGGTAAAGGCATCCACATGGTGAAGAACCGCGACGCAATCCGGCACCTCAACTGGTTATAATATGAAGATCACGTTATTGGGGACCGGCGATGCGATTGGTACTCCTAAAGTAGGGTGTGACTGTCCCCAGTGCACATATGCCAAGACAACCGGCAACATGCGCCTGCGGACATCCCTGCTCGTAGAGAATGAGGGACACCGTCTCCTTATTGATTCCTCTCCGGATCTCCGCCAGCAGCTCCTCCAGAATGGCTCTCCTCATATCGATGCCGTCATCTGGACGCATGGTCATTACGATCACTTCATAGGGTTTGGCGAATTCTACCGGGTCCAGAATATACCCCCGGCATTTGCTGCGCCTCAGGTCCTGAACTATTGTGCAGATGCATTTCGGTTTCTTGCCTTCGACAAAGTTGCGATCCAACCATACGAACCATTTGAGATATTTGGCATTACCGCGACCCTGTTCATGGTCAAACATCCCCCCGCTTTTACCTGCGGTATCCTCTTTGAAACCGATCAGTCGCGGGTGGCGTTTACTTCAGATACGAATATCGATATTCCGAAAAAGAGCCTTGATCTTCTTGGAGATCTTGATCTCCTTCTTCTGGATACCCTTGTGCCGTCGAACATCAATATTGGTAAACACATGAATTATCTTGAAGCCTGTTCCCTTGCCGATCGCCTGGCCCCACGGGATTTCCGCTGTGTACACATGAGCCACATGATCCCATGGGATCTTCCCCACACGGCACGAGACCGGGAAATATTCGAATTCCCCTGATTGTAATGGGGTACATTTTCATTATTTTGTAAAGCCTGACTTTTCTGCAGTAATGAAATGAAGTTTTTGCACCCATACCTTAATGTTTTTCAGGTGCCCAACCATAGGTGCATGATTGTAAAAATGCTCGAGCTCGAGAAGGACAAGGTGCGGCTCGTCATCCAGGGGCAGGGTCACACGTTCATGAACGCCCTTGTCGAGGAATTATTAACTGATTCCGATATTGATGTCGCCCGTTACGTGATTGAGTTCCAGTTCTCCGATCCGGAACTCTTTGTCACTACCAAAGGCAAGAAAAATCCTCTCCCCATCATTAAAAAAGCATGCAAGCGGATCTCCGGAAACTGCAATGAGCTCATCAAGGGCTTAAAAAAGCAGTAATTTTTTTCGTTTCAATTTTTTTTCTTTTTCACAACCGCCTTTTCAGATTCCCTTTCTCTAATCGGTACCAATGCCCATCCGGAATGATTATCTGGGTATAAAAAAAGGATGAATATTATGATCAGTAAGAAATTCCTTTTAATCCTGACCATTCTCCTGCTCGGTGCAGTCTGCATAGCCGGATGTACTACCTCTTCAGGTACTCCCGCAGCCCCCGTCACGGTAGCAGCGACAACAATCCAGACCGCATCTCCGACCCCAACCGCTGGAACCAACTCAGGTTCAGAAAACGGCTACTCTGATACCTGCTGCAACTACGGCGGTATCAACAGAAAAGGTCATCCTGCATGAAACCGGTATGCTTACGACAAAAACGTACAAAACCTACGATTTCAAGGCGATGGGGTACAAGTTCCTCTATCCTAAAGACAAAATCAAGATCACCATCAAATCAGAGAAGCCCATTATGGGATATGCCACGAACTCAGAGCAGGCAGGCCAATTGCAGGCACTCATCCCCCGATATCAGTCCTATAGCCAAAAAGTTGACTGGGGCCTGATTGAACCCGTCATGGTCATGGAAAAAGTAACCGATTCCACAAAGGAATTTACTCTCGATGAAGTGGGATCGTTATCGTATGTCGTTGATGGCAGGTGGATGAGCTTCGATTCCATGTACGACAACACCGCTCCGTTCAGCTACGAGCTCACGATTGTAAAGACTGGCGGGCCCACAGAACAGAGATTTGACTTCCAGAACCAGACCCCTCAATTCTGATCAAATCCTTTTTTTATCCTTATGAATCAACAACAATCCGAGCTCAGTAATTCTCTAATTTTTTATTGGTTTATTGGAGAGTAATGTTGGTTAATGATTTTCCAATATTCGCTGAAGAAAAATTAGCAAAGTACTGATATCCAAATCAAGATCCGATTTGCAAATAAAAATACTGACACCCCCTGTATGCGATTGAAAAATTTTAGGCAGGATCGGTCTCATGAATGTGTGAAATGCGATACGATTTCTGTTGGAAAAAAACATACAAAAAATGTGTATGAAAACATTGGTTACTGATTATCAATATCCACAGAAGAAAAATTAGAGAAATACAGGAGCTTAGCTACACTCGTCGTGCTGCAATATTCGCAGTTCGAAAATGCACTAATTCAGCCGAAAAAATATAAAAAAAGTTATTCTTCGGCCCGTTCAGTAAATACGATCGAACCGGAAATGCGGGATATCTTGATCTTGATTTTCATGCCGGGTTTGGAATTTGCCACGTACATGATATAACGTCCCATCTTAACGACCCCGTCTCCCCGCTTGGAGATCGACTGGATCTCGACATCCATGATCTGACCTTCTTCGAGGTTCTCAGATACCGGTTCAGTGCGGGCCTTTCGTTTTCTGACCGGGCGGTGACTTCCACATGCATCACACCGGAGCAGCATGACCCGGTCATCTTTGACGAGACGAGTATCAGGTTTGCCGCATTCAGAGCAGATCACGTAATCTTCAACGTAACTCTTGATAATCATCTTGAGAAGCGAGATCTCAAATTTCCCGTTAAAGATCGCGCGATTGCCATCAATCTTTCCCGATGTTCCCAGTTCGCCTAAGAGGAATTTCATCAGGTGATCCGGTTCGCGTCGGACCTTGCTGACAATGTCAGTAAAATTTTCAAGAACTGTCGTCTTTCCCTCAACGTAAGCTTTGGCTTCGGGAACTACAAAACGCTCCGAAGATTCGGATTTTTCTGTGATATTGGAATAAGCCTGTTTGAGAAGATCATCATATGGGTCCGTCATAGTTGTATATTATAAAGGCGCGCTGCAACAAAAAGACTTGCTTAAGGCAGAGACTCACGATAAAGTTCTGCGCTTTAGTCATAGGAAGGAGAGGAAAAGATCCTCCGGAATTTTTTTCGGATGAACTCCAGCACATTACCTTGATAGCGTCTTCTACCTTGTAAAAAAACAAATTTTTGGCTATTTCTCGAAATTATACTCTTATTGCAGAAGACACGAGCGCAACTAACTCTTTGTTCATCTTCACATTTTCAACATCTTTCTGGTTGATATTGGTAACTCCTGCAAATACCATCCCCCTGGCTTCGATCCATTTTTTGAATATCTCGTTGGTCTGGCCAGGTCTTCCGCCATGGGTTGAGAATGCAACCGCCGGTTTTCCCATACATCCTTTCAGCATGGTGATGCTGGTGTGGATAGCCGGCGTTGGTTTGAATGCCCAGACGGGGGAGCCGAAAACAACCAGATCGTAGTCCGATACATCGATGGATTCAGGCCTGATTTTCGTGAGCTCTTCTCCGCGTGCCATCTTACACCAGACGAGGAATCTGGTGAGTTGTGAGTGAGATGCAGTCTCACTTACTTCGATGAGTTTTGAGTCAAATGCAGATGACAGGTGTTGGGCCACATGTCGGGTGTTGCCGGTCTCGCTGTGATAAATGATGCAGATCTTCATCCATAGAAGAGTAAGCAGCCGGATGCAAAAAAGATATCAGAAAAAAAAAGGAATTATTTCTTGCGGGTGGGAGTCTTTACCGCTTTTTTCGCGGCAGGTTTAGCGGGTATCTTAACCTCGTCTTTCCTGAACTGGGGCATCATGCCGCGGACTTCCCTTCCCACTTCCTCGATAAGATGATCCTCATCTGCAGCGGTGAGTGCATTGAAGACCGGGCGGTTTACCAGGTTCTCAAGCATCCATTCCCGTGCAAACTTGCCGCTTTGGATCTCCTCGAGGATTTCCTCCATGGCGATATAACTCTCCTCTCCGATGACGCGGGGTCCCCTGGTGAGATCGCCATACTGCGCGGTGTTGCTGATATATTTGCGCATGTTTGTCAATCCACCCTCATAAATCAGGTCAACAATAAGTTTTGTCTCGTGAAGAACTTCGAGATAGGCCATTTCTGGTGCGTAACCCGCATCGACAAGAGTCTCAAAACCTGCTTTGATAAGGGAGGTAATTCCACCGCAAAGAACAGCCTGCTCGCCGAACAGGTCGGTCTCGGTCTCTTCGCGGAACGTTGTCTCAAGAACAACGGCCCGGGTTGCCCCGATACCCTTTGCGTATGCAAGCGCGATCTTGTGGGCTTTTCCCGTGTAATCCTGGTGGATTGCAATAAGCGCGGGCACTCCCTTCCCCTCCTCATACTGGCGGCGCACCATGAAACCGGGTCCCTTCGGTGCGACCATGATTACATCCACAGTTGACGGGGGAGTAATCTGACCGAAATGGATATTGAACCCGTGAGAGAACATCAGGCATTTATTCTCGGTTAAGTACGGGAGAATCTCTGCACGGAAGACTGCACCTTGGTGCTCATCAGGCAGGAGAATCTGGATGATATCAGATTTCTTGACAGCCTCTGCGACTGTCATCACTTTCATGCCATCCTTGGTTGCCGCGTCCCAGCTCTTACCTTTGCGCAGACCAATTACAACGTCAAGTCCGCTGTCTTTCAAGTTCAGCGACTGTCCGCGTCCCTGGGAGCCATAGCCGATTACAGCGATTCGCTTGCCTTTCAGCACGCCGATATCTGCATCCGCCTCATAGTATTTTTCCATCATGATAGTTCCCTTTGATATCAGCAACAAAGCACATAAATATTATATGAAAAAACTAAAGAAGCACACTTGGAAGAGCGATAAGCAGCTATGACTATACCTACACCTACAGACCAGAATTCGGACAGGACTTTCAACAGGGAACTGCCGGACGTGCAGGCATCTTCCCCCGATGTCCGGATCAACCTCACCCGGGTCGGCGTGAAAAATGTAAAAAAACTTGTGGAAGTGCACCGGCATGAGAAACGCCCGGTAATTTTTATCTCCACTTTTGATGTTTATGTCGATCTGCCTGGCACCCTTAAAGGGGCGAATCTGTCACGAAATTTTGAAGTGATTGATGAAGTGCTCCAGCAGGCGATCGATGGCGATGTAAATATGATAGAAAAACTCTGCAGTGTGGTCGCCAGGAAGCTGCTCGACCGGCATGAATATGCAGACCGGACAGAAGTTTTCATGCGCAGTGAGTTCATGGTCAAGCGCGAGACGCCTGTCAGCCATACTGTCTGTCATGAAGTGGTCAAGGTACATGCGCGGGCAATAGCGCGTCGTACTTTCCGTGAACCTATCGTCAGAAAGAGCATTGGTGCAGAAGTTACTGGTATGACCGCCTGCCCCTGTGCCCAGAACATCATGAAGGAACGCGCCATGAGGGTATTGCAGGGACTTAATGTAGATAAGCACAGTATCGATGCGTTCTTTTCCGAAGTCCCGATGGCAACTCACAACCAGCGCGGAAAGGGTTTTCTCTGTATAGAAACTGACGATGACCAGAATGTGGATCTTGAAAAGGTCATCGGTATCCTCAAAGATTCAATGAGCGCCGGTATTTATGAACTCCTTAAACGAGGCGACGAGGGCCATGTCGTGCTTGCCGCGCACAAAAATCCACGTTTTGTTGAAGATTGTGTCCGACAAATGGCCAAGAAAGTGCTTGCGGAGTTCGAATATCTCTCCGGGGATTCCGTTGTTACAATCAGGCAGACCAACGAGGAAAGCATCCATCAGCATGATGCGTATGCAGAAAGGACCGCTACCATTGCCGAACTTGTCGACGAGATGAATGGTGAGAACAGAACTGCCGATGAGTGACTGTCACTAAGGCAATAACAATTATTTGTAAAAGTTGTTAATCGGAATTTTGAATTACTCTAAAACAAATGTTTTTTCAAAAATCCAACGAATTTTGATTTTATTTTATTTTTTTATCGGCACACGAACGGATAATAAAGGTTATTAGAGCGCTCGTGCAAAATAGAGTTGAACGTACTTTGTACGGTCACTTATCTCAAGATGAGAGATGTATACAGCAATTTTGTACTGCTATACGAACAACTCAACATAACATGAGGCGATAATATTGTCGAAAGTAGTAGAGATTTCCCCAACCACAAGACATGAGGGACACTCCAAGCTGGTCTTGAAGGTTAACGACGCT
>CAILCG010000009.1 GCA_903832665.1 uncultured Methanomicrobiales archaeon | reverse complement strand
GAATCGATAGCGGTAATAGGGATATTTTCATCAGAAGCGTAGAACAGATTCACGGTCTTTCTGAAAGCCAACCGAAGATAATGTGATTTTATCCGACAGAAAAATTTCTGGAGTGTCGTGAAATGCGGAACTTCTGATAGACCCGTCCCGCCTTGAGATCCGCAATTCCATCTTCCATAGCCTCAATATCTTCCGGTGTCATCGGCTCATCATCATATGCGGCTTCAGCTAATCGCCGGACAACATCATCGTATGTCTCCCGGGGAGTCAGTTTCAGATCGTCCAGGAGGGCCTTGGTCTCTGCCCGTATCCTGACCGTGGTAACCTCTGCCAGATACAACATATACAGTAGTATACAGGAATAGAGATTTTGTACGTGATAATCCGGATACCAAGTCCAAAACACACTATAGATAAGGGCAGGATCCGGCCGGATCCTCTGAGATAATGTACCAACGGTTGACAATTCTGGCACTTCAGCCCATCCGAAAAGAAGATTTTCCTATTTGGCTGCACTCACGATCTTGATTATGCTGTTTTATCCCGACCTTCCAGGTGGAACCGGTGAAGAAGGCGGTGGAATATCGGGGTCATAAAAATTGCAACCGAAAAGATCAGGATAAATCCGCAGTACATCGCATAGAGTCCCGCAAAGATCTTTCCCCCGGCAGTGTTCAGCACGCGGACCGGTCCCATGCCACCCATAAGCATTGCTGCATTGAGGAAGGCATCGATCATGTCCTGGCCTTCCAGAGACATGTATCCCAGGATTCCCAGTGCAAGGGACAGGAGAATAATACCCAGCGAGAGGAGGCCAAACAAGATCAGGCGCCGGTAAAATTCTTTCAGGGGCAGGAGACGTTCTGCCCGGTGTTCAAGCTCATCCAACAACATACCAGTACCTACCGTTTCCCTCATTATTCTGCATATCGGGGGGTACCTTTTTCCCGGATCGCCCGTGTAATTTGCCGGGTATTCAGCTAAACACTCAATAGCGATTGGGATGGCCTGCTCTCACGGATTGAAAAAACCGGCTCATCTGGCAGGACAGGTTGGGAAAAAATCCCGTATTAAAAAATGATTTTTTATTTGGCGACTGATACGATCTTGATGATGTCGCCATTCTTGAGGATGTGGTTTTCCTTGATGCGCATCTTGGTGCGGGCATCCAGTGCATAGAGGAATCCCTTGCCGATATCCGTGTGAACCTGGAACGCGAGATCGTGGGGGGTTGAGCCCTTCTTCATCAGGAACGCATCAGGCAGCACATCGCCCTGCTTGTTGGTGAAATGCGTCTCGTCCTCTACCGGGTAGACCACGATCATATCGAGCAGATCATAGACTGCCCGGTTGATTGCCTGCTGCACACCCGTCCCATGATTCTCCTTCATCAGGGCCGCGATCTTTGCGAGTCCGGCTTTCTGGGGCGCAGTCTGGGTACCTTCGTTTGCGATCTTGAACTCTTCATCGCCCGGCAGGTACTGGATCATATGCGCTCCGGCAGCATTCCTGAGGGCAAGTTCGGACGCGGCGCTGACAAACGCCACCTTGGCAGCCGCGAGTTTCGTGCGCAGCGCTTCAGGGGTTTCATCGATCTTGTTGCCGATCACGAGCATCGGTTTCGAGATCTTCACGATCTCTGCACAGAGAGGAATGAGGTCGTCGATAGTTCCATGGATCAGGTCAATCTTGAGTTGTAGCTGGATATCACGGACATCATCGGGGGTGATGCCAAGACCAACGAACGTCTCGGCAATCCCCTGCTCGATGACCGTTCCCTTGCCCTGGGACTGCCGGCTGATCCGGGTCCAGTGTTTTCCCAGGATCCCGTGGACCCACATCGTCATCTCGTAGATGAGGAACTCGATATCCTCTTCCGGGTTGTGGTTTCCCACACCAACAGGGTTACCCTCGCTGTCGGTGCCGCCGCTGGCATCGATCACATGAAGGATAGCATCAGCCTGGCGGAGATTGTCGAGGAACTGGTTGCCCAGTCCCTTCCCCTTGTGGGCGTCCGGCACGAGACCGGCAACATCGATCAGGTTCACGGCCACAAAACGGTTCCCGTCAACACAGCGCGTACAGGTGAGTTTGAGATCATGGCACGGGCATTTCGTCCGCACGTACCCGACACCAAAGTTCGGGTTGATGGTCGTAAAGGGGTAGTTGGCAATCTCGACGTTTGCCATGGTCGCTGCCTTGAAAAAAGTGGACTTTCCGCAGTTGGGTTTTCCTGCAAGTGCTAGGGTAATCATATCTGGTTCCTCAATGAATATTGGATCTCATAACCATCAGTTCGGGTCTGGTAAGAAACTGACAAAGTTTTTCCATCCCGGCTTAATAAAAGGTACTTATGACGTTCACGCAGAAAAATATCTGGTATTTCGACAAGCCTGGCGAGGCGAACACCCCCGATGCCACCCGGTTTGCCATCGAGCGCGCCAAAGAACTCAGGATCAATATGATCATTGTCGCCAGCACATCCGGCTCAACGGCAGAGACTTTTTTTGCCGCAATGAAAGGCACGGGCCTTACCCTGGTTGTTGTATCGCACGTGATGGGCTTTGCAAAACCCGGCGAGTGGGAGTTCTCAAAAGAGACCGCTGACCGGCTGCGCGGTCAGGGTGTGAAGATTGTGACCGGCACCCATGCGCTCTCGGGACTGGAACGTGCCATCTCGCGTTCACCCAAGATTGGCGGAGGTTCACGCTCCGAGGCAATCGCTGAATCACTCCGGAGAACGGTTTCCGTCGGGCTCAAGGTAGCCGTAGAATGCGTGCTTATCGCTGCTGACCAGGGTGCAATCGGCATCAGCGATGAGGTCATTGCTGTCGGGGGAACGGCCACCGGTGCCGACACCGTCTGTGTAATAAAACCCGCGCATACCTCCAACTTCTTCGACCTCCAGGTGCGCGAGATTGTGGCAATGCCGAGGAACCGTTGATCATGGTATTAACAGAACTCAAAGAAGCCCTCGGCCTGCTCCGGCGCCTTCCCGCACTCTGGGCGCTGGGACTGGCAGCGGGGCTTCTTGCTGCCGGTATCTGGCTGGCATACAATGACCAGGGTACGTTCTTTGCAACCCGCCTGGTCCTGATAGGTTCCCTCGTGACCGTCTTTTTCCTTGCGGGAAATTATGCCATTATAAAGAGTGGAACCGGAAGCATCCGGGAAGTATGCATCGGAGGAATCCAGTATTTCTTCCGCGTGCTGTTACCCTTGATGGTGCTCATCTTCTGCACAATTACTCTGGTTGCTCTGGTCACGATTACCCTCTCGTTCGGAGGGATGCCGGCAGACACGGAGTTCCTTGGCGTATTTTCCATCTGCATATTTATTCCCGTGGTTTTTCTCACCTTCTTCTTCGATACTGCAGCCGTATTTGAAGACCGGAAGATCTTTGATGCCATCCGGCGCAGCATCGAAGTGGTGACCCTGAAGTCTGTCCAGGTCTTCAAGTTCTACGTGATTGCCGCGGCAATCAGTTTCGCTGTCACGTTTGCCTTAATGATCGTCTGGGTGGCCGCCCTCTATGATAAACTCGAACCTCTCACGCATTTCAACGAGACCCAGATTGCCGCTTTTACACCAGGCCAGCTGGCTACGATGATTGGGCCAGACGGAACGGTCGTAACCGCTGCCTGCCTCTTCATTGGCATCCTGGTACTGCTGCCCATCCTTTCCGCGTACAAAGCCTGCTTCTTCCGCTCGATTTCCCAGGGGTCTGTCTCGACCACCCAGCCGATGACCGGAGAATTTGACAGCAAAGGCCGATGGTACAAATACTAAACACGTTAGCAAAACAAGACAATTCTTCTGGAAGAGGGCTTATCAACCCCCTCAATCATTTTTTCTTGTTGCGCTGTAGAGAGGAGCGATTGCAAGGGATTTTTTCCAAGGGAGCGCCGACGGCTAGCGTCATCTCTGCAGAAAAATCCAAACTTTTTGAATAATTTTTTGTTGTCTTCAAGGTGAGGTTCAGGTTCGTACCGGTATGATACCAAAGACAATTACGAAAATACCTGCAGATGCCATCCTGTAATTGACCTCAATTCATCATTCAGGAGGAGTAACTCAGCGTCAACAAATTTTCATTGTCCTAAATAAAACCGAATCATTAGATCCATCCGTTGACGGTTAAAATGGTAGAAAAACAAAAGTTTTGCAATGATCAGGAATCCGGTTTGCCCTGCCCCATCCAAGCCAAGGATTAGGTCATGTGAAGAGCAAAGTAAATCCCCATTGCAACCAGACCGCCGCCAATAGTTGCAATAAGGTTGGTGCCGGCGTTGCCCCAGATGCCCCGGTTCTCAAAGACCGCGCCGGCAACGCTGTCAATGTTCGTACCGACAAACCCGGCAAAAGCGCAAACCGCAACCACCGGCAGCGAGATAACGCCCAGCAGAAAAGCCACGACAGCAACGACCAGACCGCCGCCAAGTGCCACCGATTCCCCCACCAGCGTTACACCGCCATTCGTACCGATGGGGACTTTTTTAAGGGTGGTTATCATGTACGGGATGCCACCGGTAACACCGATCTCGCTTGCGAGGGTATCCGCCGCCGCCGTGGCCACGCACCCGACATACATGACGGCAAAGATCGGCTGCTGGAAAACTCCGAATAGCACCGCAGCTGCTGCGGCAATGATCCCGTTGGCAAAGACATTCCGGTACCCCCGGGCCCCGCTCTGGCCCTGCTCCACGCCGATGCGTTTCTTGTACTCGAACTTATATTTCGTTGCAACCGAGCCAAGGATAAAGAACGCCAGCATGATCATAAACCATTCTGGGTTGGCAAAGACCAGCAGGATGATCCCGACCAGTGCAGCAGAAAAGAGTCCGGAGAGATCCGCGGTTTTGGCCCGGAACGCAAAGTACCCGAACGTGAACCCGACAAATACGGCCGCAACCACCAGCTGGAGATTGACCTGGTAGTTGAGTTCCTGGATCAGCCACATCGTCATCGCGACACCAACCGCTTCGAGAATCAGCGAGTCCTCGTACTTGAGCAGAATGACTTTGAGGAGCACTGCCGCGATGATACCAAAGATGACGGTCAGGATTGCGGTCTCGTGCATATATGCCATGACCAGCACACCTGCCCAGGCTGTTGAAATGACATAGTACAGGTACGTATTCAGATCATCAGAACCCGTCTGGAATACCAGCTCCCCGAGCACGATCATCGCGAGCGACGTGGCAAAAACAAATGCCGGAAGGAGCGTGACACCATACAGGGCCCCAAGGGCACACATGGCATAACTGAGATATTTTGTATCGAAGAAACGCCAGAGGATGAGAGCGTAGAGAATCACCACGAGGCCCATCAGCCACGCAGGCTTGACATAGGGGACGATCAGGATTGCAGCACCGGCGATTGCCGCTGCATATCCCAGACCTCTCTGACGCACCATTAGTACATCATATGCTGTTACAACAAAAAGAGCTTTATCACAAACTATGGCGCCGGCTTCTGCAAAGGCACGGGAAGTATACCGTTCGTCGCAATGAATCCGATTACTATATTTTATCTCAATGCCTAATAACTCCGGAATGGCGTCATCACAGGATCTACCCAAGAATTATGATTTTGCTGAGGTGGAGGAGCGCTGGCGCGGTACCTGGCGCGATGAGGATCACTATTTTGACAAGAACTCAAAAAAGCCACAGTTTGTGATCGACACCCCCCCGCCATACCCGACCGGCAACTTCCATATCGGCAATGCGCTGAACTGGTGCTATATCGACTTCTTCGCCCGCTACAAGCGGATGAAAGGGTTTAACGTGATGTTCCCGCAGGGATGGGACTGTCATGGCCTTCCGACTGAAGTGAAAGTCGAAGAGATCAACCACATCACCAAAAACGATGTCTCCAGGGAAGAGTTCCGCCGGCTCTGCCGCGAGCTCACGGAAAAGAACATCGGCCTGATGCGCATCACCCTGCGGAAGATGGCGTTCTCGACCGACTGGTCGAACGAATACGTCACCATGCAGCCGAAATATTACGGCAAGACCCAGCTCTCGTTCCTGCGGATGCTCTCCTCCGGCTATATCTACCAGAGTGAACACCCGGTGAACTACTGCACCCGGTGCGAGACGGCGATCGCATTTGCCGAAGTGGCGTACGAAGACCGGGAAACCCAGCTCAATTATTTCGATTTCGATGGCGTGGAGATCGCCACCACCCGGCCAGAACTACTGGCAGCCTGTGTTGCCATTGCAGTTCACCCGGAAGATGATCGGTACCATGCACTGAAAGGCGGGACCAAGAAGGTACCGCTCTTCGGTCATGATGTCCCGGTTGTGCAGGACGAGGCAGTCGATCCCGCATTTGGTTCCGGCGCAGTAATGATCTGTACATTCGGAGACAAGCAGGATGTTCACTGGTGGAAACAGCACAATCTTGAGCTGAGAAAAGCAATCGATCGCCAAGGCAGGATGACAGCGATCGCCGGCAAATACCAGAGCCTCAATACCACAGAATGCCGGGCGGAGATCCTTACCGACATGAAAGCGCAGGATATCCTGAAACGCCAGGAAAAACTTGCCCAGCGGGTAGGTACCTGCTGGCGCTGCAAGACGCCGATCGAGATCCTCTCTGAACGCCAGTGGTTTGTCAAGATCAAGCCCAAGGAGATTTCAGATGCTGCGCACCAGATCAGCTGGTATCCGGAACACATGCTGCGCCGCATGGAGAACTGGGTGGACCAGATGGAATGGGACTGGTGCATCTCCCGCCAGCGTATCTTTGCTACCCCGATTCCGGTCTGGTTCTGTAAAAAATGCGGCGAGATGACGGTGCCGGAAGACAAGGATCTGCCGGTCGACCCCACACAGGTCAGCCCCAAACACCCGTGCAGGAAATGCGGCAGCACCGACTTTGCGGGCGAAGTCGACGTGCTCGACACCTGGATGGATTCCTCCATCTCGGTGCTGAATATTACCGGATGGGATGGCAATGGAAAAACGCCCTTCTTCCCCGCACAGATCCGACCCCAGGGCCACGATATCATCCGGACCTGGGCGTTCTACACGATCCTGCGCTCGGTCGCACTCACGGGCCAGAAACCCTGGAACGAGATCCTCGTCAACGGGATGGTCCTGGGTGAAGACGGGTTCAAGATGAGCAAGAGCCGGGGCAATATTATTGTCCCCGAAGAGATCCTCGTGAAGTACGGTGCTGATGCGCTTCGCCAGTGGGGTGCCATGGGAGCGGCGACGGGGTCCGATATCATGTTCAACTGGAACGA
Organism: uncultured Methanomicrobiales archaeon; assembly: GCA_903832665.1. Lineage (GTDB taxonomy): Archaea > Halobacteriota > Methanomicrobia > Methanomicrobiales > Methanospirillaceae > Methanoregula. Next base: position 1,061 of record CAILCG010000009.1, on the reverse strand, counting down.
TGTGGTTGCGGCCTCCCGGTTCCAGACCAAGATGTGGAACATCACCAAGTTTGCCCTAATCCAGCTGGAGAAGGAGGGCTATGACCCGAATGCGCAGATCACTGCCCTTGCTGACCGGTGGCTGCTCGTGCGGCTCTCGGATACGGTCGAGCAGGTAAGCGATGCGCTGGAAGCCTACCAGTTTGATGTCGCCCTGAAGGCGATCCGCGAATTCGCATGGGAAGTGCTGGCTGACAATTACATCGAGCTGGTCAAGGGCCGCCTGTATAAGAGCGATGATTCAAGAAAGAGCGCGTGCCTAGCCCTTCACACGGCATTCGACGCACTCTGCCGGCTGCTCGCCCCCTTAACCCCCTACTTTGCCGAAGAGTGTTACTCGCACCTCAGTCCTGGCAACAGCGTGCACAAACAGCCATGGGTCACATTCACATACGACGATGATGCAGCCCGGAGGGAAGGCAACCTGCTCGTTCAGGTGGTAGCCGAAGTGCGAAAATACAAACATGATGCGGGTCTGGCACTCAACGCACCGCTCGGCCGGGTCACTATCTACGCACCCCACACGGTGAATGACAAAGGCGATACTGGACGCACGCTCAATGCGGATGTCCACTGGCGCACGGATGCAGCAAAACTCGACCGGGTGATAACCGGTATCGATTTCAACCGCTCAGTCATCGGACCGACATTCCGCAAACAGGCGCAGGCATTCATGGCAGCGATTACGGCGCTCTCACCGGAACAACTAGCAAATCCGCCAAAAACGATCATGCTGGATGGGTGTGAAACCGCGGTTCCCGAAAATTCCTTTACGCCAAAATATTCCTACATGGAAGAGGGTGCACAGGTCGACGTAATCACGGTTGGCGATGTGATCCTGACAATTGCGAAGTGAAGGGGAAATAACCAGAATCTTTTTTTGATTTTTTTGCTCTGTAGAAAACCTAGTCCAAAAGAGATGTACTGACGACCGAAAGATCTAAGGTACAGCGTCTCCTTTTGTTGATTGTGAAGTCAAATCGAAAGGAGACAATAAAGAAATCAGCGAGCCGGAATATCAG
>CAILCG010000008.1 GCA_903832665.1 uncultured Methanomicrobiales archaeon | reverse complement strand
CTGTTTCGCCGACCCGTCGCTCAAGTTCGATTTCTCCGAACCACGCCGCGAGTTCGCAAAGGGTGCAATCCGCGAGTTCATGCCCGCGGGCGAGCGCTCACTGATCATCCCAGCAAGGTAGATCAGTTCAACTATTTTTTTCATTTTTTAACAAAGTTTCATATTGATTAAATCCTGTCCGATACTTTGATACTTTATAATTACCCTTCTTTGCTTCGGCTATATGTTTTTTCAGCAATACTGAAAGACTGATTACGATCACCAATCCTTCTCCGCTTGTCCGAGTACTTTTTACCGGTATTGGACCTGCGAAAGGTTTTGGATGCGGGATGATAATCAAAGGGCATACATAGTTCTCTGCATACATGAGAATGAATTGAGCGTTGAATCAGAGCTCGACCCTGGGGAAAATGTTCCCCCAATACCGGGAGGGGGACCGAAAAAAGCAATAGAACGCAGAGACAATCAGCTGTGTATCCAACGTCCGTGGGGATGAACGGATCTCCTCTGTCATTCTGTCTGTGCAAGAGTTCCCCACATCTGTGGGGATGAACCGAGAGAGGTATACAGGGGTAAGACATGAGTTTTGAATTCCCCACCCCGTGGGGATAAAACGCACATGAATCAGAGCCATGCAGAGGGATGCTATCGTTTTTTTTGAAATCACGGAAATTATACCCTCGAAAACACATTAATGTTGAGTTTTTAATTATCCCCCAAATGGATGCTGTTCTTTTACCCCCTCAGTTTCCAAAAAAACTGACATTCCGGAAAAAAACGACCCTCATATTCGCATTCCGGCAGGGTTTCCGGGGTTCGGATGGACTAAATTAGGTGGCGAAAAATGCCTCGATTTAAGGGCCTTTGGCGGGCTTTGGGAGGGAGGCATTTCTCCTTCATTTTGGCAATCAGAGTGATTTAAAGGCATATTTTCCACAGGAACTGAAAAGAGGGAATTATCGGGGTTTTCCGGGATTAACCGGATTACCCTGGGGGGAAAAGGAGCCCGTTTAGGGCATATTTGCCCTCAGGGTCCTGACCCCCTATTTCAGGAGTCTCCGACGGAGGATAGATAAGGGGGGGAGATAATCTCATCCCCCTTACCCACCCATCCCCGTAATGATCCCGACCACCTGCTGCGCTGTCACCGGGTCCACCACCCGTGCCAGCACCAACCCGGCCATCGCAACGAACATGGTCCAGAACACTCTCTTCACCTGCTCATTCTTCCCGAACGCCTCGATCGCTGCATCTGTATCCGCCTTCATTGCCTGCTGCATCAATTTCGGCAGAAACACAAACAGCGGAAGGAACAAAAACGCAGCACCGATGAACGCAAGCGTGATCTCCGCCCGGCCCGCAAGGAAGATCCCGACCGGGACCGCAAACACACCGGCCATCATTGAGGCCATCTCGACCTCGCCAAACCAGAAGTAATGCCGGTTATCAGAATAGTTCAATCGCTCTCCATTCGTGAGCGCTGTGAGATCAAAGATGCCAAGCGTGTTCAGCATCCCGTACCAAACCGCATGCGTCTCCTCCGGGTCCGCAACAAGCCCGAGGAACAGCACCGCGATCGGTACGATGAGAAGAAGAAGAGGAAGATGGACCAGCACCAGGACCAGCCCAAGCAGGCACCCGGTCCCGCAGATGGCGGCCCGGGTCTGCAACTCATTCTCGAACATCAGGATACTCCGCAATCCGGATCTCAAAGACCGGGCTGGTGTACCCACCATTTACCGGGCTGAAATCCCGGACCCGGCCCATCTGGGCAAACTTGCGCCGACCGGTCCGGATCTGGATCGTGTGGATACCCGGCGCTCGCGGGTAAACCCGGCGGCCATCGATATCATGCATCTCTTCATAGGGCGGGATGTCGAACCAGTCAGGCCAGAACCGGACGCCTCGCGGGATATCCGTTCCCCGGTACAGGTCCTGCAACCGCATCGGGGAAAGGTTGTCGTAGATCACATCGATGATCAGATTCTCATCGCCCTGCTCCGGGTGAAGGTCCAGTTCATAGAAAATCGGATTGCGCCGCACCTCGTCCCGGGTGAGCGGGGTATTGAGCGTAAGCGGCTCAAGCCCGTCGAACTTTCCCCGGTACAGTCCGGTCACGGTTGCGACCGGCTGCATCTTCTCAGCTCCCATGACACTCCTCCTTGATGTGTTCATGCTCATCCCGGAGTTTCTTGAACTCCTCGACGACCTCATCATACTTGCCAATCTTCTGGTAGATGGCAAACTGCATGGGGTAGATCGGGAGTACGGCTCCGAGCACAATTGCTAAAATTTCCGTTTCCATAGCGGTCCTCCGCACGTGACGAGCAGACCAAAAAGAGAGGTGACCGGGAGGTCTCCTCTCCCCCGGGTTTTGTTCGTCTGGCGCTTCTAGGCGAGTGCCGCCACGGTGTCTGCCCAGGTCTCGACCCGGGTCCGGATGGCTTCATCCGAATAGGACGTGAGGGTTACTCGGTCGCGGGAGAAGGTCACCATGTACAGTTCGCCGTTGTTGTCGTGGCACTTGAGGGTCGCGCTGAACGCTTCGTTCTCAGTGTCGCGGACGGGAGTACCACCGTGGGCTGTGGAGAGGGCCGTGTTGGCGAGGATCGCTGCTGCACCTGCAGTGAATCCGGCGATGGTGTTGAACTTGTCCGACAGGCTGCCGACAACCTTTGCATCGGTATCCTGATAGACAATCTTCACCGTGTACCCTTCCTTGGTCTTTTCTACCGGGTCGTGG
>CAILCG010000007.1 GCA_903832665.1 uncultured Methanomicrobiales archaeon | reverse complement strand
TGCTCTGTAGAAATCCTAATCCAAAAGAGATGTACCGACAACCGAAAGATCTAAGGTACAGCATCTCCTTCCTTTGATGTGTCGTCAAATAGGAAGGAGACAATAAAGAAATTAGCGAGCCGGAATATCAGGTTTATCCAGACAGCCATTTCGCTCGTAAAGTCAACTCATCTCAAGCCATATTCCTGTAAATTTTCAAAGAAAATCTACACACAACATCAGCTACTCGTTCTCATTTTGTTCAAAGACTTCCGCAACCAGCACTACAGGGAATTCATTGAAGACGTCGGAGATATGGAGGGTGTTCAGGCTATCCTTGATCTATCCGAAGTACCTCATTTCACTACGCTCCAGAAATTTCTTTGTCGGATTAAATCACTTTATCATCGGTTGACTTTCAAAAAGACAGTGAACCAGTTCTACTCTTCGGATGAAAATATCCCCATAACCGCTATCGATTCGTCCGGATTTACGAGCGGATACTGCAGCCACTATTTCTCGGAAAGAACCGGGAAACTCCGAAAACATTTCCTGAAAACATCGATCTCAGTAGATACCGATCAAGGTAATTACCGGATTTGTGGCCTCAAAAAGTCGGGTCCACGATACTCGGCATGCCGAGAAATTACTCCGACAATGTCACAAAACTCGAAAGTCTGATTGTTACGTTATGGACAAAGGATACGACTCTGAATCGATTCACCGATTGATCCGGGAAGACCTTCACGCCAATTCGGTCATCCCAATTCGTTCCTGGAATAGTGAGATCATCAGCGGTAAATACCGCCAGGAAATGGCTTGTCAGTTCAATGATACGATTTATCCAAGACGACAACTCGTGGAAAACAAATTCTCTGTCTTGAAAAGAAAGTTTGACGGAGATCTTAAAGCAAAAATATTCCGGATTCAAATGAAAGAAATCGCTAACAAAATGATTGTCTGCAATATTCACAGATTCTTACAATTTCTCATCATTGAGGTTTTCTACAGAGCAAATAATTTCAAAAATTAACGACTCTTTTTTCGTCGTTTAGAAAAGATTTTGCTCAACAATTACCATAGAAATTTCCAAGATGGATTTAAGAGACGGTACCCACAAAACGGTATATATTCCAAATTCTATTTCCATTTGCATGCTCCATCGTTGGAAGTTTTCAAATTATTCAAGATAAAAAGAACCATCCATCTATTTCTCCGGCGTAAATTCCTCTCACCCGTTTCCCGCCCATTACCCCCTCCAGACCCGGAACGACCACCCGATCTGGACAAAACCAGCCACATCTCTTTTTTTCGCCCCCCAAAGCGGTCTAAAGAGGGAAAATTACGGGCACGATTTGCCCCGAAATATTCCCATCCGGGGCTGAAGTCATCTCTACCTGAAAACAGGATTACGCTTTTTGGCGAATGCGGTACGCAAAACCCCGCGGAAGCACCAAATGGAGTTCAAAATCAGCTCTGATTGACTCCCCCAAAAAAAAGCTTACCTTCGACAAAAGAAATGGAACATCCAACGTGGTAATAGATCCTGCTACTCCATGGCCGCAGCAACCGGGCCACGAGGTTATCTTTCCATCCGGATAGAAATCATGCCGGTATGAGGTGGAGTGTTACAGGATATAGTGGAAAAAAACCTGCATGAAATCAAAGACTTCGCACCAAAGCAATGATAATTTTGCACTCCTACCTCAATTTCCATTCGCCCGCGATTTCGTGAGAAGTTTTCAAAATTTTCCTGACAAAATTATAAAAAAAATCAGCCTTTTTGGATCTCGATCATCCGGATAGTAAAAACAAGATCTTTTCCGGCAAGTTCATGGTTTTCATCCCAGGTTACCGTGGAAGGCGTTACATTAATTATTTTTACATAGTCTACGGCTCCATCCGGTTGCCGTGTAATTTTTAACACACTCCCCACTTGTGGAGTAATATTGGCGGGTAATGTCGAGCGATTGATGATATGAATAAGGGCATTATTGTATGGACCGTAGGCTTTATCCACGGGAATTTTTACCGTCTTGGTCTCTCCTTGAGACATTCCGGTAACACCATCTTCCAAACCTTTCATAACCCGACCTTGCCCAATGATGAAGGTAAGAGGGGTGGAATTCACATTCGAATCAAAGACCGTTCCGTCAGCCAGACTCCCGGTATACTCAATCGTTACCATATCACCACTCTTTGCACCGGACGGATTAAGCAGGACATACCCCACAACAAACAAAATCAGTATTCCTGCTGCGGCTATCATCGCAAGTTTTGGATAGAGTCGTTTTTTTGCTGCTACCGCTTCCTTACCTTTGATCTTTTCAGATTTCTTCATGATACTTTCCTGTACAATAATCCGGTCAAACCATATACAGTTACCCCGAAGAGAACGGGTAAATTCAAAACAATCGGGAAAACGAAACAGGATTCTTTTTTTTGGGATCTCTTAAAATCGATATCACGATTGCACGGTATTTATACCAACAGAACGTACGTGTTGGTGTTGACTATGGACGATCAAGTGAAAGTTGCAGATGTTGCAGGGAAAAAAGTTCAGTGGGACGCAGCGCAGATGCGCAAGATACAGGAGCATCCCTGCTTTTCTGAAAAAGCCTGCCATAATTTTGGCAGATGCCATATACCCGTTGCGCCCAAATGCAACATCCAGTGTAATTACTGCATTCGGGACTTTGACTGCGTAAACGAAAGTCGCCCCGGGGTCACCACACGAGTACTAAATCCTGATGAATCCATGGACATGGTCAAAAAAGTTGTAGAGAAATATAATTATATCAAGGTAGTGGGAATTGCGGGTCCCGGAGAGCCGCTGGCAAATGAAGAGACGTTAGAAACGCTTCGCCGACTCCATGAAGAGTACCCCAACGTAATTAAGTGCATCAGTACCAATGGCCTTCTTCTTCCTGATAAAATTGATTTATTGGAAAAATACGATGTTGGTAATATTACCGTAACACTCAATGCAATCGATCCTGAGATCGGCGCAAAGATCTACCAGTTCATCGACTATCAGGGCAAGCGTTACGAAGGACTGGAAGGGGCAAAAATCCTGCTCTCCCAGCAGTTAAAAGGTATCGAAGAAGCCGTGAAGCGGCATATGATTGTAAAGATTAACACCGTCTATATCCCTGGCATCAATGAAGATCATATCCCGGCAATTGCAAAGAAAGTCGGAGAAATGGGGGTGTATACTTTTAACGTCATCCCACTCATTGCCCAATATAAATTCGCCAACATTGCCCCGCCAACACAGGAGATGAAGAGAAAAATGCAGGACGAATGCGGAAAATATGTCAAACAAATGCGTCACTGCCAACGATGTCGTGCAGATGCGATTGGCAAATTAGGTCATGATGTCCAGTCATGTATGTATGAGAAAAAGTAAATTCTTTTTCCATTAATTTTTTAAAAGTTGACCAAACAATAAAAAATTAAGATGGTAGATTTGCGAACGGACGCTCAATCCGCTCCCCGTTATTGGCAGTGTTTATTATTCGATTCATCTCATCAATTACCGGTTGCAATGATGGGTGAACCGCAGAGTCCTCGGCATTAATCGTTTTATTATGATAACTTATGGTATACCGGAAATAATCTGCAGTTCCCTGCCTGCCTGTGTAATTTCCCTGCAACATGGTGAACTGGGCTTCATTAAAGATTTCGGTAATCCGGTCAAGATCACTTTAGTTTAACGCAATCTCAGTGCTGACCGTTTTTCGAGATATAACTGCAACCCCATTATCAAAAATTACCAGCCGATCATCAAACCCTGCGATACCTCCAACACGCTTGTAATCAACAAGTACCGAAGGAAGTGCCGGGCTTGAAACAGAGGGTGTTTTAAAACCGAGACAACCGGGCAACGCTATTGCTACAAGAAGCATGATAATAAAAGCCACCATCCATTTCCTGATAATTATCCCTCCCGGTCCAACGTACCCGATGCCATCGGGTTTAGAGTTGCACTACATCTGCTTTAACAGATTTTCCGGCGGGTTTGCGCCCGCTTACGTCCTCTAAAATACTGATGAGATTGTCGAGTTTTTCGTTCTTGAACGTTTCCCTGAATGCATGCAATTCTGCAGTATTCATGATCATGATGCCTTTTTTCTTCATGGGAAGACCATTCTCACCAACAGGGTTGATATCTATTGCGAGCGAGGCTGCCCGATTTTTATTTTGGGGAAGCCGGATGATTGCGACACCTTTGACTGACGTATTTCTACGTTCCCAATCCTGTCCTTCTTTAATGAATTCTTTAAGGCTTTCAGCTAATTCCATACGAACAACTTATAATTTATATATTAAAATGCTATTCGTTCTGATACGGCCAAGCTTTTTTGCGATAATATGAAAGCCCTTTTAAAATGTCGTAGATATTATGTGATTTCTGTTTAATGCAGGATTTTAGGATTACGATATAAGGATCGAACGACAACGTACCAAAAGAATTCCCGATGCCAAAAATATCCCTTTCCGCTGATATGCCATTCTCACTTGACCAGACACTGGCGTGTGGTCAGGTATTCCGCTGGGATCTTTCAGCAGCTGGATGGTGGTATGGCGTTGTCAATGACAAGGTCATTAAGATCCGGCAGGATGGCCCGACCCTGGCTTTTGAGGGAGCTGATACCGCATTTATCCGCCAATATTTCTCACTAGATCTCGATATCACAAAGGTAATAAAAAACATCGATCAGGATCCGTTCATCCATACAGCAATCAAAAGGTGTTCCGGCCTTCGCCTCGTACGCCAGCCGCCATGGGAATGCCTGATCTCCTACATCTGCTCGACAAACTCGAACATCCCGACCATCCGGAGACGGATAGCCTCAATTGCAGAACAGTTCGGAAAAGCCATCGAATTCGAAGGAAAAACCTATCACACATTTCCCGAACCCGCATCCATCTCCTGCGGGGGAGATGACGGGCTGACGATATGCAAACTGGGATACCGCCAGCCATACGTATTCAGGACTTCCTGTTCCATCGAGAATGAAAAACAGTGGGAGGAAACATTATTCAGCCTCCCGTACGAGGATGCCCGGAAAGAACTGATGCAGCTGCACGGTGTAGGGCCAAAGGCAGCAGACTGCATCCTGCTCTTTGCATTCCAGAAATACGAGGCGTTCCCGGTCGATGTCTGGATCCGGAGGATCATGCAGCAGAATTATCTTCCGGCCTTGGATCTCGCTGCTGGGCTCACGAACCGGGATTACGATACGATAAGACGGTTTGGCCGAGAGCATTTCGGGGAATATTGTGGGTATGCTCAGGAATATTTGTTTGCCGCGAGGGAAGGATGAAATTTCTCATTTTTTAGGTTTTGATGCTCTGACAATCTGGATAGTAAAGCGATGAGACTCGCGTTGCGATAACGGGCTTGCAGGGATGGACAAGCACCCCTGCTTCGCCGATTCTTGTTTCCAAAAATAGCGATGAATAACGGTCTTTGCCGCTGATAGACATCCTTATAGTGAAAAAATCGGGCAGTTCCGTTTAATCCCACTCTCTCGGATTAAAACCGACCTGGCGACGTGGGGATGCTCGCCCATCCACGAGCCCGTTATCCTAATGTCGCACGCAGGACAACGAAAAACCACTTCAAGAAATAAACCTGAACGAAAAAAAGAAAAATATCTCCGGAACCCTTATGTCCCGATATCCCAGCTGCACTGGTATTTCTTCTGCTCCTTTGACTGCGTATCGATCGAGAGCCCAAGCGATGAGAGCTTCAGGTTAGCGACCTGCTCATCGATATCCTGCGGAACCTCGTATACACCGCCCTTGAGTTTCTTGCCGTTCTGCGCAATATACTGGGTGCAGAGCGCCTGGAGCGCGAAACTCAGGTCCATGACCTCGATCGGGTGGCCCATGCCCTTGGGAGTTGCAAGATTGACGAGCCGGCCCTCGGCGAGCACATGGACTGCCTTGCCCTTGAGCATGAACGTCTCGATACCTTCGCGGGTGATGACCTTGTCAGCATTCTTGTGGAGCCATTCGATATCGATCTCGACATTGAAGTGACCGGCATTCGAGAGGATTGCACCGTCTTTGAGTTTCCTGAAATGCTTCTGGTTAAGGACCGCCACGTTGCCGGTGGTCGTGATGAAGAGGTCCCCGAGGGCTGCTGCCTCGTCCATCGTCATGACCATGTACCCGTCCATGTGCGCCTCGAGCGCCCGGCGGGAATCGATCTCTGTCACGATGACCTTGGCGCCGAGCCCGTGGGCCTTCCTGGCGAGACCCCGGCCGCAGTACCCGTAGCCAGCGACAACGACATACTTGCCGGCAATCAGGGTATTGGTCGTAATCATGATGGAGGTCAGGGCACTCTCTCCGGTCCCGTGCACATTGTCAAAGAACCGTTTCATCGGGGTGTCGTTCACCGCAATGACCGGGAACTCGAGCTTTCCCTCTGCTGCCATGGCGCGGAGGCGGTGGATACCTGTGGTGGTCTCCTCACAACCGCCGATAACGGTTTTTAAGAGTTTACGGCGCTTGGTATGGATGTAGTGGATCAGGTCCATACCATCGTCAATCGTGATGATTGGGTTTGCATCGAGCACCTTGTCGATGGCAGCATAGTATTCCTCGACCGTGCAGGCACGCTTTGCATAGCAGTGCACATTCTTCACGTGGTTGAGGGCCTCTGCCACATCGTCCTGCGTGGAGAGCGGGTTGCATCCCGTGATATGCACAACTGCCCCGCCGGCGGCAAGCGTAGTGACGAGGTTTGCGGTCTTGGCCTCGACATGGAGCGCCATGCCGATCGTCATGCCCGCAAAGGGTTTTTCCTTGACAAACTGTTTCTTGATCGCGGCGAGCACCGGCATGTACTGCGCAGCCCATTCCATCTTCAGTTTTCCTGTACTCATAAAATCACCGGGGAAGATGCGTTCCGGCACCTGCCCGTATCCTGTCGTACCCTATGAGTAGGCACCCCAAGTTACATAAAAACTCCGGGATTTGAACGGGTATCTCCGGACAATTCTCGACTAATCCTGAATACGGATGAATCCGTATACCCTGTTTGAGAAATATAGATAGGGATTGCACACCCAGTTTTTACCAATGGTGCTCACGCGAAGGATCATTCCTTGCCTGGATCTCAAGGATGGAAGGGTGGTCAAGGGGACGAATTTTCTCGGACTGCGGGATGCCGGTGACCCGGTGGAGCTTGCCGAGCGTTATAACGAGCAGGGCGCCGACGAGGTAGTATTCCTCGATATCACGGCGTCCAAGGAGAAACGCGGTATCATCATTGAGCTGATCAAGCGGGCAGCCGACCAGCTCTTCCTCCCGCTAACGGTTGGCGGGGGCATCCGGTCTTTGGAAGACATCCAGCAGATCCTCCGGGCGGGCGCCGATAAGGTGAGCATGAACACGAGCGCGGTGCACGACCCGACCCTCATCACCCGGGGGGCGGAGTCCTTCGGCACGCAATGTATTGTCGTGGCAATGGATGTGCGCCGGAATTTTACGCCGAATGAAAAGGCAATCCCCGTGTTTCTGGAAGACGAGACCAGGTGCTGGTACGAAGTGGTCGTCTACGGCGGCAGCAAGCCGACCGGTATCGATGCGGTTGCGTGGGCAAAGGAAGCCGAGGAACGGGGGGCAGGAGAGATCCTGCTCACCAGCATGGAGACCGATGGCACCAAGAACGGGTTCGATCTCGCGGTTACGGCCGCAATCTCGGATGCCGCCGGCATCCCGGTGATCGCCAGCGGCGGTGTCGGGAACTTATCGCATTTCTATGACGGGTTTACCAAAGGAAAGGCCGACGCCTGCCTTGCGGCAAGCGTCTTTCACTTCGGGGAGTTTACCGTAAAAGAGGTAAAAGAGTATCTCAGAGAACGGGATATCCCGGTACGGCTCTGAGGTCGAACTCGAACGCGGCAACCGAGTGCTCGAGTTCAAATGCGTTCAGCACGGTGGGATGGATCTCGCCAAAGACTCCGATCTTTTTTCCGCCGGAAATGATATCGCCCCGGCGTCCCTCAATGAAGGCTGCATCGGCGGATTCTTTCACCGTATACTCGATGGAAAGCTCGTGGAGCATCGCGTCTGCCGAGGCGTAGGCCTCCGAGAAGTCCGCATCCGGGTGGGTGCTGACGCCGGCTGCCTGCTGGTACGTGAGGCAGGAGTCCACGACATCGCCCACGGTAAAAAGGCGCTGCGGGAGTTCGCGGTGCCGGTTCAGGGTCAGGAATTCGAGGAGCAGCGGGAGGAGCTCGGTCCGGACGACCGTGTTCTCGATGCTGATCGGGTGCATGACACGGAGGACGCCTTTCTTCTCGTCGCGCTGCATCTTTTTGTATAGCACATCCTCGTTTGTCAGCGTAAACGGCATCACTTCGAGGTACCCGAGACCGGAGAAGGCCTCGCGGGCAAGGGCCGCGTTGACCTGCACCGGATGGGGTTTTCCCACGGTGAAGGTCTTGGGCGGCTGGCTTTCGAGCCGGTCATACCCGTACGCGATCGCCACATCTTCGAACAGGTCCCAATCGTGCATGATGTCGGCCCGGTAGCAGGGCACCTGCACATTTACCGTGTCTGCACCCGCCGGTTCGGCACCAAAGCGCATCTTCCGGAGGAGTTCTGACATCGACGTTGCGGTCAGTCCGATGCCGAGGAGCCTTGAGCACTCCTGCACGCTCACCGTCCGTTCTGCGGGGGAAAGAGTAGGAGTCTGCACTCCGCCGATATCAACACTCTCGATCTTCGCACCCGCTTCGGCCATCGCTGTGCAGATGATGTTAACGGCCACACTGACCGCCCGCTTGTCGGTGCCGGTCGTGTCGAGGAGGATGTTCTTCGTATCGATGGTCACGCGGGTCCGCTCGCCATTGATGATAGGGGGAAACGAAAGGACGTGGTCATCATCGTCAACGATCAGTGGGTAGAGTGGGAAATCCTTTACAAGCTTCGCATAGTCCCGGCCTTTCGGGTGCTTCTCAAGGATCTCGGTCATCGTCATCTTCTCTTTGAAGTCGAGTGGAATGAACCCCCGGCTCGGCCGGGAAGCGATGTAATGGAACGGAGGCTTGACCGTGTCCATATCATGGATGCCAATTGCAACCTTGCTCCTGCCCCTGCCGACTGCCCAATGGAGCGACTCCTGCAGGGACATGATGCTCTGGATCGATTCGTCATCAAATGAGACACCGCGGATAACCGCAGCCCCGAGCACAGGGCGGATGTTCGCAAGCGCGGGATCAATGGTGAATTTTATACCGGAGGGTTTTACCGGGTAAGACGAGAGACCGGTCTCAATCCCAAGGTAGCCCCGCATCACCCGGGCCACTCCTTCCGGAGAGAAGAGATCAGGGCGGTCCGGGAAGAACTCGACATCCGCGTGGTCCTCTTCGATCCGCTCCACGTCGGACCCGATAAAGGCGACCTTATCGAGAATCATCTTCCGGTCGGTGCGGGTGAGTCGCTCGAGATACTTGTAAGGAAGCGTGATGACTGCCATTTCAGATACCTCCCTTGTTCGGGCGCAGGGAAGGAGTCTCGCGGAGGAAGGCCACGTCACTCTTGTGCAGGTAGCGGAGATCCTTGAGACCGAGGCGGAGCATTGCAATCCGGCTCACGCCAAGACCCCACGCAAGGACAGGATAGTTGATGTCGAGCGGGGCAGTGACTTCCTCGCGGAAGACGCCGGCGCCGCCCATCTCGATCCAACCAATCCCGTCAACATACACCTCGGCATCGAGGCTCGGCTCGGTGTAGGGGTAGAACGAGGGCTTGAAGCGCACGCTCTCGAAGCCCATGCGGTTGTAGAACTCGCGGAGGATACCCAGCAGGTTCCCGAAGGAGACGTTCTCGTCCATGACGATCCCTTCGAGCTGCTCGAACTCTGCGAGATGGGTGGTATCGATCGTCTCGCGACGGTATACCCTGCCGACACAGAAGGCCTTGACGGGCGGGTTCGGGTTGTTCGCAAGGTACTGGATCGAGACACTCGTGGTGTGGGTCCGGAGCACGCACTGCTCGGCCTTCTCTTCCTTCCAGATGCCGCCCCAGCCGGTCGAGGAGGTCTCGCCGCCGCTTTCGTGCATGGCCTTAACCTTCTCGTATCCCGGGGGGAGCGGGAGGGTCTCGTTGAGATAGAACGTATCCTGCATCTCGCGGGCCGGGTGGTCCTGCGGCTGGAAGAGGGCGTCAAAGTTCCAGTAGGATTGCTGGACGATCCCGCCGTAGAGTTCCGTAAAGCCCATCTCGAGCAGGATCTCACGCATCTCGCCAATGATCCGCTGGTAGGGGTGGATCTTGCCGGGGTACGCCTTTTTGGGGAGCTTGCTCACGTCATACTTACGGAGATTGAGATTCTTCCATTCGCCCGAGATGATCTGGTCGCGGGTGAGGGTGCCGCTCTCGCCCCGGAGATCGAGACCCTGCTTGACGAGGGCAAGCCCGGCGGGTGTGATGGCAATCGTATACCGGACGGTTTCGGATTCCTGCAGGATACCGCGCTTGATGAGTTCTTTTGTTCTTGGGTTATCTGCCGACGGGTTCCTGATGGCAGCTTCATCCGCATCCATAGGGGCCCCGTAATCATTTCCGCGGTTAAGATCCGTGTCCTTTTGTATAGTATCGTCATCGGTGATATGCAGGACTTTTTCCACGAAAGCTCCATTGACTTTCACCAGCCCTTTTTTTCTCAGCTGGCCAAATCCGATCTTAAATGCCTCGTGCTTCTGGAGATCGGCAAGCGTGGTTCCCGGCAGGATGAAACGGAAGAGCTGCGTTTCGGGCAAGCCATTTTTCAAGTAGTTTTTACCCTCATCAGTGTACACAAACTCCTTCGCCACAACCCTCTCAACAAGAGCAAAGCCATTATCCTGTGCAAGGTGCGCCCACTGCACCACTGCTTCAGGAGTTGCATCGAGCAGGCCCGCAAGATGCGGGGCATCTGCCTTCTTCTCTTTTTCCAGTATTGCAAGCAGCCGTTTCTCGTTCTGCGTCAGTTCCGCCATTCTCACACCTCGATCCTGTCCATTGCCGCATCCATCTTCTCCTTAAAGTCTTGCAGGAACGAAACCACGCGTTCCGCCGTCTCTTTCTTGCACTGGCCGCAGGTGATCTCGCCTGCCGTGCACTTCCGCCGGATCTCTGCAAGTTCCGTATCGTCGGTTACCATGTGGAAGAGATTGAGCAGGTAGAGCGAGCACTTGTCGGGTTCGCCACCGAGCCGCTTCTGCTCTTCCAAAGTCACCCTTCCGCCCGTGATCCCGCTCATCACTTTCTTTCTGACGACCGCCTCGGTCTCGTAGAACGAGATGATACTCTCGGGAATACTGCTCGACATCTTGCCGCCCGTGAGGCCCGGCATGAAGACATGGTAGGTGGACGAGGGCGTGTAGAATGCATACCCGCCGTGCGCCCGCTCGATCTCCCGGACTTTCGCACTCACGTCAACGCACTGCGCATCTTTGATATCCACGTGCCCTTCGTATTTCTTTGCGTGCGGGAACGCCTTTTTCACCGCATCGAGCGCTGCCTCCGGCGCATTCTTGGACCGGACGCTGATGTACCCATCCCGCTCTTCTATCGTGAACATCCGCATCTTGTGGGCAACCCCGCGGGTGAGCCGGATGTGCGGGTCCTGGTCAACGCCGACCGGCACGAGTGTGGGGGCAGGTTCCCGGTCAATCTGGGGATACAGGATATCGGCCACCTGCGTGATCACGCTGTCCGCGTGGGCGATATCGGTCTCCGGCGAGAAACCGTAGATCGCCGAAAGGTCCGAGAAGTTCACCTTCATTGCCGCTTCGAATGCGAGATCCTTGAGCCGCTCGTTTTTACTCTGGAAGTACGTGGTGCCCTCAAACCCGAGCGCGTACAGGCAGGCAAGATATTCCTTGCCATATTCCCGGCACTTCTCCCAGGAAAGGTCACGGACCGCGTGGGCCTCGCGGTCAGCGATGGTAACGTACCCGTTGCCGCCCTGCTGGACATGCCAGACCACTTCCTTCATTACCATCAGGTGACCGAGATGCGGGTGGCCGCTCGGCATGAACCCGGTGAGGATATGAAACGGCGTATGGTTGCGGATCGCGCTCGCTATCGGGCGGTAATCACGGTGGCCGACGACAATGTTCCGGCGCATAAAGTAGGGAACACTGGGGAGTTCGGCCAGTACCGGGCCTATCGGGTCGATACCGAAATCGGCAAAGGTTTTTTCGATATCGAGAGACGGCGTGCTTGACCAGGGGTTATTCTGCGGTTCCGGCATGAAAGGTGCTCACAGTTTGATTCGTGCAAATTCCACGAATTGGATTCCGTTAGTATGTACAGTGCCAAACAACATCTTCTTTTTGACACTGTGCGCCATCCGGACCGAGCGGGAGATCGTGCTCATGGGGATAACCGTATCCTTCTCCACTGCATGAACCAGAAGGTCAGAATGTACATTCTTGCCGCAGTAGACCCGGAAGTGGTGCCCGAACTTATAGCCGGTCCGGGGAGTATAATCGTGCGACCGGAGTTCCGTGTACACCGCGTCTTTCTCTGCCAGTTCCGAATCGTTCTCGCGGGCAAGTTCAAAATACTCAGGAGTGCTGACGGGAACATCACCTCTCCTGAGATCGAGAATCCCTTTTCCCATCAGGTAGAGGAGTTCAACCGGCGACAGCATGAGTCGTTCATCGTCAAGGCGTTTGCCAAAGCCGGATGTCTCGAGGTCGGAGGGGGGGCTGATCCGGACCATAGCAGATTTTCCGATCAACACTGCCTCATGTTTCGATAGAGGTGTTAATGGGATACAGGCATCTGCCAGTACCTGCAGCTTGATCTCATAGTAGGTAAGCTCTTCTTCATCATCGACAACCGCCAGCACGTACTGTTTGCGCATATTGCGGGACGCAACCACCTCTTCGATTAACTTGGTAAACCGGATGGGATCGCGTTCCGAGAGCACGCGGACCAGGTAGAGGGACTCTCCGGTTCCAGGTTTCTCACCGCGCCGGAATACCCGGAAGTCGTGCGGGCCTGTCTGGACCACATACCCCCGCTCGCGGAGATCGCGGTATACAAGAAAACTCCGAAGGAAATTGCGTTCACTGGCAAACTCTGAAAACAAGCTATCGAACGTATAATCATCTAAGGTAATTTTCTGGCGGTGGAGAAGATAGAGCGCCTCCTGAGGGGAAAGCTTCACACCATCTTTTTCCAAGCGGCCGTACCCGCTCTGCTCGTAGAGCACACGCCCGTCTTTTCCCACTCGCACTGCGGTGCCGTCAAATGTTGCCTTCACTACCGGATATATTGGGTTTAGATGATAATAAGGGCACGCCGAAACGCAACTCGGGGTTTTTGCGCGATAGGCAAACTTCGAACGAAATCCTTATGAATTACATAAACTCGTTTCAATGGCTATAAAAGGGGTAAAATCCAAGATGTATAGTCAGATCGTATCTCATAAGTATGCTTATTTGCACGTCCCCGCGGGTGAATTCATTCCGGGAAATTACGGGTAACACTATAAGATAGATCGATCACCCACACCGGAATCATTTAACAGCCACAAAAACGCGGCGGAAAAATGAAGGTGCATGAAACCAATGACCCTGGATGCCGATGTAAGAGCACGATCAACCTTGCAGGTTTTCTTGCACGGTCGTCTGTGAACGGACCCGGCATCCGGCCCGTCGTCTGGGTGCAGGGTTGCCCGATCCATTGTGAGGGCTGTTTCAACCCGCAGTTTTTGTCATTCAATCTCGGTCAGCAGGTAACCCCATCGAGCCTTGCCGAAATAATTTGCGCCCAGAAAAATATTGATGGAGCTACATTCTCCGGTGGCGAACCTTTTACCCAGGCTCACGCACTGGGAGATCTCGGAGAACAATTGCGGGAGCAGGGTCATTCAATTGTCACGTTCACTGGATTTTCTCCCGATATCGTTCTTAAGTCCACCCGACCCGCGTGGAAGCGTTTGGTTGCAGCAACCGATCTCCTGATTGCCGGTCCCTATATCTCTTCCATGAAATGCAATGACCCGTGGATTGGTTCATCCAACCAGAGAATCATCCCTCTCACCGATACCATCACCCTCCCCGCATCTTCAACTCACGCTTCAGGGCACCCTGCCGAATTTACGGTACATCCCGACGGAACCCTTACGGCCACCGGATTCCCCGACAGACAGTTTGTCAAAGGACTTACCCATCGCTGCAGGGGGGACAGCTAAACCTATGTCTCACTTCAGCCGTGTCCGCACACAATTCCGCCATCGGGAAGCTCTGATCCGATGCCTTGAGGAATTGGGCCATACTGTAGAGACCGATACCACCATCAAGGGATATCATGGGCAGCATACCGTGGATATCGCGGCAAAACAATCCGGTGGTTATAGTGTAGGGTTTGTGAAGAACAGCGATGGCACCTACGATATGGTTGCCGACTGGTGGGGAGTATCCGGTACCGGCCAGAAACAGATCGCGAGCAAGCTCAAACAGCAGGCGGAAACGATCCAGAAGGAGTACGCGAGAAAGATTGTGCTCGAACAGACGGCAAAAGACGGATACGAGATCGTGTCACAGACAGATGAAATTGACGGAACTATCAGGATTGTCGTGCGAAGGTGGACATGAGCATGCCAGATAAGGAACCGGATTTTGCACGAAAACTGAATGTCTCCCTGAGGGCACGGGTCACATTAATCGTGGTGATGACGCCCGAAGAAGAACGAGTGGTTGCACAGGTAAAAGAGGTGTGTGAAAAGTGGGACCCGCCGCGTCAGTGCATAGCCTGGGACAGTATTGACGGAGTCTCGGTTGTCTGCGGGAACGCCGGTTTTCTCGCTCAGTCCCGCGATCCCATTACTGCACTCGATGATATGGCCAAATCCGATGAGAATGCGGTAATTATTCTCAAGGATT
Source organism: uncultured Methanomicrobiales archaeon (assembly GCA_903832665.1). Taxonomy (GTDB): domain Archaea; phylum Halobacteriota; class Methanomicrobia; order Methanomicrobiales; family Methanospirillaceae; genus Methanoregula. The sequence goes on along the minus strand of CAILCG010000007.1, from coordinate 101,031 downwards.
TTCATGAATACTGGAGTAATCCCCAGGTAAAACGCAAGATCCGCAATTATTCCCAGAAATTCAAGTACAGCAGGCGCACGATGGTGATAGTGACCCCGGTACAGCGGGTGCCGGAAGAGATACGGGATGATGCAGTACTGATTCATTTCGCTCCGCCGGGAGCTCCCGAACTTTCAAAGGAACTCGACTCGCTTCTCACAAACAGCGGGATTACCAGTTTGCTCTCCGATGCCGGCAGGGAGAAACTGATCCAGGCCGCACTGGGGATGACCCTCAACCAGGCCCGGCGCTCATTTTCCCGGGCGATTGTTACCCATGGCACACTCGATGATGGGGATATCGATGCCATTATTGCGGATAAGAAAGACGTTCTGAGCCAGTCTGATGCGCTCGAATTCTACAGCCTTACAGAAAATCCCGATAATGTCGGAGGTCTTGCCCAGCTTAAGGATTGGCTCCGGCTGCGGGAGCGGGCGTTTACCCAGGAGGCCCGGGACTACGGTCTTCCCGCCCCCAAGGGCATCGCGCTCATAGGAATTCCCGGAACGGGCAAAAGCCTGACGGCCAAGATGATCGCCGATCTCTGGCACCTGCCCCTGCTCAGGCTCGATGTGGGCGCCCTGTTCGGGAGCCTTGTCGGAGAATCAGAAGAGAGGACGCGCCGGGCCCTCTCACTTGCTGAAACGATAGCGCCGTGCATCCTCTGGATAGACGAGATAGAGAAGGCTTTTGCATTCGGCAGCGGTGATGCCGGCACCAGCCAGCGGGTTTTTGCTCATCTGCTCACCTGGATGCAGGATAAGTCATCTCCCTGTTTTGTGGTGGCCACAGCCAACAACATTGCAGCACTTCCTCCCGAACTTCTCCGCAAGGGCCGTTTTGACGAGATCTTCTTCCTCGATCTTCCTAATACCGAAGAACGCCGGGAAATCTTTTCTGTCCATATAAAGAAACGCAAATGCATGCCTGCAGACTTTGCTCTTGATCTTCTTGCAAAAGAGAGCGAGGGGTATGTGGGTGCCGAGATCGAGCAGACGGTGATCGATGCGATGTACATTGCATTCAACGAGAACCTGCGTCGCGTCACGACCGATGACATCCTTGGCTGCATGAAGACACAGGTTCCTCTCTCGGTCTCCCAGCGCGAGACGGTTAACGCACTCCGGGCCTGGCTTGCTGAAGGGAGGGCTATCTCTGCTTCAAAGACAATCGCGCCAGCACAGAAAAAACCGGGCTGACAATCACACTCGAGACCATTGAGAGCACCTCTCCGTGAGCGGCATGAAGTCCCTCATTTCTGCGCCACTGATAGGCCCCTGGCTGTACCAGCGTTCGGTCAGGGATCTCGCAAACCGTGCACAAATGGGAGAAGTAAAATCTGTCCGTACCCTTACCAGGATTTTTTGCGAATATCCTCATGCAAAAGTCCAGGACATTGCCCGGAAGGCCCTCTGCTCCCTTACCTCAGTCCCTGCCATAGATGCATTCTGTGCAGAAATTCTGATACAAAGCGATGCTGCCCTCAACAACCTGAATAATGAGTGTCATTACCTGCCCTCGGATCCTGTGTCCCGGGCACTCTTCTGCTTCATCACCGGCCAGTACGAACACTATGATCGGCTGGACAATAACCCCCACCGCCCATTGCTCGCATCCGGGTATGCCCTGGCAACAGAACGGGTCAGATTCAACACCCGGTATGCGGCAAAAATGAGCAAACATTGTCCGGTACTTGGAGCAGCGCTTAGGGGAACGGATCAAACCGCAAAAACTGCCCGATGGTCAGATGAAGAATGGGAGGTAGTAGTCATCGGTTTAATCCAGGAACAAAAGTGGAGAGCATTGTGGCAGCTGTCTGTTCATGCACCTTTGCCAATGGCAATTCATGCTCTGACAGCGATGGAAAAAGCAGGGTGGGCACCTGAAGGAGACGAACGGACACTCTGGGAGGAGATTATCCGTATCATACCAGACAGGTGGACGTGTCCGGTTCCGGAAAATCTCCTTGTCAGGGCACATCTTACTACGGAAAGACAACCCCAGCGTCTGGCCATTTCTGGCGATGGATCCCTGCTGGCGGCCGGATGTTCCGATGGGACCATCTGCCTCTGGAATACCCGGAACGCAATGCTCGTTTTCCAGATCTATCCTGGGCCGGGTTCCATCAGCGGTCTTGCTATTTCTCCCGATACCACCCGCCTGATTTTTAAGGAAACCAGCGGAACGCTTCAGTGCCGTGATACTGTTGAAGGTACTCTGCAATGGTCCGTCGGAACAATCGGGACACCAGTACCGTTTTCCTGTTCATATGATGGGAAGAAGGTGATGATCCCCGGCGACGAAGGACAAATCCACATCGTGAACATAACTGATGGGAAGACACAGCTTATTTCCGGGGGGGATAAAGCATCAGTAACCTGCTGTTCCCAGTCTCATGACAACCAGTTCTGTGCCGTGGGACATGCTGACGGGTCCGTTGGATGCTGGGATCTGAAAGGAAAACATTACCTGCGGACGCTGGAAGGCCTGGGAGATCCAGTCTCCTCAATCTCTTTTTCTGAAGGGGGCGATGAATGTCTCGTTATTTACCAACGGAACCTGCCCGCGAGATGGAAAATCTCAACCGGGAAACGCTCGAGGGTTTACACCGGCAATGCAGGCCTGCTGCGTTGCTGTGCCATTACAAACGACGGGGGTTCATTTGCAATTGCTGGCGATGACCGGATGCTCCGGCTCTGGCAGGCGGGAAAAACAGATCCTCTTGCCGTGATTCATCTCTACAATCGCCCGCTTTCTGCATGTGCGGCATCTCCAGACGGCAGGTTACTGATTGCCGGGTGTATTGACGGCACGCTCCGTATATATTCATTAAGCGGGGGAGAAATCCTCCGCGAGTGGAAAGCACACCAGCAGGCAATCACGTCAATTGTCCTCTCGGCCGGTGCAGAAATTGTTGCTACCAGTAGCAGGGACGGCACATTGAAAATCTGGAATCCAACTTCGGGAGAACTGATTCGTACACTCCACCATCCTGCGGGAGGGGTTACCGGGATGGCCGCCACCCCGGATGTATCGAAGATTTATGCAGGGTATAGTGATGGGACGGTCAGGCAGATTCCCTGCAACACGGGAACATCCGACCGGACGTTGGATATGTACACCAGCAATGTGCGGGCGATTGCCATCAACCCGGAAGGTACCATGATAGCCTGCGCGGGAGGGGATTCTAACCTGCGACTATGGAATGTTGAAACCGGCGGGCTGGTAACCGGGATCAAAGGGCTTACCACAACTCAGCAACGCCTCGCATTTTCACCGGATGGAAAAAGATTGATCTCCGGAGGCTGGGACGGGATCGTACGACTCTGGGAGATTCCGGGCGGAAAACTGGCCCGAACACTTAAAGGGCATTCCAGTACGATCACCGCACTCGCCATTGCCCCGGAACATTTCCTGCTCGCTACCGGCAGCAATGACCGGAAGGTCAGGCTCTGGACCCTGAATGACAGCCAGTGTATTTCAGTGCGGGAAGATTCACGCAGCGAAGTGAGCGCACTGGCATTTTCTCCCGATGGATCTTTGCTTGCTTACGGGGGAACAGACGCAATGATCTATTTCTGTTATCTGCCTGAAGGCATCCCCGCACCCGCAATTCCCTCACTTCCGGGAAAGATCACCTCACTTGCGTTTGCAAGCGAAGGGCGGATATTGGTCGCCTGTCTCGACACAGGATCTGTTCTGGTCTACTCCTGCGCTGGAAGGAACCTGCTAAAGTCCATTCCAGCCCACAATGCTGAAGTGACAGGCATCATCGTTCTCCCCGGGGGCGAGTCGATTTTGACCAGCGGTCTTGATGGTCAGGTGCGCCAATGGAACCTATCCTGGACCCGCCACCTCTCCGGAACAGTGCCCGAAGATATCCAGCTCGTTGCCGGGTACGAACGGACCTCACGGGCAAATGACCGGGCCCAGTGGACATTTCTTCACCATATGCTCAAAGCCAGGTTTATCAGCACCATCGAGTTCTGTACCACTCCCGATGAGGAGAGAAGGTATGATATCCAGATTGTCGGGTGACCGTGATGCAGAAAAACTCTCCATCAGAAACCGGCAGTAATCGACTAGGTGTGGATTTTGGCACAGGATTTACTGTTGTCACCGTACGGGATGAACGCGACATCACCCGGGTCTATGATTTCGCAACCTTATCCCGACCATTTCCCGTTGCTGAGCTGGAACACTATGTTTCCCGTCTTCCCTCTCAAATCCGGTACAATGAAGATGGCACGTGGTCTATCGGGAAGGCAGATCTGACGGAACGCATGAATACGACAACAGCGGTGCGGGGGTTGCGCCATTATATTCTTGAAGGGAGCACCGTCCAGGTTCCCCGGGGAGGTGGACTTACAACCGGGTATATGAACGCAGGATCGGATTTTCTCAGTGCACTTCTCAACCACATATCCCATAACGGAACTGACGTGAGGGAAGTTGTCTTCTCAGTGCCGGTTAATTCTCCCCGCCAGTATTCTGTATGGCTCCGGGATGTAGCAGCAAAAGAAGGGTTCAGGGTTCCATTCTTGATCGATGAACCTTGCGCAGCGGTGAAAGGATACGGCCTGACCATATCACCCGGATCGCTCTTCATTCTTTTTGACTTCCATCAGTACTGACTCGACATCACTCTTGCCACCCCTCATGAGATCTCCCCTGAAACCGGAGGACTCTTTTCGCGGGTGCTCGGCACAGCGCACGATGAGAGGGGAGGATCATTGATCGATACTTGGATGGTGAAGGATCTTCTGAGCCGAAACCGTTTGCACGAATCTGATCCCCGGGTAGCCCGGCTTCTTCCCGGCCTGACAAATGACGTCGGGAGGGCACGAGAGGCACTGAATCTAAACTCGGAAGCGGTGGTCTCCGTAACGGATACCGGTTCAGGTTTTTCGGTAACGGCGAAAGTGACGAGAGACGATATCTGCCGGAACTTTGAAGAACGGGGAGTGTTTACCGCAGTCAACCAGGCGCTGGACCGGGCATTATCCGGGGCAGGCATCCGGGATGCAGAACGAAAGATTGAGGCCCTGGTTATGGTGGGAGAATGCAGTGCAATTCCGTGCGTCCAGGAGGCACTCATAGCGCGATGGGGCTCAAAGGTTCACTGCAATCATCCCGTTGATGCGATTGCCCGTGGTGCAGCGATGGCCGATCCTGAAACCCTTGAGCCCGACCGGATCAGGAACGATTACGCGATACGTCACTGGGATCCGGGTGCCCAGGAATACCGGTACCGGTTTATCGTAAGAAACGGGACACGATATCCCAGCGCCGGTCAGGTCGCACGAATAGTTATCAGCGGGGCCTACGACGGACAGGAATATCTGGGAATTCCCCTCTGTGAGATCGGTACCCTGAATCAGAACCATCACGGGCACATAGAACTGATCTCAAACAAGAAAGGAGAGGTACAGATTGCCGAACCGGCCCAGGGAATAGTGGCAGAGATGTGTCCGGTCCTCATGAATGGGCCGACGCCAGTCCTGCTCCATGCATCCCCACCGGCAAAAAAAGGTGAACCCCGTTTTGAACTCACTTTTTCTCTCGACAGGCAGGGCTACCTGTGCCTTACCGCAAGGGATCTGCTGTCCGGTATCCTCGTCAAACGGGATACACAACTATTCAGGCTGAATTAACGGAGGACAAAAAAATGACCATGCAGGAACTGGAAATTACGATTGACAACGAAGGCAGGGTACTGATTCATGTCAATGGAGTGAAGGGAGAAGAATGTCTCACGCTGACAAAAAAACTGGAGGATGAGGTGGGGGATGTGCAGGAGCGTGCCTTCTCTCCGGACTACTATGAGCAGCCGGTCGAGATTTCACACTACCGAAACAACAGATTACGGTAAGAACGCTGGTAAAAAATTATTGCAAGTATTTCATGCATCTTTCAGGTCAACAGAAATTATCAGAAATAAAAATCCGGTCATCCGGAGAGAACGCGACCCCGATTCCTTCCAGGATGAAGTGTTCCGTCAGGATATTTGCCCGGTGGCCGGGACTGTTCATCCACCCGTTGACCGTCCGTTCTGCTATTTCTTCGGCAGAACTCCAGTTTTGCGACATGATTACTCCATTGGTGGTAGTATAGGAACTGTACCGGTATCCTTCGAAAAGGTTCTCGGCGATCCCTTCATAGGTATACGAGCCCATGTCCCTGATGCAGGGGTACCCGGCAGCATCTCCCCGATCCCGGGGATTTTTCCCATCCGGGTTTACATGTTCAAAGAAATTGCGGGTAACCATGTCCCAGCTGTGCCCCCGGGCAATGTCTGCAAGGAACGGGTCATACGAAAGAGGAGAAAGCCCGTTTTTTTGTCGCTGGGCATTGATGAGCTCATGCACTTTGCCCTCCAGTGCCAGGTGATCGAGATACAATGCACCGGTAGTAGTGCTGACGTACGAACCTGAAGGGGGCTGCTGCGGCACCAGGGTTACCGCCAGAGTAATGACCGTGACTGGTTGAGGTACAGGAGTCATTGTTGGCACAATGGTCGTGGGGATAGATGCAGTCCTCTGGGCGAACGTCGTCACCAGTGGGGGCGAAACCGTAGCTCCCGGGGTGAGAGTAGCATTTTGGGAAACGGCAATGGCAGGAGTAACTATCGGCATGACCGTTGTCACACCGTTCGGAAGCGTGTCGGATGGAGATTGCTGAAGGGAGAGACAATTACCGGCATCAGCCACACCGGCCGATGGTGTCGTGATCACAGGAACAATGCGAGGGAGAAGCAACACGGTCACGATACTTATGATGAGAATCGCTGCGATCCCCATTGCCCATACGCGCCCACCCGGGCCAGAGAAAACACCTGAAGGAGCAGCAGTATCCGGAAATGGCGCCCCGCAGGATGTGCAGAACTTCTGAACCAAAAATTTCTGTGCTGCACCGCACTGGGAACAAAATCTCCGGGCCATGCTTGTATGAGCATGGTTACCGGAGGGGAAAAAAGGTATCGGGGATTCAGCGGGCCAGTTCCCGCACCTTGGCTATATTCCCGCGATCATCCCTCCGGTCATCGATCGGAGTCTCGCAGATGAGGGGGAGATCCCTGAAAGCAGGATGATGAAGGATGCGACGAAAACCATCCTCCCCGATAAAACCCATACCTATGTGTTCGTGACGGTCAAGACCGTTGTTCCGGTCACCTTTCGTATCATTCAGGTGGACAACTTTGAGATTATCTATGCCCAGTTGTTCATCGAACTGTGCAAGCGTTTCTTCAATTCCCTCGTCGGTCCTCAACTCATAGCCGGCAGCAAACGCATGGCAGGTATCAAAACAGATACCCACGCGGTTCTTTGAATCGATCCCCTCCATGATCCCACGGATATGTTCGAAACTACTCCCCGCGCTGTTCTTCTCACCCGCTGTATTCTCAAGGAGCAGCATCACTGAATTGTCGGAACTATCAAGGGCTGTGTTGATCGCCTTGATCACCCGGGCACGACCGCCGGCGATACCATCACCCAGGTGATGGCCGAGATGCGTAACGAGATACGGAATACCCAGCTTCCCGCAGCGGTCGAGTTCTGCCGCAAGTGCAGGTACAGATTTCTCATAGATCTCCGGCTTCGGTGATGCGAGGTTGGGGAGATAGGGCATGTGATCGACAGGGATTATCCCGGTCGCCTTGATCTTTGCTTTGTACGCTGCGCAGTCATCTTCCGAGAGGGGTTTGAATCCCCAGCCCCGGGGGTTCCTTGAGAACTGCTGGAAGACATCGCAACCCGCATCCTTTGCCCGGTCCACCGCCAGATCGAGCGAGCCTGCGATCGAAACATGAACACCTACCCGTACCATAGGACACCGACTTGTATGCATTCCGGTTCGGGGCGGATCTATGATAAGGTTGTGATTGGACTGGTTGTTCCGAAGAAACCGGGGAGAAAAAACAGTTCAGATCCTTTGGATATTTTTGGGTTATTTCAGGATCCCCCGGGCAACAAAACCGATCGCCACAAGCACGATACATGAATCAAGAGGGGATTTTGTCGTTGCCAGTGCTGCTGGAATAGTTTTTTCCGGAGCACCGGAACCAGACGCCGTACCCAAAGTGAGGGTTCAGAACGGGAACCAACCATATTGCACTGCGCATTCACCATCACATCACCTTTGTTCCTGTCAAGCTGCGGCAGACTGTAATGGTAGGTAAACGAGACCTTATCCGGTTGGCTTGTATACGACTTTTCGATAAGAACGGTCCCTCCCTGCGTTACGGTCACTTTCTTCACATAATGGGTAGTGGGATCGTCAACATTGTGAGAGATGGCAACGATGAGATCTCCGGAATTTTGATCGTAGGTCACCACCACATCGGACGGGGGGTGAGCAAGAACACCTCCGCTCAACAGGGCAATACCGACCAGCGCAGAAACAAGTATCCTAACCAATAACGATAGCGGCTGGATACTCACCGGAGACAAATTTGTACGATCCGGCGTGGAGGTCCGCCTCATCAGGTTTAATGGCATGGCGGAGATGGTTCCCATACAGGATACATTTGCAGGATCACTCATAATTTTTCGGATTGTACCGAAACGTGATCCCGGCATTAAAAAAAATGTTATTCCTTTTTCATCACCAGCACGAGCCCGGCAAGTGCGACAGCTCCAATAGCTGCAAGCGGCAGCATACCTGCCTTGGTTGTCGGGACGGGTGATGGTGCAGGAAGGGGTGTACCCGTAGTGCCCGGGGCCAGCGGTGTCAGCGCCTCATCCGGCCGGGTAGTAGTTGCGGTACGGATATTGGTCTGTGCGGCGCTGATCGGCGGCACGACCTTTACGATGTAGACAGATATTGCCTGAGGCCCGCTCATAACGTCTGTCCCGGTTTTATCCGCGCAGGTTGCGGACGATGCCTGTCCTTTTACAAAGGTGACGGCCATGCTTGAGCCATCGTTCCTGCCATTGTACGTGAACGATTCACCGGGTTTCAGGGTCTTTGCAGAGACTTCCCTTCCTGCGCTCATCACCTTCACATTGGCAGACGTTGCTGTGCAGGTCGTCCCCGCGCAGGTAGAACAGTCCGGGACAGTGGTTGTATCCAGCGTATAATCCCCGATGAAGGGTGTCGGGATCGTTCCCAGGTCACCAGCAAGATCGGTCACAAATTGCTCGTTTGAACGTGAGCCGAACAGCTTGGCAAGGGTGATCCATCTCCCACCCGCGCCGCCGACGCTGGTCGCAATAACCGGGTCTCCGCTGCTAAAGATCGTATACGCAGACGCATCCGGTACGGTTCCGGTGAGCGCCTCAACAGTTATCGGGGTATACGTACAAATCGGTGCACCGGTCGAAGGATAGGAGCACCCGTAACTCTCGGGGTGATCAATGGTGATGGTATTCTTCTGCGGCATCAGGGTGGCAATCGTCCCTTTAAGGGTAACTTCCTGCAAAACCGCATTTACCGGTACAACCATGCAGCACAGGAGCAGGGCTGCAACAATAATGACAAGGGATGTCTGTTTCATAAATCACAATTCTCCGTTTTTCGTATATCGACTAACGATGTAAGGGAATAAAAAAGAGATCCTGGTATACTAAAACCATTTTGCAGTTGAACGACCAATACAGCAGTATGCAGGTTACCTTCCTCGGTACCAATGGCTGGTTCGATACGCCAGCCGGCAACACGTGCTCGGCCCTTGTCCAGTCAGAAGAGTATGATATCATCTTTGATGCGGGGAATGGAATCGCAAAAGCAGACCGGTATATCTCCCAGAAAAAACCCGTATACCTGTTTATCAGCCATCTTCATATCGACCATATTGCCGGGCTGCACACCTTAGTCAAGTTCCGGTTGAAGAAAGGCCTGCATATCTGCATCCAGAAAGGAAGCGTTGAAGATCTCAATGCATTTGTCCGGGAACCATTTACCGTGCCGTTCTCCGGTCTTCCCTACAAAGCGGATATCATAGAACTGGATGAAGGCAGGCACGAACTGCCATTTACCATCGAGTGCCTCCCCCTTATTCACCCTGCCCCGTGTTTCGGGTACCGGCTGGAGCTTGAAGGAAAGGTGATCACCTACTGCACCGATACCGGGGCCTGTGACAATGCGATTACCCTTGGCCGGAATGCCGATCTCCTCATTACGGAATGCGGGCTCAAACCCGGGGAAGAGAGTCCCGGCTGGCCCCACCTTAACCCGGATACCGCGATCGCTATTGCCCGGCAGGCAAAAGCCCGGAGGCTTGCCCTCATGCATTTCGGCGCCGAAGTGTACAAGACGGTTGATGAGCGGCTTTCCCTGAAGCAGCGGTACGAAAAAGAATGGCCGGGCCTGATCGTAACTACTGATGAACTATCAATCCAGGTATAGTGAAAAAAGTGAGCCAGAAACAGAGAAAAAATTATTCCAGTTTCTTCATCAGCCACGCCATGTTGATGCCCAGCGTCCTCATGGTCATGATACCTTCGTCATCTCCGTTCACATCACCCGGCGCAAGACCGATACCGATATTCCAGTATGACGAGCCGGGCACAATCATCTGGTTTATAAAAAAGAAATGGTTGAGCGTATCAAAGGCGTGAATCGCCCCACCTCTCCGGACAGTGATCACGCCGGCTCCCACCTTTCTCCGGAACATATCCTGGTTGGCTTTGGCCACAAATCCCGCGCGGTCAATCAGGGCTTTCATCTCTGACGAAACATCGGAAAAATAGGTAGGAGACGCAAGAATGGTGCCATCTGCCTGGAGCATCTTCTCAATGCAGTCATTCAGCACATCCCCCTTTACGGCACATCGCTGGTCCTGGTTCTCAAAACACTTCATGCAGGCAGTACAGCCCCGTATTTTTTTCCCCGCAAGCTGGATGAGTTCGGTTTCGATACCCGCTCTTTTCAGTTCTTCAAAAACGGTCTCAACAAGGATCGCGGTGTTCCCGTCTTTTCGCGCACTGCCATTAAATGCAACAACTTTCATCCGTATCTCCCGATTATGATCCCATATTTCGTTTGGGAAGATAAAATTTCCCGGTACATTTCCGGCATTTTGCGTGAAAAAACACTGTCTCAGTGCACCATCTTATGAGCTCTCACGCGAAATAGAGGAGAGATATGAATACTCGTATACAGTTCTCCGACTTCCAGCTATCCAAGGAACTCGGAAAAGCCATTGAAGATATGGGCTTCGAAGAGCCCTCGCCTATCCAGGCACTCGCCATTCCTCTGATTCAGGCCGGGCGTGACGTAACCGCCCAGGCACAGACCGGGACCGGCAAAACTGCCGCATTTGGGATTCCGGTTATTGGAAAGATCGATCCATCAAAACGTGTAGTCCAGGCAATCGTGCTCTGTCCCACCCGTGAACTTTGCATTCAGATTGCCGAAGAGTTCTCACATCTCCTCGCCCATCTACCCAAGATCTTCGTTCTTCCGGTCTATGGCGGCCAGCCAATTGACCGACAACTGCGGGCCCTCCATTCCGGTGTCCACATCGTGATCGGTACTCCCGGGCGCGTGATGGATCACATGGACCGCAGGACTCTGAGCCTGCAGGATGTCCACACCGTAGTCCTCGATGAAGCCGACCAGATGCTCGACATGGGATTCAGGGATGACATCGAACTTATCTTAAAGAAAGTCCCGCAGGATCGCCAGACCCTGCTCTTCTCGGCAACCCTCCCCCAGCCGATCATTGATATCTCAAAGCGGTTCATGAACAAACCCGAGTTTGTCAAGGTCCAGTACGCTGAACTGACCGTTCCCCAGATCGCCCAGAGTTATATCGAAGTCAAGGAGCGCGAGAAGATCGATATCCTCTGCCGCTTGATCGACATTGCTGACCCGCACCTGACGATCATCTTCTGCAACACCAAGCGCAGGGCGGAAGAACTTGCCGGCAAGATCAAGGCCCGGGGTTACCGTGCCGAGGAACTGCACGGCGACATGAAACAATCCCAGCGCGACCGTGTGATGGGAGGGTTCAGGAAAGGTTCCATCGAGATCCTGATCGCAACCGATGTTGCCGCGCGCGGGATCGATGTCGATGATGTCGACATGGTGATCAACTTCGACATCCCACAGGATGTTGAATACTATGTCCACCGTATCGGCAGGACCGGGCGCGCAGGCAAGAGCGGCAAGGCCATAACCTTCGTCTCCCCCAAGGACTTCAACAAGCTCCGCGAGATCCAGCACTATGCAAAGGTCCAGATTCCCCGCATGCCCGTTCCCTCACAGAGCGATGTGGCAGAGACCCGGACCAAGGCAGTGCTCGAAGCAGTGCGTGAGACGATCCAGGCAGGAGGTCTCGAGACCTTTGTTCGCGTCATCGAAAAGGAGACAGAAGGAGATCTTAACACCGTTGACATCGCTGCTGCTCTTTTGAAGATGCAGATGGAAGAGCGCCTTGAGGCCCCGGCGGAGAAGCGCGAAGAAGTTGACTTTGCCGACACCGGTGCTGAAGTTGGCATGGTCAGGTTCTTCCTTGCAGTCGGCAGGCAGCACAAAGTTGCCCCGAAAGACATTGTCGGTGCAATCGCCGGTGAGACCGGCATTCCCGGAAAAGCGATTGGTGCGATCCGTATCCTTGATTCCTATTCCTTTGTTGAAATTCCCAAGGAGAACGCCAACGAAGTCTATACCATCATGAAAGACCGGACCATCCGCAACCAGCCCACCGGCATTGAACCGGCAGCCGGCAAACGGGCCTATTAAACCCTCTTTTTTTCAAAAAACATAACACTCAAATATTTCCTTAAAGAGATGTGTGTGTATGAACACCAGATGGGTATTTCCCCTCTTATTTGTCCTGACCCTCCTGCTCCTTGCTGCAGGCTGCAATCAGACAGCAGCACCTCCTGCAACGCCGGCACCAACCGCTGTTGAGACCATTGCAACTGCAACGCCAGCCCCGGTAGTAACAACCACTGTTGCGTCATCAACTCCGGGTCCTGTCCAGACCCTGCCGGATGCCTGGAGCATTGAGGTCCAGGTCGCAGGCAATGGTGAGGCAATCAATCCAGAGATTACGGTAACCTGCGTTGGCGGAAAAGGGCTCAATGTTGTCCCACAGCTTGACGTGAAAGTCACGCGCCCCGATGGTGTCGTGAAGACCGATTCAATCACAAAACCCCTGTACAAAGGAAAATCAGTATCATTGCCCATCACCAGCCAGATGGGAAATGTTAACCGGGTTGAAGTCTGGGCAATTGACCCCCAGGGAGACAAAGTAAAGATCTTCGATGACTACGTGCCGTTCCGGACGTATAACTAATTTTTTTGCGTGCCGGTTCAACCGGTTATGCATATTTTCTCTTCTGATTAATCCTGCCCCAGTCCATCATTTCATCCGAAAAGGGCGACGATCGGGATAGAAAATGTTCAACGGCAATAATTGCCAGACCCCGGAACATCACGTCTCGAAAAAGTCCCACATTTCAAAATATTGTCGCGGAATCTTACCATGACAATTACGAAAATCCGCGAAAGAGCAATAAACACTGCCATCACAATTTCCCTCAACCAACCTTGGTGATCCCTATTTCCTTAACTCCCATACCCTTACGCATCGCTTCCCTTACCCACGAACGCAACAGTCTCTTTGAATATCCGGTAGAACGTCTCGCTGAGATCATCCGGGAGGTCGGGTTCCGCTGTACTTCCTGCGCGAAGTGCTGCACACGGGAATTCAACGGGCATGTATTCCTGCTCGACCGGGACGTTACCGCGGTCAAAGCCATTGATCCCCGTGCCCTGGAACCCGCCCCTTCACCGGAGTTCTGTGACCAGAACGGAACGTTCTATGTCTCCGGGTATGCCCTGAAGACACAGGACGATGACAAGGGATCCTGCTGGTTTTTGGAAGAGGGAAAATGCCGCATCTATGAAGACCGGTTTACCATCTGCCGCGTCTATCCCCACATGCTGCACCGCGAGCCCGATGAGCATGGTACCGTTGACTGGCGGCAGTTCTCCGGGCTTGACCAGCACGGGGAATACGGGCATCCGGTCCCTGATGAAGAAAGTCTCACGCTCGCGCGTGAAACAAAGGAATACGAGAATGCATTTCTCACGCAGGAGATCCAGTTCCTCGAATACATGCAGCACTATTTCACCCGTCACCACCTCCGCCATGTGCAGAAAGTGTACGATGACCGGTTGAGGGGATTTTTAAAAGGCGACGAGATCACCGTCAAGGTCTATTACGACGGGGCCCTCGAAGAGCACAGGATCATTAACGGTTAAAAAAATAATTCATTTATGCCATTTTTCTCAGGGCTTCCTCGCGGGAGATACAGATAGTAAATATTTTGGTAAAACCCGCCATGTCAAATATTTTCAGGACCGAGGGTTTGAGTTCGATGAGCGCGATCCTGCCCCCGGATTTTATGAAGTCCCGAGAGATGAACAGGAGAACCTGCAACCCGGCGCTGGCCATATAATCTGTTTCTGAAAAGTCCAGGATAATTTTTTTCGGATTGGTCTGGAGGAGCGATTTGAGGTCCGTTTCAACCGCGATGGCATTGTTGGCATCAAGCCGGTGCGGAATCGACACGACCATGGAATCCTTAAGGGGAGTGATTTCAAGTACCATTCTTTTTCCTTGAATATCCAGTCTCTTTTTCAAACGCTAAATGCGCATCGCATCAGGTTGTTACGGGTACAACGGGACATTTTCCCACACGGGGGTGATGGAGTAACGCACTCCCGCACAATAAATGCCACAAAACGGTGCGATTCAGGTCTCTTCCGCCTGTTTGGCCGGACAGAAGTTACAGATGGAATAGACCAGCTCCTTCTCCTTGTCCCGTATCAGGCAGTAATAATCCCTGCCCCGCTGTTCGACTTTGAACCCGCCCGGAAACGGCATGCCCATCGGATGACCCGGTTCGTCGAGGACAAACATGGAAAATGCTGCCATCAGGTAATAGAAGAGCCGGTTCTTCGGGTTCCGGAAGTACGGGTTGCGCTCACTGGCATCATCCCAGGAAAAACATCCCACCGTGAGCATATCGCAGAATTTCTGGAACGTCCCGGGATCGGCAAGGGGAGTATTCATCCGCCCGAACGCGCTGCGGTGGTGCAGGGCAAGGAGTTCATGATGCCTCCCAAAGAGCTGCTTGTGGAAGTATGGCCGGATCGCTTCACGGTACGGGGAGGGAAGCACATCAATCTCATTATTGAGGCGCCCCCCGATAATCTGGAGATCGAAGAGGGAATACTGCTGCACTTCATGGGCAAGGAGCGTGCCGAGTTCCCCGCGGGTCCGGGCCGTGCGGATACGCAGGGCAGCCTCCCGGATGACACCGGACTCCTCTGCATCCTCACCAGCCGGACCGGGCGATTCCACAGCAGATTTCAAACTGGTACCCACCTCGTACTACTCTGTCTCAAAAAGAAACGGGAAAAAGGTATGCGTTGGACAACAAAAACGATCGAACGCTGCCATCACCATAATGGCCAAAAGGATCCCGGGGAATGCATAAGGCAGGATCCGGTATCTTGTTTTGTACACTTTAGGTACCTATTTTTGGTTCACATTTTTCCGGGAAATTTTCAGTTTTTAGAATTTTTTTTCAAATTTTTTTTAGTCAGACTTTGCCTAAAAAATTTTAATCGCGATCATGAGGTGTTAGTTAATGAGCCTACAATCGGATAATTATCCTACAAAATGCATATTTATCCTACAAAATTTTTGCTTCTCCGGCGTGATGGCCCGGAAACTTCAATCAAGGTCTGCTTGAAAAATTTCAGGCAGGGGTCGAGGAGTCGATTGAAAAAAAATTTCCGGAGATCAATTGAAAATTTTTTCGCGTGAAAAGGATCCGGATTTTTTTGTAAAAAATGCCTCCCAGATTTGATCTGGAACAGTTCAAAATCGAATCATAAAAAATTGTTGAGAATAGTGAACATTAGGAAGGTTCCGCGCCTCAGGGCATCTCATAGGCACGGTGGGGCAAGGTAGGTTTTTATGTTTTTAGTCGTTGAAACCGCCGCGGGGGCGCCCCGTCGGGGGCGGCGGCACTATCCTGATGGGGGGTATGGAGGCATCAGCCCCCATCAGTCTGAATCGAAACCGGACCACCATCTCAGGATTACTACAGTTTAAACTCCGGTGTAGCATCGAAGAGTTTCTGGTACAGCGAGGAAAAGAGGCTGATGTACACAGCAGCCTCGGAAGTTGAATGATAACTGGACTTTTGCCCCTCAGTTACCAGAGCAAGGTATCCCTTCGCCACGAGAAATTCAAGGTACTCCTGCCCCGTCTTCGAGTTCAGGTCACACCGGTTAATGATGGCCGTGAACGAACGTGGCGTCTTGCAATAAACCAGGATCTCCCAGTAAATCTCGTATACCGTACGCCGTCCGCTCATGGCTCATCCAGCCCCAGCGTCTTTTTTAAGCTGCACTCCGATTCCTCAATCTCGTTGAGACGCCGGTCCCAGGTCTGTACAAATTTCAGGAAATAATATGAGGATAGCAGGCTTGCCAGTGATATCCCGAGCATGAGGAGCATGGCCGGGATGAGAAGGAGATTATCGAGCGTGAAGGCAAAGCCACCCGATGAGATGGACAGGACTTTGAGACCGTTTGCTATTCCGAACTCGAAGAAGGCCGCCCCGCCGAGCGTGCAGACAAGGATCATGGTCCGGATTGTTGTGCGGTTATCCCGGTAATGGGCGAGCATCCGTACGATAAGGCAGGTAAGACGCTCGTCCGGGATTGCTTCGCCAGCCTTTTCGAGCTCCTCTTTGATAGTGACTATACTCTCAAAGATCCTGACTGTTGAGAGTATCCAGCTGATACCGAGCCCGAAACAGATCAGGGCAATCGCACCGGTGAAGATCCGTAAGCCGGGGATCATCGGAATACCGGGGATGAGCGGATCGATGGTCTGACTTATAATGGCGGTAACGATATACTGCACACCGGTCGCGATAGCAATGGCTGCAAAGACGTGGTTGAGGAGCGATACAAGAAAGAAATGCCGGATCTCGGTTCGGAACTGGCTGAGTACTGGATTCATGCTTCACCGGCTTAAGTGTATTTTGGCGTTCTGCAAATAAAGAGCATGAAACTAAGTTATGTAGCTGGGATTGGTGGGAAAAAAGATATTCTCAAGACAAGGGATGATGAGAATTGAATTATCCGGAAAAACTGAAATAGAAATCTTAACGGAATGAGCTACAATAGTTTGGCCTCTATCCTAGTGGAGGGAAAGATTCGGTTTCTGATCGCAGAACTGGGCTTGGATGGGCATGGTCCGGGGCTGGATGAAGATCGCTAAAAAATTCACGCGACAGGTTCGCTGGAAATATGTTGCTTCATTCGGAGAACTTCTTGTTTATTGGGCTGATTTTATTCGAGAGAAAGAGACAACACAATTACCGTTATTTGAGAAAATAGTTAATTTTCATTTATTAATTTGAAGACGTTCGGTTTATTCGGGATAGTTTTCTTTTATTTGTTTATTTAGTGACGTTAAGCATTCATTTAATGTAGTGATAAATTTCTCAATATGCTGTTTTACATCCCGCTCATAATTAAAATACATATACTGAAATCCGGTAAACAATTGATCTTTCCCTTTAGCCCCATCTTTTGCGAACGTGATGCATCGTATTGCACATTTTACTTTTTTGGCATGATCCTGAATCTCAGGATCATTCATTTCTCCATAGATTTCCCATAAGTCCTTATACGCCCAATCTAATAACCCACATATTCCCTCATATTTGTATATTCGTGAAATATTTCCAAAACTATCATCTGTCGTTGTAGGTTTGACAAGTAGGGCTCTTTCTAGTTCCATGTCAAATCGATTTGAAAAGACATAAAGACGTTTATATATTTTTTGGATATCCGAACCTTCAAATTTTTCGAACATCCCGATTCTTGGGATAAACCCAAATCGCTTTTGTAAATCATCGACAATTCTGGTGATGCCATTAGACAATTTATCTTTTAGATCTTCAATAGAATCGTATTCTGCAACTAATCCCAATTCTTTACATTCCTGTTTAAATTTCTTTAATTTTTCATATTGCTCGTTATTAATTGAGTCTGGATTGATAGGACACATCGAAAAATATAATGAGATTTGTTTTTTTGCTTTCGAAAATTTTTTTATTTCCTCTACAGTCCCAGACTCTTCCAAACCCGTAGGTGTACCAATCCTAGTCCAAAAAAAACCAATTAGTATATCACAACCATTAACCATTTGTTCGTTTAGAATTGCTTGGGGTCTATCACCAAATTTTGGCCACGAATGTGTTTCCCATAAAATAGGATTTAGGATGACACCCTCCTTTTGTGAATACACCGCATTCCATTTGGCAATGACCTTAAGAGCTTCCTGTCTTTCTGTTCCAACATCAGAAGGTGAAGCGATTAAAACGTCATAGACCGTTGATAATCGTGGCATATACCAACTTGTGTTATTATTATACTTGAAACGTGTGAAATTATAGATTAAGATCAATTTTTCAAAGTCTTATTAAATATTGATTTAACCTCTGAAAACAGTCGAATTGCAATAAAAATACGTTAGTTGCGTGACCACTATTTTTCAAAGCAGTGAAATAAACCCCTCCCATCCCCTACTTCCGGCCCGAAAACATCCTCTTAATATTCCCCACAATATTCTGAACCCTTAAAGCTCCCCCCATCACGCCTTTCATCAAAAACCGCCGAGCCCCCATTCCCCTGCCCTCAAAGGTTTCCGAGACCTCTTTCAAACGCTGCTGGATGGGAATATGCTGGGGGCAGATCCGTTCGCATTTCCCGCAGTGCTTACAGAGTCCCGCGTACGAAGGGACATCCCCGATAATGCCGCCGAGCCTGATGATGTAGAGCATCCGGTTCTCCCGGTTGTGTGGAAAGAACGCGGTATTGTTATAGAACGCGAAACACTCCGGAATGTTGACACCCGCAGGACAGGGCATACAGTAGCGGCAGCCGGTACAATCGACTTTCATCAGCCGCCGGTAGATCTGGCGGGCCTCCTCCAGCACCGCAAGATCGGACCCGGTGAGTGAGTCCGGCAACGCCGTTTCCGCCACCTGCAGGTTCTCTTCGATCTGCGCCTCCTCGTTCATCCCCGAGAGGACAACCGTGACACCCTTATGGTTCCATACCCACCGCAGTCCCCACTCCGCAGCAGTCCGCTTGACCGGCGCTGCGTCAAAACGCTTTTGCACTTCATCCGGCAAATGGCCGGCCAGGTTCCCGCCCCGCAGCGGTTCCATCACCATGACGGCAACCTGTTTTGAGGCCGCATACTCCAGTCCCTCAATCCCGGCCTGGTTGCGCTCATCCAGGTAATTGAACTGGATCTGGCAGAAATCCCAGCCGTACGCATCGATAATCTCTTTGAAGGTCGCAATGTTGCTGTGGAACGAGAAGCCGGCGTTTACAATCCTGCCGTCTTTTTTTGCAGCATCCAGGAACTCAAGCACCCCCAGACGGAGGAGTTTTTCCCAGGATTCCTTGCCAAGACTGTGAAGCAGGTAGTAATCGATATGATCGGTACCGAGTTTTTCAAGTTGCTCCGCCAGGATCCGGTCCATGTCAGCCCGGGAAAAGACGGACCAGGGAGGGAGTTTCGTTGCGATCCGCACCCGCTCCCGGTATCCGTCATCCAGCGCACGCCCGAGGATCCGCTCGCTCTTGCCGAAATGGTAGATGGGGGCAGTGTCGACATAATTTACTCCCTGGTCAATGGCAAACCGGAGCTGGCTGATGGCCCGGTCTTCATCAATACCGCCGCCTTCTTTCTTCGGCAGCCGCATATAACCAAAGCCTAAAATCGAGAGTTTATCGCCGGTTTTCGAGACGGTGCGGTAGAGCATAAGGTTCCTTTCCGGAGATTGGCGCGGGGTGCGGATAAGGATAATGGAGGGGGGGTCTCCGGCCCACCCTTTGCAGAGGGTCAGGTACTCCGGTGAAACGTTTATTTTACGGGGAGGGTAATATGCAGGCGCTCATAGAACACATCCATGCCGGGCTCTTTTCCCAGGAATCCCCGGAGCAGCACATCGCCATCCTGCATGTTTCCCGGCTCAAGAATCCAGTGGCGGAAATCCCGGCCGGTCGTGGTGTTGGTCAGGCCATCGCGTTCGAAACGGGCATAGACATTGAGGGCATAGACCTTCGACCAGAGATAACTGTAGTAACCGGCATCATATCCCCCCATGAAGTGGCCGATGGTTGCCGGTTCATGGCCGCCGGTGATCGGACGGATCCCCATCAGATCTTCGTACATTGCGTCAGAGATGCTGGTAACATTCACCGGTCCGTGTGAAGTATGGAACAGCATATCCTCGCTCGAGATCATGAGCATCCGGGAGTACGTCATTCCCGCATCCATATCGCGGGCCTCGATCATCCTGGTGCGTAATTCAACAGGGAGTTTCTGACGGGGATCGGTGTACAGGCTGGAGATCGCATCGAGCACCTGCGGCTGCCAGGCCCATTCTTCCAGTGCCTGCGAGGGAGTCTCGACATAGTCCCATTCCACGTTATACCCGGAAAGGGTGGCATACGGTGCCCGGGTCAGGCTCACATGGAGGGCATGGCCGAGTTCGTGGAAGAGTCCTTCGAGATCATCATGCGAGAGGAGGGAGGGCTTGTCCCCCACCGGGGCCCGCACATTTCCAATGATGGCTGATACCGGGATGCTGTACTAACCATGGGGTCCTGCCCGGCCTCCCTTCAACTGGTACTCCATCATGTGACCGTATTTTCCCTCGCGGGGGAAGAGGTCCGCATAGAGATACGCAATCGTATCTCCCCCGGTAGCGTTCTCGATCCGGTAGAGTTTCACCCCATCTGCCCAGACTTTTGCATCTTTGACTTCAACAAACCGGATCCCGAGCAGGCCGGAGTACTGGTCAAATATACCCTGCATCGTCTGGTTGAACGGGAAATACTGCCGGATCACCTCGTCATCCAGGTTATATTTTTCAACCCGGAGTTTTTCCTTGAGGAAGAGGATATCCCAGGGATCCACCGCAGTTGCGGAAGGGCCGAGCTTCTTCTTTATTGCAAGGAGTGCAGCCATCTCCTCCTTTGTCTTCTCCTTCAGCGGCTCTTTGAGTGCGGCCAGGAACGTAAGGACATTTTCCGGTTTTGCTGCCATCCGCCCGTCAATCCGGTAATCCGCCCACGTGGCAAAGCCGAGTTCACGGGCGATCTGTTCCCGCAGAACAATGGCTTCTTCCAAAAGCCGTATGTTCTCGTCAGCCTGCCGGTTCACGTACGCGCTGTATACCCGTTTTCGCGTCTCGCTGCTGCCGGCACTCTGCATCACGGGCAGGTAATCCGGTGTCTTCATCGTGACAAGGTACGTTCCGCGGTCAGTTTGTTTAAGACCGGCAAGGATTGACCCCGGTACCCCCGAAAGTTCCTGCGGGGTAAACTCAAGAGTAGTATTGTCATTGTTCAGGTTGGTCGAGAGCCGGGTCTCAAGCCGGGAGAGATTCACTTTCATCTCGCGGACCCGGGCCAGACGGTCATCCGGCAGGTTCAGCCCGTTCTTCTCGAACAGCCGTATGGTCTTGTTGTACAACCGCGCTTCATCCGGGGTCCGGGGCGAAACACCATGAATCGCGTTGTAGATATCGCGGCGGGTATAGACATCGGCCATGAAGATCCCGGTCTTCTCTTCACAGGCCGAACCTTCGGCCGAGATCGCCGGATCAGGATAGACATAGCTCATCATCGAAAGGGGCTGGGTTGCATCGGAAAGATCCCCTATGGCCTGTTCGAACCGGAGCAGGATATTGTCAATGGTCCGGTCCCCCGGGGCAGTTGCAGCGATCCCATCAAGCGATACATTGACAGACGCGAACGCGGCATCGCACATCTGGGTAATCTCGCCACGAGAATACCGGGAACGAACGGGTTCCTGAGGATCGGGCACCTGCAAATCTGACGGGGTCCACAATCCATTGGTTACTGGATGGACTGCCGGAGGCCTGCCAATACCTCCGGGAAAATACTGGGCCGTAAGCAGGACTAAGGACATCAGCATGGCAAAAAGGAGAACGCCGTATACCATTTTCTGCATCATTGTTAACCTGAATGAGAGTCAGGATATAATAAGCGGTTGGTTCATGACCCTGTCACTACTGCAAGATTATTAATCATCCTCTCCTTTGATTGATAATGGTGTTTTATGGCAATTGACTGGTACAAAGAATTTGTAAATCTCGGGTATACCCCTGCAAAGGATGAACTTGTCTGCCTCTTTTATTTCGAACCGGCAGCGGGCATAAGTCCGGAAGAAGCCACCGGCAGGATCGCGTCCGAGAGTTCGACCGGGACATGGACAACCCTCTTCACCATGCCCCCGCGGATGAAGAAACTCCAGGCAACGGTCTTTGAGATCGAAGGGAATTATACGAAGATCGCGTACCCCCTCGCACTCTGGGAAGAGGGCAATGCGGTACAGCTCCTCAGCGGGATCGCAGGAAACATCTTTGGCATGAAGGCCGTCAAAAACCTCCGGCTCATCGATGTCTCGTTCCCGGCAGCCTATATCAAAAATTTCAAGGGACCGCATTTCGGCAATGACGGCATCCGGAAGATGATGAAGGTGTATGACCGGCCACTCACCGGTGCCGTGCCGAAACCCAAGATCGGGTTCTCAGCAAAAGAGCATGCCGACATCGCGTACGAGACCTGGATGGGCGGGTTTGATTTTGTCAAGGATGACGAGAACCTGACCTCGACTTCCTTCAACCGTTTCGATGACCGCGTCAGGTTCATGACAAAACTGCGGGACAAGGCGATACAGGAGACCGGTGAACAGAAATCAGCGTACCTCAACATCACCGCTGATGTCGAGACGATGAAGAAGCGGGCGCAGCTGCTGGCAGACAATGGCTGGAACTTTGCCATGATCGATGTGGTTGTTGCCGGCACGGCCAGTGTCATGACGATGCGGGACTACTGTTCCGATCTCGGCCTGGCAATCCACGCCCACCGGGCCATGCACGCAACCTTCGACCGGAACAAGAAGCACGGGCTCACGATGCTCTTCCTGGCAAAACTTATGCGCCTGATCGGGGTCAGCCAGATCCATACCGGTACAGCAGTGGGAAAACTGGTTGGCACAAAAAAAGAGGCCCTGTTGCTTGCCGATGGGCTCCGTGAAAAGAAGACCACGGGTATTGAACACATGGCGCTGGATCAGAACTGGGGCTCCATCAAAAGTGCATTCCCGGTCTCATCGGGGGGCCTGCACCCCGGGCTAGTTCCCGAAGTGCTGGACATTTACGGGTGTGAACTCGTGCTGCTCGTGAGTGGGGGAATCCACGGTCACCCGAAGGGTACCCGGGCAGGAGCCATTGCAACCATGCAGGCAATAGAAGCATGGCAGGAAGGCATCACCCTGGATGTGAAGGCAAAGAAGGCAAAAGAACTTGGCGAAGCCCTGAAGAAGTGGGGATACTACAAGCCAAAGTAAGCCCCATCGTTTACCTGCCCCCCGACAACGTCTCGTGCGCTACGATCCTGTAGGTCAGGGTACATGGAGGATTGTCGAACAACGCAACTCATTTTTTTTTAAAGGAAGCTTTTCAGGAATCTATTTGTGTCTTGGCAGACTTCAGTAGATACTAGCTAACTGGGTCAAAGCGATGATCACGGTCCTGTATGTGGATGATGAACCGGATCTTCTTGAAATCGGGAAGATCTTCCTCGAGGAGACGGGAGATTTTTCAGTTACAACTGTTGATTCGGCATCTGCGGCATTTGACCTTCTCAAAACACAACACTTTGATGCAATCATTTCTGATTACCAGATGCCTGAAACAGACGGGCTTGAATTTCTCAAACAGGTTCGTCTCCTCTATAAAGAACTCCCCTTTATCCTTTTCACGGGAAAAGGACGTGAAGATATCGTCATCCTTGCACTCAACCTTGGGGCGGATTTCTACCTCCAGAAAGGCGGGGATCCGAAATCCCAGTACGCAGAACTTGCCCATAAAATCCGCCAGGCCGCCGGTAAAAAACAGGCTGAACAGGCCCTCATCCGGAGCCAGGCGTACCTGCACCAGATCTTCTCTTCGGTTAAAGCCGGAATCATGATCATCGATTATGCGACCCATGAGATTGTGGATGTCAATCCTGCGGGAACGGATTTGATCGGATTATCCCGGGAGCAGATTATCGGCAATACGTGCCACAAGTTCATCTGTCCGGCAGAAGAAGGCCTGTGCCCTATCACTGACCTTCACAAAAGCATCGATAACTCCGAGCGCGTGCTTATTACCGCGGATGGGAAGAAAGTTCCCGTAATAAAATATGTGACCCGGATAAATCTGGAAGGTCGTGAGTGCCTGCTTGAGACATTCATTGACAACCGCGAACGCAAGCAGGCAGAGGAGGACCTTCTCCAGAAGACCGAGGATCTCCATGCAGCCTACGAAGAACTGACCGCCACCGAAGAAGAGTTGCGCTCCCAGTACGATAAACTGGTGATCAGCGAACAGAATCTGCGGGAGAGTGAAGAAAAGTTCCGGGCTCTTGTTGAACAATCCCTTGATGGTACCATCATTACCGATTTTTCCGGGACCGTGCGATTTGTAAATCCCCGTACATCACGCCGGAATTCCGCAAAAAAGCTATCGATGATTTTGCAAAAGTGATCGCAGGTATCGACAGTTTCCTGGTGGATTATAAAATCCTGACCATGGACAAGAAAGAGATCTGGATCGAATGTATGGGCAAGAAAATATCCTTTGCAGGATCGCCATCAATGATCCTGTGCGTCCATGATATATCCGAACGCAAACGGGCAGAAGCAGAGATACAAGAAGCGAAAGAGCGGTTTGAACTTTTTTTCAATACCACTCCCAATGCTGCACTTATTACCCGTATGACCGATGGCCTGATGACTGAGGTCAATGAGGCATTTACCGCACTGACAGGTTTCTCCCGCGAAGAGATCCTGGGAAAAACCAGCTCGGACCTCAAAATCTGGGTTCATCCGGAAGAATGCCGGAAGTTTGTCGATGAAATCCGGACAAAAGGTTTTTGCGATAATTTTGAAGCCGATTTCTGGCAAAAGGACGGCTCCCGGATCATAGGCAATATTTCCGGAAAAACAATCAGCCTGCAGGGAATTGTGCATATTGTCAGCATTACCTTCGACATTACCGAAGCCAGACGCATGAAGGAAGCATTGCGTATGGCTAATTCAAAACTGCAGCTGCTCTCCGGCATCACCCGGCATGATATCATCAACCAGACTATTGTCGTGGATTCTTACGGTTCCCTGCTGAAAAAGACGATACAGGACAATCAGGCCGGTCTGGATTACCTTACGCGTATCGCAAAGGCATCAAAAAAGATCCAACAGACGATCCGTTTCACCAAGGATTACCAGGAACTGGGGATGAACGATCCCCTGTGGCAGGACATCAGTAAGATTGCCCATATGGCTGCCGTGGATCTCCTCCCCGAGAGCGTAGATCTCGTGATTTCATCAGAAAATCATGAAATTTTTGCCGATCCCATGCTCATGCTCGCTTTTTAAAATCTTTTTGAGAATGTGACACGTCACGGGATGAAGGCAACAACGATCACCATCGAATTTATCGAAGAGGAAAAATCAGGGAAGGTAATAGTGGAAGATGATGGCATTGGAATTCCCGCGAATATCAAAGAACAGATATTTGAACGGGGATTTGGTTCCCATACGGGATTTGGTCTCTTCCTGATCCGTGAAATTATTTCCATTACCGGCTTATCCATTGTCGAGAATGGGATCGAAGGGAAAGGAGCACGTTTCGAGATATCCCTGCCCCCGGGAACGTGGCGCAGGGGTTCGGGTTGAACGGGCAATGGAGTATTATGAAAAATACCAGGATGTGTTGAATTGAACGAGGAAAAAAGGGTGGTGAAGAGATGGTACTGAGTTGTGTGACGTTGTCCTCTCAAAGGACATATTACGGGAAAAAGAGAAGACTGCCCTATTGTACGAGGCGGTAAAAATGGTTTCCAGTTTTTTGTCCTATACCCACAGTATCTTCAACCCGCTGCTGAAGTGGATAGTTCTCCTCCTGTTCGTCATCGCTACGTATTTTTTTATCGTTGCCGCCTCCAGTACGGGGGAAAATTGCACACGGTAGCTACCCTGCTTATGCTGGGTGCGAGTGCCGGGTTCCTGGCATCAGTGTTCAGGATCGCCGGGGACTATTATTTGCCGGCAAAGTGGGCGGAGAGCATTTTCTCGCTGGTTTTGGCGATAATTACGTTAGTGATTGCGTATATCGTGCGAATGAAATTTAAAAACGCAGTCGCCCTGTTCGGGTTTGAAGAGGGAGGAGTGGAGAAATGATCGCGATTTTCGATTATTCCACAAGTTCCCTGTCGCCGGAATTGAAGATTGTCACGTTCATCCTCTTTGCCGCAGCCTTCATTCTTTATCTCGATACCCGGAGGCATTTCGGAGGAAACGTAAAATCATTTATTGATCTCCTCAGTCTTTTCGCCCTGTGTATGGCGATGGGAGCGCTATTCCGTTATTTCGGGGATGGCACGGACTTTGGTTTTACCACCGATTACTCCCTGAAATGGTTCCAGAGCATCTGTTACCTGGCAGCAGGCGTTTTCTACATACTTGCTGCAAAGAAACTTCTGACCCTTTTTGCGGTGAATGAATCATGACCCGTATCGCAGATGAAATAGTCAATGTTCTTTCCCCGGTCATTGGGAAAGGTCTGGCACTATCTGCAGTCAATATGCAGTGCAAGAAAATGGGAATCCTTCCTGAGAGCCTGACAAAAGAGAATGTGGATGCATTTTCCTCACAGTTCAGGAAGATTATGCAAATTTTTGCCGGTGAACAGATTGCCGAAGAAATCGCCATAAAAATCGGGAAGATCAAAAATAATTTTTAATGCGATGTCGTTTTTTGCCTGGACATTCCCGGGTTCATAGCTCAATTATCACGGGAAACTGCATAATCCGGGAATTCTTAAATGGATATGGGTACGATAGATCATTTCATCATCTCCGATTTCCCATCGAAAGAATATGCACGAGATAGTGACCAGCAGGAAGATGGAGAACGGTATTGTCGTTTTCTGGGCCGAAAACGGTGAGAAGAAGAATGAATCCTTCAATTACTCCGAGCTCGTCGACATGAAGATCAACGCGCTCGATCTGCTCGAACGCCCCAAGTCCTACAAGGTTGACGCTGCAGCACACAAACTCATAGTGCAAAAATAACGGCGGGATACGATTCCAGTCAGGGAATTTTTTTCCCATGTACCGATGCATGCATTGATGAACCTGTATATCTATCAGAATCATATGCCAATTCCCACGGTACCAGATACTTTTATGGACAGAGCGGCGCCAGCATTCTGTCTGCCGGATGCACAAAAGGAAACGATATGCCTTGAGCAATTCCGGAACAAATGGGTTGTTCTCTATTTTTACCCCCGCGACAACACACCCGGCTGCACGCTCAAAGCAATGCAGTTCAATGCAGCCCTACAGACCTTTGCGGAACTGGGAGCACAGGTGATAGGGGTGAGTACCGATTCGCCGGAGAGCCACCAGAAATTTGCAGCAAAACGGGCACTTGACATCCTTCTGCTGAGCGACGCAGAACATACGGTTCTCACCGCGTATGATTCATGGAAACCAAAGACCCTGTTTGGCAAGGAGTTTTTCGGCACACAACGGGATACATTCCTTATCGATCCGTCGGGTATCATCGTTGCGGTCTGGCGCAGGGTCTCGGTAAAGGGACATGCGGAGGAAGTAAAAAAGGTGCTGCTGGAAAAACAAAAAGGCAGCGGGAAGTAGTCCTCGTCCCAGGAAACGGGGATAGATAATAAATGGCAAAAAAACCGATGCTTTAAAAAGGCAACATGCTCCATAGAGCAACCAAGATGAGATGGTAACATGGGAATTCCGTACCTGAACAGCGATGAAACCATACTTCTGTCCACTCACAACATCCTTGTCGATGCTGCAGTTTCAGAAGCGATACTGACAAACCGGCGTCTGCTCCTTGTCGAAAGTGACAGTCCCCTCTCGCACCACAAGGAGATACCGTTCGCGGCGATTGAGACCGTAACAACCATGGAGAGCGGCTCAGGGGATCCAGCGATTTCCCTTGCAATCCTGAAAAAGACCGGCGGGACAATCCCCATGCAACTGGTCTTTACCTATCAGCCACGATCACCCCGGGTAAGTGAGAGGGATGACTGGGCCCAGGGGATCAAAGATCGGATCAGTCTTCTTCCTGCAGGCACTGCCCCGGAATATGTGGATTTTGATGAAGATGAGGCTGAAGATCTCAAGAAACTGATCGGGTATAAATCCGAGGGCGTCCCAGCCGCAGCAGAGGATAAAAATGTCCCCGCGGGAACGAGAGCCAAGAACAAAACCTCCCTCTCCTCGCGGTTCAATCCACCGGGGTTGTCAGCATCCGGTAAAAATATCCTCATTGCAACTTCAGCGATCGTCATCTTCATCCTGTTGATCGCTGGTGCAGCATTCATTTACCCGGGCTTCCTGCTGCCAAAGACCAGCGCTCCTCTGCCCCCGTCAACTCCGGTCCCAACCGCCGTAGCAACTACCGCTCCGGTTACGCAGCCTGTGCTCACTACCGAACCGACTCCTGCAGTAGCAGTCACCCCGGTACAGACTTCCGTTAAGCAGCCTGCCACTGCTAGTGCAACCCAGCTCCAGACGGATGTACCTGCAACTGGCGTATGGGTCAAAATTGTCTACTATGGGGAATATACCGGAACCATCGGCACGGGTGGCAGACTGGTCGAAGTGAGCGGTACGGGCGGGTGTCTATACCGGGTCCCGGCAGCCAGTACCGATACCGTGGAAGTATCGATCCAGAAACTTGACACTGCCGGGCTTCCCCTGACAGCCGAGGTTTATAATAACGGAATGATGGTCCAGCGAAAGACGATCATTACTCCCAAGGGTACCCTGGTAACGACCGTGGACCTTAAAACTGCCCTGACGGCCGTAGTCACTCCTGCAGGGACTAAGTAATACTACATAAAAAAACTAAAAAATTTAAATTTTATTTCTTCCAAGTCAGTAAATTTTTCCTCAGGGAAAATTTCTCGTTTCTGTTTATTGGTTCTGCCGGGAAGCAAGGCTCAGGAAAAAAGGATGACCGAATAGGGAAATTCCCTTGTCAATCGTATGTTTTTCATCTTCCAGGGACCGGATCAGCTTTACTGTACCGGAATCATCCGCGCAATATCCGCTTCTACGGTCGTGTTCGGTTTCAGATCGAAATTTTTCACCAGTACGTCAAGAACGGTTGGCGAGACAAATGCCGGTAGTTTGGGGCCGAGCGTGATATCTCTGACACCAAAGGAGAGGAGCGAGAGCAGAACAAGGACTGCCTTTTGCTCGTACCAGGCAATATTGTACGAGACCGGTAGCTCATTGATACCAACACCAAACGCCTTGGCGAGCGCCTGGGCAATCACAACAAGTGAGTAACAGTCATTACACTGGCCTGCATCGAGGACCCGGGGTATACCTCCGATGGTTCCGAGATCGAGGTGGTTATAGCGGTACTTGGCACAGCCTGCCGTGAGGATTACCGTGTCTTTGGGCAACGCAAGGGCAAATTGTGTATAATATTCCCGGTCTTTCTGCCTCCCGTCACAACCGGCCATGACAATGAACCGTTTGATATCCCCGTTTTTTACCGCCGCGATAACGTTGTCCGCGAGAGCGAGGACTGCCCCATGGGCGCAGCCGGTGATGAGATCCCTGCTTGCGCCTTTAAGTTTCTGCGGGGGCTGGCTCTTTTTTGCAGCCTCAATAACTGCAGAGAAATCTTTCTTACCGTTTGGTGAGGCCGGGATGTGCTTCACACCCGGATAACCGGCGAGCCCGGTGGTAAACATCCGCCCCGTATACGAGTCCTTCGGGGGCACAATACAATTCGTGGTAACCAGTACCGGACCATTGAACTTCTCAAATTCATCGCGCTGGGTATACCACGAACCGCCATAGTTGCCATAGAGGTGCGGGTATTTTTTGAATGCGGGATACGCGTGCGATGGCAGCATCTCGCCGTGCGTGTACACATCCACGCCGGCCTCTTTCGACTGTTCCAGCAGCTGTTCCATGTCCTTTAAGTCATGGCCGGTAATTAGGATACCCGGGCGGGTACCGACCGTTGTTTTGACACGGGTGATCTGCGGGTTGCCATACGAAGAGGTGTTTGCCCCATCCAGCAAAGCGAGAGTAGTTACCCCGGTGCTGCCGCACTCCAGCACAAGCGCTACCATCTCGGGGACCGTGAGGTCCTGTAATGTTGAGGCGAGCCCTTTCTGGAGAAATATCTCAATACCAGAATCGGTCTTTCCCAGCACTTCGGCGTGCGTGTAATAAGCGGCAATACCTTTGAGCCCATAGATGAGGGTCATGCGGAGCGAGCGTACATCTTCATTGACGGTTGCGAGCGTCCCGACCATTGTTGCTTTTTCCAGGATGTCACGTTCACCTTCCGGCTTCCAGGTGCAGGCATCAGGTTCCGGATTCCCTGCCGCAGGAAGAGCGTCGCGGATTGTTATTGCCCGGGCAATCAGGTCAGCGAACCGTTTTTTATCGAAATTCACATTGGTCAGCGTGGAGAAGAGTGCTTCCGCGATAAACGATCCCACCGCCGGGTTTGCTTTTCCCGTCTCCATTGCTGCAAGATTCCTGACTGCAATTCCTTTGCAGAGGTACACGAGTACATCCTGGTACGCTGCGATCTCTTCTTCCTTGCCGCAGACGCCCTTTATGGTACAACCCGTTCCCTTTGCCGTTTCTTCACACTGGTCACAGAACATCATCTTAACTCCTTTGATATACTTTTGATACAAGATATCCATTACATACCAGATTATAAATAGCCGGGAGTTTCCAAAAGTATACCATGGATGATGCGTGCACGGTCAACCAGACCGTACGATACCTGACCCGGAAATGGATGCTGCTGATCATCCTGGAACTGTACAAGGGCAGCAGTCATACCCGCCGGTTCTCCGATCTCAAGGATTCTCTGGACGGGATTACCCCAAAAGTGCTCTCAGAGAGGTTAAAGGAACTCGAAGATGAAGGAATTCTGACACGGAAGGTAGACGCAACTGCATTTCCGGTCAAGACCGAGTATACGCTCACCGCAAGCGGACTTGAGATCGTGGACGTGATACGGGGTATCAAGCGCTGGGCGCTTAAGTGGAAGATCGAGAACATTCCCTGCGGTATCCAGGATTGTGGGGCATGTGTGCTGTGAGAATAATTCTGAACAGATTGAGGTGAAGAAACATGAAAATTACTGATGTTGCAAAAGTCCCGTCAGGACAAAACCCCCACCATGTGGATGCACGGAAGATTTACGATACCGACAATGCAATCGCGGTTGTGATTACCCTGCAGCCGGGAGAATCATTAAAAAAGCACATGACGCCGGTTGATGTCTTCTTCTACATGCTGGAAGGCACGGGCATTGTGGAGATTGGAACTGAAAGGGCAGCGGTTACAAAAGATCAGCTGGTCGAGAGCCCGGCCCGGATTCCGCACCGCTGGATCAATGAGAGCAAGGCGGTTTTCCGGGTGCTGGTTGTCAAAGTGCCCAGACCAACGGAAGAGACAAAGTTGTTGTGAGAGAGTAAAGCCTATCGAATGTGAACATAAAAACCTGGATCAGGCGTTCCATCGTGTCAGCATGGACATCATGTGTCTGCATTTATGCCCGGGGACCCCGGATTATCGTGCCTCCGGCTGCACGGATCTGATCTTCAATTTTTATCAGCAGTTCTTCTTCATTGAGGGCAAAAGCAAGGTGTTCATATTTGTTTACCTGTACAATGGGCTTTAATATGACCATGGGTTTTTTTTCACCGGTTTCTCCGCAGTAATCCGGAGTAACTACCGTGATGGAATCATCTTCCCAGATGGCGAGGTTCCCGTATCCCGCCTCATCCCACAGTCTCCTGACAATATCCTGCGTGATCATAAGGTCCTCCACAATCCGGTTGATAGAAAGTCTGAGTATGTTAGATATATAATCGTGTTTTTACGCAGTTCGAGATGACCAGACAGGTAAAAATCCAGTATTTCTCCTTTTTCCACCGCATACTCGTCACGACAAATCATTCCGGGGTATCTCTGGTACGGTATCCCTGACCAGTTGTCCGAGTATTTTCGTTCCGGTTACTGCGAGTGCGATGAGAACCGGGCCGATTATGAAACCCACTATGCCCATAAACGGAATGCCGGCCAGGATACCAATCATCATCATGATGGGGGGAATTGCAACCCGTTGTCCCATCATCACGGGCCGATAATAAAAATCAATCCAGATGCTCAACAGGGGGAATCCCACGGCAAGCGTAATAACTGCACTCCATGTATCGCCGATGCTGACAAAATAGAGTGCAAAGAAGAGGATCATAATCTGGGATCCGAAGAGGGGAATCAGCGTGGCAATTCCAATCAGGGTGGCAAACAGTAAAGGATCATCTACCCCCATCGTGTAAAAAAATGGGATTGACAGAAGAAACGCGATAAGTGCTGCAGAAATCTGGACAATGATAAGGGCATAGATCGTATTAGAGGAGATATCCGCCATTTTTTCCACAGTGGAAAAAAGTTTTGGCGACAGTGCACTTGTGAGGGTTTTCCAGATCTGTTCACCATAATACAGGATCATCGAGAGAGAAAGAAAGAATATGAGGATCGAAATCAATGACTGCATAACATTACTGGTCAAGGCGAGAAGGGATTGCAGCATCAACTGGACCAGGGTCTCGGGCATATGGGAGATCTGTTGTTCTGTGAAGGTTGGTAAATAAACAGAGATACCGGTATTTTTAAACCCATGAACCATCGATGCGACCATGTTGCCGATATGATCAATATTGCCGTACACGATGCTCACTGAAACTGATAGTACAAGCAGGATTGCAAGGAGAACCCAGACGGTAATAAATATCACCGAGACCGATGGCTTGACAATTCCTGAAAGCCGTTTATGAAATGGCATCAGGGCAATGGCAATTGCAGCGGACCAGACAAAAACCGTCAAAAGCGGCCAGAAGGCCACGATGCAAATAATATAAATGGCACTGATAAGGAGAACCAGCTGCTTGTTTTCGCTTACCCTTATACCATCCATAGATACCACATATTTGTCGGATAATAAAGATTCTTCCTCACGATCCGATCTTTTGTAGATTCAAAATGAGGGAAAAACAGGAGTCTAAAGGATATGCATAATTTTTCTTTGAATTACAT
Organism: uncultured Methanomicrobiales archaeon; assembly: GCA_903832665.1. GTDB lineage: Archaea > Halobacteriota > Methanomicrobia > Methanomicrobiales > Methanospirillaceae > Methanoregula. The sequence goes on along the minus strand of CAILCG010000007.1, from coordinate 67,725 downwards.
TTCCAGATCCCATTTTTTTTGTTCGTCAAAAAATACTAAGTCAGAATATGAACGTGATTATCGCAACGATAACGAAGATTATCACCAGCCATTTTGCGATCTCCATGGTGAAACCCGCGATCCCTCGCAGGCCCATAATGAAAAAAACCAGCGCAAGAACAAGAAAAATTACTGCGAGATAGATTAAATCAGCCATTGTTCAGTTCAGTCCTATCTCTTCTTCAATTCAGATCCAGCAGCATGTGCCGCTATCTTAACATCAGAAACTGCCTTGTGGGCACCCATTTTTATATCGTCTGATACAGTCCTTGCTTCCACACCGGCATCTTTGAGGGCGTTATGCGCCGCTACCGTTGCGTCATCATACACTGCATGGGCAGCCACCCGGGCGTCATCGACAGCCTTGCTGGCCTTTACGGTTAAATTGTCAGTCATTGTTTTCAACTCCATTCTCTGATACAATATTTTTATGAGCCGGCACAAAATTTTATACCGACATCAGAGTAAGCCACCATAAAGCAGGAAATGCTATAAATCTTACCGGTTGTTGCAAAATTTGACTCAATCCCTGATTTTTCAAGGGTTTGGATAAAGAAAATGCGTTTGAGACCTTTGGTTATCGTTTGACACCTGCCAATCAATCCCTTAAGTAATCCCAGAAACTATTCCGGCTTCAGACACTCGGTAATAGTCACGAAAATGTCCACGAGATATGGATTAAAAAAAATTATACGAGAGATAACAGAGATTCTTAAAAAAAATTTAAAAAAATTACCGCCCGGTTTTTACTCATTCCTGCGGGTCAGAACTCCCATAAATAGCAGAACGCCAAACACCGCGGTTACCGGTAACCAGAACGGAACCGGAGATTTTGCCGTCGGTTGCGGAACCGAAGGAATTGTCGTGGCTGTGACAGCTGGTGCTTTTTGGGGTTGTGTCTCAAGAGGGGCTGTTGCATTAGCTAACGAGACATCAGACGGGAAATGTGCGATGATTGCCAGTCGGGAGAATCCGGGGCTTGCTGCTGAAAAATACACTAGTCCGTTGGTAGTTCTTACTAGTGTAGTCGGCGACGCGGTCCAGACATTCCCATCGAGATAGTTCAGTACGACATCATGAGGAGAGATACCATTGCTCTCGAACCACGATACCGGGATGGTAAATGAAATCACTGCATGATCGATAGGTACGAACTGTGCCGGTCTGAGATCAACATACTGATATACCGTGCCGGGGGGTTGCTTGATACCCTGTCCGGGGCCATCTGCAATGACGCCCGTGACGACAAGCCCGTCATTCTCGGTTCCAGTGACTTCAGCCATGTAAACTGCGGAGTCCCCCCCAACATTCAGCTTGAGCATTGTGTTGGTTTTTTCAGTGGACACCGGAGTGATACTCGTTGTTTGTCCCGGATTTGTTGCGTCATATGTCATTGATGTCGTTACGGTTTGCCCCGGGTCAGTTCCCAGAGAAGACGTCGTCGTCGATGCAGATGCGGTCGGTACGATGTTTGGAACCCGCGTTGCTGTTGGTGCTGTTACCGTGTTTGCAATCAGCGTAACCGCAGTCTGTGCCAGTGCCCTTCCGTGAAGGGATGCACCGCTATTCAGGGTGATGGCTTTTTGCGTGAGGATAATTCCCTCCGCATGTGCACCCGATCCAATAATCGCACCCGAGGGTCCGGCAATCTGCCAATAAACATTCTCGGCTCGTGCTCCGTTGATCAATGCAACCTGCGAAGCGGAATTCATGGTGAAGTCCCCGGCAACCTGGAAGACCCAGAAAGCTCCGCCATTTCCCTGGGCATCCAGCGTGAGAACGGTTGATGCCGGGACCAGCACACCGGTTGACCATTTATACACGCCGGGAGCAAGGGTACGCCCGCCGAGATTTCCCGCATACAGTTCGGTGGCGCTGGGAGGCACCTGGCCTGCTGCGCTGGTGTAGGCCGATTCCATGTTACTTACTGCTGTGGTAAGAAGAGCCGGGGTAGGGGCCGTGTAATCGGCAGCATATGCCCTTCCGGTCACCAGCGATGATGTTGAAAATTGTGTCGAAGGATCTTTACTGAGCCCAAATCCGGTAATGGCCGACGCAGCAATGGGGCTGGTTCCAATATCTCCCGTGATTGTCGTTGTTCCCGTTGTTGATATGCCTGATTTTGTCAGACTTACAAAATTACCTGCCGAGCCAAGATCCACTGCTGATGCGCCATGCACACCGGGAATTATCGCAGCTGCCATCAGAAAGATGAACGCGGCGGTAAAAACAATGGAGAGACATTTTTTTGCACTTTTTTTTGTTCCTGTCATATGATACTCCTTGATGGTCACTCCTTGATGGTCACTCATAGTGGGGTCCCGGGGAATATACTTCCCGGATTATTCCATTTTTTGCAACAACGGGGTCAGTCCCTGAAAATATTACCTAAAATTGTCTGAATGTCGTTATGGCAAGTGGTATTAATGTGTCAAAAAAATTAAATCACGCTTTTGAAATCCTAGACAAATTTTTAAAAATTTACGGATGAATCAAGAACGCCTGCAACGCAAATGGATCTGTTTTTTTTGCTCAATCAGAATGTAAATCAGCGGATTTTATTTACTCAATTTTTGCATTTCGAATCAGGCCAAAAAAAAGATGATACTTGAATTTATGCCATCATTCTATAATTTGGAATAGGAAATTTTCGTTTTCATCAATTATCTCAAAAATGGCACACCAAGAAGGAAAAGATGAACGCCACGATCACCTATATCAAAAATTCAAGATCTGCGCAGTGAGAAATTCACCCGGGCTGAAATAATCTGTTGGATGGAAGGATTAAAAAAATTGAATGTGAGAAGACCTGGACTCTTTTTTTACAGGATCTCATCCTCTTGCGCTGGTACCAAGGGTTTGTTGGATCTGTTCGAGCTGACGTTCGTGATCCCGGATTTTCTTCTCCGCTTTCTGTATCGCGAGAGTAATCTCATCTTCAGGACCTTTCATCCTCTCCTCCAGGTTGTAGGTCCTGCTCAACAGATCCCACAACCGTTTATTTACATCAACAACCCGGGTAAGCCGGGCACATTCACAGAGATCTTTCCTGTCGATACCCGCTCCGTTCGCCGCGGCAATCTTCTCCCTGATCATCTGCTGCCGGGCAAAAACATGGGTTATGGCATCTTTGAGGTTCTGGAGAGTTACCGGTTTTACTACGTAATCTTCAATGCATATCCCGTAATTTTCAACATCTTTGGGGGTAAGTTGCAGGGCAGTAAGCATGATAACAGGTATTCCCCGGGTAGCCGGGTTCTTCTTCATCCGCCTAAGTGTTTCCCAGCCATCCATCGGTTCCATCCCAATATCCAGCAGGATGATATCGGGAGCCGCAATTTCAAGTTCCTTTAAGCCCTCCTCACCGCTTATCGCAGTCCGGGTGGTAAACCCCCCATTCTTGAGCATGCCGGAGATTACCTCAATGATATCGGGGTTGTCATCAACAATGAGAACACATTTAGGCCTTGTCCTCGTGAACCAGGAACTGACAAATACTCCTGCAAGGATGAGCACCGCACCGGATCCTATGGTCAGTATTCCCCCAAGTTGTCCGGTTGACCTGGTGAAGGGGTTCTGTGAAGCGGCCATCGGCTGGTTTCCTGATGACGGCGCTTTTAATCCGTAAAAAGCAGGGTTATCGGGGTCATTGGGATACGATGCAAAGAATAAATCGATCGGTGGTTTCAGGTTAACCGTAGTCAGGAGTTTTCCATCCGCAGAATTGTACATCCTGAATTCAGCAGCTTTCGGATCGAACGGGAAGACAATGACGGAATCTGCCGAATTCCGGCGTTCAACAATGCTCTGGATATGCGGCTTATTGGTAGTATTAACAATACCATCCCCAAACTGGACCCGGGGATCCGGGACCCCGAATGACTGCACGGTTGATCCGTCTTCTGCAACAAGCACTCCTTTGAAGTCCTGTTGGACCGGGAAAATATTCGGGGCAGAACCGTAATATATTTCCGCCGATTTTGTAGTGATAATACCATTTTCGATATTCATAGAGATACTCACGCTTTTGTCATATGACGGTGAAACAATGGCGATGGTTCCTGTAATGCACGACAACATGAAGCAGAGGCAAATTGTCGCAAAAAATGACGAGTGTTTCATACCGGCTTCCCCCATGCATTGATGTTATCGAACGTGTACGTAATCCGCCGGGTCGCAGCCTCGCCAAATGTACCGGAGTAACCTTCGTGCATGATATCCGGATCGGCGTCAAGCCTCCAGAACGGTTTTGTACAGGCAGTCGGGTAGGTCTGCTGGATCTGCCGGTATTCAGAAGAATTCCATGCATTACTTGTTGCATCTTTCTCACAGCTTTGCCGGGACGACCAGACATTCGGGTCGGGTTCATTCTGCCAGTACATCGTATTGTCGCAGTAGGTGTCTACGAGACCGAAGATCGCGTGACCATACTCGTGCTGAAACAGGACAGGCTGATCGGACGGGATTTTCATCCATATCCTCCCGGTCCCGGGATTGACACAACCGTTCGGCTCGCAGGGTTCACCGGTGTCAAGGGTATAGTACTTCGGATACAGGATTATTGCAACATCCGTAAAGGGCACATCTTTCCAGAATTTTTCCGGAATCGTTCCCGCACACCCGGAAAAAGCATCAGCAAAAAGCGCCGGATCGTAATAGTAATAGATATTATACCGGTCCCGGTAATCGGGGGGTAACGGATCGGATTTATCGGTAATTGTGTCCAGGGTGAAAAGGGATTCGTTGACAATCCTGTTTACATCGGTTACAAAGGCACTCCTGCCGGTAACATACCCGGTTGTAAGAATTTTCCTGCGCTCGGCGCAATTGTAAGCCGTTGACGACGGGATGAAAACAATATCGATCTTCGTTTCATGCGAGCCGGATTCCTGGACCGGAACGAACATCTGCTCCTGTAATCCGATTTTGACAGGAGCAACTGACGGGATCTCTACACTTTTTGTAAGATCCTTATAACCGGATTTCGTTACCCGGATGGTATGCTGACCTTCTCCTGAAGGGCTTATATTCGGGATACCAAGCATTCCCTGCGCCGAAGTGAGACCTTCATATCCCCCATCAAGATACACGAAAACACTTTCGAGAGGCTTGCCCGTTGACTCATCAAATGTTGATACAGAAAGGCCGTTTTTATTCAGGTCAGCGGTGATATTTTCAATCGGGTTCTCTCGTTCCACCGGAGCACTCTGGATTCGTTCAGCAGGTGCGGTTGCAATCAGGGTACTGGCATGCGTATACATCACGATTCCTGCAATTATCATTACGATCCCCATTCCGAAAATCATGCAAAGGAACAGGATCTGCTTGCGGCGATTCATAGTTTTTTTTACTCGTTACAGGGAATGTTGGCATTTTTTGATTCCTTACATCCCGGACACGTCATGAGATTTTACCAGAACCTTTCTGCAAAAGAACTTCCAGATCCACTCAGTACCAGGGAATTGCTTTCTTTCGGAGGGTTTTCTTTGATCCATTAATCCGCCATTCCGGTGCAGCAGACTCGTAACCGTACCATCGTGCCAGGGGATTGAACACCGAAGATGGACTTCAGATGATATTTCACAACGGTCCAATTGTTCCTCAACCAACAAAAGTCAAAAAAAAGAGAGGTGTATGAAGAGGTAATCATCTCTTCATTTATTCCGCCGGATGTATACCATCAGGGCAATACCGATGATTGCAAGCGCTGCAAGTATACCGCCCACTAACATGATTGGCATGCCGGTAGACGTCCCGGGGATTGCTGAATCTCCCTGGGTCTGGGGGGGTGCCATCTGGCCCTTGGGTGCCTGACCGGAAACGGGTGCTCCCGGAGTGTACGGGGTGACTGCAACCAGTCCTGTTATCCAGAGGCTGTGGGATGTTGTTGCCTTGAAGGTCAGGTAACCGCTGTCACGGTCGTACCCGGCAAACGAGGGAGTCAGCACTTCGGTAACACCGTCATCAGAGATTGCAATGATTCTAATTGCGTCCATACCGCCATTCTGGGTAACCCAGTTCTGGGAAGCGGTCATGGTCACGGTTGCCGGGCCGGTGGGTGTTACACCGGTCTTCTGGGCAATCATGACGTAAGCAAGGTTTCCGAGCTCGAGACCGACATTATGAAGTGCAGTTGCAAACGCATTCAGAATTGATGCATCCACTTTCTGCAGGATTACCGTGGTAATCCGGGCATCCGTTGATGCCGAGTACTCATTGATCTGGGTGTTCCACGATACTGCGACTCCTGGCATATCAACAATATCTGCGGAAAGCGGGTTGCTTACGAGAGTACCGGTTCCGTAGATCGGGGTAACTCCTGAGCCTGCTACTGGTACCGGTTGCTGGGTTGGTGCCAGCTGGACATTGAGTTCAGGTGATGCGACGTAATCCGAGGATCCCAGGGGTGCATTCGGATAGGTATCGGAGCCACCTGAGGGACGTACGTCCGAAGGTACTACGATCACGGGGGTTGGGATCGGCCCGTTGATTCTGTTCGCGATTAAGGTAACCGCGGTCTGGGCAAGCGCTTTCCCGTCCAGGGTTGCTCCGCTATCCATGGTGATCGCTTTTTGTGTGAGGAGGGTTCCCTGAGCGTGGGCGCCTGGGCCGATGATCGCACCAGCGGGACCGGCAATCTGCCAGTAGACATTCTCAGCTTTTGCGCCATTGGTCAATACAACCCGTGACGCAGAATCCATGGTGAGGTCTTGCGCGATCTGGAAGATCCAGACTGCATCTGCATTACCCTGGGCATCCAGGGTGAGATCGGTTGACGTTGGTATGAGGACACCTGTCGACCATTTGTACAGGCCGGGGGTAAGGGTCTTTCCACCAAGATTTCCTGCATACAATTCCGTTGCATCGGGAAGTGTTCGTCCTGCGGCATCAGTGTATGCTGTTTCCATGTTGCTGATTGCTGTGGTCATGGTAGCGGGAGTGGGATCTGCATAATTCGCTGCATATGCCCTTCCCACAATCTGAGGCGATGTGGAAAACTGGTTGGTGGCATCCGCGACAAGACCAAATCCGGTCATGTACGTTGCTGCGGCCGGACTTACCCCAATATCTCCCGTAATGAGGGTTGTTCCGGTTGTTGAGATTCCGGTTTTTGCCAGGATAACGAAATTATTCGCTATTCCGAGGTTCACGGACGGGACCAATACCACGTAGGTATATTTTCCTGTGCCTGCTGCAACGCCACCGGCTGTGGTAACGTTGACGTTAACTACACCGGATGCGTGGAGCGGTGAGGTTGCGGTAATTGAGGTATCGTTGACGACTACAACGGAGGTTGCTGCGACACCTTCAAATGTTACTGCTGTTGCTGCTGTTAGGCCGGTTCCGGTAATGGTTACCAAGGTACCACCATTCGTTGAACCGGATACCGGCGCGATGCTGGTGAAGGTCGGGACTGGCGCTACGTGGGTATATGTCCCGGTTGCTGTGCCGTTTGGTGTGGTGACCACAACTACGGCAAGTCCTGCCACATGGGCGGGTGTTACTGCAGTTAAAGATGAATCATTGACAACCGAGAGACCGGTTGCTGCTGCTCCGCCAAAGGTTACTGTTGATGCGCCGGTTAAGTTGGTCCCGGTAATAACTACTGAGTTCCCACCAAGAATCAGACCGGATACCGGTGCGATGCTGATGAATGTCGGGCCTAATGCATACGTGTACGCGTTTATCCCGGTTGCAATGCCACCGACGGTGGTGACTGCAACATTAACGGCTCCTGCCGCACTTGCGGGAGTTATGGCGGTGATCTGTGTCGGGCTGTTAACCAGATACGAGGTTGCTGCTATAGCGCCGAAGGTTACTGCGGTTGTTCCGGTCAAGTTGGTCACAAACGCCAGGCATCTGAATTTGCAAAAATCAACGTGACCCTCAAAGAAGAGATCTGGCACCGGAAGTTAGCGGATATCAATCTGAAAAATACCCTTTCACTCCTCAATGCATCGCTTGAATCTACTGCAGACGGCATCTGTGTCGTCGACATGCAGGGAAAAATTACCAGTTACAACCAGAATTTTATGAACATGTGGAATATCCCCGTGGAGCTGCTGGAATCGGGAAACAACGAAGCAGTCCTGAATCATATCCTGCCACAACTCAGAAACCCCAGGGAATTTCTTGCCAATATCAGGGATCTTGAGTCCAAATCGTCACGCGAAAGTTTCGACATGATCGAATTCAATGACGGGAAAATCTTCGAACGCTACTCAAAGCCCCAAAAGATAGGGGACTGCCTGGTCGGAAGAGTCTGGAGTTACCGGGACATTACCGAGCGCAAGCATGCAGAAGAGAAACTGGTCGCATCAGTTGAGGAAAAAGAAGTACTGCTTCGTGAGATCCATCACCGGGTCAAAAATAATCTCCAGCTGATATCGGGACTCCTCGATATGACCATGATGCGTTCTACTGACGAATCGATAAATTCTGTGCTGACCGATATCATGCTCAAAATCCAGACCATGGCACAGATCCATACCCGGCTGTATGAAAGCAAACTGATGGGAAAGATCAATATCACCGATCAGTTCAGGGATCAGGTCCTGGCATTAACAAATATTTTTTCGCACAAGGGCCACGAGATCAGCTGCGAGATAAATTCAGATGAAATATTTCTCCCGGTAGATCTGGCCCTTCCCTGTGCACTCGTGGTAAATGAGATCCTCTCAAACGCGTACAAGCATGCCTTCACCGGAAAGAAACAGGGAAAAATTATCATTTCTGCCCGGATGGCAAACGATCTGATAAAAATAACCGTCAGGGACGACGGGGTCGGATTACCCAATAATTTCGATATCAGCCTGTCAAAAAGTCTCGGACTCAAACTGATCCGGACCCTGGTGCAGCACCAGTTGAAAGGGAAACTGATGGTCGAGAGCCAGAACGGTGCAGAAATCGGTATAGAATTTCCCTCAATAATCACAGGAGCCTGAAAAATATGTCGAATATACTTGTTGTTGATGATGAAGCGATCATATCGATGCAGCTGGAAGAGCGCTTGACCACCATGGGATATCCCGTTGCAGGTATGGCCGCTTCCGGCGAAGATGCGGTCGACAGGGCCCGGCGTTTACTGCCCGACCTCGTACTGATGGATATCGTGATGCCCGGTAAGATGAATGGCATTGAAGCTGCAAAAATAATCACCGAGGAACTGGATATTCCGGTAGTTTTTGTTACCTCCTACGCAGACGATGCTATCATCCAGAAAGCAAAAAGTGTGAGACCCTATGGGTACATTGTAAAACCCTTCAATGAACTGGAGATCAAAGCCGCCATTGAAGTTGCCCTATTCAGGAAGGCAACGGAAAAAGAAGAAGAGCGTCTCAGGAAATCCGCACAGGAAAATAGTTCACCGGGCATGGAAACCGGCATTCCTGAGCCGGAGACTCTGGCGTATCTCGACCTGCCGGAGATCAAAACGGTACTGTTAAATGACATCTTCAATGATATCGTTCTCTTCCTCTATACCGACCAGGTAGTAAAAGAACCAATCTTTAAATTTGCACTGGAAGAGTGTATGAAAAAAGGCGGACGCAACCTGTTTGCATACTTCCAGTCCACCCTCCCGAAATATTTCCCCAAAGAGATCCAGAAAAGGGAACTCTATACCTGCAGGATGAGAAGAAACGAAGTGTATGCCCTGCTGCCAGCCCTTGAAAAATGCACTGAATCCCTGCTCTATGAAGGATCGATGAAATCACTCCAGATCCTGCTTGATTTTTCTGAAACCGATGAGTTCGATGATATCCTGGCGATCAGGAAATTACTTCTTTCAAAAAAAGAGAAAGGGATTCCCGTGTCGGGGATCATTGCCATGAATATTGGAAAGATCGATCATACCCTCATAAAAATCCTGGCTGAGGGAATTCCCAAGATCATCGTATCAACCGGCAAAGAAACAACACTTTCATTTGCCCAACATACTTTTTCTTCAGAGGTGATATCGGTTGTTCCCCAGTCAACCATTGACGATGTTGTCAGGAAGTCATTGGAGCCGGTGGTCCTTTCCCTGTTGGACAAACCGATCTCCGGCTATGATATCGTTCATGAGATCCACAACCGGTACCAGGTTCTCATCCCGCAGGCACGTGTGTACACGATCCTCCATGATCTCATGGAAGACGGAAATTTCGAGATCAGAGTTTCAGGAAAATCCAAATTGTACTGCACTACCGAAAAAGGAAAAAAGCACATCAGCCAGAGGCTCAATGATTTCAAACAGGTATTCCAGCATATTCTCGGGAGCGAAATCGGTATGAAAACGGCCACGGGCGAGAAATAATACCGGAATGGGCGATAACAAAAAACCGGTTTTCCGGTTCCATTCATACCGGCACGTTGAATCTCTTTTCATCGTTTGCAGTTAAATCCATTTTTTTATAAAAAAACCTGCATGAAGTCAAAGATTTCGCACCAAAGCAATGAAAATTTTGCGCTCCAGACTCAATTTCCATTCGTCCACAATTCCATCAGAAGTTTTTAAAAATTTTCATGACAAAAAGCACCACCTCTCTATTTCTCCGACGTAAAACCCCGATCACCCGTTTCCCGCTCCACTACCCCCCTCCGGACCCGGATCGACCACCCGCTCCGGATAAAACCAGCCACACCCCTTTTTTTCGCCCCCCAAAGCGGTCTAAAGAGGTACTTTTCCGGGCGCGATTTGCCCTGATATATTCCCATCCGTGGCTGAAATCACCTCTGCCCGAAAAAAAGGGTACGCTTTTTTGCGAATGCGGTACGCAAAACCCCCCGGAGACACCAAACGGAGCCCAAAATCCGCTCTGATCGTCTCACCCGTAAAAATCGATTACCCTGCGACGAAGAATGGAACGATCGACGTGGCAATAGATCCGGCTACTCCATGACCTCAGCAACCGGGCCACGAGTTTATCTTTCCATCCGGAAAAAATCTTGCCGGTATGAGGAGCGTCGCAGGGTATATTTGTAAAAAAAAACCTGCATGAAGTCAAAGACTTCGCGCCAGAGCCATGAAAATTTTGCATCCCGAACTCAATTTCCATTCGCCCGCCAATTTCATCAGAAGTTTTCAAAATTTTCATCACAAACGAAACAAGATTTGCAAAATCCAGTCAGGTTTATCTTCTTCCATGGACACGTAGTCAACGGTTAATCCAACTTAAATGGAGGTGGAACGTCATCTTTGAGAATAAAAATACCTCATTCGACCAGGTTTACAGCAGGAAATTAGCAAACCCGGTGTGGAACGACAGCAAAACGGGTCCGGGGGCCGGACTCTGACCACCGCTGGCTGCCCACAACGAAGGAACAATCTCCAAAGCAACACTCCAACGAAACAACCCCATATACAAGGCTTTAGTAAGGTTCACGAAATTCATGCCGGAATAAAACAGCATTCCGTCATACCTTTTTGTGGCCGTAATGTCAATCCGTAATTTTCACCCCGGCAAAACATACGGGGCCCGCATAAGGAAACAGGAGAAGCAAAGAATATGGAAACTGAAAATACAAATACGATCACCCCGTTAAAAATGATCGAACCAGTTACCACGTTTATCGAAGATGGGAAATTTTTCCATATCCTGACCGAAATGCCAGGCATTGCCGAAGAAAAAATCAAAATAGATCTCGAAAACCAGTCAACATCGATTACCATCGCAGCATCTGACACCGGGTTCCACTACAAAAAAGTGATCTCCATTCCCTGCGAAGTAAAGTTTTGCAAAAAGCGCTTTTCTGATGGGGTCCTTGAGCGGACCTTGGAAAAAATGGATCCTGAATCAGGGATCTGTTTTCATGAGCACTTACCCGGTTCCTTCCGGATTCACGTGGGATAAGGAAAGAAACATTCGTTCTAAAATCTGCTTCCTGACAATGACCTTATAACAGTCCTTGGTCTATATCCAGCACAACAGCACAGGCAGGATCAACTCAGGCCTTTGAAAAATTCTTATCAGCTGTTTCTTTGCCGGTGGGGAATATTGAGGCCTAAAATTTCCAAAAAAGATGAACAGGTGTTTTCCTCAGCCTCAATAAGGGCATTCTCTGCAGGGGACACCGGCGTCCAACAGCAGCGGTTGTTTTCACGTGCACATCCGGAATGGCTCCAGGAAATCGGGAAAAATCTGAAAATCAGCAGGACAAAATGACGGCAGAACTCACGCAGTTGAAAGAGGATCTTGATACCCAGACCCGGCTTGCTGAAGATCGATTCAACCAGCTGAAACGTCTCCAGGCGGATTTTGATAAGTATCGCAAACTTGAAGGTGAGGAGAGGGCACGCCTCGCAGTTATTGAGGAATTTTCAGAAGATGCGATCATCGCAAAAACACTGGACGGAACTATCACAAGCTGGAACGTTGGTGCCGAACGGATCTATGGGTACTCTGCACAGGAAATTGTCGGCAGGAGCATCTCGCTTCTGGTGCCTCCTGAACACCCGGACGACACTCAATTGATTCTTGAACGGATCAAGAAGGGCGAACCGGTTATCCGGTACGAAGCCCTGCGAAGGAAGAAAGATGGCAGGCTCATCGATATTATTATGACAGCATCCCCCATCAGGGATACACAAAACCTGCTCATCGGCGTTTCTACCATTGGCCATGATATCACTCAACGCAAACAGGCGGAAGAGGCGATGCATGCCTCTGAGATCCGTTACCGGAGACTCTTTGAGACTGCCCAGGACGGGATTCTCATTCTTGATGCCAAGACCGGGCAGATCGTAGAGGTGAATCCTTTTTTAATGACTATGCTCGGGTTCTCCCGCGACCAGTTTCTCGGGAAGAAACTCTGGGAGATTGGGTTGTTCAACGACATCGTGGCCAACAAAGAAAACTTCGAAGAATTGCAGCGCAAGGAATATATCCGGTACGAGGATCTGCCACCCGAGACAGCAGATGGCCGGAAGATCGCCGTAGAGTTTATCAGTAACGTCTACATGGTGAATAACAAAAAAGTCATCCAGTGCAACATCCGGGACAGTACCGAGCGAAAACTGGCCGAGGAAGCCCAGGTGGCTTCTGAAATCCGCTATCGTAGGCTCTTTGAGACGGCTCAGGATGGCATTCTTATTCTTGATGCCGAGACCGGGCAGATCGTTGAAGTAAACCCGTTCTTAATTACGATGCTGGGATTTTCACGCGACCAGTTTCTCGGAAAGAAACTCTGGGAGATTGGGCTGTTTAAGGACATTGTTGCCAACAAAGAAAATTTCGAGGAACTACAACGCAAGGAATACGTCCGGTATGAAGATATGCCCCTCGAAACTGCGGACGGGAGAAAGATTGCTGTCGAGTTCCTCAGTAATGTCTACATGGTGAATAACAAGAAGGTCATCCAGTGCAACATACGCAACATAACCGTGCGCAAGAAACTTGAAGAGGATCTTGTTGTCAAAGCTGCAGAACTTGCCCGGTCCAATATAGAACTTCAGCAGTTTGCCTATGTCGCTTCCCATGACCTGCAGGAACCTCTCCGGGCAATATCGGGATTTACTGAACTCCTGGTGGCCCGGTATCATGGAAAAATCGATGAAAAGGCAGACAAGTATCTCGACTTCATCACCGAAGGGACCACGCGGATGCAGCAGATGATCCAGGATCTTTTGGCCTATTCACGCGTCCAGAAGCAGACCCACGAATTTGTCCTTATAGACAGTAATACCGCGCTTAGTCTGGCGCTCAGTGATCTCCAGGTTGCCACCAGGGAGCACCATGCGGTCATTACCGCGATCCTCTCCCGTCAATTTTTGCCGACCGGGAACAGATCACCAAGATGTTCCAGAACCTGGTAAACAATGCAATAAAATTCCATAAACCCGACGTTGCATCGAAGGTCCATATATTCGCAAAGCAGGATGAGAACAACTGGATCTTTTCTGTTGCGGACAACGGGATTGGTATCGATCCGCAGTACGCAGACCGGATCTTTAAGATCTTCCAGCGCCTCCACACGCGGGATGAATATCCCGGCACCGGTATCGGTCTTGCAATCTGCAAGAGAATTGCAGAACAACACGGCGGTACGATCTGGATCGAATCGGTTCCCGGTTATGGATCGACGTTTAATTTCACTATCCCAAAAAGAAAGGAGGAGATAAACCATGAATGCGAATGAAAAAATACTAAAATGGTCCCGACCGGTCGAAATACTGCTGGTCGACGACAATCCGGCAAATGTCACCCTTACCCAGGAAGCCTTCCAGGATGCGAAACTCTGCAACAACTTAAGTGTAGTGAATGACGGCGTAGAGGCCCTGGATTTTCTCCGCAAGCAGGGCCGGTATACCTCGGCACCGACACCGGATTTTATCCTTCTTGACCTTAACATGCCCCGCAAAGACGGGCGTGAAGTTCTTGCAGAGATCAAGGCCGATGACAAGCTAAAATTTATCCCTGTTGTCATCATGACCGTCTCGAAAGATGACAAGGATATTCTTGAATCATACCGGCTTCATGCGAACTGCTTCATAACAAAGCCGGTAAAATTTACAGAATTTGTCGAGATTGTACGAACCTTTGAGAACTTCTGGTTCTCCATTGTAACACTCCCGTCAAAAAAATAAGGTGCAGGTAATGACGATTCTTTTGATTGAGGACAATCCCGCTGATGTAGAGATGATACGCGAGCTGCTGTCCGGTCAAAAAGGATCGTCTTTTACTATCGTTTGTGCCGACCGGTTGACCACAGCAATACCCTGGTTCGCCGATAGCAGGATCAATATTATTCTCCTCGACCTTGGACTTCCCGACAGCCAGGGACTCGACACCCTCCGGAGGGTGAGGGGACTGGCGGGAGAATTACCGATCGTGGTACTGACCATGCTGGACAGTGAAGAGACCGGCATGACGGCTCTCAAGGAAGGTGCACAGGACTACCTTGTCAAAGGCCAGATGACCGGGCCGTTGATCGCACGCTCACTGCGCTATGCGATCGAACGGGGCCGGATTGAAAAAGAAAAGAAGAAGATGTCCGATCTCATTGAAGGAGCTCTGGCTGAAAAAGAGACGCTCCTCCGGGAGATCCACCACCGGGTCAAGAACAATCTCCAGATCATCTCGAGCCTTCTCAGTCTGCAGATCAATAAACTCTCTGATCCCCGGACCATTGAGGCCCTGAAAGACAGCCAGACCCGGGTATTGTCGATGGCTCTCGTGCACGAGCATCTCTACAGGGGAGAAGATTTCTCCCGCATCACCTTAAAAGACTATATCCAGGCCCTGGGAATAAACCTCTTCCAGTCGTACAAAGCTGATGATGAGAGTGTCCGGCTGGAACTCGATATCCCTGAAATCTATGTGGATATCAATATTGCAATACCCATGGGTCTCATCGTCAATGAGCTGATTACGAACAGCTTAAAGTATGCGTTTAAAGAGAAGAAAGACGGCGAGCTCACCATTATTGCATCAGAAGATGCTCAATTTTAACCGTGACTGTTGCAGACAACGGGACAGGAATGCCTAAGGGTATCACCCTGGAAAACCAGGCATCACTGGGACTCCGCCTGGTAAGCAGGCTTACCGGCCAGCTGCGGGGCACAGTCGCAATTAGCAGCGAAGGTGGAGCAAAATTCGTGTTCGTGTTTCCAAAACCAGCAGAAATCCCCGAAAAGGATTTACCGGCAAACACCCCGGCCCAAAAACACTTTGTCCCGGTAACGATGGACTGTGCCTGGTCGAAAAATATTGAAATCGGTATTCCTCGTGACGCGGCACCCGAAAACCTCACTATGAGAGATGTATAACAAAAAAGGTCAGCATCCTCATTGTTGAGGACGAAGCCCTGGTTGCAGAAGATTTAAAGGAGCTGCTGGAAAAATTTGGCTACGAGGTCCCTTTTATCAGCGACACCGGGGAGAAAGCGGTTGACTTTGTGGAAAAGCACCCCCCGGATCTCATCCTGATGGATATCCATCTCACGTTTGCCATGGATGGGATCACGGCCGGGGGACTGATTCGCTCGCGGTGGGACATCCCCCTCATCTACATCACTGCATTTGCCACGCAGGAAATGATTGAACGGGCAAAAAAAACCAATCCTTCCGGCTATATCTTAAAACCTTTTAATGAGCGGCAGATCCAGTCAGCGGTTGAGATTGCTCTCTATAACTCAGCGCTGGAACGCCAGTTGAAAGAACATGATGCCATGATCAACACCCTCATCAATGCAACATCAAATCCGCTGATTCTCATAAACCGCCAGGGTCTCATCAGGGCAGTAAACGAAGCAGGGGCAAAAAAAGCGGGAAAACTGCCGGAACAACTCACCGGTACGCCATTTATGGACCTGCTGGCGGGAGGATACATCATCAGCCGCCTTGCCGAAGCGGTCCAGCAGGCTGCGTCCGGTACGGGGAGCAGGTTTGAAGAAGAATACAAAGGAGCGATGTTTGATCATGCTGTCATTCCCATACCAGGTTCTCCGGGTACGGTTCAGTCAATAGCAGTCTTCTTCACCGACATCTCAATTCTCAAAGCCGCGGAAATACAGTTGAGGGCAGTCAACGATCAGCTCACCGCGGAACGAGACCGGCTCGCTGCCCTCACCGCAGCGCTCGACAGTATGGATGATCCGGTCATCATCACCGATACCGTGGGCAACATCACGTATGTAAACGCCGTGTTCCAGACCCGGCTGGGATACACCCTGCCGGATGTCGAGGGAAAACACGTAAGCACACTCGCCGCACCGGAGAACCAGTTTGCCCTGAATCTCGAAGGATTTGTAAACGACCAGAAATCCGTGCGGACCGGCAAATTTATCGCACGGAACAAATTCGGGATGAATGTCCCGCTGCTTCTCAAGAGCTCCCCGGTGTTTGAAGAAAACCGGATGAGAAACCGGATCTTTGTCCTCCGGGAAGAATTGCTGGGTAAACACGTGGCCTGATCTGGCGTCAGGTACGAAAGAAGCCCCCCGGTTCAAAAGAATCGGAGAATCATGGAAATATTCCGGTAATAAAGGAATATTTGGGGAAAACATTTGGGAATTATGAACGGCTATTTTGCCCGGCCCTGAAAATCGCATTGGCCAGTTTTTCAGGGCGGAACCGGCTGATCCTGCCACCTTCCAATTTTTGATTCCTGACGATATGGTTATTGCCCGCGAAAAACATTCTTCACAGAATAAAATTTTCCGGAGGTGGCACATACGATATCAGTTCTTTACGTGGATGATGAACCCGGTCTGCTTGAGATCGGCAAGGGCTTTCTGGAACAGACCCATGATTTCACTGTTTCCACTGCGCTGTCCGCGTCTTCTGCCCTCGTCCGGTTAAAAACTGAGGAGATCCAGGCCATTGTATCTGACTACCAGATGCAGGGAATGGATGGGATAAAATTTTTAAAAAATGTCCGTGCATCTGACAAAAAGATCCCCTTCATCATGTTTACCGGCAGGGGCAGGGAAGAGATTGCTATTGAAGCTTTTGAAAACGGTGCGGACTTCTATCTCCAGAAAGGCGGGGAGTCCAGATCCCAATTTGCCGAACTCCGGCTTAAGATCAAGACTGCGGTCGAACACCGCCAGGCCGATGCGGAGGTGAAATCACTCAACCGGCTCTATGCGGTGCTCTCTGCAACCAATAAGGCAATCGTGCATCTTCATGATAAAAAAGAGCTGCTCAACGAGATCTGCCGGATCGTAGTCGCTGATGGCGGCTTCAGGATGGCCTGGGCCGGGCTTGTTGACAGCGAGAAACAGATCATAGTACCCACCGCAACTTCGGGTCATATCGACAGTTACCTCGATACTATAACGATATCTACGGAAAACATACCCGGGGGGAAGGGTCCGACCGGCACTGCCTTCCGCAGGAAAATATTCAATGTCTGCAATGATATCGAAAATGCTCCAAAGATGGCATCCTGGCGTAAAGGCGCACTGGAACGGGGCTATCATTCACTTGCCGCATTTCCCTTCGCAGTCGATACCCGGAATGCCGGGGTCATTACTTACTTTGCTTCGGAGAAGGGATTTTTCACGGAACAGATCATCCGGCTCCTTGAAGAACAGGCGGGAGATATCTCGTTTGCACTCGATAATCTTGACCATGAAGAGAGAAGAATAACCGCTGAAACAGAACTGAGAAAATCGGAGCACAAGTACCGCCGGCTCTTTGAAACAGCACAGGATGCGATCCTGATTCTCGACGGGGATTCCGGAGAAATTATCGATGCAAACAAGTTCATTCTCGATATGCTGGGATACCCGCTTTCGTATTTTGTCGGCAAACATCTCTGGGAACTCGGATTTATCAAGGACAAATCCCTTGCCAAAAATGCCTTCTCCGAGCTGAAAACTGAAGGCTACATCCGGTACGAAAACATCCCGCTGGAGACAAAAGACGGGAAGAGCATTAACTTCGAATTCATCAGCAATGTCTACCGCGTTGACGATAAGAGAATTATCCAGTGCAACATCAGGGATATCACGGAGCGCAAACGGGCTGAAGAGGAACGGTCCCGTCTTGCTTCCATAGTGGAATATTCTGATGATGCGATCATCGGTAAATCGCTCGACGGGCTCATCACGCGATGGAACGCCGGCGCCGAGCGGATCTATGGGTATTCTACCGATGAAATGATCGGCAGGAGCATCGCAGTGCTGGTGCCTCCGGATCTTACTGACGACACTTCGGTAATAATTGAACGGATACAGCACGGCGAACCGGTCATCCGTTACGACACCGTGCGCAGGAAGAAAGATGGCGGATTGATCCATGTCAGCCTGACGGCATCGCAAGTCAGGGATGCCCGGAACCAGCTGATCGGCGTGTACATTGTTGCGCACGACATAACCCTGCGCAAACAGGTTGAGGGTGCAATGCATGTTTCCGAAGCGCGGTACCGCCGGCTCTTTGAGACCGCACAGGACGCAATCCTGATCCTTGACGGAGATACCGGAGAAATTATCGACGCAAACAAATTCATTCTCGATATGCTGGGATACCCGCTCGGGGATTTTGTCGGGAAACACCTTTGGGAACTGGGATTTTTAAAAGACAAAACATTTGCACAGACTGCGTTTGAGGAACTCCAGACCGACGGATATATCCGGTATGAAAATCTGCCGCTCGAAACAAAACAGGGGGATGCTATCAATGTGGAGTTTATCAGCAACGTCTACCAGGTTGGCGACAAAAAAATTATCCAGTGCAATATCCGGGATATCACTGAACGCAAAGTTGCCCATGATATCGTCCAGGTATCGGAGACCCGGTACCGCCGGCTCTTTGAGACTGCACAGGATGCCATCCTGATCCTTGACGGGGATACCGGAGAAATTATTGACGCGAATAAATTTATTCTCGATATGCTGGGATATCCGCTCGAGGATTTCGTTGGCAGACATCTCTGGGAACTGGGATTTTTGAAAGACAAGGCTTTTGCAAAAACTGCGTTTGAGAAACTCCAGACGGATGGTTACATCCGGTATGAAGACCTGCCGCTCGAGACAAAACGGGGCAATGTGAAAAATGTGGAGTTCATCAGCAATGTCTACCTTGTCGGCGATAAAAAAATTATCCAGTGTAATATCAGGGACATAACGGAACGGAAACGCGCTGAAGAGGCACTCACCCTTGCCAGCAGGAAACTTAACCTCCTGTCAGGGATCACCCGCCATGACATCATGAACCAGCTGACGGTGCTCTCAGGATCCCTGGAATTATCACTGGGAACTATCAGAGATGCAGAGGGAATTGCACATATCAACCGGGCGCAAAAAGCGGCCAAAACCATTCAGCACCAGATCTCGTTCACCAAGGAATATGAGGAACTGGGGGTCAGGGCTCCGGCGTGGCTGCGTCCATCAGCAGTTGCGCGGGCCGCTGCAATGCAACTGGCCTTAAAAACCATTGCGATTGAAGTTTCCGATGAGCAGCTTGAGATATATGCAGACCCGCTCCTGGTAAAGGTTTTTTACAACCTGTTCGACAATGCCCGGCAGTATGGCGGGGCAGTGACGAAAATCAACATCTCGAATCGTCCCGCGGGTACCGGGCTCATTCTCTCGGTTGAAGATAATGGGGGCGGACTAACCGCTGAAGACAAAAAGCACCTCTTCGAACGCGGGTTTGGGAAACATACCGGACTCGGACTCTTTCTCTCGCGGGAGATCCTCTCCATTACCGGTATCACCATCCGTGAGACCGGAGAACCGGGCAGGGGGGCACGCTTTGAGATAACAGTGCCGGAAGGGTCGTTCCGGTTCTCCCCGGGAACGTCCGCTTCGTAAGGTCAGGCAGGCCCAGGCCGGTGGCCGGCTGGTTAATCAGGAATATTTTAAAAAAACCGTATGGGTTACAAAACCACCGAGCCCTTGACCGGAACCACACCCCAGAGATTCCCCTTGACCCGGCCGTCAATACGGGCAGTAATCCTGGGAGGTGAACTTTTCGGGGTCTGGACAATAAAGGAAAAGATCACCTGGCGCTCTTTTCCGGTAATTTCACTGTCATCTACCGGCATGGGAGGGAAGATTTCCCAGAACATCTCCCGCTGATTTTTGAGCATCCCCTGGTATTCAAGCAGGATGCCGGCCGGGATACCAAGGATGTACCCGTTTTTTCTGCTATAGGCGCCGGATATTTTTTCCCCGGGGCCAACCGGGATGGTGATCGGTTCTGCTGTCGGGTCAGGGGGTATTTTTGTCCCCTGCGGAGGAGAGGCTGCCATTACCAGGCCCGGGGATAAGGAGATTGCCTCCCTGCCGCTTCTGATGATGGCGGGAATTGTCCCCTTGTCTTTCGGGGAATAGGAAAGAATCGTTACCCCGTGGGGAAAAGCAACCTCGATGGTCCCGTTCAGGAAGCGGGTTTTAGACGGATCGCCCAGCCGCATACTCAGCGAGAGTACAAGGGTGTAAAAATCCAGGGCAGCCATATCCGTTTTTCTGCCGGGATTATTTTTGAGAATCTTTTCAATCTCTTCAGGAGGAGTACGGTGGGATAATTTTGTTACATAGATGCGGGCATTGGGACCGCCCGATTCATCGTCATGAGGGAAACGTTCAGGTTGCGAGGATGGTGAAAGTTTTTCTTCCTCCATTGCCCCAAGGGATTCCGGAGGGTATGCATCCTTCATCAACAGTGCGGATGACATCTCGATCTCAGACAACAGGGCCAACTCAACAGACTCAACTGAAACACGATTGTCCTCCATGACGAAGTCCTCACTATCACTTCAAATACGAGATTTATAAAGAATTGTATACTACTCCCGGGAAAAAAGTCACGGGAATAATTTTCAGAACCGGGGACCGGATATCTGTCATAACGGGAATATTCTGAACGGAATGTTCAGGTTTTCCGGAATCATCGTCGCGAACAAGAGAGTTCCGGGCTCATGGCAAACGATTTTTTTTACGGGCATAATACTTATTATCTGGAAAACCGAGTATGGTTTAATGGATATTCCTGATAAACACCAGAAAGAACTTCGTACCTGGGTCTTTTTTTTCCTGATTGTGCTGGTTGCTCTTTTGTGGGCAACGTTTCTCCTGACCCGAGGTGAGATGCTCTTTACCAGTGTCTCGCTGGCAATCATCGCGACATTCATGTCATCCTTCGCGTTTACCTTTACCACGCGGTTCAAGCGCTACATTTACCTCAACCTGATCATCTTTGCCGCCATTCTCTGGGCAACATTCCTCCTCATGCAGAGCGCGATGCTTGCCGTGAGCCTGTTCATGTACGCCGTTGCCGGATGTATCAACATTTTTGCATTCCTCTGGATTGAACAAAATCCTGAAGATGAGCAGATCCCGGCATTATTACCGGTAAAAAAAACCTGAATGCTTTTTTTTCCGGGTTTATTTTCCGGGCTGAACGCAAAATAATCCCGGTCTCTTTTGCGGGCATTCCGGCCATCCATTTTCCCCATAATTTTCCCCGGTGCAGATGGGCATCTGAGTAATGTGTTCGGGTAATCCCCGGATAAATCGGAAAGAACACTACCAGTCGGATCTTTTTTTTGCGCAAGCGAGCCGGTGCGCTGAGATAATTACACTCAAAAAAATGCTCCGGAGAAACCAAATGAACAGAGCATTCGAACCCGATGCATGAAAATCGGTACCATGACCTGGTGTAATGATGATCCCCCGCCTCAGGGCCCCTCATAGGCATGGCGGGACAGGAAGGTTTCCCGCATTTTTCTTTATAATCATTGATCCGCCGCACAGGAAGCCCCGTCGGGGGCGGCGGGTTCGTCGTTATTGGGGTATGGGGTCTCAACCCTCATTATGACAAAAAGAAAAATGTAATTTTCATGGGAAATCCTTGCAGGGAATGAAGCAGTCGCTCTTGGATGCTCACGTCTTCGTGTTTCCGCTCCTTATGGAGGAGACAGGGGTCAACCTCCGATGAACCTATGAGGAATAGCAAGTAACGGGGAAAATGATAATTTCTACAGTGCGAAAAAAAATTTAAAAAAAATTATTTTGTCAACCGGGTATACGTTATCTGGACATCATCGAAGAGATTGACCTCGTCCGCATGTATGGGAATATAGTAGTGCAGGGTAACTTTCTGATCGATCTTCAGGGTCTGGGTGGTCTTGAATTGTGCAATAACCTTGTTATTGGACCGTGCATTCAGGGTAATCGTATAATCGGCAGGGTTGAAATTCGTGGGGTTCAGGATAACCTGTATCTCAATAAAGTTCCAGTTGGGATTTCCCTCGGATCCCCGGCACGCGTCAAGGGTCTTGATGGCGGTATTTTCCGCATTTCCTTCGGTATACTTCCGGAGAAATGTCTGGTATTCATCTTCTGAAAGGGTCGTGAGTTTTGGTTCACCCTGTTTTATCCCGTACGTGGGATCATTGACAATCGCGGGAAATGCGTCTGCCATGGGACAGTTGGGGATACCGAAATCAAAAAGATTCTTCCGGACATTCATGTATTCAAGATACGGATTATCGGTAGCGATCCGGGTCGGGGTCACGGGCACGGCAGTAAGGGATGGGGGGACGACTTTCTGGTACGTCACAATGGCAGTAGGGACCGGTGTTGCATACGTAGTCTCGGGAATCGCAGGGGAAAGCGTAGGCTGTACTACGGTGACCGGTTGACTCACACCCGCAGATTCGGTGCGCGTACATCCGCTCGTCACGAGAATCGCAATCAAAAAAAAGATCAGGAAGAGGGTGTGTTTTTTCATAATAGCTTAATTGAAAATTATATCCCAATAAACTCTCTGGAGCTACAACAACGGACTAACCCCGGATATACTCCTGATTTTCTGGGATGGATAAGGGTCCCGGAAGGATGGTACCCTCTTGTCCCGGATTTTTGCCAACGGGTGCGGGGGTTGCCGACTCTTCTGAAGTATATCCGGGCTGGTGACGTAAGGCCGCGAACCAGTGAAACGATTGCGCTGCAACGAAACCGGAGAGAGTCCGAGGCCCCGCGATCCCGTCCCGAATAGTTTTCCGGGACTGAGAAAAAACCCGTAGATCCCAACCCTGCGAGTGCGTGCAGCACAAGTAATGGCGGGTAAAACCGGATAAAAAATGCGTGCTTTCAAAAAGGTTGCGCAAATCCCGGAGGAGTGTTCGCGTGGATCCCATGGGAATATCCTATAATGCCTGAACACTGACATTCATAACGATATCTCGTCCCCCGATATGGCACCGCAGAAAAAGCCCGATCCGTATGCCCGTCCCTTCCTCAAATGGGCCGGAGGCAAGACACAATTACTCGGCGAGTTCGAAAAACGCCTGCCACGGGGATTGAAGACCAGGAAGATCACCCGGTACGCTGAACCCTTCATCGGGGGTGGAGCCGTCTTCTTCTGGCTCAACAAACAATTCTCATTCAGGCATGCCTACATTTGCGATGTCAATGAAGAACTGGTCCTGACATATACGGTAATCCGGGAATCCACCCGCGATCTCATTGCAGCGCTCGAAAACCTGGAATCTGAATACCTCTCCCGGGATGAGAAAGCGAGAGAAGAATTTTACTACGGGATCCGGTATGCCCTGAACCGGAAATTACCGGCCATCGACTTTCATGAATACAGCGCCGACTGGGTAGAACGGGCCGCCTGGATCCTATTCCTGAACCGCACCTGTTTCAATGGCCTCTTCCGGGTGAACAGGAAAGGGGAATTCAATGTACCGTTCGGACGATACAAAAAGCCGGAGATCCTCAATGAAGATAATCTCAGCGAGGTCGCAACCCTGCTCAGGTCCACGCAGATCCTGACCGGGGACTTCACCCGTGTCGGGGAATTTGTCGATAACAAGACCTTCGTGTACTTCGATCCGCCGTACCGGCCCCTCAATGGCACATCATCGTTCACCTCCTACTCAAAGAGCGGCTTTTCCGACCGGGACCAGGAACGTCTCGTGGAATTTTTCCGGGAACTGGATGAGAAGGGGGCAAAATGCATGCTGTCCAATTCCGATCCCCGGAACGAGAACCCGGATGATACTTTCTTTGACGATCTCTTCTCGGACTATTACATCGAGCGTGTTCCCGCACGACGCCGGATCAACTGCAATGGTGCCTGTCGCGGGGATATCAACGAACTGATCATTACAAATTATCCACAACGGTAAAAACAGGTGGAGATGATGGCCAGGACCCACGGGTATGATTGGTGAGCACCTATTGCATAACACCCGTCCCGGCCGAACCCGGCCCTTGATTTAATTTTTCAGAAGAACACACCAGTACACAAAGGAAGTGGTGATCGCAATGGTTCCTGATACAAAAGTACACGACGACTTTACCTTTCTCCGGCAGGCCGCCCTGGACCTGGGAGCAACTGAGGCCAAAATAATTCCCGCAACGGACGTGGTCGTGGAGAACCGCGTCCCGCTCAAATGCCGCTCCTGCATAGGTTACGGGAAGAAACTGACCTGCCCGCCCTATGTCCCGACCCCGGATGAGTTCCGGAAGATCCTTGCCGAATACCGGTACGTCCTGCTCGTGAAATTTATCTCACCGGCACAAGCCGACCCGGACGTGATCTGTTCGATCTACAAGTACTGGCTCGACCCGGAAGCACCGGCCGATAAGAAGGAGAGGGCAACACAGTTCTGGAAGGATCATTTTAATGGCACCGGTACATTTGCCCCCATGATGCTCGAACTCGAGCGGACCGCGTTTAATGCCGGCAATCCCTTCGCGCTCGCGTTCATCAACGGCTCGTGCCGGCTCTGCGAAACCTGCAACGTGAAGGCCGGCCTCTGCATTCACCCGACCCAGGCCCGGATTCCTGAACATGCCGTAGGAGTCAACATGGTCGCGACTGCGAAAAAAGCAGGGATGCCAATCCGTTTCCCGGTGCAGGGCCACCCGGAACTCATGGCACTCCTGCTGATCGATTAACAGAGGATGAGAACATGACTGAAATTACGTTAAGACCGGCCGACCGGGTGGAAGTGACCATCCTTGTCGACAACTATACCGAGCTCTTTGTACCCCCGGCAACGCCCGTTGACCGGCGCCTGCCCTTCAGCACGAACCGCATGCTCCTCGCCGAGCACGGGCTCTCGTGCCTGGTCCGGGTCTTTTCCGGGAAGAACGAGCACGCAATCCTTCTCGATACCGGGCTTTCAACACTGCCTCTTCCATAATGCCAGGGAGCTGGGCATCGACCTCCACGCAATCGAAGCTGCAGTCCTGAGCCACGGGCACTTCGATCATATCGGCGGGCTCGAGGGACTCTTCCGCAATGCCACCCACCAGGTCCCGCTCATTGTCCACCCGGATGTGTTTCTCGACCGGCGGATGAACGTCCCCGGCAAAAGCCCGGCGGATCTTCCCCATCCCGATGCCATTGCCCTGAAAAAAGCCGGCGCAGATCTCAGACAGCACAAGGAACCCTCAACTCTCGCCAACGGACATCTTCTCGTGACGGGGGAAGTAGAGCGGAAGACGTTGTTCGAGAAAGGGATGCCGGGGATGGAAGCGTTTATTGACGGCCGCTGGCAGGCAGACCCGATCCACGATGACCAGGCCCTCGTCATCAACCTGAAGGGGAAGGGCCTTGTCGTGATCAGCGGGTGTGCCCATGCCGGCATCATCAATACTGTGGAGTATGCCCGGAAGATTACCGGGGTGGATCATGTCCACGCAGTCATGGGCGGGTTCCATCTCACCGGGCCGGCCTTTGCCGGGATCATCGAGCCAACGATCGAAGGGATGAAACGGATCAATCCCGACTATGTTGTCCCGATGCACTGCACGGGATGGAGCGCGATCAACCGCTTTTTCGAAGAGATGCCGGGCAGGTGCATCCTCAATACCGTGGGGACAACGTACGTGTTGTAAAAAACACGGGAACATTTTTGCAAACATTCCTCCAGCGTAACCCGATTTTAGTTCATTTTTGTCGCAGCAACGAGATAATATGTCATGGCTGGTGCGAACCTCTGGTACCAGGGCAGCTCTCGTTTCTGCAGTTCACGGATGTGCATCAGATCCCGGACGCAGATACCGGTGAACCCTGCGTGATCCAGATACGATACCAGGGTCTCCTCCGGCATTCCCCCGTCACAAGGCAGCTGGCTCCGGACTTTTTCATCATAATGGCCCCCATGAGTCTGGCCAAAGATCCGGGCCAGCCCGTTGCTCAGATGCCGTTTCGCCCGGCTGAGAAAACGCCTGTCCGTCCATATACCCTCGATGATGAGCACCACACCCCCGTTTTTCAGGACACGGTGCCATTCTTTCAGGGCAATCTCCGGGTGAGGGAGGGTCCAGAGAAGGTGCCGGTTGACTACCACGTCAAAAGATTCGTCATCGAACGGAAGGTGTTCGGCATCCCCCGTCCGTAATTCAAGGAGAAGATTTTCTGCGTCGGCCTTCCCGCGTGCCTTTGCCATCATCCCTTCCGAGAGATCGAGACCGGTAACCTGGTGGCCCATCCCGGCAAACAGGAGACTCATGGCACCCGTTCCGCACCCGACATCCAGTACCCGGAGCAACGGGCCTGGCAGGTTCCGGCTCAGCTCCTGCATCCAGGCGTCTTTCTCATCCCCCTTCCCGATCCCGTGACCCGGACAATGGTCATACATGCCTGATGACTCATTCCAGCTCTTCCGGACGGCATCCTTGAACTCGCGGTCGATCATTCTGATACACCTAGTGTCGTGGTATAACTTTGTAAAATTTTCAGTCTTCCATACAGTTTTATCAGACAAGACCCTTTATTAAGTCACACGATACCCAATATGAACCTCAAAACCTTCTCTGATTGCTCGAAATGCGAGTTTCTGATAACCTGTGACATGCACATTTCCCACTGTACTCATAAACACAGTGAAGGTGCAGATCCCTGCGAATTTGTTATTATTCAAAAGCAGAACCCGGATTCGAAATAATCCCGGCCGATCTTTTTTTTTATTTTTTTGACTCTGTAGAAATCCTCCTTGCCAGTTCCTTTTTGTGATATGTGAGGGTGACCCCCTCTCTCCCCCTGAGGGGGAGGCATCCCAAGGGGAGCGCCCCCCTTGACCCACGGAGGTTCTCTTATTTCCCCGCAAGGATTTCTACAGAGCAATTTTTTAGCATTAAGAATCCACCGGGTTCCCTGAACCTTACCGGGATTTTCTTCGGGGAAAGATGAACCCCTCAATCTCCCGTGCAATAAGTTCCTCGGGCGTGCGGCTGAAGACTTCGTAATCCACCTCCGCCTGGGCAAGCTCCCGGGCCCGTTTCTCGACAGCCGGCCGGAGCGTGGTCCGTTTCTTTACGATGTCTCCCTGTATCCGCTGGAGTCTCTGGATGCCCTGCACGAGATCCCGCTCTACGGGTTTGAGCAGCGGCTGGTACCGGTGGATGAGGGCCTGCACATCCGCCCGGTCAACGCCCTGCGTAGGATCGAAGAGGAAATTTCTCTCCATCTTCTCCCGCCACGCAAGGAGTTCATTGGTCAGGGTATTGTCGAGCTGCGGGATACCGAGCAGCCGGTTCCGCGTCACATCGGCAGCCGTCGCGATCCCGACAGACTTTAAGATACTTTTGAGCCCCCCCGTGACCCGGGGCACCGTGCAGGTGTCGATGCTGATCCGCTCCAGGAATTTTTTCTGCTGCCGATCCTTGATCGACCGTTCGAGCGTGAGCAGGCCGGCCCGGTACTCCCGGTCAATCTTCTCGTATTTCCCCTTGAGTTCCCGCAGCTGGTTCACCTGGGCAAAGAACGCCGCATCGCCGGCCTCAGCGATCCATTTCCGGTTCCAGAGGTCCCACAGGTAGCGGGCGCTCTCAAGATTCCCCCGTCTCCGCCGCTTCTCGGCGGCCGCAGCACCCGGGTACAGGAACAATACCGCCACGATGACGACGACTGTCAGGAACGGGACCGTGAACTCTTCGGTGATGGCGCCGAAAAGGACCAGCACGGCCAGGATCGCAATGATCGAGATCCCCATGAACTGGCGGAAATTTCTCATGTCTATGGCACGCCCGATACCCGGGGGAAGGGGCGTTGCACGATGGAGAAAATTCGATGGGCTGACGAGCGGGATCGGCCCCGGGCGGGCAATGGCCTCAACCTTCTGCCACTCGCGCTGGAGATCGATCTTCGTGATGCGGTCCACACTCAGGAAGAGCAGGAGCCCCGAGGTCTCTTCAAGCCGGCACCACGGGCAGGCCGAGAGGCCCGAGTAGTACGTGTGCACCGAGTCCGCGCTGCACCGCCTCATCCTCGATTCGAGGGATTCGAGGGCGTCCCACCACTCCCCGGCCCCCGGGCGACCTTCCGGCCGGGCCCCGGCCTCGGAAAAGGCACTCTCCAAGAGCCCCGCAACCTGCGCCGGGACTACCGAGAGACCCACCGAATTCGGCGGGGGAGCAATGGATTTGCGGGCGGAATTCTTTCCATAGGCAAACCGGAATTCCGCGATCGACTTCTCGAGCGGCATATCCTCAGTTCCCGAGTACACGCCCGAATAGGGATGGCGGCCGAAGAAGAGGAGCTGGAAGGAGAGGATCGAGAGCCCGAAGTTGTCATGGTTTGCCGTCCGCTCCATCTTGAAATGTTTCGTGCTCAAGATCTCGGGCGGGGTGAACTGGGCGACCCCGACTTCGCAGTAATAGAGCCGGTCGCCGGCCCGGACCTGAAACGAGTCGCAGTCGATCAGCCGGACACAGGCCTCGTTGTTGACCAGGATGTTTCCCTCATTGACATCCCCGATCACGTACCCGAACTTGTGGATGACAAAGAACGCGGCGGCAAGGTTCTTGGCCGCCCGCACGAGAAAACGGTAATCCGCATGGGGGAAATGCTCTTTCCGGTGGGTTGGCCCGTACACCTTGTGCACCGGTTCGTAATCGCTGATCTTCGGCATCAGGAACCCGACGACCGGCCCCCCCTCGCGGGCATGGAGCACATCGGTCGGCCAGGCCGAGATGCTCTTGAGTTCCTCGTTGCACCCCCGCGTCATCAGGCGCAGCTTCTCCTGCTTTGACTCTTCGAGCGGCTTGTGATAGATCTTTGCCACCACGTTCGAATGCGCCGGGAGAATCTCGAACACGTCCCCTTCCCCGCCACTGCCGATCTTCTTCCCGAGATGGATCCGGTTGCCGGAACTATCGAAGAACGGCTTGAGGGGAACAGACGCCATAGATCAACCCGTTAAGCGCACCGCGAGGACAAGGGTCTTGTCATCATCGCTCCGTGCGCAGATATCGTCCCGGCAGAGGAAAGTCTGGAGTTGTGTGGAGAAGGGCAAAAACCCGTTCTCCGGGTGCTGCTCGAGTGCAGAGAAGAGCGGCTGGAAAAAACCGGGATGGGCTTTCCGGAGCGCAAACGAGAGGACCAGGTTCTGCAGGCCATCGGTGAACAGTGCAATCTCATCCGGCAGGTCCGCATGCAGGATATGCAGGTGATCGAGATACTGCTCGTCCGTGATAAAATACGTGGTGTTGGCGTACTCGCCCTGCTCGGGCCAGAAGATCGTCCGGTACTCCGGGCCGGTGCCGGTCACGATCGCACCGTCACCAATCTGGAAATAGAGCGAGCCGCCGTTTCCCGCTACAGCGCCAAGGATCGTGCAGGCATATTCCCGCAGCCGTTTCCCGCCGGAAAGGGTCTCAGCGGTGATCACGTCCCGGGCCGAGGTAACCCAGGCCTTCACCTCGTCATCCGTGATGCCGGAGAGCTCGCCCTTTGCCCGTATTGTCTCTGCGATCCGCGTGTAGAGTGTCTCGCACGCGATCTCCGCACCGCGTCCGCCTTCGGTCGTGCTCCCCGCCCCGTCCGCGGCGATCCCGATAAAAAATTCCGAGTCCCCCAGCTGAATGATGCCGGCCCGGGACGAGTCCTGGCCGTTCTCACCGCGCTGGGTATGGGCTTTTCCGGTAACAGATGCGCAGGTGTACTTCCATCTCATATCTCGCTCCACCCGAGAGGTGGAGAGAGCTGGATCCGGTCGCCGGGATTGCTCCGCGAGGCCGATTTCATCGAGTTGGAGAGCCACTGGAAAAATTCCCGGAACTTCAGGCCCTGGAGTTTGACCGGTTCCCGGACCGAGATCTGTTTTAAGATCTTCATGTCGGCCTTGTGGACGCCGATGGCAAAGAAGGCAAAGGATTTCGCACTCTCGCCTTCCCGGACCATGGCGGCGGCACTCTGCCACTCATCGGTCGGGGCCCCGTCCGTGATCAGGAAGATCCAGGGCCGGTAGAAGGAGATGCCATTGGCCCGGTACTGTTCTTTCCGGGTCTTGATGAGATCGATGCCTTTCCTGATCGTCTCGCCCATGGGGGTGTCGCCGTCTGCCACGAGCTGCGGGTCAAAGAAACAGTCGGCGGTATTGAACTCCGAGATGAGCCGGACCGGGCCAAACGACATGAGGGCGACCTCGACGCGCTTGATCGCGAGCGAGTCGTTCTGCAGTTCATTATAAAATTCGCGGATGCCGGCATTGAGCTCGGTGATGGGCTGGCCCGCCATGGATCCGGAAGTATCGAGCAGGAGGAGGCAGGGGCACCGCGGCTCGGGGTTCTCTGCAAAAGTTACTGCTCCCAGGGGCTGCTGGTCGGGGAGCATATCGTCGGTATCGTCTATCATCGGGTTCACCGTAAAATGTCGGTAGCTACAACTATTGGCTGTATATGTCTACTTAGCGTTCTTCTGTCTTAAATTAAATTTTTTCTGCACACCGGCTGATCTTCCCGTGAGCCCTGATCCACTGATCCAGACCGTGTTTACGGTTATTATTTTTTTAGGACGGGAGAGGAATACTGATGGATGATTATCCAGTCGCTTGTGTTATTTATCATCGCCGGCCTGTGTGAAATCGGAGGAGGATACCTGATCTGGCTCTGGGTGCGGGAAGGCAGGGGAATTGAATATGCGGCACTGGGTGCGATCATTCTGGTACTGTACGGAATCATCCCGACCCTGCAGACCTCGAATTTCGGAAGGGTGTATGCTGCATACGGAGGAATTTTCATTGCGCTTGCACTGCTCTGGGGATGGCAGATCGATCACGTAGTACCGGATCGTTTTGAGATTATCGGGGCCTCCATCGCGCTGGTCGGGGTATTCATCATCATGTACTGGCCCCGGGCTGCAGCAATAGCCTGAAAAAAGTCACCAGTGCTGAAAAATTCCCTTTATTACCGATGCCTTTTCACCAATCTTTCGGGGCAACTGGTGAATTATTACAAAAAAGAGGGGATTCCCCGGCCATTGCAAGAGAAAAAGAGCGCACCAGAAAGAGACCTGTACCGGGCCGTAAGGATACCCGGGATCAAAAATTTCCGGCCGCTCCGCAATGTACCGTCGACAGGCCCGGTACAGTATTGTTTCAAATTTTGTTTCGAATTTTGGTTTTCAGGAAACCACCTTTAAACCCCACCTTCTCATGCTCTTGTGTGAATATACCATGTCCACAACACAGAGCTCCGAAACCTGTATTGCCATCATGACCCCCCGGCAGGAACAGTTTCTCCCCGCCACGAGCAGGACCCTGCGTGCAGGTGACTGCCTCTCACCATTTACCGGTACCGAAAATGCCGTCCTGAACCAGTTCGGGGAACAGTTTCGCGTGACCGGTATCGAGATCAGCGATGATGAGATCAGCGAACTCAGGATCTTTGACGAGTTCCTGGCAAATCATGTACAGCCGAACAGGATCTGCGATGTCCAGTGCATGCTGCTCTGGAACGAATGGGTCCGGACCTACCGGAGACAGACCCATGAATTTCCGAAACTGGTGCGGGAAAAAGAGTTCCGCTCGGTGATCACCGACAAGTTCGGCACCGGGATTGCCGATGACGGTTTCCGGGGCCCTGTTTATCCGGGTTTAAAGTTCGTGCCGTAATGTCCCCATAAGAAAATATCCTGGCGGGATATCCACACGCACACCTCTTATCCCCGCCTTTTTTTCTCCACCTCTTCAGAGGAAAAAGTGAATTTTTCAAAAAATATTCAGGATGAGTGCAGCCTTTTGTGCCGGTACATTCTGCTGTTCAGGTTCATTGGAGTCCCCCATTTTTCCCGTGGGCAATACTTCCGGCACTGGATTTTTTAAGAAATGGTATTAAGAGCACAGCCCGCGAGAACGGTTGTACCAGGATTCCCGGGATCCGGAGCGGAGAGTAAAACCATGAAACGAAAGATCATCAGCATTGACGAGAAAAAATGCACGGGATGCGACCAGTGCATCCCCGACTGCCCGGAGGGAGCGCTCCAGTTGATTGACGGCAAAGCCCGCCTGGTGAGCGATCTTTTCTGCGACGGGCTTGGCGCCTGTATCGGCACCTGCCCCGAGGGCGCGATCAGTATTGTCGAACGCGAGGCCGTTGCCTATGATGAGAAGGCTGTTATGGCAACGATCGTTCCCCAGGGGGCGCCAGTCATTCGGGCGCATCTCGAACATCTCCTCGGGCACGGGCAGCGTACCCTCTACAACGAGGCAATCGAGTACCTGATCGAACACACGATTCCCATTCCCGAGCATGAGAATTCCCCCGCCCCCAGCAAGAAGGCGCCGGAACCGGCGCCCGGCCAGGGAAAAACCGCCGGGACCTGCCCGCCCGGACCTGGCGGTCACCACCCATTCGCTTCCTGCCCCGGGTCAGCAGCCCGCAGTATTCCCCGCAATCCTCACGCCGGGGCCCGCATGCCGGATGGGGGGACCGGCTCCGAGCTCCGGCAATGGCCGGTCCAGCTTGCCCTCCTCAATGCCGATGCCCCGTATTTTGAGAATGCGGACCTGCTCGTATCAGCAGACTGCGTACCGTTTGCGTACGCGGGGTTCCACAGCGAACTCCTGCGGGATAAAATTCTCGTCATCTTCTGCCCGAAACTGGATGCCGGCATCGACGCCTATATCGAAAAACTGGCCGCCATCTTCTCCCGCCGTACCATAAAATCCATCACCGTTGCTCACATGGAAGTGCCCTGCTGCGGGGGCGTGCGGTACGTGGTAGACAAGGCGCTTGAAAAATCAGGAAAGAAGATTCCCGTTACCGAGAAGACGATCACGATCCAGGGCGAAATCCAGTAATTACCTTTTTTTTTGCCCGAAGTACCCGGCAAATGTTCCCGTTCCTCATCCCATACAACCGGAAAATGCTGGTACCATCCCAGAGTTGATATATAAAAAATGGATATTCTCGTGCAGGTGAAAACCGCGATGGACAAATTCGAAGAAGCCGTCAAGGCTATGGCAAAGATGCCAAAAGATGAACTGATGAAGGCCATTGAGGAGAACAAGAAACTCTGCACGTGCCCGGTCTGCCCCACGTACAACAATTGCACAAAGACCGGAAAGGAACTGCTCTTCTGCGCAACCGGCAAGAGTTTCATGTGCATCTCCGAATACAAGGGATGCATCTGCCCCGCCTGCCCGATCACCGACGCGATCGGACTCAAGCACACGGCCTTCTGCATCAAAGGATCGGAAAAAGCCCAGCGATACGAGAGCGCCATCTGGGGAACAAAGGTCCTCTGATCTTTTTTTCCGCACGAGAAACCGCACATCTCCCATCTCTCCACACTTACTCAATCCCTTACTCTCCATTTTCTTTCTGTAGAAACGTGCATGAACAGCTTGTTCGCACCTGAACCATGAAAATCGGTACCGTGATCTGGTGTAACGATGATCCCCCGCCTCAGGGCCTCTCCGAGGCACGGCGGGGCAAGAAGGTTTCCTGAATTTTTATTTCCCGTTATTGATCCGACGCACAGGAAGCCCCTTCGGGGGCGGCGGTTTCATCGTTATTGGGGGGTATGGGGGTCTCAACCCCCATCATCATACCGGAGTGATTTTCATGGGAAATCTTAAAAAAAAACCCAATTGGATTGCGATGAAGCCACGGGCGTTCGGGGTCTCATCGATCCTCGCCCCGTGGAGCATGGCCACGAAAAGTACTTCGGCGGCTGGTTATATCCCAACGAAAAGATAGGGGGTCAAGGGAGTTCGCCCCCTTGGGCTGCCTCCCCCTTTGGGGGAGTGATGGGGTCACCATCGCAATTTCCACTGAGCGTAAAAAATGATTTCTACAGCGCCCATTTTTCCACACTCAACCCCAGACGCTCGTTTTCGGGTACCATCGTCACCCGTTTTTGCGTTGACGGGAAACCAAGTGACAGGACCGCCCGGAACAACACGATCCGGTAATCCGGGAAAATTTCCTCACAGAACCTGCGTTTTATGTAAGGCCGAAATGCTTTTTGACCGGCACCGGCAACTACTCGCCCATGGCAGGCACTCCGGGCGGCACCACCGGCACGAGCATCCGCGACCTCACCCGGGTGCGCCTCACCCGGCTCGACAAGGTGCTGTACCCCGCAGCCGGCATCACCAAGGAAGAGGTGATCACCTATTACATCCGCATGGCTCCGTTCCTGCTCCCGTTCCTCAAAGAGCGGCCGCTGACCATGCACCGCTTCCCCGACGGGGTGGAGGGGGAGGGGTTCTTTGAGAAGGATGCGCCCCGGGGCACGCCCGCGTACGTGGAGATCTTCACACGATGGTCCGAGACCGCGGAGCGGGACGTGCATTTTGTCCTCTGCAACAACCTCGATACCCTCATCTGGATGGCAAACCTTGCTTCGCTGGAGATCCATGCGACCCTCTCCACGACTACGGCCTACGAACCCCCCGATCTCCTGCTCTTCGATATCGATCCCGAACCGCCGCTCGGCTTCGACGACGTGATCGATGTCGCTCTCGTGGTGCGGGAAGTGCTCGAAGCTGCCGGGCTCCACCCGTTTGTCAAGACGTCCGGCAAAAAAGGTGTCCATATCGTCATCCCGCTGGTTCCGGGGTACCGCTTCTCCGAAGTCCGGGATTTTGCCCACGAGATCGGCCGGCAGATCGCCCGCACGACCCCGCACGTTGTCTCGGAGTTCCCCCATTCGCAGGATCCCGGCACGGTCTTTGTCGATTTCCTCCAGAATGCCCACGGCAAGACCATGGCCGCCCCCTACAGTCTCCGGGCCACCCCGGGCGCCACCGTCTCGACCCCGCTCCGGTGGGAGGAACTCCGGCACGGGGTACGGTCCGAAGATTTTAATGTTAAGACGGTGATTTCGAGACATGAGGACCCCTGGAGGGAGATCTTTGACAACCGGCAAAAAATCCATTGAGGCACCGGCAGGCCGGCACAAAAAACCCGCAACAGCCACCGGCAAAAAACCGCTCCCGGCAGAACCGGAGCCCGTGAAAAAAGATCCGGCAATAAAAGCGGCGGCAGTAAAAGATCCGGCAATAAAAGATCCGGCAATAAAAGATTCCGTGAAAAAAAACCCCGGAATACCTGAGGTCATGGCAGTCGTCCCGCCAGAGGACCACGAGACCCACGGGAAAACCGGCCGGCCCTTCTGGAGCGGGAGCCTCACTATTGGGCTGGTCAATGTCCCGGTCCGGCTCCACACGATGGTGCGGGACCACTCCTTCTCGTTCCGGCTCCTCCACCGGACAGATGGCCAGCCCCTCAAGTATGACCGGGTTTGTTCCCGTGACGGCCTCGTGGTTCCCTGGACCGACACGGTAAAGGGCTACGAAGTGCGCAAAGGCGAGTTCCTCATCTTTGAGCCTGATGAACTCAAGGCCGCGATGCCGGAGTCCGACCGGAAGATATACATCGACAAGTTCGTGTATTACCACTCGCTCGATCCGGTATACTTTGATAACTCGTACATCCTCATCCCCGACCGGAGCGAGGAGGCCTACAGCCTGCTCATCACGGCGATGCAGGAACTCGGCCGGGCCGCGGCCGGGACGATCACGCTGCGGACCAAGGAATACCCGGTGGTGGTGCACGTGTACGACGGTGCCCTGATCCTCACCACGCTCCGGCATGCCGACGAAGTCACGCTCCCTCACGCGTTTCCGGTCCTGCCGGGGCTCAGGGCACCCAAGGAGGCCGAGCTGGCACTCGCCAAACGGATCATCGCCGACCTGACCGGCGACTTCTCCATCAACGCTTATCCCGACCATTACCGGGAGGCGGTCCTTGCGCTGATCGACAGGAAACTGGCAGGCGAGAAGATCGTGTACGAAGAGCCGCATCCCGAGGAAGCAAAAGAGCTGATGCAGGCCCTGCAGGAGACCATTGCCACGCTCGCCAGGAAATAACGGCATGACTGCCCGCTATCTCCCGATGCTGGCCGCGTCTGCCCCCGCCCCATTCAGCAGCAACGACTGGCTCTTCGAGATCAAATGGGACGGCGTGCGGGCGATTGCATCGGTGGGAACATCGCTCTCCTTAAGGAGCCGGAACGATGTCGAACTCGCAGACCGGTTCCCGGAACTCGCAGAACTCCTGGCACTCGCGCCCGGCACCGGTTCGCCGCCGGTCACCTACATTGTCTTCGATATTCTTGAACGGAATGGAAAGTCCCTGACCGGTCTTCCGCTTACCGAACGGCCGGATATCCTCAAAGCGGCCGTGCGGGAGGGTCCCCACGTGGTCCTCTCGGTCCCTGTGGCAGGACAGGGCGAGGATTATTACCGGGCCGCAGTGGCGCAGGGGCTCGAAGGGGTGATGGCAAAACGCCGGGACAGCCACTATGAACCGGGCCTCCGGAGCGGGGCGTGGCTGAAGATCAAGGCACAGAAGAGCTGTGACTGCGTGATCGCCGGCTACACGGCCGGGCAGGGAGGACGCGGCCCGGTCTTCGGGGCGCTCCTGCTGGCCCTGTACGACAAGGGGGTGTTGATCCCGGTGGGAAAGGTAGGGACGGGTTTCTCCGACCAGCTTCTCGCAGACCTGATGGCCACCTTTGCGCCGCTCGTCACGAGTGTCCCGCAGGTGCAGGGCGTTGCCGGGCGGGTGACCTGGCTCCAGCCGGTCCTGGTCTGTGAAGTGGCGTACCAGGAGGTGACCCGGGACCGGAAGCTGCGGATCCCCCGGTTCCTCCGCCTCCGGACTGACAAACCTGCCACGGATTGCACTCTTGACCAGCTGACCGGCCCGCACCTGGCGCACAAGGAGCACCAGCCGCCTCCGGTGCCAACGACACTGCCGGAGCCGGCAAAAACACTGCCCGGTGCCCCGGCCCCGCAACCAACCCTGAGGAAATATCATGAGAAACGAAACTTTTCCGTTACCAGCGAACCGGAAGGAGCCACGACCATGAGCGGCAACTCCTTTGTCATCCAGGAGCACCACGCCAGCCACCTGCACTATGACTTCCGGCTGGAGCGCGACGGCGTGCTGAAGAGCTGGGCAGTGCCCAAGGGTGTTCCTGAGATCCCGGGCGAGAAGCACCTGGCCGTTGCCGTCGAGGACCACCCGCTCGATTACGGGACGTTTGCGGGCGAAATTCCCAAGGGGCAGTACGGGGCCGGCACCGTCTCCATCTGGGACAGCGGCACGTATGACACCAAGCACTGGGATGATGGCAAGATCGAAGTGACCCTCCGTGGCAACCGGCTCAATGGGCCGTACGTGCTCGTGAAGTTCAACCGGGCCGGGAAGAATAACTGGCTGCTCTTCCGGGCAGCGTGACGGATTGCACAGCCATTCAAAACTCCTTTTTGGATGAACGTCGCTGCTCCATTAGGGAC
Organism: uncultured Methanomicrobiales archaeon; assembly: GCA_903832665.1. Lineage (GTDB taxonomy): Archaea > Halobacteriota > Methanomicrobia > Methanomicrobiales > Methanospirillaceae > Methanoregula. The sequence continues at coordinate 29,698 of CAILCG010000007.1, read as the reverse complement.
GTCCCCGCACCGACTTGATGACGAAAATCTATGAACTGTAGAAATGCTCATGAACTGGAGTTCACACCCGAGACATGAGAATCGTATTTTACGATTCCCCCCTGCCTCAGGGTCTCTCCGAGGCACGGAGGGGCAAGAAAGTTTCCCGCATTTTTCTTTTAAATCATTGATCCGCCGCGGGGGCGCCCCTTCGGGGGCGGCGGATTCATCGTTATTGGGGGGTATGGGGGTTTCAACCCCCATCATCATACCGGAAAAGTGTGATTTTCATAGGAAATCTTGAAAGAGGGGACAACCACTCTCGAGGGCTCATTGGCACTTCGTGCTTCTACCCCCGCCACAACTCCGGCCGGGCATAAATAAAAAGATTGAAACGGTTTAAGAGAAAGAAAAAGACCGGTATCTTATGGTATGGATCCGGTGTATCAGCGGAGAATTTTTAGATCCAAAAAAGATCTCGGCCATCAGCCTTGTTCCCTGCTATGCCAACATGAATGAAGTCGAGGTATTTGCCGAGTATAACGGCCATAAATTTCTCCTGCACAGAACCACACCGGCTGCCTTGAAAAAGATGGGCATATCCCGCAACAAGGAAAAACTCCAGAAATTAATGAGCGAGATTATGACGATGTACGATGAATCCCGTTCGATCAGTTACCAGGAAATTTTCGAGATGATCATCCAGTCCGAGGATAATGCTTCCCTTGAAAATAATCTCTCCTGATTTTACCATTTTTTCCGGCAAATTTTTTACCGCGATCTTTTTCAACTGCCAAAAAAGTCAGACTTAACCAGCCACTTTTTTTCTCCGCATTGTGCTGTTCCCTCCTGAATCATCGCGCTCAAATACCTTCATCCCTCAATGTACACTACCCAGAATTCCCCGATAAAAACCTCATCATGAAATCTTCCACGCTCCCCAACGGCATCTTCTACCATGGCGACTGCATAAGCGTGGCCGCTGAACACCTTGCGGATAATTCCGTGGACCTCATCATCACGGATCCCCCTTACGGGATCCACGGGGACAAACTCCACCTGCACTACAACCGGGATGAAACATTTGTAGTCGAGGGATACGTAGAAATTCCCCAGGAGGAGTACGCCACCTTCAGCACAAACTGGATCCGCGAGGCCGAGCGGGTGCTGCGTCCCGGGGGCTCGATCTACATTGTCTCGGGCTACACCAACCTAATCGACATCCTCAACGCCCTCCGGCAGACCAGTCTTACTGAGGTCAACCATATCATCTGGAAATACAATTTCGGGGTCTTCACCCGGCGGAAATATGTCTCGTCGCACTACCACATCCTCTTCTATGAAAAACCCGGCGGCAGGAGAACGTTCAATCTCGAATCCCGGTTCGGGCTTATCGAGAAGAGTAACGAGGGCCGGTCCTGCAACAACGCCGACCGGGAGGATCTCTGGATCATCAACCGGGAGAACAAGCCCGGCCAGGTCAAGAACAAGAACGAACTCCCCCTCCGGCTCCTGACCAAGATGATCCAGTACAGCAGCAATGAAGGCGACCTGGTGGCAGATTTTTTCCTCGGCGGATTCTCCACCGCGAGAGCCGCCATCGGCATGAACCGCCGGGCGGTCGGGTTTGAGATCTCGGGACGCATCTACGATACAAAAATCCGCGAGATGGCTACCATCACCCCGGGGTACCTCCTCCCCACGCTCCGCACCCCCGCCATAAAGGGTACCCGGAATTTCGGCAGGCCGTGGACTGAGGCAGACCGCATCCGCCTCAACCGGCGTTTTGACGCCCTCCGGGCACAGAGCCGGAGCAAAAAAGAGTGCATCGCGGCGCTGGGCGAAGAGTTCGGACGCGGGCGATGGGGGATTGAAAAAGCCCTGAAGAAATAGTATTCTCCCGGAAATTCCGGCGGGTTTCATGTACCAGCCGGGTGTGGCAGGCTCGGATTCTACAGGTCAGAGGGAGATGAGTTTTTGCCGGTGCTACAGATCGCCGGGGAAAATCCTCCCGGCGAAAAAATCAGAATTGTTAAATACCATTCTCATTGATTCCAGAGCATGCGAGCTCTCCCCGCAGCCCTCATCCTTATCGCGGTGCTCCTGCTGATCCCGCCAGCCAGTGCAGTCATACCGCTGATCATCACGCAGCCAAGCGCCAGCGAGACACAGTTTGCCGAGCAGCGGGATTTCTATGTGTATGGCGTCTTCTCGCCGCCGGCATCGAACCCCGGGGATCTCCGGATTGAACTCTTTGACGAAACCGCCTGCAGCGGGGATATCTGCACCGGGCTTCCCGTGCGGTCCATCCGGAGCCACGTGGACCCGGTCAGCGGGGTGACCAACGCGAGCCAGATCGACTGGTCATTTGTGGATGGGGCAACGGTCAAGGGAGGGTATGTGCCCGATATCATCAAAGAGCCCGGCGGATACACTGACCCGAACAACAAGCTCGTGGTCACGTACACGTATTACGGCGGCCTTATTCTCGGTGGGGTCACGCAAGGATACAATACCACCTACCGGAACAGCACCGGCTCACCCCTCCGGAACATTACGGCCGGGACCGACCGGATCAAGGTAACCGGGTTATCCGGGGATTTCACTGCCAGGTGCGTGACAAAATCCATCAGCTTCGGGATCACCAATACGGCTCTCGGGACCAACCGCCCTGCCTCGAACAAGAACGTGCGGATCGCGTACGCCATGGATCACGGCCTCCGGACGTACTTCGATTCGTTCCCCGGCTATTTCTCGGACGGCGGGAACAACTGGTCCAACTTCCGGTCGCTGGCAGCCCCGAACAATGGGATCGAGGTGGTCAATGACCTGTACGGCACCACCATCGACACTATCGCGGCATCGGACAACACGATGTTTGTCTACAATATCAACAGCGCCAGCACCACGTACTCCGTTGAACTGGCCCTGATACTGAAATACGGCCTCCAGGATGGGGCGAAGACGACATTCCTCTATTACAGCAACGGGGAGCCGGTCCTCACGTACACAGATGCCACCGGGGTTCCCCGACAGGTGACCTCGTCGCTCAGGCAGTTCAGCGGAAATAACCGGCTCGCCCTCACGCGGGTGGAAGTGCGGAACCCCGCCAGCCAGAGTTACGAGAACCTCTACAATCCCAACGACACCTTCCCAAAGACGGTGTACACGGATCTCGCGGGAACGATCAACCTGAACCAGGGCCAGTACTTCACAGTCTACGGCGTGACCAAGCCCGTCGCATCCACCGTGCAGGCGACCGCGACCCCCTACTGGTACGCGATCGATAACCGGATCGCCAACCTCACCACCACAATTACCGACAGCCGGGGAACGGTCGTCTCGACCGCAACGCACCCGGTCAACCTGTCCCGGTATTACAACAACTACCCGGGTTCATCGAACCCGTACCAGAAGTTCAACTCGCTCTTCGAGTTCGGCTCCGATATCACGACCCTGACTATGCCGGGGAACTACACGGTCAGTCTCACGGGCACGGACCTTGCCGGTTCGATTGTTCCCGGTACCGCCTCCTCGTTCTCTGTACAGGTCAATACCGTTTCACAACCCGATACCTCGTCCAGCGATTCGTCCGGCCCCACCACGAGCACTCCCCGGGTCATCATCGGCCCGGCTGCCGCTGCGAAAGGCGAGACCGTGACCTTCACCTTCACGCCTGTACCGGGCGGGAGCGCATCGGTTGAATCGGTTGTCCTGGTTCCGTCCCGCACTATCGGTCAGGCGCAATGCATCCTCATGTCCTTAACCCCCGGCACCGCACTCCTGCTGAACGACCGGGCGGTTGCCGGGTACTACAGCATCGCGATGAACTGGATCAGCCCTGAGGCCGTCGACCACGCGGATATCACCTTCTCGGTGGACAAAGCCTGGCTGGGTGTTCACCATATTGCCCCCTCGCAGGTGGTGCTACTCCGGTACGTGAACGGCCAGTGGATCGGGTTGCCGACACGACAGGGTCCGGGCAGCGATACCCGGTACGGGTTCATCGCCACCACCCCGGGATTTTCGTATTTCGCGGTTGCGGAAAAGAAGAGCGGAGCCCCGGTTACGCTGGCGACCATTGCCCCCGTAGCGCTGGGCCCTGCGGTGAATACCAGCAACGGTGCGACCGTGAGTATTCCCACCGGGCCGGCTGGGGGGGTTGTGTCGGCGGTTCAAACAACTGCACCGGCAGCGCCCGTGCCAGTCCCCCTCCCACCAGCAACCGCCCCGGCTCAGCCATCCCTGGCGCAGGTATTTTTCCCCACGGAGGGCCTCCCGCTGGTAACGATCATCGCATGGGCGCTCGTGCTCGTGGTGCTGGTGGTGGCGGCCTGGCTTATCCACCGGTGGTGGATACGGCGGCAGAATCCTGCCCTGTTCAGGAAGTATGACTGATTTACTACCAGCGTTCCCTTTTTTATCGGCAAAAGTTCTTCCCGGGTTTCCCGGGCATGTGCCAGCCCCGCAGGTTTTTTGTTACCAGCCCCTCCAGATTGTAGGGAACCGATATTCCATGATACTTCAACCCGTTGAAATAATCCTGATTCTCCTCTGGGGATCTTTTTTTGCCTACTGGTGGATCTCGGCACTGCGGAACCGGACGCCCCTCAAGCGGGTACCCTCCCGGTTCGGTTTCCTCACCACCATGGGCGTCCCGGTGGGTGTCCTGGTACTTGCTGCCAGCCTGGTCGCCCCGTGGATCTTTGCCTCCCACCTGATTCCCGACTTTCTCCCTTTCGTCATCTCCGGCCTGCTCCTTGTTGCCCTCGGCATTGGTTTTGCGATCTGGGCGAGAATGCACCTCGGTCGCAACTGGAGCAGCCTCCCTGCCATCCATGAAAATCATACGATCACCCGCACCGGACCGTATGCGCTGGTGCGGCACCCGATCTATACCGGTATTCTCACCGGCATCCTGGGCACGGGGATTGCAACCGGTGCAACTCTCGTATTTTTCTGTCTCCTGGCGGTCTTTGTTATGTTCCTCATCAAGATCCGGATGGAGGAGCAGTTCCTGACAGAAGAGTTTGGTGAGGAGTACAAGCGGTACCGGCACGAAGTGAAGGCGATCCATCCCGTTTGTGCTTTGAGCGGGCAGGGACAAGTCACGAATATTTTTTTGGCAAACGGTTTTCAGCAACACACTTTCCGGCGTGAACACCAAAAAAGAATAGGGAGACCGTTTTTAAATTTCGTTAAAAAAATATCATTTCGTAAACGGATACCTCTCATTACAAGGTCCGATGAAAACCGAGGAACCCGGAAAAAATGAACAAGGCCGCTTCTACAAGCGCCTTACTTGAGTTTCTTCTCAAGTTTCTTGAGCTTCTTCTTGGCGTCCGCGCTGCCTGATGCTGCCGCCTTCGAGAGCTCTTCTGCCTTGACCTTCTTCGCCTGGTTCAGCTTTACTAATTGTTTCTTGCTTGTTGGCATGGTATCAAAACTCCTTTTACTGGTTCTAGTTTAGCGTTTTTCCTTCTTAAAATATCCCTGTGCCGGAACATACATGCAGAAAAAACGTAAGCTGCCGGGAGATTCGGACCCGGATTATCTTTTTTTAAAATTTTTTGCCAACAATTGCCGGTGAGGAAAAAAATTCCAAGCACATAAATCCCATCGCTTCCCAGTACGAACCAGGGAAGAATATGACCGAGGAAACAAGCGGAAGTGAGGGATCTCACACACATCTCACCAAGTCAAGGCTCGAAGCTCTCTCGGATGGGATCTTTGCGTTTGCGATGACACTCCTTGTCATCAGCCTGAGCGTGCCGGACAAGGATACCCTGGTGTCGTCCAACACCTATGCCCTGCAGACCCTCATCGGCCTCTACTCCGGTTTCGAGCACTATGCCCTCGCATTCCTTATCCTCGGGGCATTCTGGCTGAGCCAGCATATGCAGTTCCATTCCGTGCGGACGCCCGACAAAATATTTACCTGGATTAACCTCCTGACGCTCATGTTTGTCGCGCTCCTCCCCTTTTCATCGTCCTTTTCCGGTGCATTCTCCGGTGTCCCGGTCGGTGCAATGGTATTTGAGACAAATCTCCTGCTCATCGGTATGGGTCTGTCGCTCCAGTGGTGGTACGCTACGGACAACAACCGGCTCACCGAAACCACGCTGACCCCGGCATACATCAGGAAAGTCCGTATCCGGAACCTCATCGTCCCCGCGGTCTCGTTCGTGGGCATCCTCTTTGCGCTCTCGGGAAATACCTGGAGTTCCGCAATCTACATGACCCTCCCCGTAGTCTTTTATCTTGTTGAGCGCGCTATACGGTGACGACCGGGCCCCGGGAACCCGGGACCGGATCCGCGGGGTATGCCTGCCGATCACCGGGTAACAGTGTTGCCGGTGATGTCAACCGGACCAGGAACCGGCCGGTAAAACAAAAGAGTTATCCAGCCGCGAATCATTTTTTCGTACCAATATGAACATACTAACGCTTCTTACTGCATTCGTGCCATGGATCGCGTTCACCCTTGTTGCCGAAGCTCCCCTGACGGGCCTGACCCTTGCCTTTGTCACCGGTATTGTCCTCACCCTCGCAACGAGTTACAAGCAACTGCTCAAGGGTTACATCCTGTCCGTGGTCACGATCATCTTCTTTGTCGTCTTCTTCATCCTGATCATCGGATTGAAACTCTACTGGCTCGCGAACTATATCTCAGTACTCTCGATGCTGCTCCTGACGGTCGTCTGCTGGGCAACCATGATCTTCCATTTCCCCTTCACCCTCCAGTATTCCCGGGAAGGCGTGGAACCCGAGCGGGCCAAGAGCGCACCTTTCATGCATGTAAACTATGTCATCACCGCAGTCTGGGGAATTGTATTCACCCTCGGCTTTGCGCTCGACGGCTTCCTGCTGCTCCGGCCTGAACCGGGCCTCATGTTCTGGGACAACCTGAAATGGGTCTTCATGGTGATCGCGATCGTCTTTACCGTGTGGTATCCGGATTACGTCCACAAGCAGCGGGCACTGCAGGTAGCAGCCGAGATAAAATCAAAAGAATAAGTGATGGGAACGCCCATTCCGAATCTTTTTTTATTGCCCGAAACGGGAATTTTTTTTAAACGAAACAGGAAGGCGCCTGCGAGGCGAAAATTTTGCACTCCAGAAACGCATATCAACAAAGTGTCCGCACCCTAAGCATGGAAATCGATACCATGGTGTAATGATGATCCCCCGCCTCAGGGCCTCTCCGAGGCACGGCGGGGCAAGACAGTTCCCTGCATTTTTTCTTCTAAGTTATTGATTCCGAGGGGGCGCCCCCTTTTGGGGCAGCGGGTTCATCGTAATTGAAAAATGAAAAAAATCCGAAATAGATCGATTTGCATTTCTATTTTCATGGGATATCCTTGCAGGGAATTGAGGAGTCGCTCCTGGGGGATTACACTCTTCGTGCTTCCGCCCCCGCTACCAGACATCCCCCATAGAGCGATAATTTCAGAAGGTTTGCGGGAACTTCCGAAACGGGGGTCAGGGGGTACCCCCCTTGGGATGCCTCCCCCTCTGGGGGAGAGAGGGGGTCACTCTCCTGTATCCCGAAAAGGACTAGCAAGTAACGGGAAATCGATGATTTCTACCAGGCAGGAAAATTTTAGTGAACCCTGGTGAAAAAAATTAATTTTTTAACTTTTCATCGTCAAATGGCCGATGTAATATTTAAAAAAAAAGAAATTTCCGCCTATCTTCTTCTCTCAGCGGGTTTTTTCGTTGAGGGCTTTTTAGCCGGCCAGCTTTTTTCCGGTGCCGGTTTGCGGAACTCGCCGGATGCGGAGGCCGGGCGCGGGCCTGCGGATCTTGGTCTGGCCGGTGATCGCCGTTCATCCCCGGACTCGGCCTTCCCGAGCTGGGCTGAACTCTTCCGGAGCGTGCCGGGCTCTGCCTTCCCGAGTTGGGCCGAACTCTTCCGGGGCGTTGCGGGCTTGGGGGCCGCAGGCCGTGCTGCCGCGGGTCGCTTTTTAGGCTGCTGCATGGAGGGGCCCGGGGATTTGGACCAGGCGGGCTGGGTGCTACGGGGGGAAAGCGCTTTTTCCTCGCGGGCAACGGGGCCTGCTGCGGGAGCTGACTTCGCGTGGTGGCCGGGCTCTTCTTTCTTGGTGATGCCCAGCCGGGTCTTGTACTTGCTCAGGTACTGGAGCAACTTGAGCACAGCCTCGGTCTCTTCCCGGATAAAGTGCTCAAGCTTCTTGAAATCCTTACTCTCGTACCACTTCTTCATGTGGCTGCCATCATACTTTTTCGAGGAGAATAAGTCGAGGCGGGCCCCGGCAAAGCGGCCGTCATTCAGCAGGACCACGGTGGATTTGAGATCGAAGCGGGGGCGCTGGAAATAGAGCTGGTGGCTCGTGACTACGGGCAGGTTGAATTTTTTGCATTTCGCGATGATCATCTCGTACTCGTAATCAAGGCTCATGCCCACCGGGATGAAGTGGGTGACGGGAAGGTCCGGCTTGAAGAACTGGTTGAAGAACGTGGTAAAGATCGCCTGTTCGGAGCTCTCCCATTCCTTGAGGATGGTCAATTCCCCGAGGGGTTCTCCGGTGGTTAAATCGATCTTCTGGTATTGGATTGTGATCAGTTTATCGACGGCGGGGTCGGGTTTTTCCCCCACGTGGTATCCTTCAATGGCAAAATAATAGGCTGGCATAGATTGATCTTAATACAGGAGAGGCGAGATAAAATCTTTTTGTGTGATTTTCTCCGCGGTTCCCTTTTTTACCATGGATTTTGCCCGCCTCCGTTTTGCCCGGCACCGGGTTGAAGTGGCGCCGGAACGTGAACAAGGCACGGGGTCCCAGTATTTTCGCGATTTTTCTGAGGAGGGAAAAAAATCCGACAGGAAAGGGAGTCCCCCCTCGTGAGCCGGGAAATAAATCACCGGAATATTTCCAACTTGCATCTGCCTTTATAATCCCTTAGGCAACCATTAGCCAGACCCGGACGATAAGGGACTCTATAAGGAAAATACCATGACACCAGACACGAAACACCATCAACCACCCGTAAGGAACCCTGGTCCCGCGGAAAGACCATCTTCTCCCTGGTGGGCGTAGCACTCCTCATCACCTGCATGTTTGCCGGTTTTGTGCACGCGACCAGCATTGATAATGGACAGGCCCCCGACTCCCGGGACAACCAGTTCCCCACGGACCAGAAGTTCGCGGGTTTTGAAAATACCGGCACGTACGGCACGATAACCCTCGATACCCTGTACCCGGGTTCCCATAACTACACACCAACCCGGGATCCAAGGACCGGACAAATCCCAGAACAGGGATAGTAACCGGTCCGAACCGGCACCGGGGCACGGGTTCACCGATCCGCCCCTCCCCGACACTATAATTTTTTGGGGTTTCCCGGATTTGTGAACGCCCGATTCCTGTTCTCCAGGCCTGCCGCTGGTAGAAGGACTTCCTCATCCCAGCGAACCGTTCCACCAGAGAGCAGGGTTCTCTTTGGGAAATGCACAACGGAATACAGCACCTCAGTTAAGCGGGTCATACCAGGAATCAGCCTGGCCCAGTAAGCGGACCTACCCTCAATCTTTTTTACCAGGAGCCCTCGTTTGTTCCTGCGCATTTCTGCCGGGTCCTACAAACCCGCGGTTCGCTGAATGATGTAACGCCACCACGTGTTCCCGCTTTTTTTCCAGGAAATTTCAACCGGAATAGCCGTATCCTCCCGGTGCCGGAACCGCTGGCAAGTGGTAAGTGTTGACCTGCTGAAGAACCTCTGCCTCACACTGCCCGCGGAAGAAGGAATGGGGGATGCTGCGACGGAGTTTCCAGTGGAAACCAAGGGGTATAAAAAATATTTTGAAATTACCGGATTGACTCAGGGGCTATAATATTCCGGTTAAATCCTAAAAACCCTGGCAAAACGGCAGAATTTATCTCCTCGCTGCGTGCCCTTTCTTCGCGGCCCGTACCGGACGGCGCCTCCGTGATCCGGTTCGGGAACCACGCCATCCACACCGACTGCCACCATATCCTCCCGTGGCGGAAAGCAGCGGTGACAGGACAACCAGGAGCGGCCGAAGAACCGGGAAGAGCGGCTCATGGCGGAAAACGCAAGCGTGCGAGGGAAAAGTTGCTGCTGAGCGGGCCAAAATACCGCCCGGATGTGCTTATAAACCACCGGCTGGTTTATGCTATAGAGGCCAGGTTCCGGAAGACCTGCCGCCGCTGGCCCGGGCGGGACCGCCATTCCCATAAACGAAATTATTCACGACCCGGGCCGGGAAAAAAACCGCGGGACATTTTCCAACTTACCGTGGCTCTGATCATCGCGGGTGCAACGATGCCTTACGCCCCGGACAGTGCGGGCAAAAAAAGGAACCTGTTATGACCACAGATACGATACCACCCCCGACCGCTCCCAAGAAGCGAACGTCCCACCGGAAAACCATCTTCTCCCTTATGGGCATCACCTTCCTCATGACATGCCTGTTCATCGGCTTTGGGCAGGGAGCCGGCAATGATGATGCACCCGTGAGCGAGGACAACATAGACGCAAACCCCGGGGAATTTTTCCACGAAAGCATTTGTTACTCGGATACCGAGATATTCGGCTTTGTTACTGTAGAGGAATGGATCCTCTGGAATACGATAGACGATCCCAAAGATCTCCAGGCATGTATAGCACAGTATGGACCTTATGCTACGCACTCCAAAGTGTTCCACTTGAGTGGATTTTCAGAGTCCTATCCCTGAACCCTATCGTCGCGGATGCAACCATCACGTGAACGCCCCGAATGATGCGGGCAGAAAAGGAAACTATGATGACGACAAACACGACAACAACCCCAACCACTCCCAAGAAGCGAACATCCCACCGGAAAACCATCTTCTCCCTTATGGGCATTACCTTCCTCATGACATGCCTGTTCGTCGGCTTTGCACAGGGTGCCGGCAATGATAATGCACCCGTGAGCGGGAACCTGACAAACGGTTACCCACAGGCTACCCACCATGATGTGAAATGTTTTGCGGACACCCGGGCACTCGACACCATTATTGTAGATGGATGGAACCTCCTGCACACGACAAATGATCCAAAAGATCTCGAGGCATGTGTAGCAACGTATGGACCTTCGGTTACGCACTCCATAACAACCTTTTGTGGCTACTGGGTTCATTGAGAAGAATTGTTTCTCCCTGACGGATCCGGTTTGTTGAAACCCGGTCGAAGAGTACGTACCTACACCGGGGGCGGATCCGGATAACGGATCCCCGGTCGACTTTTGGACCGCAATGCTACGGAAGTTAAAGTGAGATCCCCCTTTGCCTGCGGGTCCCGGGCAAGCCCCGGCGAATTTCGACAGGGGTGTGGAAAAAAACCGCGGGATATTTTCCAACTTGCCCGGCCTCATATAGTAACCGATGCCACCATCACTTACGCCCCGAATGATACGGGCACTAGAAGGAAACTATCATGACAACAAACACCACAACCCCCCCAACCGCAGCAACTTCAAAGGAGAGAAAATCCCCCCGGAAAACTATCTTTTCACTCGTGGGCATCACCCTGCTCATGACCTGCATGTTCGTAGGCTTTGCTTACGGGGCCGGCACTGACAAGACACAGGGTTGCGACACCCCGACCTGTGAAATGCCCAGCAATCACATTATCAGTTGTAATTCCGCTGATGGAGCGGTACTGGGCTATGTGTTAACCGAGTGCCCATTCTGCGGGGAGAATGGCTTTGACAAGGCAAATGATCTCCAGGCATGTCAACAGTTTCACGGGACTGCAGTTTCATTTACCGAGCCCATGACCGAGTGTGGAATCAAACCCAGCAATCCTCCTGAGCAGTAACCAGGATTCGGAACGGAGACCCGGTCCCGTTATTGAGACCGGGTCCTCCAGCATACATCGGATGCCGGACTGGATACCGGCAGCCCGGTAAACTTTTTTTTACCCGTACTCATCCCGGGAGCCCGGGTAATCTCCATCCACGAGCAGGACCTGCCGGGGATCCTCCCGGAGGGCCAGGCCCCGGCCAAAATATTTTTTCCAGCGTGCGATATTTCCCATGTCGCGGGCGGTCTTGATCCGGTTGCAGCGCCGGTAGAGGACCTGGAGATTCTCCCGGGCCCACTGGTCCCCTCCCATCGCGATGGGCCGGATGTGATCCATGACGCAGTGATGGGATGCCGGCGGACGTATGGCAGCGCCGTGCGTGCGGATCTCGTCTCCGCAGTGGGCACACTTCCCTTCCTGCTCGGCGAGTACCCGCTGCTTCATCTCGGCAATGGTGGGCTGGCGGCCCCAGTACTCGGCAGTGCAGGCAGGCCGGCAGCAGACCGCATCCAGATTCCAGAAGTTGAAGTCTGCCCGCTCGCGCCCGCAGTTGGGGCAGGCTCTCCGGGCGAGGCGTTCCTCTTCTTCGGTCGTGGTGGAATACCGGCGGGGTTCGCGGCGGATCATAGAGTGCAGGCAGGTTTATGGTAGCGACTGGGATAATGCCGGGGCTCGCGGCGTGAAAGTGATGGGGGTCTGAACTGCATTTGAGAAGAGGGATTTTCGAAAAAAAATGTGAGAAATGAAAGATGGGATTAGCCTCGCTTCGGGCTGCCTTTCTTGGCTCCGGCTACAGTCTTTCCGCTTACGGGAGCGGTCTTTGCTGCGGGAGCAACTTTCTTCTTTTCTTTATTTGACGTGGTTATCACTTCCTTTTTCTGTGGTTTTTCGTGGATAGTGGTTTTTTCCACGTATGCATAATCTCTGGTTCCGGGATATACACCTTTCTCCCGGTTGCAGGGATTTGGACCAGGTAATTGAGTATTTTTTTTGGACCGGGGGGAAACGTACCGGAGGAGATGATGACGCGAGTTCGTCACCGCGCCCGGTTGCAAAGCATGTCACACCCGGGTATTTTGTCTGGTTTCTATACCGGGTTTTAATTCCGTTTACCCAAAAAGAATCTCCCCTGTTCTTTTAAAAGACAACCACGGCAGAGCCTGCAGCCGGACCGGCACGAAGGGGAAAACCTGCGTTTCTCTGAAGAACGTTTCCACTAGGAGAGAATGATAAAGAAAAATATGAGAAATGAGATTGAGAACGAAATTATGCTCTCTTTCCGTTTGATTTCTTGGCATTTGCCTTTGCCGCTACTGGAGCGTTCGTTGATACCGGGGCAACTGCCTTCTTCTCTTTGTTCGACGTAGTAATCACTTCCTTTTTCAGTGTGTTTTCCTTCATCGTGGTATTTGCCACTTACTCCTGTTCTCTTGGTACCGGGATATACGCTTTGTGTCTGTCCAGGAATTTGAGCGATTTTAAAGGGTTATTTTTCTGGACCGGGGACAGAAAACGCGCCGGGGTATATGAGGCGAGGGACACGTTCACCATGGGAGCCGGACTCCCGCCGCACGGAAAAATCATTGAGGAGAATGCATTCAAGGGAGCAGATCGATAGATGAAATCACGCATGACCGGATGTGGACCTGAACCTGAATCCAAACCCGTACCCGGGCCCGAACCCGAAGAACTGGAATTTCCCCTGGCGGGCGATGAGCCCATGATCGGGGGCATCGAGCTCCATGCAGGGATCATGCAGGAGGGGGCGAACCAGCAGATTCACTTCACGTACCTGCCCATCGTGCGGGACCGTGCAGTTCCCGAAACGATGACAGAATACAACTCGATCCTCGAGGACCTCTGCACCAAAATTATCACGGCTTTTCCCGACAACGGCTATGCACGGTTTCACACGGCGATACGCAAGAGCGGCGGGGCTGACAGGTGCTGGTACTGGATCCGGATCACCCTACGGGATGATGAGAAGGGCGTGACCCATGACCGGATCACGGACTGGATCGATCCGGTGCTTCTCCGGGCGGACCCGCATGTGGCGCACCGGGCGAAGAAGGCGAAGGCGATCCTGAAGCGGGTGATGAAGGAGTGTCTGGGGGATGAGGAGGGAGAGGCGTAGGGGTTTTGGGGAAAGGGCTGTGTTCGCGAGGATCGCTGCTGCACTATCCCCCCAATTCCCAAAAAATTCGTAAAATTTCCCGCCCATAAACCACCAGTATTATCACGCATCTGCTCCCATTCCCTTCATCATGAAGATCGCCATTGTTATCCTCCTGGTCATGCTCGCAGCGCTTGCCTGCGGATGCACCTCCACCGCCCCGGCCGCAGTACCAGTACCGGCCGCCACCACGCCCGCAGTAACAGCATCAGCAACAACTCCCAACCTCATCGGCACCTGGACCGGGCAGATGCAGGGCTACGAAGAGCGGATCGGGTATACCGATTATAACAAAATGCCCATAACCATGGTCGTAACGGAACAGCACGGACGGCTCTTCTCCGGCCACCTGAAGTTCGGTATCAACAGCACCGAAACCCTCCCGATGGCGGGCGTTATCAGCCGCGATGGCAGGACCTTTGCCATGGTTGAGAATGCCAACGGCTACACGAGCGGCGAATTAACCGGCACCGATACCATGGAAATGACACACATCGACGATGCCGATCCCTACAGTGCGGCACTCGATACACTCAAGAGAGTATAATTCCGGATACGGCACCAACCCGTATCTTTTTTTTAAATTTTGCTCAGCCGGATTATTTGTCCCCTTTTTATGCATCCGGCCGCCCGTTCTGCCCACAGCGGCGATGCGACACTATCTGCTGCTCCAAATAAAGAGTATAAAAGGCGGCACTCCATCCCGTACCTCCTTCCGGTACCACAAACCTAATCCCGTGAAACAGACAACTACCCATAATGACAGCGAAGGCGGTCTCACAGCCCCCCACCGATCATCCTGCAAAAAAGAATCCTTCGCGACAAAAAAAGTCGGACAAGCAGGGTAAAAATGCACTCGCTGCACTTTCAGAGTATTCCCTTTCCGAATTTCTCGAAAATGAACCCGACCTTTACTCGGTAGCGGACCTGAAAGTGCGGTATACATGAAAGCAAAAGTAGTGCTTGTTCATTTTCCTTTTACGGATCTGACGGGTACAAAGCTCCGGCCTGCAATCGTTATTCATGAAAGTGAACAGGATGTTATTGTAGCATTTGTTTCTTCCCGGATTCCAGCATCTCTCCATGAATCCGATCTTCTCATAACAACAGATCACCCGGCATTCCGGTCAACAGGGCTGAAAATTCCCTCGGTAATAAAATTCGACAAAATTTCCACCCTCTCAAAGACATTGCTCGAAGGTGAGATTGGGGAAATTCTCCCTGGCCTTGCAGATGAATGCAATGCCATTATGCGTGACCTTTTCCGGATTTAACCCGGGTCCTGATTCGTTAGAGTAAGATTTCAGCCATTCCGTGGAAATGATTTGGCAGGAAGCCACAATCCTGACAGGCAAATCCCGGTAAAAATCCCGGCAGATCCTCAAATATTTTCCTTCCCTGTTTTTTGCCCACCAACCGTCCGGTCATTCAATCACTGCGGCACCTCCCCACTTTCCCGCAAAAAATCCATGAAATTACCCCGTAAAAACATTCGCCTCTGCCCGCCGTTGCCGCGCTCAGTATCCCGAAAATTTTGCCGGGCAAACCCAACAAAACCAACCGCAATCCACGCCCAGATTCCGCCAGAACTCCGAAATACCTGTGAAAAATTTCGAAGCGACCATTAACCTTTTTAACCACTATTTCAGAACAGGAGAATATAGCATGTCAAACGAATTCTGCACACAAACAGCGAGGAAGATCCGGAAGCTCGGAGCCGCCCCCAGGGCCGCGACTTTCTACTCCTGGTTCCTGTACATTTCGATGCTGTCCGTGAGCGGAATCATCATCACCGGCCAGCGCCGCAGGAAAGGAGTGAAGGTGCTCGGTGGAGAAACCCCCCGTTCACTCCTGCGCACGCTCGCCGGTCTCATCGCACAGCCCTGTAGGAATACCGGCACCGGATACATCATCGCGGGACCCGTTGCTGAAATTGTTGTGCCCGCCTCTTCTCGTATACGTCGTAATTGACCGCCGGTTCCGGTCGATTACGTTTCTGATTCATCCATACGGTTCAGCCTGCCGTATGCAATCGTGACAGGAACGGTAAGTCGCTGCGAAGAGCTGCGGCTGTAGCCGGAACCGGTGCTTGAGGTTGTGACGGGAGAGCAGACGCTCTCGCAGTCCAGAGGGAATGGAGGGGAGAACACAAAAATTTCAGCAATGATTGCCATGGAAACCACAGACAAACCAACAGACGGGGCCGGGACGATCCCGGGACGGAGAAGCGAAGGCATTGCCGGGCCTTCCCGCGAGGTGTCCCAAAGGGATGGAGCAGCATCCCCAAAAGACAAGAACGAACCGGAGAACAGCGAACTCGCATGGGCAAAGCGCCACATCAAAGAGCCCGTGACGGTGGAACGCAAGACCGAGCTTGCCGGCTGCGGCCTGCCGCACCGGAAGAAAAAGATCCCTTCCGCTGAAGAGATAATGGGAAGCCTGGCCATCGTGCTCCCGCCGTAAGTGCTGGAGAACCACGGGGACTTGATCTTCTTCCTCTTCGACCGGATGGACCGGACAACCGCACGCCAGGACCGGAAGATCGAGCGTATCAGCCGGCGCATTGCCGAGCTCGAAAGGGGGCGGACCTGATGACCCGGCCAAAAGTCTACGACCCGGTCGTCCCGCTCTTCCTCATCGCGACCGCAGTTGCAGACGGGATCCGGAAGCGGGGCGGAAAACTGTACCGGATCTCGGTGGTCCGGACGCACTCGCACGCGTACCGCATCAAGTACAAGTGCCGGGTGAAGGGTGAACCGGAGCCGGGGTTTGTATCGGAATGGCGCGAAACCGCCGGGGAACAGTGGACCTTTACCACCAATACCGCAAACAACCCGGCAGATGCCGGTAAACAACCCGTGACCGTGGACTGCGGGGTGATGGGCGATGGCCGGAACGGCTGACTACACCGGGAATGTGGCGTCGGTCATCGAACTCCTCGCGGGACCGGGGCAGGTTGTCGAGGTCCGGGCGCTGGCGGAGAATGCAACGCACAGCGGGTATTTCACGGATTATGCAGCCCTTGCCCAGTATGCCGGGGCGCTTGACACGGACCCGGCGGTGCACGGGACCTACGTGACCCTGAACCGGGTGAACCCGTCGCTCCTCTCCCGGCGGGCGAACCGGATCAAGATGCGGCTCGCCCGGACCGATACCACGACTTCGGACGCCGAGATCACCCGGCGCCGGTGGTTCCCGGTCGACATCGACCCGGTCCGGCCGGGCGGGGTCTCGTCTTCCAATCCCGAACACGAGGCCGCGTTTGCAATGGCCGAACGGGTTGCTCTCTGGCTCGGGAATCTCGGGTTTCCCGAACCGGTCCGGGCGGATTCCGGTAACGGCGCCCACCTGCTGTACCGGATCGATCTTCCCAATGACGACGCCTCGCTCACCCTGGTGAAGCGGGGGCTCGCGGTGCTGGATGCGATCTTCTCGGACGAGTCTGCGACCGTGGATAAGACAAACTCGAACGCCGGCCGGATCTGGAAACTCTACGGAACAATCGCCCGGAAGGGTGACAACACCGCTGAGCGCCCGCACCGGAGGAGCCGGGTGCTCTCGGTGCCGGAGCGGCTCGATGTGGTGAGCGGGGAATTGCTGGCAAACCTGGGGGCCGCGTTGCCGGGCGAAAACAGTTCTCCGGCGGTTTCTCCCGGGGAAGCACGGAGGATTACGAATCAGGTAAAATTGCCGGACTGGCTCCGGAGCCACGCTATTCCGGTAAGATCCGAAAAACTCTACCAGGGCGGCAGGATCTATCTCCTCACGGCGTGCCCGTTCTCCGCCGCCCACACGGACGGGGCCTACGCGATCCAGTTCGAAAACGGCGCCATCCATGCGGGCTGCCACCACGCCTCCTGCGGCGGAGGAAAACAGCGGTGGCAGGAACTCCGGGAGCGGTACGAGACAAAGGAGGAGCGGCTTGCGCAGCAGGATGTCCGGCTGCTGGACGGGAGACGCGAACGTGCGAGGGCAAAAGCCGCAGCGGGGCAGGCCGGAATCGTGCAGAACGGGGGGGATAAACCACCGGCAGGTTTGGGCTTACGGGACGGGGTCCCGGAAGGCTCTGCCGTTGCAGGCCCGAGAGAACCTGCCGTTTTCCCGGGGGGAAATCCTGGCGACCCGGGCCGGCTGGATGCAGGGCCGGCAGCACCGCAGGAATATGCCCTGACCGATGCCGGGAATGCCAAGCGGCTCATCGCGATGCACGGCGATTCAGTCCGGTACTGTGCGAGCTTTGGTGCATGGTTCCTCTGGAATGGGAGATGCTGGGAGCGGGACGCAGCCGGCCGGATGCTCATCATCGCGACCGGCGTTGCCCGCTCGATCCACCGGGAGGCAGCCAGTGCCACGACTGCCGACCGCTCCAGGGCACTCTCCCGGTGGGCGATCCTGTCCGAGAGCCTCCACGCGAGAAAAGCGATGATCGATTCCGCTGCCCCGCTCTGCCCGGTCCTGCCGGGGGAGTTCGATGCCCGGCCCGAGTTCTTCAACTGCCGGAACGGCACGCTGGAACTCTCGACGATGAACTTCCGCGAACACCGGCGCGAGGATATGCTCACCCGGATGGCGGCAGTCGATTACGATTGCGGGGCTGCCTGCCCCCGGTGGATCAGTCACCTGGACCTGATCTTCGGGAGCGATGCGGATTACCTCGCGGGGTTCCAGTCCATGTGCGGGTACACGCTGCTCGGGACCAATCCCCAGCAGATCATGTTCATCCTGTACGGCCGGGGCCGGAACGGGAAATCAAAAACGATCGAGGTCCTGGCCCGGATCTTCGCCGACTACGCGGTCAACATCGCATCCGATTCCCTGATGGCCAAACGGTTCGAGACGACCCGGTCGGACCTGGCCCGGCTCGCGGGGGCACAGTTTGCCACGGCGGCCGAAGGTGCGGAAGGCGCAAGGATGGACGAGTCCATCATCAAGCAGATCACCGGCGAGTACGCGATTACAGTCAGGAAACTGTATGAGAACGAGTTCGAGTTTACGCCCGTTGCCAAGATCTGGATGACAACGAATCACGAGCCGGTCATACCGGGGACCGACGACGGCATCTGGCGCCGGCTCTGGATGGTGCCGTTCTCGGTCCAGATCCCGGAGGAGAAGTGCGACCCCCATATTGCGGCAAAACTGCTGGCAGAGTCGGCCGGGATCCTGAACTGGTGCCTGGCGGGGCTGCAGCGGTATTACGCGAACGGGCACCGGCTGGTGCAGCCCCGGAAGGTTTCGCAGGCAACGGCGAATCTCCGGACGGTGAGTGATACGGTGGGGTTGTTTCTGGTGACGGAATGTTCGTTTGAAGCGGGGGCCTCGTTGTCGCGGTCCGCGTTCCGGGAGATGTTCGAGAAGTGGTGTGCGGAGGAGGGGATACGGAAGGTGCCATCGGGAAAGAGAGTCGCGGATGCGTTACGGGAACGCAATGTCGGAGATGGCGGGAAGAGTCATGGAGAACGATTCTGGTCCGGCATCCGTTGGAAAAATGGGGATGAGTTGACTGAACTGGAGAAAGCAGGAGGGTTTCAGGATGTCCTGTCCGGTGTATTGTAACATGCAGAACGGGTTGGGGGCACATGGGGCACTTGTACCCCATTTTCCGGAAAGTCTTACGAGAAAATTGTACAAGAAAAAGATCCCGGAAATGACACGCAATGTGCCCCAAGTGCCCCGGAAAATAATCCCCGGATTCCAACAAATGTGGAGTCAAAGGAGGAGCAGGAGAACACAAGAAAGAAAAGAAAGGATTACCGATGACGACAATCATTGAAACGCTGAACGAAGATGCAAGAGTCGACTTGATCCGGGATGACCTGATCGAGCTTGTGAGCATTGTAGCCGGGTTCGTGCCGGCGAGCCAGGGATTAACCGGTCCGGTTACGCTGGTACCGCGGTGCACTGTATATACGGAATGCGAGACCCGGCCCCCGTGGCTCACCGAGGATCTCGCCCGCATCCGGGAGATCAGCGAAGGGTTCGACCACGACATCAGCCGCCCCGTAAAGGAGGCAGTCCTAGCGGACCTCCGGCGCCAGCAGGAGAATTTTGTCGAAGCGTCGGCATACGAGTCATTCAAACCCTTTATCGGCTGCGTTGAACTGAGCACTACCATCTGGGCGGTTGCATGGTGTGCGGGCATGGCGGATGATGGTAAGGTGACGGTGGACCGCGAGGAGTATTACACTCCCCACCAGGTACGGGACAATCACTTCGCGTATGAAGTGTTCATGAACGACAGGATCACCGACCGGGAAACCCGGGTGAAGATTGGGGTGAGGCTGGGAAAGCTGAGCCGTATCATGGACCACGTCATCCACCGGCTGCAAGGGGAGATGAAGCAATGACAACCGTGTACGAAGCCACAAACGATTCAGCGAAAGGCGAACTTGCGGCGGGAAACGTTGTCTCGCTGCTGGACGTGACGATCATGATTATGCCGATTGACGAGAGCCCGGGGGTCGGGGTGACGTTCGGGATCGCGAGCCCGTTCGGGCCCGGGCCGGCCTGGCTTACGGAATCCCTGGAAAAAATCCGGCATCTCTGCGAAGAAGCTGCCGCTGATTTCTCGGAAGATTCGGTGGATGTGATGCGGACAACGCTCCGGCGGAGAGGCGGGACCACGATGACCGGTTCATCAACGTTCGAAGATGCGGTCTCCTATGCAAACCAGGAATACCGCGACGAGATCGCCAACGGCGATTTCGCGTCCGGCAAATCCCAGGATCTCTCCATAGCGGACCTGAGAAAAATGGGAATTCTCCCGATGCAGTGAGCCGGGAATATTTTCCGGAAATGCGGGGGGAATTCCCTGCCGGGATTTTTTTCGATCCTTTACCGGAAAGATCCGGATGTTGCGTCGGATCCCTATCACTGATAGGTGACCGATATTATCACACCAGAGTGATACATATCAGTGATAATTTTAAATATATATCACTAATAAGTGATAACTATGCAGGACTCTGAAAATCCGGCGAACATAGAAAATTTCATCCGGAACCAGCTGGGTCTCCCACCCAGTGCAAAGGATGTCGACCTGGGCATTCTTTATGACTCATTGGACGTTGCATTGCCCTTACGTCCGGACTTCGTTTTCAAGGATGACGGGCAAATATTTTTTATCGAAGTAAAAAATACCCGGGTCACTCTCGATACTATTGCCCGGATGGCGCTCTTAAGAGAACTCTGGCAGAAAAAACCCGACCGGCAAACTGTCCAGTTGGTACTCGCGACAAAAACGCTGAATACCCGGGAGGAATTACTGGCACGGGTGCTCGATATCCGCATACTAAAACTTCCCTGGTCGATCGGCACACCGGCAGGTCAGGAGTACACATCAACAAAAATACGCATCAGTTCACAAAAATCCTGGAGTATTGTTACCCGGTTACTCAAGGAAAAAAGTACCTCCATCCGGCAGCTTGCCCTCAAGGAGGGAGTGTCGTACGCCTGGGCGCATAAGGTCATTGAAAATTTACGTGAGCAGAATGTCGTGAAGAAGGAAGGCGGATATGTTACCATTGCTGATCTTAAAAATCTCCTGAACGGAGTTGCTTGGGAACGTCCCATAAAAAATTTACAGCTCGAAGAGTTCTCCATTAATTATACGGGATCTCATACCGCGGCTCAGGAAATTACCCGAACACTCAAAGATCAAAAAATAAAATTCGCGTTTACTTCGTACACTGCTGCCGGCCTATACACATCATACGCAGTACGGCAGGATGCAGTCTATCTCTATATTGAAAAGGAAACCATCGACCAGTTTAAGGAAAATTTTGGCTCAAAACATGAGAGCACTATCCGAGCCGTGATCTATTCTCCGGACCGGGATGTTTTTTCCGATACACGCGAGAAAGAATCCATCGTCGTCACATCACCGGCCCAGACCCTTCTCGATCTCGCCGGGCTCGGGTATAGTGCCATGGACCTGACAAAAGTAATGGCGGACAAGTATGCGGAACTATGAACTGGGCCAGGAAATTATTGAGGTATCCGGCCAGGAACTCAAAAAGATCGGGGAATGGAATGAGAAACACCATCATGACTCTCCCGTTTCGTCGCTCGTTCTTATCGGGGGCTGGGCGGTAGATGCGTATAATCCCTATTTAGGTTCAGTAGACATTGATCTCGTCTCCAACAGTCATACCAGTCACAGCCTCATGCACCATCTTTCGCACCACGAAGGCTACGAATATGACGTCCTGTATCCTTTCGGGAAAACGGTCCTGAAAAGAACCCCGCACGGGATTATTATCCTCGATTTTATTTCCCGGAGTAAATCATATCCTTTTGAAGGTCACCCTGAAATCCCCTTCTCCTTTGAGATCCTCACCGGAAATACCGTGATGAAGCGTGTTCGTGGGGGCGCCGAAATTGAAGTACCTAACCGCTCCATCCTGGTTTTACTGAAGCTGAAAGCTGCCTGGGATCGGAGTTCCCGGATTGAACACGGAAATCCCTTCATCAATGAAGAGCATGAGCGATTAAAATGGATCAAGGATTGTGCGGATCTCCTTGCCCTTATCGATCCGATTTCAGGAGGGCGAGAGATCGATCTTGAAATCCTGGGTCGCGAATTATCACGATATACATTTCTCAAAGGGGTAATTACCCGGATTCCGGATATCGATCCCGTACGGGATCGGTATGGAAGAATGGAACCTCAAAAAATTCGGGCAGTCTGCGAGGATCTTATTTCAATTATTTAATTTTCGCATTTTTTATTCCCCGTTTTTCCCCTCACCGGTCGCCGCCGGGTTCATCGGCCCTTCATAGACCCCGGACCCAAGCCACCAGTCCTCATTGATCGGAATACCGTACCCGAGTTTTGATTCGAGCGTATTGTTGTGGGCCGGATTGATGTACACGAACCGGTAATACCCGCTGCCATTCTTGATCACCGCACTCATCTCTTTGACAAACACCCCGTTGGCCCCCTCGCGGAGTTTTCCCACCGACTCCGGATTGACCGGGTGGGCAAGGGTCGTGCCATTGAAGCCGTAGGCGTAGATGTAGAGTTCTTCTCTGATGAACGAACCATTTTTGTTATTAAATTCTGCCAGGGCCCGCTCCCTGCCATTGGCTTTCTCATACGCAACGGCGCTCTCGACAAACGCAACGAGCGTCTCATTGGAGGTGTAGGTCACCTGCGGGGCGACGCCCATTTTTTCCGGTGCCGGGGAAGCGACGCCGGTTTGGTTCTGCGTACAGCCTGCCGTTACCAGGAACAGGCTGATAAAAAAGATACACAGGAATGAGATAAACGATTGTTTCATGATGAGTATTTTGGTTTTCTTCCCATAAAACAGAGATGAGAGCGTACCGCTGGACTCCGGGGTGAGGATCATTTTTTGTTCCCTATTGTCAGCGGTGAGCAATGAACACCCCGGGTCCGGGTGATCGGCAGCAGACCCGCCAAAAGGACACCTGCCAAAAAGTATCGCGACCGCAATTCCTCCCGGTCCCGTTCTCTTAAATTGCCCTGCAATGCTTTTTTTCGCGCCGGAACATTGACGGAGGTTGTACACCCGCAACAAACGCTCCGGCGCGAAAAAAACAGAACCGGGCAGCCCGGGCACCCGGGATTACACAAAAGATATCTGATGCTCCTGCCGTATCACTACTATGACTCTTTCGGAAGTGCAGAAGGACGAGGTCAAAGAAACCCTTGGCAGGTATTGTGCAGCATACCGGCAAAAGGATCTCAAGGCGCTGCTGGCGCTATTCTCCCCGGACATCAGCGGATACGGTGCTGGGCCGGATGAGCATTTCAGGAACCGGAACGAATACGCACCGCTCGTACAGCGTGATCTGGTCCAGGCAACTTCTATCACTCTCGAATTCACCGATCTGAACATCGCCGGCAATGGACCGGACGCCTGGGTGATGAGCGGCTGCACCTGTATCTTCGCTGCGGAGGGAACCGGCAGGCAGATGATGAGGGTACGGATGACCATCGGGCTGATAAATACCGGGAATCGCTGGCTGATTACGCAGCTTCACATCTCCGTGCCCAATACCGGACAGGCACCGGGGCAATCGTTCTCCGGCGAATAACTGCCTTTAGTTGGCTGATGCCGGGGCGAGTCGTCTTTCTCCAGGATCCCACCCATATGAATACATTTTTTATTCAATTGAATACATTATGTACTCATGCTGGAAGCGCTCATCCCCTCAAAGACCCGAGTAAAGCTCCTCACCCTCTTCCTGCTCAACCCGGAGAATGAGTATTACGTTCGCGAGATTGTGCGGATGACCGGAGAAAATTACAATGCCGTGCGCCGGGAACTTGCAAACCTCGAAGCGTTCGGCCTCATCGCGGGAAATAAAAAAGGAAACCTGCAGTTCTACTCGGTCAATCGGGATTTTTACCTCTACCAGGATCTCCAGAAGATTGTACTCAAAACCGAAGGGGTAGCAAAAATTATTCGGGAGGATCTTGCCCGGATCCCCGGCATCGAATGCATCTTCATCTATGGATCGTTTGCTCAGGGGACCGCCGGGGCAAAGAGCGATATCGATCTTTTTATCATCGGCGATATAGATGAAAATATGTTAATCCCCCTCATCCACGAAGGAGAGCAGAAAACCAACCGGGAGATCAACTATACGCTCATGAAGGGCGATGAGTTCAGAAGACGAAAAGAGTCCGGAGATCCTTTCGTAAAGAATGTAATGAATGAGCCACAGATACCCATTATCGGAACCTGTGAATGATCGACGATCTTGAACGCGAAGGACTCATAAAAAAACTTCCCGTTGACCGGAAAAAAGTCGCGGATGCACTTGCCCTGGCACACCGGGATCTCGTTACCTCGCGGCTTCTTCTCGCCAGTGATCATGACTGGACCTACACGATCGCATACAATGCGGTTCTCCAGGCTGGCCGGGCCCTGATGTTTGCCAACGGGTACCGCCCGGACGGAGCAAACCAGCACATTTCTGTAGTAAAATTCGGCCAACACTATCTTGAAGAAAAAGATGCGATCGTTTTTGACCGGATGCGACGCAAACGGCATAGTTCAGTGTATGATACCGCGGGAGCAATATCAGAGGCAGAAGCTGAATTTGCCGTGAGTCAGGCAGAGCATCTTCTCCGTACCATTGAGGCACTTCTCGAAAATTCCTGAATTTTAAAGGGGAGGGATATCATTTTTTCCGTCAGGTACCTTTCCCCCGGGCGTAACCGCATTGGTTAGTACCTTTGGAGAGTAGATTTTGTTAGCCGGGAAACGATCTCTTTCCGGTGAAAAAGATTTCTAAGAAATTCCCGGTGATGCCGGGACATTTCGCACGCCGTCAGTAACCGTCAGTCTCACGAGCTTGCCTGTCACTCTTCGCAACACCCCTGCGCCTCACAACCATGCATGAGCCAGGTGATCGAATCGAAAGGATGGTCCCGGTCTGCCATGATAGCATCACACTGCCGGCACTTTAACGGGAGCGGAAGAGCACTTTCGATGGCGTGCTCGTTCTCAAACCACCAGGGAACCGAATCCATTTTGGCAAATTCGACCAGGCCTGTATCGGTCGCCAGCGCTGGCATGGCATCCTGATGCGGAAGGTCCGGGTCTGGATCTCCGGAGGTCAGGGCAGGTATCATCATAGGTAGGGAAGTAAACAGCAGGGCGAGTCGGGCTAACGGCTTTCCCGGGGATGGGAGTGATAGCATTTTTTCTCACGTCTCCTTTGGATAGCCACGTTGTTGGCGTGAGCAGTATATAGCAGGAAGGAACCGGGAAAAAAATGCGGGAAAATTTTCCAACACCCTGCACGTGCGGGATTTTTTTAACGAGAGAAGATGCCGCGTTGTACCTGTCGTTGGAGGGAGCGAGATATAGCAGGAAGGAACCGGGAAAAATGCAGGAATATTTTCCAGTCCCCCTGCAGGGGCGGGATTTTTCCTGGAAAGGAATAGACGGGAACCAAAAATGCAAAACCGGATTTACTCCTCTTCCCAGCTCCCATCGTCCCACACCTTGAGGATATCGAAATCCCGCATCCGCGTCGCCTTGCTCATCGCCTGGGCCCGGCTCAGCATCCGGCCCTGGACAAAATCATATTCACAGAGAATCCGGGAGTTTCGGAGCAGGGTCGCCCGGAGGGGATGATGCCGGTATATGACGCTCTCCTGCCCCCGGAAGTACCATTTTATCCGCTGGAAGGTGAGCCAGTCGAGTTTCATGGCGAGCGTTGAATGGAATTTAAACTCGTCAGCAGAATCCTGGTCATAGTCCCGTAACGAACAGTACGGGGTGATGGCCCGGGCCACCTGGTACCGGAATTGCCGGAGGGTCTCATCGGGGGTGATGGTCACGTACACCACCCGGGTTTCGTCAAAAAAACCGTACCCTCCCACCTCATATTTCGGGATCGCATGCAGGCCCGTGCAGATCCGGGTGAAATCTTCTACCAGTTTTGCCTCGTCCTGCGTGCCAAAAGGCCCCGCTAAGGTGATATGCGGGACAACCAGTTTGTCGCCGAGATTAAATTTTTCATTCAGGTGATTGCTCAGGCTGCGGATCTGGTGCTTCACGGACCCCATTAGGCGGATGTCGATCAGGTAATGAGCCATCCTTCACCTTCTGTAACCTTAAGCCACCCCTTCATCGCTGCGAAACTATTCTGGTAATCTTTCACGGGAAAACGCTACGCTCTTTTGGTGCTCCGGCACGAAATAATCTGGGATTTTTCTTGAGGGTGGATACAATCCGGGAGGGTTTCGATGTGATTCCGTATGACCCCAGGGGAACCGTAGAGCAGTTGCGGAAAATTTTTGCAAACGCTCAAGGACCATCGGTTCTTCCTAATTTTCACCGTCAAGAGGCTGGACCCCCGGGAAATATTATTCAGGGAATTCCTTCGAAAAAATTTTAGAGACTAAAACCAGAGGGGAGACGCATGCTCTCGGATGAGGGACAGGGAGTCATGCCCACGCCAGAGGTTACCGGGAAATTATCTTCCGGTTAATTCCTTTTGAAGAAAGTTTGACTCTGCAAAAATCCTTGTGGGGAATTGAGGAGTGACAAGAACTTCCAAAACGGGGGTCAAGGGGGCGCTCCCCTTGGGATGCCTCCCCCTCTGGGGGAGAGAGGGGGTCACACTCCTAATTCCGAACAGGACTGGCAAGTAACGCGAAAACAGGGATTTCTCCACAGCAAAAAATTCAAGATACAAAAACACGGGGGAGGACTCATGCTCACGAATGAACGTCCCGTCATCATGCACAAGTTCAGAGATGCCCGGGATTTTCTCCGGCAGGTTTGACCGGGTCCCAAAATTATCAAAAGAGCAGACAGGATTTTCTGAGGCAGGGAAAAAATTATTTTAAATTTTTTACCTGCTTGTCAACTTCGCTTTTTACGTGGTTGATCATATCATCAAAGGACTTCTGCATCTGCGTCTGTGTCTCCCTGATGGTCTTTTCAATGTACTGCTTGCCCTCTTCTGTTGTCACGAGGTCACGGGTGACTTTCATCACGTCATCGATTGACGTGATGACGGACTTGGTGGCATCGGAAAAGCGCTTGTCGATCACATTCTCATCGATCTTGGGGGTCGCAGGAGCTTTATCCAGGACCCAGTATCCCTTTTCAAAGTGTCCTTTAATTTCGGTCATGTTCGTAATACCTCTTCATTGACATCGGTTTTTCTCATACATAAAATACCGGCTTGCGGAAATTTTACGGGTTACTTCGGGTAACCGCCAGGATATGTCATCCATCCGGTTGAGAGGAAAGATTCCGGGGAAAAGAATGAAAAGAGTTGAGGCAGTAATGGATACCCGGATTATCTGCCGGACGGATCCAAAGAGATGGGAATAACGTCCTATCGTGGTATCCCCGGCAAAAAATCAGGTGCCCCCACCGTGACCGACGAAAAACTGGCAGCATATTACCACACCATAGAGGGCATCCTGCTCGCCGATCACTTTACGATTGAGTCGTGCAAATCCATTGCGTACGGCCTGCAGTTCAGCCTCTCTCGGGAGAGAGCGAGCGGGCTCATGCGGATTTACCTGCGCAGGAACGGGACATTTACACTCGATTATTCCCCGCTCAAGGACCCGGCACTCCGGCAGGCTGTGCAACACCTGCTTGAGAAGAAGCTCCCGGTAGTTCATCCACCTGCATCCCGTCCCCCGGCATCCCATTCCCCCGCTGGCAAGCCAAAGGCTGTCTCCCATCAGGCAGCGACCCCCCGGCAGGACAATCCCACGTACGATGTGGGGTACCCGGTCATCGGCACAGACGAGTCGGGAAAGGGAGATTATTTCGGCCCCCTGGTCTGTGCCGCAGTCTGTCTTGACGAGGAGACCGCGGGCGGGTTGCGGGCAATCGGCGTGCGGGACAGCAAGACCTGCACGGACGGGGAGATAAAAGAACTCGCGGAAAAGATCCGGCAGGTCTGCGCCGGAAAGTACGAGATCATTGAAATTTCTCCCGATAAATACAATAAACTCTACGGGCAGATGAAACTCGAAGGAAAGAACCTCAACACGATGCTTGCCTGGGGGCATGCCAAGGCGCTCGGGGAGTTGCTCAAACGGGTTAACTGCCAGGTCGCGATCGCCGACCAGTTCGCGGACAAACGCTACATCACAGGAAAACTCCAGGAGAAGGGCAGGACCATCCGGCTGGTCCAGATGCACCGGGCGGAGCGGAATATCGCGGTCGCAGCGGCATCGATCCTGGCCCGGGACCGGTTTGTCGCAAAGATTGCAGCCCTCTCGCAGCGCTACGCAATGACCTTTCCTCTCGGGGCGTCGGCCGCGGTCATCAGGGCCGGCAAACAATTTGTTGCAAAATCCGGGCTTCCCGCCCTTTCGCTGGTCGCAAAGATGCACTTCCGGACAACAGCAGAAGTCCTGGGAAACGAGCACTGAAGGCTGCACGCTACAGGCTCGCCCGGGCCGTTTTTTCCCCTAGCAGTCACTCCGGTTCTGAAGGTTTCCGGTTCCTGCGATACCCCACGTATAAAGATGCGAATACATTCAAAGCAGGACGCCAAAACCTTGTGATACCATCATGACTGACCAGGACCAGGCACGAAAAGAAGAATTCCCGGAACACGAGGGCGAATATCTTGCCGG
The DNA here is from genome assembly GCA_903832665.1 of uncultured Methanomicrobiales archaeon. Lineage (GTDB taxonomy): Archaea > Halobacteriota > Methanomicrobia > Methanomicrobiales > Methanospirillaceae > Methanoregula. Next base: position 641 of record CAILCG010000007.1, on the reverse strand, counting down.
CGGCATCGAGCTCCATGCCCGGTGCGTGGAGGAGGGCGGGAGACCGGGAATCGACTTCACCTGCGAGCCGGTTGTCCATGACCAGGAAATTCCGGAGGCGGTATCGGAGTTCAACCAGGCAATCGAGGAGATGTGCCGGGCGACTGTCACCAACTTCCCCAACCCCCAGACCCTGGCCCGGTTCTACCGGGAAGTCAAAAAGAACGGGCTCAGGAACCGGTGCTGGTACCGGGTTGCTGTCACCGCCCGCGTTGGAGCCGATGAAAAGATCCGGGGAAGCGTCACGGACCAGATCGACCCGGCGCTCGCCCGGGCTGATCCTCACGTGAGGTTCCGGGCCCGGCAGCTCCGTGCCATGCTCCAGCGGAGTCTCGGAGAGGGCGAGGAAGAGGAAACGGCCGAGTGATTTTCACGGGGATTACCATCAGTTCGTCATCCGTCCGGTTGTCGTTGTCCGGAGAAATACAAACAGCCGGTACGTTCATTCACGATAATGCGGCCTGATAAAAAGATAAAAAAAATTGCTCTGTAGAAAACCTAGTCCAAAAGAGATGTACTGACGACCGAAAGATCTAAGGTACAGCGTCTCCTTTTGTTGATTGTGAAGTCAAATCGAAAGGAGACAATAAAGAAATCAGCGA
>CAILCG010000006.1 GCA_903832665.1 uncultured Methanomicrobiales archaeon | reverse complement strand
TTCCCCCCGGTCATTATGCGACAACGGTCTGCCGGGAGTTTATGAAAGCCGACCCGATTCAGATGATCTAAATCAGGTGTGGGCCATCTCGATTTTTTTTCGGGAGATATCCGGTCAACAGAACGCTTATCCAGTTGAGGGCGTTTTTTTTCTGAGCCCACGAAATTTTACCAATTACCTTGTTCCTTCCAAAGCAGCGGTATGCTTCATGGCTGGTTTTAAGAATTCTGCTCTGGAGAAATCATCATTTTCCCGTTTCTTGCCAGTCCTCTTCGGTATATGGGGAAGCTCCACTCTCTCCCCCAATGGAGGAGGCGTCCCAAGGGGAGTTCCCCCAGACCCCCGGTTTTAATCAACCTCCGGTGGGCTATCGCAATATGGAAGGATTTCTGAAAGGTGGGTGCGGAAGCAAGATGTGCGTGAGCCCCCAGGAACGACTCCTCAATTCCCCGCAAGAATTTCCTATGAAAACCAAATTTTTTAGATATGATGATGGGGGTTGAGACCCCCATACCCCCAATAACGATGAATCCGCCGCCCCTGACGGGGCGCCCCCGCGGCGGATCAATGACAAAATGTAAAAATGCAGGAAGCTTCTTTGCCCCGCCGTGCCTATGAGTGGCCCTGAGGCGGGGGAACCTCATAAGATACGATTTTCAGGTTCTGGTGCGATCCTGACCGGTTCATGTACGCTTCCACAGAGTAAAATTTCAACCTGGTGAATAATTCAAAAAAAAAAATTAATTCCGCGATTGGGCAATCTTCTTGGCACCGCTTATCGCATCGTTTAAATTGCCGAGCTCATCGACGATGTTTAATTTTATTGCATCGGCCCCGCGGATCACCCGGCCATCATCGATATCGGATCGCGAGATCACCCGCTGGGATGTCACATCCGAAATAAATGTGTTGAAACTTTCATCCACAATCTTCTGGGCGTACTGTTGCTCATCGCTGCTGAGCGGGCGGGCGTCAGAGCCCATATCCTTTTTGCTGCCGGACTTGACCACACTCAGGTTGTAGCCTTCCTTCTCATTATAGCGGCTGATGTCGGGGAATTTCCATATGACACCGACACCGGAGGTGAAGGTATCCGGGTTCGCATAGATCCTGTCCGCATGGGCGCTCACGTAATAGGCTGCTGAAGTTGCCATGTCGCCCATGGATACAACCACCGGCTTTTTGGTTTTTGCATATTCGAGATCCCCTATGATCTCCTGGGCAGCTGCGGGCGTGCCTCCGGGACTGTTCACCCGCAACACAATTGCCTCTACCATCGGGTCATCGGCAGCCTCCCGCAACTCTTTTCCTACCACTTCGCTGCCAATACTATCTCCACCCGACGCTTCGCCGGTCATCATTGCTCCTTCCATGCGGATAACCTTCACGCCCTGCTCATCCGCATGGGAAAAGTAGAATGCAGCAACGACACTTCCGATCATTACGATGAGCCCGAAGATAATTAGTAAAAACCATTTCAGTCCCGCATTGGACGGGGGTTTTGCTGATCCCGAAGGAACGAGGGTGTACGTACCATCCATTGTTTACTTCTTAGTATAGAGAACATCAAATTCGGAAACGAGATTGCTGCCGCACAGGTAAAATTTCTTCAGGTTAAGCCGGATCATCTCATCTTCGGTATTGATGTGCATGCCCCCGACCAGAGAAGGGGTGTCGGCCCCTCCGACAATGAACGGCAGATGGATAAGGCGGATCTCATCAACCAGACGATCATGGAGCATGTGCCAGTTGAGGGTAGGTCCGCCTTCGATCATGAGCTTGTTTATGCCAAATTTTTCCTTGAGAATCTTTAGGAGAAGCGGGAGTTCAACATGGGTTTTTCCGGCAACGATCACGTGCGCTCCTTTCTGTTTGATTGCGTCAATACGCTCCTGAGGGGCCGATTCACAGACCGCGATTGCCGTGGGTGCATCTGAACCCAGAACATTGGCATCAAGAGGAAGATCGGCCATGCTGCAGGGGATTACCCGCAGGGGGCTCTTGCCCTGTACGTACCTTACGGTAAGAAACGAGTTATCGATCCGGATCGTGTTGGCTCCAACCATGATCGCATCATATTCAGCCCGGGTGTTGTGGAGCAGCAGCTCGGTCTCATGGGCCATGTATTTCATCAGGATCTTGGAAGATGCGCCCTTTTTTAACGTCAGTTTGCCGTCGGCAGTGATCTCCGACATCATCAGTACGTGCGGGCGATCGGCAGGTGATGTCATTTGTAACTTCAGCTCTTCCGTACCATTGGACGTGTCATATAAATAATGTGATGATAGAGGTAGTTGGAACCTATCGACGATATAGAGCAATTATTAAATGTTTAGTTCCTATGATTTGAGCTATGAATATTACTGCACTCCGCCCAAGGTTTTCCAAATACCTTGAGCCGGTCGCAGAGGTCTTTGTCAGGATTGGTATCACGCCAAACCAGATCTCTCTGCTTGCGCTTCTTGCCGGTATCGTGTGTGCGGTCCTGTTTTTTCAGAAACAGTTTCTCGTAGGGGCACTCTTTCTTCTGCTCTCGGCAATTTTTGACCTTGTGGATGGAAGTGTGGCAAGAAAGACCAACTCGCACACGGATTTCGGGGCTGTCTTCGACTGGATTGTTGACAAGTATGTCGATGCCCTTGTCCTGCTGGGTGTCGGGCTCAGCGGTATCGCAATCGTGAGCCAGTACTTTGCACTTCCTCCGCTTGCAGATTTTGCTGTTGTTGCCTTTGCCATCATCGGTTCCCTGATGAACACGTTCATCAAGCCGGTGGTGTACGCAGAGATCGGGTACCACAAGAAAGTGGAGGGAAAGATTGACGATCCGCTCGAAGGCGTGGGTTTTTTTGGCCGGCCGGAGACTATCCTTGTGCTGATTCTTGGCGGGTTATCCGGTTTTATCTGGGTCTCGGTTATCTTTATTGCGGTCTGCACAAACCTTTCTGCAATCCAGAGAATTGTCTATCTTTACAAAACATTATCCTGATTTTACCGGGACAGATTTTTCTCGACCGTATTATCACTAACCGTTCGTAGCATACCCGGTAATCGGGGACGTTAAAAAAGCAAAAAAGCCATCCGTCTTTTTTGTTTGATCCCATTTTTACGTTATTTTTTTGCTCCGTGGAAATCATCGTTTTCCTATAACTTGCTAGTCCATTTCCCGCAAGGATTTCCGATAAAAATCAAAATGCAAATCGATCTGTTTCGGAAATTTTCTCATTTTTCAATTACGATGAACCCCGCTGCCCCCGAAGGGGCACCCCCGCGGCGGATCAATGACGAAAAATGCAGGAAAACACCTTCCCCTGCCGTTCCTATGCGAGGCCCTGAGGTGGGGAAAATCATAACTGTGATTTTCTTGTTTCTGGTGTGAGCTCCAGTTCATGTGCGTTTCTAAAGAGCAATTTTTTTGGCTGGCGGGAATAATCCATTGGTCTTTCGGGGGTGTTGTGAGTTTCTCGCGTGGATCTTTTAAAAAGGGTGGGTCTTTAGAACGGTGCTGATTTTGTAGTTGTTACAAAGTTCCAGTATTTTTTACCGGACTATTTTTTCTTGTAAAATGCATTTCTCACTTCACCGGAATAGAGCTGATAGAGATCGTCGGCCAGGTTTCCTAGTTTTGGAATGAGGGTGAAGAGTCCGTACGCAATTACTACCAGGCAGAGCAGAGCCAATAGTTCCGCGATCACGTTGTGTGCCCAGAAGAAACTCTCGTATCCCAGTTCTCCGTTACTGGCGATATCCGGGTAATACGGAAAAATCTGGTCAGTGTACGCGATGATGACAAACACATTTCTCAAGAGATTCAGGAAATAGATTGTCGGTGCAACAACGAGAAATGCATAGCATTTCTGCCTGAGTGTAGTCGGGACTGCTGCTGCAACTCCCAGCATGATGGCAATACTCTGGATACCGGTGCACCCGAGAATAATCTCTACCCGGAAACTGTTGCGGGCAATAATATTCCAGTCGGTATTGGTGACATTGTAGTGGAGCAGGTCCAGGATCCAGATTACCTGGCCCACCACGACTGCAATGAGCCAGTCCCCAAATGCAGGTATGTACTCAAAAGGGGCGTAAATGATGAAAGCTACTGCTGCAGCCCGCGAGAGGTGCATCACCCGTTCATCTTCCGCGAGCAGATATTTGGCGGTGATAACAAGGAATGGCACCGATAAGGCCGCAATCACCGGGTACATGAAATTATTTTCCGAAAAAAACTCCGGCAACTGGGTAAAAAGAGCGAGAACAATAAATGTCCAGCCGATAATGGCGGTATATGTCCGGTGACGGCCGGGTACGAGGAACAGAAGAAATCCAATACAGGATATCAGAACCAGATACTCGATCATTATACAATTATTCACTCCTTAACCAAAAAAAGGATTCTGAAGAGGCACAGGTATTTTTTCACAAGCCTCTTACTCTAAAACACTGGTAATTGTTGCCAGGAAATTATTCCTTCAATTAATAATCCGGCAAACTCTGACGTTCCCGACACGAGGTTTAATCTCCTTTGCTCACGCATGGAATACCGATGTTCTGTCCTGAATGTAAGACGATGATGATATCTTCGGCCGGTCAGCTTAAGTGCCGGAAATGTGGGTATATTCGTAAGATTGACTCCGCCGATCAGATGAAGACCCAGAAGATGCGCACGGAGAACGAAATTACGATTGTGGATGATGAGGACACCAAGATCAAAACCATGCCCACCATCCAGATAAAATGCCCGAAATGTGAGCATAATCTTGCTTTCTGGTGGCTCCGCCAGTTACGTGCTGCAGATGAATCCGAGGTGCGGTTTTTCCGGTGCACGGAATGTGGTCACACCTGGCGACAGTATGACTAATTCATAATCACCCACCATAACATCTCTTTTAAAAATTTCTCCAATCCTTAAGTCCGGTTTATTTTTTCCAGCAGTGAAGGGTTTACGGTTCCCGAGGAAAAATATCTTTTCGCCTCCAAGAATACATGCTGCTACAGGATTGTGCATGTGTACTCACATCCATGCATCGAAACGGCGGTGCGGAACCCACCTTTTTTTGACCTGGCAAAAATGAACCCGGGACTGCGGCTAATTACATCGGATGGATCTGATGGCTGCATAACAATTGCCCCAAAGGTCAATGAGACAGGCCCGTAAATCACATTTGCCTCAAACTTAGACGTCAAAAAAACTTTTCTGGATTGTTTTAACGTGCCGGTAGAAATTAGACCGGCTTTCCCAGCGATAATAAAAAAGAGATCAGAGAAGGCCTGGCGCCTTGACCCGGAACTTCTGCCAGAGTACCCTTCCCATAACCCGGAAGGTAAAATCAAGTTCATCGAAACTCGGGATATTGTTCTCTTTCAAGATCTCCCGCCCGACATTCATGGAATCTCCCCCAAGTAGGGTGGCGATAAGCCGGTTTTCGGTCATCTCTGAGAACTTCAGGATCTTTTTGGCGAGATTTTCTGAAGTGAGCACGAGGTTGGGGAATCCGATGACAAATGCCATGTCCCAGAGATCGTCGTGACGTGCGAGCACCTCAAACGTCTTCTCAAACCGTCTGTCGCTTGCATCTCCCAACAGGTCAATCGGGTTGCCCTTGTTCCAGAACTCAGGGAGGAATCCGTTGAGCTCATCAATAACATCCTGGGGTAGATCGATGATCTCCACACCATAGCGCTCCGCATAATCCGATGACAGGACTGCAAAACCACCGGCATTGGTAATAACAACTGCACGTTTGCCTTTAGGGTAGCCTTTCGGGTGGGCGAGCATTTGTGCGGCAAGGAATGCACCGGTAAGGGTGTGAACGGCGATGACTCCGGATTTCCTGAATGCTTCCATGTACACATCATAGGAACCCGAGAGGGAACCGGTGTGGGAAGATGCTGCATGCTCACCTTTTGCAGATGAACCGGATTTGATTGCGACTACGGGTTTGGTCTTAGCGACTTCGGAGACCACTTCCATGAATCCTTTGCCGTCAGTGATCTGTTCGATATAGAGGATAACTGCCTTGGTCTTGTCGTCTTTCTGGACATAGCGCAGGTAATCGAGGAAATCGAGATCGGTCTGGTTTCCTACTGAAATAACATTGGAAAACCCGATACCTTTTGCAAGACTCAGGTCAACGACCGTGTTGATGATTGCACCACTCTGGGAGATGAATGCAATGTTCCCCGGGTTGGGTGACTGGTGGACATAGGTCGTGTCAATCCCACGTGGGGGAACGATGATCCCCAGGCAGTTCGGTCCGATAATCCGGGTTCCGTGACCCCGGGCGATCGCCTTCACGCGCTCTTCAAGCATCTTGCCGTCTTCGCCCATCTCCTTGAAACCAGCGGTGATGATGACGACCATCGGGACGCCTTTCTGCCCGCATTCTTCCACCACACGCGGAACATGAAGCGCGGGAACGGTGATCACTGCGAGATCCACCGGAGCCTCAATCGCGGTGATGCTGGAATAAGCCTTAAGCCCCTGGATCTCCGATCGTTTGTTGTTGACGGGGTACAGTTGGCCGGGGAAATGGAGCAGGTTATGCATAACGGCATATCCCATCTTCGTGGAATCCTGTGAAGCGCCGATGACCGCAATCGAACGGGGATTGAAATATTCCATCGGGACCGGGATCCGCTTTTTGGTCTCGATTGTCTGCACTTCATCGGTCACGATGATGCGGACATCCACTGCCAGGGCACCTTTCTCATATAACCGGAGCGGGTTGATATCGAACTCCACGACATTCTCGCTCTCCGCGAAAAAACGGGCGACATTGGTGATGATCTGTACCAGTGTTTCTTCGTCCCGGGGTTTTGCTCCGCGGTACCCGCTAATAAGCGGGTACGCATTGATCTCCCGGATCATCGTGCGGATCTCATCTTCTGTTATGGGGAGGATGCGGAGGGTCACGTCTTTCATCAGTTCGACCATGGTACCGCCCATGCCAAAGGTGATCACTTTTCCAAATGCCGGATCCGTCTTCCCTCCGATGATGAGCTCAAGGCCGGGTTCTGCCTGTTGTTCGACAATGACGCCCTCAATGGATGCATCCGGGTTGTAGGCTTTTGCGCCATCGATAATCCTGGTAAATGCTCCCAGTGCAGCCTTTCTGCTTCCGATACCGACAACGACACCGCCCGCATCGCTCTTGTGGATGATCTGGGGTGAGATGATCTTCATGACCACCGGGCAGCCTATGCGCTCACAGGCATGTGCTGCGTCCTCTCCGCTCTTTACAACTTCATATCCGGGGACAGGAATATCGTACTTCCTGAGGATATCATAGCCTTCTGCTTCACTCAACATCTTCTGGGTCAATGGTTCACCTCGGTAATTACTGGTTTTTGTTCCCATGCGGAGAACGGACTTTTTTTATTAAAAAAACAATGCGTGCAGAATAATCAGGATCTCAACAGAACAGATGCCACACAACATTTTTTTTGTAAAATTTGATATGGCGCAATTTAAATTTGCTGTATTCTTCGCGCTCCGCTCCGGCGTGTAATGGTGGCTGAAACGGGCAGATTTTGGCAATCAGAACCACAAGATTAATTAGAATTCATCATTATTGATAATGTTAAATAGAGGTACTCATGGTTGAGAGCGCGGATGTGAAGACCGAACAGAAGTATTACACTCCTGATCCCTCCTATCGCCAGAGCAGCTGGATAGGTGACTACAACTGGGCGTATAATGAATTTCTAAAAGATCCGGAGGCGTTCTGGGCAAAGATCGCGCAGAAACTTCACTGGTTCTCTCCATGGGACAAAGTACGCGAATGGAATTACCCCTACGCACAATGGTTCGTCAATGGCAAGACAAACATCACCTATAACTGCCTGGACCGGCACGTGCTGGGAAAAAACCGGAATAAGGTGGCACTGATCTGGCGGGGCGAGACCGAAACGGAAGACCGGGTCTATACCTACCGTCAGCTCTTCCGGGAAGTCCAGCGTTTTGCAAACGGGTTGAAAAAGCTCGGGGTCACAAAAGGGGACCGTGTCTGTATCTATATGCCGGTGATCCCGGAGCAGATCATTGCGATGCTCGCCTGTGCCCGGATTGGGGCGATCCATTCGGTCGTCTTCGGGGGTTACGGAGCAGCGGCGCTGAACCAGCGGATCGTAGGTGCCGGCGCAAAGATCGTGATCACGGCCGATATCGCAATCCGCAGGGGCAAGTCGATTCCTTTAAAGCACGTGATAGAAGAGGCGATCATCAATGCCCCGATGGTTGAACATCTTGTTATCCTGCGGCGTAATCTTCACCTCCCGGTAGAGATTCACAGCGAGATGGAGATTGACTTCTACGAGTTGCTCGCTGATGTGGGATCTGATTGCCCGGCAGAAGTGATGGACTCGGAAGATCCGATGTTTATCCTGTACACGAGCGGGACCACCGGTGCACCCAAGGGCATTGTCCATACCTGCGGGGGGTACATGGTCGGGGCATACTATACTACCAAGTACATTTTCGATCTCAAGGAGAACGATGTGTACTGGTGTACTGCCGATCCCGGCTGGATCACGGGTCATTCGTACGTTGTCTATGGCCCGCTTTGCGTAGGTGGCACGATCTTCATCTGCGAGAACACCCCCGATTACCCGGATCCGGGCATCTGGTGGAAGATGGTGGAGGAGTACGGCGTCTCGATCCTGTACACGGCTCCGACGGCCATCCGCATGTTCATGAAACTCGGTCGCGAATGGCCTGACAAGTACAATCTCAGTTCATTGCGAATCCTGGGATCGGTCGGAGAACCGCTGAACCCGGAGGCATTCGAGTGGTTTTACCATGTAATCGGGAAAGATAAGTGCCCCATTGTGGATACCTGGTGGCAGACCGAGACGGGTATGCATATGGTGACGACCGTTCTCGGAGAACCGATGCGCCCGGGATTTGCGGGAAAAGCCATTCCGGGAGTGATCGCGGACGTGGTAGACAGCGAAGGAAAGCCCGTACCCCCGGGGACAAATGGGTTCCTGGTGATCAAAGAACCCTGGCCTGCAATGATGCGCACGGTCTATAACAATGACGAGCGCTACCGCAAATACTGGGAGACGATTCCCGGTTGCTACACAGTAGGGGATCTCGCAATCAAAGGGGAGGACGGCAATATCATGGTGATCGGGAGATCCGATGACCTGATTGTTGTGGCAGGTCACAATATCGGTACCGCTGAAGTTGAAAGCGCGCTGGTTTCCCATAAGGCCGTAGCAGAAGCAGCCGTCATTGGCAAACCGGATCCGTTAAAAGGCAACACCATAAAAGCCTTCGTAACGTTAAGGGTGGGTCATCTACCCAGCGACAAACTCAGGAACGAACTCATCTACCATGTGCGGATTACCTTAGGGCCTATCGCTATGCCGTCAGAGATAGAATTTACCGATTCCCTTCCCAAGACCCGGAGCGGAAAGATCGTGCGTCGTGTCCTCAAGGCAAAAGAGATGGGGATGGACCCGGGTGATATATCAACCCTGGATGAATGATCTGGGCACGATCATAACCAACTTTTTAAATACTGTTTTATATCATTTATAAATATGAAGGTCAGACCAGAAGATTCCCTTAAGATCGAAAATATTGTTGCCTCAGCCAAGGTAACCGATTATCTGGATCTACCCGATATTGCATCCAAAATCCCGGGCGCGGAATATAACAAGAAACGCTTTCCCGGAGTTGTTCTCAGGATGCAGGATCCCAAGATCGCAGCACTCGTTTTTGGTTCGGGAAAAGTGGTTTTAACCGGCGCAAAGAGTGTCGACAGCCTCAGCAAGGGTCTCAATATCTTAGGCGGTCTCCTGCGCGACCTGGGAATTGATATCCCGAAAAAGCTGGATTATAAGATCCAGAACATTGTCACCTCCGCGGATCTCGCCACTCCGATTAACTTAAACAAGATTGCCGTTGGTTTCAATCTTGACCGGATTGAATACGAGCCTGAGCAGTTCCCCGGCCTGGTATACCGGTTGGAAGTCCCCAAAGTTGTCGTTCTCCTGTTTGGATCCGGCAAACTGATCATTACCGGTGGTAAAGAACCCGGGGATGCAACCAAAGCGGTGATCAAGATAGTCTCAGATCTCCGCAGTATCGGCCTGATCTAAAACTTTTTATCCCGGTTGATAGGAGCCATTCAGATTTTTTCCTTTCTTTTTTTTAGGATGTCGGGCAGACATTTGTTATAATATATAAAAACCTCCCGTCATTGCACAGCAATACGAGAGCATATATATCAACAATTAGATAATTTTTAGTGGTAATTGTACAAAAAATAGTGTGGATGTGAATGTATGAGAACAGAAAATGTAATGTATTTCACGGAAAAGGAAGAGGAGTTTGCAAATCTCCTTATCGAGATTGGAACCAAGAGAAATGTGGCTAAAGTGCTGGTATTTCTTGCAAATACACCCGAAGCAACGTCAAGGGCAATTGAGCGTGGAACCGATCTCCGCCAGCCGGAAGTCAGCATTGCAATGCGTTACCTGCTCGAACAGGACTGGATCTCCAGCCGCGAGAGCAAGGCCGAGAGCAAAGGCCGCCCCGTAAAGATCTATGAACTGGCAAAGCCTATCCATCAGATCATGGACAGCATTGAAAAAGAGAAGAAGAAAGAGGCGAACAACCAGCTCGCCCTTGTTCATAAGTTACGCGATTATCTCAACTAAGGGATAATCCTGCATTTTTTTTCGTCACCGACAATAACGGTGGTTTTATGCGTAAACCCGCAGAAGAGCCCGCTCTCGACAACACCGGGAATGAGGCCAATCGATGCTTCGAGCTTTTCGGGTTCGCCGATCGTTTCGAACCGTGCATCGATGATGAAGTTCATGTTATCGGTGATCACCGGGCCATCTTTTTTCACTCCTTCCCGCAGTACCGGAATGCCACCCATTGCAGTGATCTGATCCATAACCGGCTGGATGGCAAACGGGATAATCTCTACCGGTACCAACCCCTCCAGGCAGGGTACCATCTTCTGCTCATCGACCACGACAATGAACTGTCGTGCGGCAGCAGCTACGCATTTCTCCCGGGTGTGTGCGGCTCCCCTGCCTTTGATCAGCCGCAGCAGCGGGTCAACTTCATCCGCGCCATCGATGGCCAGATCGATCACCGGATGATCGTCAAGGGTTGTCAGCGGTATGCCATATTCCCGGGCCCGGATGGCCGTCTGGAATGATGTCGGTATACCGGCAATGGTGAGCCCTTCATGGATGCGCTGCGAGAGTCGCTCCATGGTGTACATAACCGTTGAACCCGTGCCAAGGCCAATGATCATACCTTCTTTTACCCGTTCTGCTGCCTGGTATCCGGCTGCCCGTTTGGCTGCCGCTGGATCACGAATCGCTGAGTCCATCAAAGAGTTACATATCGGTACAGGAATTATTAAAACTGGTGATGCCGGGATGAGAGAGCCCGTTTGTGCCTGATGAGAAAAAGTCAATATCGGAATAATTCAGAATTCTGCCAAAACCTGGTAATGCGGGAAAAATATCCCGTATCAAAAAAAAGATCAGTTCCTGAACACTTTTTTGGTGTCTTCCACTGCTGCATAGGATGTACAATCCAGGGTGATCGGGGTGATGGAAACGTTTCCCTTCCGGATTGCATGCACGTCGGTTCCTTCTTCGGCATCATCATAGAGCGGGCCATTGATCCAGAAATATGGCCGCCCGCGGGGGTCCAGTCGTTTTTCCACACCGGTATGGAAGAGTTTGGGACCCAGCCGGGTGATCTCATATCCCCCTTTGACCACCGAGGGAATGTTTACATTGATCACATCGGTGTGGGGAGAGAAACCGTGCTCAAGTACCCGGGAGACGACATCGCGGACAACTTTTTTTGCAGCATCAAAACTCTTTCCGGCCTTCCGGGGATCATCAAACTTATCCCCCTGGTCCTCTACCTGGAGGGAGAAGGCGATACCCTTGGTCCCCTGGTTGGAGCCTTCGAGTGCCGCACCCACCGTTCCCGACGTCATGATCGATTCTGTGGAGAGATTTTCCCCGATATTGATGCCGCTGACGATCATAGTAGGCGTGAGTTTGAGGGCATAGAGGCCGATAATTACTGCATCGGTCGGTTTGCCTGCCACAGACCAGGCCGGAAGGCCATTGATCGTGATCTGGCTAGCCCGAAGGGGTTCGAAGATCGATATCGACCTGCCAACAGCGCTCTGCTGGGTTGCCGGGGCTACAACGGTGACATCGGCAATGGGGATGAGTGCTTCATAGGCGGCCCATAGTCCGACTGAACTTACCCCATCGTCATTGGTGAGCAGGATCGAAGGTCTCATGTTCATCTTCTATTGATGCCGCCTCACAAATAGTTCACCGATCGGATAGGGTAATTTTCTTAAAGCGCATACATAAGAAAAAGATGAAAGTCCTGCTCGCAGAGTATGCCACCAGTCACGACCCGAACCTTTCCGGTGAGGGTACCGCCATGTTGGAGACCGTAAAGATGAGTTTTGAGCGCTGCGGGTATGAAGTTGTCCTGCCCGGAAGCGGGGATTTTGCCGGTGAGATCGAACGCCTCGCCCCGGGTTGCGATATGGGCCTGGTGATCGCACCCGATCATCTTCTCGCACGATTCACGCAGACTCTCGAACAGCACACTCACAATCTCGGGTGCGGGTTCATGACCGCTGCACTCTGTGCCAATAAAGTGCAGTCCGAAAAGATCCTGCGTACCCATGGAGTGCCGGTCCCCTCATCCGCGACTTCAGGTAAGCAGATCATAAAACCGGTAAAAGGCTGCGGGGCCCAGGGTGTCCGGGTTTCGACAGAACCCTCAGGTGAAGGGGAATTTTCCCAGCAATATATCGAAGGGGAACATCTCTCGGTGAGCCTGGTGGCAAGCCGGGTAATCGGGGATGCGTGCGCATATTACACCGGTAAACCCCCGCTTGTGCTTGCCGTAAACAGTCAGTCCATCCGGATGGGAAGTGACGGGGCGATCTCGTACCTTGGTGGGGAAACCCCGGTTCATCCTGTCCGGGAAGCCGAGATCCTTGAAGTGGCCAAAAAGACGATCATTGTTCTGGGCTGCCAGGGGTACTGCGGCGTTGACGTGGTAGTTGGGGACAAGGTGTACGTGGTAGATGTAAATCCCCGCATCACCACGAGCCTGGTTGGTATTGCGGCCTGTATGCAGGAAGAGATCGCAGAGATCCTTGTTGATGCATCGAAGGGAGGGGGTCCTGACCAGGTGCACCTGACCGGCAGTGTCCGTTTTGATACGAGCGGGAAGGTCTCAAAACTATGATTGGGATCGATGTGGGTGGGGCAAACCTCAAGCTTGTCAGCGGGACCGGAGTCCATATCCACTACTGCCCGCTCTGGGAACACGCCCCCATCACATCCCTGCTCGAACCCTATGTCATCTCTCCGGAGGATCCGGCAGCTGTAGTCATGAGCGGCGAGCTGGCGGATAGTTTTCCCGATAAGCAGGGGGGGATCTCGTTTATCGTTCACGCGGTGCAGGCAGCATTCCCCCGCGCCCGTTTTTACGGCATGGATGGAAAATTCCATAGCCATGCAGTCCCCCAGCTGGCAGCCGCAAACTGGCTTGCCTCGGCTGCATACCTGCGGGAGGATTATCTCGATGCAGTACTTCTCGATATCGGCAGCACCACTGCTGACATCATCCCGCTCAACCGTTTTGAGTCGCTCCTCGGCCTTACCGATCTCCGGCGTCTCCAGAATGGCTATCTCTTCTACACCGGTATGCTCCGGGGAAATGTGGCCGCAATGGTTCAATCGGTCTCGATCGATGGAATAAAAACCCCGGTCAGTTCAGAATACTTTGCTGCCAGTGCTGATGCCCACCTGGTCCTGGATCATATCACATCAAGCCAGTATACCTGTGATACTCCCGATAAAAAGGAAACAACCCGGGCCGCTTCCCTCCGGCGACTCGCCCGTATTGTCTGTGCGGATCTGGAAGAGATTGGGGAACTGGGTGCCTTGCAGATCGCAGAGCAATTCTGGGAAAAACAGCGCAGTCTTGTCTGCGATCAGGTCCATAAGGTTGTTGCCGACACAGGTGCCCGGCAGATTATCGTTGCCGGTATCGGCGCACCGCTCTTTGCCCGGGAACTGGCCGCGACCGATCTGAATACGGTACTTGGGGACGTAGCCGATGCTCTTCCCGCGTATGCAGTCCGGGAGCTGGCCCGGTCAGCCGTGTAAGTGCCCCGTCATCAAAAGCATTCTGATTTTTGTAGATAAAATGGGGTTTGTGCACACCAGATCCCCTCCCCCTTCTGGCTTTCGATCCCGGCACCCCGCGACGCATCTGACTTGTTCTTCATCGTTCTTTACTGCTTTCGTTCCCCCTCTTCCCTGGAATGGGGGAGGTGAACCGGTTTTATTGTCGCGGATGGGTAACCGCAGGCGGCCAGCACATCATCCGGATCGATACCGCTCCCCTCGCCGGTGCTGTTGGCAAGAGCCGTGAGCGAGATGATGGAATGCGGAATCTGCAGGTTGAATATCGGAACTTTGGGAATTACCGGGAAATCCCGGTTAGCATAATTACGGACACTGCCGCGATCGATGACAATTCCCATGCGGGAGAGACTGGTAGCGGTGCGGCTGAACGGGATCGTGGCGGCAAAGGTTGTGCAGAGATCGATAACCGGGGATCCCATGCGGGTGTCCGGGTAGAATGGCTCATCGGCATAACAGAACGTCTTGCAGGATTTACAGGAAAACCGCCTGACCCTGACCTGGATAAGGCGTTCTTTTTCGTTTTCAAGAATAACGGCGAAATTTTTTTTCCGGGTATCATATCCCTGGAGCGCTCCACCACACGACGGACAGGTCGACCTGTGGGAGAATTCCATTCCATCACAGACCAGCAGGGCCGTCTGGATCAGATCGATCACCATGGGGGGAAACCGCGGGGGTTTCATTGAACGTTACTCCAAATGTTTTTTTGCCGTCGTTGATGATAAAGCGCTGTGCACTAGCGCCGCGCGCTTTTCCGGTCTCTACCCGGATCTTTATATGTAGTCCCATAAATACCCACTGATAATCACCAAATACCCGTAACGAACCATTCGGGTTTATAAGTCTCTTTTTCAAAAATCTGTTGTTCGAGGTTAGAACATGGATTTCAAATACGTACCAAGCATCTGTCCCTACTGTGGAACCGGTTGCGGGATCAACCTTGTCGTCAAGGATGGTCAGGTCAAGGGGATCTCCCCCTGGCAGCGCAACCCTGTCAATGAGGGAAAGGTCTGTATTCGCGGTAACAAGTCTTTCGAGTTTGTCAACAGCGCTGAGCGTATCACCACTCCCCTGATCAAGAAGGATGGTAAATTTGCCGAAGCGAGCTGGGAAGACGCTTACCGGGAGATCGCATCGAAACTCAAGGCTGTCAAAGGCGATGAGATCGGCTGCGTAGCATCAGCCCGCACCTGCAACGAGGATAACTACGTTTTTAAGAACTTCGCAGCAAATGTAGTCAAGACTGCCAATATCGATTACTGCGGACGCCGCTGTAATGCCGATGCCGTCAGGGGCCTTACCGAAGCATTCGGCCAGGGTGCCATGACCAACTCGATCACTGACATTTCGGCTGCAAAGGCAATTCTCGTTATCGGGAGCAACCCGCTCGAGGAGAACCCGCTCGCAGGCCGCCGGGTCATCATGGCCCGGAAGAACGGTGCAAAGGTAATCGTTGCCGATGCCCGTACGAGTGCCACGGCAAAGATTGCCGACCTCCACCTTGCGGTCAACCCCGGCACGGAAGTTGCTTTCGTAAACGGCGTCGCCGCTGCCATCATCAAGGCAGGAAAGGAGAACAAGGACTTCATTGCCAAAAAGACTGCCAACTTCGAGAAGTGCAAGGCAGCAGTTGCCCCGTGCACTCCTGATGCAGTAGCAAAGATCTGCGGTATTTCCGCTGAGGCTGTCACCAAGGCAGCCGAACTCTTCACTGCAGCTCACCCTGCATCGATCATCACCTCCGCCGGTGCAGTATCCGGCGATCTTATCCGGGCATGTGCCAACCTCGCCCTCCTCACCGGAAATGTAGGTGTTGCAGGAGCCGGTGTCAATCTGCTCCGTGGCAAGAGCAATGCCCAGGGAGCCATGGATGTTGGCTGCGTTCCCGCAGACAATGGCCACACCGTCCCCGCCATGATTGAGGCGGCAGCAGCCGGTAAGATCAAGGCCCTTTATATCATGGGCGAGAACATCGCCTCTGCCGGTTCCCACGTGGCAGCAGTCCTCGACAAGGTCGGTTTCCTCGTAGTCCAGGACATGTTCATGACCGAGACCGCTGCAAAAGCTCACGTCATTCTCCCGTCCGCATCCTTTGCCGAGCGCGACGGAACCGTGACCAACAGCGAGCGCCGCATCCAGCGTGTCACCAAGGCAGTCGAGCCCGCCGGCAAATCCAAGGCCGACTGGCAGATCGTCTGTGACCTTGCAAAGGCAATGGGAGCAGAGAAGGATTTTGCCTTTACGTCTTCTGAAGAGATCTTTGCAGAGATCACCAAACATGTGCCCGCCTATGCAGGCATCACCTATACAAAGCTTGAGGCCCCCGAGGCAGTCCAGTGGCCCGCAGCCGGCGGAAAATTTGGCACCGCAGTCCTCTATGCAGACAAGTTCGCAACGAAAGATGGCAAGGGCGCATTTGCCGCAGTAGAGTACAAGGCCGGCGAAGCAGTCAGCGCAGAATATCCGTTTGCAGTTGCAGCCCAGTGGCCCATGGGCACCCTGTCTATGAACACCCCTTCGATTGTCAGGGAATTCCCTGAGGCAAAGGTCATCATCAGTAAGGCCGATGCAGAGAATCTCGGTATCATTACCGGTTCTTCGGTAAAAGTATCCGGCAAATCCGGGTCAGTCACCCTTGCAGCCACCGTAACAACTGCCATCAAGGCCGGCGTTGTATCCCTGCCGCTCACCTTTGCGGCTGCGGCTGTGAAACTTGAAAAGACGGAGGAGGCATAATATGTCAAAGAAAGGCGATATGCTCTACGCGTGGACCAATGACGCGGATATCAAGAAGAAGGCCGAACTCGGTGGCGCTGTCACCGCACTCTGGAAATATGCGCTCGAGTCCAAGGCTGTCGATGCAGTCCTCGTCATCTCGAAAGGCAAAGATCTCTACGATGCCAAGCCGACCCTGGTGAAGAACGCAGCTGAACTTGCCAACACCGCCGGTTCACTCCACTGCGGTACGCTCCTCCTGCCCAAACTGGTCAAGAAGTACCTCGAAGGTGCCGAGAATATGAAGCTCGGTGTCACGGTCAAGGGCTGTGACGCGATGGCATTCTACGAACTGGCCAAGCGCAAACAGATCAACCTCGACAATGTCGTTATGATAGGGGTCAACTGCGGTGGATCGGTCAGCCCGGTGCTCGCCCGCAGGATGATCACCGAGAAGTACGGCGTTGATCCGGACATGGTTCACAAGGAAGAGATCGACAAGGGCCAGTTCATCATCGAGTTCGAAGGCGGACACAAGGGTATCTCCGTTGACGAGCTCGAAGAATCAGGTTACGGCCGCCGCAGCAACTGCCGCCGCTGCAAGATGAAGATCCCCCGCCAGGCTGACCTTGCCTGCGGTAACTGGGGAGTCATTGGCGAGAAGGCCGGCAAGGCCACTTTCGTTGAAGTCTGCTCCGACAAGGGCGCAAAACTTGTTGACGGTGCAGTAAAGTCCGGAGTCCTCTCCGTTGAGCCGTCCATCCCCAAGGGTCTTGAGATCCGCGGGAAAGTTGAAGGGGCCATGCTCAAGCTTGGCGACAAGTGGCGCAAGCACGACTTCGAAGCACTTGGCGAAGGCACGGACCGGTTAAAGAAGATCATGGAAGAGACCTCACGCTGCATCAAGTGCTACTCGTGTATCTCTGCCTGCCCGATCTGCTACTGCGTGGACTGCACAACCAAAAACCCGAACTATGTCACTCCGGGGGAAGTCCCGCCGAACTTCATGTTCCACCTCATCCGGTTCGCCCATATCGCAGACTCCTGCGTGAACTGTGGCCAGTGCCAGGAACTCTGCCCGTCTGAGATTCCCAATGCACTCTTCATGCACTCCCAGCAGGTTGAACTCGAGAAGATGTTCAACCACGTGCCCGGTGTCAGCATGGAACTCCCGCTCATGGCCTATGCCGAGGAGAGAGTCGAGCGTGACCGTCTCCACAACACCGGCAGCGACATGATCTACGAGAACGTGTTCAAGCCCTTAAACAAACATTAATTTTTTTTTAAAGGGTAACCCGGCGCTTTTGTTCCGGCACGTGTCCGGCCCCTCACGCACAGGGTGCCACCAGAATTTCTGCGTAAAAAAAAGAGTAATCAGGATCGATGCCGGTCATTTCCATTTGAACAGGGGAATCATCGGTTTGAATGGTTCGTACTCATTTCCCAGTGCTGACAGGGAATATGACTTGGAAAAGACAACTTTTTCTTCGTTTTCATAGGTGATGACCGCCTTGACGTTCTGGATCATTGCATCGAACGGGTAGGAATGGGTCGCATCCACGGCAAGAGTGGGCAGATCGTACTCGGTATTCATGGGGACCAGTGCTACATGGATGTTGAGTGCAGTTGCATTCCCGGAATTTTTCAGGATGATCGATTTGGCATCATCCGAGAGTTCTGCATCCAGGTCCGGGTGGGAGATGCTGTCCTGCATAATGAGCATCGACATCACTATCGTTACTACCAGGATAAAGACGATCCCTGCGAGGTAGATATTGATAAGGAAAAGAATGATGGTGATGGCGACACCGGAAAACAGAACGATCTGAGTTTTTTTATCCATAGTGATAGTTGTTCATCTCCCCTTTTTTTGCTTAACGGTTTATCTTTCAGAATGGAAATACCCGTATTCACCCGATCCTTCCGAAAGAGACAACGATTTTTCCCGGGTAATTTCGGATCCCGTTTTCTGATTCCCTGAGATATCCGATTTTTTAGTTCCTCAGTGTTCATTCTTGAGGGGCATTTTTTAATTTTTGTCCAGTCTTTTTCTGTTCTTGGGATATCCTTGTGGAGAATTGAGGTGTCGCGGGGCTCTCGTACCTCCTGCATCCGCCCCCGCCGCCCGGGTATCCCCCCCTATAGCGATTTTATCAGACCGTAGATGAGAACTTTGAGAAAAAGGGCGGCAGAGGTGCACCCTTAGGTTGCCTCCCCCACTGGGAGAGTGGGTCATCCTCATTATATCGAAGAGGACTGGCAAGTAATGGGGAAACGATGATCTCTCCTGAGCAATTTTATCTTTCCGGGTATCACCCTTGTAAAAATCTTCAGGAATACCTCAATTTCCCCATTCCCGTGTATCCCTGACTGCGCGGAAGGAAAAATGCCCGGTTTTTTTCCGGGATGATCTCTATAATTTCTTTTGGATAATCTGCCATTCAAAAAGTGTATTGATTGTGTTATAAAGTCAAATTAAATCCATTAATGATCGATACCGGGTTTTTTTCCAATCATTGCTGTACACGAGCCTGATTCGCAAACAATTCGAAAATTATTAATATCCACACAAAAGAGTATAAAATGACCTATACAAGAAAGTGATTTAATACGTTGCTGGTATAGGTGGACATTTAGAGGTGTGTTAAAAAATGGTGTTTCATCCTCCGGTAGCAATTACTGCAAAAGCAGGAGATGCCGGTAAGTACAAAGTCGGCTTGCCGGCCTGGAACATGGTCCTCCGTGGATTCATGTCGGGCGCATACATCGCTATGGGTGCCGCACTCGCAACAGTGTGCAGTACCGGTATTGCCTATTCGGCAGCGCAGATCACTGCGGGTGCCGTTCCTGGTGGTTTTGCATCAGCGGGTATGGTACAGTTGGTTATGGGAGCCGTCTTCCCGGTTGGGCTTATCATCACCGTTCTTACGGGTGCTGAGCTCTTCACCGGCGATGCAATGCTCGCCCCGATGGCTGCATTCATCCACAAGGTCACCTGGATGCAGGTCATCAACCTGTGGATCTTCGTGTATATCGGTAACCTGATCGGGTCCGTAGTCTTTGCCTACATCTGTGCAAACGGCCCGTTCGTCTCATTCGATGCAGCCGGTGTCGGCACCGTGACCGCGTTCGGTTCACGTGCAATCGCCATTGCCGGAGCAAAGACCGGGTACGTCGGTCTGATGGGATTCTATTCAGCATTCTTAAAGGGCATTGCCTGCAACTGGCTTGTCAACCTCGCTATCCTTCTCGGTATCTGTGCAGATGACGCAGTCGGCAAGTTCTTTGGTATCTGGTTCCCGATCATGGCCTTCGTTGCCAGCGGGTTCGAGCACTCTGTTGCAAACATGTACTTTATCCCGGCAGGTATCTTTACCCAGGGATTCATTACCGATCCAACGAAGCTCGTGGCAAGTGTCAACTGGGTTACCATGTGGACAGCAAACATCATACCGGTAACTCTTGGGAACATCGTCGGAGGTATCTTCTTCGTCGGTGTCATCTACTGGGTTGCGTTCCGCAAAGAGATCGCAGCACTCAAGTAGATCATTTCCCCCCAATAATTTTTTTCATTTTGACAATTTCACAAAGTATCTCTCATCCCGGCAGCGGTTTTTGTGATGATCACAAATTCCCGTTATCGCCTTTTTTACAGCCCCTTGAACGCATAACTGTCTCATCCAGATCCCCGGAAACGGAAACAGTGTTCATCCACAGCACCGCGATAAAAATCGCGTAACCCTGAACCGGAGCATGGCGTAACTCCCGTGTCCACCCCTCCCTGAATTTCAGGATTTGAACACCCCGGGAATCACCCGGGGAATGAAACGCAGCACTTAAAGTAGATCAACAGCGAATAAATTTTTCAATGAAAATTGGAAATGTCGAAGTAAAGATCTCGGTCATCTCGATAGGGGTGTTTGTGATCTTCACTATTTTTCTCATTCTTGCTTCCCTGAACAGTCCGGATGTGCGGTCTAACCTGATCTGGTTGATCCCGGTCCTCTTCATGCTGCTTGTCATCCCTGTTGCCCTCAACTACATGAGCCGGAGCCAGTACGCGGAACTTGAACCAGAGTACGAGCGCCAGGCAAAGACCGTGCGGGTGAAACTGATCAATGAAAATATGATCGGAAAAATTGTGCGGATCGATGGCGTGGTGGAACGCGTTCACTTCCAGTTCTTAAACCGCCCCCAGTATTCGGTGGCAGACCGTTCCGGTGCAATCTCGGTCAAGATGTTTACCAGTCCCGACGAGGAGATCAAGGTAAATGACCTGGTCGTGGTGCTGGGCCAGGTGATCCGCCGGTATATTGTGACTGGTGAACCTGTGGTAAACTGTGTATCAATCCGGAAGAAACGCGATACTGATGATGCATGAATTATTTCGTGAATCAACACCGTCAGCCATAAACGCCGGAATTTTTTGTACCTGGACTAGATCTCTATGAGCAGCTCCACCGTCTCTGCCACCCCCGGGATGAACAACCAGCAATACCTGGAGCTCGCGATCCCCCTCTTCTCCTTTGGCGCAACATTTGCCGGTGTCATTCTCTGGAGCCGGGGTATCGAGATCAATTTCCAGTTTTTCGCCCTCGGATGTGTTATTGGATCCTGTCTCCTTGCTTACCTGGCATGGTGCCGGCCGAAAAAAGATATCGTGGCATTATCCACCCCGATCTACGCCTTCATCTTCTTTGTCGTGCCCACGGACTATATGTCAGGGATTGTCCTCCAGATGCTCTATGCGGCAAGCCTGACCCTGCTTCTCGTGCGGCTGAAGTACCGGTTCGGTGAGGCCCATACAGCGGTATCGGCCGGGAAGGAACTGGCCTCCCCCCTCCGGGACTACGTGGACCTGACCCGGGATGCCGTTTCGGGGCTCTCTCCGGAGACCGCCCACCAGGCTGCCGTAGTTATCAGCCAGTTTTCCACCGGCGAGTACGCCCGGGCCGCCGGGACACTTGGCGGATCTTCCGGCTCCCTCCCGGCCATCCTGTCACGGGCCGCCGGGATCGCCAACGAGCATGCCCTTCTCCTGGAGGGGTCTGCGCCCCGGCCTGCAAACTATAAGACATTCTTACCGGAAGACGAAGCCCTGCTGGCAAAGCCCCTCCCTCCCTCGGAAGATGAAGAGCGGCACTTTGATGCCCAGCTGGATAATGCCCTGCTGGTCATCTTCAGCGCAGCCTGGATCGGTGCAGAGACCGATCGTCCCCACCTGCTCGGGTGCCAGGCATTTTTATTGAAACTGTTCCAGTGAGGGAACCGGCACCTCCCTGATACGATTGAGCGGTACCCGCCCGGAACATCCCCAGGAGCGGGGTTCGCCCGGCATTTTTCCGGAAGAGACTTTTTTTACCGGTTTTGCTTTCTGGCGGGCACCCATGATCTTTTTTCTACCGGGCCCCTACTATCTACAGGAATATCCCGATGGTTCTCGAACTCCTCACTGACATCCTGATCGTTTTTGCCATTGCGCTCATCGTCGGGATGATCTTCAACCGTTTCAGGGTGCCCCCCCTGGTCGCGTTCATACTTACCGGCGTGATAGTCGGTCCCTACGGGTTGAGTATCATCAAGGGCCAGGACGTCTCGAACCTTGCAGATATCGGCATCATCCTGCTGCTCTTCACCATCGGGCTCGAGTTCTCGTTCAAGGATCTCTGGAAGATCCGGCTCATTGCGATCGTGGGAGGGGCCCTCCAGGTCGGGCTCTCGTTTCTCTTCTTCTTCGGCCTTGCCATCATGCTGGCCCTGCCGGTCAATGAAGCGATCCTGATGGGTTTTCTCTTCTCCCTCTCAAGCACCGCGATCGTGCTGAAGATCCTGCACCAGCGGGGGGAGATGGATTCCCCGCATGGCAGTATTGCGCTCGGGATCCTGATCTTCCAGGACCTGATAGCAATCTTCATGATCATGGCGATCCCGTTCCTCGCGAGCATTCCCCAGCTGGACCCGACACCCTTCCTTTCCCTTGACGCGCTGGTCACGCTGATCTTCCAGGATGTCGCCATTGCGCTCGTTCTCATCGCGTCGGCAAAATGGTTCATTCCCCGGGCAATGCACGAGATTGCCCGGACGCGCAACCAGGAACTTTTCCTGCTCGTGGTGATTTTGACCTGTTTTGGTGTTGCGTGGCTGGTCTCGATCACCGGGATCTCGGTTGCTATTGGTGCCCTGCTCGCCGGGCTGATCATCTCGGGGTCGGAATACAGTCACCAGGCAACGAGCATTGTCCTTCCCTTCCGGGATATCTTCACCAGTTTCTTCTTCATCTCGGTAGGAATGCTGGTTGATGTCCGGTTCCTCTTTGGCCACTTCTGGTTCATCCTCTTCCTCATCGTGATGGCGATCGTGGTCAAGGCCCTGCTCGCCACTGCAGCACCGCTGGCGCTCGGGTACCCGCTGAGGACTGCTGCGATGACGGGACTTGCCCTTGCGCAGGTCGGGGAGTTCTCGTTTATCATCGCCCAGTCCGGATTTGGCATGGATATCCTGCCCTTCGAAACCTACCAGACATTCCTGGTCGTCGCCTTGATCACGATGGCTGCCACCCCGTTTGTGATCGGGATTGGCCAGCCCATCACTCTCCGGCTCTGTGAGTTACCGGCCCTGTCCCGGGTTGCCCAGGGGACGTGCTCCATGGATGACGAAGAATCCCGCAGAAAACAGAAGGACCACCTGGTGATTGTCGGCTATGGCGTAACCGGGAAGAATCTTGCCCTGACCGCACGGCGGGCGGGAATCATCTACCACATTATCGAGCTCAACCCGGACCTGGTCATCGGTGCACGGAACGCGGGAGAGCCGGTGGTCTTTGGCGATGCAACCGGTGAAGGGGTACTCACGCATGCCGGCATCCTGGATGCCCGTATTGTGGTAGTCGCGATCAACGACCCGGTTGCAACGCGCAAGATCGTCAGCCTCTGCCGGAACCTGAACCCCCCGCTCTCGATCATCGTGCGGACCCGGTACGTGAGTGAAGCTGAATCCCTGCACACACTGGGGGCAGATGAGGTGATCGCCGAAGAGTTCGAGACCTCGGTCGAGATCTTCACGCTCGTGCTGAACAAGTATTTTGTTCCCCGGGACCGGATCGAATCGTTCATCACCGATGTCCGGGCCAATGGCTACCAGATGCTGCGGAGCCGGAATCCCCTGCAGGGAACCCTGCCGGATCTCGTGAAGCATATCCCCCGTGTTTCCCTCACGACTCTCACGGTCGAACCGGGGTCACCGCTTGACGGCACAACCCTGGGAGAGGTGAACCTGCGCAAAGAGTACAATCTCCTGATGCTTGCGGTCCGGCGCGGTGATGAGATCATCACGGGCCTTGGTGGTGAGAGCCGGATCGAGGCGGGGGATATCGCGATCATCTACGCCTCCCCGGAAGATATCACGCGGGGTGCGGGACTCTTCTCCGGCCGCATAGCCGGCGGATAGTCGCTTTTTCCTGTTTTTTTCCGCTCTGTAGAAATGCTCGTTTCCAAAATATATCCGGCAAATCTCTGCAGCAGTTGTGAGTGTGACCCCCTCTCTCCCCCAGAGGGAGAGGCATCCCAAGGAAAGCTCCCCTCGACCCCCTTTACTTTGGTCATAACATTCGGAAGGACTATCGCTATTGGGGATGCCCGAGCGGCGGGGGCAGAAGCATGAAGTGCTGGAGCCCCCAAGAGCGGTTGTCCTCACTTGGGGGTTTTCTACAGAGCAGTTTTTCCATCAAAAGAATTGAAAAGAGCGGATAGGATCGCCGGCATTACCGGTGGATCCCCTCACGTACAGCGTCCCGTGCCCGGCAGGCTGTCACCCAGGCAAGGTGAGCCCTGAAGTCATCCGGGTGCATTGAAACGGGCTCAGCCTCTTCCCCGGGCAATCGCATTGCCCCGGGCCAGACGCAATGTTTTCTATCGTGTACGCACGGCATGGTTATCCCGTCACTTGTCCCGGATGAGGTCGAGATCGCAGAAGCGCACCGAATGGTACGTGAACCCGCGGGGATCCATAAAATGTTCATGACCAATTGTCTGCGATGCACAGGACGTGCTGCCGGGACAACTAGTGGATGCGGCAGACCGGATCTCTCCGACCGCGTTAGCGATGCTGGTGTTCAGGTTTTGTTTGATTTTTGTATACATTTTGTCATTTTCCTGGTATTTTTCCGGGATCCGGTCAATATTTATCGCCAAATCCCCGGTTACGCCAAAATCTCACGGCATCCTATATACACCTTCGCCGTTGTTTCAAAATTTGACTCGACGGTTGTCAGTTTGATTGAAGAAGAAAATCTCCATAACCGGTGGGGAGCAATTTTATAGTTGCCACTTCCAGAGGGAAACTATACTGAGGATTACGATCATGAAACTGGCATCCCTTCTCTTTATTGCAGCCCTGCTTCTCTGGTGCTGCTGTCTGCCGGCAGGAGCAGCGCTCTTGGAAGTCACGGTAAAAGGTACGGTTGCAACCCTCAGCCCGGGTACCAATACCATCACTATCGACCATCCGCAGCAGTACGGGTGCAGTTATCCCGGGTCCGCAGCACCGGTCTGCACCTACAAGCCGATGAATGTGGAGACCCTCACGGGAACCGCTCCGGACAATGCCGCATTCTCGGTCTTCAAACCCGGTGACACGGTTGTTGCAACGAGCCTTGGCGGCGCCGGAGGTACCTGGATCACGCTGGCAAAACTCTACGGTTCGCGCCCGAACGAGGAGAACGTGACCGCCCTGGTAGGAGACCCGGAGAAGATCCCGACACCTCTTGTTGCGGGATATGTGCTGGATATCACCATGGCCCCGAACTGCTCTGTCTGCACAGGACTGGTCTGCACGGTGGAGTCAACCGAGATTAAGGTCCTGAGCAACGGAATGCTGGTACAGCAGAATGTCCTTCTTCCCGGCCAGAATCTGAACTACAATGGCAGGGATGACGGATCCCGTGTTGAAGTCTTCTTCCGGAATGGTGAGATGTCAGCCGGTTTCTGCGGACCAACCTCAGGGACCGGACCGCAGCCGATCTCGGTCTTCAATATAACAGTAGTACCGCCGGTCGGATTTGGCCAGACCAATATCAGGACCGCCACCACGACCCGGCCCGATGAGGCACTGACTTCACCGTCACCGGCAATGTATGAAACCTCATCAGCCCCGATACCCTCTTCCACCCCGGTTGCGCCCCTCCCTACAACGAAGTCCGGCCTGCCGCCCCTTGCAGCGGTGGGTGCTCTCGGGCTTGTGGGGCTCGCGATGGTGATGAGGAGGAAGTAACTTTTTTCCCGGAAATTTCCGTTACCCGGGCTTCACCGAAAAAAAATAGATTGCGTTCTCTTCTCCAGAGTGTGTCGGGTTCCATTCCACGTTCAATCCGCCATGAAACCTTATCCTTCCGGTGTCTTCAGGCTACCCGGTTCCCGTCTCATGGGACAGACATCTGCCCCCTCCATCTCGCCCATGGCCCATGCGTATCGCTCCCGGACCGTCCGGGGCAGATCCGTTTCCGGGATCGGTGCAAACCCGAACGACTGGTAGAAATCCACGAGATGCCGTACCGCGTACATGTATAGCACGGAAGTTCCGCACTCCCTCACCAGGGCTTCGATGGCATTCCGGGCGTACCCGTTGCCCCGGAACTCGTCCCAGGTAAAGATCCCGTCCACCTCGTACCCGTCATCGTGCCGCTTGCACCGGGCCACGCTGACCGGCGTATCTTCAATAAAAACTGCAAAAATTCGGTTATGCACCGGGTCGGATTTGGTCTGGTGGTAGTCAAACCAGATCTTCTCGGCCATGTAGAACTCGGACGGGGCGAGCTCTCTGGTGTTGATCTCCAGCTGGATGGCAGTGAACATGACCAGCACGGGTTTTTTTGTGAGTGCCGTCACCTTCGATGTCGTGATGCCGAGGGGAACTTTCCGGATATAGTCCCTCTTCCCGAAACGGGCCATCATGACAAGCGAGACCACCTCGTCATCCGCAACGATTGCGATCTGGCGGGTCGGGTCGCCGTACCGGACCATCATCTTCACCCGTATGTCAGGGTGGGCTGCCTTGATCTTTTCCCGGGCGTCTGAGAGGCGTTTCTCCACCTCCCGCAGGATGAAGTTCATCCGCTCCTCCGTCTCGATCTTCCGGATGACGTGGAGGAGAATGATCTCGGAGACTCCCTCGAGTTCACCGATGAACTTCAGCGCTTCGTGTGCCGGCCGGGAGAAGTCGAGCGGGAAGAGGATCCGGTGGAAGAGCGGCCCCTCCATCACCGGGGGACGGAAAGCCAGGAAGCCCTGCGGGGGGAACCGCATGATCAGGACGTGGGTCCGGCTGTGGGCCAGGACCTCGATATCGTCATGGCCGAGAAGGATCTTGCTGAGGCGCCCTTTCCTGGCTCCCATGATGAGAAGGGAGGGCCGTTCGCTCTCGGCAGTCTTAAGGATGGCTGCAGGAATGTCGTGTTCGGGATCTTCTGTGATGAGGCATCGCACGGCAATATCCGGGTTCGTGATGAGGGCCTGCTGCTCTTCCACATCCTCACGTTCCCGTACCAGGGTATGCCCCGTGCGGACGATATGGAGTAAGACGACCTCCCGTATATTCCGGATATCGTTGGCACAGGCCACGAGCTTTCCGGATGTCTCCGACAGATCGGTGGGGATGAGAACCTTCTCAAACATCAGTGCTGGCCTGCTATTTTTTTAAGATTGTTATGTCCGGGGTGTTCTTATGCGTGACGATCCGGAACCGGCCCAGGGAGGAAAAACAGCGGGCGATCATATGGCCGGGTACAGGGTGATTCGGAGGGCAATTGCGAAGGCAATACATTCATCCCGATGGTGATGAAATTTTTTCACTTAACGCCAGATGTATATGACGTTCGGTGTGAAATTGAATTACTTATCTTGTGTGATATCCCATGACCGAAACCGGACAGACTGACTATCTGAAGAAATTTGTTGTCTTCATGATAACCCTTGCAGTACTTGCAACTATTGTGACATTGCTGTTGTATTTCTGGACGATTGTGCCTATACAGAATATGGAGAAGCAGTATCCCCCGTCCAATAAAATAGGCGAGCAGTGTGCAAAGACCACTCATGAGTGCATTCAAAAGCAGTATCTCTATTGTCAGTTTACGTATGGGTCTGACAACAGGAATGCATTCTGGTGTCGTGTGGCAGCCCCGGTGGGATGCTGGGGGTACAATTTTGATCATAGTTGTCAGAATGGGTAAGTGTGACTTGCCGATGACCCCTCTATAAAAACCGTCTGCCCGGTGAAGATGCCGGATACCAATACGCATGCATGCCTGGAAAAAAATAAAAAAATTCCCGGGTTCCTGCATCCAGACCCCGGTAAAAACTGGCGGCATGCCTTGCGAAAGACCCGACTCTTCACTCCCGGCAACTATCTCTGCAACGTCATGGGAATGGTTCATCTTCCGGCACTGCCACTCGCAGGGATATATTTTTTTCAGCTGCCCCCTGTCTGGGGGAACCGGATTGATGTGCACCAGAAAAGATTTGTTGTGCAGAAAATTACCGGTCCGAATCTGGTTTCATGCCCAAAAACCGGGAGGCTGATGCCTTCTTTCGTTTCGTTATCCGGTCGAACCTCTCGACTCCGCCAGGTGCCGGTACTGCCAGTCCCGTTCCCCGGCTACCGCTTCATCGGTCTCATCCGGGTTGGCGGCTCTCCAGACGGCCTGCTGGGCATAGATGGCCGCGCCCAGGGAATGCGTGGCGACATGGGCTGTTGCCACGGCCTGGCCCGCGGCCCGGGCAGCCGAGCGGGCGGGAGTATCCTCACCAACGTCCCGGGCAGCGGCATGGGCTGCAAGCGAAGCCGTCCGTATGACCGTCATGTGAAATTCCCCGGTACGTATCCATACCTGGAGTGCTTCGAGAGCGTCCCGGGGGCGGGGATCCTCCGGGTATTTTTCCTCAAAGTACGGCAGGACCCGTTCCGCACAGTCAGTCGCCCAGATGGCCAGGATTTTCTTGTCGGTCCCTTTTACCAGCGCTTCCATGGGCTCATCATGGCGGTTGAGCGAGAATTTTGGTTGTTTCTTTCGTGGTATGGGATTCATGGCACGCAGTTTTTTAAAAATCTTACGGGAAATCGAAGGAGTCCCGTTTTTGTTTTGTATTCACAACGCCGGTTCTTTCAGCCCGGGTTGCTGTTTAACTCCCCGGTACTGTCCGGCCGGCACGGCCAGTTCGAATCGTGCTCCTTTCCCCGGCTCACCATTTTCCGTAATGGTGATACCGGTGATGGAAAGGATCTCGCGGGAGAGGAAGAGGCCGAGACCGGTATTTTTCCCAAATCCCCGCTCGAACAGGCGCTCCTTGTCCTTTGCCCCTATCCCGTCGCCATCATCTTCGAAAGTGACTACCAGATCCCGGGTATCCCTGAGCGGGGTACCGGCATAGCCCCGGATATTGAGTTCGGCGAGATCCCTGCTCTCCAGAAAGAGCCGGCTGGCATTATCCGGGTACAGGCAGAATCCTTTCTCCGCCACATTCTCGCAGGGCGTCCCTTTGAGCATATAGGAAAAATCCGCAACCTCTTTCCCGTCGAGAAGCATCGAGATGACCCTGACGGTCTGGTTGTCGGGCTGGATCTCCCCGATCATGACACAATCGGCTCCCAGCCATGATCGGATACTTTCCGTGATCTTCTGTAGGGAATTCAGACCGGTCGTTCCCACAATGCCCGACGTTATGGTATGGAATGTCAGTTCTGCGTTCCTGCGTTCGGTGATATCTTCCACCGTTGAAAGAATGTACGGCCTGTTCCCCATCAGGATGATGCCGGAGGAGAACCGGCAGATCCTGGTCTCGCCGGTTTTTTGCCGGATATGCAGTTCCATTCCCTCAACATGGCGTGCGCCCTGGAGTTGGGAGACCAGTTCTTCATACTCCCGGGGATCGGGAAAGAGCCCCAGTTCACAAGAAGTCCTGCCAATCACTTCTGTCCGGGAATACCCGGCGTTTGCCACAAACGCATCATTGACATCAACAAATCTGCCGTCGATGGCTGAGACGAGCGTCAGGGGAACCGGATTGCTCTTGAAGACCGTTGCAAACTTGTTCTCGGATTCACGAAGGGTTTCTTCGGCCAGCCTGCGTTCAGAAATATCCATGCCAATGGCAAGCACAATATCTTCGCCAAAGTACGTGCCCCGGTTGAGGTACACGTCCTTGGGAAACACCTCCCCGTTTTTCCGCAAGCCAAAGAATCCGAATTCCTGGGGTTCTCCGGCAAATGCCACCTGTATCTTTTCTGCAACTGCATGAAGATCATTTTTGCCGGGTGCAGAGAGAAACTCCGGCGTTTTGCCGAGGAATTCCTCCCGGGCACAGCCGTACATCTTCTCTGCCCCTGCATTCACATCGACAAATTTTCCCTCCCGGTCCAGTAAGTAGAGTGCCTGCGGTATGGTGTTGAAGAGCCCGCGGTAGCTCGCCTCGCTCTCCTTCATCATCTCATCTGCACGCTTTTCTGACGTAACATCCTGGATGAGGGTGCCGATCATGTGGCCGTGTGATGTTTTTACAATGAAGACGATCTGTTTGGCGACCGCAGTTGTCCCGTCGGGTCGGTTGAAGGAGTAGTACATGGGATCCGGATGGGTGCTGATTCCGGATTTGATGGTTAGTTTTATGCTCTCCATCATGCGGGAACGGATTGCCCCGCGACGGCGCTCGTCAGGCATCATCCGGGTTGCAAGGTCCCATGCATAGACCCCCAGGGTATCAGCCCGGGGGATCCCGGTGATCTTCTCCTGTGCGGGGTTCTACTCAACGATCCGCCCCTCTTCATCGACAATGGAAACCCCCTCGAGTGCCTGTCCGACAAATGAGCGGAGCCGCTCTTCGCTCTCCCTGAGTCCCGCTTCAGCCCGCTGCCTGCGCAGGGAAAGTGCAACGATATGCGCAAAGGATTCCAGGAGTTCTCCTGAGGGATCCGGCTGATCGCGTTTTAACCCGATCACCGAAGTGCCATAGAGTTCGCCATCGATGACATGGGCAATATGGATGAAATGATCGATGCCCGACAACTTCTGCATACTTGCGCCAACAAAAGGCGTGATACTCCCGTAACTTATCTCGGCTACGGTCTTTTTTATTCCAACAACACTCCGGTTGATATCCTGGTACATTTCAGGGCTGAGCGGTACCTGGATATCTTCCGGTCTTTTTCCCAGAAATTCTGTCACCATCTCCCGGACCCGCGGATGATTTTCCAGCAACCCCGATCCGAACACCAGGCTCGAGACCCGGAGCAGCTGTTCATCCGGATAATAGGTGGAGAATACCGTTACGGCGGCTCCTGAGAGGCTGGCAAGCGTATTTACTGCCAGGTCCTCGACACGCTTGCCGGCGGGCAGCTCGGCAAATGCTCTCTGAAGATCGTTGAGGGTCATCAGCATCAGGTTTTTCTGGTGCACCTCTTCCCTGTGCCGTTTTCTTTCGGTGATGTCCCGGAGCGAGATGAGGTCAGCGATTTTGCCCTCGTACGTGATGATCTTTCCAATGCTCTCGACCGTGAACCGGTTCCCTTTTTTTGATACTCCCGTGTATTCAGTAAGATAGGCATCGTGACCGCTGGCAACCTGGAGAAAATCTTTTATCACATCATCCCGGGATTCCGGGGCAATGAACTCCATCACATTCCTGCCGGCAAGGCTGGCCCCCTCACCGGCCTCGACCAGTACGGCAGTTGCCCGGTTCGCCATGAGGATCGTTCCCTGGAGATCGAGAACAAGGATCGCTTCAAGGGCATTTTCAACCAGGGACCTGAACTTCTCTTCGCTCTCCCTGAGCCCTTTTTCTGCCTCTCTTCTTCGTACGGACTCTCGAATCTTGTGGGCGAGCTCGGCAAACTGTGCCAACGGCTCGCCGCCTTTCCGGAGATAGAAATCGGCCCCGTTGTTGAACGCTTCAATGACTACATTCTCGCGTCCCCGGCCGGTAAAGAGGATGAACGGGATATCTCCTCACCGTTTTCGGACCTCTTTGAGAAATGCGATCCCGTCAATCAGGGGCATTAGGTAATCGGAGACTATCGCATCGTAGGATGCAAGTTCAGGTGCTTCCAGCGCCTCCCGTGCCGAGCTGGAGGTAGTGACCCTGAACCCGCCCGACTGCTCGAGGAAGAGCTTTCCTATTTCCAGAAGATCCGGTTCATCATCGACATAGAGAACCCGGATGATCCCCGTCATATGTTATACATGAAGACGGGGTAGTATATCTCTTTCGATAATTTCCGGGTTGAAAAAAATATTGGCAGGAGCTCATGGTAAAACCTGGATGGCCGGGAATTCTTCCGGCTGGACACGGGGAATTTCTCCGGAGAGTGCGGCCGCCCGTTGTTCCCGATCCCTACCTGAAGGGTTCTGTTGGGAAGAATTTTATTGATTACACCGATGCGTACAGCGAGAAGACGACCCGTGTTGACATCAGCGCCATCACCAATGGCACCGGTGCACGGCACATTTGCTGATACGTCGACCGGGTCGGCAGTTCCTGTCTCGAGACTCATGTACATGAAGGCGGTCGATGATACGTGGGGGATTGGCAGCGGGATCTATGGCATTGAGGTGCGGTGACCGGTATCCGGGGAATTTTGGCCGGGTTGTTTTTGTGAGAGCCGGACTTTACTACATTTTTTTATCCCGTCTGAAATTCAATTATTGGCATTGATTAGGAAAAACTCATTTTCACCCATCACCCAGTATGTTAATAAGGGGAATTCTCCAAGAAATCTCCAGACAATACAGTGAGAATGAAATTCCCTCAGGTGCAATCTCATGGACGCTCCCCCTTTCGAACATCTCCGCAGATTTTTTGAACGTATAAAGAATGTCGGCTTTTTTGAACGGATTTTCTCATGGCAGGGGATCGTGTCACAAGGTTACGACGCATTCGGGGAGTTCCAGCGACTCCAGAATCTTGCGCAAGAAAAAGATCAGGAAATCGTCGGGCTGATTTCAAAGAATCGTGAACTGACCCAGAGCACAGAGTACCAACTACAACAGGCCGAAAGACTCCGGCAGGATCTTTCATCTGAAAAGCTTCGATTCCAATCACTCAATGAAAAAATTACAGAGAAAGAAAGTGATCGTGCAAAAATCTCAGCAACTCTTACTGAGGTTCAGCAGAACACAGATGCGATGATCCTCCAGCTCAAGGAAGATATGGTCGCCCTCAAGATGAAGAATGAAGATCTCCTGAAGAGGATGAATGAGAAGGAGAACGAGGCCGGGGGACTCATTGAGAGCGAGAAGAAGAACAGGGAACTTATCCAGAAGTTCAATGCCGATATTTCTGCCCTCTCTGCGAAGAATGATCACTTAAACTCCCAGTTCATTGAGGCACAAAAATCACTTGCAGAACTCAGTCAGCGGGAAGAGGAGCGTACCCGCGAACACGATTCCCGGATAACTGAATTGATGTCCCTCAAAAAGCAGCTTGAGGACGATCGTCTCCGGGTTCAGGCCGACCGGGAGAACGAGATCCGATCGAGACATGCGCTGATGGAGCAGACCTGGAAAAATCATGAAGATCTTGTCGAACAATCCCTGAAGTCGATCTGCCAGCGGCACACGATCGAATACTGTGACAAGGAAAAATTCCCGGTCTCGGGCAAGAAGCCGGATAATTCCGTCATCATCGCAGACCAGTATGTGATTTTCGATGCCAAGAGCCCGAAGAATTCCGATGAACTCGGGAATTTTCCCCTCTACATCAAGAACCAGGCCGAGGCGGCAAAAAAATATGCCAAAGAGGAGAATGTCAAGAAGGACATCTTCCTGGTTGTCCCGGCAAACACGCTCGGGTTCCTGACCGAGTACCACCTGGATATGGCGGAGTACCAGGTGTATATAGTCACCCACGAATGTCTTGAGCCGGTTGTTCTTGCCCTGCGAAAGATCGAGGATTACCAGTTTGTCGACCAGCTGAGCCCCGAGGACCGGGAGAAGATCTGCCATGTGATCGGCAAGTTTGCCCATGCCACGAAACGCCGGATGCAGATTGACACGTACTTCTTCAATGAATTTTTAGGTCTTCTCAAGAGCTGCGAAACCCTGCCGGAAGAGATTCTCAAGAAGGTTGTGGACTACGAGAAAGCTGAGAAGATGAATCCCCCGATGGAGAAGCGCAAGAAACTCATTCCGATCAAAGAGCTTGAGCACGATGTCAAGGTCATCACGAAGGAAGCGGAAGCCCGCGAGATCGATGTGACGGCAGTGACAAAGGAGCGAATCGAAAATATTCCCCTCGATAAGTTCCTGGAATAAATCCCGCCCTTTTTTCTTCCGGCAGGTTGATCACATACTATGCCAGCGCAGTCTTCCCCGGGTTCATTGGATCTGAACATATCCATTGAGTCCGGACTTCCCGGGGAAGAACTGGATGCTTTCATCCACCGTTTTGTATCAGCCGCAAAAGAAGATCCCTTCACCAGCTGGCTGTTACTTCCTACAAAAAGACTCGTGCTGCATGTCACCGGGCAGCTGACAGAGAATAGTATTCCCTTCATCCCTTCCCGCATCTGCACTCCTGAAGGATTCTGCAGGTGCCTGTTTGAAGAGAACCGGACGATCGAACGGGTCCTGTCAGAACGTGAATCGAAACACCTGCTCAGCGCACTTCTTGAGGAAAATGCAGAAGATGTCCCGCTTTTCATCACCCGCGACCATCCGAACCCGGGAACGCTCAATGATCTCCTGCACTTCATGCATGTCACGCTGATGAGGAAAGTTGCGTTTCCTGAATGTCTCCTGGATCTCCAGACCGGGAAAAGCGATCAGATTGATTCCATCATCACGGCATACCGGAACCGGTTGGGGGAACTGGATCTGCTCGATGGGGATACGATCTTTGAATGGACGATCGATTACCTGGACCTCGGTGAATCTTCCCCGCTCGGCCACGTCTTTTTCTATGGCTTTCACGAGCCGGTACCGCTGGAACAGGATCTGCTGGATACCATAGTTGAGCACGCAGGGAATGTTTCCCTTTTCATTCCTGATGGCCGGGATCAGAATATTTTCAGGAACCGGGCTGCGGCGGGAAACCCGGCCGGCAATCGACCGGTACCCGATCCCTCATCACTCCAGGCTCAGATCTCCGGCCTCTTTTCGGAGACCGGTGAGCTCAAAGCCGGGGATCATTTCCGGGTGCAGACGTTTCCCACACGGTATGCCGAAGTCTATGGGATTGTTGCGGAGATCGGCCGGCTCAATGCTGCCGGGACACCCCTTTCCGATATCGCGGTAGTTTTTCCGGATCTCCACGGAAGTGACTACGGTCTCATCGATGAGATATTTGCAGAGTTTGCGATTCCGTGGAACTCTGCCGTGAGCCCAAAATTATCCCGGGCGCCGGTGGTCCAGTTCCTTTCCGGCATTGCCGGTCTCGTTGCACGCGGGTACGCCCGCGAGGATATAGTCCGGCTGATCGGGAGCCCGTTTTTTACCCGGGAGACGGTGCCGGGAGGAAGGAGCCCGTTGCACTCTGCTGAGGTTGACCTGGTATCCCGATATGCCCGGATCGATGGCCCCCGCCCTGAATGGATCCGACAACTGGAATGGCTCCATACCGAATTAGAGAACCCGGAACGGGCAAAGAACTACCCGGGCATTTCGGTCAACACCGTAGAACGCGTGCTGGACGGGATCCGGCATCTCATCCGCGATCTGGATGCTCTTTCGGGAAAGAAACTGCTCCGGGATCATATCACCGGCTTTAACAATTTCTTAACATTATGGCATCTTCCCCACCTCTACGCCGCACCGGAGGAACATATCAAGGAGCGGGAGATCCAGGCATGCCGAAAGTTCTCGTCCCTTCTTGAGGCTCTCGCTCATGCGGCCTGGATTCCTGCCGATAAGCCCATCGATGCACAGGAATTCGCCCGGTTGATCTCCTCCCTTGGTGAAGAAGGAGATGAGAGCGGTCTGCAGGATTCCACGGGGGTTGCTGTCCTCGGTCCCCACGAATGTCAGCACCTGAAGTTCCCGGTGGTCTTTATCGGGGGACTGGTGGAGGGCACTTTTCCCCGGCTGACCACCCGCCTCCCCTTCACGAATTCTCTTGAAAACACCCGGATGGGAACGCGTTCGCTCTCAGAGATCCTCCGGGAGGAACAGTATTATTTCATCGCGGCCCTGGTCTCTGCGCAGAAGACAGTGTACCTGAGCGCCCCGCTGGCCGATGGGGATAAGCCGCTCTTAACCTCCGCATTCTTCGAACGGGTCCGGATGCGGACCGGTGATCAGCCGTGGCCGGATGCTGCTGGAATTGTTCCTGCCTCCCGGCGCACTGCTGCTGTTCATGCGGGTACTGAGATCCGCGATGAGAAGATTTGTGCAGCACTCAGCCTGGTACCGGATTCACAGGATATTAGCGACCTGGTGGAACGGATCAACATGGAGCGGTTCCATCGCCGGGGCAGCTGCGATTCTCCCTATGATGATATTCTTTCGGACGAATCGATCCGTGCAGAACTTGCTGAACGCTACGGCCCGGCACATGTGTACTCCCCGACGAGCCTGGAGACCTATGCCCGCTGCCCGTTCGAGTATTTCCTCAACCGGGTGATCAATCTCCAGGCCCTGCCGGAGGTGGAGCCGAACCTGTCGGCCGGCGATCGCGGGACAGCCATCCACGATATCCTGAGCACCTTTTACCGGCAGTGGCGTGCTGCCGGCAAGACCCGGGTAAATCCCGTATCCCTGGTGGATGCCACGGAGATGATCCTCCGAATCGCCACGGAAGAACTCGACACGTACTCCTTCCAGAGCCCGCTCTGGGATGCCACCCGGATCCTGATGCTTGGCGACCGGCACACCGGGCCCGGGTACTTCGAACGATTTTTGGCGCATGAGACGGATGAATCCGATTCCCCGCTTGTCCCGTCGCTCTTCGAATATTCCTTTGGCATGGGAATTACCGGGTCGGACGATCCTTTGTCATCTCCTTCGCCGGTTGAACTCGTTTCACCGGATGGCGAACGGAAAGTCTTCATCCGGGGCCGGATCGACCGGATCGATTGCACCCCGGACGGGAACTTCCTGATCTATGATTACAAGTCCGGCTCGCAGCATCCCAAGACAAAAGATATCGAGGCGGGCACTGCCCTCCAGCTGCCGCTCTACCTGCTCGCGTTCGGGAAGATCACCGGCAACCACGGGATCGGCGGGGGCTACTACACGATCCGGCGCGAGGTGGACCGGAGCATGGTGCTCGTGGATGCGGCAGCCTGCGAGCTGATGACGTCGCGGCCCCGGGTATCAAAAGATTTTGCCGGCACCATCCGGAATTCACAGGACTGCACGTTTGCCTATATCGACGGGATCCGGAACGGGAGCTTCCCGCTCCCCCTGGAAGAGGAATGCCCGAACCCGTATTGCGAGTTCAAACGGATCTGCCGCTTTGATCCCTACCGGATCTTTGACGTGCATGAGGAGACCTGACCATGGCAGCTACCGAGCGTCAGGGGGAAGCGATCACCCTGCATGACAAGAGCA
The DNA here is from genome assembly GCA_903832665.1 of uncultured Methanomicrobiales archaeon. Classification (GTDB taxonomy): domain Archaea; phylum Halobacteriota; class Methanomicrobia; order Methanomicrobiales; family Methanospirillaceae; genus Methanoregula. Next base: position 8,053 of record CAILCG010000006.1, on the reverse strand, counting down.
TGGTGGTCACGGCCGGGGCCGGCACCGGCAAGACCTACGTGCTGGTCCAGAAATATATCGATCTCCTCCGGACCCGTGGCGTTACGGTGCCGCAGATCCTGGCCCTGACGTTTACCGACAAGGCAGCGGCCGAGATGAAGGAGCGGATCCGCTCCGAGCTCCTCCGGCAGGAAGGCCCGCAGTGGGCAAAGGCGGCCGAGGATTTCATGATCGCGCCGGTCCAGACCTTCCATTCTTTCTGCGCCCAGGTGCTCCGGGAGTTCCCCATCGAGGCCGGTCTCGAACCCGGCTTTGCGGTGCTCGACGAACAGCAGAACTCCCGTATCCACAGCGCCGCTTTTGAGGAACTGATCCATACCCGGCAGGCAGGCCCGGCCAACGAGGCGCTGGTCCATGTCCTCTCCATCACGGACCAGCACGGTTTGAAGACGATACTCTCGGCACTCTACGGCAAGCGGGAGCAGTATGCCCGGTTCTTCGCTGCGCTTGATGCTGATGAAACGCAGGTGCTCGCGGCGTGGAAACGGGAAGTTGAACTATTCCGGGACGGCGAGATCGCGGCTCTCCGGAAGGATCCCTCGTTTGCTTCCTGCCTCCGGACCCTGCTCGGCCTCACGTCATTATACGAGGGGGTTGATGACAAGGCTGCGGTATTTTTGCAGGAGATACGGCCCCTCCTGTGCCGGCTTGCCGAGCCTGCGAACCCCGGGGAGTTCTGTTGTTCTGCGCCGGAACTGGTGAAGAAGAAGCCCGGCAATATCGGGAGCAAGAAAATATGGAAAGAATCAGATTTGGAGGACTTTAAGAAAGCCCGGAAGGACCTGTACGAGATCATCGAGCGGAAGAATGCCCTCTTCCGGATGACGGTTGATACCGCAGACCCGGTCATCACCGGATCGGTCCGGTTCCTGCGGGACCTCTCGGTGGTCTTCTTCCGGTATGGGGAGCTGGCCGGCAATGGCAAGGCTTTGGCCGGGGGTCTCGACTTCTCGGACCTGATCCTCCGTGCCCGGCAGCTCTTTGTCGAAAAGCGGGCACTCGTGGCAACGCACTTCATGCCCCGGTTCCGGTATATCCTGGTCGACGAGTTCCAGGATACGGACTTATCCCAGTTCGATATCATCCTCTCGATCATCGGGACCCCGTCCCCCTCAACGGACTGCCTCTTCATCGTGGGGGATCCCAAGCAATCGATCTATCTCTTCCGCGATGCGGATGTGACGCGATTCAAGGAGGCGCAGGAGATCATTGCGGCCTCCTGCCGGGGCCGGGTGGTGAACCTCGATACCAGCTTCCGGAGCACGAAGGAAGTGATTGGCCTTGCAAACCTCATCTTCTCCCGCTTGCTGGCATCAGCGGAAAAACCGTGGGAGTTCGGGTACGAGCCGGTCAACACATCGGCAAGCCGCGCCGGTCATGCCGGTTCCGTCGAACTGCTCCTTCCCCCGAAGGGAAGCGATGCAGCCGAAACCAAGCGCAACGAGGCCGGGATGCTGGCCCGGCGGATCCACAGCATCGTGAATGCCCGGCCGCTCACCGTGTACGAGGAACTGCCGGACCATATGTTCATCGAGCGCCCGGCCCGGTACGGCGATATCGCGATTTTGCTGGAGGCGAGGACCAGCCTCTCGTATTACCTTTCGGCGCTCGGCGAGTACGGGATTCCCTTCTATGTCCACGGGGGGATCGGGTTTTACCATAGACAGGAAGTGTACGATCTCTGCAACATCCTCGCGTTCCTCGAACACCGGCACGACAATATCAGCCTTGCGGGCATCCTGCGGTCCCCATATTTTGGGGTAAAGGATACGGAACTCTTCTGCATTGCGCAGGAGAACGGCAGGACCCTCTGGGAGAAGGTGCTCTTATACGCGGACCGGACCGGTGCCGGGCCGGCCACCCGGGCCCGCGAGTTGCTCTCGTCCTGGCAGCAGTACGCCGGTCGCTCCGGGCTGGTCCCGTTGCTGCGCCGGATTTTGTCGGAGTCCGGGATTTACACCGTGTATGCCGCTCTTCCGGCGGGGGAGCAGATCCTCGCCAACATTGAGAAGCTGGTGAGCATGGCCCGGAACCGCGAGGAGGCGGGGAACTATGCGCTCGCCGATTTCACCGCGGATCTCCGGCAGGCGATGGACGAGGACGAGCGGGAGGGCGAGGCACCGCTCGATGCCCTTGCGGAGAATGCCGTCAACATCATGACGGTCCATGCGGCCAAGGGCCTGGAGTTCCCCATTGTGTTTGTCCCGGACATAGGCTCCGGCTTCCGGGACCGGCCCGGCCCCATCATGATTGGGGACAACCCGCTGATGGTGGGGGTGAAGGTCCCCAATCCCGCTGACAATTACGAGATGACGGAAAGTGCCGTCATGGTGATGCTGCGGGAGTTGCAGCGCCAGAAGGAGCGGGCCGAGCGGAAGCGGTTGTTGTATGTGGCGCTGACGCGGGCGCGGGATCATCTGTTCATGAGCGGGACGGCCCCGGAGGATTCTGGTTTGTCTTTTGATCTGGGCCGGTCCCGGATTGAGTGGGTGTTTACTTCCCTTGGGGTGACGGGGGATGCGATTGCTGCGGGGGGGCTGGTGTTGCCTTCCGGTCTGCATCTTTCGATTGTTTCGGATCCGTTGGCGATTCCTGCAGAGACGGGGCGGGTCTCGCCTTCACTTTTGGTTGTACCGGATGAGTGTTCGGGGAAGAGCGGGACGTGGAGCGTGGTTCGGTACTCCCCCGGGCCGGAGCGGGTTCGGATCCAGTCTGTCTCGGAGCTGGAGAAGGGACCGGTTCACGTCCGGGAGCCGGGGGTTTCGAAGTATTTACCGGGCGTTCCCGGGGCTGTTAAGGGCACGATCATTCATGAGGTGTTGCGGGGCCGGGATGCTGCGACAGTTCTGAAAGAATATGGGGAATCTTCGGAGGAGCATGTCCGGCAGTGTGAGGAGATTCGTTCTGCGTTTTTCTTTTCGGACCTGATGAAGCGGGTGAAGCGGTCGTATTGTGAAGTGCCGTTTGTTGTTACGGTTGACGGGAAGCCGGTAACGGGGAAGATCGACCGGTTGTGTGAGTTGTCGGATGGATCGTGGATTATGATTGATTACAAATCGGAGGCCTCGTGGGATTATTCAGCTCTGGTTGGGGAATATGCGTTTTCAATGTCGGTTTACATTAAGGCGGCCCGGCAGATTGTTCTTACAGAGATTGCGGGATGGGTGTATTTTACAGAGACGGAAGAGTTTTGGAAGAATTGACGATAATTGTTGCCAATATATTGCAAGATAACAAAGATAGCAGAAATTGTAAAATCGGATAATGAAACCTGATAATATTGAAGATGTCGTCCCTGTGAATGTGGGCTCTTGAGTTTTTCCCTGTTGTGATCTTTATCACTCTAACGAAATCATCGGGCGGCAGCTTTTATTTCGGCGTATTTTATGCTTGGGCGGGTCCAGGGCCCGGTGGTGGCGAGGTTTTGATGCCGGAGGGGGGATTAGGGGTGGGCTAGGTTTTTTTTGGTGTGGTGGGATAGGAGAGGAGTTTGATGTTGGGGGAAACTTTGAACGAAAGGGGGGACGACTGCAGAAAGAAAAAATTGAGATATCTAGGATATTCCTATAAATGCTAAATTCTATTAGACAATAATAATATATTGAAATGCTAGTATGCCGAAAATACTAAATAAAATTTCTAGAAAAAATATTAAAATTTTTTTTGAAAACCCATGGGTGATAACAATCATCGGTGGTGTAATTGTTGCAATAATTATAATATTCATTGCTCAACCCTATTTTTCGGACTCACAAACTAAAGATCAAATACTAAACCAATGGATTACCGCTCAAAAATATGAAAATTCTACAGAATATGAAAAAGCGATTGAAACCTATGATCAATTATTAAATACAGTGCCAAAGAAAAAGTTCCCTTACGAATATGCAAGAACTCAAACTCAAATCGGAAAAAATTATTTATCGTTGAGCAAAAATGACAATCAAGAACAAAACTTACAATACGCTATTGAATCCCTAAATGAAGCTTTAACAGTTTATGATTTAAAAAGATATCCAAATGAATTTGCGACGACACATCTTGATCTCGGTTTAGCATATCAATCATTGTCTGATATTCGGGATAGTAAAAATAATCTCAATAAATCAATTGATTCATTTAATTTAGCGTTATTGGTTTACGATGGGGATCATTTTCCATCTCAATACGCACAAATTGAATCATATTTATCAATTTCTTATAAACACCTTGGAAAAATTGAGAACACAAATTTAAATTTTAAAAAGTCTTTTGATTCTTATAAAAATGCCTTGAAATATGTTACTATTGAAAATAATCCTAAAGAATATGCCCTTATTCAGACGAATTATGGTGAATACGTTTCTGACTCTTTGAGCGACACAGTTTATGCGTATAATGAGGACCTTAGAATTTTTACAATTGAAAATTATCCCCAAGAATATGCAATCATTCAAAATAATTTAGGGATGGAATACGTGCGTTTTGATCCATCAAATGAATCATCACTTCAGAAGGCAATAATCTCATATCAGAATGCTTTGCAAATATATACTTACGAAAAATCTCCTATTCTATACGCGTCTATTCAAAATAATCTCGGATATGCATATATGAAATTAGGTATGATTAAAGATAAAGAAATAAATTTTTTAAATGCACGAACCTCATTTTCAAATGCTCTCAAAATCCAAACAATTGATAAATATCCTTTACTATATGCAGGAACTCAAGAAAACATCGGTTTAATGTATGCATCTCTTGGAGATGTAAAAAATAATCAAACCAATCGCCAGTTGGCTGATCAAGCATTTTCTGAAGCCTATAAAAATACTTGATAAAAATAAATATCCGTATTATTTTAACACGCTCGAATCCTATCATAAAATATTCCAACAAGAAATTCAATGATTTACTAGGGGCGGAGGCGGTACGGGAAAGTGAATAGAGCCTTCGCCAAAATGAAATCAGGCCAGCGGATTCAAAGGGAACTGGTCGGGCCTTGCCGGAAATTTTCCCAGCTGACCAAGGACAAAAAAATTTCAATAGGATTTTCTTGAAAAATATATTCATTTTCCCTGTGTGCTTTTTTTTATCTCCCCTGACGGAATCATCGGGAGGCTGCTTTTCGTTTCAGCGTTTTTGTGCTCGGGCGGGTCAGGTCCGGTAGTGGCGAGGCTTTTATGTCGGAGAGGGGAATGAGGGTTGTGTCTGATTTTTTGGGTGCTGGGGGAAAGTAGGTTGAGGGATCTGGAAAAATATAACAGACTCTTTGAAATGTTATTTTGGAATAATTGTATCAGAAAATGAATTTGAGTAATTTTGTTGAATAAAGGTCTCGTAATTTTTTCTAACGGTATTTTTTGAATGATTTGCATAACAATAGGTGCACAAATGCATACAGGTATTATATTGTCCAATATCTTTACTAAATATACATCCACAATCTTTTCTTTGACCTGTATCTTTCATTTTTTTTGCTTTATCGTCAGAATCGAATGAAGTTAATTCCGTCTGGAGTGATGGATTTAAAAACGCCATCAATTCTTTGTCATGAGAGAATAATTTTGTCATTAAATTATAATCGACACAACGTCCTTTTTTTACACAATATTTTCGAAGATCAATCTCCTCTGCACAAGTAAAAATATTCAAGTTCCAATTTTTATTTAATTTTTGAATCTTTTCAGCAAATTCCTTTTTCTCATCAAATGTAAATTCACGATAATTTCCCTTTCCCTCGTTTTTAAAGTTAATTTGTACCTTCTTATAATCTTGAATATCAATAAAACTAATAACCAAACTATCTGTATTTTGGTGTAATTGACTGCCAATATTTTCAATTTTTTGAAGTAAATCATCGATTGATAAGGTATCAGAGAGTATCAGGGGATCAAATCGCCAAATGACTTTTTCTTTACCAATTTTTTGTGACAAGTCTTTAAATGTTTCAATTCTTTTTTCGAGCGAGGGCAAGTTAGGTTCAAGTTTTTCGTTTTCATAATCATTCAATGTAAAATGAAAATAATATCCTCGGTTTGAATTGTTAAGATCCGGTAAATATTTGATTAAATTTTTCGGATTTTTTGACCAAAAAACAAAAACCCTTGTTTTGCCAAAAGAAATATATTGTTTTTGTTGGTTGAATGGATTGATCCAACACATGTATCCTTTTCTAAATTTATCGATAAACCAATCGGAGTAAAAAGCCGGAATATCCGTTGCTCTGCTTGCGGAAATTACAATAGGAGTAACAGCTTCAACGATTTTGAATTTACTGACTGTATTTTTGGCGTCAATATTATCAGGATCGATTTCGACAGCAAGGGAAATTTTCTCCCAACCTTTAAATGCCATAGTATTTTCCTAAGTTGTTTTTCTCATTACTAGTGCATGATATTTTACATCCCCTTTAAACGGAAAATTATCCCGGATAATTGGATGTTCAATTATATTAGGTGTGTAACGATAGGGATTTCCGTTGGAGACGTCTCGTAAAACGGTGCAATTGTAATTAGATTGGGCCATATCTCGGATATGGTGTAAATTCCCTCGTGTCTCAAACCAATTTCCACTGATGACATTATAGACTACAACATCTATGATAACAATTATACTTCCAGGTTTCATTGCTTGAATTAGATTATTAAAGACCTGACGATATTTGCCTATGTCATGTAATGAAGTATAGATATCGAGACCACAATTTTGAATTATTAGCAAATCTGCTTCTTTAATTATTGGCAAACTCTCAATTTCATAAGTTTCATGTAACTTACAGAGGTCACAGATATGATGTTTATAATAAACAATTTTTCCTGAACCCCAATATTCTTCTATAAAATTATCAAAACAAAACTGTCTCCAATTTTCCCAGTTATTTTTGTCGAAAAAATGACTTTCAATCTTTTTTATTCCAGGAAAATTTTCTTTCAAGTATGCTAGAAAACCATAAAGTTCCGGGGCCGGACCTCCTCCCATTATACAAATTTTCATATTTTCTTTGAATGATCCGTTAATTGCATTTGTTTCTACCTTGATCAACGTATGATACATCGTCTCGATGTAATTAGGAAAATAATATATCATATATGCAGTCTGACAATCAGCAGAATTGTACTCAATTTGTTCCTGCCAGTTAATCCGATATAGATTTTTCAATTCGTTTACTTTTGATGAGCAGTGCATTACCAATGCTTTATCAATAGGATTACAGGATTCAACAAGACCGATATTATTAATGATATGTCTTAAGGGATCGTGTTGAATCATTGAAACCACACCTCATTCAAATTATTTTTTCTATATAACTTGTTAGTTTTAAATCATATTTATGTCTGATTAACGTTATAATAGTTAAAATATTACAAAGAGTTAGGATAATTATGGAAGAAATGTCAATTCCAAGACGGGTCCATATCGCCCCAGTGGGTTTTGAAAAAGATCGGGTCATCCTCCCGTTACAAAAAATGTCTGCAGAAAAAGTGTATTTAATAATTGAGCAAAAAAGTGAAAGTGATAAAGGACGGATATACCTTGACACTATTCAACAGGCTATTAAAAAATTAAAATTACATTGTGAAGTTGAACTTCGACCCTCCGATGTAATAGGGAGAGACTTGTTCTCTGTACTTCATTCCTACAGAGAAATAATTGAAGCAGAAGCAGGAAATAAAATTTATGTTAATGTATCAACGGGAACGAAAATCCATTCAATTGCTGGAATGATGGCATGTATGATTTTTAGTTCTGAAAAAACAAAACTTACACCCTATTACGTAGTTCCCGAAGACTATAACGAACCTGAAGATCACAGCCCATTCGCGAGTGGTTGCAAAGATATTTTTGCTCTTCCAAGTTATAAAATCACAAAACCAGAAGAAAAAATTGTAAAAGCATTAAAAATTATTGATGATTTTGCTCTGTAGAAAACCTAGTCCAAAAGAGATGTACTGACGACCGAAAGATCTAAGGTACAGCGTCTCCTTTTGTTGATTGTGAAGTCAAATCGAAAGGAGACAATAAAGAAATCAGC
>CAILCG010000005.1 GCA_903832665.1 uncultured Methanomicrobiales archaeon | reverse complement strand
TTACGTCTTTGTATTTAGCCATTTGAATTCCTCCAAATTTTCATTTAACCGCGGTACAATACTGTCAGTGAACGAAAGTATACTCTATCGGGTATACTGGTAATGAGTGAAAGTCGCTATTGCACGTCCCCTAAGATGGGACATTCATTTATTCCCAATTTCGCCATATAAGTATTGTGATTTTTTCCCGGAACGACGAAAAATATTAATTGGGGAATAATACTTCAAAAGGGAGCAATGTTCAAATATTACATATCCATGGCATTTCTTTGTTTTACGCAGTATTACTAAAATTTCACAAAGTACAATTTTTTACGATTCACCCGAAATAATAATCATACTTTCCCGTGCGCTCTGTATAAAAAAGATGGGGTTGTAGAAACAATTCTGATGGGAATCGTGCGTTCCCGGTCAATCCATGGTTGCTCTTTGCAGTACACTATTTGTTGAATTTACTTATAGGGATTGGCCCCAGTTCCATAACGGTGTTGATTATAGTGGTCACGACCTCCACCCATTTCGCCCTTTCGGATGCAGACATAAAGGTCATGCGGGAGCGGCAATTATCAAATCCGATGCTCTTCATCAGGCATTTGGCTGCCGTGTAGTCACCTTCTGGGTAGTGGCTTTAATGGCCTTCCCGTAATAGAGTCCATTGACGATATCAATCGCAAATCGTTCTGCGGTTTCACGTATAAGATCGTCCTTAATTGACTAGGTCAGAATAAAATTGTTGATCCTCTTTACGAGCGTGTCAAGTATGTTGAGGTGATTTTGGAATGGTGATCGGGACACATTCATCCCCACGCATGTGGGGAACTTCTTGGCATTATCCATTGCCCCATCGGTTCATCCCCCCGTATGGGGGGAACTCTCGCCAATTTTTTATATCAAACCAATGAAGATTAGTTCCCAGGGTCTACACAATTTTGTAATTTTGATAGAAAAAAATTCCTATCCTGTAAGGGTGGATTAACTTCTCGTCTTCGGAAGATATACCCCACTCCCTACATTCCAATAACGTTACATCGCTAATTAAGTTTTCTGCTTTTAAGGGGGGAGTAATGGATCTCCGGAATTACACTCGTTTAATCAGCATCATCCCGCATCCAAATCCTTTCGCAGGTCCGATGCCGGTACAAAGTGCCCGGACAAACGGATCAGGATCGGTAACTATGAGGAGTCCGGTAAAATCGAGAGTGCTGATCCGGATCTCATGATTTCCCCTTGCCTTTTTGAACCGGTGCTGGAGATACCCGTCTGCCCGGATATCTTCGGCACGGATAGAAAAGCCGGTTGCTTCGCCTTTTTGCGCCAGCCAGTCAAAACCTGCCTGCTGCACGAGATCTGCTTCCCGGAATGGCACACCCGGTCTTTCCCTGAGATGAGTCTTTGCCTCCATTACAACATCGTGCCGATGTTGTTTGTGTTGATCATCGCGTTTTGCCCGGATCGGATTTGCCCGCAGGACAAATGAAAATGCCTGTCCCTTTTTCACGATGGGGGCATAGGGTTTGGACTCCAAAAACCATATCCCTTTTCGGTCATTTGGCACCCGGTCTGATATACAGAAAAATGCGGGGAGTCCCTGCACCATATCCTGCCGGTAAATAAAATCCCGCTTCCGGTCCGGTGAATCGGCAAACAGATCCCAGACCAGGGAATGCATATGGTAAACGTTGTCAACGTGCTCCCAGAATTCTTTTTTTTCTGACGCATCCGGTCGCAGCCGTACCCTGCTGAACAGCATCGTTTAGCCTCCACCGGGTGCCTTTATTAGGGCATAATGTTCTTCACGGTTCAAAAACTGCCAGCGTTTCCGGCTGGACGAATCATCACGGCGTATCACCGTGTGCTCTCGTTCAAATCCGGTTATTTCATCGCCTTCCCAAAAAACCCGGATATCGTTATGGCAGAGCAATTGTGAAATAAACTGGGGGTCCGGGAACCGAACGGCCCCAAACGCTTCTGCCAGATTCGCAGTATTCACGATTTGCGCGTGAACCGGAAGGGAAAGCGGACAGGATTTGCGCCCGAGATAGAGAACGAACGCGGGGTTATGCAGATGTTTTTGTATTGTCGCAAGGGAGTATGGGGGAGAGGCAGTACTGCCCCATAGACAGACCGTGTAAACCGTATCGCACCGGTAATCCCGTGATGAGAGGATGGTATTAAGTTCATCCTTATGCACTGCGAGCTCATCTTTTCTCATGACAAAATGATATTTCTCATTACCTTTGCCCGCCGGGGGAACCTGTACCGTGTGATAATCTCTCATCAGGATACCCGGGCCATCGATTCTTATCGCCATCAGGTACCCGGCAGCAAGGTCACGCTGCCGCTCTTCCTCATCACGCCGGATTCCCATGGCTGCTGCAATGAGACCCATGACTGCGGATTTTGACGGGTGATCAAAAGTCGGGCGGAACTCCCCCACCGCAATATCGCCCCATGAAGCCATCATACCATAGAGGCGGAAGATTAGGAATTCATGCATATTAACCTGCAACGAACATGAGGAGTTGAGAAAGTTTTCCCGTGCCGGCACTTGCATTTATCTCATACTCGTTGTCCCAGCATTTTCCGTACACATCATCCATCTTTCTCCGCGTATCCTGCAGAACGGTTATTGCAGCACTGAGCAGATTCTTCTCTTTGAGTGCTCCAAGATATGCAACCGATAACGAGCGCGGTTGCTGGGAACCTTTCTCCACGAGCAGGTACGATGCATATGCACGTGAGGCAAATGAGTTCTGCTTGCCTGACGGTGCAATCTTTACTGCTGATTCCACGAGTGCCTGTATAGCTGCTGCTGCAAGTTGTTTACTGTCACTTTTTTTATCGCCACCAAGGTTTTCTTCAAGAAGGGTTTTGTTGATGCAGATGTACTCATAGAACAATCCGGATGCAAATTCCGTTTCCCCAAGGTGTGCGGCACCGGCATCATCCTCGTCTTTATTGAGATCATCGATTGCCGTGAAAAAATCATCTTCAACCGCGGCTTCATGCACGGTCACGGCATGGGCGACCTGGACTGCGGCTTCAACATTATACCGGGTTGCGTTTGCAAGCATACGCCCGAACATTGCCACATCAACAGATGAGAGCTCTTCTTTTAAAAGACCGGAGAGCTCATCTGCCTTTGGCTCACGTTTTTCTTTGATAAGTGCCGTGATCAATGTCTGGATAGCAGTAATTTCATCATTCGAATAAAATACCAATTGTTCGCCTTTTAAGGAGGTTTTGTCAATATTCGATTTTTTCTCTTTTGTATCCCGGGTCTCTTCATCCAGCTCTTGCACGTTATCCTTTTTGGTTATTTTACTGGTTTTTTTAGGGTGTTTATCAACAAAAAACGATGCGATCTTCCATGCCCATAATGTTGCTTTCTCTTCAGGAATCCCGGTTACATTCTTTGGAACACCGGTTATTTTGCCCTCAAACAGTTCATTGAGTGGCAAACCGCTGATGAGAGCCTCTTTTACCTTCACTCCCATTTCTTTGGTTCGTTTGCCCATGTGATCCTTGAGATGCTCGGCGAATATATCCGATGTCCGCCATGCCCTCTTCAGGCTCTGCGACGAGATGCGGAGGCGCTGGGTTCCGCCCATTATGGCTGTTTTTGGTCTGCCGAGATCGTCACGGTTCAGGTTCGACGGGGGATACGATACAAGCATATGTAGCTGGATAAATTCGGCCATGTTCATCAGACTCCTTATTTTTCTTCGCTCGGTGCATTTTCATAATAGGCATACGCCCATTCTTTTTTCGTATGGTCATTCCACTGGTAGATCCCGTTTGCGAGACTTGCAATATCAACAGAACCTCCGCAAAGTCGGACAACACGGATCATTGTTGTGTATAATTTGTCTGGATCATCAATTTTAAGCAGCTGCCGGAATATCAGGCCGCTCACGCAGGCATTTTTCCCCGAGCCTCCTTTCGAGGGGGGGCTTGCCATCTGGATGGCAAATGATCGCTGGAAATTTTTCATATGACCCCCATATCTATACTCTTGTACGTGTGAAAGCACACCGGCCACGATGGCAAGGTTATGAATCTGGTCCGGACTTACGGAACCAAACGGTTCAAGCCCCGATTTTAACCGGTAAAACGCCGGTGTAAATGCAACTTCAAGCGGGTTGTGGCAGTGCCTGAGTGCTGCCCGGTCTCCCCTCGCATTGTCCAGTTCTTTCCACCAGGAAAGGAGGGCATGTCGCACTTCCGGTTGGGAAAATGTCAGATCGGTTTTTTGTTCCATGATTCATTGCCTCACGCTATCATATACTCCGGATTTTTGTGTCATTATCAATAGGTTTTTGCAGATCAAGCAATTCAATGATTTTTTTGTTATAAGGGGAAGAGAACAGGTGAAAGGCCTGTCGTGCAAGAGCAATGCGTTTTGGATTAGCGACAGTAATCAGGTCCGATTGTGAGAACCGGTCAAAAAGTACCTCACCTTCACGTGTAAGAATAGAAAGCCATCGTAATTTCAGATTGTTGGGACACTGCCCGTTTTTCAGATTTTCATTTAATTCGCCCAGTATCCGGTAAAAATCCGGTTCGGTATTCTGCCAGAACTCTGCATCAATACTAGTAAGATCGCCAGATACTTCTGCTCCCGGTGCGAAGAGCGCCTTTTTAATTAATGAACGAACATTAAACGCGATCAGGTCTGCGGTTTTGATCATCTGGTTCACGTGGGTTTCATATTCAGAACGGATCTTTTTGTCAACATGAATCAGAGGCATCGTTCCTTCATACCAGCCCCGTGCCTTCATATTATTCATATCATAGCCAAATGCCCAGAGCCGGAAAGGAACACTTGAGGTCTCCGATAGATCAGGTTCTCGTTCATTCCTGAACAAATGCACCACAACTGCCGGCTCGCGTTTATAATTTTTTTCGGAACTATTCTGAATAAGACCCCGCCAGTTCCGGTACGAAATAACGCCGCGATAACTGAGTATAGGGAGGGATTTGCCGGTTTTAAGATCGGTGGAATAGGGTGAAAGGATGTGCTGCCAGCCATCTTTGTAATGAATGCCGTAACTTTTGTCAAAATACCTGTAGGTATAGTCATGTACTGAGCAACCGCAGAGATCACATTGGATTGCATCGGTGTGGGACTCGAATATGAGCCGTATTCTCCTTGGCATCCCCCAGAACATCTGAACCGGATGTACATTCTGTGAAGTCGTAATCTCATTTTTCCCGCTCGTGCGGGTGTGCCCCATCCAGGGAAACATATCCGCCCTGTTGGTTTTTTTAATATTCCCGAAATGGCTGAATGCATCCCGGGTTATTACATTGAGCCAGATTGTTTCCCAGAGTGTCCTTCCCATGATAAGAGTAGTCAGGGGCCCGCCACCCCGCAATGATGTCCGGTGTCCCCGGCCACCTGCCGGCGCATTGGTCTGCAAGGTAAACAATGCCATGGCACAACAGGGCAGACAAATGTTCTTAACCGTGTCCCGTTTCAGGAAATGATCGGTATTTTTAGCAAGAGTCTGATCACCGGGCATCTCCATGAGGATATGATCTATGTTATTCCGTTCGCCATCCTTTTTTGTCAGATTGAGATCCTGCATGAATCTCGGCCCATCACCATCCAGATTAAAAGCGTTCGCATATTGCCCGAATACGACTTTTAACTCTTCAGATGAGGGAGGATTCCTGAATTTTTCCCGCCACTCTGATTTGTCTATAGGGGGGCAGGCTGTCTGTACCAGCCCGATAAGGAACTGGATCAGGGCTCCGTTAAAATCCGGGCGGGGTACAGCCAGTGCAATAATCGGGTTGGTTGCCAGTCCGTCCGTAATCTGTGATGGAGAAATATACTCCGGTGTTTCACCGGTTTTTCTTTTAACAGGTATCCATTGTTCATGCAGAAGATTGTACATGCCATCCATCCCGTTTTCTAGATCAGGGAAATTCTTCCGATTTTTAGGACCGGTTTGAATATCTGAAAAATATCAATACTTTGAATAATTCTTCCCACTACAATCCTCATCTTCCAACTCCTTAACAATTATGTTTTGTCCACAACAAGTCCTGGTTACCGATAAAAATCCGCGAACCGTTTGTTCATGCAACCTGAAAAATTCTCTGATCCCTGGCAGAAATTACTACAACTTCTGTAAGGAAAAACCGTTCAGTAAAAAGAATACCCGTCACGCACAAGAAGATACGCGAAAAAACTTGAAAAACAGACTAAAAAAATTAGATGTAGGGGTTCCGGAGTCCCTTGCCCACACCGAACGTAGCACGTGCTTCGAGCGTTGCTTTGTTCTTTGAGATCTTCTCGTTAGCGAGCTTGGTAACGAGTTCAAGACCTGGCTTGACCTTTTCGATCG
>CAILCG010000004.1 GCA_903832665.1 uncultured Methanomicrobiales archaeon | reverse complement strand
GATGAACAGGGCGTCTGCGATGCAGGCGCGGCACTCTGCGGTTCCTGTAAGACCGAGAATCTCGGTCTTGAGAAGGTTATCGCCAACATCATTGCCAACCCCAACATCCGGTTCGTCCTGTTCTGTGGTACTGAAGTCAAGGGCCACCTTTCAGGCCAGACATTAGCCGCACTCCACAAGAGTGGGGTTAAGGAAGGCAGGGTTGTCGGTGCAGAGGGCGCAATCCCCTTCATCGAGAACCTCAACGATGCAGCTATCAAGCGCTTCCAGGACCAGACGGAAATCGTCAACATCATGGAAAGCGAAGACATGGGCGCAATCAAGGCAAAAATCAACGAACTCAAAGCCCGTGACCCGGGTGCGTTCGCCGGTGATGCCTTTGTCGTCGAAGTCAAGGAAGCTGCAGGTGGCGCTGAAGAAACAGGCGGCGAAGTACGCCCGCTCTCCGGTGAAATTGCACTTATCACCGCCCGCATGAAGATCATCGAAAAGATGGTCACTGACATCGGGTACCGCGATAAGTTTGCAGCCGGCGTGTATGCAGGCAAGATCGAAGGTCTGATGATCGGTCTGATCGTCTCGTTCGCACTGGTCGGAATCCTGATGATGAGGTGAAAGAGATGGCAGAAGAAGCAAAATCTACAGGACCTATCAGGATGGTGGCGATCGATAATATGGTGGAGAACATCCGCTATAAGTCACAGATCCTTGTCAGGACCAACAAGATTGACTCAGCAGTCACTGCGTCCGGTCTGGTCGGATTCGTTGCAGGATTACTCCTCGCATTGATCATGATCATTGTACCGGCATTACTGGTGGTGAAATAAGATGGCAGACAAGAAATCACCAGCAAGTGGATGGCCGCTCGTAAAGGGTGACTACCATTCAGGAGACGCAAACAGCCCGGTGGCTGTTGTCACCATGGGTTCACACCTCGATGAACAGGGCGTCTGCGATGCAGGCGCGGCACTCTGCGGTTCCTGTAAGACCGAGAATCTCGGTCTTGAGAAGGTTATCGCCAACATCATTGCCAACCCCAACATCCGGTTCGTCCTGTTCTGTGGTACCGAAGTCA
Organism: uncultured Methanomicrobiales archaeon; assembly: GCA_903832665.1. Taxonomy (GTDB): domain Archaea; phylum Halobacteriota; class Methanomicrobia; order Methanomicrobiales; family Methanospirillaceae; genus Methanoregula. The sequence goes on along the minus strand of CAILCG010000004.1, from coordinate 110,744 downwards.
AGGGTCACCTTTCAGGCCAGACATTAGCCGCACTCCACAAGAGTGGGGTTAAGGAAGGCAGGGTTGTCGGTGCAGAGGGTGCAATCCCCTTCATCGAGAACCTCAACGACGCAGCAATCAAGCGCTTCCAGGACCAGACGGAGATCGTCAACATCATGGAAAGCGAAGACATGGGCGCAATCAAGGCCAAGATCAACGAACTCAAAGCCCGTGACCCGGGTGCGTTCGCTGGCGAAGCCTTTGTTGTTGAAGTCAAGGAAGCTGCCGGCGGCGCTGAAGTTGGCTCCGCATCTGCAAACCCCCAGTTCCTCGAAATCGAGAAGCGACTCGACAAGATCGAGAAGAAGATCGAGTTCGTGGATGCAGAGGTTGCGCAGCGTGTTGGAAGAAAGATTGGACGGGATATCGGTATCCTCTACGGCCTTGTCGCAGGACTTACCGTATTTGTGATGCTGCTGTTCCTGTACCAGAAATTAATGACAATGGTATAATGGAGGTGTAAACGAATATGTTCAGATTTGAAAAAGAACAGAGTGTCTGGGACTTCAACGGCACCAAGATTGGTGGACAGCCCGGCGAGTACCCTACCGTATTGGGTGCGTCAATCTTCTACAACAAGCACGAATGCGTGCTTGACGACCACAAGGGAACAATCGACAAGGCAAAGGCAGAAGCCCTCTGGAACCGCTGCCAGGTCCTGTCAGACCTGACCGGTGTGCCCCACTTCATCCAGATCATCGCTGAGTATGGAGAGGCATTCGAGAGCTACTTCAGCTGGTTTGACTCAATCGACAACAAGACTGCATTCCTGATGGACTCATCAGCACCCAAGGCACTCGCTCACGCATGCAAGTACGTGACGGAAGTCGGCCTTGCAAACCGTGCAATCTACAACTCGATCAACGGTTCGATCCCCCAGGAGAACATCGATGCACTCAAGAACAGTGACGTCGATGCAGCCATTGTCCTCGCATTCAACCCCGGCGACCCGTCAGTTGCAGGCCGCGAGAAGGTGCTCACCGAAGGTGGCGTTGCAGGTCAGACCAAGGGTATGCTCGCTATCGCAGAAGAATGCGGTATCAAGCGCCCGATCCTCGACACAGCAGCAACCCCGCTGGGTCTCGGCAGCGGCGGCTCATACCGTGAGATCCTTGCATGCAAGGCAATCCACGGATACCCGACCGGTGGCGCATACCACAACATGACCGTTTCCTGGACCTGGCTCAAGCGCTGGAAGGGAACGAGCAAGACCCCCTCAGTACTCGCATCAGGCTACGAGGGTAAGGATGTCCTCCTCAAACAGATGTCCCACCACTACCTCGGCGGTATGGAAGGCATAAAGCAGGCAGCATGGTCAGCACCCGATATCGGATGCAACATGATTGCAAGCACCCTCGGTGCAGACCTCATTATGTACGGTCCAATCGAGAACGTCGAAGCAATGATCACCGCACAGGCCTACACCGATATCACGGTCCTTGAGGCAACACGCCAGCTCGGCGTCGAGTGCAAATCAGACAGCCACCCCATCTTTAAACTCATCTAATTTTTTTTTATTTCCGCAGGGCGGAATTGTATAAAAGGCGGGAAGAATTCCCGAGTTCTCCGCGTTCTCAGGTTCGCCGTATCCCAGTTCAGGCTAGAAATGCCACAAATGCGAGCCAACCGATAAGCAGGAGCATCTAAAAAAAAGCCAGGATTTTTTCCATGGGCGTTGTTCCCGCAAGTCACCTGCTCTGGAACAAAAAATGGACGATAAAACCGGATGAAAAATTATATTTTCTGTGCACCGCGGGGGAAGTTCACGATCTTCAGGCAATCGTCAGCTTCTTTGATCCTGCCGAGATTCCGCAGGGCAATGGCCTTGTTATAATAGACAAACGAGTTGATGGAGTTGTAATTGAGCGCCTTATCGAAAAATACCAGCGACTCCTCGTTTCTCCCCAGCTCCCGGAGCGCGATGCCCTTTGCCGTGGCCGCACGGACATTGTTCGGGCTTGATTCGAGAATGATATTGAAGCATGCAATCGCTTCTTCATACCGGCCCAGTTCATTCAGCGAGTACCCCTTATTGCTGAGTGCAAAGATGTATTCGGGATCGAGGGCCAGGGCTCGGTCGAAACAGACAATCGCTTCTTCGTACCGGTGGATCTTTCTCAGGGCATAGCCTTTCTCGTACCAGACGAGGATAAGCGTGGGATTTATCGCCAGTGCCGCATCGTAGCATGCGATGGCATCCACGTGACGACCGAGGGAGTAAAACACGTTCCCTTTCTCCTCAAGAGCGGTCGTATTTCTGCTATCCTGTTCGAGTACACGATCATAGTGCACAATCGCATCATCATACCGGCCGATTTTCATCAGGTGATGTGCCTTCTCAAGCAATGCGGTGACGTCCATTCCACTCAGTATACCATTCACACGGCCGATGATAATACCTTGCCGAAAAAAAGAGGGGGTGATTTACTGCTTTTTCATGATAACTGCACACGCACCCAGCAGCACCGCAAGAATGACCGCTGCGGGGAGAAGGGGTGCTTTTGTCGTGGGCAGGGAGGTTGCGGTCGGGACCGGGGTCGGGGGAGTTGTCAATGGCGTCGGAGTGGGGGTGGGTGAAGTGATCGCAATCTTCGGTACTTCTACCGAGGAGTGCATATCGGGATTGAGCGTATAGGTCGTCCCGCTGCCGGAAGACGATACCCGCGAAGTGGTGGATTCGGTAAAGTAGACCTCGAGGGTCTTGTAGGTATTTGTCCCGCCGAGCTGGGACTTGTCTGCCGGTTCATTGGATACATAGACCAGGTACGTGCCGTACTTGATCTCGTTCATGATACGGGACGTGTCCCAGCGGTAGGACCATTCCTGGTTACTGTCCAGGTCAATTGTCGTGAACTTTCCCTGGTCGGCCCGCTGGCTCACGTCAGTCAGGGTAACTCCGTCACCGGGAGACCCGGACCGGTCATAAAGAGGTATACGCTGCTTCCCGTGTAGGACACACCATGGAGGTTCAAGGTATCTCCCAGTTCGGCTTCGATATTTGCATCCGCTCCCGCAACGGGAAGGACCATGACTGCAGTCAGGAAGCAGGTGAGGATAAGACCGGTACAGATTATCTGGCTAAAACGCGTCAATTCAATCACGTAATAGTAAAATAAACCGCCGGGAGGTTTATAGATTTGTACCCGTTTTTTTCAACATGGCATTCTTGGGAGCCGGGAACACCAGGGGTAGACGGGAGCCGGAAAGAAAACCCGGACTGCCAGGGGAAAAGTCAGCCGGGTGACTGCTATAAGGAGAACCATCCTGGGTGACGATACTGTTCGCCATCGTTACCTGTCAGCGAATTGGGTTGTGATCATCCCGATGCTTACGCCAAAACGTCCCGGCAGATTGTAAGATCGATTCAAAAAATGTCGGTACCCGTCCATGTGCCGCTAAGGTTCCACGTTCGGGAGATCGCAAAGATACAAAGACGGGAGAGATGGAACGTGGATAAACCGGTTTGTTTTTAAAAAAAAGTACCCGACAGTGCCCGCTGAAGATTCGTTGGCAGACAATACCATGCCGGCCGTAAGAGCGGGGTAAAAAATGAGAAAGGGGGGGATGTACAGAACTCAAACCTGAAGGGGTTCAAAGCCCTGCTTGAGCACTTTGCCGAATTGTACGCGGATCTTGGGATCCTGGGCACAGACGGGACAGACATAATCGTCCGGAAGATCTTCAAACTTCGTTCCTGCTTTTATGCCTCGGTGAGGTTCCCCGCGTTTTTCATCGTACACATAGGAACAGACGGAGCATATGTAGCGGGTTGGGCGCCATTCCTCAAAACCCCATTTGCCAATCTTGCCTTTGCCCTGGTACCCGCAGACCGGGCATACGTAGGTATCGGGAAGATCCTCAAATGCGGTGCCCGCTGGTATGCCGTTATGAGGCTCTCCCCGGAGAGATGAGTACACGTATCCGCAGAGCCTGCACTTGTAGCGGGTGGGGGCTGCGGAGGTCTTTTTCGATCCGGCTTTGGCCGCACTCTTTTTCACGGGCTTTTTTGCCGGGGCCTTTTTGACCGGCGTCTTCTTTGCAGCCGCGACCGGGGCTTTCTTTACCACGGTCGCTGCTTTCTTTGCTGCAGGTTTCGCGGCCGCAACAGGCTTTTTCTTCGCCACAGGTGATGCTTTAGCGTTGGCTGCGACGGGTTTTTTTATACTCGCTGCACTACTTTTTTTAGTTGCTGTCACTGCTTTTGCCATAAAAATTCACCTTTGCGGTCGTCTCACCCCGATCACTGTTGTACCGGGGTCAGGTCCGCTTTAGGAGAACATGGAGACTCGTGGATATTATATATTGTGGATGATGCAAACCCACAAAGGATTCTTCAACTATTTTTATCCCCAATCAGAGCGTATAATCAGGATCAGACCATGCCGGACATTATTACGAATATCATCTATTGTTTTGCCACCCTGTTCATCATCCTTGATCCCCTTCTTTCGGTGCCGGTATTTGCGGCCATGACCAAGGGGCAGTGCTCCACCGAGATCCATAAGCAGGCATTCATTGCTGTCGCGGTGGCGGGCGGGTTGATGTACATCTTCCTCGTCTTCAACAAGATGATCTTTGACCTGCTCGGCCTCAACCTGCCCAGTTTCCAGGTAGCGGGGGGAATTCTGCTCTTCCTTCTCGGTATCCAGTATGCGCTGGGTATCGAGATCGGGCACTGCAAGGAACGAACCAAGACCGCCGTGGGCGTGGTTATCGGGACACCGCTCCTCTGCGGCCCGGGTACCATCACCACCGTGATGCTGCTTTCCAGGGACTTTGGGTTCCTTGTCACGTTTATTGCCATCTCACTCTCCCTGCTCGCCACATGGCTCGTCCTCTATTATTCCGAATTCATCCAGAGGATGCTCGGGGAGGTTGTAACCGATATCATGGGTAAAGTGCTCGGTATGCTCCTCGCAGCAATCGCCGTGAAGATCATTGCATCCGGTGTAGCAGCACTGGCAGTACTTCCCCACTAGATCTCAGATAATCTCACCGGAACGGCCCCGGTTTCCTTATTTTTAATAATCAAATGAGAATCCTTATCTCGATTTGAAAAAAACAAAAATTATGCGATGGGCACCCGTAATAGGATTCATTTTTCTCCTTTTTCTTCTCTATCCGGTCTGCGCTTTCAACCTGCAGCAAACCTATATCCAGATCGATCAGCAGGGCGATGCAATTGTAACTCTCACGTATCAGGATAATCCCGCGGAGTACCTGGGAATCAAGACGTTCCTTGCCACATCCCCTGCTATTGAAAACTACCAGCGATCCAGGGGCACCGGGAACACCGCTGATTTTACCATCCTCTGTGCAAGTCCCGGTACGGCAAAACTCCGTTTTCCCCATTTTGCATCGGTACGGGGAAAAGAGTACAGCACCGATGCATTCGATTTCTCATCCTACGGGGAGGATTTCCGCCGGATAATGGCAAACTACCACTACCCCGTTGACCTCAAAACGGATGCCATCATTGTCTTTCCGGATGGATACTCGGTCGAACAGAAGGGAGTGACCCGCCTGAACCCGGTTACCCATATACTCTCGAATACAAAGATCGTTCCCCCGGCCCCCCAGGACAGCTGCAAAGAGGATAAACATCTGCCATTTTCCAGTATCATTCCCGACGAAGCAGAGCCCATTGTTGCCGTGGGAGCGGGTGTGGCCATGACGGGGCTTGGCCTTACGGCCTTTGGTTCAGCCCTTTCGGCATGGCTGGCAAAGCTCGTGCTCTTCTTCCAGGGCGCCATCGGACAGGTGATTCAGGGCCGGCTTTCGGAGGAAGAGAAGAAGAAGCGGGCCATCAGGGCGGTTGAATCAAAGGAGATCGCACTCGGGTTTACCCGGCGGGAACTGGGCGTGATCGCCATCGGGGCGGTGATCATCGGCGTGCTCTTCTTCTTTGCCGCCCGGACACCGTTTGATCTGACGACAGTGGTGCTTTACGTAGTTATGGGAGGAGTTGCGCTCTGTGCTCACGAAATAGCACACTGGTACCTGAACCGGAAGTACGAGTGCAGTACGGAGGTCCAGTTCTGGGGCCTGGGCTCCCTTATCATGTTCCTTACGGCATGGCTTTTTGGCAATGTATTTGCCCAGCCAACCCTCACCGCAGTCCGCAGCCGGGTACCGCTGGAAAAGCGGAGTCTCGGGCTCATTATGCTGTCGGGCCCGGTCTTTTCGATCCTGATAGCCATTGCATGCCTGCTCCTCATTCCCCTTGGCGGAATTTTCCGGACTGCGGGGATGCTGGGATTCTCGATCAATCTGCTCGCAGCAGTGTTCGAACTTCTTCCCATCACCCCGTGTGACGGGAAAGATGTCTTCTCCTGGAACAAGTTCGTCTGGGTCCTGGTATTTTTCCCCCTGGTACTGGTGTACTTCCTGGTAAATATCTGAAAAAATCCGGGAAAAATCTTTTTTGTTCCCTGCCGGCAAAAAAAAGAAATGCACCGGGCAGAGTTTAAGTCACCCGGTAGTGCAGTAAAAAAATCAGGAGTCGCGTTTCAGGGAGTATACTTCGACCATGTGGTGGGGATGATACCGCATCTTTGACTCCAGGAGACCAGCAACTCCGAGGTCACTCTCCCGGTTGATATAAGTGAAATCGTTCTTGAGAACCGCTGCTGTTTCGGCATTGATCTCCTTGTAGATGCCATCACAATCGGGCATCCCTTTCTCGAAATGGACCAAGGCGGTATCACTGTTGAGGGGTTCAAAGAGTGCCATGGCACCGATAGTGTTGTGGACCCGGATGACGAGACCGGACAGGCCTAATTCCCCGAAATGGTCGATGGCAAAGAAGGTTGCTTCCTTTTCATGGGCAAGCACCGGGTCTCCTTCACATCCCTTCCATTCGCACCACTGGATCAGGAACAATTTGACTTCTTCCTGGTTTTCCGGGGTGATCCGTTCAACTGAATAGAGGCAGTTCTTCCGAAATTTGTTGAGATGGTGACGTATGGTGAGATACTGTTTTCCCGGGAGATCGGCTAGATCGGAAGACCGGTAAACGTACTCAAAAACATCCCGGTCAGGTACCAGGTTCAGGCCGGAACAGGTTTCCCGCATCCAGCTCGCGGTATCGGGATCGATAAGCACGATGGGTTCCGAATCACTTACTTCCGATGCCAGCCGGATGAGCGAACGCAGAAGTGCGGGGTTGCGGGGGCCTATCGGCGGACGAAACCGGGTGATACCATCAATCGTGCTGGCAAGAATGACATTTTTCTCAACATAGGCATACTGGTAATTTGCGTAATGGTTCCAGCAGACCATGTTGGTAAACGTGTTATCGCTGTGAGTCTGGGGATAATACGAGTAATGCTGCTGAAAAAATGCCCGGTCCGTCAGGGTTACCGGTCTGAAATCGTCCTGAGTTAACATGCACCATCGCCCCGGAATATCATAGGAATATGCCGTTCCATGGGTTTAAAACCAAGGGGCAGATAAAATTTTTCTGTGTCCGGCTCGGCAATCAGGGCAATCCAGGTGATACCGGACAGAATGCACTGCCCGACAAGGGCAGAAACCATCTCCCTGCCAATACCACTCTTCCGGTATGCCGGAAAGACGACCAGATCCTGGATATATCCATCAGAAACACCATCAGAGATGACCCGGCCCATGCCGATGGCCTTGCCCGTCTTTTTGTTAACGGCAACCACAAATGAAAAACTCCCCTGGATCAGGGAACCGAGGGCCGAAGGATCGTATTCTTCCTTCCACCACCCACCGGCACGGTACAGGTCAGCGATCTCATCGTTATCCCACGATTTGACCAGATGCACTTCGATCTCATCTTCCACAACTATCATACTTTTTCTAACACGTAAAAGATTTCCCCGGTGATCACGATTTTGCCGGAGAAAATGGGTGCCGGCGGATGAACAAATTAAAAAAACCGATCGTACGTCCTGAAGGACGCAGAAAACCATTCTACGGTTCGCGCTTTATCTGGGCGATCGCGGTATCGACAATCGCGCCCAGTGCTTCAACGCCCCAGTGCTGGGAGTTAAGACTTAGGTGGTAAATGGAATGATCGTTGATGTCAATAGAATAGTACGAACGGTAGCGCAGTGCTTCACACTGTTCACGCTCGAGGGTGAGATCTCCCGCGGTTTTCTCGTCGGCCACGTGGTCACGGAAGACGATCCGTTTTACCCGGCAGCCGATGGGGGCATGCACCCAGATCTTGAGATCTGCATTATCGATCATCCAACCGGAGAGCCTGCCTTCGACAATAATATTGTCCTGTTTCTCGGCGATCTCTTTCTGGCGGGCATCGATCATCTTATCAAACGATGAATCCTCTTCGGCCAGACGCCCGAATTCAGCAAGCTCCATGTGATGTTCCCGGGCAAGCTGCCGGAAGACTTCACCTGCGGAGATTAAAGAAAAACCGTGGCGTTCTGACAGGTACCGTGAGAGAGATGTTGTCCCGCTGCCGGGCAACCCGCTCACGGTAATCCGCATCAGACGCCCCCGATGTTTAAGGATTTCCGGATCACCTGGCTTAAGGTGATGGAACAGATCATGTACCAGAGAATCCAGGCGGGGATGATCCAGACTGCGGCATCATGAAGTCCGACGGTGCCCACGTAGGGCATCGTGATGGTGCTCTTCACTTCACCGAGCCGGAAAAGAAGCCAGAAGAAGATAGGTACCGTAATCACGAGGATATACGCCATTGGCTTGAACTGCTGCTGGGACATCTCAAGCTGCTCGCGCATAACCCGGTCTTTTTTTGCATCCATCTTCTTGATCTTCTTCTCATCCTGGGAGAGCTGCGCTTCGCGATACTCGGTCTGGAACTCTTTCATCCGTTCCTGGGACTCGGTCATCTTGTCATAATCAATGGTATATTTCTGGATGATGGAAGAGTACAGGCCGGTGAATGCCGAAAGGATGACGATGAGGATATAGAACGGAATCCCGAAACCGTCAACAACGGGCGAGAATGCGCCATCGATACCTTTTCCGACACCCACCCGTAACCACTCGATGCTATATGAGAACATCATCAGCATCATGAATGCGAGCGCTATGTAGATCCCGTATTTATCCCAGATTTTTGAAAAATCCATCTGTTCACCTGAGAACATCGGCCAGTTCTGATGAGGACCGGTCGAGTAAAAAGTCTGCGTTTATCACGATTTTTATGGTGCAACCCGTCATCATCGCATAGGCAGCAGCAATTGATCGATTGAACTGCTGGTGCTCTGCGATGGAACGGGACCCTTCTTTGTCCCGCGCACGGGTTTCATCCGTAAGCCGGCGCATGAGAATCTGGTCATCATCCGTTTCAACAAGGACAATAATGTCGGGCATAATCTCGCGGAGCACCCATTCGGGAAGCCCCGCCAGATAACCCTTAGGCGTTTTGACTGATGCATGCGTATCGATCAGCACATTTCCCGGAACCTTTGCAATCGCCTGCGCGGCACGCTGTTGCAATTGTTTCTGGACGGCGCGATCGAGTGAACGCATCTGGTCTCTGTTCTGGACCACATCGTCATTTTTTGCCACTTCAAACATGAAGGAGCCGAAATTAATGGATTGGTATTCGACTCCCTCATCTCTGAGCGTCTGTAATGCCTCGTTGATTACCGTCGTCTTGCCGACGCCCGGTACACCGGTTATGATGACCTTTCTTCCCTGCATTTGAGTTCCTTTCCTGAAACTTACTCTTTACCAAAGAAGGTCCGCATGAACGGGTACATTTCCATGATCTGCTGGCTTGCAATCTCTTCGTAGAGCCGGTAGGTGATACTGACCGTCAAGAGCAGACCGGTTCCGCTCACCATACCGATGACACCAAAGAGGTTTGCCACTACACTGAGCAAACCAATAAAGACACCACCAATGACAGTGACACGGGGGATATACCGGTCAAGGTACTTTTCCAGCACCTGCGGATTCCTGCGGTAGCCAGGAATGGACATGCCTGATAACTGGATCTGCCGGGCGACATCCTTTGAGTCAAGCCCTGCGGTCTTGATCCAGAACAGTGCGAAGATCGCACCACCGACCACCATGATAGTTGTATCTATTCCCAGACGTAATAGAACATCCCCCCAACTGGCGTTGCCAATAAAGGTCGAGGACCACCACATCCAGTCATTGGGGCTGTTGATCGGTGCAAGATAATACATAACACCATTCAATGGCGTTGTACCATTGAATTTTCCGAATATCGTGATGCCGACACTGGAAAGGAACATTCCGACCATCTGGATATTTGCCTGCAGTACCCGGACGAGAATCATCGGCAGAACGCTGGCGTAGATAAGCTTCACCGGGAAACGCGCCCGTGCCCCGCGTACCTGCGAGTGTGCAAGAGGGATCTCGATGCGCGTGGATTCCACGTACACGATGATCAGGAAGATGGTGATCGTAGTAACGAATGCGAGAAGATTCGGTCCAAAGTAGGTGAGGTAATTTCCACCATCGATCCCGATAGCAACGAGACGGGGGAAGAACCCGATTGGATACTGGTCACCATATGGGACCCAGTTGATGAAACCGTTGACAATTGCCTGCGAAATACCGGCAATAATGAAGAGACCCACACCGGAGCCGATACCCCATTTTGTCACCACTTCATCCATAAGGACGACGAGCAAACCTCCGATACAGATCTGGATGAAAATCAGGAGAGAAACTGCAAACAGGTTGCCCCCAAAAAATTGCTGGGCAATAACCGGGTTTGGTGTTATGAAACCGCCCACCAGGTTGGGAGCTGCTTCAATGACGATCATGACAATGATAAGGATCTTCTGGAGACCCATGTACATGACCTGTCCGCGCGTTTCACTGGTATCAATGTGGAGGATATCGGCGCCTTTGAGCAACTGGAGCACGATGGATGCAGTGACGATCGGTCCGATACCCAGGTGGACAATTGAACCGCTTGCCCCGGCAAGGAGTGCACGGTAATAGGTAAAATAATCCATCGTATTTGATGTGATTCCAAAAAGCGGGATATTCGTCAGGGCAAAATACAAAATCAGTATTCCAAGTGTCCATATCAGTTTATTTTTGAAATGGACGTGTCCCTCCGGGCTCTTGACTGCGGGCATCGCAGCGAGCAGTGGTTCCATTCGATCCAGCAGGTTTCCCATTGTTTCACCAAAAAAATATTGGGAGGCTCAGACGACCAGCGCCTTTCCACCCATCTTCTCAATCTTTGCCTTTGCGGATTCAGAGAATGCTTCGGCGGAGATGTTGATCTTCTTGGTGACCTTGCCGCTGCCGAGCACCTTTTCGATACCCATGTCAGCAGCATTGATCGTGACTGCATCTCCTTCCTGCTTGGCAATACCCTGCGCAATGAGCGACGGTATGATCTGATCGATTATCCCGACATCCATCGTCGAGACGAGGACAGCCGGGTTGTGGAAGAAACCATCTTTCCCAAAGACGCGTCCTCCCATTTCCTTATACCACTTGACGAAGTGGTGGGCATTGATACCGGCGCGTCCCCGGCCTCCACGGTTACCTGCACCACGACGGTTTTTATGGGTACCGCCGCCGCACGTCCGCGATCCGCGGTACTTTGAACGTTTATTTGTTGGCATCTTTGCTTCACCTCATCTTATAGAGGAGAGTATTGATCTCCTGACCATAATATCCAAGCGCTCCACCCTGGGGGAATGCCTGCTTGGTGGTCTTGTGTCCCTTGCGCGGTGGGTGAAGACGGAGAACCGGTTTGAGTCCCGGAACTTCGCGTAACTTCGTCTCACCACTTGCAAGTGCCTGTGCAAACTCACTGATGCTGGCATATGCGGAGTTGGTTTTAAGATACTCCTCGGTAAGTGGTGCATCGCCGAGTACTCTGCCGCGGGTTTGCAGCAGGGTCTCAACGGTTGGAGCATCCACTTCGCCATATGCGACATAATCCTTCACCTTGCGTATCATGCCAAGATTCTCGGGTGTTTCCGAGATCAGCACGCAGTGATTGATGTGGTGAAGGCGCAGCATCTTTAAGGTGTCCTTGATATCGCGACGGGTTCTTACTGTCCCGCGTACCTGAACGACCGCGTACATTTACTGTGACCCCCCGGTCCTGATCATATTGGTTGCTTTGAGCGCATTGAATGTCGCTTTCGCAAAGTTGATCGTAGTGCGGGTCTGCCCGCGGGCAAAGGTCCAGGTATCCTTGATACCGGCGAGTTGCAGCACTTTCTTGCTGATATCACCGGTTACAAGCCCGATACCCTGCGGTGCGGGCTTGAGAGTAACCTTGACACTGCCTGCGGTTCCCTCCACCTGCATAGGGAGGGAGTGGTTGACTTCGCATCCACATTCCCAGCTGCCGCATCCACGGTGAACTTTTACCAGATTCATTTTTGCCTTGACAATTGCCTTCTTGATCGCATTGCCGACCTGAACGTCCTTGCCCTGGCCAAATCCAATGTAGCCGTTGCGGTTGCCCACAATGACAACTGCACGGAACTGGACACGGCGGCCGGAATCGGTCATACGCTGCGTCATGGCAATATCGAGAACTTCATCCTCCAGATCCGGAAGGAACGCATCGACAATTTCGGGTTCCTTGATAGGTCTGCCGCTTTCGAGAACCTGATCAATGCTCTTGATCTCTCCCGCAGCGACGAGTTTCCCAAGGCCGGTGACCGGGTGCCACTCCTGTTTTTCATATGCCATTTAGACCAGCTCCTTTTTGATGGCAACTGCAGCCAGTTCAACCATCTTTACGATATCTCCGGCATTTTTGTTGTAAGCCGCGATATGCGCACCTTTGGCCCGCTCATCGGAGGGGAGGATCTCTTCACCATGAGGTACATCAAGGCCCGCCTCGACAGCACCTTTCAGTGCTGCAAAGACTCTGGCACCCTTTGTTGCATGGCTGAGTCCAATGTCCAGGATTGCCCGTTCATGGCTTGCTTTCTTTGCTTTAACGGCAAAGAGCATGCCGGTCAGGTATGCTGCCGGCGTGCTGGAAGTCGATCCCTTGTATCCGTACTGTTCCAGCTCGGCAGAGTTTGCTGCCACGAGTGTGCGATCACCAGTCATCTCAGCAGTAACGAGCTGGATGATAATGTGCCGGTTTGTCCTGCGCACTACCATCCTTGGCGCGTCTGCTACGACGAGTGCGGTTCGCTTGTAGTAATCGGTTCTGCCTTCCCTTCGTCTCCGGAAGGGGACAAAATACCGTGCTCCTGTTGCCATGTTACTTCATCCTCCCTGCGAGGATCTCCATCTGCGCCTTCATGTGCGCAACACTTCTGAACTGACCGCCTGCTGCTTTCCTGTAGACAATGCGGTACATGTGCCGGTCAATGGTTCCGGCATCACGGAGTGCAACGAGCACTTTCCTGATTGCACGGATCTTCTGGATCCACTCGGTCTTGCTCGGGTTGCGGGCACCTGCTGCCCCCTTCCTCTTTCCGGGACCTTTGCAGTGCCCGTACGACCGCTTTGCGATTCGTGCCCGGGCTCTGCCGCGGCTCACGCCTTTCTTCTGGCGTGCCTTGATCGCGCCGTCAACCGCGAGCCCACGCAGATCCTCTCTCGAGATTGCGTTCTCGATATCCGAGATACGGGCCGGGTCGAACCAGATACGGTTTACTCCGCACTTTAATATGGAAGCGGCGATGCGTTTCTGGCTGAAGACATCACTCATTCTTCGTCACCTCTGAACCGGTCTTCTTTGTTGCCTTGGGTTTCGAGGCCGCACTCTGTTTTGCTGCAGGCTCTGCCTTGGGCTTTGCAGATTTGCTGGCTGCCTTTCCTTCCGGGGCTTTCTCTGCCTTCTTGGGCATTGCAGCTTTCTTCGTATCCTTCACTGGAGCTTTTTTCACTTCAGGAGCTGCATCCGAGGCTTTCTTTGCACCTTTCTTTGCAGGAGCATCGGTGGCCTTTACGGGCTTCGTGGCCTCCTTCTTCGGTGCAGTTGATTTCTTTACTGCAGGTGTTGCCTTCTCTGATGCAGTCTTCACAATTCTTGCGTTGAGCACTTTGAGACCTGCTGCGATTGCTGCTGCCTGGAGACCTACGCGTTTGCGGTCGCCGACAGTACCGGAGATACGGACTGCCTGCGTCTTGGGATCGAGTCCCGCGAGTTCCGTTGCAGTTGCAACCATCACTTCGAAAAATCCGCTGGGGTGCATGCCGCGCACCGCGATCGGGCTTCCGTAACCGGGTTTGGGAAGAGCGCCTTTAGCCTTCTTCTGCTCCCTCTGCTTGTTGTGCTGTCCACGAGGCTTTCTCCAGGAATCGGAGAGCTGTCGTTTCTTGCCGTATCCATCGCGCTTGAAGGCGGCACCTTTCGCTACTCGCACACGGATCAGTCGCTTTATTTCTGTAGTCATCGCTCCTCAACCCCTCTGTACGATATAGATGCCATCCTGGAAGACACGGGGGTCACGGTCACGAATGTGGGTTGCATGCTCGATATTTGCTGCCGAGTTTCCGACCAGTTCGCGGTCAATTCCGGAAAGAACAACCGTATCGTTTTCGATTTTCGCCTTGACACCCGCTTCAATTCGTGCGGACCGTGCCTTCTTCTCTCCAAGGAAGTTGGCGATCTCAAGCCGGTTTCCCTGGACTTTCAGCTGGATCGGGAAGTGGCTGTAGACTACCTTCATGTGGTACTCAAACCCTTCTGTGACACCGCGGCACATATTCTTGGTATGTGCCTCGAGTGTTCCGACCATTGCATTGATCTCTTTACGCTTGGACTCCGTGGAAAAGGTAACTTCGTTTCCATCACAGGTTATGACGACCTGCGGGAACCGCATGTTGCGGGAGAGCTGGCCTTTTGGACCAGTCACACGAAGAAGCGAGCCTTCAAGACTGGCTTTGACACCCTCGGGGATAGTTACTTTTCTGATTGCCGACATCTTTCGCACCCTCTAGTAAACATACCCGAGCAGTTCGCCACCAATGCTCTCTTTCTTCGCCTGTTCATGCGACATTACACCGCGCGAAGTCGAGAGCACTATGAGCCCGAAATTCTTTCCAGGCAGGTACTGCTTCTCCCAGTATTCCATTTCATCCAGCTGTACTGAAAACCGCGGCGTTATTGCCCCACAGCGGTTTATTTTGCCCGTGAGGTGGACCTTGAGCTGCCCGCCCCTGCCGTCATCGATAAACTCGAAACTGCCAATATATCCGGCGTCCTGCATAATGCGGAGCATCGCGCCAAGGAGTTTACTCGCGGGTTCGATGATGCACACGGACTTGCCGGTATCACCGGCGTTTTTCAGGGCACACATTCCGTCTGCTAATGTATTTGATCGTGTCATTGTGCATTCACCTTCAGCTCATCTTCTTAAAGCCAATCTTCGAGGCCCATTCGCGGAAACACTGCCTGCAGAACATGATATGGTATCTGCGTACGAGACCCTGTTTGCGCCCGCACATCTTGCATTCGTTCGCACCGCGACCGTAGATCTTCTTCCTTTCTCCAGCCATTAGCGCACCTCGACCTGGTAGTCCTTTTGGAGGAATGCAATTGCATCCGCCTTACTCACACGCTGTTTCGCGGGGAGCTTCTTCCGTGCTTCGCGTCTGCGGGTGATACGGATACCCTTGCGCTCGAGAACAACGTTCACATCCATGCCGAAGATACCGATCTGCGGATCATACGACATGCCGGGGAAATCCGTGTGTTCTTCAACTCCGAACGAGATGTTGCCGCTCTTGTCGAACTGGCTCTCGAATACGGTTTTGTTCAGGATTGTAACAGCGGTCTGGAAGAAATCCCGGGCGGTTTTTCCGCGGAGGGTGACTTTACAGCCGATCGGGGCACCCTTACGGATGGAGAACGCCGGCTGAGTCATCTTTGCAATGGTACGAATCGACGTCTGACCGGTGATCGTCTTCATGATGTTTTCAGCTTTAACGAGCTTTTCTCCGCTCTCGCCTACTCCCATATGGACAACTACCTTGTCGATGTAGATATCGCGCATCGAAGTCACTGTTCAATCCCCCATTGTGCTATCGCGGAGGTCTTCTTACCAACAACGTAGATGTAGGGCGAGATTGTCTCAAACTTTACACCTGCGGATTCATCCTCAAGGAGAATCTTGTTGGGCACACTGCCGGGCATCTTGATGATCTCGGTGATCCGTGCAACCTTGCCGGAATGCTTACCACCGATAATCATTGCCATGTTACCAACAGCAAACGGGAAGTGGTCGATGATCTTGAACCGGGTTTCGGGCTCAAGGGAGAGGACAATCGAGTCGCCTGACTTGTAGGTGTTGTCGGCGAGCACGTTTGAACCGTCTCTCATGTTCAGCTGGACCTTGCCACCGGCAACAATGGATTTGTTGCTCACTTTGCACAGGCGGGTCTTTGCTGCCTCTGCATCAATAAGAATGGATACATGACGTCCATTTTTGTCGCGCAGGATACGGTAGTACTTGTTGATCTTCGGAAGGGCGATGATATCGAAGATACCGATACCCATCCGGGGGTCACGGCAGGGTCTGCCGTTGATGACAACATCGTGTTGAAGGAGGATCTGCTTGACCTCTTTCATGTTCCGCGCTAAGCCCATGTGATCGCGAAGCCAGACGGTGATTGGCATGGCGTTCGCATTGTGCGGACCGGGCGCTGTCTTTGTAATGAATTTTGTTGTCTTCTTTGCGATGTGCCACGAGTCCGGGGCGTTCAACCGCTTCAGATGGTCTCCCATTATTCAGCCTCCGCTAATTTTGCCTCACGGCGTTTGTCTGCAAGATTGAGTTTTGTGATCTGGACGTTTGAGGCATCAACAGGCCGGGGTACTTCTGTCCCGTCAGCCTTGGTTGAGGTAACACCATGGACAATAATCTTTGACTTCCTGGTGTCAACGGCATCAACAATCCCTTCATCACCGACAAAATCCCCTCGGGTGACCTTTACCGTGTCGCCCTTGACAACCCGCAGCGTCTTTATCTTGTATTTATCTTTAAGTGCAGCGGAGAGCGGGGCGTTTAAGTATTTTGACTTCACGTGTGAAGGTGCCTGATAGCGTGCCTTTCTCTGCTTCCTTGGCTGTGCGCTTTCTAATCTTACCATACTTCACACCTCATACGATGATCGTAGCCATGGATCCGAGTTTTGGGAACCGTTCCGCAACTTCACGGGCAACCGGTCCTTTGATCTCTGTTCCTTTTGGCTCGTTCTTCTCATCAACAACAACAACAGCGTTGTCATCGAAGGATACCCGCATGCCACTGGGCCTGCGAATCTCCTTCTTCTGTCGGATGACGACCGCCCGTACAAGCTTTTTACGCATGTCGGGGGTGCCTTTCTTGACTGTTACGGTCGCAAGGTCGCCCAGTCCCATCTTGGGCTGACGACGGCGAACTCCATGAAAGCCAAAGACCGAAACGATCTGAACTACACGCGCGCCGGTATTATCTGCACAGGTAAGTTTGGTTCCGGTGGCGAGTGCTCTTGGGGTCTTTGACTGTTTTGCCTTCATGGCTGTTGCACCTCAACGACTACAAAGGTGGTGCTCTTTGATAACGGTCTGCATTCAGCAATCTTCACCATATCGCCAACCTTTGCCTGGATGCAGGGTGAGTTGTGCGCATGGAGTTTCGAGCTGCGTTTTTCGTACCGCTTGTATTTCCGGATGTAGTGCATGAAATTACGCTCTACTACAACCGTTCCCATCATTCGATCGCTCACGACTTTGCCGGTGATCACCTGGCCGCGCACCGGTAAAGTGCCGTGAAACGGACAGTTAACATCCGCGCACTCCTTCTGGGGTGCCTGAACGTTCAATCCAATGTTTAGTGCCATTATGGTATCCTCTTCCTTTCGTGCAGGTTGATCCTCTTTTCAGGAGCCAGAGCCATCACGGATCCATCTATCTCGACAATTCTGCTGCCAAAATGCAGCTGAAATCTGGTGTGCATCTTGGGGATGCGTTTTACGCCGGTTAAGGTCATAATTACCACCAGATTTTTTGTTTCATCGATGATGCGTCCGCAAATTCCCCGGTGAAGGGGATTGGAGGCTCCCGATACCAGAACGTCAAGGCCGATCAATTCGTGCCTGAGGACGTTCTGGGGAGAGATCATGCAGTTCTCCTGCTGTTCTGCTCGGTCAACATGCGGGCGATAGTTCGCCGGAGTTCCCGGATATGTCCCGAGTTCTCAGTTGCGCCACCGGCACTGACTTTTCCATAGTGCCGGACAAGCTCCATCCGGAGTTTTCCCATCTGTTCGAGAATTTCCACATCCGAGAGCTGCTTGACATCCTTTGCCCTGAAGATCGCCATTTACTGGTCCTCCCCTAATTTCTCGTCGGGAAGTGCCGGCTCATCAGCTTCAACATCCCCAATGCTGGTGACAGTGACTGCTGGTGCCGGAGCCTTCTTCTTCTGCTCGATGATGGTGAAATGATCGGGCATCTTTGCGCCACCGGGGACCAGTTTGACCTGGACACCGATTACACCAAGTTTCTTGATGGCAACTGCATAGCCTTTCTCAACGATAGTGTTGCTTGGTTCACCGCAGTGCTTGATATAGCCCTCGGTAAATTTCTGGGTACGCGCACGTGCACCGGTAAGCTTACCGGCAATCACGACTTCACAACCCAGTGCACCGGATTCCATTACCCGGCGCAGGATGCTGGTGCCTGCCTTACGGAAGTACCAGCCCCTCTCCAGAGCGTTAGCGAGCCGTTCTGCCATGATCTGGGCGTTGAAGCTGGGGTTGGTGACCTGCTGAACCTCAATCTGAGGTGATTCAACACCGTAGTTCTGGGCAAGGTCCATGGTGAGCTGGTGGACAAGTTTGCCGCCCTTACCAATCACGATACCGGGTTTCTCGGCAAAGATCGTGACCTGTGTGCCCAGGGGGGTCCTGGCAATATCCATGCCACCGTATCCCGCGCGTTTGAGTTCCTTTGAAAGGTACTTCTCAACGCGGGCTTTCCGTACACCCTCTGAAATAAATTTTCTCTCGACTGCCATTATGCCACCTCGCGGACTACGATCTCAAGGTTCACGGATTCGCGGACCTTGGGAGTTGCTCGTCCCATTGCTCTTGGGAAGAATGCCTTCTGGGCCCGGCCGCGGCTTGCAGTTGCATGGATGATTTCCAGGTTTTCCGGGTCGAGACCAATGTACTCGGCATTCTTCTTTATTGATTCAAGAAGGCGGATATAGGCCTTTGATGCCTTGACCGGGTACCTGCCTGCATCCCAGTTACCGGGAAGACCACGTTTGTGGGCAACGTTCCGGTTAAAGCGCCGGAACGGAATTGCCTTTTTCAGGGTGACGACCTGGTTGAGGTATGCAATTGCATCGTTCACCTGCTGATGCCTGATGAACGTGGCAATTTCGATCGAATGCTTGGGCGACATATTCAGTTCGTTAGCCTTTCCTCTGGCTATGTTGTCGCCCGCGATTTTGAGTGAATAATCAATTCGTGCCATTTCCATCACTTCAGCGGAACGTACTTGCTTCCTCGTGTTGCACCGATACCGGCGCTTCCGTGAGAGATCTTCTTTCTGGTCAGTGCAAATTCACCGAGGTAGTGGAAGACAGACTCCGGCTGGAATTCCACCTTGAGGAACTCCTTGCCATTGTAAATCTCGATGGTCTTGCCGATCATTTCCGGCATGACCAGCATCTCACGGAGATGTGTTCTGACTTTCTCATCGCCGCTGCGAACCTTGGCGAGTAATGTCTCTTCTCCACGGGAGAAACCGCGTACAATCTTGCGGCGGGGACGGGAAGGCATAAGCGGGAGGAGTTCGCTGATTCCCTTTGCCTTGAGCTCGTCTATTGTAAAGCCGCGATAGGTGAACTCCTCACGCCGTCTTGGCATTCTCTTCTGTGTCTTTTTAGGTGCTGCCATACCCTTCACTTCCTGCTCTTACCTGTCCTGCGTGCAGCCACATGTCCGACAGTCCTGCCTGGAGAGGTGCCTCTCGCAACAGTCTTCGGGCGACCAGTGTGCTGGTGTCCACCGCCACCGAACGGGTGGTCAATGACGTTCATTGCAACACCACGGACGCGAGGCCAGTTGGATGCGGTATTCGCCATCTTATGGTACTTGTTCCCTGCTTTCACGAATGGCTTGTCGACACGGCCGCCACCGGCTACGATACCGACAGTTGCGCGGCAGCGGTGGTTGAACCATTTGGTCTTGCCGCTGGGCATCTTGATACCGACACGGTCATCGATTTTGTCGACGACAACTGCCTGGACTCCTGACGCCCTGACAAACTTGCCGCCATCATTCGGGCGGGCTTCGATATTGCAGATATAGGTACCGGTGGGGATGTGCTGGAGAGTGAGCGTGTTTCCGTTCTTCACTTCACCGCTGGATCCCCAGGTGACGACTTCTCCGATTCCGAGCCCTTCGGTCACAAGCATATAGACCTTGGATCCGCTCTCGAGTTTGACGAGTGCAATAGGTGCATTGCGGGCCGGGTCGTGTTCGATGTCGATGACACTGCCGGTGATAGTTTGTGTATCGTCACCGATGTGTTTCAACTCTGCTTTGTAACGGTGGGATGGCGCCCGGTACGTCGGGCCTCCTTTTCCACGGGCTTGTGTTGTGATTCTATGTCCCATTTTTCCCCACCTACATTATACCCAGCCGGCTCAGAATTTCCTCGGCTGCTTTTTCGTTCTCAAAGCTCACGATGGCTTTCTTTTCACCATGCATGTTCATCAGGGTTCGAACGCTCTTTACCTTCTGTCCGAACATTTTTTCCATCTCGCGCTTGATCGAGATCTTTGTTGCCTGACGGCTGACGAGGAACTGGAGTTTGCTCTGGTTCTCTAACAGGACCATTGCCTTCTCAGTTACAAACGGGTATTTCAGAACCATTTATCTCCCCTCCAGGCGAACGAGTGCACTTTCTGTCCACACGGTCAGGCGTCCTGCCAGCATACCGGGTGCAAGGTGCTCAACATTCAGCTGATCTACAGTGACTACATCGACACCGGACAGGTTGCGTGCTGCACGCAGGGGTGAGCCGGAAGTGACGATGAGCAGGCTCTTCCGCTGTTTGAAGCGGCGACCGCGCATCTTGCCTCTCCCGGCTTTGACCTTTTTGCTGTCCTTTGCCCGCTCGACATCTCCGTAGAGGCCGGCGGTGGTAAGTGCGGTTATGACATCCGACGTCTTATCAAGAGACTCAAACTTGTCCTCAAGGACAAACGGGGCTGCACCATCGAAAACGTGGCCTCTTCCCCTGATGAGTTCTTCGCAGATGCTTGCTGCAACTGCTGAACGGAATGCCTTCTGTTTTTCCTTCTGGTTGATCTCTTTGATCAGAACCTTGGCTACTTTCGGGGGGTGTGCTTCACGCCCTCCCTTGGCCTGCGGAACCTTGGCTGCCCGTGAACCGTTCTTGATACGAGGCACGTGCGATGAACCGCGACCGCTTCCCCAGCCTACTGCTGACGAGCAGATGCCGGCAAACGGGTTGGTTCCGTGTGGTTGCCTGCGGGTACTCTGGAGGGCCATGACTGCCTTTTTGATCAGATCGGGGCGGTATGCTTCGGAGAATAGTTCCGGAAGTTCAATGTCTTTTACAACGCCGCCATCAAGTGTTTTAACCTGTGCTTTCATCTCTGATCACCCCTGCTTGCTCTGGACGCTCACAAACTGGATTGCGGGCATCTTGACAACTTGTTCACCAAGACGAATCGCCGGGCGGATACGCACAAGACGCTTGACCGGGCCGGGTATCGATCCCTTGATCAGAACATACGGGCTCTTTAAGACACCATAGTGAAGGAATCCACCTGCGGGGGTAATCTCACTGGCATCTTCGCTGACTTTCAAGATCCGCTTGTTGAATTCTGTGCGCTGCTGGAATCCCAGCTGGCCGATCTGGGGGACCTGCCACCGTACATGGTGGGGGTTCCATGGTCCAAGAGTACCGATATGTCGTTCTTTCTTGCCGCGGGAGTGCTTGCGTTTGCGCAGTGCGATACCCCAGCGCTTTACAGCACCCTGGGTACCTTTACCGGTCGTGATTGCAGTAATGTCAGCAAAAGCGCCGGTCTGGATGACGTTGTTCAACGTGACCTCTTTTCCTAAGAGACCCTGCGCAAATTCAAACAGTTTCTTCATGTCGCCACCGCCGACCTTGATTTCCATCAGGTCGGGGACTTTCTTGGGAACGCCAGTTAAGGCTGCAGGTTGCGTGTAGGTAACCGCATGGATCTCGGTAACAAGGCCGGCTTCGATTGCATCTGCAAATTTCTTCTGCGCGGCTTCTTTGTCGTAATCCTTGGGCATGGTGATCCTGCGTCCAAGAATTGCATCGAGCGGTTCTGCCCAGAGTTCAGTAAGGGCGTGTTTACCGTAGGTATCACAGGAATAGGCACGAATTGCAGCTACTTTCATCGAGGGGATTTCGATAACGGTGACGGGCACCATGATCTCTTTACCCTCGGTGGAACTGGTCTTCCGGTCATCCACCATGATAACATGCGTCATACCTACTTTGTATCCTGCAAATCCCTGCAGCATCGGCGCTCCTTCGGTAGAAGGCCACGACTGGTACTTAGGGATTGGGCTCTTTGCACGCTTTCTCGGGCTGAATGCAAGAGAACCACGGCGGGGTCTGTTAATTTTTGGCATGTGATAATCAATCCTTTTTTAGCGTGTAGGTTATTCTGATTGCGACACGAATTTGAGATTAATCCGAGCTTTTGAAACAAATTATTGTTTCAGAAACTAACACGCGACACGGACAAAAGACCAGCAATCATCAGCATTGTAATCCATTGAAGCGGAGGACAACTCTGATACCTGATGATCGTAATTTGGTCCGTAATTATAGGGGATGCAACATGCGTTACATCGCTGTGCCAGTGTGCACCGGCATTCCTGTCTCGCGAAAGAAGATCCTGATATTGGCGCATCCACCTGCTGCATTGATTGCAGCAGAGGGAAGGGGCTCGTTGCACGAACGTCGACCCATGCGTCCTAATCAGACCCACTCTGTCAGCCTGTTGTGACGATTCACAACTCCTTCTCGGTCCTCACCATTTTGGCGAGGGCACCAATTGAGGAACACCCACGGCACAACCGTTGTTCTTTGTGTCTTAGATACGGTTACGCCGTTTCAAAGAGATCAGATACTGCTTATCATACGATGAACAGACTGATTCTTGATAGGATAGCCTCATATCGGCTTCCATAATTATTGTAAAGAAGAAGATATAAATATATGCCAGAAACGGGTCCAAATCTTCGCCGGGGAATGATTACCCCATTGGAGAAGGATACCATCAACCAAAATAGAGTTCGCCCTGATCCGTGATATACACCAAAATATCCTCACACATGCACCGGGCTTTACAACACTGGGGGCGCGCTTCCCGTATACGGTTGATCAGGGAGATTGT
The DNA here is from genome assembly GCA_903832665.1 of uncultured Methanomicrobiales archaeon. Classification (GTDB taxonomy): domain Archaea; phylum Halobacteriota; class Methanomicrobia; order Methanomicrobiales; family Methanospirillaceae; genus Methanoregula. The sequence goes on along the minus strand of CAILCG010000004.1, from coordinate 87,355 downwards.
ATCATATTTTACCTTGATGTTTATCTTTTCAGCTTCCCCGAATACGATGGCCGGAACATCAAACAGATCCGTTCCTGACGGGATAGTACAGAGATGGGTGGCATCGAGCGTGTAAAGGAATTCGAGTGTTTCTTTAGCGCGGCGGATATTTTCCATAGCGCTCTTTTCAATCGTGCAGACATTGGCCTTGGATGTAGAGATGATATCTGCGATCTGCTGCTGGGTAAGCCCCTGTTTCCGGTACCTGAGAACCTCCATCTGACGATCAGTAAGCAGCCCATCTTTCATAGAATTTAATTTTCCATCCGGACTTAAACACTTTTCGTTAACTCCAGAAGAATGCTTGATAATTGACGGAACATTTCAAAGTAAAGCACCGGCAAGTTGAGAAAAAATCATGCTCAAGGTTTGTCGACGTGAAAATGACATTTCAAAATGTTTATATGAATACTAGGTCATAATATCGTGCTATAACAAATCGAGGTGAAAATAGATGGTTGTTAAAGTAGGAGTTGCCAAGCTCGGCAACATCGCAAGTGGTGTAATGGCAGAACTGCTTCTCGACGAGAGAGCAGACCGTGAAGACATGCAGACATTCATGGCGACCAGCGGCACGAAACTCGAGCCGGCTGATGTTGACCGTGTAGTTTCCAATCTCAAGGCATACCACCCTGACTTCTGTATTGTTGTCTCCCCCAACGGGGTTCTCCCCGGCCCAACCGGTGCCCGCGAGCAGCTCGCTGCAGCAGGTATCCCGGTTATCATCATCACCGATGATGTAACCACCAAGAAGGAATGGGAAGGCGTCAAGGCAAGCAGTTTCGGCTACATCATCATGAAGGCAGACTCCATGATCGGTGCACGCAGAGAGTTCCTTGACCCCACCGAAATGGCCGACTTCAACGGCAACCTTGTGAAAGTGCTGGCAGTCACCGGTGCATTCCGCAAACTCCAGATCGCAATTGACTCGGTCATCGACCAGGTTAAGGCAGGAAAGAAGGGCGCAGAACTTGTGCTCCCCAAGATCGTCATGACCACCGACAAGGCAGTTGACGGCGAATTCACCAACAACTATGCACTCGCAAAGGCACGCGCTGCCCACGAGATCGCCATGGCTGTTGCAGGACAGAACGTCAAGGGCTGCTTCATGACCAAGGAATGGGAGAAATACATCCCCATCGTTGCCAGCGCTCACGAAATGATGAGAGTCGCAGCAGTACTCTGTGACGAGGCCCGCGAGATCGAGAAGGCCGGCGACAGTGTTAAGCGCCAGTCCCACAAGAAAGACGGCGCACTTGTCTGCAAGAACAAACTTGTAGCAAAGTTTGAGTAAATTAATTCCTTTTTATTTTTTCTCTTTTCGGTAAAATTTTCCCAGATCTTCAGGAAGTGTCATTATTACTGGTTCCAGATGGAGCCGCTCCATGAATGCGGAATCGCTCGTTGATGATGGGTTTGGATTTATCCGGGAGATCATGGAACAGAACGCCCGGAAACCATGATCATTGCCGCACTTGTCAAAAAACAAGGACATATTGAACGCGTAGGTTCCCAGTTCGCGATAAAGTGCAAGGATCTCGAGGATGTCCCGTGCCATAAGATCCACATAATTTTCCATATCTTCCAAGGTCGAAATGGGTAGTATCCCCCGTACCTCACGCTCACCAACCGGTACTGCGTGAGCAGACCAGTGAATTTCTTCACCAAACAGATACCGATTGGATGATCGTTCCTGGTCTTTCACCTCTTCCCAGTAATTCCTGCCCTTTGTTTTACGGTACTTCTCGCTCGCGGAAAGGTAAAGATCCACCCTGTGAGATGGACAGGTATCTGACAACCCCTGCAGGTGAGGATGCACAAGACTCGCCCCCGCGGATGGCAGAAAGTTCCAGTTAATACTCGGATAACCATCTACCGGCAGGAGTGCTTCTATCTGCGAAAGAAGGGCATCAACAATCTGTTGCCTGCTGAAAGTCGTAACGTTGTGTTCATGAGTCATAACCGTTACGACATGGCCCTCTCCAAAAGGAAACAGATTGGGAAAGGTGACACTTTCGCCGCGAATGATCTGGTTACCATCAGGAAATGTGGGCGTTACGGTCAATACTGCATCATGACAGAACGGGCAGCCATCAGCATTTGATGGAAGGTAGAGTGACTGATCAATCTGCCTTTTTAACCGATCCGGACTGATCCTGCAACGGAGTCCGGTAAGATGCTCCTCACGATATTGTAATGTGCCCCTGCTGGTGACAACTTCCCTGACCGAAAACATACCGTTCAGGTTACTATTTCCGGCAGGATCTGATAGTCGTTTGCAAATCGAATCGGTTCGTCCAACCGCTGCCTGACCGCACTATTAGCACTCGTGTTCCCATTCCGGTTCGCATAACAATTCCCACATTCATGGGAAGATCCAGCATAGTATTTTTGTGCATTTTTCAATGTACAATGTTCATTTTCATTGTACTTTTTTTGCCAGACTCTGCTCAAAAAATTTCAAGCAGGGGGCGAGGGTGTTAGTAAACCTGCCAACAGTTGGATAATTATCCAACTGTTGGATAATTATCTAACAACAAATACTTTTCTCCGGCGTGACTGTCCGGACGATAAAGTCAAGGTTCGATTGAAAAAAAATGAGCGGGGGGCGAGAGGGTGATTGAAATTTTTTTGCCGGAGATCGATTGCGATGAAAAAATTTCTGCGGAATATGACTTCAGGGTTCTCTGTTTACGCACGTTGACCACATGGGATCCGGACCGGTTCGTAACCCATATGCACATTATACTTCGAAAATCCCGGTCACAACCAAGCAGTGAGGAGAAACTATCGCGGGAGCCTGGTTCCCAAGGTATCCATGAAAGAAAGCAGGAGAAAATGGAGAAAAATGATTGATAATATCTGTCAGGATTTTTCGGCTCCTTTCAAAGAGCACCCTGACAGGTATTGGTCCGCGCTTAAATGACGTATTTGCCGAGCAGGCGGATCGAGTTGGTCATGTCGGGGCCGAGTGGTGAGCCGAAGATGATCTGAGTGACACCAGCCTTGGTTAAGTCTGCGCACTTTGCCTTGACCATTTCAGGGGTTCCTGCAATGGTGAATGCATCGATCTCCTTGTCGCCAACGAGTTCTCCAACGGTCTTGAAATCGAACTTGCCAAGTGCATCCTTGATCTTTGCAACATTGTTTAAGTCGAGTCCGTGACGGGTCAGGAGGTCCGGGGGTGAGCCGGCTGCAATAAATGCTGCAACGATCTTTGCTGCATTGCGTGCCTTCTTCTCGCTCTGGTCGATTGACATAGCGGTGTACGCACCGATGTCAAAGTTCTTCTTTCCGACCTTGTCGCAGGCTGCCTTGATGATCGGGATTGCAACGGCGAAGTCCTTGGGGTTTGATGCGTTGATCAATGCACCGTCACCGATTCTTCCGGCGAGGTCAAGCACCTTGGGGCCCTGTGCACCGATGTACATCGGGATACCCTTCTTTCCAGGCAGAGTGACACCAGTCAGCTTTGCTCCGTCGTAGTCGAAGAACTTCATTCCCGACTTCTTGACTTCCTCACCGGCAGTGAGCTTGCGGATCTGGACAACAGCTTCCTCGAGGCGTCCGACTGGCTTGTCAGGGTTGATTGCCAGCTTCGGGAGCGTGGAGAGGTCACCGGGTCCGATACCGAGAACTGCACGGCCGTCGGAGATCTCATTCAGCGTGCAGGCAAAGGATGCCATTGCGGCTGGGGTGTCGGTAAATGCGTTCATGATACCCGGACCCATCTTGATGGTCGAGGTCGCCAGCGCGATGGCGGCGAGGGTGGGGTAGCAGTGGCGGTTGTTGTAGTGGTTTGTGATCCATGCGAAATCGATGTCTTTGGATTCTGCAAGTTTACAATAGTTGACGACTTGCTTTACGTTGACATTACCTGGTACAAATTCAATTCCATATGTCAAGGTTAGTTCACCTCACTGTGTATTACCGTACACGCGTTTAAATAAATTATGATTTTATGCTGAACTATTTGGAAGAGGGACAGAAAAAAAGCCCATTTTGACGTTTTTTTATAAAAAAAACCAGAATGATGAGTCCGAGCGGAGGTGAGCGCAGGAAGATCGGACCATTCGATCGGCAAATGGGCCCTTTTTGCAAATTTTGGTAATTTAAACGGGAGTAAAAAGCGAAAAATCAGCTTGAAACAGGATCAGAAAAAGGTTCGGTTGAGATACATTGAGGAAAAAACCTTTTTTTATCTGACGATAGTATCCTATAAGATTTTGAACTTCGAACTATCAATTGTACATATAATAAGAACTCGTCTTACCACCGGGTTAAACAAGGGACGTACATGAGAATACTGACAATCGGACTTGGAGGTGCAGGCAGCAGAATTGCAAACAGCCTGTATGCTGTCGATCATCGCAGCAGCAATGTGGCATGTGTAAAAGCCCTTGCCATTGATGTCGATGAAGCGACATTAAAACAACTCAAAGGCCTCCCGGAAGAGTCCAAGATATACTTCCCTGCGCTGGACCCTGGATCCCTGGACGCAAGGGGTGAAAGCACCCAGACTGCCACAATTGATATTGGCGAGATTGTCGCAAGAGTCCAGAACATTAATTATGCCGAGACCGATGCAATCTTTATCTGTTGCGGACTTGGCGGAAGCATGGTGGATGTGGCCCCCCATATCATTGCAGCTCTCCGCAATTCAGTAGTAGAGCCCATATTCGGCCTCGTCACCCTTCCCTGTCTTGCTGAAGGAGAGCGAAGGTCTGCAAAGGCAGCTGACGATATAGACATGCTTTCATCTTTGCTGGACGGTATCATTCTCTTCGATAATGAGACATGGTTCAAAAAAACCCGTTCGCAGAAATCCACTCTGGCAAAGAAAGAGAAAAGTTTTGCAGAAAAGATGGGATTTGTAAAAGAACAGCCAATATTGTCTCCAAAACTTGCAACCTATCTCCTGCTGAACGATGCCATTGTAAAAAGAATCAGTCTTATCCTGAGGGCGGGAGAGTTCAAACCTGACGGGGGGCTTGAACTCGCAGAAGTAGTGCTTGATTCCGGTGAAGTTCTCAATACGATGAAAGGAATGGGTTTCATCACCATCGGTTATGCAGTTGAACAACTCCCCCATGATCCACTGGGTTTCCTGTCATGGCTGCGGCCAGCAGGGGTTGTTGCTGAAGATCACAATAAAAGAGCCTCACGTATCGTGGAACTCGCAAAACAGGCAATATATCACGAGATCTCAACACCCTGTGACATGACCAGCGCCCATAAAGCCCTCGTCCTCATTGCCGGACCATCTCATGAACTCTCCATGAAAGGGTTCATGACCGTCCGAAAATGGATTGACCGCAGTATTGCCGGCCTTGAAACCCGTTCCGGGGATTATCCTGTAGTGAATACCCATAACGTTGCGATCATCGTGATGCTTTCCGGTCTTGAGAATATACCCAGGGTCGACGAGATCCGGGGGATACGGGCTCAGGGCAGAACCGGCTATCAAAAGGCCACCCGGGAGCATGAATCCATTTCTCTCGAATCCATCACATTATCCGAAGGCAGACGGGGCGAGACCGGAGCCAGTGCGGACTCCCAAAAACCACCAAGAGAGAGGCTCCCGCGGGACGAGATGATCGCAATTCCTGTACAGGAACAATCCGGCAGGGATCAGAATGTGCGTACACCAGTCGCTCAAACGCGCGCATCAGAGAGCCAGGAGAGTCTACGCGCAGGCATCAACAGGGCGATTAATAAGGATTTACCGGGATCTGATTTTCCGCCAACTGCTATCACACGGGAAAAGACAGCAGGCACGCAGGACAGAATCGCCCAGAGTCATGAGTTCCGCAGTAACGAACCACAATACCGGGTCATTCCCCAGCAGGAGCATGAAACCCGACCCGGCTCTCCACCAGCCGTGCCTAACCAACAGCGTCATCCAACTGTTCATCACGGAACACCTGTATCTGGTGCGAGAGTACAGGAACCTGTACGTGAAATCCCTCTCAATGACGGCCAGATTCGAACGAAAGATACCGAACGCCAGCGGATAGAAAAAGACCTGCAAAGGCAGCGAATGATTGCCATATCCGGCCGGACTCCCCATGCAAATACCGATATTCTGAGAAAACCCGTTGTTTCACCGGTCCGTAAAGTCGTTCATAATGAATCGTTCAATGAGTTGCCATTCGCCCCGGTACATCAGGTAAAACAAGCTCCCCGCGATTCCCAGCCTCCCCAATCCATGGAAAAACTCCCCCAGGAACAGAGAACAGTCATTATCGGAAAACGAAAAGCCCGACCTGTTGTGGAACAGGAGCTGGAAGTAGAAGAGAAGAACCTATTAAAACCGGTTGAACATGAGGATCTCCCTAGTTCATCGGATCCTGATGTCGCCTCACCAGGTACAGGTTCTGATGAGATGCAGGTCAACGTGAAAGATCATAGTTACCGGGCGAAGGATAAGATATTTGGTGGGAAGACAGTCGTGCGAACAGCGGTTCCTCAGGCCCGGGACTCCGGGTTTGAAAATGCCCAGCTTGCCCACAACAAAAAAAGCAGATCGGATACCGGTAATGATACAGAGAGTGAGGGTCCGGACGGAGTCGCACCAGGGCAATCGCAGGCCCCGGAAAAGAAGAGAAAAATTACCACAAAAAAAGATGATTTTTCCTGGAAATAAGTACCGGATTTTAGTTTGTTCCCATCACTTTTGAGAACTGGATATTTCCCGCACCAATCTCAGTCTTAATCTCAATACCATGTTCTACGGTATTACCGATATAATTCAACCCGCTGAAGGCGACAATCGAGAGGCGGTAGGGATTATTGGGTAAATTGAAGACCTGCGTGCCCAGCGCAACAGGAAAGACAAAGCCACATTTGTTCATCTGTTGAATGGTCTCTTCTACCTGCACTTTTGCAGCACCGGGGACTTCGCGGACGTTTGCGAGCGCGATACCTGTATTTGTACGAGCGAAACTTGAGATGGAAGTGAGTCCCGACGAGATAAAGAGTTCCAGCGGATCGATCGTAGTTCCCCGGTAGCCGATAAGGTCCCTGAAGCGTTTGGGTATGCCCTGCTCGATCTCCAGTCTTCCACCAAAAGCCATCTTAACCGGGATTCCCTTTCTCTGGAATACTCCGTCCATGGAAATACTACAGAGGGTCATGAGACCAACCGATCCATGAGGTATCCGGGGATCGTGATCGATTATCCGGTAAGAGTTAAAGAATCCGCAACCGGATTTTATCACTTCGTCAAATGCGATAGTGACTTTTTCCAAAGATTCAGCAGGAACAATGGAAAGATTGTATGCAACGTCCCCGGTGCCCGTCTCCGGATCAAACGTGCTCCTGTATGCAAGCCTTTCAAGCTTCGAAATGATAAACCCAATTCTGTCGTCAACAAGAGCGTTATCGGTCTCATCCCGACCCAGGGAAGTTAATAATCGCCCCAGGTTCCCGACCTTTTCGGTAAACCCCATAGTGTCAAGATAACTGAGATAATACTGGACTGCACGGTCACTGAGGACAAAGCCCCGCTCTGCCATAAGTTCGGATAGTCGTTTTGCTCCCACCGGCTCGCTGTGCTCTTTTAAGATCCTCAATATCTCGATATATTTTCTCTCGGTACGAATCACGCTCATTTTGCCTCAACTATACCTTTGCTGTCCTGGTAACGCCCCGTATACAACCGGTTTCCGTCACGGACTTCGTGAAGAATCATCTGAACGATCCGATCATTTTTTGTTATAGCAATGGAATCAGCACCCATATTGGTCAAACATAATGTCAGCTGCCCCCGGAAACCCGGATCCACAAATCCTGCACCAAGTAATACACCACGCCTCCCCATTGAGGATCTGCATCGTAGTGTGCCAGCGATATCCATGGGTAGTTCAACCCACTCAAGTGTCGGGACGAGCGTGCAGACACCTCGTTCAAGAACCATATTGCCAGCGGCGCGGAGGTCATACGAAGCAGGTTGCTGACATTCTGTACCATATGGGGTGATAACAAGTTTACCAGCTGCGCTGTCGAGGTCAAGACGATGCTCTATTTCAGGTGCCGACAGAATCATTCACTAGTGTATCGGTAGAAAATACTTAATATCTTTTGATGTAAAGAAGATGGGAAGGATCCATGGGGTAGAGGATATCCTCTTGGGCTTCGAACCCAAGGACGCGGGTTCGATTCCCGCTGGGTCCGTTTTTTTCTTAAATGTTTTTCAAAATATCATTAAGAATGATTCAGGATTCATATCTGAATTGGAAGTTCGAACGGAGATTTTGATCACGTCCTTGAACGTAGCATCTGAACGGACAGTCTCAAATCCAAAATTCTATGCGATGATGAATTGTTCCCAAAAAGGGAAAAAACATGCCGGTACCAATGAGCGGTATTCGTAACAGGTTTTCAAAAATATTCGGAAAAAAATCACTTGGATAGATACATTGCCGGGGAAGATGGGGCAATTATTGATGCCCATAAAACCGGAAAAAAGATTATATATCGTTCCTTCTTAAGGTGTGACGTCGCTTACGGTGACCAAGCATACGGATTATTGCAAACAGCGCAAGAACACCGATAACCCCAGCGGCAATTATCGTTATCAATCCCCAGTCAAGACTCCTTCCGAGAGTAAGATTCGCGGTGGCAGTTGCATTTCCCTGGATGACTTGTTTTTCAATCGATGCTGACTGGTAACCTTCCTTAGATGCGGTAATATTGTAAAGAGTGTTTAATTTCAGTTTGGTGACGTACTGCCCATGAACATCGGTGACACCAAGCACATTGCCATTGAGAGAGATGCTGGCATCGGGAACTACCTTCTGATCGCTGTCCTGGACAAAGAGGGTGAGGTCGGCACTGTCGAAGCTCATTACGAACGTATAATCATCATTCGCGTTTGAGACCTGAATCGGGCGGCTCACCGTTGTATACCCTGCTTTCCTGATCTCAACCGGGTAGGTTCCCAACACCAGATTGGGAAATGTACTGCGCCCATACTGGTTGGTAGTCCCTGACAAGTTACCATTGATATATACATCAGCACCCGTTAGTGCGACACGGTTTTCATCAACAACGTAAATGAATGCACCCACCGGTGCTTTAGTGATTGTTACGGAGTAGATGGCATCTGCATCGCTTATTATCCGGGATTCTGTGTAGGTCTGGTAACCTGATTTCCTGATCTCAATGGAATAGGAATTTCCGCGGGTTACCGGTATGACCAGTCTTCCGTTGGCATCTGTTTTTCCGACAAGTGAGTTGTCGATACGTACTTCTGCATCGGGAACCGGTACTTTACCTTCCTTATCTTTAATTTCAATGGCAAACCGATTTCCGGCGAGCAGCCAGTACTGCATTTCCCTGTTTTCTGAAGCCATGTCGATCGTTCCACTGCGTGGCTGGTAATTAGGGGCAACAATATTTACAGAATACAGGGTTTCGGCATTTACTCCAAAGAGTGATGAGCCGGAAATATCGCTGAGTTTTCCCAGGGTCACATTTTCTGCAGAAATATTGACCTGAGCACCAGAAACTGGTAAGAGAGTATCAGAGTCGTAAAGGCTCACTTTGAGGGTAAGGGTTTTCCGGCTCATATTAACAAGAAGTGAGGTGGTATTTCTGCTGACCAGCCCACTCCATTCGTCATAACCGGTCATTGAAACCTTGATATCCAGATCATTGAGTCCAGAATGAGTGAGATACACTTGACCAAGAGAATTTGTCCGGGCGTAGTTACCGCCGTTAAGGAATACAGTGGCGTGAGGAATTGTTGTGTTATCAATACCGTCCTGCACAGATATGAGCAGGTTCGTTGCCTGTACAGTGCTGCAGAGAAGGAACACGCACAGCAGAGCAAAAAGGAAACGATGCCTTTGACTATACATGATAATTTATCGCTACCTGCTCATATATCAGCCAATCGGTCTATATCTCTGAAATTGAAGGCACACGATCGAGAAGCATGCCTTCCACAAGTATAGGCAGTAAACGGCGCCCTTCTTCGATCGCATTCTGGAGCCTCCAGTTCTTTTCAGCATAAATCGTGAATAGAGGCTCACCGGCCGTGACGCGTTTTCCCTTTTTGGCATGCAGCAGGATCCCAGCTCCCCGATCCTGCGGGGCTCCCGCAGTCCGGGCAAGGGTTACAAGAGAAAGGTTGTTCATCTCTATCACATATCCTGAAGCCGGGGCTTTTACCACGAACTGATGTTCCCCGGGAATAATATCAACAGATTTGACTTTAGGATCTCCACCTTGTATTTCAATAATCTGGCGGAATTTTTCGAGTGCTTTACCTGACGTAAGGAGATCCTGCGCCATTGCAGCTCCGGTTCCCCGGGCAGCTTTTCCCGACATCTCTAACGCAATTCCCGCAAGTGAGATACTTTTCTGGATAAATGAGTTGGGTTCTGTTGCCCCTTCGAGCACACGGAGAGCTTCAATTACTTCAAGTTTTGGACCTATGCTGTGCCCTACGGGGATATCACCATAGGTGAGGGCACATTCAACTTTCATGTTGAGACGCTCTCCAAGGTCAATAAATTCCCGGGCGAGTTTTCTTCCTTCGGCCATGGTCGCTACTTTCGTATGCATACCCACGGGAATGTCAATGACAACAATATTTGCCCCTACGGCAAATTTTTTTGCCATGACACTGGCAAGCATCTGACCCCGGGCATCGATCTTGAACGGATATTCCTGAATAATAATACGATCGTCGGCAGGTGCAATATTTGTGGCGCCCCCCCAGACAATGACACCGCCGACTTTTTCCGTCATCCGCTGCACTTCACTGGCAGAGAACTCGATGAATGCAAGGACCTCCATGAGATCTGCTGTGCCTCCGGCACCCGTGATTGCACGAGAACTCGTCTTTGGAATCTTCAGTCCGCTGGCGGCAATGATCGGAACAACAAGAAGCGAGATCTTGTTTCCCGGTACCCCGCCAATTGAATGTTTATCTACGATAGGGCGCGAAGCAAACTTGATCTGTTCCCCCGTCTCTACCATTGCACGGGTGAGATGTTCTACCTCGTCCATGTCAAGTGGGTTGATGTAGGACGCAGTAATAAATGCAGTCAATTCAGCAGGGGATAGATCATCACTGACAACATCTTTAATGATGGTCAGTGTCTCTTCTTTATTGAGTCTGCCGCCATCCATCTTCTTTTTTATAAAATCAAGCGATGCGGGCCTTCGTGCTTCTCGGATCTCAACTTTGGCTCCATCTTCGAGATGCAGACGCTCATTGGTAATGCGGTATATTCCCACGGTACCCTGCCGGGCGATCGTTGAGGTAGTATTCACCAATGCTGCAGTGGATACGCCATTTTTCGAGTTGATTACCTGGACACGATCACCATCAAGTACCCCAATGCTCCGGGCATCAGTCCGGTTGAGAAGAACACCTCGCGTTGCAATATCCATCATATTTGCACTAAATTTCACTACCAGTCCCTCCGTAGGTATGATGCCCCTTGTAGGAGGGACACCATGATTACATCTACGTTAACCGTTCTGGCATTAAAAGGTGCTACGCCTGTTCTGGAAATTAGGCAAAACCTGACATTAAACGACGTATAAAAACAAGCGCTTGCGCTTCGGCAGATAGATATCAGGTATCAAGAAGCCACAAAGGCCAATACCCGGATTTTGGAAAACTGCAAGAAAAAAAAAGATTTTTAGATTTTAGTTCAGTGCCTGCGCACAACGATGAACGCAACTGCGCCGAGACCGATCAACGCAATCAATGCACCATAGCCGGGTGCCTTGGTTGGGACGGTGGTCGAGACTGCGGTCGTTACAACAGGTGCTGCGGTTGTTACAACAGGTGCTACGGTTGTTACAACGGGTGCTGCGGTTGTTACAACAGGTGCTGCGCCGTCAAGAACATTGAACAGTGCAGTGCCGGTTGCTACCTGGAGAATTGCTTCTTCAGTAACAATGTACTCGTCGGGTTTGAATGTTGATGAGTCAACATCGAACGAGATCTTGTTCATGCCGCTGTCGCCCTTGGCTACCTTAACAGTACCAGTTGCGCCGCTGAACTCGCCGCTCTGGCTCTTCTGAGTCGGCTTGAATGATGATGAGTAGACCTGGACGAGGATTTCGTCATCTACCGCGAGGTTGGTTGCTGCAGTGATGGTGAACTTGTCGCCAACATGCTTGTCGCCAATCGGGTCGATACGGATGACTGGTACCTCGACGAGGAACTGGAGTTTGGTGTAGGTATCATCGACGTTGGGGCTGTTGATACCCTGAACAAGGGCTTCAGCTGCGTCGGAACCCTGCAGGCTTCCCATACCGAGGAGGGTGAAAACCTGTGCTCCATTAGCTCCAGCGGTGTTCGTCGCTATGAGCTGCTTGTTGTATACTACTGCTCCAGCATTGGGGATTAGTGCTCCAGAGGGGTCAGTGGTTGAGGCATAGATATCGAACACATTGTTCTGCATCGGGTGCTGAACAACGACGAAATACTGGCCTGGGTAGAGAGTCTTGGTTGCTGACTGGGTAACTTCGTATTTGAACGAAGCGTCAGTGTTTACGGATTCATCCTTGACCTGACTTACGTCAGTCGGATAGTTCTTGCCGAGGATCCAGATCCTGACACCAACGGGGTTACCTTCTGCGGTACCGGTGATGAAAAGCTTGTCTCCCTGGGCGACTGTTGACTGTGATGCAGTTGCAGATACGAACGGCTTCTTGATGATGATTGAGACGGTTCCGAATGCTGCATTTGCAAGGTGGTTGTTTGCTGCATCCCGTGGCTGGCTTACTGCGTAGATGGTGTACGTGCCTGCATCGAGTGCAACTGCTGAGGTTCCCCACTTCCATGACCAGGTGTTGTCACCGTTGACGTCAATGACCTTGAAGGTGTTTGGAACGTTATCGGTTACACCGGGTGTTCTTGGGTTTGGTGTGTCAATCTGACCACCGTTCGTTGGCAGGTTTGGACCTGAAATGAACAGGTAGGTCTTGTACGACTCGGTGTTGGTACCGGAGAACTTAATCTCTTCTCCGAGGTAATAGCTCTGGTCGCCGGCTGCCACGATGGTGACTGCACCCTTCTCGACCTTCACATCGACCTCATCACTCTTTACAGTGGAGGTTGTTACCGGGAGGAGGCTGTTCGGGAATCTCTGCTCTACGCGAATGGTGTACTTCTGTGCCTTGGTCCAGTTGTTGGTGACCCATTCTACGGTCCTGGTGCCTGAGGTTGAAGTGTTGATGAGTGCGTAGTAGCGGGTCTTGTTGAAGGTCGAGGTTGTCATCGCTGCAACATTATTAAAGATAGGTGTTGCGCTGTTCTCGAAGACGTAGTCACCAATCGGGTGAGTTCCTGCTCCAGCAAGGGTTGAGTCGTCGAAGTAAACCTTCTCCTGGTTGATGTTGATCATGGGGGGCTGGTTGTCGTATGCACCGCTCATGGTGCTGGTTCCCTTTACCCACACGTAATAGGTGGTGCTGGGTTTACCAGTGACGGTCACGGAGAACGTCTTACTGCGGACAACTGAGTCCTTGTTTGCTTCAATCTTGACGGAGTCAGAGACAAGGGTAACAGTGCCGACGGGGGAAACGGTCTTTCCGGTGTAGTCTGCGCCTGCGTTCTTGTAGTTGTCCTTCATCGCGTTAAGCGTGGACTCTGCCCATGCTGAGTAGGTTCCAACCGGGTATAAGTACTGGTTGTTGAAGTCAACTGCGTCAGTGACCCAGTAGGTTGCTACATTTCCTAAGTACCAGGGCTGGTTGTCAACAAACTGCTTTGTTATGCTGACAGACTGCGGGGTTGCAAAGGTTGTGAGGTTGAGCATCAACTTGTCATAGGTTGCGCCATTTGCGTCCTTGACCTTAATGGTGATGTAACCGTCGGTAGCTGAGTTCGGGAATATTCCTGCAATAGTTCCATCTGCAAGAATGGGGTTGGCACGCTTGCTTCCATCAACTGCAGGGTACATGTTGGTGTTAATCTGGAATCCAAGGTGTTCTCCCTGGGGAACCGATTTCCCTGTTACATCAGTTGAGGTTGCCTGGCTGAAATCCCAGACTGCGAGAACGAGTGAGGGATCTGCAACTGAAACATATCCGGTGTCAGTGTTGATAGCCCTTGTTCCGCTGAGCACGTACCAGTTGCCGGTGAACCCGACAAAGTCTGATGGTGCTACAGTCATGGACAGATATCTCGGTGAAGAACCGACACCAAGGTTAATAGTCCTGGTTGGTGCTGACGTACCGATTTGTGCTGCTGATGCCCACCATCCAATGGTTACATTGGTGGGTGTTGTGGTATCAAGTTCAGTATCGGTAAGACTGGTTCCTACCTGGTTCAGAACATGGGTCAGGTTTAACCCCTGTTCGCCGATAAAGATGGTTGCTCCCTGGTTGATTACAGTCCCGTTTGCTGCTGATACCGGCATAACCGCCATCAGAACGAACAGAACGACTGCAACCAGTGCAATTGTTAATCGCTTAGTCATATGTTTAATTCCTCCAAAGTTTACATCATACATTTCAAGCCGCGAACCGTTTCGACAGATGCCGAATAACAATTCTACGAGCCCCATACTCCGTTTAGACGGAATATGGAACAGTATTTGTAAAAGAGCTAATATATCCTTTGTGGTCGTTTTTCCCGGGGATTTTGTGGAAGAAACGAGCCCCAATTTAAATTTAAGGCGAATTAATTGAGTTTTCGTTGTCCCATACTTCCCCGGTTCCATTCATTTTTTTTTTCACCCGACTTAGTGAATGGGTTATATGTCGCGCACGGCAAAATTTTGCTCGATTCATCAGATGTAATACACAGATGTTCATATATGTACAATCATTTTCCTTTTGATTGTTTGTTGACTTTTCAATCAATAACCGGGTTTCTCAATTTTTTAAATATAAGGTTTACAGGTAAAAAAATTCATTCTCCATACTTCACATTAAAAATTTAAAGTCTGGTTATAATTTTTGAATCAAAGTCCAGTTGAAAAATTTTTGGCAGAGTCTGGTTGAAAAAATAAAATCAAAGTCTGGTTGAAATTTTTCGGGTAAGGTCCGGTTGATCCAGAAATGATTTTCAATCTCAATCGCGTACTCGATTGAAAATTTTTGAGGAGAGTCTGATGGATCTGGATGGGCGACCGGGGGTTCTGATTGGGTTAGTGACTGGTGCCGGTTCACGTCGTATACGCTAGTCGTTTTTTCTCCATTTTGGGTTACACGATCAGAAACGGATCGTAATTAATTTTTTTCAAGCAGAGTGTGGTTGATCTGCTAACGGATTTCAATCAGGATCTGGGGGGTTGATTGAAAATTTTAGAGCATGATCTGGTTTATTTTTTTCAGTCAAGGTTTGGTTGAAAATTAAAATTCAAAGTCTGATTGAAATTTTTCAAGCAGGGTCTGATTATTTTTTTCCAATCAAAGTGTGGTTGGATTTTTTTGGGCAACGTTTGATTGAAAAATGAACGGGCGGGTTACGTACTTCTGACTGGGTAAAGTGATCGGGTTTCCCGTACTTTGTCGGTCTGTACGTGCCGGAACCGGGTGGGACATGAATTTGACACTAAATGTCATAAAACCCAATCCATTCAATCATTCATCGAGAGCACAATGAAGAATTCCGGGTTTCATTTTACTGACAGTTCATTTCACCATTATAGATACTCATCACAATTACACTTTTGAAAATTCGCTACAGCTACTTGTAGCATGGCATACAGCTACATGTAGCATACATAGCATCTACACTCATAGCATTCAGCGCATGTTTCAACACATATACAATATACAAAAACACACATTTCTTCATGAGAGTCATCCGGGCGCCGAGTATCGGCAGGGCACATGAACAGGTCATCAAAATGATCTTAGAGAAAGGCTGGACCCTCCGGACAGAAGATGCTGAAGCAACAGTCGAATTCGAAGAAGTTGCCCTCCAGGTAGACACACCACTTGCCGAACCCATGACGAGTCCGCATTCAAAGATACAACAGCGATTCGTGGAACAGTATGCCCGGGATCTGATTCACGGTTCACACGCCAATTTCGAATACGATTACCATGGCCGGCTCTTTGACTGGGGTGAACGCCTTGTTACCGAAGGCCAGCCGGTACATGTGGATCAGATCGCCTATATCGTAGACAAACTCCGATCCCAACCAGAGACCCGCCGGGCGGTCGCCATCACCTGGAACCCGGTCATTGACGAAAAACTTGATGACTGCCCCTGCCTCCAGCTTGTCCAGTGCATCGTGCGGGAGAACAAACTTCACATGCGGGTTGTCTTCCGGTCAAACGATATGCTCACTGCTGCGGGCGCCAACATGTACGCCCTTGTGCAGCTCCAGAAACACATCGCTGATCAGCTCGGAATTACCTGTGGCACTTATACCCATATCTCGCTCGTCCCACACATCTATTATATCCGCGATATGCATGACATCGAACCCTTCTGCGGTAAAGGCCAGTTCATCCAACCGGTCAAAGAAGTCTGCCGCGCCTGCAAAGGATGTGAACGGGCACAAAGCGTATAATCGCACAAATTGTCCGTCACTTTAATTAAGCTACAGCGGCAAAAAGTATGAGGCACATAGCCCGGTAGTGTAGCGGTCAATCATGGTGGCCTCTGGAGCCGCCGACAGCAGTTCGAATCTGCTCCGGGCTACTTCTTTTCGAGCATTTTTAAAAATTGACACTTGTCATCCTGAAATTTTCTGCAACAGAACCTGCGCGGGTAAAAAAAGTCTATGCGATAAGGGCAGGCAGGATGCAGCAGATAAATATGGCACCGAAGGTACCGACCCCGCCAATACTCATTTCAGGTACTTCAAGATCCTTGATCCGGTTGAGGCGTGCGATGTTCCCCCCGACCAGGGTTCCGATAGTCCCGCTCAC
Organism: uncultured Methanomicrobiales archaeon; assembly: GCA_903832665.1. GTDB lineage: Archaea > Halobacteriota > Methanomicrobia > Methanomicrobiales > Methanospirillaceae > Methanoregula. The sequence goes on along the minus strand of CAILCG010000004.1, from coordinate 70,453 downwards.
AAACGCAACAACAGTTGCAGATATACCGGCACCGCCAAACAGGAGCATCCCCATAAGAAGCGCAGTGAGTGCCGGGATGAGCAGAGGCACCCCCAGGCCTACACCCGGTACCGGACGCGTTGCGAAAAAGGTGACAAGGGCAACGATCAAAATCCCCGTTCCGACCGGTACTAATAGAGAGGTATTGGTGATCGACACGGCTTGGTATAGCAGATACAGTGATATGCAAACCGGCAGAATCGCACCCCCCAGGTTTACCGAGACAATTGTCTCCCAGACCGGGTCCGCAGGCCACGGGGAACCTGAACCGAAAACCGCAGAAGTATCAGGAGCCATTCTGACCATATCACGTTTGATCCGGTATAACGGGATATTGACATAACTCCCAAAGAGCATGAGAAGGACTACAGCAATGGCCGTAACCCAGGAAAAACCCAGTTTGGTGAATGCAGCCCCAATCATTCCCAATAGCAGCAGAGGGATGAGGATAATGATCAGACCAACAACAAGAAGGATTGCGAGGACAGAGAGCGCCCCGCCAGAGACAAAACGGATACCATCAGCCATGATCTTTCTCACACTCCCGGCTTGGTGCAGACAATCGCTGCATGATCCTGGTGGTAGGGTGCTAGCCAGAGACTCTCCTGTACCACAAATCCTGCTGACGTGAGCGCTTCGACAGTCTCCTGGAAGACAACATCAGGCTCTTTTCTGACATCGACACTCCGGGTCTTGAGCATAAGGATCAGATGTCCACCGGCACGCAGGAACACGGAGTTCCGGATTGCAATCGTTGCCTGATCCGGCTGGGCTACATCCTGGTAGATGAGATCCACCATCTCAACCAGCGGGGCGTACTGTTCCGGGCGGGTCGCATCTGCCATGATCGGCACAATATTTTTGCGGCGTCGGGCCACTTCCAGGAGATCCTGCATGGGGCGGGGTGCAAACTCAATGGCATACACCACCTCGGCATAATCTGCCACATGCGATACGGTTGTCCCGTTCGCAGCACCAAGGTAGAGTACACGGGTTTCAGCAGTGATCTCCACGCCGGTTCCCTTATGATAGAGTGCTGAAAGCTTGCTCCGGAATGGATCCCAGACCCGGGTATTGCCCAGCATACGTTCACTATACACACCACCTTCGCCCTGAGAAACCAGCACATCACCAATCCAGATCATGGTTCGTCATCCTTCGCGGTTATTTTCTCAGTCACCTTATCGGGTACAGTTCCGGTCTGGTCGATCCGCGCCTGAGCAGATTCAAGGAATACCAGATCCGCAATCCCCCTATAGTGGTCAATACGGGCTGCAATTGCCAGTTTTCCGGCGAGCACTCGGGCCACTTTGCCGCGACAATCCCGGGGAGCATTGTGTACCCGCCGGTGCTGGAAGATGATCCCGTGCTTGGGAGACGGTGACTTTGTCCGGAGGTGGGCAAACAGGGCAGTCCGAGCACCGAGCACCTGGATGGCACTGGCGGGCATACGGGAGAGGTCCTCAAGACCCCCGGCATTCGCCATGAGCCGGGCAGCAACAAGCCCCCCAATCAGCGCGCTGGTATTCGGCATAACGTCATTTGCCCGTCCCGAAACCGCTTTGGCAAGTTCAGTTCGGGTGGCAGAAAGACGCTCGATCTCCCCGGCCACGAAAGAAAGGGCGCCGCGGCTTTTTTCGCGAATGTTCTTGACCAGGATGTGGGCAGGTGTCTTGCGGTATTTCCGGGTGAACGTCGGATGACTGAGCTGATACCATTCAACAGCCCGTTCAGTCAGCAGGTTGATGACTGTATCCATCTCGTCAAGAGTTCTGACCATCTGGAGCAGTTCGGCATCCTTGCCGGAATATTGCTGGCGGATATCGCGATCTGCTGCGGTAAAACAGACCTCGCGGAGCTTTGCAATATAATCCGCACGGTTACGGCACGCACCACAGGCTAGCGCAGTTTCCCACGTTAGAGGGACGAAAGGATCCATACTGGTGTGAATCGATCGGACACGATCAGCTTTTGCAGGTGCATCACCGCCGGATGGTGTACATTGTCCATCCACCACATCCCCGAACCAGTAGGATAGCATATTACAAAGATAAGGGGTGTGAGGCTGTATAAAACCATAGATCAGCCTGGCCATCCCAAGATGCTCAGGCTTGTGCTGTCGGGCGAAAACCAGATTCAGGTTTCTGGATCATATTCCCACAATGCCGAACGAGTAGAGCATCACCGGGATCATGATCGCACCCATACAGTACATTCTCGGAACGTTCACCATGTGCGGCACGAGCCCGAGCACAGTTGCAAGAATCAGGATGATTGCACCGAACGGCCCGGTGAGGATGAGACAGAGGATGATGATGAACGCAATAACCGCACGGTTTAACAACCAAACATCAATCCCGTTGAGATGGTGCGCATATTGGGAAAGCCATACGGTAATCAGGTACGCGGCTACTGCAGCAAGTACACCGATGACGGTGAGTTCACTCATCGAAGGCATCGGGAGTTCAGATAATGCTACCATCACGCCGTTGCGCATCCTTGAAAGAGCAAAGAGCGCCGCAAGCCCGATAAAGGCATTCGAGGTATTCGCCGCATTCGTGGCAAGGATATATGCGCGGCGATCCCTGTCGTACCCAATAACCGAAGCGAGCACACCGTTTGCCGATGCCGTGGAAAGACCTGGCAGCCATCCAACTGCAACACCAGCTATCGTTCCCAGTACTGAGCATTTTACCACAGTCCGGTCCTCCATGCGTATACCTTTGAACTTCTGCTCGGGCATCTTTCCCTGCGAAGACGTGAGGAGAACGGATATACCGAACAAACCGGTAAGCAGCGGCATGAGGATCGCGCTGCCCCCTGCAAGAGTATGCCAGCTGATAAACGCATAGTGGAGCGAGAACGCACCCAGCAGTCCGGAGACAATGAAGATGCCAAACGCCCAGCCCGGCGCCTCGCTGGTGACGATCATATACCCCACCGAAGCAATCAACAGGATGCCAATCCACCAGTCAAAGTACGGCTGGAGTGCCGGCAGTAACAGAAAACAGAGAATCGAAAGCGGCACTGCAATTATCATTGCACTGGCGCTGCCCAGTGCAGCGATCCGCACCGCTTCCTCCCCATTGCCTTCAAGGCAGAGAGCATGGGCGGGCAGAACTGCAAGTGACGTATCGGCATCGGGAATCCCAAGGAACGTACTGGGGATTGCATCGACAAAAGTATGGGTGATGAGCGCGGCAAACATTGCACCAGCAAGAGCGACCGGACCGAGCAGGGCCAGAAGCGTCACCTGCAGACTTAAGAGCACCCCGGCCAGGGTGTTGGCATGCACTCCGGGGATAATCCCGCTGATGGTGCCGAGAATCACCCCAATAACGACATCCAGCAGGATCTCTATCATTCACTAGAGATACGGGAGAGCGAACATAAATTCACCGAAATGCATATGATATTATCAATCAGGGGCCATTGAATCCGTAATGAAGATCGCAGTCACCCGTCTTGCAGGAAAAGAGAAGAGCGATGCCGCGCGCTGTGCAAAGGCCGGGCATACCTGCTACAGTGTCCACCCGCTCCGCTCGGAACTGCGCGAACACGAGATCGCGGAGTTCGTAAAGGGAGCCGAACGCAATGAGTTCGACTGTATCTTCTTCACAAGCGCCCTCCCGGCAAAGATTATTGCCCCCCTCATGAGGGAGGGACCAAGGGTGATTGCCATCGGCCCCCAAACCGCAAATGAACTCGAGCAATCCGGCATCGGGTGCGAGACGCTCCCGGGTTTTTATTCCCGGGACTTTGTACCCTATCTGGGCGACTGGATCAAGGGCAAACATATCGGTATCCCCCGCGCAGATGTCCCGAATCCCGCACTCATCGATGCAATCACCGCCGCCGGAGGGATTGTCCACGAGTTCCGATGTTACGGGCTTGAACCCACGAGAGAAACACTCGCGCTTGAAACTGCTGATGCAATTCTCTTTACCAGTGCCATGTCATATACCAAAGCAATATGGACACCGCGCGAGGATATGCTCGTCATGGCAATTGGGGACATTACCGCTGCTGCCATGCGCTCGGGCGGCACCATCCCTGCGGTCGTAGGGGACGGGTCACTGGAAGGGACCCTTGCCGCATTGAATAATTATCTCGAAAATAACCGGAGTGCATAAGATGGAATTACCGATTGCGGAAACTGAGCAGACTGAACCCAAAAAGAAGGCGACCTTGTGGAAAGGTGCGGGCATCATCGTAGTGGACAAAACGCAGGGGCCGTCAAGCCATGAGATCGCTGCGTGGGTAGGGCATATGCTCGGGTGCGAGGTCGGCCACTCCGGTACGCTCGACCCGCAGGTATCCGGGTTACTCCTTATCATGCTCGGCAACGCAGTGCGCCTTGCCCCGCTGCTCCTTGCGCATGACAAGGAGTACATCTGCCTGATGCGGCTGCACGGTGATGTCGATCCAACATGCATCCAGAAGATGGGAGAGGAGTTCACCGGCCGGCTCTACCAGCGCCCGCCCCGGAAGAGTGCGGTGAAGCGCAACCTCAGGATTCGTACGATCCATAAACTCGAGATCCTCAGCATTGAAGGTCGTCTCGTTCTCTTCCGGGTGAACTGCGAGGCAGGCACTTACATACGCTCGCTCTGTCACCACATGGGGTTCGCGCTGGGAGTCGGGGGACATATGGCTGAACTGCGCCGCTCCCGCTCTGGCACATTTGATGAATCGAGCATGCACACGCTCCATGAGCTCAAGGACGCCTGCGTAGCAGCAGAAGCCGGAGATCGGACTGCCCTTGAGTCCATGGTGATCTCGGTCGATGCCGCAGTGCCAGATTTGCCGGTCGTTATTGTGCGCGATACGGCAATCGATGCGATCTGCCGGGGCGCGGTGCTTGCGGGGGTCGGGGTGATCAGCCGCGATGAGTTCGGGAAGAACCAGACCGTCGCTGTCCTCTCACAGAAACGGGAATTTGTCTGCCTGGGTAAGGCACTCGTGCCATCATCATCATTTCAGCCCGGCGACACCGGGCTGGTAGTGGCACCTACGTCCGTGTTTATGAAGCCTGGCACCTATTCACGGGGCTGGACAAAATCCGATAAACCAGTAATACACAATAAGAAACCGGTGAAAAAATCGGTCTCAAAACCTGCCCGAAGACCATCCCCACAATTCCAGAGAAAGAGATACCATTAAAAAAATACCCCGCATACAAATAGGATACACTTTTTGCTGAGGTAGTCTAGCGGTAGGGCGCAGGCCTGGAAAGCCTGTGGTGCGAAAGTGCCTCGGGGGTTCAATTCCCCCCCTCAGCGCTTTATCTGTTTCTTTCGAGTTTCTTTTTTTAAAGAAGGTACCGGTTACTCGCCTTATCGGATAGACTCAACCATTAACTGAATCGCGATCCTAACATCCGGTATAATGTCACCCGATTCCCGGCAGAACAGGATCCCGGTTGAGCTGCAGATTGTCCTGGGGCTCTTCATCCTTGCGATCCTCATACTGGCACCTATTTTTATCTCAGGATATCTGCCGGGCCCCGCATCCCATACCAGCGCAACAGTTCAGGTGAAAATTCTCGCGATAAATGATTTCCACGGCCAGATGCCGCCGGGACTGTCCATGAATAAGCGCCCTGTCGGGGGTTCTCCGGTACTGGCGTCATACCTGAAATCGGCGATCGCGTCAAACGGTGCAGCTACCACAATCATCGCACTTCCCGGTGATATCGTTGGGGCATCGCCGCCACAGTCCGGGCTCCTTTCCGACGAACCAAGCCTGCTCTTCTTCAATGAATTCGCCGATCCTTCCTGCACGGGAGGGAAAACGGGGGGAATGGCAATGTATCGATAACTCACCTTACAGATCCCTACCCCGGTTCCCGTTCGTCCTATACATGCGCAAATGTAGTCTGGAAAAAGAACGGCACTCCAATCTTTCCTCCCTACGTTATAAGGAATGTCAGCGGAATACCGATCGCATTCATCGGGGCCGACACCATGACTACCCCGGAGCGGCTCGCCCCCCACCGGGCGGATGATGTCAAGTTCCTCAATGAAACCGAATCCGTCAACCGGTATGTTGCAGAAGTACGGAAGAATGGTGTACATGCCATCGTTGTCCTGCTCCACGAAGGAGGGAAACAGGAAGCCTACGAGGGCCCGACCCATGAAAAGGCCAATGTAACCGGACGGGTCATGGGTATCGTGGCCGGTCTTGACGGGGATGTGGATGTGGTTCTCTCGGGTCATACCCACGAGTTTACGAACGCGTATCTTCCCAATGTTGCCGGAAAACCGGTGCTTGTCACGCAGGCCTGGAGTTCCAGCAAGGGTTATGCAGATGTCGACCTGACCCTTGATCCGGTCAGCCGGGATATTATTAATAAAACCGCCTGGATCGTTGTTACCTATGCCGACATACCTCCCGGTACCTCCCCGGACCCGGAAACTACAGCATTTCTTGCTACAGACTCGCAGGCTGTTGCCCCGGTGATTAGCAGGCAGATTGCCGTTGTTGCACAGGACATCACCCGGGAACAAAATGCTGCAGGGGAATCTGCACTCGGGGATCTTCTGGTTGATTCCCAGCGCTCGATTATGGAGACCGATGTTGCGTTTATCACAACCGGGACCCTGCGGGCTGATCTCAAACAAGGAAATGCCACATGGGGCGACCTCTTTAAGATTCAGCCGTTTTCGGGAACGATCGTTTCAATGGAACTGACCGGTCAGCAGATCCATGACGCGCTTGAACGGCAATGGCAGGAGCCGCTTCCCCCACACCCTCTCGCGGTGTCGGGAATGACCTATACCTATGATGCTGCACAGCCAGAGGTCAGCCGGGTGAAGGAAATCCGCGTCGGGGGTGTCCCGCTTAACCCCGACGCGACCTATACATCAGCCATGATGGATTACCTTTCCATCGGGGGTGACGGTTATACGGTATTCACGAACGGGACCCTCATTACCTCCGGGCCGTCCGATGTTGATACCCTGGCATCATATCTCGGGTCTTTTCCCCAGCCGGTGAATATGACCGCTGACGGAAGAATCCAGCGGATCCACTGACACGGATTTACCCCCGCATCAGATCTTTATCGTTACTAAGGAAAGTCCAGCGGTATATCAGTGTCCCGTGCACGGATATTTGCTGCAAAAGTGCGGGTGAGCAGCGGGTTGACCGCCGGCGGAGGGAGCCCCAGAGCTGCTGCTGTTTTCCGTGTGAGCTCTTCCATGTCAGTATCGCCGTTGTTAGCGGATGCTATGACAGCCAGATGGATCTTCTGGAGATAGGCAAGCGCCCGGTCCATCTGGCCATAGGCATCGTCACCAAACCGGGGCTCATCCCATGCTGAAAGGAGGATACGGATGCCCCGTATGGATCGTAGAAGGCGTATCGAATGGACAGATCCCCCTGCATCATCGTAAACCGGGAGATCCCCAGTCACCGGGATTACATCACCGGAAAAGAGTGCCCCCTGGCCCGGCATGAAAAGAGCAATGGAACCGGCGGAATGACCCGGTGTATGTATCACCTCAAGATCATATTCTCTTGTCCCATCGGTGTCAATGGTGAGACCCGATTCAAGCTCATAATCGATGGACACGGACCCCCCAACCAGCGTGGCAAATCCCGGGACAGGGCGCTCCAGGTTCTGGCGTTCCACATCCTCTATCCATGCCCGTTCGGCCGGGTGTGCTGCCACACTGCACCGGGTGGCCTCCCGTATTGCCCGGACAGACCCGATATGATCCGGATGGGAGTGAGTCAGAATGACGAGCGAGATCTCCGAAGGATCGCGACCTATGGACCTGATATATTCAAAGATCCTCTTTTCACAACCCGCTACACCCGTATCAATGAGCGTGATCGTCTCGCCCGCAATGAGGTACGAGTACACGAAACGATCGAGAGCGATACCGGGTGCAACCGGGACCTGGAACGGGTGCCTTAGTGCGTGGACAGCGGGGGTGATCTGCATGGGAATCTCCAGTGTACTGGAATATGGTGTGGGAGGCCGTATATTGATCGCGGAGAGATCAACCAGATTTTCCCGCGGGTGTCTTTCCGAACCGCTTTAATATTTACACAACCTCGTTTCGTGTGATATGCGCCCTGCCGATCTCGAATATTCTGCCGATGACAAGCCCCCGTTTCCTCAGGTCTTCCTGCTGGGCCTGCAGCACACGGGGATTGTCGCGACAGCGTGCGTCTTCCCGATCCTCGTTGCCCGGGCAGCAGGCCTCGAGGCTGGCGCATCTGCGTTCTTTGTCTCGATGTCGATGCTCGCGAATGGGATTGCCACGATCTTCCAGGCGATTAAGCACCCGGAATTCGGTTCAGGGTTTCTCATTCCCCGGGTGGCCGGGCCCAATTACGTCTCGGCCTCGATCCTCGCCATCCACACCGGGGGACTCTCACTTCTCTGCGGGATGACCGCCTGTTCCGGGGTATTGCAGGTTGCTCTCTCGCGAGTGGTCCAGCGGCTTCGCGTGCTCTTCCCGGTTGAAGTGACGGGGTTGGTGATCATGATGCTCGGGGTTGCGGTGGTGCCCTATGCCCTGCCACAATTCTTTGGCATGACTGGCACGGCCACATCCCCGGACCTGACCGTAACGGCGATCGCGATCATCACCCTTTCGGTCACGGTCGGGGTTACTGTCTGGGGCCGGGGACAGTTTCGCCTCTTTCCCGTCATCATCGGGATGGTTGTCGGGTACGCGCTCTGCATTGCAACCGGTCTCGCGGGTGCAGACCCGTTGGGACAGATCACCGCCTCACCTCTTGTTGCCTTCCCCGACCCGCGCTACTTCGGGCTCTCTTTCCAGCCTGTACTCCTTATCCCGTTCGGAATTGCAGCGACTGTGACGTTTGTAAAAAGTGTTGGCGAGTTCTCGATTTGCCAGCGGATCAACAATACGGAATGGAAACGATCCGACATGAAAAACATCCAGTCGGGGCTTTTCGCGGACGGAATCGCATCATTACTTGGGGGACTGTTCGGGGGAATGGGACAGACAGGATCCTCGTCAAACATCGGCCTCTCAATTGCCACCCGCTCGACGAGCCGGTACATCGGGTTCATGACCGGCGGGATCCTGATCGTGCTGGCATTTCTCCCGATCCTAGCCACGGTCTTTCTGATCATGCCGGGCCCGGTCATTGGCGGGACACTCATCTATGTTGCCGGGTTCATCATTGTTGGGGGTTTTCAGACCATCACCACCCGGATGCTGGACTCCCGGAAGATCTTTGTGATCGGGATCTCGTTCATCTTCGGGATCAGCATCTATCTCATCCCCGGGGCGTACTCCAGCGTTCCCCCGCTGTTCAGCCCGCTCTTCGATTCGGCTCTTTCCCTGACAACAGTCATTGCCATCATCCTGAATCTGGTGATGAGGATCGGCGTGAAGAAGCACATCACAGCAACCATTGATCCGGAAGGCCGGATCTCGGATCAGGTCTTCACTCTCATGGAGCGGCAGGGCGAGGCCTGGGCCGCAAGAGGTGAGGTGATCCACCGGATGGCAATGGCGCTGAGCGAGGCCTGCGAGCTTGTTAGTGGGGAGGCGCGGACCTCAGGGCCGGTGACTGTTGCGGTCTCGTTCGATGAGCACAGCCTCGATGCCGAAGTCTCGTACACCGGCACTGCCCTCCCTTTGCCCGAGAAGCGCCCCAGTGAGGAAGAGATCCTCAACGATCCGTCCGCAATGCTCCTTCTCGGGGGATTCCTTATCAAAGCACATGCGGACAGTGCAAGCTCTTCGGCATCCGGCGGGCTAGCTGTGCTGAAGATCCATATGGAGCACTGAATAGGGAATAGAATACGGGAAAAATGTGATTCTTTTCTACCATTCAGATTATTAAACTGTTTTAAAATACCGGATCCTGTGAGTTCGATCAGACTTTTTTACGCAAGATAGATCACTCTGTTTTTTTCCCGATGGAGGTACCCCTCTCCAAACAAAGAGGGGGGGGTCCCTATCCTCAGCATGAGTGGGGTACACCCTCCCCCACTCTTGTGCAAGACAGGGTACCACCCCCCAATTACCCGGAGAGGCACCTGCCCCATCTGCCATTGTTCTGGCCCCAAAGCCGAGTATTGCATTCACCTTTGGCACGCTTGTGCAATGCACGGGCGATTTATTACAACAAATCACGGTATAAATGTACCCCTTCATTTCCAGTGGAGACAAGTTAATTATCGGGATTTGTTTTTCAAAATCCGGGCATATGCGGTTTACTCAGGATTGTTTTGCAGGAGGTCCTGAACATTTTTCAAGTAAGATTCTGGAAAAAAGTGAAAGGTTGTCGTACCCCGGTTGATTTGCACAGGGAGAATTATTCATATGATATACTGGTTCAACCGGTCCTGCACAGTACACGGGACGTCCGTATAGAGAATCCCTCCCGGTAGTTCACCCAGTCCAATCTTTATGGCATGCCGGACGCAGGGATGATCCCGGGCCGGGATCGCAGTGAAGGCCTGTACATTTTTGTTCTGGTAAAGAGCGATTCGTTCGGAAAGCCGCGGGAAAAAAGGAACGGATTGCTTGAGATCCCTGAGCAGAGCAAGTGCAAACACTTCCGCAGCTACAGGATCTGCGCTCGCGAATGCCAGCCCGGGTTCGGGACTCATGACATGTGCTCTTCCCAGACCAACCTGTCCCAACCGTATTCCGAACCGGTTTGGGCCAAAGGTAGTCTGCGCTTCGGTCGCGACAAACAGGGTAAGACGCAGCTTGTCCCTCAGGGCATCGCTGATCTCGATGATCTTCTCGAAAAAAGTGCCGGAACCATCGTCGCGGGAAACGAGAGTGCTTCCCCTTGCTGCGGCCGTGATGAAATTGTTATATGGACCGTTCGCGTGGAACTCCATCCTACTGTCCTCCCGCAACATCCCCACCATAATCTTGAATCCCAAGGTAGCACCGGCCTGGCTGTGGGCGCTGACCCGGGGCAGGCTGATGATATGATCAGCTTTCTTCGCCCACCAAGTAATGAAAAAACCATCCCGCCATGACATTGTTTCCGTAGAACAGTGATGATAAAAACCCTCGTCCCATCCCCCGTCTTCAAAGCTTACGAACCTGGCATCATCCTTCATGCCCATCCCCGACAGCCCGTAATTCTCTTTCGTGCTGCCGTGGATCACGCCCCCGGGGTGATGGAGCACATGCTCAATCCCCGACTGGTCCCCTATAACCACATGTGCTCCGTGTTCTTCCAGCAGTTCGGAGACAACCCTGATCGCGAGCGGGTGGGTGGTTGAGGGATAGGAGTCAGGAGAGTTGAGCGCTGGTTTCAGCAGGACCGTATCGCCATCACCCAGCCATGAGAGATTATCAGCAGCGTGCAGAAATACATCCCGGATACAGGCAGCGAGCGCATCTGCCCGCCTCCCGGGGACAACACCGTTGACAAAGACCGGCTTCATAACAGGAATATCCGGGGTTCACGCGATAAAGGCATGCCTCGGCAGAAAAATATCACAAAATACATGGGCCCGCTGAGATTCGAACTCAGGACCTCCGCCGTGTGAAGGCGACGTCATAGCCAACTAGACCACGAGCCCGATGCATCGACCGGGAATTGAACCCGGGCTATAAGCTTGGAAGGCTTAAGTCATACCACTAGACCATCGATGCACTGTGCTCTACAATTTTGGTGAGCGTTTGTATTAATGATTGTCATGAACACGTGCCAGCAGAATCAGCAGCAGGAATATTCAACCCCTCATAAAGCAGGGGTTGTAGTATGCCAATTCTGTAAAAGGGACAACTCCCTGGCTATATCCTTTTTTTGACATGGCTGATAGTTCAAAATTATTCATCGCCTTGCATTTTTTCCGGGGGCGGTTTTATCTTTTGCGGAAATGCTGCAGCGGCGATTGCAATCACTGGTCCTATGACCAACCCTGCCCAGAATACTGATCCCAGAATAGCTATCAGCACAAGGAAGATCCGGTTGTGGATTGTCATTCCCGAGGATTGACGCCCTATGCGCAGCATCCAAATGCCCAGCACCATAGGAATGATAGCAAAGACAAGAGTGACTGCGACCGAGGAAGCAAGGCCGGTAACCGCAATCGCACGGACCATCTGTACCACTGTGATCGCCGCACCCCCCAGGTAACATAAACCGGCAATCGTCGCGAGCCAGCCGGAATACGTCATGCGAGGACCTTTGCGACTCTCGCGCCTTGAGATCACGATAAAACCAAAGATAACCACAGCAAGGAAGGGGGTAAGAATCACGAGGATCGATTGCCCCTCCCAGAGATGCGTGGTGATCACATTGACGGGGACAAGCACCCATTCCAGAGGAGTGAACTCTTCAACGTACCCTACTGCAATACTATATGAGGTCTCGTTAGCGGAACTGACAATGGCAAGGTAATACAATTCCGGGGTGGTGTTTTCCCTTGAGTATGATGCCACCTCAAAAACCGCTGCCGGACTGAATGGCTCGTGCGCAGCGCTTCGGGGTGCTCCTCCTTTGATAATTTCTGCACGATATCCTTCCGGGACATTGATCGACAGGGGCTGTTCCCCGGGAGACAAAGAGGTTCCCGGGCTCATCACGACCATATCCGGAACAGAGGTATTGTACCCGGGGGTCATCAGCGAAACTACGAGTCGATCACCCGGTTTCATACGCAGCTGATACCAGCCCGGCTCTCCCGCTTGGTGGAGGTGCCCGTACATCACATAGGACTTATTCGGGATTTCGACGGGATACGCAGTACGAATATCAGTATTCCCGTCAGCGGTAACCGGTACGTGAGCAGCAGACGGAAGAATTATACACAGAATAAGCAGGAATAGTACCGCCAGACGCGATCGCAGATTCATTGCATTCAGCATCGTTTGTGCCATTATATTAGTCCTTGCAGACCGTAAGGATGAAATCGTTAAATGTAAAAGAGAGGAGGCAATGGACTGGAGACTCTACATCATGTAAGGTAAAATCAGAGAAACTCATTGCGCCGGGGGATTATGGGGGTATCTTTGTTCCCGAGCCGGATATCCCTGGCCCAGTCAAAGGAGAATTTTGATTCCTCATTTTTTCCAACCTCTTTATAACAGATCTCCAAATGATCCCATACTGCCGCATTATTCGGGAGGAGATCTGTCACCATCCTGAATGTCTGGATCGCAGAATCAACATATTTGTTGCTGTTGTAGAGCACCCCGATCAGCTCCAGGGTCTCGCCCAGGTTAAAAAGATACTCGGTGTTATCAGGGGCAAGTTCCACAGCCCTCAGGTGAGATTTCAGTGCATTGGTGTTATCACCCAGCTCGCGGAAACATACACCGCGATCGTTCCAGGCATAGGATAGTTTGTCATCGATCGACAGGGCACGGTCAAAGGCTGCAATCGCTTTCGTGCAATCTTTCTCGCGCACAAACAGATCCACACCCTCTTTATAGTGAATCAGAGCCCTCCCAAGCATTTTTTTGATCAATCCCTTTACCGGTGCAGTCTTGTCACTAGGGGCAACTAGCTGAAACCCGTTGCCAGACTGCTGTCGTAAAGCTACATCCCCGAATGTCGCCGTGACATCCCGGATTGTGCTGACAGCTGCGATGAAAGAACCATGAAGATCGTAAAGAGGCTTTGCTTTTGCCCAGAGAGTCCACTCACTCCCATCGGGTTTCTCCCCCCGGGTGACGGCAATCACCGTACCTTTAGTGACCCGGCTGATCAGCATATATTTCGCTTCCCGGATCTCTTCATCCGTTGCAAAAACCAGGTTCACCAGCATTTTTCTCCGGGTCCCAAAGAACGGCTCCGCGTATGCAAAGTCTCCCTTGCCGATAATCGTACTCGCAGGGACATTGGTAAGCTGCTCCATCGACTCATTCCATGCAATTACCTGACCATCCGAGTCAATGGCGAAGATGGGATCCGAGGAAAAATTAAACATTTCAGATATGATACGCTGGGTCGCGTTCAGCGATCGTCCGACAGGGTTCTGTTCAACAGCCTGTGTGACAACAGTTACCAGTTCGCGGAACTGCATCCGCGGGTCTTCTCTTTTATGCAAGAAGAAGTTCGCTCCATAGTTCAGCGCTTCGATTGCCACATTATCGCGCCCTACAGCGGTGAAGATAATGACGGGGGTCCGATCACCTTTCGAACGGAGTGTTTTTAGAAAATCGATTCCCGAAATCTCCGGCATTGCATAATCAACGATAATTGCATCGAAGGTTTTACTCTGAAGAGTTTTTAGTCCCTCCTTTGCAGACTGTGCGGTATCCAAAGAGATCTCGCGCGACCGTTCTGACATAAGCTTGATCATTTCCAGAAGGGCGGGTTCATCATCTATGAAGAGAACGGAGAGCACAGGATACCATCCTATTGATCTGACTGTATCTGTTCAGAGGATATTAAGTAAACAGTTTTTCTCGAGGATATGAAAAAACCCATATATTGGACGCACTTGAACGCCTGAATTCGTAAAAAAATCCGAAGAAAAGGATTTTTTTTAGTACCCGCGGAGTTCGGTCTCCACTTTTTCGAGATTGGCGATCCGCTTTTCTAACGGCGGGTGTGTGGAGAGGAGTTCCATGATCGAGTTGCCGGTAAGCGCGGGTATGATGAAGAATGCGTTTGCTCCTTCGACCTTTGCTTTGTACTCTGGAGGTACGGCATCCATCCTTCCGCTGATTTTGTTGAGAGCGGATATGAGGGCACGTGGATTCTTTGTGATGAGTGCGCTGCCGCGATCTGCTGCAAATTCGCGGTACCTTGATAGAGCAAGGATCAGCAGCGTACTGACGGCATAGACAATAATCGAAACAATCCAGACAATGATCCAGCTCCCTCCTTCGCGATCACGCCCGCCGAATATTGCAGAGAAGAAGAAACTCTGCATGATCATCGACGCAATCATCGCGATGAAACTGGCCATGGTCATGGTCAGGATATCGCGGTTCTTTACATGGGCCAGTTCGTGGGCAAGCACTGCCTCGAGTTCATCCCTTGTCAGCAGCCGCATAATAGAATCCGTGCAGGCAACTACCGCATGCTTCGGGCTCCGGCCGGTTGCAAATGCATTCGGCACCGGACTTTGCATAATCGCAATCTTTGGCTTGGGGAGATCTGCTTCCTTGCAGAGTTTCTCCACGGTCCGGTGGAGTTCGGAGTATTCGTCATCCTCAATGATGCGTGCCCCGGTCGACCAGAGCACCAGCTTATCCGAGAAGAAATATTGGACTAATCCCATGCCCACAGCAAGGAGAACTATCAGCCAGTAACCGGCTCCGAATGCCAGCAACACAGTCATAAACACCAGGTATAGGATGAACAGTAAGAACATCGTCAGCCAGACCCTGCTTGTCAGACCCCAGTCACGTTTCCATTCCATAATTAGTACATTTTCGATGGATGCACTCTTAAAGTATTCGACTATTGCAAAAAAACACTACATTTTGTATTTCTTTCAGGATTCCGGATAGTTATGCAAAGGTCGTGTGACAAAAGCGAGAAAACAGGGGTTGCCTGAATAACTGCACTCCACTACAAAGATCAATAACACAAGCTTATATTTTGTAACATCGGAAAGGTACGCATGGCGGAAGTCGATCCCGAAGCGCTGGCTGATGTGGCATACGGCATCTTCGAGCACCTCCTGAACAGGAGCCTCCAGGCACAGGATAAATATCTTTATGCGCTTGTCGAAGGGGGTATTGATTTCAAACCGGAACTCACGGCAATCTTTTCAAAATTCTCTGAAGAATACCCCCAGCTGGCTGAGGGTATGCTTGCCCATTTCTCAAATCTTGACACGATATACCTGCAGCTCTGCAATGGTGAAGGGGTACACCCGACAAAAACCACGCAGATGTACTGGATCGTCCAGGATGCTCCGGGAAGTGCCCCTGAAGCAATCGAGGAAGAGAAGGCAGGAAAGTGGCTGATCTTCCAGGAGCCGGATCAGGTAGATGCCACATGGGCAAAAGTGCGCAACGCGACAGTGGCTCTCGAACTGGGAATCTCGGCAAAAGTGAGCACGGCAAAACCCAACCCGAATTCACGGGACAACCGCAAGGTAATTTACGTATATACCAAGGACTGGGCAGATGAACATGATGTCATGCGGGTTCGCGAAAAATTGCGCGAACTGGGATTTGAAGACCGGATTGGATACAAGCGCAATATCGAAACGTTTGCCGGAGAATACGCGAAGAAAGGAAAACGCGTAACGTATTACTCCGCATAACCTAGGAAAAGGCTGGCGCATTTCATCAAACGTGCATGAAAGTCATGGTGACTTTGACACGCGCTTTTTTTAAATTTACTTTCCTTAAGAAAGCTAAAAAAGAGAGAAAAAATATTGAAAATTCAATTACGCTTTTCGCTCTTTGTTCTTGGGGCGCAGGTTCTGGTAACCGCATTTGCGGCAGCTTGTTGCGCGGATCGCATTGCGTGCGTTACAATGCATACATATCTTCACGTTAAGTAACCGGGCTTCGGCTTCAGGGAATTTTGCCATCGAAATACACTCCTGTCTGCCCTTATAACAAAGCTGTAAGACTTCTTAACCGTTTGTGTCAAGAGAGCCGGAACGATCCTTTTTACAAAACCAGTCACGGAATGCAACCAGGGCTTTGGCCCGGTGGGAGATGATGCTTTTCTCCTCTAGGGACATCTCGGCAAGCGTCCGCCCGTCAATATCAACAATAGGATCGTAGCCGAATCCATTACTACCCTGCGGGGATGTTGTGATGTTCCCGTAAATTGTCCCGGTAAAAACCCGTACACCATTTTCGTCCGCAAAAGCGATAGCAGTGGTAAAGTGAGCATGCCGGTTTTTTACACCATCCATGAGTTTGAGGATCCCGGCATTACCTAGAGAATGCAGGACATAGGCTGCATAGGGTCCGGGAAATCCGTTCAGGGAATCAATCGAGAACCCGGTATCGTCAACGATAAGGGGTGTGCGAAGGCGTTCAAAG
Organism: uncultured Methanomicrobiales archaeon; assembly: GCA_903832665.1. GTDB lineage: Archaea > Halobacteriota > Methanomicrobia > Methanomicrobiales > Methanospirillaceae > Methanoregula. Next base: position 53,480 of record CAILCG010000004.1, on the reverse strand, counting down.
GCATACTGAGCCTTCCCTTTTGCAATCTCACCGACATTTTCCGATCGGTGCTCTGGTATCTCAAGCGATACATGCGTAACTTCCAGCGCTCCTTTGAAAAAAGCCGCAACTTCAGTGGCTTTATTGGCGTTGCTGGTAACCATCGTAAGCTTCACAGGTATCTTCCCCTCAGTTCAATCTCATGTTCACGATGGATTACATCTGGGGCGCCATCAAATGTTTCCATATATCCTTCCACAAAAGCGGCTTTCAGTACATCGGCATGGTCAGGGGCGGTGCTCTCCAGGGTCTGGAACAATACATGAATATCCACACCACGGTTCTCGATCTCGGTCGTGGTCTGAGCAAGACCGAAATCGATCAGTACGCACTTGTCATCGCCATTTCGCTTGATCATATTGCTTGTCGTAAGATCTCCATGCATAATACCTGCTTTGTGGAGTTTTCCGATCACCCTGCCGGCTTCCATGACCGTAAATGTATCCAGCGCATGGGTCAGCAGCATCCCCTGCACATCTTCCATGATGATGGTATCAGTAGTAACATCATTCACAATGGGTGTGGGTACTCCACCCTTTCGTGCAGCGTGGACGAGACGTGCTTCTGCCCGTGTTCGTTCTGCAATCAACCGCCGGTCGAGCGCGGTCACCCGGTAACGTTTCGAGACTCTCCTTTTCTCTGCAAAACCATCATGGAATGTGATGACGGCTTCAGCTCCCCGCTTCTGTGTGCCCGTTCCGGGGTGATTCACCATATGTGCGGGATTGGTTTCATGCTTCCACGTCACCACAACCTCATCAGAACGGAAGGAAGGATTAACCTGTGAAGATTCCAGAGGAGTCGTCACACCACTTTCGAGCATCAGTTTTCCGGTATAGGCGATCATTGCCCCATTATCACCGAGATATTTCTGTTCGGGTACAAAGAACTCCGCTCCCCGATCCTCGCACATAATCCGCAGCATCTCCTGGAGGCGCGTGTTCGCTCCGACACCTCCGACTAACAGGACTTCATTTTTCCCGGCAAGGGACATCGCCCTCTCAGTCACTTCCACGCACATTGCAAAAGCAGTCTCCTGCAAACTGTAGCAGACATCCTGCATTGGTGCTTTACAGTCCTTTGCGGCCGATACGAGGCCGGAAAAGGAAAGATCCATCCCCTTAACGGTATAGGGAAGTTCAATATACTGTCCGCCTTTTCCCCGCGCTTCTATAATGGGACCGCCGGGATGCGGAAGATCTTTTGATCTGGCAAATTTATCGAGTGCGTTACCGATCCCGATGTCGAGAGTCTCACCAAAGATTCGATACCCTCCGTTGAGATACCCTATTACCTGGGTGTTAGCCCCACTGGCATACAGAACTATAGGATCGCGACAACCAGTAGCAAAACATCCGATCTCTACGTGGGCAACGCAGTGATTGACCCCAACAAGAGGAACATCAAGAGCGAGGGCCAGGGATCGTGCGGCGGTTGCCACGGTTCGCAGGCAGGGACCGAGCCCGGGACCCTGGGAAAAAGCAATGCCGGTAATTTTATCGGGATCCGTGAGTACCGAACCGATAAGCTCTCTTATCACTGATGCATGATGCTGGGCCGCTTCACGGGGGTGAATCCCCCCATGTGCCGGGCTGTAAGGTCGTGAAACCAAGGTTACAAGATCACGATCAAAAAGAGCGGCACTGAGGTTCCAAGCGGTTCCCTCAATCCCGAGTATCTGCCCAAAAACAGGCATTGGTGCTTATTTTCTGAATTCTGTGTATCCGCATTTGCCGCAGGTAAGGCGATCCTTGTGGTCCGCCATCATGATACCGGGTCCGCAGCGCGGGCAGTATTTCTTTGCGGTGGTGATGGTGGCGCCTTCAACCTTGAAGTATGCGCCCCTCTGGGGACCTTTGGCTTTGGCTCCTTTCTTTGGTGCTGCCATTATTATGCCTCTTCCTTGGCCTTTGGCATACCGCGCGCTGCAAGGTGCGGTCGCTCAGTCTTGTTCCTGACCTCTTCGGTCTCGTAGATGCGGGCTGAACCGCTGATTTCAGTTTTACCGAAGCTGCTGTGTAGCGTGTCAAGGGTAACCTGGTGCTCCTTTATGTTGAGCAGTGCACAGAGTTTGCCAATGATCTGCATGCGGGAGGGGGTCGCTCCATCGTATTTGAGGGTAAACTGAACCTCTCTTCTGGATAAAAGCTCATTTCTTTTATCGCTGGTGATCTCAAAGTCCATCGATATCCTGTAATTATTGGAAACCGGTTTATTTAAACACTAACCTTTTCGGAGGATACAAAAATCCCCGGTACAAATGAGACATGCAATAAAAAAGTGCTCGTTTTGCGGTTAAAATGAGAATTTATGCATCGGAGCGTATAAAATGGTCAAGGAAATGCTGTGCAGTCTGCTGTGCTTCGCGATTCACGGTGCGCATAACTACACCCTTGTGCGGTTGGCCGTAGAGTACTATCGCCCCCAGAGGTGCAGCGAGAATAAGCGGGATAACAGCGAGATCCTCTTCACCATCTACGTTGATCGTTACCGGGGGATGAAGAACCGCATACGTAAGAGCGCGAATCAATTCATCAGTAAGGGTACCGGCGGGGTTTTTAACATACATACACTCCCCCATAATTGCCGGCAGCCGGCTGCAGGGGGATCTCATCGTATACCCATCGATCACCGCAATCGCGGGGGTAATCCCGCTCCTCTGGAGGTTGTGGGTGACCACATCACCTACCGCATACACGATACCCTTAGAAAGGATAGGAAGGATCTCCTCGATATTCTGGTGTAATTCCCCAAATGGTTCCTTGAAGAGCTTCCTGTGCTCTTCGGGAAGGGTGAGCATCAACGGACCTTCAGTGCGTAGCGGCCCGGAAGTTTGATATTCATCCGTTTTGCCACTTCAGAATTTTCCGGATCAATGATAACGAGGTAACCGGACCAGTCCTCGCTTAGGTTGGTAGTGCCGCAGATGACACAGTTCTCTCCGTCAACTACACGATGACAGTCACGGCAGACCTTTCCCTGTTTCTTCTTATTCGCCGGCGGCATGCTCCTTCCTCTTGCTCTTTGCTTTCTCAGGTGCCTTTACTGCGCCTTCGGGCTGGCTGGCCTTCTCTTTCTCCTTGATCATCTCTTCTTCGAGCCAGAGTGCGGTGCCGAGTCCTGCCTGTCGCATAGTCAGGCCGATCTTGCTGTCGCGGGGTTCGCGTTCATTCAATGAAAGGGTGACCACTCGGACACGAACCACGTCACCTACGCCAATAAATCGTTTTGATTCCTGGCAAATGAGACGGGCATTCTTTTCATCGTAGTTGATATACTCATCAGAAATCTGGCTTACGTGAAGCATTGCGTCGATGGGACCAAGACTCACGAAAGCACCAAAACTCGTGGTTTCGACAACAAGGCCTTCGATAACTTCCTGTAATCCGAGCCTGAGCACCATCGCCTCAAACTTCACATCGTAATAGACGCCACCATCACCGGGAACGAGCTCTCCTTCTCCGACATCCTGCACTTTTGTTACGCAAATGAAGATCCCGATCTCCTTATCGATGCTGCCTTCCAGCTGCTCCTGCAGAACCTCAAGGATAACTTTTTCGAGTTTTTCACCCAGTCTCTGGGGGGGTACTCGCACTTTATCCTCGAGCATCAGTTTATGATACATTTTTTTACCTCCGTAAAATCTCCAGTTTTTTCTGGTTCCTTAATGAAATTACACCGATTCCTTGTGCAAACAATGCATCCCGAACTCGTCGGTCATTGGTAACAACCAGACATTTGTTCTGGACTGCGTATTCGATCACCTGTGCATCCACCGATTCTGTTTTCAGGTCGGTATCCGGCACGAGAATGCATTTTTCTGCGAGAGTTAGAGCACAACGTGCTGCGGCCCCATCACGCCCTTTTGCGCAGGCGAGCCCTTTTAACTCACTCAAGACTCCGGAGAGTATTACCGGGTCAAATGCCCCGATGAGCATCCGAAGCTCATCGAAGAGATCGATCTGGAACTGTGCCGGCATCATAAGGGCATTCGTATCCAGAAGGATCTTTACTCGCCCAGCACTCCCATCCCGATCAATCGCCAGCGTGCTCCCACCTGCCGGCTGATAGCGATCCGTGAACCTATTTCAGCGCATACAGGTCGCTTCAGCGCAATCTCAACGTGATCTTTCTTTGTGTTGCTCACAACGCCGACAGTCACCGCAGTACCGACAGAGAGCATCAAAGGTTCGCTATGCTTGAGCGGCTCGATAACGAGCTCGCTTGTAGCTCCCACAACCCGCTCCATCAAAGTAACACTGCACCGGATCTTATCCCAGACCGGAGGAAGCTTCCCCTCAAGTCCAAGTACCTGACCGGCAAGCGCATCACTTTTTGTCAGTGCCGGGTCGAGTTTTGTACCCACACCGAGGAGGCCCCCAGGGGTTGCTGCATCCACATGCTTGGATCCTGCATTGATTGATGTGATTGTGGTGGTGATTGGGATCCATTTGATCTTATTTTCGACCTGGGTCTGCCTGCCCGGACGGATCTCAATTTTTTCATCTGCGTGAAGCACTCCCCGGATAAGTGACCCCCCGACTACACCACCTTTCACATCCTTCCAGTTGCAGCCAGGTTTATTGACATCAAATGAACGGGCTATCAACATCAGGGGTTCCGCATCCGGATCCCGGACTGGTTCAGGAATGGTTATATCGAGAGCCTGCACAAGCGCCCCCATGTTGATCCCCTTCTGGGACGAGACGGGGATGATTGGTGCATTTTCTGCAATGCTCCCCTTTATAAAATTCTTGATCTCATGGTAATTATCGACTGCCTCTTTCTGGCTTACCACATCGATCTTGCTCTGGACAATTACGATATTCTTAATACCGACAAGTTCCAAGGCCATTAAATGTTCTTTGGTCTGGGGTTGGGGACATTTTTCGCTCGCTGCAATTACCAGCATGGCCCCATCCATCAGTGCAGAACCGGACAACATTGTTGCCATAAGCGTCTCGTGTCCGGGTGCATCAACAAATGATATCGAGCGGAATGGAGTGCCCGTTCCGCCACAAGCCGGGCATTCAGCATGTGTAGAGAAGGCTTCTGTTCCTTCGCACTTGTCGCACCGGTAAAATGTCGCGTCCGCATATCCGAGTCGGATTGAGATACCCCGCTTCACTTCCTCACTGTGCCGGTCGGTCCACGTACCGGTAAGCGCATTGACGAGCGTGGTTTTGCCATGATCAACATGACCCACAACTCCGATATTGACACTGGGGACTGTCACATCATGCAAATGAAATCGAACCTCCTTGCTCCATAAAAGACTGTCAACCTGACCACCTGATTAAGAATGTTTAATTATGCGCCGCGTGAGATACCGTAATCAAGTCAGATCCCACAAGGTATAGACGCATAGCTGATCATCATATAGAGCGCCTGATACATAAATACAATCCCGCAGATCAAAAAATTCTTTAAGAAAATACCGGAATACATCCCACAAAAAAAAGTAGAGAAATTAATTATTTGAACCAGACCTCTTAACCCCCACCCTCACAACTCTGGTCAATATTTTTTAACGCTTCTGTCATCTCGTTTCCTGCAGCAAATGCCCGTTCCCTTTCGATGACTTTTTTTGCATCTTCACTGATGGCAACTTTTGCCTTATCTGAGTCAGATGCCGGGATAAGCTGGTCGATACGATACAGGAGATTTGTACTATCAAGCTCAGCAAATATGTCTCCGCGGATGTGTTCGATTCGAAGGATGATGCCGGTTGTCCCGGTCCTTGGATACCGCACCCTCATACCCTGGACAACGTCTTCAGCTAACATACAGAAACTGAGATCTTTGCAACTATAAAGGTGTGTTCACATCCGATCCGGCTCATGCGGTCAGTTTGGCGAGCCCGTATATTATTTCCTGCGTCGTTCGATGTGGTTTCCCCTCAGGTTCCGGAAGCCCGGTTGTTCCTTTAAGTGCAGAGAAAATCGAAGTGACAGCATCCCCATGTGATGGGCCATATCCCCCTTCGAGGACAAGAGCGAGGGAATGTTCCGTTGAATCCTGAACAATCCGGGTAAGAGTGCCAAAATCCCGGGGAAATAGTGACATCCCGCTTTTCGGATCGTCTGCCAGGGCATCCTGACCCGCAGAAACAATCACGACATCTGGTTTGAACTTTTCAAGTGCTGGAACAAACACTTGCTCAAAGATACACCGGTAATCTGAAATTGTCGATCCTGATCGGAGGGGTGCATTGATAGTGAATCCTTTGCCTTTTCCCGAACCAATCTCATCCACCCATCCCGTGTGGGGGAATATATTCCCCTGGTGGATGGAACAATAGAGCACCCGGTCATCAGTATAGAATATCTTTTGGGTGCCATTGCCGTGGTGAAGATCCCAGTCAATAATGGCCACACGATCAACCCGGTCAAGTGCTACCGATGCTGCGATCGCCGCATTATTAAAAAGACAGAATCCCATTGCCCGGTCCGGCTCTGCATGATGTCCGGGAGGGCGAACAAGAGCGAAACAATGTTCTCCATCAATTGAACGGTGCACTGCTTCGATCGCCGCACCAGCTGCAAAAGAAGCCACTTCGAATGACTCGCCATTGACGTAGGTATTCTGGTCGATAAAATGCTGGCCTCCGTGAGAGGAAAACTCGCGTATCATGTGTACATGCGAACTGGTGTGAACCCGAAGAAGATCATTTTCGCATGCAATTGTGGGTTCGATGAGCGACATCCCTTCCGGAACACCTACACAAGCCGCATCCAGACGTGCGCTGCTCTCATCGTGGTTTTTGATATCATGCCGGGAGAAAATATCCCCTTTAATTGCTGAACACCGGACCATAATCGCTGATCGATACTATTATTTTCAATCTTTGAAAATGATTGGCTTTTTAAAATCAAAAAAAAGGACGGGAATTACGGAATAACGGTTCCCTTCATCACCGCAGATTCCGGTACGTCATATTGCTTCCCGCTGCTAATGACTTTGTATTTTCCGGTAGTCCTTACATCATAGGGATTTTCTGAGGTTGAGTATGGTACAATGAACTCTCCATTAATGCTTCCCTGACGGTAGACGTATTCCCTGCCGGTGTTGGAAATAACAGGGACTTCGATAATTCCTTCTCCCTTGATATGCGCCCCTTTTACGTATTCAAATACTTTTACGTATTTCACATCCGGCGTCTTTGAACTGAAGACATTGCTGGGAGATTCATGAACAAGGCGGTAGTGACGTAGCGCCGGTACGGTATCTAATGGTAGTGTTATTGCCGGGCTAAGAGCAATCGCGTGATACCCGGCAGGCGCTTTGAGGTTATATTCATCAACGCGACGTTTTGCTTCCGAGGCATTCACTGCCTCTCCAGCTGTGATGACGGGCATGTTTACTTTAGTAATTTGAGAATCCGCATATTCTATGTAGTATACACTGGATGCCGGGGTCATTGAACCGTCAAAGTTGTGGAGCCGTGAAACAGTAGTGAGATAATAGGGCTGTTTGTTCAGGAGTGCCGGCTCATAACTATCGGGGTTACTCTGCCCGGAGGTGAGTAAAGTCATCTGGTAAGGGGCAGTTGCAAGAGTACTGTTATACCATGTCGACATAGCCCAGAACTTCCCTGTATCCATCTCAATGTCGGTAATGATGTACCGGGTGCCCACCGAATCAAGAATTGAATTTGCCGTGTCCTCTGATGTGGACATGAAATAAGCGGCTGACCCATTCTCACCAGCAACACCCTGCTGGAACGGGTTCGCATTCGGAATTCGCTTTGAAATATACGTAATCATGTGGCCATAGTCCCACCATGACATTACTCCATACGACTCCGCGGGATATTTGAAAGTTTTTGGATCAAAGATCGTATAGTAATTTACCCCTGTATTCGGCGTGTTGTTCCCCATCCAATCGAGCGACTCGCGCCAATCCGGATTCATGTTTATCGGGTTTCCGGATGCACTGGAATAACTGAGTGAACTCGAGGAATAAGCAAACAAGACGCCCAACCCGACAATAATGACAATTGATCCCACCATCAGGAAATTGGATTGATAGTGTCCCCCGGATCCTTTTTTGGGAGATTTTTTCAGTTTTTTCCCCTTAGCCGGGGTATCGTCTGCCTGTTCCTCTGCATAGGTATCCAGAGGGCGACTGGAAAAGAGTCGACAGACATCATCCCGCCCCTTAGTCCATACGAAGCTTACACAGACTGCCGATAGCAGTGCAACATTTATAGCGAGATAATATTCATACCTGACATGCTGCCACGTGGAAAACAACATGATAAGCGACCAGACAAGGGCGAAAACCTGTTCAGGGTGTTCATCCCGCAGGTTGTTATACGCCATAACCAGGATTCCGCCGATCACCAAGATCAGGCCATAGTTAAACGTCATCCACGCTAATGCTGGTGCCCAACCCCTTGCTTCCTGAACCGTATCAGTAACAGGTGCCTGCCCGAAGAATGCAAAGAGATCTACTATGAGCAGATTGAATAGCGCGGGGCTTATGACAAACAGCAGCAGTGCAAAGACGATTCCACATCCGAGGAGTGTAGCCGGAAAGTAGTACCATTCTTTTCCCTTCAGATAGCGGGAAATCAAGTAAAGCGCACCGGTGCCGAAAATCATACCAAGATACGCGTAAATGTGGCCGATCGAGTAGGTGGAGAGATCAATTCCGGGATTTTTCAGGCCAAACAGAAGAAGTCCAAAAATGGCAATAGCAAATACAATACAGTTGATAATGACCAAATACTCGCTTGTCCGCTTCCTGTGAACATCGATGACGAATTGTATTACCGTAAATATTCCCGCGATCATTGCAAAGAGGATCATTGTCGGCATCACAAAGAGACCGAGCAGGTACGCAAAACCCGCCAAAATGGAGAGTATTGCGGTCTTTTTGTAAGTATTGATATTTTTCAGATCAATCTTGTTATCTTTCTCTGAAAGAAGGGCAAACATATAGAACAGGCAGAAGATGACGGAAAAAAGGACTTCTGCGATATGATGATCCATGTACCCATATAACGATCGATAGAAAAATTGTCCCGTAACTATCGCTGTAAAGCCGGATGCCAGTAGACCGGTCTTCCAGTCACCGCAGGTCTTTCCCACCCAGTACATGATTGCAACAGCAGCAGATGCCATAAGAGCAGGAATCAAAAGGCCGACTCCTATGATCTCCGGCCGAGTTGTCGCTCCCGCAATCATGCAATAAACAGCGATGATCATTGGGAAGAGTGGGCCCCAGTAGATATTCGAACCTGAGGGGTACAGGGTCATAGGATCAAACCAGGAATATGCAAGATTATTGGCAAGCATCTGTTCAACCTGGCGAAGGTTATAGAGCGGGTCATCGCTTCCGACCAGCATCAGGATATCCGTATGCCCCATGAGGAACATTGGGATGAGACGAAGCCAGAGGGCGAAGAGCGAAAACAATGTTACAAGGCCGATAATCAGATATGTTCGGCGGTTTTTTAGATTTAAAATTACCATAAGGCCAACCTTTCGTTGGTACAGAGTTTAAAGTTGTGATCATTAATAAATTTAGATGAATCCATCAGACGAACGACTGTAAAAGAGTCTCGAACTGGCGTGCTTTTTCCTTCCAGCTGTAATTTTCGAGATCAATGGAAAAATTAACCGGATTGTTCATCAGGGCCTTAATTTCTGTAATGTACTCATCCTGTGTCCGATAGACAAACAGATTAGGTCCCCCGATACGGGTTACATCAGGAATTGGCCGCATCAGGATAGGCTTTCCACAAGCGGAATATTCAAAGAATTTATTGGGTAATGCTATCTCTCCCCATTGGGGGGGTGAGAGGGGGATCGTACATACATCCATACAGGCGATATAATTTGGAAGATCAGCATAAGGTTTGGTCCCGGTAAAAATCACATGCTCTGAAACGTTCAGGTCCGCAACCAGTTTCTTTAATTCCATTTCATAATTGGTGAATAGCGAACCACCCACGATGAGCATTTTTGTGGATGAACGATACTGTATCAACTCCGGAAGAGCTCGAATCATCTCATCAATGGCATACCAGCGTTCAATACTCCCGCAGAAACCGATGATGAAATCATCTGGACAAAGACCGAGTTCTTTCCGCTTCACACTCCCATCCAAAGGTTTGAAAAAATCCGTATCTACACCATTTGTAATCAGGTCTGCAGAAAAACCGTATCCTTTTAATTTTTCTACGAGTGACGGTGAAACGGTGGTAATTTTATCACTCTGAAGCAGATTTCTTTTTGTTATTGCCCAAACACTCCTCCGGACCGTTTCCTGGAGGATTTTGTTTTTAAAGTATGCCGCAGCAGAGTCAGGAAACCAGTCCTTGAGATCAAATACGACCGGCACCTGGTACTTTTTTGCTGCATGGATGACGGCAGTGCCGGCAAGCACATGCGCAGCAACCACAACATCAATTCCATTTTCCCGGATTATTTTGTTGAATATATGGAAGTGGTAGGGAGAATTGGACGTATAATGTAACAGGGGACTGGTAAAGGGAAACTGGGTAGCCTCATCGACGATGAGACGAGTGGGGCGAGTCTCCCCCCGGCTGACATGGAAGTGTGCTACGTGTACCTCGTGACGCCGGGCCAGTTCCTCGAATATGTAATGATGCCGCGAAGGTATCGGGTGGTGAATATAATCCTGAGTTGAAACAAGAAGAATTTTCATAAAACACACATCAGTTCATTTTCAAAAGGAGATTCGCTGATTGTAGTGATCACTTCGTGCCCACATGTAAAGACTTTGGTAATTCCCGGATATTTGCGGGTGCACCGATTGCCATCATATGGTCGGGAACATTGCGGGTAACAATTGCACCTGCCGCAACAAGTGCACCCTCTCCGATAATTACTCCCGGTAATAATGTAGCATTCGCCCCGATTGCTGCGCCATTCATAATATGCGGACCTTCTAGCCCCCCAATCCGGCTCGGGGGGTACCGGTCATTTGTAAAGACAGCATTTGGCCCGATAAAAACATGATTCCCTATCCGGGTATTTGTCGGGATGTACACCCTGCTCTGGATACTGACGTCGTTTCCAATAACAGTTTGACCATCAATTACGGTAGCTGTACCAATCGAAACACGATCTCCGACACGCGTCCCTTCCCGGATCACTACGTTATGACCCGTCTGGAAAAAATCTCCGGCGATCACATCACAATATATAACAGTACCTGAACGGATCACCGAATTTTTTCCGATTGTGGTCCCGACAAAACCGGTTTTTTGCATGTTATCTCTTGAAGGAAAACCAAGAGTCACCGGTTCGAATATCTGTGCATCAGGGCCAAGACAATTAATACCATATTCAATCATTCGACTGTCACACTCTTTGCAAGATTTCTGGGTTTGTCAACATCGCGTCCCAATGCAACTGCAGTATAATAGGCAAGAAGCTGGAGTACAACCAAACTGGTGAGCACCAGAACAAAGGGAGACGTACGGGGAATGGGAATGAAAATATCTACAATATCGGGTAGTTCACTATCCCCATCGCAGCCAATTGCAATAACAGGAGCTCCCCTAGCCTTCATTTCCTTGATGTTGGAGATCATTACCCCATAGGTATCCCCCGGGAGGCAGAGTGCAATAACCGGGGTTTCCGGGGACAGGAGGGCAAAAGGACCATGTTTCAGTTCCCCTGCCGCATATCCCTCGGCATGGATGTATGAGATCTCCTTCATTTTTAAGGCCCCTTCAAGAGCCACCGGATAGAATGGACCGCGACCCACATAAAAAATGTCTTTTGCCCCAGTACAAACGGATACTGCGTTTGTAAGATCTATTAACAGGATCTCCTCAATTGCCTGATGGGCATGGATGAGCATGTCACCACATTTCCTGCCGGAGATGTTGTTAACCATCTGCATAAGCACGGCAAGCTGAGCGATAAAAGATTTGGTAGCAGCTACGCTGATCTCAGGTCCTGCACGCATGAATATCGTTGCATCAGCAACCCGGCTCACACTGCTTCCTAAAATATTGGTTATTGCTAAGGTTCGGCAATTATGTGATTTTGCCTGTTTGAGTGCTATGAGGGTATCGGCAGTTTCACCGGATTGGGTTATACCAATAACAAGCCCTTCTACCGGGGGGGGGTAATATTTGAATTCAGATGCAAATTCAAGCCTCACGGGAATCCTGCAGGACTCTTCCAGGAGATATTTGAAGATAAGCCCGGTATGATATGAAGAACCGCAGGCGACAACTGTAACAGACGCGGGATTATGGACAAAATCCGGGAATGTTTCTGAATTTACCGCCCGAAGAGTGTTATAGAACGCCTGTGGCTGTTCGTAAATCTCTTTGAGCATGAAATGTGCAAAACCACCTTTTTTTACATCCTCAAGTGACCAATCAATAAGTTCAAGGGGGCGTGTTACACGGCTTCCATGGTTGTATATCGCCACTTCATTCCCGCTGATGCTAGCAATATCACCATCTTCGAGGAACATTGCTCGCTCCGTGTGTTCGAGAATGGGAGTCATATCGGATGCAGCAAATGTCTCTCCATCTCCTATGCCAATCACCAGCGGACTTGCATTTCTTGCAACAATCATCCGCTCTTCATTGTTCGAAATGACGAGGAGTGCATAAGATCCTTCAAGTTTTGGGACAACATTCTGGACTGCAAGGAAGAGATCTTTTTTCTTTGCATATTCCTCTTCTATGAGATGAACTATGACTTCAGTATCCGTTTCGGACCGAAACGTATGCCCCCGGGAATTGAGTTCTCTTTTTAATTCTGCGTAATTTTCAATGATCCCGTTATGAACAAGGGCGATAGTTCCTGTGCAGTCAAAATGGGGATGTGCATTTGCATCATTCGGGACACCGTGAGTAGCCCAACGGGTATGACCGATTCCGATCTTTCCCTTTAAACTTAGAGCAGATTGGTCATTTTCAGATATTCTTCCCTTGTGTTTATCAAATGCAAGACCCTTTTCGATCGTTGCTACACCGAATGAGTCGTACCCCCGGTATTCAAGTTTTTTCAATCCTTCAACGATCAGAGGTGCTGCATCTCTCCTGCCGACATACCCGACAATTCCGCACACGTCAAATCACCATTGAGCCATCCGGAATATTCCGGGATATTACGGACTCGTTTCCCTCGACTTTTGAATTATTTCCCACAATCCCATTCTGGTATCGCGTAAAAGGACCGCTTATCACATTATCCCCAAGGATTGCCCCAAATTCCGATCGTATGAGACCTCCTTCAACTTCTAACAGGCCGCGTGCTTTGCTGCAGGAAGTATGATCCGCAAGAGTGCAACGCTCTCCGATAACTGCATCGACGATACGCGAATGCGATCCTATAACCGTATCGTCCATAACCAAAATATTCCCAATAAGGGTAAATGGTTCAATGCTGACCCGTGAGCCGATACTGGTGTTGGGCATGATGCAGCAATTTGATCCAATTGTACAATCTTCACCAATGATTACAGGTCCGGTTATCACAGTATTCGGACCAATTATCGAACCTTTTCCAATACTTACTGCGCCAACGATTGTTGTCTGCCGGCTCACGGTTCCGTTCCGTCCGGCAGTAAGATTGCTCAGCCTGCGCCGGTTCATTTTGAGAAGATCCCATGCAAATATTGCATCCTCCCAGTCATCCGCAGCAAGGGCACGAACCGGTACTCCGTTTTGAATCATTGCAGAAACCGAATCAGTCATGTTGTTTCCCTTGATGTGAGAAAAAAAGTCTTTTGTCAGGGAGTAAATACCTGTACTGACCAGAAAACTGGGTGCGTGCGCGGGTTTTTCAATAATCGAAGATACATACCCGTCTTTCAACAGCACAACGCCGAAATTCGAAGGATTTGAATGTTCTTTTACAAGAACAGCATTGTGAATCCCTTTAATCCGGCCAAGAGATTGCGGATCGATATAATTATCCCCAGGGAGAAGAAGAAAATCCCCGTGGATTTTTGATTCGGCACACTGAAGGGCGTGTGCTGTTCCCAGCTGTTTATCTTGGACCACCACATCTATAGACACATCAAGCTGATTTAAAAACCGGGTTACCTGTTCTTTCCGGTAACCAACTACGACAACAATATCACGGATCCCATTTTTTACCAACGAATCTATGACGTATTCGATGATAGGACGGTTGGCTACTGGAATCATTGCTTTTGGCCGGCTTTTTGTCAACGGACGAACCCGGACTCCCTCTCCTGCTGCTAATATGACTGCCTGCATGCTCATTACCTACCTTATCACTGCATTATCTCCAATACATCCTTCAACACAGGAATTGGGCGCAAACTGGGCGTTGCTCCCTATCAGAGTCCCTACATTGATAGAGCAGTTGATACCGAATTGAACATTCTCTCCAACAACCGCACCGAACTTTTTCCGCCGGGTCTCTTTTCCGCATACCCTGACATCGGCATGATCAAGGCGCAGATTTGCAACTTTGGTGCCTGCCCCAAAATTACACCCACCGGCGATTACCGAGTCCCCGATGTAATTAAAATGGGGAATTTTTGTCCCGCTCATAATAATAGAATTTTTCAATTCAGAACAATGCCCGATATGACAATCGTCGCCAATGCTCGTGGATCCACGAATATATGCATGGGGGCCGATCCTACAATTTTTACCTATGATACATGGGCCTTCGATGTATGTACCCGACTTTACAACACTCCCCTCACCGATTATGACGGATCCTTGTATCGATACCCCCTCTTCAATGGTTCCGGCATTTTGTGTGATAATTGATTTCATCAGTTTGGCATTTGCTTCAAGCATGTCCCAGGGATAGCCGACATCCATCCAACATGAGAGTGAATAGGCGGATAATTTTTTATCGGCAATGAATCCCATAAGGGCATCTGTGAGTTCGAGTTCCCCCCTCATGGATGTTTTGACTTTATCCAAATGCTCAAAAATATTGGATGGGAAGAGATAAGCTCCTGCATTGATAATATTGGATTTAGGGTTCGGGGATTTTTCCTCCAGTGAGCTGACGTAACCATTATCGACCATCACAACCCCGAAATCACCTGGATGATCGGTCGTACTTATGCTCATGCAAGGGGTTTTTTGCCTGCAGAGACCTGCAATATCGGCTCTTTTAATGATCATATCCCCATTCATGACGAGGAACTCTCCGGTGATGTAATCCCGGGCTGATTGAACCGCGTCGGCAGTACCGTGCTGGTGCCGCTGCGGGGCATAATTGATATGAATCCCCCACGCGGATCCATCCCCAAAATGCTTCCGGATTTCCCGTTCACCATACCCAACAACAAAAATAAAGTCGGTGATTCCTGCATCCCGGGCTGCAATTACAAGGTGCTCCATCATAGGACGGTTAGCCAGGGGGAGCATAACTTTCGGACGCTTGCCCGTGAGCGGACGCATTCTCTTCCCCTCCCCTGCAGCGAGCACGACACATTCCATACGTAAAGCTCCTCTTACTACATTAAAGCAGTTTTCCCCTGCCGGATCTTGTCATGCCCCGATGAAAGCATCTCCTTTGCCTTCTGGAGGGATTTTCCTTCAGCAGTAATACGGATCTTCGGTTCGGTGCCGCTCGCCCGGATAAGATACCAGCCCTCATCATCGGCGACCCGTATGCCATCTGTTGGACTTGACGCACCGAGAGAGATTACAATGTCGCGTGCATTTTTACAGGGGAATGATTCCCGAAGAATAGGGTAACGGGGCATGGCATCCAGTTCGGTTGCAACATCCCATTCAGATGCGATCTCGCAGAAGATAGCTGCAGCATAGGGGCCATCAGGACATAACGATATACGAGGGAAAATCCATGCTCCAGAGGGTTCACCGCCAAAATCCCCCCATTTCAGGAGTTCTTCAGAAACGTAGGAGTCCCCGACCGGTGTGCGCCGGACTTCAGCAATATCCTCGATAATCATTGAAGTATCACTGGTTGTAACAACTTTTCCGGCATTGAGATATTTGGAAAAGAGCATGAGCAGGTGATCTCCATCGATGTATCGTCCTTTTCCATCAAAAGCCATCATTCTGTCTGCATCCCCGTCATGGACTACAGCACAGGCAGATTCAGTTTTTTTAACCATATCCCCCACATGACCAAGATGCTCTTTGAGAGGTTCAGAAGGTCTGCCAAAATGTCCGGAGGTATCGCAATTGATACAAGTAGTTCTTGCACCCGCCTCCGACAGAAGTGAGGGGGTAAGTGTACACCCGGCTCCGTTACCACAATCGATGACTACAGAAATACCTTTCTTAATATTGATTAAATCGAGAATTGCATTTTTGTGAGGGCTGATGGCATCAAGCGACTGTGCGCTTCCCTGATGCTGCCAATCCGACCAGTGCGGGGTTTGCAGAAGCACCTCCATCTCGGCTTGTTGTGCCAGTGTAAAGGATGAGCCATCGGGATTGAACAGCTTCAGGCCATTGTATTCCTCGGGATTGTGGGAAGCGGTGATCATGCATCCGGCTTGTGCGGAGCGGGTGTTGAATGCAACAGTAGGAGTGGGGACAATGCCGGAAATATGTGCTGTTCCCCCGTTTCCCATAATGCCAGACACAACCAGATGCACGAGTAAGGGGCTGGTTGTACGGGTATCCATTCCGACAATACAATCTGAAGATTGAGTGGCCAGGGCGGCCCCTACTTTTAATGCAGTATCAACCAGGGTCTGGTCGAATTTTCTGCGTATCCCCGAGGACCCAAAAAGCATAGGAAATTATTGGGATGCTAAGAAACAAGAGTTTTACCCTTTCGATAGATTGGAACATGAATCCAGGACGAATTCATACACAGGAATTTTACAGGCTTGTTCCATAAGGACACCAGTGTTCGATCTGCTGGAGCCGGGCAACACCGGCCGTTGAGGGGCCAAGACAGAGTATTCGTTTCTTACCTGCGAATTCTGCGAGAAAGTCACCTAAGCCAGTATCAAGAATTCCCTCAGCGTTTATAAGAATCAGGTCTGCACTCTTGGCCTCTGTGGCAATTTCTGTACGAGATGTATTTTCTATGGAAGGCATACTTCCCATACAAAAAACTCGCTTCTCCTCCATCACCATACTGAGTTCTCGCATACAGTCTGCATGTTTCGATCCCGGGCATGCATGAAGGACGCGCGAAAGGCAGAAAAAACCCGTAGCTGCATTGATCATTGCACACGCAGCACCACGTGCAGCAGGGGAATCAAGGGGAGCTCCGAACATGAATGAGATCTTAGTCTGAGCCCGAATGGGATCGTTGGTGACAAAATCCGCACTCCTTCCGCCAAAGGTTGCTGTCATGCAAGCACCTCTGTCGAACTGACAGTTCACTGCATCCGGTTTCACGTCGAGCAGGACTCCTCCCTCATCACACCCGCTGGGTTTGAGGATCGCTTCGAGTTTGTTGACTGAGTCGATGAGAATATCCATAATAATACCTCTTGTTCAGGTTTTTATTAGTACTACGCGTGCCGGGGATCCATCCAGACCTTCAAGGCGCAAGGGTAGCGCGATCATATCGTAATCACCTTCAGGTACCGATGAAAGATCGAGAAGTTCAATAATGATGCAACCTTTCCCGAGCAGCTCACGGTGAACCGTTCCATCGCAATGATAGGATTCGATGGAGGGGGAGTCAATCCCGATACACTGAATCCCGCTATGGGTAAGAAAATTCGCCGCGTCCAACGAGAGCGATGGATAATTTTCAATGAACTGATTTTGCCCTGAA
This sequence comes from uncultured Methanomicrobiales archaeon, assembly GCA_903832665.1. Classification (GTDB taxonomy): domain Archaea; phylum Halobacteriota; class Methanomicrobia; order Methanomicrobiales; family Methanospirillaceae; genus Methanoregula. The sequence continues at coordinate 35,730 of CAILCG010000004.1, read as the reverse complement.
AATGACGTTTTTAGCAAGAGCCGGGTAATATTTTTTGTTTTCCCCGCAAGATGGCTGGCCTTGATGTACCTTCCTGCACCGCTCACATCCACAACACGGCATGGGCCAATGAGACTGTTGAGAGGGAGAGAGTCAATCGTATCACCGAATTTAAGATAGTGTACGGGAGCATCGATATGGGTACCAGAATGAGTACTCATTTGCAGGTCACTGATCAGGTATTTTCCCTCATCGCGCTGGATAAATGAGGGTTTGCTGTCCCCGGGGTATACCAGCGTCTGGGCAGAAAGGGGTCTCGTGACATCAAAAATCTCCATATCGTTAGTTCTCCCAGCCATGCTTGCCAATAAGGGGTACAAACCGGACCTCCCCATGGTATTCAGGAATCATTCTATCCCCGTGTTTTTCGAGAGTCACCAGCTCCTGGACATCACGTTCTCCCACCGGGGCCACCAGCCTTCCCCCATCTGCAAGCTGATCGATGAGGGGTTGGGGAATTTCAGGAGTCGCTGCCGTTATTATGATCCCATTATAGGGAGCATTCTGTGGATATCCCTGTGTTCCATCCCCTTCGATAACCTCAACATTCCCAATTCCTAGTAATTTCAGGTTATTTCTTGCGAGAATAGCCACCGCTGGTATCCGTTCTATTGTTGTCAACCTGCGCACAAGACGGGACAGAATGGCTGCCTGGTACCCGCTGCCCGCCCCGATTTCAAGTACATTATCCGACCGTTCAGGATGGAGCAAATCTGTCATAACCGCGACAATATACGGTTGGGAAATCGTCTGTCCACCCCCAATGGGCAGAGGGTTATCGTCATACGCATTTTGATCATAGGGGGGTGGAATGAATAGATGGCGGGGAATCTCCTGCATGGCTGCAATTACCCCCGGATTATGAATACCCCGGGCTTCTATCTGACGTTCTACCATCCTTCGGCGTTCTTCAGCACGGGGATAGGATTGCATAATTCACCGGTCAGAATCCTGATTTCTCTGCCACATCAATGGAGGCATCAATCTGCTTCTGTAATGCTCCCGGCAGACCATTAATCTTTACATCGAGGAAACCCCGGATAATGGTTGCGGTCGCTTCGTCTTCATCGAGACCACGGGACATAAGGTATTCAATCTCATCTTTTGCAAGTTTCCCTACGGCTGCTTCATGGGAAAGCTCGGTACCCACGACGGATCCCTCGATCTCCGGAATCGCGTAAATGACACCATCTTTCAGTATCAGGCCCTTGCATTCGAGGTGCCCGCGAGTGCCGGCAGTCTTGCCGTTAATATGACCCCGGGAAATAATGGTTCCTCCTTTGGTGATGGCACGGGTGATCAATTCAGCACTCGCACCAACCCCTTCGAGAATCGCCCGGGATCCGAGATCCATCAGAGAGCCCGGGGTAGCGATAACGATACTGCTGAACCGTGCAACTGAGTTCGCCCCTTTGAGGGTCGCTGTGGGATACATCTGAACTTTTTTAACGGGTTGCATGCAGACATAGTTTGAAAGGAACACCCCGTTTTCCTCAACGATCGATGCGCTCCTGGGGTAAACTTCGATATTTTCACTCCAGTTGTGGATCATGGTGAAGCTGATCTTCGCATTTTTCTTCACGTAGAATTCAGAGATCCCGTAATGCGCACCACCCTTGCCAACGTGTTCGCCACTCGTACAGCCGGATATGATATGGAGTTCAGCACCTTCTTCCGCAATAATGATATTATGGACATGCTGAATCTGGTCTTTACCCAGGTACAGACACGCCTGGATGGGGAAGATATTGCTCGATCCCTTGTGAGCAATAATCACGTAGCCTTTCGGATCTTTTTGCGCGGCAACATATTTCGTGACATCATCTTTATCAGGAGAGACCATCTTCCAGTTATAATCCTTAAGCCACGCGTATTTTTCAAACGCCTTTGCATATGAGAGAACTTCAATGCCCTCTTGAGAGCATTCTGCATGAACAACGTCCTGATCCATCTGGAGAAAACTGCCGCACCGGTTGTTCATACTGAGATCGATACCAGACTGGGCAAGCCGCTCCTGGTCGACTTTTGAAAGATCCGGGGTAGTTAAGTGTGACGGCATTCGAGACACTCCTTGTATCCACGTTGTTTGATATCTTTTAAGATCTCACGGGGGTTTCCATGACACCGTATCTGTCCGTCACACATCACATGTCCTTTATCTGCATCAAGATAATCGAGAATATACCCGGTATGGGTAATGACAAGGCCGCTTTTTTTCCGGTTTGCGCGGTGCTTGTCTTTTTCGAGAAGAGTTCCAATCGTAGTTCCAATCAGGGAAATATTCTCCAGATCAACTCCGCTCTCTGGTTCATCGAGCATAACAAAATCCGGGTTCTGGATCATCAGCTGCAACACCTCGCTTCGCTTGATCTCCCCGCCGGAAAATCCCTTATTAATGTCCCGTTCCAGAAAGTTGTCCATGTGGACTGATTTTGCCATTTCCGGAATATTTTCCTGCTTGGTCCGGGAAATTGCGGTAAGCATCTTACCCAGTTTCAACCCGGATATTGTAGGAGGTCGCTGGAAGAGCATCCCGATTCCGCGTTTTGCCCGTTCATTCGCGTGCATATTCGTTACATCCTCTCCATTATAGGTAATCGTCCCTTTTGTCACCGTATAGTTGGAATAACCCATCAGGGTCATAAGAAGTGTTGTTTTTCCGGATCCATTAGGACCCAGAAGGACGTGGGTTTCTCCGTCGTCAATCTGGAGATTTATGTCGTGCAAAACTTCTTTATCCCCGACATTGACATACAAGTTTTTGACCTGCAGCATAAAACAATCGTAGAGAATATGTCAATCGCTGCATTAAACGCTTTTCAACTTACTATAAACGAGTATGTAATTCGGTATCTTTTAACATAACGAATGGTAATTTACTCATAGGATCATAGTGCATGAGAACTGAAAAAGTTCAGGATAAAGAGGGCAAGGCCAGGGTCAGACAAGGTTCAAAAGCTGCCAATAAGAGTTTTCTTGCTCTTGAACCTCCTGAAATCAATCCATTTGTAAATCGCATAATCTGTGGTGATGCATGGGAAGTTCTGACTCACATACCTGAGAGCAGTATTGATCTCGTTATCACGTCTCCCCCTTATAATTTCGGTCATACCTATGCACAAGATTCCCAAGATGATACCCGGGAATGGAATGTTTATTTCGAAAAACTCCTGCAGGTATGGAAAGAATGTGAGCGGATCCTCAAACCGGGTGGCCGCATAGCCGTAAACGTCCAGCCGCTATATTCTGATTATGTTCCAACTCATCATATCATCTCCCGCCAGCTCGCCAGTCTGGGCCTTCTCTGGAAAGCTGAATTTCTTTGGGAGAAGAACAACTATAATGCAAAATATACTGCATGGGGAAGCTGGAAATCCCCTTCAATGCCTTACATCAAATACACATGGGAATTCATAGAAGTCTTTGACAAAGAAACCCACAAAAAGGCCGGAAGAAGAGAGGATATCGATATCACCGGTGATGAATTTAAGGAATGGGTGCTTGGAAAGTGGATCTTCCCCCAGGAAACGCGAATGAAGGATTACGAACACCCCGCCATGTTCCCCGAAGAGCTTCCCCGAAGACTGATGAAACTTTTCTCCTACAAAAACGATATCGTGCTCGATCCTTTCAACGGGGCTGGTACCACATGCCTTGCTGCTCGAAAACACGGGCGCCGGTTTATCGGAATTGACGTCTCTGATCAGTATTGCGCTATGGCATTGAAACGAGTGACCGATATCGAGATTGTAGCGAAAATCGTTGATGAAAATCCGTACCCTGTAATTCTCACCACAAAAGATCTTTGTAAGAGAAAATAATTGCAATCTATCTCTGACTCATTTTATTACAATGTTCGTGAATTCTTGGCACATAATGCCAAAAGTAACCCTTCCGTTCAGGTGCCGGCAGGATCGCAGGGTCTATTTCTGAATTTTAAGGGGAAAATATGCGGTAAAAACACTGAAGGTGCTGGAGCGGCCCCTACAAAAGTTGCCATCACGGCAATACTCGGTTCAAGTAAAAACCTGTGAGAAGGAGAATGAAATTTTCGACATATGGTTGTTCCAGATTCATTATACCATTTTTTATAGAATTTCTCCCAAACTGGCGATAGAATCGATGATCCTTGTGGGTTTTATCATCGCGCTTTTCAGGATGTCTTCCCGGAATTTTCCAGTCCTGACAAAAATAGTCCTCATACCGGCTTGCTGAGCGCCGCCGATATCCGTATAAATATCATCGCCAATCATCGCCACCTCCCCGGTTTGTAAGCCCATATCAAAAAGGGCCATTGCAAAGAATCCTTCCGAGGGTTTCCCCATGACCATTGCCTTTTTCCCGGAAGCAAATTCGAGTGCCTGGACGAATGGTCCAGCAGACAGGGAGAGACCATCATCGGCCATCCAGTACCGGTCCTTTTCCAGTGCAATCAGCTCCGCTCCCTCCATAAGGCAGCGGAAAGCAGAATTGAGATTGTCATACGTAATCGCCTCGCCGGCGTCACCAACGATCACAAAATCCGGCTTTGCACCGGAATCCCTTGCACAAACCGGTTCAAAGTCCCGGTCAACATCACCGGTGGTAAGAAGAAAACAATTTTTCCTGCCGGTTTTCTTTATATAAGCCACTGCTGCAAGGGGGGGAGTGAAAATATATTCCTCAGGAATCTCAAAACCCATGGCAGATAACCGGCTATAAAGGGTCTTTCGGCACTTACGCGTTGTATTGGAGATAAAACGGAAAGCATAACCACTTTTCATAAGGTTGCTTATCGCGGCCTGTGCTCCTGGAATGGGCTGGTCCCCAATATAGAGCACTCCGTCAAGATCAATGAGAAAACCTTTTATTCCTTCCATTTTCATTTTGACCGGATTCCTGTCTTTTTCAAATGCCGGATTTTTCATGGCATCACCCTGTATCGGTAGGATTGTGTTCCCGGTAAGATTAAACGTCCCATTGTTTGCAGCCAATCTGCGTCACTTTCACCCTGCACGGCCGGAGGTATATACGTATATTCTTTGATGTAATCCTGACGATGGCTGCACTACAAACATCTGCCCGTATAGGTAATCTCTGGCACCAGCGCATGCAGTCGCTGAAGGAATACGATGTTGTCCGTGATGGAAATATATTCGGGACGAGTTTTTCAAATAGTGTTGTATTCTCATCAGAATACGATCAGGCACGACAGCAGCTCAATCAGCTTATCACCAGTTACCATGACCGACCGTTCGAAGCGGTTTTTTCCGGAAAAGAGATCTCCAATGAATGCGGCACCTGCTTTTCGTTAACGAGTCCGCATCCCATTCAACCACCAGCATTCAATCTCGATCACTACCGGGACTGTATTATCAGCGATTTAACTCTCGTGCGGGGGATTGGCCGGGCAACGGAGAAACGACTCAGGGGCCGGGGGTACGAAACCTTGTATGATCTGGCCGGGCATCCGAAGTATCGGCCAAATGTCCAGCCAGTTATTGATTGCATGTGTCATGGGAATTCTCACGAAATCATGGAGCTGATTGGTAAACGGCATGCAAAATCACACCCGTTAGTACTGGGAGCTGCAGGATTGCACAAACCTGAGGATTATGTCTTTGTTGATATCGAGACTATGGGTCTCTTCTCCCGGCCGATCATCCTCTTTGGCATCGGCGTTATTGAGAACGGAACACTGAATTTTCACCAGTACCTGCTCCGGGATATCGCCGAAGAGCAGTCAGCGCTCCATGAGACAATCAGCCACTTGTCGGGTGAACGAAAAGCCCTCGTGACATTCAATGGCAAAGCATTCGATCTTCCCTATATCAGTGACCGTCTCGGGTACTATGGTATGGACATTCCAGCCCGTAATCCACATTTTGATGTCCTTCATTTCAGCCGCAGGCACTGGCGGGACCAGTTCCCCTCAATGCGCCTCACCGCACTGGAACGGGAAATCCTTCATATTCACCGCGAGGATGATATCCCGGGCCAGATGGTGCCGGAGTTTTATGAGACATATCTACGGACCGGTAATTGCGGACCCCTCGTACCTATTGTTGAGCACAACCGGCAGGATATCATCTCGCTTGCGCTGTTGTTCTTTCATTTGATGGGGGAATCCTATGGCTGTTGAGGATGTAATCCGGCTTCTCACAACGAATCCGGTCTATCATAATCGTGTGGTACACACGGAAATCATTGAGCCGGAACCCCCTCACTTCGGTACGCTGGATACACCCCTTTCTGAAAGTATCGGCTCATACCTTGTTCAGAACGGCATCAGGCTTTACACACACCAGTGTGAAGCCATTAATCTTGTCCGGGCCGGAAAAAATGTGATTCTCACCACGCCAACCGCAAGTGATAAGACTCTGGCGTTTAATATCCCGGTTTTTTCCGCGCTTGAGATCGACCCGGACGCCCGCGCATTGTACCTGTACCCGACAAAAGCATTGTCAAACGATCAACTCACCACACTTGAGCGGATGGCAGACTATACCGGTATTTCAGCAAAACCTGCAATTTATGATGGAGATACCCCCAGTCGAGACGAGCGGCGATACGGGATAACTCGCGGATAATCATCTCGAATCCCCACGAGATTCACCATGTTCTGTCATGGCACATGAAATGGCGCCCGCTGTTTGCCAATCTCCGGTATATTATCATCGATGAAGCTCACCGGTACCGGGGGGTGTTCGGTTCGCACATTGCGATGCTGATCAGGAGGCTGTCACGGATTTGCCTTCACTACGGTTCACATCCGCAGTTCATCCTGTCAACTGCAACACTGGCAAATCCGGAAGAGTTCTCCCATCGTCTTACCGGTCATGCCTTTGAACTGGTAGATGGGAATGGATCGCCCCATGGCAGGAAACACTTCGTCCTCTATAACCCGTTCTACGATGGTGCTGGAGAACGTTCCACTCACCAGGAAACAAAAGATCTCCTGGTTTCCTGTGTGAAGAACGATCTCCAGACCCTGTGTTTTACCGGATCACGGAAGATGGCGGAACTCGTCACACTCTGGGCCCGCGAGGATGCACGGCGCTCGAGTGTCCAACTCGCAGATACGATCTGCGCGTACCGGGCTGGTTATCTTCCCGAGGACCGGTGGGCAATCGAGACATGCCTCAAGGATGGGACGATGAAGGGAGTTGTATCAACGAACGCACTCGAGCTCGGCATTGATATCGGATCGCTCGATGCAGTAATTATATCCGGCTACCCGGGCACCATGATGTCCACCTGGCAGCAGGCCGGGAGGGAAGGGGGAGTATCCCTGGCCTTCATGGTTGCGCAGGCAAACCCGCTCGACCAGTATTTCATGAACCACCCGGAACAGTTCTTCGCCCGCTCACATGAACATGCGATTGTTGATACGAAAAATCCCTATATTGTATCAGGACACCTGCTCTGTGCGGCAGCTGAACTCCCCCTTCGTGAAGATGAAGACCGCGTTTTTTTCGGGGATGCATTCCCCCAATTGCTTCCGGAACTTGCATCTACCGATCTCGTCAGGAAAACTGCCCGCGGGTGGGTGTATTCCGGGCGGGGCTGAGCTGCAGAACTGGTAAGCCTCGGGGGCATACCTGGCGAATCATTCCGGATCATCTGTCATGGCAGGGTGCTTGAGACCATGGACAGGGCGCAGGCATACCGGGAAGCGCACAAAGGTGCGATCCTTCTCCACCAGGGTGAGATGTTCCTTGTCAACGAAATGGATCTGGAAACCCATGTCGTGCGGGTAACTGAAGCTGATGTTGATTACTATACGCAACCCTTAAAAGAGGTGGACCTTGCAATCCTCGAAACCCGTGAATTGAATGGCGTGAAATGTGCTTTGGAGTTGTGGAAGTAACGGAACAGTACACCGGCTACAAGATCAAGCGCGGGGATACCATCATTGGCGTTGAGCATCTCAGTCTCCCGCCGCTCACCTTCAGGACAAAAGCATTCTGGCTCAATCCTGCTCCAGAGACGGAACAGCATGTTCTGAAAGAGAATCTGGATTTTGCCGGTGGACTGCACGGCGCAGAGCATGCCCTCATTGCCCTCATGCCCCTGCATGTGATGTGCGATCGGTGGGATATCGGTGGATTGTCATCGGCTGCATATGGTGAGAAAGCGGAGCCCGTTATATTTGTGTACGATGGATATGAAGGGGGTATCGGACTGGCGGAGAAAGCCTACGAGATCCTGCCCGACCTGTTTGCAACTGCCCATGCCCTGGTACGGGACTGCCGGTGTGATGATGGCTGCCCATCCTGCATTTACTCGCCCAAATGCGGCAATGACAACCAGCCGCTCGACAAGATTGCAACCACGCTTATCCTCAGGGAACTCTGCCGGGAACCGGTGATCTCTGAATCAGCCATGGATACAGTAAGCTCTGAAACCGCTTCTTCCTGAACCATTTTCTTATCCGTCCTGCTTCGTGATCTCCGGGTTTTCCGGGAACCACACAATAAATGTCCCCACGTGACCCCCCATCACGACGTCAGCATTTGAATACTCAAATATTCGACGTGAATCCTGCGAAAAAATGTCCGTAATCCAATCAGTACGGGAGGGGGTCACATGGGTACATATTATTTTTGCCGCCCGTAACCCTCTGGCTTTTTGGAGTTCCCTACAATACTCTGTCATCCATGAAAAGACTGTAAATATAAGGTTGGAAGCCGGGTTGGAGATTGGGTCAGGGACAGTCAAATGTTCCTGTGCGACCCCCTCCCCCCACTAATATTGAAGGTATGATAGTGGATGATACTCATGAACGTCAAAAAGTGATTTTTAAGAACTGCAGGATTTCTCCTGTGCAAAAAAAGAAATTATTCCCTGATTGTTGAACGGACGGAAAGAAATACCGGTCCCCGTACATCCACTTTCTTGTTGTTATCCGTAATGGCCCGCATTGCGAACTCCTCAACTTTCAAGTTGATATCACTCGGGAGTTTTCCCATCTTGACCTGTACGGTAGTGGACTTCCCGCACCGCGCTGCCTCTTCAATACGGGCAGCCGCTAGTGCCGCAACTGCGCTCAGGTAGCTGATGCCGGTTGCTACTCCCTCGGTCCGCACCAGTTTCCACTTTTCTACGTCCGGTACACCAAGAATCGATCCATCGTGGACGAATATTTCATTGGTGCAGGCCGGACCGCAGAGCTTTGCATTGGATTCCGGTTCTTCTACAACCACTTTTACGGATACCACGCCAAGAGTGCCTTCCCATGCATCGAACGAACATGGGCCGGCAGCGGCTCCATTCACAGAGGCGACACGGATAATCGCTGCTGCAAGCTGCTTTCCTTCCGGAGACACCGGCTCTTCCCTCACATGAACCGCACGGGCGATCTCTCTGTCGGTGATCGGCCGGGGGAAGAACTGGGGGAAACAGAGTTGCCGGACATCATTGGAATTGTACGCGATCATCGCAAGCCGCTCAACACCCAATCCGAGGTTCATAACAGGCACCCCGATGCCATACTCGGCAAGAGCCGAGGGAGAGTACATCCCGAATGTTGCCACTTCAACCCAGCCATGTACCGGGTGCCGGGCGTAGACTTCGGTCTGCGAATCCGGCATATAATACTTGGACCGTTTCTCATCCGGCTGGAACCGGAAATCCGTGTACCCGAACGCGGAGAGAAGCGCCTCGCTCATTGCTTTACCGTCTTCTATCGTGACATCCTCACCGGCTATGATACAGGATGCCGAGTGGTAGGTCATGAGCCGTGTCGGTCCTTCGGCCTGTTCGCGCCGGAAACACCGGTCAACCGAGAACATACGAATGGGAAGAGCTGTTTTCTCCCAGATGGCACCGAGCGTCATGAACCAGCCGCTCGTCATGTGACTGCGCAGCGTGGAGCGCGAGGATTCCGGGACAAGTGCCCTGAACTCCGGAAATACCGCATCGAGGATATGCACTACCAGTGCATCGTCAACATCCAGCACTTTGGAGAGCTCGAAGGTGAGTTCGTCCCCATCGATCTCCGACTTCTTGTAGGCATGGAGTTTCTCTCTCAGGCGCTCTTCAGTATCCTTGGTCATGGGCTCGTAATGCCCGTGGGGATGGGCTTCAGCAACTGGGACTGCATCCCCGTGTGCGAGCGGGCTCTTGTGGCTCATCAGGATCTCATTGATCTCATCAAGCTGTTTCCGGGCGATCCCCACATTCGGACGGGGGAGTCCTCCCAGGTAGAAGACCCGGTCGAGCACGGCCATCGCCTCGGGGCCGAACTGCCGGTAAATATCCTTCTCCTCTATGATAACCGGGTTCTCAGCTTCATTAAATCCCAGCGAAAGGTAGGTCTCGCGAAGGCGGTTTATCGTGGCAAAGATCGGGTGCGCCTGGGCCCGTTTGAACGAGAGGCACGGGTAGGTTGCTGCATGTCCCGGGGGAGTTACTACCGACGGGCCTTCGTGCCATGCCTCTTCAAAATTTTCATGCGACTTTCGTTTCCATTCTTCGGGATTGAATCTCATGTTTTACGCTCCAGGCAGACCACTCTGCTCAATTTATTCTCATCTTTGATCCGGTAATCGGACGCAGCGGCAATCTTCTCCGCAAACGCCCGCACACGCTCATGCTCCGGCATGTTCTCTCTAGCCAACCGGTTTCTACTGTATCCCAGATACATATATCCCTTCACTTCCACAAAGGACGCGCCGGAATCCTGCAGGATCGCCGCATATTTTTCCGGTGCGAAATCATTGAGATCCTTGACAAGCGTGATCCTAACAGCGGATCGCCGCGTTCCCAGCAGGGCAAGGCTCTCGTTCACCTGTTCCCAGTAATCCTCCTGCGGGCGGCATACTGCGATGTAGGTCTCCCGATCCGGTGCATCGAGCGAGACATACATCTGGTACGGGTGACACTGCCGGAGCATATCGGGGTTCGTGCCATTACTCACGAGAAATGTCGTATAGCCCTTATCGTTGAAGAGATCGATTAGCGCCGGGAGTTGACTGTAGAGTGTTGGCTCACCGGAGAGCGAGATTGCGACGTGTTTTGGATCCAGCGCTTCCTGCCACTTTGCGGAAGTGACTGTATTGTCAAGAACGGTATTATACCCGGCAAGAGCTTTTTTCTGGAACTTGTGCACACCGGCAAGAATTGTTTCTGGAGAACACTCCTCTGTCTCGACCATCTCCTCTTCGTAGGATCGCCAGCAGAAGAGGCAGCGCTGGTTGCAGCGCTGGGTGGGGGTCATCTGGACACAGCGGTGGCTGTCGATCCCGTAGAACTGGTGCTTGTAGCACATGTCGCCGCCCATGAGTGCACGTTTGCACCACATGCAGGGCTTGAGAGCAGCACCTGAAGTCTTTGAAAAAAACTGGTATCCCTGCCTGCGCAGGGCATCACATGGTACGGATGGCATCGATCCCAAGTGTCTCTAACGACTCTTTGAGTGTATTCTGAGCCGCTTTCACCAGCGTAAGCCGGCGATCGCGGACCTTTCCCTCACTTTTCAGTACCGGGTCGAAGTGATAGAACGAGTTGAAGACATCGGCAAGTTCGCGGGAGTACGTGGCAAGGATATGCGGGCGGAGCTCCGCGATTACCCGCTCGATGACCATGGGCAGCTTGGCAATCTGTTTGGCAAGGGCAATCTCTGCAGGGGTCTCAAGATCATAGCACTCCTCAAAGGGACCTGCTTTATCGAGGATACTGCAGGCACGGGCATGGGAGTACTGGATGTATGGCCCGCTCTGGCGTTCAAAATCCAGCGCTTCCTTCCAGTCAAAGACGGTGCTCTTCTCGGGAGACACCTTCACGATATCATACCGGACTGCCGCAAGACCGACCGACTGGGCGATTGCCTTCCGGGCCGGCTCATCGAGTTCGGGTCGCCGTGCGGTCACTTCATCAAATGCCCGCTTGTTGATTTCAGTGATAAGATCGTCGGCCGAGACAAACTTGCCTGCCCGGGTGCTCATCGATCCTTCCGGCAGGGAAACGAACTCGAAGTGGACGATCTCGGGCACCTTTTCGCCGAGCAGTTTCATGGTACACTGGAGCTGTGCGCCGATCAGTTTATGATCAGCACCGAGCACATCGATCACCCGGTCAAAGTTTGCACCCTTCCAGGTATGGAAAGCGAGATCACGGGCTGCATAGACGGAGGTGCCATCACTGCGCCGGATCACGTACTTGTTCTCGAACCCGAACTCCGAGAGATCAAGTGCTAGGGTCTCCTCCTGTCTGACCTGGGGGAGTTTCCTGATCCTGTTGATGATCCTCTCGGTGTAGCCATTCCGGATGAAATCGCTCTCCCAGACAAACCGGTCGTGGGTTACATTGAGGTTCTGCATGGTGATTTTGAACCCGTCAAGGCAGCGCGAGACCTCGTTCCTGAACTTCTTGACCGTGGGAGTATCGCCTTTCTCAACCAGCTGCATCAGTTCATTGACCTGTTGGGTGATCTGGGGATCTTTTTCGATCTCGCGGTTCGCTGCTATGTAGATGCGGGCGATGTGGGCATCCTCTTTCTCTCCCTCGTGCTGGGTGCTGTCGAGATGGGTAAATCCCCAGACCACGATGGCGATCTGTCGGCCCATATCATTCACATAGTACTGCACTTCCAGACGGTAGCCTGCCTTGCGGAACGCACGGGCCAGGGTGTCACCTATGATCGAGTTCCTGATGTGACCTACATGGAGGGGGCCGTTGGGGTTGGCGCTCGTGTGTTCAAGCACCACACGGGTTGTTTTCTTCTCCAGCGAACCATAGCCTGGCTGTAGTGCTGCCTTCACGATCTCGCTGACGTATTCCTTGCCAAAAATGAAATTGATATAAGGCCCTTTCGCCTCTATTGTCATCCCGGTAAGCTCAGGATGTTTGGAAAGATCCGCAACAAGGTCCTGTGCGATCTTGACGGGGGCCTGTTTTTTCTGTTTTGCCAGTGCGAATGCGACTGTCGTAGCAAGATCGGCATGCTCCCCGCCTTCAGCGAGCAGGACATCATTCAGGCCAGTAGTCTCCTTAAGTACGCGTTCCAGTATCGTTCGTTTCTCCAGTAACATCAGCATCCCGTCCTGTAGCGCAGTATTGCGGCAATCCCGCCAAATGCGGAGAAGAGGATCGATCCCTCTTCAAAATCATCGGAGATGAGCTCGACCTTGGCACTGCTCTGTTCAGCGAGTTTGGTCAGTTCATCCACAATATCGATCTCCTCTTCGAGAATGAGTGGGGCCGTACATTTCGGACATGCACCGAGAGGGATATCCCGTACCGTTTTTCCCGCATCGATGTGAACCGTCTTCTCATCGGTGAAATCACAGTTCTGACATTTTATCCGGAGCCGGGATTTGCGGAGATTTGCCGAGAGGAGCAGGATATCGACTGCCCCAAGTTCAAGATTTTTCCTGATACTCTCTTCCCCATAGGCGGCAATACTGGCATCCTTGACGAGTTCCCGTAAGAACCTCTCCATGAACGCTTTTTCCTTGATGACGCCCATGCCTTTGAGAGCATCCTTTGCCGCGTCCACCAGCTCGGACAACCCGTCTTCGTTGGTATAGGCTACATCATAGATCCCGATGATCCGTTTCTGGACTTCGTGGTGGAGGAAGTTCCCGGCTTCGAACTCCTCTTTGGTCGGGCTCGGACCTCCGATGAGTACCCCCTTAAACCGCTCGAAGTAATCCTTCTCGGCAAGGAATATGGCACTGGCTCGTTCCCCGATTCGGGTATAAAACTCGGCAATCGCAATCTCCCTGAGACGCCCGAAACGGGCAGCGGACTGACCACCTTTGCGCGTCTTTCCCGGGACGGTTGAGGTCGTTCCCCCGACAGGTTCGATCCGGTTACCGCGTAAAAAGCCCCAATAGGCTTCCCTACGATCAAGAACAAGAAGCCCATAGATGGACTTCTCTTCGAGCATCTGTTTGAGCGGCTCAAGCTCGAAGTTCGAGCTGCACCGGTACATATAGAGGTTGAGGGGTTCGGGGGGCTCTACGATCGTGCACTGGAGATCCGTGCGATCGCCATAGGTTTTGACCGTCCCGCAGAACACTGCAAGCCCATGCAGAGGCGGGCGCTTATAGTATTTAAGCCGGGAGAGGATGGAAGAGATGGCACTCTGCACGTTGGTTTTGGTCTGCTTGCTCTTGATGTTGGCGCACTGTCCAAACTCGTCCTTGAGCTGATTGGTAACATCGTAGATCTGCTTGTCAGGGGGAATGTAGATCGTGATAAGTTCCGTCCCGTCACCCTGCTGTAACTCGAGCTTCTCGAGCGCCTTCTTGAACTCGTAACGCTTTCGCGCGTCGTCCATCTCCCGTTCTTCTGCCATTATCGGTCTCAAACCTCTCTGGAGCTATTACTTATTCACCCTTGTGTGGCATAAATTTGCCTCAAGTGCATAATGATCTGTGTGTCGACATCGCTGTTGATGCCATGGTCTCCGGAAAACTCGCTGAATGTCTTGGGTTCTTGTGCAAGGTCAAAGAACTGCTTTCCATTTGCAAACGGGATGATCGGATCATTTACCGCGTGAAAGATCCAGACCGGGCGCGGGGCGATTTTTGAGAAATAGGTATTTGGCTCAACTGATGTGGAGAACCGCACAGGATCTCCCGAATATCCTTGTTGAATCGTAGAATCAAGTAACCCCCAATCGGAGGTAGAGATTCCCACGTACCCGGCAAATTGGGGATCCACTCCGGCGGCAACTGCTGCATACCGCCCCCCATTGCTCGACCCCACCATATAGACCGGAACAGAGAACCGGTCGGAAACGATCTTCTGCGCGTTGACCAGATCGCAGACCGAGAGATAGTATTGCGGCCAGTCTCCCTTTACAAACCGGCTGTAATCCTGCTGGACCAGCTGCGGGCTGAAGGGAATACCAGGAGTTTCTGCACCATTGCCCCGGGTATCGATAAACATGAACGCATAGCCGGCTGCTGCATATCGGACCATTCGTTCCTCGTGCCCGGTGATCTTCTCACCTGCTCCAGGTGAATAAACAATAACGGCATTTGGGTTTTTAGGAGCGGAAAGGTACGTAACCACATCACCGCTTTGCGTATGCATGACGATCCGGGTTTTGGTATACGTTTCATTGGAGAAGAGTACGTCTTCGCTGGTTGTTACCGGGGCACAGGTGACGGAAAGGATACCATTAGTATCTACTGAATATGCAGGTTTTGCCACGGTGCCTGGAATACCTGTACATCCGGCACATGCGAGAAACAGGACAAGGATAATTCCTACAGACAGTAATGACCGCATAATTCAGCACCCGAAACAGTGGTGGAAAAGGCAGATCGTCTTGGCATCGATTATCGTGCCATCACGGACCATGGCAGACAGATCGCTGATAGCAACATCCACCACCTCAATAATCTCATCCTCATCTTTCCCGTACTCCCGTGAGGGGGAGAGGTCCCGGGCTTCGAAGAGGAAGATCTTCTCATCGGTATAGCCCGGTGTTGTATAAATGAACCCTTTTTCCTGCATCTTCTGGGCTGCAAAGCCGGTCTCTTCGATCAGTTCCCGGTGCGCTGTTTGCAGGGGGGCTTCCCCCATTTCCATTGTTCCCGCAGGAGCCTCGTAAATGTACTGATCGATGGCATACCTGTACTGTTTCAGCAGTTTGCACCGCTCTCCATCAATGGGAAGAATTGCTACAGCATTGCTCGGGTGTACAATCACACGCTTTTTTTCAATCCCGTTCGGAAGCCGGATCATGCGGCTCTCTATCCAGAGGCGCCTGCCACGGAAGATCTCCATTCATTCCTCGTAAGCAATCGGGTCTCGTATTCCAACTGCGGCAAAGGCTTCCTTCCGGAAGTGGCATGACCCACAGGTTCCGCAGGCCTTTCCCTCGTTCCGGTAACACGACCATGTGTCTTCGTACGGGACACCAAGCTTTATTCCCACGTTCAGAATGTCCGTCTTGGTCATGCGGATGAAGGGAGTTTTTAACGTAATCGTTGTCGTGTCCTTGGTGCCGAGATCAATCACGCGCTGGAACGCCTCGATAAACTGCGGGCGGCAGTCCGGGTAGCCGCTGTAATCGAGCGACTGGACTCCGATGAAGATCGCATCTGCATCCTTCGCTTCGGCAAAACTGGTTGCAATGGAGAGGAGGTTTGCATTCCGGAACGGCACGTATGTATTGGGAACGTGTGCCCGGGCCGCATCAAATTCCTCGACAGCAATTTTTGAATCAGTGAGGCTGCTCTCCCCAAACTGTGAAAAATAACCAACATTAACCGCGACGAAATCTTTTGCATTGAGGTGGGAGGCGATCTTCTGTGCGCAGGCCAGTTCTTTGGATTCCGTCCGCTGCCCATAGTTCAGGTGCAGGGCGCAGATATCATATCCTTCGCTCTTTGCCAGGTATGCAAGCGTGGACGAATCCATGCCGCCGGAAAGTAAACATACTGCTTTCATTTCACACCAATGATCTTGTGCAGCTGAAGCTGGAACCTGACAGGCAGGTTGTTGACTACTATGAATTGTGCAATAGTGGCATAATTGCTGCCGGTAACCGGGGAGAAGAAGATTTCCCCGGCAATCCGGTGCGACGCCATGATCTCCTGCGCATACCGACAGTCCGTTTCATCCTTGAGAACAAACTTAACACTGTCCTGCGGGCGTATGGCATTCAGCAGAGATAAGTCGCTCTGCTCCCCGGATGACGGGCATTTCACGTCCATGCAGATCGATGCATAGGATTGTAACCGGGTAAACGGATAGGTACCGTTCGTTTCAATATCGATCAATGCGCCCCGCTTGTGCAAGGATGCGAGCAATGGTTCGAGTTCAGCAGCCTGCATGAGCGGTTCGCCCCCGGTAATACAGATGTACGGGGGATTGATGCGCCAGACCTGCTCAAGAATCTCATCGAGACCCATCTCCACGCCCCCGGATCGGGAATACTCTGTATCACACCAATGGCAGTTCAGGTTGCAGCCGGCAAGCCGGATGAAGAGGCAGACTTTACCCTGGTTCTTGCCTTCCCCCTGAAGGCTCCTGAATATTTCAGTGACTTTCATTCAGGTTAGCTCGGCGCAGGCTGTGGGAGATTCCCACACACGTATCTTAGTTACTGTTGCCTTTATTCCCCGTTCCCGGCAGACTGCCAAGAGATCATCACGAATAAGGACGGCCATCAGTTCGCTGGTTGGCTCGCCGGGAGTGGTCATTACCGGGTGGAACTCCTCAATGCGCGGAACCATCGGATCCTCGCAGTTCAGGATGATCTGGTGATCGTACTTGTTAATCACCTGTTTGATCAAACTATAATCGATCAGGATTTGTGTTGCAGGGTCCGGCTCCCCTTCCATCCAAACCTCAATCTTCCACCGGTGTCCATGAAGGTTGGCGCACTTCCCCTGGTAATGGAGCAGACGGTGGCTGGTATCGATCTGCACCTCTTTATAGATCCCGACTTTCATTGCATATTATTAGCCTTGCAGGATATAATATTATTATGAGTGAGGGATAATAGTATAAGACAGGCAGGTGGAGTGCCACAATTTATAAATCGGAACCCCGCGATTGTATATATCTCAGTGTGGGTTATCGATAACCACAAAAACAACTAAAATGAGGTTATTTAATGGGACAGGGTAAATTTGCAGCCAGAAAGATGGTTCGGGACTCAAATAAGTTCCGGTGGGCAGACAAAAACTACGCCCGCCGTGAGCTCAATCTTGATGTGAAGTCAGACCCGTGTGAGGGTGCTCCACAGGCAAGAGGCATTGTGCTGGAGAAAGTCGGTGTTGAGGCAAAACAGCCCAACTCAGCTATTCGGAAGTGCGTGCGCGTGCAGTTGATCAAGAATGGACGTCAGGTCACCGCATTTGCGGTTGGCGACGGTGCAATCAACTTCATAGATGAACACGATGAAGTCGAGATCGAAGGCATTGGCGGACGTCTCGGCCGGTCCATGGGAGATATTCCCGGGGTCCGGTACGTTGTTACCAAAGTGAACAATGTCTGCCTCCATGAAATGGTCATTGGCAGGAAAGAGAAACCGCGCAGGTGATTGAGATGACAGAAACCGAAGCTAAGAGCGCAGGACAGAAACTGCTGTTCAACAAATGGGACGTTGTCGAAGTCAAAGTTACCGACCCCAGCCTTATACGATATGTGACTCTCACCGCCCAGATCATCCCCCACTCCTGCGGCAAGTTCTCCCGCCAGGAATTTGGCAAGAGCAACATGATGATTGTCGAGCGGCTTATCAACCGCCTCATGCAGACCGAGAATAATACCGGAAAGAAGCAACTGGCAATCCGGATCGTGCGGGATGCGTTTGAGATCATCAACAAGAAGACCAAGCGCAACCCCGTCGAAGTTCTGGTTGAGGCAATCGCCAACGCCGGCCCCCGGGAAGAGACCGTCCGTCTGAAATACGGTGGTATCAACGTCCCGAAGTCGGTTGACACTGCCCCCATGCGCCGTGTCGATACTGCCATTGGTTTCCTTGCAGAAGCAACCCTGAAAGGATCCAGCACGAGCAAGAAGAGTGCAAGTGCAGTTCTCGCCGATGAACTCATCGCCGCCTCAAAGGGCGACATGAAGTGTTACTCGGTAGGGAAAAAGGAAGAACGCGAGCGCATTGCAAAATCCGCCCGTTAAACATCTTTTTTTGAGGTAATTTTCATGGTCCGCGGCAAAAAATCAGTCGAGCGCGTAACTGAGCTCATGAAGGAACCGAAGCATATTCGGAACATCGGTATTGTGGCACACATTGACCACGGCAAGACGACTCTTTCTGACAACCTGCTTTCAGGTGCAGGCATCATCTCTGAGGAGCTTGCGGGAAAGCAGCTCTTCATGGACTCAGATCCAGAAGAGCAGGCCCGTGGTATCACTATTGACGCATCCAACGTCTCAATGGTGCATGAGTACGAAGGTCAGGATTTCCTGATCAACATGATTGATACGCCCGGTCACGTTGACTTCGGTGGCGACGTCACCCGTGCGATGCGTGCGGTCGACGGAGCGGTTGTCCTCGTGGACGCAGTTGAGGGCACCATGCCCCAGACCGAGACCGTGCTCCGGCAGGCCCTCAAGGAGGGAGTCCGTCCCGTTCTCTTCATCAACAAAGTCGACCGTCTCGTTAACGAGATTAAGGTCGACGAGATGGAGATGCAGATCCGGCTCGGTAAAGTGATCGACAAGGTCAACAAGCTGATCAAGGGTATGAACGAGGAAGCCTATAACAATGGCTGGAAACTTGATGCAGGACAGGGTACTGTTGCCTTCGGGTCAGCACTCTACAACTGGGCAGTCTCCATTCCGTACATGAAGAAGAGTGGCGTCTCATTCAAAGATGTGTTCAACAAATGCCGTGCAGGCGACATGAAGTACCTGGCAAAGAACAGCCCGCTTTCCGATGTTCTTCTCGACATGGTAGTAAACCATCTCCCCAACCCAATCGACGCACAGAAGCGCCGTATCCCGGTCATCTGGCATGGTGACAAGGAGTCAAAGGAAGGCAAGGCCATGATCACCTGCGACCCGAACGGTCCGGTTTCCCTGATGGTTACCGACATCTCATTCGATCCCCATGCAGGGGAAGTCGCAACCGGACGTCTCTTCTCGGGACGCATCAAGCGAGGCGACAGCCTCTATGTCATGGGCTCGGCAATGAAAGAGAACCGGCTCCAGCAGGTTGGTATCTTCATGGGCCCGAAGCGTGTTGAGGTGGATGAGATTGTCGGCGGAAATATCGCTGCAGTTACTGGCCTGAGAGATGCAATGGTCGGCTCGACCGTTACCTCGCTCCTTGAAATCACCCCCTTCGAGTCACTCAAGCACTACTCTGAACCCGTCATGACCGTTGCCGTCGAGGCTAAGAACATGAAGGATCTGCCCAAGCTCGTTGAAGTGCTCCGTCAGGTTGCAAAGGAAGACCCGACGCTGATCATCACCATCAACGAAGAGACTGGCGAACACCTTATATCAGGTATGGGCGAACTGCACCTTGAGATCGTCACCGGTCGTATCAAGCGCGACAAGGGTGTCGAGATCATCACCTCCGAGCCAATCGTGGTTTACCGTGAGACCGTAACCCAGAAGATTGAGGCCGTCGAAGGGAAGTCCCCGAACCGCCACAACCGGTTCTATTTCGACCTCGAAATTCTGCCTGACGAGATCGTTAACCTGATCAAGAAAGGCGAAGTTTCGATGAACCAGCCTATGCTCGAGCGCCGTGACATCCTCATGAAAGCGGGCATGGAAAAGGACGATGCCAAGAGCATCAAGGACATCATGGCCACCAACATGCTCATTGACCGGACCAAGGGTGTCCAGTACCTCAATGAGACCATGGAACTGATCATTGAAGGTATCCACGAGGCACTTGCCGGTGGACCCCTTGCAGATGAACCGGTTCAGAATCTCAAGATGACACTCGTCGATGTCAAGCTGCACGAAGATGCCATCCACCGTGGCCCGGCACAGGTTATCCCGGCCGTGCGCAGTGCAATCAAGGCAGGCATGTTAATCGCCGGAGATTCACTCCTTGAACCCGTCCAGAGGATCCAGATCACCGTCCCAATGGACCAGATGGGTGCAGCAACCTCCCAGATCCAGGGACGGCGCGGTCAGGTCTTTGACATGCAGAGCGAGGGTGACACGATCACTGTCGTTGGTAAGGCACCGGTTGCCGAGCTCTTTGGATTTGCAGGTGATATCCGCTCTGCAACCGAGGGTCGGGCCATGTGGAACACGGAGTTTGCAGGATTCGAACTCGTGCCCAATAACATGGTCAAGGAAGTTGTAGTGGCAATCCGCAAGCGCAAGGGCTTGAAAGAGCAGATGCCAACCCCGGCAGATTACCTGTCGGCATAATATTTTCCCATTTTACCCTAAGTCCTTATTTTTTTTTGCTTTTTTGTCAGAATTTTCCTTATCAATTCAACCGAATTAGTAAACATGCTATCCCTCCCATTCAAATGACAATGGCAGATGAGACGAAACTGAAAATTGTCATATTCGGAGCTTTTGGGGCGGGGAAATCCACCCTGATAAAAACGCTGGATCCCGAATCAAAACATATTGAGGCAAATTGTGCCGGAGGCACAACAACGGTTGCACTCGATTTTGGACGGGTTCAGAATAATTGCTGCCGTATCCATATCTACGGAACCCCGGGGCAGGAGCGGTTCGATTTTGCCCGGGAGATCATAGCGAAAGGTATGGACGGGGCGATCCTGCTTGTGGATGTAACCAGCCCCCTGGACCAATTCACCCGCCATCTCTCCGATTCCCTGCATAGCGCAAAGGTGCCCTTCATGGTATTCCTGAATAAGTGTGGACAGTGATGGCGCAAACCCGGATGCCTTTACCAGCCTGTTCAATCCCTCTGAAGTCCGGAAGGTGTCTGCAAAGGATAAGCGGCAGTGTATGGATACCCTGCTCCAGTTTGCCGGGACCCTGGCACCGCGCCCGAACGTGCGAAAAGTTACCTGATCATTTCTTTTTTCTGTACTGCGACACCATCCTTCCAACTAGCACACACACCACGAGGTACAGATGAGCATGTTTTACATCAGAGCCTGCCTGAAAAAAATAAATCAAATCCTGATTTGAAATTTTCAACCGGAACGTGGTTTGAAATTTCCGGGCAGACTTTGGTGATAATTTCACAACCAGACTTTGTTTGATAATTTTTCACCGCGATCGTGATCACCATTGAAAAACGGATCCAAAAGAATCAAACCTTAATTTGAAATTCTCAACCGGATCGCGATTTAAAATTCTTGAGCAGACTTTGATCTCAATTTTTCAACCGGACCCTGATATAAAATGGATTTGCTGACAGCCTTGGGGCGGCACCCTCTGACGTGAACATCTTCAGCAATTTCTATCAAATCCTGAAATTCTCAACAGGAACGTGGTTTGAAATTTCCGGGCAGACTTTGATTGTGATTTTACAACCGGACTTTGTGTGAAAAATTTTCACCGAGATCATGATCGCGATTGAAAAGTTGATCCGGAACAACCAGACTTTTATTTTAGATTTTGAATCACACTTTGATTTTTATTTTTCAACCAGACTTTAATTGAAAATTTCTAGGCAGACCCGGATGTTTTTTTCAAAGCGATCTTTGATTAAAAAAAATCGCACTCTGATGAGCGAAATTAGGAAACCGGGCATCTCAGCGTATTCCACAACCTTTCATCTCCCATCAATGTGTGGATAATCTTACTTTTTCTGCCTAAAATTCCAGTTTGCAAGATAATAGACCCCAAACAGAATCAGGAGCGCGCTGATCCCCGCAATAATATACGCCCCGGCCTCTATCCCACAGGTCTGCTGCCCGGAACTTTCAGCGGCCAGGCGTGCACACCCTGACGGGATGCTGATAAGAAGGAACCAGATGATGTAACTGTTAACCAGTATCTCTCCAATAATTGCGATTGTCGGAATCAGCATTGACTGAAACCCGATAATTTCGAGTTCGTCAGGAGGGGCAGGACTCATGTGTTCTGGTTAGGCGGATTTTTTTAAAAAGGATTCCTTTTGAAAGGAACAAAAAAATTGACCGAAGTATCGATAATTATGGAAAAACGGTCAAATTTCCCGCGTTTTACGAAAAGAAAAAGGGTAATTTCAGACCATGACCGCATGGATAATCGTCACGTCTTTGGCCGGACGATCGCCGCGAAGGGTCGTGGTCTTGCCAATCTTATCGACAACATCCATGCCTTCGACAACCTTCCCGAAGACCGGGTGTTTGTCGTCAAGGAAGTTGTTGTTGACAAGGTTGATGAAGAACTGGGAACCGCCAGTGTTGGGGCCGGCATTTGCCATCGAGATGGTGCCGCGGTTGTTCCGGTTGGCTGGCCCGAACTCATCCTTGATCGCGTAACCGGGTCCGCCCATACCGTTCCCCTGCGGGCAACCGGCCTGCAGCATGAACCCGTCGATAACCCGGTGGAAGATAATGCCATCATAGAAGCCTTTTTTCACAAGCGTTTCAAAGTTGCCCGCAGTAACGGGCATAGCGGGATCGAGCGCAATGGTGATGTTCCCCATGTTCGTCTCGAGCCGCACGGAATTTCCTGCTGGTGCTGTCATGGTATGCTGCAATAGTATTGGATCCGGTGATTCTTCTGTGTTGCGAATGTCCGCACTGTGCGGGCAGGAAAAAAAGAGATTAAATCATGACCGCTTTTACGATAGTCACGTTCTGGATCGGACGGTTTTCCTGTCCGCCGGAAGTCGGCACTTTGGCGATCTTGTCGACAACATCCATACCTTCCACCACTTTCCCAAAGACCGGGTGCTTGGTATCCAGGTAATTGTTGTTGACCAGGTTGATGAAGAACTGGGAACCGCCGGTGTTGGGGCCGGCATTTGCCATAGAGACGGTGCCACGGTTGTTCTGGTTGGCAGGTCCAAACTCATCTTTAATCATGTAACCCGGGCCACCGCGGCCGGTACCGGTTGGATCGCCACCCTGGAGCATGAACCCGAGTATGACGCGGTGGAAGATCACGTTGTTGTAATATCCCTTATTCACGAGGGTCTCGAAATTGCCCGTGGTTATGGGCATCGCAGGATCGAGCGCGATGACGATATCTCCCATCGAGGTTGACAGCCTTACGCGTTTCCAGGAATCCATAGAGGCCGCCGCGCCACTTGCAGGTGCGGCGGGGATGGATACCTCCGCTGTTATCGCTGCCGGTACATTCCCAGCGGGAGTTACAGTTTTGACGGGTGATGCCGATTGCTGGGTGCATCCCGCAGCAAGAAGAAATGCTGCAATAAGTACACAAGCCAGCAGTACGGCGCGCACTGGTGATGACATAGTTTAGGGTTGGAATGATGAGAAAATAGAAGTTGCGGGTGATGAGCCCCGCGTTTACGGGCAGTTGTTACTCGCCCTTCTTCTCATCCCGGCGTCCGAACCAGAAAATTGCTCCAACGGCAATGATCATCGAGACTAACCCGCTGAGGAGAATCAGGTATCCCTTACCGCTCATGTAATCGGTGTAATCAATAGCCGACATGTCAATAGCGAGCACGGCAACCGTATTGCCATTGGAATCTATCATCGAATCGTCAATCGGTGCATAGGCCGATATAAACGATCCGTATTTTGTAGTATACGGCCCTTTGGAAGAAGTCGGGCGGGATAATGCCCCAAAGATCTCCATGGTATCCGGGGATGTCGAAAGTTCTCTTATCTTCGCAGAACCCTGCGGATCTTCGGGGTACAGGTCATCAACAAGGAAGGTAACTGACCGGTCCGGGTTCACTTTTAAAATATAGGCATTGAGAATGTTGTCGTCCATGCTGCGAAGCGTGCGTAGTTTTTTTGCCACCGACAGGTATCTTGGAGATCCTTCATCGCCGGCTTTGAGCAGCTCCACATCACTCGCGTTTATCTGGGTTGCCATTACGCCGACCGTCGATTCTAAACCCGCGTGAGCGGTATTCTTGAGATTATCCGTGGAAATGGTGTACGCAAGTGCCGTGAGGGATCCAATGATCAGGATCACGACAATCGCACTCACCCAGAGTATGGTTGATTTTGAACAGGTACCGGTCATTTTTAGTTTCGCCTCCTTAATCCAATGACAATTCCCAGGATGGTTACCATTCCTCCGACAATGAATGCCGGGGAAGTTGCACTCTTGGGCATGGGGATAGGTACAGGTGTCATGCCAATTGCCAGCGGGGTTGTCTGTCCTGATACCACCGTGGCGGTGCCTGAATAATCGGTATACCCGGTGTATTTGAGCAGGATTTGGTGCACACCCGGATCGATCTCCGTTATCGTTGCCGGAGTATATCCCCTAAATATATTATCAATAAAGATCTCCGCCCCTGAAGGCGTCGAGACAATGTTAATCGCCCCGGATGCCGGAACGGGAGTAGGATTGAGACCGATCGGGGTCATATATACGGGCACGTACGTGTTGGCATTGGGTTTTACATACACGGTCTCAATCCAGTCATTGTAGCCCGATGCAGTAACTTTGATGATATGACTTCCCGAGGGGATATTATTGAGCGTGAGACCTCCCGAAGGGTTGGTAATTCCCTGGTAGGCGCTGTCCATAAACACGCTCGCACCGGGGGGCGCTGAGCCAATGGAAAGAGAGCCGAATATTGCCGGCGTCAGGCCGGGATTGATCGTCTGCGAGCTTCCGGCTGATACGTACACCGTCGAACTCCAGTCATTATAGCCGGATAGCTTGAGCACGATGTTATGGTTACCCGGATAGAGGGTGAGAGTCATCGGGGTTATGCCGTTATAGGTACCGTCAACGAATACATTTGCCCCGCTGGGGCTGGATTTCGCATAGACGGTCCCGGTGCTGCGGGGCGTTGGTGGGGACTGCTGAAGGACGGGGTAATATGGTGCGGTCTGTCCTGCATAAACGGTGATAATCTGGGTGTTCGGTGTATACCCGTTCAGGGTAGCTTTCATCGAATAAGTTCCGGGTTGCAGATTCGGGAGAGTGATGGGGGAATAGCCATAATAATTCCCATTCATGTAAATCGCAGCACCTGCCGGGTTCGACTGTGCATAGATTGCACCATTCTGGACCGGGGGCACCGTTGTTGGAGTAACAACCGGGTTTATGGTAGAGTATTCTTCCACGTGCTCACCGCTCGATGGCATATGGGAGAGCGGGGCCGACCAGGTTGTGTAACCGGATTTGGAGACGGAGACTGTCCTTACCGGCGAACCTGTGGGAGATACTCCTACCGAGAGAATGCCCCCGGCAATAGTACCCTGGGGGACACCGTCAAAATAGACCGTGGCACCATCGATGTTGCAATACGTGTCAATCCATCCTTTACCTCCGCCGAGGGTGGGTTCGATCGTGATGGTAATTTCTGTTGTTGGGATTTGTGTAGGCTCAGTAGTAACGTGGGTAACCATTGTCGGAATCGTAATGGTTGGTTCCGTTGTGAGCTGGGTCAATGTGGGCATTAACGTTGGTACCGAGGTGGGAACCGCAGTAGGAACAATCGTAGGGACGGCCGTTGGAGGGAGGGTCAGAATTGCAGTAGGTGCTGCGGTCGGTATTGTTGTCGGATCAATTACCGGAGAGGTAACATCCCCTACAACGACACTTGCTGATACAGGGATCGTACAGATCGTGCACAGTACCAGAATAACGAGTAGCATGAAGAATCGTGGTTTCACTCTATCTCTTCCAGTACTGTAGCTTCAGGAGATATCGCTATTTATAGCATACGATTTTTTTTAGTACCGGGAGGAGAGAAAAAAGTTAATTTCCGGAAACCAGGCCTTTTATCACACTGGCAAGCCGCGAGATACCGAGCGGTATCATCTCCTCATCCGGATTCGAGAAGTTCAGTCGTATGGTATCCTCACCACCCCCATCTACATAAAATGGCATGCCCGGGAGCACGGCAACTTTTTGCTTCACACCCTCATCAAAGACCCTGCGGGAAGAGATGCCGGGCGGGAGGGTTGCCATCAGGAACATACCCCCTTCGGGAGTTGTGTGAGAAAGTTCCGGCAACTGGTCATCGAGCAGATCGCACATCAGCCGGCACTTCCTGCCATACTCATGGGTAACGTGGCGAATATGGGCATCAAGATCATGCGTGGTCAGGTACCGGTGCAGGATCTTCTGGCAGAGGAAATTGGAATGCAGGTCGGCTGCCTGCTTGACGACATTGAACGGGGCAAGGATCTCCGGGGGTGCAAAGATCCAGCCGATCCTCATGCCGGGCGCGATGATCTTGGAGAATGAACCGGATATAACGCTTTGGTCAGGAAGGTACTTTGTTACCGGAATGCGTTGTTTTGTGTCAAAGAAGAGTTCCCCGAAAGCGTCATCTTCATAAAAGACGGTGTCACTTTTTTGGAGAATATCAGCGATTGCCTTACGTTTCTCCTGCGAGTATGTCCTGCCGGACGGATTCTAGGAATTGGGGATGCCGTAGAAGAACTTCGCGTTGGGTTTTTTGACAAACTGTTCGAATGCACCAAGATCCAGGCCATCATCTTCCAGCGGAACGGTATCGATGACCGGTTCATAGAGCGAAAAGGCTTCAATGGCGCCAAGGTACCCTGGCCGCTCCATTCCCACATGGTCGCCAGCATTGAGAAAAATTTTGGCAAACTGGTCAAGACACTGCTGGGATCCGTTAACGATCTGGATCTCTTCTGCCGTTGCGTGCAGTCCGAGCCGGGTGCGATAACGGTCTGCGATAAATTCCCTCAGGGGCAGGTACCCGTCCGTAGTAGTGTACTGGAGCGCACTCCGGGCATCATCTTCCATAACCTGACGGGTGGCCTGTGCAATACCTGCGGTGTCGATCAGTGCCGATGACGGCAGTCCACCGGCAAACGAGATAATGGAGGGGTTATTCGATACGGAAAACAGTTCTGAGAGAAACGAGACCGGTGCACGTTTAATCCTGTCCGCGAAGTGAATTGACATGAAATGCTCCCGCTTTTAGGTATACCGGTACCTGATTGGCGATGTATCCCAAAAAAGCCGTGCATCCAGCCAGGTGTTTTCGTTCCTCACCGGTTACCCTATCACCTTATTTTCTGTATAGTCCAACCGGTACATCATGACAGTGACCCGTGCGGATGACGCCGCAGCCACGTTCACGAACGGATTTTCCTGTTCGCAGGCCGTCTGCGTTGCATTTGCAGAAGATTACGGAATCGATCGCGAGACTGCCCTTAAACTCTCCTGTGCTCTCGGCGGGGGTATGGCACACACGGGCAATACCTGCGGTGCGGTGACAGGAGGCCTCATGGTGATCGGCATGAAGTACGGGCGTACCCGTCTGGACGATCTGGCTGCAAAAGACAAAACCTACGAAACCGCCAACGCGTTTATCGCAGAGTTCCTGAGGCGAAATCACTCGCTGAACTGCACGGACCTGATCGGGCACAATCTTTCCGATCCAAATGCACTCGCACTCGCACGGGAGAGAAAACTGTTTCACACGAAATGTGCAAAGTTCGTGCGGGACGCCGGGGAGATCTTAGAGACATTACTCTGATCTTTTATATACGATTCAAGGAGAATTCCTTCCTCAACGGCTGAATTGCATTCACGAGGAAAAATAGAGAAATTTGTTGGTAAAGACCCCCCGGAAGTTTCCGGTAGGACTCACACTGCGTCAGCTACTTCGATCCTGATGATCTCGGAGTTGACTGCACCTATGGTCTTGTGCAGGACTTCACTGTAGGCCACCTGAACCAGTTCAATGGATTCACGAATACTGGCAAGTGCTTCGCCCTGTGTGCTGCCCCGGCCAAGAGCCTCCGATAACTCAACGCACCGGGCGGTAAATCCGCCTTCTGCCTGAGCATCGAGGATGATGGTGTAGTGCATGATCATTATACAATGAGAGGGATATTCACATAGTTTTTTGGTCGGAAACGGTCTTTTTTTGCAGGATTACCCTAAAAACAGAGAAATCCAGCCCTGATAAGTTTCATCGTGCGGTATTGCTCACCAAAGCGGAAATCCTGGAATCTCTGCGTTACCGGATCAGTTTTCATCCGGTTCCTGATCACCCGGCACATCGGTCTGCACTTCTTCCCTTAGTATCCGTGCAGCTTCCCTTGCCTTCTCGTACTGGAGAAGATGATCTTCTATCCCCGCCATAACCTCAGTCTGGTATTGTCCGAACTCCCGGTCTACAAGGAACATCCGGGCAGCATCGCCGATGGCCTTGTGCGGTTTGATCACGTACTGGTACTGGGGAGGGATCGTGTAGGAAAGATGCAAAGACTTTATGGTAGTGCTGGAGATGCCAAACCCGATGATCATTGACATGCGATCAAGAGAGATCTGTTCCCTGAGCTGCATCGCATGGGCGATCTCGTGTTGGATGTCGCGGGTGAGAAATCCATCTGTCCTCACCCGGGCCTGACGGAATGCCACCATCTCCCTCTGGCGGGCAAAAAAGACCAGGGTCCCGATGTTCCTGCTGTTCAGGGCCTGCATAAAGAGGCGGAGATCGTTGCTCACCTCGGCGATTGCAGTGCGGGCTTTGCGGGCACCGGCAGAACCCAGGTGGAACCGGTGATCGAAAGTCTGGGTGCGGGCAGGTTCGGCAAGGTTGAAGACTCTCCTGCGGGCATCAACCCGCTTTCCAACCTCGTTTAAGATGTTCTTCCACAATTCCACTTCGATATCTGCCTGAAAGGGTTTTCCCGCAAAGGAGAGGGCATCGGTTTCAGGATTATGCAGGACCACACCAATCTCGATAGGGATCTGCATTCGCTGGTGCGTGCCATAGATTCCGGCAAATTCCATATCGATATAAGCAGTCAGCGGCGTGGTCATAAGAGAGAACGATTGTGTAACGTGATACGGACCAGTAATTATGTGTAATGGTTTTATTCCCTTTTTTTCACATACAGGATACCTGTGTGTTCTCAGACCATTTGTGGTCGCGGCAACGACCGGAAAGGAAAGGGACAGGGGCATCCCTCGAACCGGAGACCCGGCTTTGAACTTTTTTTTCAAAACGGATCAACCTTGAGTAACATGTACATGTGATTGTAGCATGTACATGCGTTAATCACATGTACATGTGACAAAATTTCCTTTTCCCACGCCGGACTGGATTATGGATGGGGTGGGGGGTACCCCCTCATAACAATGAGAGGGGGGGCATCATTTTCCTTAAAGGTTGGCCCGACCCCCAAGGGGGGTTCCTCTCTTTTCTGAGGGGAGAGCCTACCGGTTCCTGGTTTACCCATCATTCGCGGGTCCCACTGGTTGACAAAGATATCAGAAATTTCCCGATGAGCCGAAATAAAAAAAAGCCCGAAAACCTCAGTCAACCGAAATGGTGCGAATTGATCAAGATAAGGTCATACAACACTGCATGAGGTTTTCATTAAATGAATATGAAAAAGGTAATCTCCAATCTACCGGTTCTCATCCAACTGGGATTGTATCTTCTGGGCTGCTACCTCGCCCGCTTTATCCAGCGGGACGAGTTTTATCTGATCCGCAGACGCCACCCCCACACCCAGTTCGGCAGCCCGGGCGATCTGTTCCAGTTCAAATATCCCGCCATTCATCACGTCAGGAACAGTCCCGAATGAACGGAGCAGGGCAACGCCGGTCGCATCGATGGCAACCCGATCTGTGCCGGCAATCATTACGTCCGGTTTGATAAGTTTTCCATGGTCCGGCCCCCCGCTTGAAAACCCCTCAACTGCATCAAGCACGATCAGATCTGTCCGGTGGAACTTGTTGATCTCGGCAATCATCCTGCGCTGGTAAGGGGATCCATGCAGTTCATTCATAAAATTGTAATCAAGTCCGGGAACCCGTTTTGCTACAAGACCCACGGAATTTTTGAGCGATAGGGTAAAGTGCCCACCATACCGGTGGGTTTTGAGACAGCAGGTCTGCACCACCCGGTCAGCCCGGGCAAAAATGTTAGCCAGGTAAAACCCCCGTAACCAGTGAAGACCGGGTGCCTGGATCTCGTGCCAGCCATTACGTTCGAGCTCATCAAGCACGATCATCGCAAAGCCCCGCTCGCGGGAAAGGGCAGTCACACCCATCTCGTTCAGAACAGTGCGGGTGTTTCCCATCCGGCTGCGTTCTCCGAGAGTAAGTCCTGCGGGTTTCTGTTCAAGAATCGCACTGCAGAGAGCATCCAGCGTGTCAATATGGGTGGACGCAGGAGGAGGATCTGCGCTGTTGTAGTTCGCCTTGATGGCGACAGATGTACCGGAAAAACCGGATAGGTCAAATTCGGTCAACACCCTCTCAACGCCACTCCTCCGGTCCGATGCACCAGCGATGAATATTTCCGCTTTTCCTGACGGGGTCATCTGATTCTACGATATCGCGCCATACGTTATGAATATTCGCCCGATTTGGGGGGTCCGGTTTCCTTGCGGAGTTTTAGATACGACAAAGGATGACGAATCAACTCAGACTGTTGACGGAGAAAAAAATTGAATCTCACCCAAAAAAAAGATAGTGCAACCGAAAAGAGATGACGGTTCTTCGAAGAATTCTGCACTAATTACCCGGTCCCTCTTTTTCTATCCTTCCTGCTGCAATTTCACAGTAGTGGGGATCTATCTCGATTCCGATCCCCTTCCGGTTGCACAGGGATGCGGCAACAAGGGTCGAACCACTGCCCATAAACGGATCGAGTACCGTATCCCCAACGAATGAGAACAGTTTCATGCATCTTACCGGCAGTTCCAAGGGGAACGGGGCAGGATGGCCAATCCGGGTCTTGCGTTCTCCGTTGAAGGTCCACAACCCGTTCGTCCATGCCATGAACTCTTCCCGGCTGATGTCAGATTCCCGGGATCCGCTCGTCTTCTTCCAGGTATTTTTATAGAGAACCACGATGAGTTCAACGGGTGCGATAACATAGGGTGCGGATGCACTCTGCCACGAGCCCCATGCGGTCCGGCGGGAGATATTCCCCTCGTTCCAGACAATAGTGGAATGGTACGCAAACCCGCATTTCTTTGCGATCGTTGTCAGATCAGCGCCAACGCTCTGCTGGCCGCCTTTGTTCTTATCGAGCGGGATATTGAGACAGAACCGCCCGTCGTCTTTCAGCCAGCCATAACAGCGTTTCATCCAGCGTTTTGAGAATGCGAGATAATTCTCATAGGTGATCTGGTCATCGTGACTGTTATACTGGATATCCACATTGTACGGGGGGGACGTAATGGCGAGATCGATACTCTCCGGTGCAATAAGGCGGGTGGAGAAAAGATCGTCGTTAATAATATTTGCCTGTCCCCTTGTAAAAAAAAAACCGCTCTTCACGCCGCCCTCTCCTCTCGTAGTGTAGATCTTCGTTACCCAGGGGTATAGTATTTCGCCCGCGGGAACCCGGGGAAATTTTTAGTTCCCATCAATCGGATCTGAACGTTACTGGGAGCGGGAGGCTATGAGCTAACCTGCAGGTTCGATGAATAACTTTTCCCATCCGAGCAATATTATCTGCCAGGACTCGCACCTTGAGAACAACTACTCGCAGTATCTGGGTGGGGTGAAGATGGTGGGGTTCTTGGACAGTCGTCAGCGGTTTGTATGGATTATAGCTTGTATAGCAATTTCTTTCGCGATTTTTACACCATTTGCCAGCGCTATTCTGGAGAACGCAGATATCCCCCAAAGCACCGGGCCACTTAACAAGGATAACCCTGAAGATATCGCATTCCTCAAAACCCATACTGCATATGTTGGTGTCATGCAGCAGGCCCGTATGAATGGGGTGATCGGGTATATCGACCGGATAACCGAGGGAACAGGTACTACCAATCTCCGGTGGATACAGGAAGATTATCTCGCTGCGGCATCTTCGATTCCCCTCTTATATACTTCTGACGAGATCACTGCCGCGCGGGATGAGATGAAGGCACAATCATTACGTTTTTTGGATGAAACAAATATTCAGATGGCCACCTTCAACGGTAATGACGTGGATCTGAAAGCGAACATCAGCGAATCTGAGGCGGATGCAGAGACTTCCTTTGAACGTACCTCTGACTCGTTGTGGCTGATGAAAGGCAGTGCCCGCCTCGCCGCATTCAACACCAGCGCCGAAAAACGCTCGGCTCTCCTGCTCACCCTCGCGGGAAAAGGAGTGGACATTACTGAAATCAGGAAATTTTCCGAACAGATCGATGCAAAGCGTTCCGATATGCAGGAGATTGTGGTAAAGCACCAGGAGGGTGCAGTCCTTTCTTTAAACAGCGGTATTGCCCGGCTCAATAACGAGTTCCGCAGCAGCATTGTTGACGCGGTCAAAAAGCACGAGATTCATCTCAGTGCTGCCGCAATGCTGACAATGAAATAATCTAAGATTTTATGAGGAAACTTCCGTTTTCATGAAGGGTGCAGTTCCCTTTTTTATGCCAGTCCGGGACAGTTCAATTATCGTTTTCTTACGATTTTACCGTAATTTTATCATCTTTTCTGAAGAGATCAGTACTATGGTTACCAAAGAAATTTTCAGGAGCGTTCCCGGGATCCTCCGGCCGTTCAAAGAATACCTGCAATCCCGAAAAATCACGAACGGAGACCAGATTGTCTACTACGGATGCGTTGGAACCTGCACGCCATTTGTCGAGCTACTGGCGATGAGCATGCGGGGAATGCATCTTGAACAGGTTTTTGTCCCGCTTCTCGACGAGTCAAAAGCAAAAAAGATTATCGAAGTTCCCGATGTCGGAATGCAGGTGTGCGGGGATCCAGCTCAGCTGCATCCCAAGATAATCGTGATTATGGGGGGGATGGCTATGCCAAACATGCCACTGACAAAAGAGGAGGTCCAGGCACTCATCCGGCAGCACAGCCCGGTCACCGTCATCGGTGTCTGTTTCATGAGCATGTTCGAGAAAGCAGGCTGGCTGGATATGATCGCCTTCGATCTGATGATAGACGCAACGCTTGATCCCGTAACCGTTACAAAAAAAGAGTAATTGATTAACGTCTACCGGTTATTTTTCCCAACGGCATAGATAATCAGGATAACAATAAGCACTCCGCCTATCGTAAGAAGGAGGAACGTGAATCCATCATCACGCGGCACGATTTTTTCCATACCCGGGTACTGGGGTGGTGGAGGCATGGATGAATTCTGATTTTTCACGGAAAACACTGCTACACCCGTACCGGTTTTATTTGTTTTTTCCCAACCGACAGTCAGGTAGTATTCACCAGAAGGCAGGCCGGGGGCATTGATTTCGTAACTCCAGCGGTTTATCCGGCCACCTGCCATAACGGGCAGGGTGTTCGAGGTTATGAGCACATTGGTACTCTGGTTATAGATGTGGGCACGGAGGTAATTCTCCCGACCCATATTTGTTGTACCGGTAAAAGCGATGCTTTCCCCGGTAATCTTGTCAGGGAGTTTTGAAGGAATGCCGGCAATAAGGTTATCGAACTGCACAGACGGTTCTTCTACAAAAAAATATTCCGTAACGAATGTGTCATCAACGCCCGGTATCTTTGCAGAATTGGCAAGGACCGCAACTACCGGCTGGACATTTCCTTTGAAATCCTGGAGAGTCCCCAGTTTTTCAATAATTTTTCCCCTGTTCATGAGGGTCAGGTTCCCGTTATTGTCAGTACCGGGTTCAATCTCCATTATGCCGTCCGGACCCGGGTTCTGAAGTACTACGGCATACTGGCCGCTGGAGAACTTTTCGGTCGCAGTGGGTTTGAGCGAGAATGAAAAATTCCCGTGCCGGTCGGGGGTGATAGCGAAAGTATCAAAGTAATTCCTGCCAATGATCCAGAGGGTAGCCATGCCGTTTTCCGCATCGGTACCGCTGATGGTAAAGGTGTCACCCTTGGTAATAATATCCGGAGCGCTGGTTGTGTAATATACGGATGCGAAAACGGGTGTAATCATACATAGGAGGAGCGAAACGATCGTTGCGAAGCGTAGGATATTGGTCTTCAGGTCTCTCCACCCGGTGTGCTGGATAGTGATCTTTAGCCTTTTACCGATAAACGTTTTTTGTGCGTAGGATGAGTAGGGGGAGACACGATCATGAACAGGGACGCCATTTCCAGCTATGTGCCTTAAAGAGCATATGCCCGGAGACGGTTGCACACTGAGGTGCAAGGATCTACTTGGTTCCATTGATGAACATCATCTTAAAATCCCTCATGTCAGTTCAGTAGTTGGCAGGATTACAGGTGACCGTATTCTAAAAAATAGAGCACTCTAGAAATGAGAGGAGAATTAATCTAGGCTATGAACAGATTTCTGGATATGAAAAACCGTTTTCCTGCACTCATTTCCCTTGCTATTATACTCTTCCGGGGGATGTCTTCAGTCATCACCCGCAATCCCTGCACCTGTTCCAACCCTATCAAATACTAATCCCCCGATAGCCCCAACGGCCAACTCCCTGCTGGCCTGTTCGCTCGAACCCGGCCCCACCCAGATTATTCCCGCATACGAAGCGGTGAGTGTAACGGTCAACCGCAACACCATAACAGAAAACCCTTCTATCACCGTTGCGTTTGATGGGGGGTTAGGGCTGGGAATGGTCACCCGGATGAATGTCAGTGTGATTCGATCGGATTGCGTCAGGGAACAGCAAAACCGGGACAATCCCCGTATGGGAGATACCGTTACGCTGATGGGAACTACCCGGACCGACCGGGTTATCGTGGTCATGACGATGACTTCCGGTGAACAGTACACAATCATTGATCAGGATTACCCCTTCCCCCCGCAGGTACAATAGCCCCCTTCCATTTTTTTCTCCATTTCCTATCAGATATTTTTTTTTAGTATCACCCTAAATTACGGTCATTTCAACCCCTCCGTCTATCTCAATAAACCGTCCCGGACCGGTAAAACGTCAAATATCGATGCAATTGTGTTGGGCGAGGTTTTTGATAATCGTCAGAGGCTCTTATAATCATAAATTTGTCTCAACGATAGAACGCATCGAAGCCCCACCAGTAAGCAAGGATTTTTGAGAAAGGAAAAAAGCAAAAAAACGGTCGGTTTGATTGCATTAACATATCCGGGTCTTTTCACTCACATTGGTGGAAATGACAGCAAGGATATGAGAAGAAAACTAAAAGGGTTCAATGATACCAAAAAAAATTAGATGTAGGGGTTCCGGAGTCCCTTGCCCACACCGAACGTAGCACGTGCTTCGAGCGTTGCTTTGTTCTTTGAGATCTTCTCGTTAGCGAGCTTGGTAACGAGTTCAAGACCTGGCTTGACCTTTTCGATCG
>CAILCG010000003.1 GCA_903832665.1 uncultured Methanomicrobiales archaeon | reverse complement strand
TTGAAATGGCGGTCTGGACAAACCTGATATTCCGGCTCGCTGATTTCTTTATTGTCTCCTTTCGATTTGACTTCACAATCAACAAAAGGAGACGCTGTACCTTAGATCTTTCGGTCGTCAGTACATCTCTTTTGGACTAGGCTTTCTACAGAGCATTAAAACCTGGAGATTTTGAAGGAGACCTTACCCCCTGCATGAGAGAGAAAAATCGCACGAAATCTCACGTCATTGATACTTTCAGTACGCTAAAGGTGCCGGCTGCACCCGCATCGTACCGCGGCTTCTGCTACGGCTTTTGCTACTGCCTTCGTCACTTCTCTGTCCAGGATATTGGGCATGATCCGGTCCCGCTGGGGTTTTGGAACACAACCGGTAATGGCATGGCCAGCTGCGATCTTCATCTCATCCGTTATCCGGGTGGCACGTGCGTCGAGCGCGCCCCGGAAAATGCCCGGGAACGCAAGAACATTATTGATCTGGTTCGGGAAATCACTGCGCCCGGTTCCGACAACTGCGGCACCCGCTTTCTTGGCAAGATCGGGCCAGATCTCGGGTACAGGATTTGCCATGGCAAAGACAATGGCATCCCGGTTCATCGATCGTACCATTGCTTCCGTTACTACATTTGGCGCAGATACACCGATAAATACATCCGCCCCGATCATCGCATCTTCGAGTTTTCCCGATAACGCCGGCCGGTTCGTCTCTTCGGCTATAATAAACTTGTACTTGTTTTTGTACAATCCCTCCCTACCCCGGAATATTGTTCCTTTGGTATCACAGACAATGATCTCATGCACCATGGTACAGACATCGGGGTTGTACCCGATGCACTTCAGGAGCCGGGTGATTGCAAAACCTGCTGCTCCCGCCCCGCAGATCACAATATTGAGATCCTCAAATTTTTCCCGGTAACCTTGCAGGCATTGAGTAATGCGGCAAGGACCACAACTGCGGTCCCATGCTGGTCATCATGCATCACCGGGATTCCGATCTCCTGTAATGCATCTTCAACTTCAAAGCATTTCGGTGCCGCAATGTCTTCAAGATTAATTCCCCCGAATACCGGAGCGATATTTTTTATCTGATCCACAAAATCCGTTTCATAATTTTCAAAACAGATGGGAAAAGCATCGATTCCGGCAAATTCCTTGAAGAGGATTGCTTTTCCTTCCATTACCGGAATAGCGGCGTACCCGCCAATGTTTCCAAGACCCAGCACGGCAGAACCGTCAGTTATGATAGCAATAGTATTCGCTTTCATGGTGTACTTGTACGCAAGATTCCGGTCGTTTGCTATCTCGCGGCACACCTCGGCGACACCGGGAGTATATGCGAGAGAGATCATGCTTGTTTTTTAAGGGTACTTTTGATCGGATCTCAAGTTTCCCCTTATGTGCAGCATGCAGGGCAAGCGCTTCTTCATAGATCTCATTACTTCCTGGTGTAAACGGCATCGTTGAGTTTTCCTTACACGAAAGGAGTGCGCGTGAAGGCAATGAATCTTACTCTGTATATCATCAGGAGAAGAAGCATTCATGCAGCAATTTTCTTCAATTCTCTGCACAGGATTTTCTCTTTTTCCATATCTCCTGAAATAATGTGTTAGGGAGTTTTTGGTAAATTCCCGGGAATGGTGAATTATGAGGGCGACAAAGAGACCGATCTCGTAGCGTAATACATTCCTGCCAGTTCTCGAAGTCTGGTTTGTTGAATAAAGTATGATGGGAAAATAACCTGTTCGCGAATTGTTACCGGGTTTTGGTACCCCCACTCCAAAGTTACATTTTAATACACGAATGAACAAAAATATACATTGCAGTATAACTAAGTCGACGCGAATCTTTGGGAAAAATCAGACGCGTGGTCATTGGTTGACGATGAACTGAAAAAATGATGTGGTTACCATGAAATCAAAAGATATTGCCATTGTTGGAATTCTTCTTGGCATCGGTGCGATCCTCCGCTATTTTTTAGCAATGCTTCACACCCCGCTTACTCCGAACATGATCATTGCATTTTATTGCCTTGCGATCATTCTCATCCAGCCGAAAGTATATGAAGCGCTGGGTATCGGGCTTGTTGCCGGCATACTCTCGATGCTGATCTCGGGTTCGATATTTCCCCCAGCCAATCTTATCAGCGAACCGGTTGGCGCATTGGTCTGCTTCGGCATTTATGCACTCATTAAAAGCAGATCAAAACTGGCTCCGGTGGCAACGACATTCCTGGCTACGCTGGCAAGCGGTTTTACGTTCGCCGCTCTCGCTCTTATTGCGGTTGCCCCCCAGATCCTTGCAAAGTACGCAACAATGGAAGGCTTTATGATTATATTCGTACCGATTGTTGTCGTAACTGCGGTATTTAATGCGATTATCGTCCAACTCCTCTACATACCTTCCAACCGGGTATTGTCACGAGGACAGGAATGATCAAGCTCGATAATGTAAGTTATATCTATCCCCATACCGTTCAGAAAGCCCTGAATAATCTTTCTTTTTCTTTACCCCTGGGCCACTGTATAATGGTGACAGGTCCTTCGGGTGCCGGAAAGACAACACTCTGCCTTGCCGCAGCGGGAATTCTCCACCATGAATACGAGGGGAAAAAAGAGGGTGTGGTAACTGTTGATGCGCGGGATGTATTGGATTATCCCGACTTATCGGCACTTGCGCAGAAAATCGGCATTGTCTTTGATGATCCCGAAGCCCAGATGATCTTTACGACCGTGGAAGAAGAGATCCTCTCAGCAATTGAACACCGCGGCCTGAATGCAGCAGCAATAGAAGAGCGTCTGGCATCGATCATTGCTACTACCTATCTGGGCGAACTCTCTAACCGCTCGCCTCACAATCTCTCGGGGGCCAGAAACAACGGGTGGCAATCGCAGCAACCCTTGCATTGGGCACTGATATCCTGATTCTTGATGAACCCACTTCAGAACTGGACGAACATGCCACGAAACGCATTGTTGCGATACTTTCTGAGTTGAAAAAACAGGGAAAAACTATCCTGATTGTAGAGCACAAATACTCGCATTTTAAGGACCTTGTCGATACCCTTGTGGTGATGGAGAATGGCGCCATCAGTGCCATTGGTACGCCCGGAGATATGCTGGCAGATGAGCGGATCCGGAAGATTGTAGTTGCTAATTTTTCCGGTATCCGGCCCCCCTCACAAAAAAAGGTCTGCCTGAAAAAAACTGAAGGGCCTTCTGATGCCATTATCCAGGTCCGGAATCTTTCTCATGCATACGGGGATCTCCTGGCCCTGGATTCAATCAGCCTCCTGGTCAATACAGGGGAATTTGTTGCCCTCGTGGGAGAAAATGGATCCGGGAAGACGACACTGGTCAAACATTTTAACCGCCTCCTGACACCTTCCCGGGGAGCTGTAGTTATCAATGGAAAAAATACCCGTGACAGCACGATTACCGAACTGGCACACCATGTTGGTCTGGTATTTCAGAATCCGGATCATATGTTCTTTGCCGACACTGTCTGGGAAGAAGTGGAGTTCGGATTAAAGAACCTGGGAATATCTAACCGGGATACCATAATTCTGGCTGCCCTTTCTGAAGTCGGACTTGAGCATACAACAGATCTGTATCCCCGTTGGCTTTCCCGGGGAGAACGTCAGCGCCTTGCCATTGCCTGCGTCATTGCAATGCAGCCTGTCGTTATTGTCCTGGATGAGCCCACGACCGGACTTGACGGGAATGAGGCGAGGCTGGTGCTGGAGATCCTGAAAGCCCTCCAGCAGAAGGGGCATACGATTGTTATCATAACTCACAACAAGGATATCGCCCTGATGTGTGCTGATCGAATCGTTACCATGGAACAGGGAAAAATTGTATCTGATCTGTGTAACACCGGGAGTGAATAAATGGCAGAAATTCTGGCTTACGTTCACAAGGATGGGTTCTTCCGCCGGCTTCACCCGTTTACCAAGATCGCATTTATCCTCCTCTTCGGGATGATGTCCATCCTGTCAACAAATATATCATTTCTCGTCCTGCTGGTAATTGTCATTATCGCGATTGCCTATGGATCCAATCTCAATACCGAAGTGATCCATCAGTTCAAGATGATTCTTGCCATGAGTATCATCCTTATCGGGCTTACTATCATTACAATGCCCAGCGGACAGACGGTTGGCTTCCTTATTCCCTCTGTCCTTCCCATCATCGGGGGATATATCCCCATCACTACTGGGGCAATTGATTTCGGAATTGTTCTTACCCTTCGGTTTATGGTGCTCATCTGCGTTTTCCAGCTCTTTGTGATATCGACTCAGCCCCGTGATATTGTCCACACTATGGAACGCATGAAAATACCTATCGACTATACGCTGATGTTTCTCATTGCCCTGCGTTTCATCCCCACTCTCCAGATTGAGGGGAAAAGGATCCATGAGGCGCAGCTCGCACGCGGTTACAATCCGGGAACCGGGGTGCTTGGAAAAGTTCGCAGTGTAGCCCCGATTGTAATTCCTCTTGTTTCAAATGCTCTTGCACGGGCCACGGTTCTTGGTCTTACCATTGATATACGGGGTTACCGTATTGGCATCCGGACGCGGATACGAGAATTTACGTTTCAGAGAAGGGATTACGCTACGATCGTGCTTATTTTAATCGCAGGATCCGGCTATACCGCATTGGTAGTTCAACAGATTTTGTGATACCAGAAATTTTTTTTTATAATCTCCTTTTTTTAAGATCGTTCCTTATCGGGAAATTTTCATAGTCAATTTCCCCAAAAAATTCTCCTCTGCCGGCGAAATGGGGGTATTGATCAATGATTCTGAAAATCCCAGAAAAATGCAGAGCTCTCGAAAATTGAATAAAAAATCTGCTGAAGACATTAATAAGAAAATTAGACGTAAAACCTTTTTTTTTTACGCCCCGGCCGGGACTTGAACCCGGGTCAAAAGATCCGCAATCTTTTAGGATGTCCACTACCCTACCGGGACCGATTTTGTCTGCTTTACATAAAA
This sequence comes from uncultured Methanomicrobiales archaeon, assembly GCA_903832665.1. GTDB lineage: Archaea > Halobacteriota > Methanomicrobia > Methanomicrobiales > Methanospirillaceae > Methanoregula. The sequence continues at coordinate 19,761 of CAILCG010000003.1, read as the reverse complement.
TGCTGTCATCGCTTAAATAACTCACCATATCCTGGTGAACACACGGATACTATTTCTGAAATAATGCACCCCTTCAGATGTATTTTGTTTCTTTTGGTTTTCGTGAAAAAAGGGGGTAAAATTTATAGCATTTTTCCCAACACACTTTTTCAAAATACTATCGGGAAAAATTATCCGGTCCAGGTAGGTGTTGGTGTGGCAGTGGGGTAATTGATAATTACCCGGTTCTGCTGGATGTCTGTACATACCGTACCGTTTATTTGTTCGGGGTTATCGAAATTAATCTCTGGTTTTACCCAGAAATTTACCGTAGCTGTGATCAGGTTGCCTTTGATCTCAATGAGCAAATTGCCTTGTTTATTCACTTTCAGGGTATTGGAAAGATAAATACTGTGATCCTTCCCAAACCCGTCCTGCTGGTATATCTCTCCCGTGGTTGCATTTCGTACCGTTATCTCCAGCCATGAATTCGGGCTGTACGTATCTACGGTAATTACCGACTCTGCTTTATTTCCGCTTTTTTTAGTTACCAGTTTTTTTATGGTAATATTTGTGGGAATAACAGTGTAATTGATGAGCATGGGGGGATTTTTAAGATTGTAGGTGAATGCCGAACCATTATACGCATAGATCTGGGTTTTTGTATAAATGCGGCAATTTTTATTTTCGGGGACTTTGGTTGTAGGTTGCGGGGTGTTGTAGGTTATTTTTGACTCTGCCGGAGTTACGAATGCAAATGGCGTCACTTCCGTGACATATTCTGATCCCGTTACTGAAGTTGTTATGGTTGAGGATAACTGGTTGGGATCGTAATTGTCGGGGGGTATTACTTTTTGTTCTGCGGGAGGTGCAACACATCCGGTAAGGCTGACGAAGAGAATTATGGTAATACTCACTATGAAATAACCGAGATATTTTGTCATTATTCAATTATTGAGGATTCCATCATAAATAAGTATTATTAAAATTTTGTGAATGATCTTCCTGTATCCGCATCAGGAGTTATGAGTCCCATTCATTATACCCCCGGTGACACTTTCGTTTGGGGAAAATGTGGATTTCTGGATAGGGACCGGGTGTTTTATGGTACCTTTTATTCCGATTGTGCTGGAATACGTGATACGCCCCGTTTTTTTTAAATAACCTGATTTTGAGACGTTGATGGTCGGCCTCTTCCGGATCCTGTAGTTCACCACGGGTCTTGCCGTATCTCCCGGAAAAATCTTTTCCAATATGCCCTGTGAATGAGAGATTGTATAAATATCTATCATACATTTATTATTACCACATTAACTACGTTAATTTCAAAAAATCCCCGTGCGTAGTGTATTTAAGATAATTATGTAACTATGCCCGGGGACAAAAAGTCAATGGGGAGGATATATTAATGGCAAATTATGGAAAAATATCATGCATTCTGCTTATCGTTTGTGCATGCCTGATTGCACCTGCAATGGCAGGAACCAAATACATGGCCGGCAGCCCGCACTTGTCAGCATATATTTCCGGTACCAATGAGTTCAGTCCCGGAAAAGAAGTCCAGCTGACGGTCGTGATCGAAAATACCGGGCTCAATGAATTCAAATTCATCCAGTCCGGAATTGTTGACCGGGACGATCTCCCCAACACGGCAAAATTCCTTACCGTACGGTTGCAGCCCGGGGATGCTCCCCTTATTATCAAATCAGATCCCCAGATGCTGGGTGATCTCAAAGGGGCAACAAATGCAAACGCCATTTTTACCACAAAGATCAATGCAGATGCCCAGTCCGGTACCTATGAACTCCCCCTTGTTCTCAGTTACACCTATCTTTACACTGCGGACCAGTATGGTGTTGACACTATCGAGTATTCGTACAAAACCATTAACGAATCAACGACTATACCGATAAAAATTAAGCCGGATATCTCCATCAACGTCCTTTCAGCAACACCGGAACACCTGAACGTGGGGACTGAAGGGTACGTGGATATGAAGATCAAAAACACCGGTTCTGATAATGGAGTAAAATCCATTGTGAAACTTATCCGGAACGGAAACAGCCCCATCATCCCTACTGACAGCAGCGTGTATATTGGAGATTTTCCCCCGGGCAGCGTAGTTGATTGCCGGTATAAATTATCCGTCTCCAGCGATGCACAAAAACAGACCTACCCTGTCGATGTGGTAGTAGTGTACCAGAATAACGAAGGAGACTTCGTAACCTCCCGGAGCGACACGGTTGGTGTACCGGTTGGTGGAAAAGCTGATTTTTCGATTGTATCTCCGCCTGCATCGATGAATCCCGGAAACAAGAAAGTAATAACGGTTGAATACAAAAATACCGGAGATACCACCGTTTCAAGCGCCCGGGCAAGGATCAGTGCCGTTGATCCCTTTACCAGCAATGATGATATTGCCTATATCGGCGATCTGAAACCCGGGGAATCCAGGACAGTTTCCTTTGTCATGAGTGTTGACAGGGCCGCAACTATCAAGGAATACGGGCTGGACTCAGAAATCCGGTACCGGGATCAACTCGATAACACCTATATATCAGACACCATGAAAATCAAGGTAAATGTGACGGCCCCTGCTGGTGCAACAGCCATCCTGTCAAATCCGATTTACCTCTCAATAATTTCAGCCATCATTATTGGTGCGATATATCTTTTGTACCCTTTCCGGAAGAAAAAATAATTTTTTTTAAATAAGAAAAATGATCCGATATCCTTCTGTTCTGAATTGTTTTTTTGTAAAAATTTCAGATCTCCGTTACACGCCTGCGAAAAAAATTGATAGGTAACATGGCGAAATGGGAATGATAGAAAAAATATTTGAGGGAATTGCGGGTATCATCAACCGGCGCCCGGCGCTGGTTGCAGGACTTCTCATAGCCGTCTTCTGTATTGCATTATACGGGATGACTTTTATCAGCATGCAGACGGGAAATGAGGTCTACCAGGACAAAACGTCCAAAGACGGTATTTTAAACACCCAGTATACCCAGGCATTTCAGTCTGATTCCCTGATTCTGATCATTGAGACCAACGATCCTCTCAATCCAGATGTTCTGACATACATCGATACTCTCGAGAAATCGGTTCGGCAACAACAAAATATCAAATCCGCGAATGGGATTGTGGATCTGATTAAGGCTGCCAATGGCGGCAAATTACCGCAGTCAAAAGCGGAGATCGATACTATTGTTGCAAAGATCCCCCCGGAAGTCCAAAAAACCGCCGTTCCCTCTAACGTCATGTCCCTGGTGCAGATCCAGCTGGATGAAGGTTTATCCGAAAAGATCCGGAACGGGGCCCTTGCCAATATCCAGAAGGTTGTCTCTACTTCCGATCCGACACCGGGAACAAAGGTAACGGTTACCGGAAGCCCGGCCTTTTCAAAAGAGATGTCGACTTCGCTGGGTAAGGACATGGGGATGCTCATTGGCGGTGCCATGGTGCTCATCATCATCGTGATGGGCATCCTTTTTGCCTATGTCCGCTACCGGTTCTGCCCGTCGTGCTCGTAGGTGTTGGCCTTGTCACCTCACTGGGGCTCATGGGTCTTGCCGGTATCCAGCTGAACATGGCTGTAGTGGGTGCATTTCCCGTACTTATCGGGCTTGGGATCGATTATGCCATCCAGTTCCATGCCCGCTTTGATGAAGAAGCAAGGAAAGGAACTCTTGACAATGCAGTATTTATGACCGTTACCCGGACTGGCCCTGCAGTTCTCTACGCCATGCTTGCAACCTGCATGGGTTTCTGTGCCATGTTCATCTCGCCGGTCCCCATGATCCGTTCCTTTGGGCTTGTATCCATAATCGGGGTAATGACCTGTTATTGCGTCTCTCTTATCGGCATGCCCTCTGTCGCACTTCTCCTGAAGTATAAACCAAAGGGTCCGGCCCCCACGGTCTGTTATGCGGTGGGGGAAGGAGCCTGCGATTCACTTCGCGATGAGATCCCATCCCCAAAAAAGAACGGTGGATCAAATGGATCCTTCTCCTATGCCCGTTTCCTCACCGAAACTTCCATGAAGATTGCAAAAAACCCGGTGCCGCTCCTTCTTGTGGTCGGCCTCATTGCGATCATCGGGTTCCAGCTCGATGCAATCATCCCTATCGAGACCAACCAGAATGCCTTTGTTCCGAACGATATGCCGGCAAAAATCCAGATGGACAAGGTTGGCCGGGTGATCGGATCAACAGATTCTGCTGCGATCTACATCCAGGGTCCGAGTGTTACCGATCTCGATACCCTACGATGGATGAAGAAATTCCAGGATTATGAGCTCAGCCATCATGCGGAGTTAACCCGGACGACAAGTCTTACTACCTATGTCCTTGCGTATAATAATGGCGTAATGCCCGAAACCCAGGGCGAGCTCAATATCATCCTTGAACGGATTCCTGAACAGATCAAAAAACCCTACCTGAGTGGATCGATGGACGGGGTTATCCAGTTTGGCACGGTTAAACTCCAGTCAACCCAGCAGGCGTCATTAAAAGAGCAGATCCTATCAGATATTTCGTTCTTCGAACCCCCGGTAGGAATGACGGTGCAACCGACCGGTAATTTCAATCTCTTCACCACCCTCATGCACGATCTCTCTTCTTCGAAAGATGAGATGACCTTACTGGGTTTTGTCCTGATCTTTGTTTACCTTGTTCTGGTGTACCGGCATTTCCATGCGACTACCCCGCTTGTTCCGATCATTGCGATCGTGGGATTTAATGCAGTTGCAATGTATATTCTCGGTATCGCCTACACTCCTATGACGGCCACCATGGGATCCATGACCATAGGAGTTGCGGCCGAGTACACGATCCTGGTGATGGAGCGATATGCAGAAGAAGAGGAGCGTCTCCACGATCCGATCGCTGCAATCCAGGAAAGCGTACAGAAAATTGGTACCGCCATCACCGTTTCGGGACTTGCAACTTTCTTTGGTTTTTCCGCACTCTGCCTGGCAAGTTCCCCCATTATCAGCAACTTTGGTATCGTGACCCCGATTGCCGTTGGGTTTTCGTTACTGGGGGCGATCTTTATCATGCCTGCGGTATTGTCAATCATGGGCCAGTTCACGGAATGGCTGGATTTGCGAAAGCATAAACCATCAGAATAATTTTTTCATTCATTCACGCTTGCCCATTTGCTTTTTTCCGGTGAATGAATTGGATTTTATTACCAAATTTTCTCGTGTCAAAAAATATTAATACATCCCGGTACAACGTTTTGATACAAATTAAATTGCGTTAAGTAAAGTTAATTTGCTTGAATGCCCGGGCATTCAGGAGGGTCATAATGCATATTATGGAAGGTTTTTTGCCCTGGCAATGGTGCCTGCTCTGGTGGATACTAGCCCTGCCCTGCCTGATGCTCGGTATATCCCGGTTGAAAAAATTACTTGCAGCCGACCGTGAGGCACTCCCTCTGCTGGGGGTAACGGGTGGATTTATTTTTATCCTCTCATCGTTAAAGCTCCCCTCCGTTACCGGGAGTTCCTCGCATCCCACCGGAACCGGGCTTTCTGCCATCTCTTTCGGGCCCTGGATCACTGCTGTTGTCTGCGCAATCGTCCTCCTTTTCCAGAGCCTGTTTCTCGCTCACGGGGGACTCTCAACCCTTGGAGCAAATATCGTATCTATGGGTATTGTCGGCCCTCTCGCAGGCTATGCCGTGTACCGGTTGCTCCGCGACACACCGGTCAATATCTACATTACCGTTTTTCTGGTAACGGCGCTGGCAGATCTGTTTACCTATATCACCACCTCGGTTCAGCTTGCCCTGGCCTATCCCGCCGAGACCGGTGGATTTGTCAGCTCGTTCATCCTGTTCCTCGGGATTTTGCCGTTACGCAGGTTCCCCTTGCAATTGTTGAAGGAGTTGTCCTTGCACTGGTGTTTAAATATATCATCTCCCCGATATCCTGATACGGTTGAACATTTTCTCTGAGGAGAAGATCAATTCGGCGCGGAATGAGTACTCATGAGATTCAAATATTCCCTTGAGATCATCACTGTTATTGCAATCGGGGTATTCTGTGCGGTTTTTATCTACACCAGTTCTTCCTTGCCGGGTGCCGGGTTTTCCGGTACAGATACCACGGGATCGGAGCTCGTGGCCAACCTGTCCGGCCAACCGGTTGAACACTTCAAACCGCTCATCCCCCAATGGCAACCCCCCGGTGCAGAGATCGAGTCCTCGCTGTTTGCCTTGCAGGCGGCCATTGGCGGAATTCTTGTCGGTGGCGTCCTGGGTTACTGGCTGGGGCAAAAGAAGAAAACATAATTCTGCACAAGGAGTGACTACTACTCTATGTTTGAGGAACTTCTGGAAGATATTGCCCAGAAAAACGGGCTCCGTGAAGTGAACACGTACCTCAAACTGGCAGCGGGAACTGGCGCAATAATTCTCTGCCTCCTCTCATCGAGTTATATTGCCCCGCTGGTGATTGCGGTTTTTTTTGCTTTCGCCATCCTCTTCCTGGCCCGGATCGATGTAAAAACCTATGCTGAACTTTTCGTTGTTCCCCTCTGGTTCGCCATCATGAGTGTAGCCGGCATCATCCTCATATCGGGAGGAAATGAAATTTTCTGGCACTGGGATATTCTCCCGTCATTCACCCTCTCTGTTACGCGGGAAAGTATTAACGAGGGCGCTTTGGTTTTTTCCCGGGTAGTTGGCGGTATGTCGGCAATGATCTTTATTGCCTTTACTACTCCGATGACAGATATTTTTGTGGTGTTGCGCCAGTGCCGGGTTCCCGAAGTGGTCATTGACCTGATGATGATCATCTACCGGACCATCTTTATTCTCATGGACCAGGTGATCCAGATTTACCATGCCCAGGTAATGCGACTGGGATATTCCCGGTGGAAAGAATCCATTCACTCCTTTTCATCGCTCTGCGGAGCGGCTTTTATCGCCAGCTGGGATGCCGGGGACGATCTTATCCGGGCCATGGATGCCCGCTGCTATGACGGGAAATTTGCCCTGCTGGGGGAAAACCGGCCGGTGGAACGGATGCCCTGTCTTGCGGTCCTGGTATTTCTCACCATATCGGCAATAGTAGTGATTGTGTCGGGGACGATTCCCCTGATATGAGGTACAGATCATGAGCAGCATCATCCTTGAAGCCCGCGATATCCGGTATCGTTATCCCCGGGGAATGGAAGCGATTTGCGGGATCAGTTTCCATATACGCAGGAAAGAGAAGATTGCCCTTGTCGGTCCCAATGGCGCAGGCAAATCCACGCTCCTGACCATGTTCAACGGCATGATCCGCCCCGATTCCGGCACTCTGCTCTTTGACAACGAACCAATCCGGTATGATACCGCTTCGTTGAGGATGCTGAGAAAACGCGTGGGTTTCGTTCTCCAGAACCCGGACCGGCAGATCATTGCCCCCACCGTATACCAGGATGTGGCCTTCGGGCCAACGAATCTCGGATATCGCGAAGACGAAGTAAAAGAGGCAGTCTTGCGGGCACTTCGCCAGGTTGGTCTTGAAGGATTCGGGCGCCGTCCCCCGCACCAGCTCTCCGGAGGGGAGAAGAAACGGGTGGCAATTGCCGGTGTCCTGGCCATGGACCCCGATGTGCTGGTATTTGATGAACCCACCAGCGGTCTCGACCCCACGGGTTCTGAGGATATTATGGAACTGCTCGATGAACTGAACCATGACGGCAAGACGATCATCATCTCGACCCATGATGTTGAACTGGCCTACCCGTGGGCCGACCGGGCCATCCTGATGACCGGCGGTTCGATCCTCCATGAAGATATACCGGAAGTTGCGTTTGGCAACCTGTCTTCCGTCCGCACGGCACACCTCTCCCTCCCGACCCTCCTTGAACTCCACATGGAGCTCCAGAAACGGGGATTTTCCTTACCCGGCAAAAAACCCCGGACCGTTCTGGATATGATGCACTGCATCGAGACGCTATTTGAAACCACCCAGGGTCCGTGCCGGCATGGCAGGATTACGGTCTGCAATGTCGATCAGGACAGCAGGGAATTGCTGTTGGAATGGTTATCGGTGCACAAAGGGATCTGCACGGGGGCCATGGGGACCCGGGCGAAGCAGTGCGCAGAAAATGCCGGCATTCACCTGGATTTTACCTACAGCGTGATCGATAAATGTATCCTCAAGGCACTGCTGGGGGATGATTCCCTGATCCTTACTACGGAAAGCATGGTCAAACGGGTATACTTGCGGGTGGATGCGTATGGCCGGGAGAGCGGGTCCCGGATTCCCGTTTTACTTCTTGCCCCGGAACAAAAAATGGTACACGAAAAAAACGGAAGTGAGCCGTGATCACGGTCCCCCGAATCGTCATAGCCGGAACCCACAGCGGGTGCGGTAAGACCACAATTTCCAGCGGCATCATGGCTGCACTCGTCCAGAGGGGATTGAAAGTCCAGCCCTTCAAGGTCGGGCCCGACTTCATTGATCCATCCCATCACACCCGAATCTGCGGGCGCAATTCCCGGAACCTTGATCCCTTCATGATGGGCGAGAACGGCTGCATGGACACCTTCCTCCAGGCAACGCAGGGTGCCGACATCGCCGTAATCGAAGGCGTCATGGGACTGTATGATGGTGTTGATGGCTCAGATCTCTCGAGTACGGCGCATGTTGCACGGATCCTGAACGCTCCTGTTGTCCTGGTAGTGGATGCCAAAGGCATGTCCCGCAGCGTCCATGCACTGATCGACGGCTACCGGCACTATGATCCCGGCCTGGCATTCGGCGGTGTAATCCTCAACCGGATCGGGAGCCCCCGTCACCGCTCCATGATCGAACCTTCCCTGTCAATTCCTTCCTTTGGTTATATTCCCCGCACGGAAGAACTGGCGGTGGAAAGTCGGCACCTCGGGCTCCGGATGGCCCACGAATCCGGCAATATGGGAGAGTTTGGGAAGATCATTGAAGAAAACTGTGCCCTGGATGCCCTGTTGACCGCAGCAGGCCGTGCACCCCCGTTGGTCCCCGCAATCCCGGAGAGATCCAACCCGCCGGTTCGCACGAAAATCGGTGTCGCATACGACAGAGCCTTCTGTTTTTATTACCAGGACAATCTTGACCGGTTGCGGACCGCGGGCGCGGATCTGGTGTTCTTCAGCCCGCTTGATGGCCCTCTTCCGGATGTCGATGCGGTGTACCTTGGCGGGGGGTATCCGGAGCTGCACCTCGCATCCTTGGAATCCTCGCGGTGCCGGCAGGACCTGAAAGAGGCTGCAAAAGCCGGTATGCCGGTGTACGGGGAATGTGGCGGGCTGATGTACCTTTCAGAAACGATCCATTCCGACAAAACCTACCGGATGTGCGGCATCCTCCCCGCGAATGCCGAGATGACCCGGCGTATCCAGGGATTGGGATATGTACAAGGGGAGAGCATCGGGGGCCAGTCACTGTTTCCGCCCGGCCGTACGGTGACGGGTCACGAATTTCATTATTCGCGGCTGGCTTCTTCCCGCGACGCACGGTACGCACTCCGGTTATCCCGCGGAAAGGGTATTGATAACGGAATGGATGGTCTGGTCTCGCAGAATGTTCTCGGCTGTTATACCCATGCGTATTTCTCCCTCGCGTTTGCAGAATCCTTTGTTGATGCTGCATCGCGTTTTTCACGATTATAATTTCTTGGTCGATCGCCTGGTCCTCTTAAGGGGCTCCCGGCGCGGCTTCCCTCCACAAGGGATATAATTGTCACACTGCGAAACTATCAACACCACAAAGCGGGTAAAAATTATGCGCAGCGACGAAGTTAAGACCGGATACCAGCGGGCACCCAACCGTTCTCTCCTGCGATCCCTCGGGGTCACCGAGCGGGAGATGGGACTGCCGTTTATTGGAATTGCCAATGCGTACAATACGATCGTCCCGGGCCATACGCACCTCCGGCAGCTCACCGAGAAGGTCCGGGAAGGGATCGCTGCCGCCGGGGGAGTTCCGTTTGAGTTCGGGGTTATCGGCATCTGCGACGGGATTGCGATGGGGCATGAAGGCATGCGCTACTCGCTGCCTTCACGGGAGAATATTGCCGACTCCATCGAACTGATGGCCGAGGCACACCGCTTTGACGGACTCGTCTGTGTCGGAACCTGCGACAAGATAGTCCCGGGCATGCTGATGGCGGCTGCACGGACAAATATCCCCACGATCATTCTCACCGGCGGCCCGATGCTCTCGGGATTCCAGGACGGGAAAGATCGTTCGCTCATTGACGTTTTCGAAGCCGTGGGAAATGTAGCGGCCGGCACGATGAGCGAGGCTGCGCTCTGCGAGTTGGAGGGATGTGCCATGCCCGGATGCGGCAGCTGCCAGGGCCTGTACACCGCAAATACCATGGCCTGTATGACCGAGGCGATGGGCATGTCGCTTCCCGGTTGTGCCGCTATCCCGGCCGTAGATGCCGGGAAACTGCGGATTGCCCGCGAGACCGGCGAAGCGATCCTGCCCCTGGTAAAAAATGATATCAAACCCCGCGATATCATCACCAAAGAGAGTCTCCGGAATGCGATCCGCGTGGATATGGCGCTGGGTGGGTCGACCAACACGGTCCTGCACCTGATGGCAATTGCTGTTGAAGCGGAAGTTCCTCTCTCCCTTGATGATTTCAGTTCGCTCGCTGATGAGATCCCTCATCTCTGTTACATGCAGCCGGCAGGACCCCATTCCATGCAAACCCTCCACCGCTCCGGGGGTATCCAGGCGGTGCTCAAACGTCTCAAACCGTATCTTGATGACACCCTCACGGTATCCGGGAGAACCATCCTCCGGATCGCAAAAGATGCCAGCATCCGGAATGATGAGGTGATCCGCGAGATCAAAAACCCGATAAACGCACAGGGCGGCCTGAAAATTTTATCCGGCTCCCTTGCACCCGATGGAGCGGTGGTAAAGAGTGCCGCGGTTCCCAAGGCGATGTGGAAACACGAAGGTCCCGCCCGGGTCTTCGATGGCGAGACCCCCGCAATGAAGGCGATCCTTGCCCGGGAGATCCGGGAAGATGATGTGATCATCATCCGGTACGAAGGGCCCCGGGGCGCTCCCGGTATGCCCGAGATGCTCTCCCCTACTTCAGCACTCCTGGGACTGGGATACACCCGGGTCGTCCTTATCACGGACGGCCGGTTCTCCGGAGGTACCCGGGGTCCCTGCATTGGCCATGTGGCGCCGGAAGCAGCCGTGGGCGGACCCATTGCCCTCATCCACGAAGGGGACCGTATTGCCATTGATCTCTTCGCAAAAAAGATCGATATTCTTGTGGATGCAGCAACCCTTGCACAGCGGCGAAAGGTTCTCGTACCGCATACAAAGAACCTGACCGGGGTGCTTGCACGCTATGCAAAGAGTGTGGGGCAGGCAAACCTGGGTGCTGTCCAGCGATAAGAGTCCGGGTCAATACCCGGTATTTTTGTCATGAAATTTTTTTAAAAACCACTGACGATAAAAGACCCGGCCGGAATTCTTTTTCCGGTCGCAAAATTTTCATGAGCGGGTGCAAAGTCTATGACTGGATGCGTTTTTTTAATCGGGATTCGTGCGGGAATTTTTCCGGTTTTGAAAAATTTTGTTCCGGGTCGTGCAGGATTTTTTTTAATCGCCCGAATTAATTTTGCCCTGGCAGGATTTTTTTAATGAAACAATCGATCGCCCCTTGGGCAAGAAATTTTGGCTCTGGAGAAATCATTGTTTTCCCGTTACTTAAAAAACTATGAATATACCGGGGAGGGTGAAGTAAGAGTATCAGGAATGGGGTCAGGGGGATAACCCTCATAATGTCACCCCAAAAAATGCCACTCCGTCGGAGAATGACCTCTTTTGACAGGTGGACTAATCCGGGCCCGTAGGGGCTCCGATTGACCGTTTTTTCCAATCCATGAGGCAACTAAGCGGAAAAACGCGGAATTAAGCCGGAATTAGGGGGCATTCTCCGGCGGGAAATGGGGAGGCAACTAACAACAGCGTTATGAGGGCCGAAAAGGGAAGGGGTGAGGTTTAGGCCGTTGGGGTCACTGCCGGAGGCTGGATTCAGAAGTCCAGGATCAAACCTGTGATGGATAGTTTTCAGCATGCAGATTTTCCGGAGCTTTGATCCGCCGCGGGGCGCCCTCCTCCGGCGGCGGACGTTCATCGCAACCCAGGGGAATGAAAACATCCCCCCGCATCGCGAGATGAAATCCACAGCAAACCTACCAGCCGGTGTCGAGACGACGCTTCACCGGACTCGCCGGGTCGGGATCGACCGCGAAAAGAAATGGCTGTACTCCTGATGCACTATCGCACGAGGCGGCCGGGATATTTTTTCAGATTTTTTTGCTCTGGTGAAATCTAAAAAATGGACCCTGTTGGATTGCGATGAAGCCACGGGCGCCCGGGGTCTTGTTGCCCCTCGCCCCGTGGAGCATCGCGATGAAAAATACTTCGGCGGCTGGTTATATCCCAACGAAAAGATGGGGGTCAAGGGGGTTCGCCCCTTGGGCTGCCTCCCCCTTTGGATAAGTGAGGGGGTCCCCATCGCAATTTCCCTTTTGCGTGAAAAATGATTTCTACAGAGCAGATTTTTTATAACCATTTTTTTGTCAACGATCTCCGGAAATTTTTTTCTGAACGATTGTTTATGAGCCGGAGATTTTACCGCATTGTTCAATCATTACCGGCCAGGGAAGGAAATTTTCCTCCCGGGTTTTGTCAAAAACATTTTGAAAACATTTATCGATAAAATACAAAACCGGAATTCTTTTTCCGGCTGTAAAATTTTCGAAACCCGGGTGCGAAGTCTTTGACTTCATGCGATTAAAAAAAAAGATTCGAGCCGGGAATTATATCCCGGTAAGTGACACCGGTTCTGACTTCTCTTCACCGGCATCATACACCAGCGTTGCGTACCTGCTGGTAAAGATGATGAATGGCACATAGAATACGACCATCACAATCAGGCCAATCATATCCCCGGCGATCGGAATCAGCGAGAAGACATTGGTCACCATACCAAAGATAAACCCAATGACACTGATGACCACCAGGGCCAGTACATAATTCAGCCAGCCAATCCTGCGGATGTGGCCCAGTATCGCCGAAAAATTAAACGCCTCTGCCATGCTGCCCGTCCGGGCAAACCTGATCACGCCAAGGAACGAGAAGATCGTAACAATAATTGCACAGATGACTGCCAGCAGGAGCAGGATGAGCAAAATTCCCAGCGAGGAGAGGATCTCCGGGTGAAGCTGTACCCACTGCTCAAACTGCGCATCGGATACGGTTGAGGAATAATCCAGAATCAGCACCCCGCCGCTGATCATTGTTAAGACCAGGGGGAGAAACGCGATGATGACCAGCAGGATCACGGGAATTACGTACACAATCTCCACGACAAGCAGTTTCAGGCCATCGATGAACAGGGAACCCCACTTGTCCAGTTTCGGAGCGGGAGTGATTCCCCGGTAGATTCTGACCATGTACCCGAGAATCAGGAGGAAAATTATCAGGCAGCCGATGAGGATGAGCCATTGTTTTGTCCTGCCCCACACACTCTCTTTTGTGTAGGCAAAACTCTGATCGAGAATTGTTCCAAAATCCATGAAAATCACCAGATTTGTTTCAAAACATTGTTTTTTTTTAATGCTAAAAGCTTATCCCGCAAAAAAATCTCACGGGAGCCCGTAAAATGAGAAAAAAATAGGTGAAAAAATTATGCAGCGCCTGCAGCATCGTAGAGCTGGCAGACGTAGCGGGAGATGAAGATCGCCCAGGGTGAGATGAGACAGAGGTAAAGAATGAGTCCAAGGATCGGGATCATCATCAGGATGCCAACGATGATGGCAAAGATAAAGCCTACAATGACAAGGACAATGATTGCGATGATATAGGGGACCCAGCCGATCTTGCCAATGGTTGCAAGAATCTCGCCGAAGTTAAATGCCTCCCCGATGCTGCCCGTGCGTGCGAACCGGACAATGCCGATCATCTCGAACACTGCAACAATGATCGCAAGGATGAGCAAGATGATGAGACCGATTGCCATTGCACCAAATGCTGCCATCATGGCAGTCGGGTCGCCGGACATCATGCCGACTACGGACGCACCCAGCACAATGAACCAGACAATAATGAGGGGGATCGCATAGATAAGCGAAACTATCAGGTACTTGATACCATCGACAAAGAGGGTTCCCCAGCCTTCGACTTCCGGTGCTGGTTTCTCTCCCCTGAGAATCTTCATCGAGTATCCCATGAGCGGGATTCCCAGCAGGATCGTTGCAATGATAAACATGACCCACTTGTTCCATTTGCCGACTACTGCATCCTTCGCATATTCAAAGGATTCTCCAACCATACTTCCGTAATCCATGTTCAACAGACCTCTTGAAGGGTGATTTTCTTAAAAATCATCTACGACTTTGTTCAGCCACAAACGATTTAAATAAGCTATGGCTTCTTCGCAGAATATATAGGTATCGCGATTTTTTTGATTTTTGCAAAATCCGGGGATTTTATTGTGGGAAAAACGGTAATTTTGTGATTGATTCCCATTTCTCCCACATTCCAAATGATTTAAGTGTTAGCAAAGTTGAGGTATACTCTCAATTCTGGTGAACATTATGGTTAAAGCAACTTTTGGTCTTGACGAGAACGTGGCATCAGCCGCGTGTTATGTACTTACCTGGTTAACAGGAATCATCTTCCTTCTTCTGGAGAAGGATAACAAGACGGTAAGATTCCATGCAATGCAGTCAATTCTTACATTCCTGCCCCTCACCATCATCTCGGTCATCATCGGCATGATCCCCTTCATCGGGTTCGTCTCCGTTCTGATCTGGCTGGTCATGGTCATTCTCTGGCTGGTACTGATCATCAAATCCTTCCAGGGCGAGAAGTTCATGGTCCCTGTTGTCGGTGAGATGGCAGAAAAACAGATCAACTAACCTTATTTTTTTACTTCAATCTTTTCTCGTACCATTGATCTGTTCTTTGATCCATTTTTCAGTCTTCCATCAAAGAGCAGGTTGAAACGGTTCGGTTTTAATCATTTTTTGGTGGACGGGAGAAAGACATGATCCTTCTGCCGGGTTCCAATATCCCCCGATGCAAGGTGCTCCCGGAAGTTCCCGGTACCGAAACACGTCATGACCCGGGGATCCGTACGAGAACACTGGTGCTCACAGGATCCTATTCAATTCACTATGGGTTGGCGTGAAAAAAATATTCGGTTGAAAATCTGATCGGGAGAAGAATTTGGCCAATCATCTTCTGATGCATAAAAAAATCAGCGGGGATCTATGCCCGGTCCGGAAAAAAGAATCTGGATTAATGCCGGAAATACCGGATGCCGGTAAATACCATGGCCATATTCAACTGGTTTGCTGCCTCAATGACTTCCTTATCCCGTATTGAACCCCCCGGCTGGACAAGGGCGGTTGCCCCGGCCTGTGCCGCGACTTCGAGCGTATCGGGGAATGGCAGGAATGCGTCCGAAGCAACAGCCGATCCCTTGAGCGAGTCACAGGCCTTCTCTATGGCAATTTTTGCAGAATCGACCCTGCTCATCTGGCCGGCGCCAATGCCCAGGGTCCGGTTCTTGTCGGCAAAGATGATCGTATTGCTCTTGGTATGCTTGCAGACTTTCCAGGCCAGCTGCAGGGCCTTCATCTCGTCAGGAGTCGGATCCCGGTCGGTAATGACTTCCCAGTGCTCTTGGTAATCGGGCGTCCTCTGGACAAGCACGCCGCCATCGATGGTCCGGATCTCATCGGACGGAACAGCCGGGGGAAGGACCAGCACCCTCATCGTTTCTTTCCGGCTCATACTGGCGAGGGCATCCGGGGAGAAGGATGGCGCGACTACCACTTCGACAAAGGTTTTGCAGATCTCCTCAGCCAGGGTCTTGTCCACTTCCCGGTTCAGGGAGATCACGGAGCCATAGGCCGAGGCTGGATCAACTTCCCGGGCAGCGATATACGCCTCCAGCAGGTTTTCCCCGACGGCCACCCCGCAGGGATTGTTGTGCTTGACAATCACGGCAGCCGGCTCCTGAAATTCCCGTAAAAGTCCCGTCCCGGCATGTACATCCAGATAGTTGTTATAAGACATCTGTTTGCCCTGCACCGGCTCCGTGCCGGCAATACCGGAAGTCCCGTACACCGCGGCCTGCTGGTGAGGATTTTCCCCGTATCTCAGGCTTCTCCCGCCATTGAACTGGAGAGAAAGGGTTGCGGGAAATGGCGAGCCGAGACTGCTGAGATAGTTGCTGATCGCCGCATCGTACGCTGCAGTCCGGGCAAATGCTTTTTTGGCAAGGTCCAGGCGGGCATCGGCAGTGATCCCGGTGCCCCGGATGGATGTGGTTATCAGGGGATAATCCGATGGATCCACCACCACTGCAACATCCCGGTAATTTTTCGCTGCGGCCCGGATCATCGCGGGACCCCCGACATCGATATACTCGATCAGGTCGGCGAGTTCCATCTTCTTTGCGCACATCGTTTCGAAGGGATACAGGTTCACGACCAGGAGATCGATCCGGCTGATGCCATGTTTTGCCATCACGGCATCGTCAATCTGCCTTCGGCCCAGCAGGCCCCCGTGCACTTTCGGGTGCAGGGTCTTTACCCGCCCGTCCATCATCTCCGGAAAGCCGGTATAACTGGAGACCTCGGTGAATTTTATGCCGTTTTCGGCCAGCGTCTTACCGGTGCCTCCCGAACTCATGATGCTGTATTTTTGTTCAAGGAGTTCCCGAGCGAGTTCGACGATACCCGTCTTGTCCCAGACGGAAAGCAATGCCCACTTCATGGTCTATTGTATGCAGGAGAGGAAAGAAAAAGGTATGCAGATTAATCCCTGCACCAGAGCAGAATTCCCGCTCTCCCGGCCCTGTCTTGCCAGCCAGTGCCGCTCAGGGAGGCAGCCTTTTCGCGCGGGAATTTCCCGGTTACGCCGGGTCCCGGGAGGTTTGCGAATCTGTCTGACCCCCATACCGGAACGCCCCGGCGGGCACAGCGAGTTCAAACTGTACACCTTTTCCATATATCCCGGTCTCCCGTATGGTGATACCCGTGAGACCGAGAATCTCCCGGGCCAGGAAGAGGCCGAGGCCGGTATTTTTCCCGAACCCCCGCTCGAAGATCTTCTCCTTATCCTCTCCTGCAATTCCGATACCGTCATCGGCCCACCGTATCACCAGTCCGCTGCCTGCCGGTTCTGCCGTAACAGTGATATTTTTCACATGCTCCCCGTGGGGGAGGGTATTGTCCAGCAGGTTATGGAGCACCCGTTCGAACAGGGGATCGGCAAAAATTTCAAGACCGCCGAGCCGGGAATCAATGTGAAGACCGGAATATGTTCCCGCCCGTTCCAGTTCACGGATGATTCCCTCCGGGCGGTTCCACCCGGGTTTGCTCTGCCCAATCTCTTCATACTCCTTGGTAAACCGGATCAACCGCTGGATAATTCCTACCGCATTTAACTCCCGATCCACGTACTCTTCCAGCCGGGTCCCGGTCACCTCCGGCACCGAGAGTTCGAGAAACCCGGACAACACCGTGAGCTGGTTGAGAATATCGTGCCGGGTAACACTCGAGAGCAGGTTGAGTTTGCGGTTTGCTTCGCGCAGCGCAGTCTCTACCAGTTTCCGGCCCGTGATATCATGAACTACCATGCAGGCCGCATCCGGCACACCCTTCCGGTGAATGATGCGGGAATACAGCTCTACTTCCCGGAAGGACCGGTCCCGGCACTGGAACCGTACCTCGCCCGACCATCCATCCGGTCTGCACGCAATTTCTTCCCACCTTTTAGTCGTTCCTGCCGGGAGTTCGAGGATATCTCCCAGCACCATCCGGGTGAGCTCCTCACTGGTATACCCGAGAAGACGGACGGTTGCAGGATTGGCTTTCAGTATCGCGCCGGTCCCGCAGGAGACGAGATGAATACTCTCCGCCGCATTATCCACGATCGCCTGGTAACGCTCCATGCTCTCCCGGAGCTCCTGGTCGATCCGGTGATGATAGAGTGTCATCTCTACCGACGCGAGTAATTCCCGGTCATTGTACGGTTTGATGATGAAACTGTAGGGAAGTGTCTCTTTTGCCCGGGCAAGATGCGAGTTGTCGGAGATTGCGGTCAGGAAAATGATGGGGATATCATGCTCTTCCCGGATCTTTTTTGCTGTCTCGATCCCGTCAAGTTTTTCCATCAGGTTGATGTCCATGCAGATGAGATCGGGAGGAGTCTTCTCCGTCATTGCAATGGCTTCTTCCCCGTACGCCATGATGCCGGTGACATGGTAACCGTTTTTTTCCAGCAGCTCCTTGATCTGGAGTGCAACAAACCCCTCATCCTCGATCACAAAGATCGACTCGCCACTCATGCCGGTTGTCCCCCCGAGGTAAAGACCGGTTTCCGGGTTGTAAGCGGCAAAAAAATCAGGTAAGGGTATGATCGAATCATTATATCGTATCCAGTACGGCTAATTTTCTGGTCGGGACATGCAAATACATACCCTTATTGAGCCGGATGGTTCGCAATTTGCTATTTTTGCATATATATATATATATATCATCCTGTTTCATTTTGTAGTATACGTCAGGGTCAGGACCCCGTTCCTACATAAGAAAAACACGGGCTCCCGGCACTCGAAATATCTGCAAAATGAAATCTCCTGCCGGGCATTACACCCCAGGTTGCGTACAGGAATTATTCCAAGAAAACTCTCTAACGTCCGGGACGCTCTGGCGGTGAACGTCCGACATGGGCAAACACTCTCAAATGTATTTTTGCGATTGCCCGATGATCACCGGTCCCTTAATGGAGAAAAACCTTCCCGGAGCAAACGCACACGAACGGGAGTTCACACCCGGAACCTGAAGATCATTTTTACGATGTGTCACCTCATCAGGTTCTCAATTGAGCGACAGCGGCGCACGGTGGTTTCCTGCAATGAAGAAATAAAGAACCGTTCCCTCAGCCCGACTCAGTTCAATGCCTGCGCGAAAAAATCGGGGGATATTTTTTACCCGTCTTTTTCCGGACGTTCCATCCGGAAGATAAATTCTGTTCCCGGCTCCCGGTTGATCTGCATCTCGGCCTGGAGATGGTAGCGGGCAAGGAACGTAACCAGTTTCAGGCCCAGCGATTTGGTTGCCAGGGGATCGAGCCTGGAGGGAAGACCCTGTCCGTTATCGGCTACCGTAAGTACCGCGGTGCCATTTTCCCGCGCAAGCGTGACCCGGATCCTGCAGGGTTCCCCACGCGAAGCCATACAGTCGTACCCCGGCGGGAATGCGTACTTGTAGGAATTCGTCACCAGCTCGTTGATGATCAGCCCCGCGGTCGTGGCCCGGGCAAGGTCCAGGGTCACCCCCCCGGTACCGACAACGGTCTCTACCGCTGTTTTCCCGGCATATGAATGGGCGATCTGGGTGATGAGATTCGTGAGGTACACGTTCATATCGACATGGGAAAATTTTCCCGTCTGGTACAGGGTCTCGTGGATGAGCGCCATGCTCCGGGCCCTGCTCTGGAGATCTTTTTTCAATGCTCTGCCGGTATCGGTGTCCTCGTATCCCCCGTCCAGGCTCATGAGCGAGATAAATGCAGTCAGATTATTCTTGACCCGGTGATGGATCTCGGAGAGAAGGATCTCTTTTTCCGCAAGCATCTCGTTGAGTTCCCCGACTTTTTTCCGGAGGTCCTCTTCGGTCTGGTACAGTTCCTCTTCGGTCTGGTACAGTTCCTCTTCGGTCTGGTACAGTTCCTCTTCGGTC
>CAILCG010000002.1 GCA_903832665.1 uncultured Methanomicrobiales archaeon | reverse complement strand
ATCAGCGGTAAATACCGCCAGGAAATGGCTTGTCAGTTCAATGATACGATTTATCCAAGACGACAACTCGTGGAAAACAAATTCTCTGTCTTGAAAAGAAAGTTTGACGGAGATCTTAAAGCAAGAATATTCCGGATTCAAATGAAAGAAATCGCTAACAAAATGATTGTCTGCAATATTCACAGATTCTTACAATTTCTCATCATTGAGGTTTTCTACAGAGCAAAAAAAATATGTGACAGGTAGTTACCGGATTTACCAGGCAGAGTCGTCACCGGATAACCGCGCTGTACAATAATTGTACTGTCTTGACGTGGCAAGGTGCAAGGGTAAGGATCAGTTCGGGAGTATCCGGCCCCGGGTCCGGGAAGGGAGAGATCGGGAACTGGTTCCGGTACTTCCCGGTTATCGTTGCCGGTCGGTATTTGTCCTGCATTGGCGCCAACAGAACCGTGGGGATTTACTTCATGTGTCAGTTACCGCTGCTCCGGTATAGTACTTTTTTGTGCATTGAGTGCCAAACTTGTACAATATCATGGTTGGCCGGCAGCACCTTCCGGCCTGCCTCACGAGAATTCCATCATGCCACACCCCACCTATGTCCACGGCTATTCAGCCCGCGAGTCGGAGCGGCTTTCTGACCAGGCACAGACCCTCACGGCACTCCTGCACGCAGACACCCGGTATCCCGCAGGCTCCCAAGTGCTCGAAGCCGGCTGCGGGATCGGCGCCCAGACCGTGATCCTGGCCCGGAACAGTCCTGGTGCCCACATCACATCGCTCGATATCTCCGCAGATTCCCTCCAGCGGGCTGAAGAGAAGTGCCGGCAGGAAGGAATCACGAACGTTACTTTCGAGCAAGGAGATATCTTCCAGCTCGCGTTCGAGCCGGCGAGCTTCGATCACATCTTTGTCTGCTTTGTGCTCGAACACCTAGCCGAGCCGCAGCGGGCGCTCGAACAGCTCCGCCCGCTCCTCAAGGATGACGGAACCATCACCGTGATCGAGGGCGACCACGGCTCCACTTTCTTCCCCCCGGAGAATGCGGATGCCCGCCGTGCGGTCCAGTGCCTGGTGGATCTCCAGCAGCAGGCAGGCGGCAATGCCCTGATCGGGCGAGAACTCTATCCGCTGGTGGCGGGCGCGGGATACACGGATGTCCGGGTCTCCCCCCGGATGGTCTATATCGACGGGTCCCGCCCCGCTCTAATGGAGGGATTCACGAAGCTGACCTTCACGGCCATGGTGGGGGGGGTCGGACCTGCGGTTCTCGAACAGGAACTGATGACGCCGGAGGAATGGGAACGGGGGATTGCGGCCCTTTACCGGACCGCTGAACCCGATGGGGTCTTCTGCTACACGTTCTTCAAGGCAACTGGTAGAAAATGACGAACCCAATGAAGATCACCCTCATCCTGGTCCATCCCCGCCCCGGGAGTTTCAACCATGCAATCGCAGACACGGCTGCGGCGACCCTCCGGCAAGCCGGTCATCTGGTTACGGTGCATGATCTCTATGCAGAGCAGTTCGATCCCCTGCTGCCGGACCCGGAGATTGCCCGCAATGCGGTTCTGCCCCCGGTAATATCGGAGCATTGCCGGGAGATCGCAGCGGCGGACGGGATCGTGATCGTGCATCCCAACTGGTGGGGGATGCCCCCGGCAATCCTGAAGGGCTGGCTCGACCGGGTCCTCCGTCCCGGGGTGGCGTACCGGTTTTCAGAAACGGATTCGGGTGAAGGAATCCCCATTGGCCTCCTGTCTGCAAAAGCAGTTCTCGTCTTCAACACCTCCAACGCCCCCCCCCGGCGCGGGAACAGGAAGTCTTTGGCGATCCGCTTGAACGGATCTGGAGAGACTGCATTGTCTCGTTCTGCGGTGTCCCCTCATTTTCCAGGAAGATGTTTGGCGTTGTCGTCACCAGCACAGAAGAGCAGCGGAAGGGCTGGCTTGAAGAAGTGCGGGGCCTGATCCTCAGCACATTTCCCCGGTCTCACCCTGAGGTTCCGGACCCTTTCATTCCCGCTTTTTTTATCTATCAATTACGGCTCATCCGTGTGAGCGATGGGGGGATCCAGTCTCTTCTCACTTTCGCGTTGCATACCCGCTGGCCTTTTTACCTGTCCCGTATACCATACGGAACGGAGATGTACTACATGGACCCTACTGATGACAAACAGGTGATCGAGATAACCATACGCGATATGAACCGGTGCTGGACCGAGACCTGGGATGAAGCCCGGTTCCGGGAATATATCCATCCCGGTGCAGTTGCGATCGTTCCCACCACCCCGGGCTGCCTGGAAGGACGGGACGCCTATGTTGCCGGGTGGAGAGGTTTTGCCCAGGCGGCGACGATTCACGCGTGGAACGAGCAGGATCTCCGCATCCGGCTCCACGCCACCGGGACCAGTGCGGTGGTCACGTATCTCTTCACCATCTCGTTCACGATGGCGGGCCACCCCGTGACGATGAAGGGCAGGGACATGTTCTTCCTGGTGAAGGAAGCCGGGCGGTGGCTGGTGGTCGCCGACCAGTTCTCGCCGGAACCTTTTCCCTCGTGAGCAAAGGGCAGGCAGCCCCTCACAGACGCCAGCGGTATAAATCGTATCAGGATTAATATAAACCAGAGAACATTTCATGGATACGATTCTCATTGTCGGTTACGTTGCCAGCGCCCTCACCACGATCGCATTTGTCCCGCAGGTGATACGGGCATGGAAACTCAGGGAGACACGGGATCTCTCGCTTGCCATGCTTGTCCTTCTTGGGCTGGGCGTTCTCCTCTGGACCTTCTATGGCTTCTGGACCGGGTCCATGCCCATCATCGCGGCAAACCTGATCACGTTTCTCCTGGTCTTCGTGCTGTTCGGCCTGAAGATCCGGTACAAATAAATTTTATAATAATTTCTGATATTTTATAATTGTTTGATACGGAAACCTTTCCAAATAAAACGGTCTGAACCGCAGGATTTTTTTCTTTAAACTTTCCTTAAAAAAGATATTGATTGTCTGTTAATGGGGAATTTTAGTCCTCGAGAAGCACGAGACAGTTGCCGATCTTGTCGTGCAGCCCCTGCCGCTTCTTGGTAAGCCCTATAGCCAAAAATCCGAGAAATACGGGAATGGCCGAGATGAATTTCCCGAAGTGACGGAGCGTCACGCGGGCGAAGGTAGGCTTGTTGCCTTCCATATCCGTCACCATGATGTGCATCAGCACCTTGCCGGGCGTTGCCTGGCTGCGGGATGATTCGAACCCGGCAAAGTAGAGCCACGGGACAATGATGATGAGCATACCGAACGCTGCAACGATCGGGCCCAAGGGGGCATCCCACGTGGCTGCCTCAGTGAGATCATAAATCGATGCTCCCTGCGCGAGATAAAGTGCATATCTCACACCGTTCGTCATCGAGAAGAACGTGATTACGACAATGCCGATAAGGAGGATGAGGATAGCATCTACAATGAACGCGATAAACCGCCTGCCAAGACCTGCATGCACGCCGACTTCCGGCCCCTCTTCCTCTTCAGGAACGATGACGGGCTTGACTGGAATGGATGCGATATCGTAACCGCACCACTGGCAGAATTTTCCCGATGCATCGGTCTCTTTTCCACATTTAGGACAGAACATTCCCTGTTACTCCTGATACATAACGTTAATCCGGGTGTCCTTTTTAATTTAACTGTTCTTTCCTGCATTTTTATGCATTTTTCCCTGCTCCAAACGCGCGCTGAACGAAAAAAAGCCTTACGGCCGGCTTTCCCTCCAGCACCATAACTGAGCACAAATCAGAAATATGTACAAATTAAAAGCAATCTCCATGAAAAGTACCCTGTCCCTGCTGACTGCACTCGTGCTCGTGCTCGTGCTCTGTGCGCTCTCCGCGGGTTGCACCAGCCCGACCCAGGCAGAGCTCAAACCGGTGGAGACCTTCACGCTCCTGCCCACCTCTCCTTCCTCCACTACCGTATCAACGGTTGTCTCAACTCCCGTTGCAGTCGATACGCTCCCCTCAGAGCAGTTTGTCGACCTCCAGGTGACCAAGGAGCGGCCGGACTTTACGATTCACCTGCTCTACAATGGCGGGAAAGGAGAGATCTTTGTCCAGAACGTGATGATGAAGGTCACGCTCTTGAACGGAGAGATTGTACAGCAGTACATGAACGACGGGCAGAGAAAACCCCGGCGCGGGGATGAACTGGTGATACAGGGCAGCAGGGGCAGCGACCGGGTCGAGGTCTTTGTGACGAGCGCCGGGGTCACCTACAAGGCGATCGATAAGCCGATGATCACGGCAGCATCGATCTGATTATTTTCCTGTTTTTTCCCTTCATTTTCTTTTTTTTTCATTCCCTTTCTATCGTTTTATATCCAATTTTTTGCCCTGCATTTCGATCCGATTTTGTACCCGTTTACAATCCCGTTTTTCCCCTGCCTGCCTGCCTGTTCCTTCAGCCCGAGTGGTGAGACTTTCCCATCTGCTCGGCATATTTCTGGGTTACATACCCGAGAAGGATGATGACCGCCCCGGTGACCCGAGCACGATCCACTGCTCGGGACCGGCCGTGCCAACCGCCAGCCGGGTGAGGAGGTTGAGTGGGTTGGAGGGCAGGGCCAGCACAAAGAGGATCACGACTACGAGCGCTGTGGAGAAGATGAACTGAGCTGCGGTCCGCTCGCGGTAGTGCAGAGCCGTGAGGGTACCCAGCAGGATCAGGATGAGGGACGTGACCACGACCTGGAGCAGGATCAGCCCGGCATTCTGGATCGCGATACCATTGACCATCAGGAGCAGCAGCCATGCCCCCGCCTGGATCGGCACCAGCAGCTCGCAGGCAAGCACCTTGCCCCAGATCATCTCGGGGAAGGTGACCGGGGTCGAGATGAGGGTCTCTAACGTCTCGTGCTGGTACTCCTCGGTGATGAGATCGATGACCAGCGCAGACGCGATGATCGCGGGCATGAAGACCAGCAGCGGGATCAGCAGGCCGTACACGAACTCGTAGAAGTCCCCGCCCGCACTGGCCCTGGGGATCTGGAGCGGGATCGGCAGTTCACTCAGCCGGTCCACCCGGATCTTGCGCAGATCCTTCTCATAGCTCAGGAAGATATCCTTGAGCTTGACATCAACGATCGCGCTCTGGAGATCATTGGTCAGCGTGTAGAGCGTGATCTTGACCGGATCGTCTGCGGCAGGGGAGGTGTCGGGTACATAGATCACCGCCGAAAGTTTTCGCTCCTTGAGCGCTGCGACCCCGGTGGAGAGATCCATCTTGTAGACCCGGAAGTCGGGGCTGGCTCGCAAGTACGTGAGGACCGCGGAATCGTTCCCGGCATAGGCGACATTGTACCGGTAATGCGTTTCGAGAGTGAGGTCGGGTCATACATGGACGTGAGCCCGACCATCAGGAACGATGAGAACATCGCGATGAAGAGCTGCAGCAGGACCGCGAGCAGGATCGTGCGCTCATTGAACAGTCCCCGGAACTCTTTCTTGGCAACGATTGACAGGTGACGCGCTTTCATCCGATCCACCCCAGGATAAAGTAGAGATTATACAGGCAGTGAACCGCCGTGGCAATCACGAGCCCGATGACGAGCCCCTTCCGGCCCCAGAACTTCAGCGAACACGCCACGATCAGCACGCCCGCGAAATGGAGGAGCAGCGGCATCCAGAGCACTCCTAACGAGAGGAAGAGGATGCTGCCAAAGACCGATTCGGTGATCTGGGCGAGCGTGATGAAGAGGAGCAGTTTCTCCGCCACCAGAAAGCCGATCGCGGTGGCGGCGCAGGCGGCGACCAGGTTCTTCCAGCTGAGGAAGGACGGGTCTGTGGCAAAGAGGGTGTAGATCCCGACCGCCTTTGCACACTCCTCCACCAGTGCGGCAAAGATGAGGAGCAGCACCAGCGAGTACGGCATGGGCAGGTTGAAAAAGAGCGTGAGGCTCATCAGCTGCACCATGAAGACGAACGGGATCGAGAATCCCGTCAGCAGGAAGAGCGAGAGGTACGGGTGCCGCCGGCTCATGATTTCCGAGAGGAACTCGCGGATCCGGGGCAGGAGCGGTTTTTCCGAGAAGAGCCGCTCTTCTTTGAAGTTCATCATCCCGATATAGAAGAGGACGGCCCCGGTCAGCCAGAAGAGGGAGGTAGAGTAGAGGTAGTCAGTGATGGTCCACGCGGTGCCCTGGATCGAGAGGACGATCAGGGTCAGCGGCGAGATGAGGGAGATGACGTGGAAATTGGCAAAGATGCTGGGGAAGAAGAGGTACGAGGTGGCGACGGTCGAGAAGAAGATCGAGATGAAGGAGAGTTCCTTGAAGCTCCGGGCGAGCATCCCGATGAGGAGGGCGTTTGCCAGGAAGAAGATGATGACCGGTATGAGGGGGAGGATGATGATGAGGGGCGCTTTGACGTAGATGGTGAGGGCGATGCAGATCGCCACCATGCCGATGAAGTACGGGATCATCTTGCCGAGGATGATGGAGGAGGATGCCACGGGAGTCGAGAGCAGGACTTCGCCCTTGCGCTCAATGCGCTCGTTCATGATGCTCATCATGAAGAACTGGGAGGTGAAGTAGAGCGGGAAGATGAAGACGAAGACGAGGATGATGGAGTCAAAGGGGAGCGGAGGGGAGAGCTGGGAGGGGGTCTTGAAGCTGCCCATGGTGCTGTCGGCTGCGAGAACCTCCGTGTAGCGCGAGATCTGGGTGTTCTTCGAACTGGTCTTGACGAGTTCCTGCCGGAGTTCTTCCTTGGTAAAGTCGAGCGAGGCAGAGGGCGTGGGGATGGGGCTGATATCGCCCTGGGGGACCGGTGCGATCCGGCTGGGGGCGGCCTGGATGTACTGGCCTGCCTGGGTGGAGAGGAAAATGAGTTCGCTTTTGACGGTCTGGACATCGATCCAGAGCGGGTACGCGGCGAAGAGATCCGACTCCTGGTTGTACACGGAGTTGACGTGCTTGGTGTAATCGCGTTCGAGCGTCTTCTGGGCTGCCTTGGCCCGGTCGGTCTGGCCCGCGTAGAGCTGCCCGTGCACGATGACGAGGTCGAACGCGTTCCGGTTGTTTATGAGGGTGAAGGCATCGGTCTGGTACACGGTGAAGCGGGCGTCGCTGGCAATGAGGCTGGCGATCTGGGGATCATCGACACCCACTTCGTACATGCTATCCTGGAGGTGCATGCCCGCCTGGGCGGCAAAGCCGGTGACCGCGACCAACAGGATGAAGAGGACAATGGCGAAGGGGAGGACCTCCCGGCTCATCATGGTGAAGGATTTCTTCACTTCCCATCGCGTGATGGTCCAGATGTCGGTCAGTCTTCCCATGTGTTGTTCTCCTTTTGTGGTGTGCACCTGCCGGTTACGGATACTTATACGCAGGTGGTATTATGATTACAGAATAATATGGGGTATCGGTAAAATACCCATCGTTGCGTGCAATTTTTTTGCGGGGGCTGGTTGAGGGTGGGGTTCTTAGATGTCCAGAAATTTTCTATCGAACTTTGATGGGGAATTTTTTTTACCGGATCGGATTGAAAAATTTTCAGCGCAAGCATGATCGCGATTGAAAAGTTGATCCGGATCGATCGAATCCGGATTTTGATTTTTCAACCGGATCCTGATTTGAAATTTTTGGGCAGACTTTGATTCAAATTTTTTATCCGGTGGTCGATCGAATTTCTTTCAGCGGTGCTGGTGTGAAAAAGGGGAGCCCCCTCAATTCACGACGATATCCGACGAGAGGGATCGGGGGTTCGACCCCCAAAACAGGCCTTCTTTTCACTTTTCACCTATATTGGTCCATCCGGCAAACGATCGGCCAGCCAAACAGTGCTATTAGGGTTCTTTTTAGAGTTCATTTCATATAGAATTCAGCCAATCCAGGCATAAATTGAGGTTTTTAAAAACAGGTGTGCCGGAATTTCCCGAATTCTGCACTTTTTAATGGGGGGGACGCACTCCCTGAAAGAGCGTCTCCGACGGAGAAATACGTACGGAAGATTGTAGGTGTCTTATGGTCTTTGGAGTAGATCATGCAGTTTACTCATGTCGGATCCCCCACTGAATCCGCTTCCAGAATCTCCGGAATCCCCGTACTATTCGGGGTTCATTCAGGGCTCCGTTTGGCAATCCGGGGATCCTGTTTTTCTTCGTGGGGGTATTTGTGTCCACACATTTTCTAAACTCATTGAAATGGGCGTATTTTTTGAAAATAGGCGATTATCTCGGGAAAATATCTTGCTCTTTAGCAGCGTTTACATCGCCTCTTTTTTCCTGCCATAGGTAAGACCCTGCTGAGGAAAAAAACCCCTGTTTTGGGGGTGGGATTAACAAACTGCTATTATCAAACCCAACCCTGCCCCCATCCCAATCTATATCTCCAATTCCGCACACATCAGATTGATAGGCAACCCGGCATGATAACCGCCCGCAATCTCACGAAAAATTTTGATGGATTCATGGCACTCGATGGCGTCAGCTTCGAGTTTGAAGACGGGGAGATCTTCGGCATCATCGGGCACAACGGGGCCGGCAAGACCACGCTGCTCAAGATCATATCCGGGCTCATCGCTCCGACAACCGGAGAACTGTTCATCAATGATACGGACGTGGTGAAGAACCCGGTTGCGCTCAAGGAGAATCTTGGGTACCTTCCCGAGGAATCCCGGCTCTACGAGACCATGACTGCGGAGAATTACCTTGCCTTCTTTGGCGAGATCTATGGGCTCTCCCCGCAGGAGATCCGCATCCGCTCGTCCCAGCTCTTCTCGGCCCTCTCGCTGGAACCCGAGGGAAAGAAACTGGGGGAGTTCTCCAAGGGGATGAAGCGGAAAGTGGCAATCGCCCGCTCGCTCATCCATGAACCCAACTTCCTGGTATACGATGAAGCCACCAGCGGGCTCGACCCCATGACCTCGCGCTTCATCGCAGACTACCTCCGAACGCTCAAAAAGGAGGGCAAGACGATCGTGCTCTCGGCCCACAACCTCTACCAGGTCGAGGCGATCTGCGACAAGGTGATGATCCTGAAACGCGGGAAGATGGTGGCCTTCGGCACGATGAAGGAACTTCGCGAGCAGTTCGGCTCGCTGACCTACACGATCTTCTTCTCGATCGATGATGCGGGCAAACTCATCGGGCATTCGAAAACCTACCGGCAGGAAGAGGGACTCTTCGTTTGTGATGCGGAGAATATGACTGCGCTCAACGAATGCACCGGGCTTATTGCCGAATTGGGGGGCAAGGTCGAGAAGATCGAGTCCCGGTACCCGTCGCTCGAAGAGATGCTCGTCAAGATTGGGAAATAACTTGTGTGCGGGAATTATGTCCCGGGTTTTTATGGGGGTCATACGTGAAGCGGATCGATGGGTACTCGTGGCTCGGGTCCGTCCCGTTTGAACTTCGTGGGAGGTGGATTGAAAAGCACAACGCACCGTCCCGATGACCGCACAAATTTTTTCACTCATCGCCAGCATTTTTTCCCTTTGCAGTAAATGCTGAGTAATGAAAAATTCCCTGCGAAGTTGCATCCTGTTGGGAATCCTGATAATTTTCTTTGCAATTTTGTCGGGGACTATGCTGGTACACTCTGATAAGGTGCCCCCATCCTGGACTCCCAGGACAGGGAATCTTTCTGGGTCGGTTACGCCATTGCAGAGCCTTGATGTAACAATGCAGGAAACAGATCCCTTTAAGGGAACACAAGAACGCCGCCAAAAAATTAACCGGTCGCTCTCACCAGACCCGTGGCTCATCCTCCAGCATCTCGAACGGGCGGATGGATCGGACGTTATAGCAGTGTATAACCGGTCCGTCCAGGTTCGCGAGATGATCCCGCGGCCCCTCCATGATTCTGAACATCATGGGAACTCATTCATCTCTCTGAATAGTCTGTTGTCGGATTCGGGCATGATCAATATTTCATCTTGCGACCGTGCAAACACGATATTTTTCGATCGCGATGCTGAAAAGGAAAATGCTCTTTCTCAGAATACCAGCGTGCAGGTCTGGCTCTTTGGCGACCGCTATCTTTCACAGACCATAACTCCGGTCAAAAAGGATGGATCCGTATCGTACCTTTTTGATCGGAATGTTACCGACACTATGACAGACCAGCAGTATACCCTTCTTTTCGTCTACCAGGAGAAGATGCAACCATCTGAAGTGGTGCTGAACACTTCCACGGGTTGTGCCGTCACACGGACAAATAATCCTACAAAAAAATTCCCGGAATCGGAGATATTCTGCCTGGACCGGATAACAAATACCCGTGGATTGATCCTTGGAGAACAATTCATCCATGTGCTCAATCAGAGCAATATCAGGTATGAGAGAATATCAATACGTATGTCACCGGATTTGCCGGTACGACCGGAATACTGGATTGATATCGCCCCGATTGGAGAGCATGGAGTCAATGAGGAGATTTACGTTACGGGAACCACGAACCTTCCGGTGGGAAGTGCGCTGAAATTTTTTACCTATCGTTCATATTTCTGTCCTGGCGGAGGATGCCTGTTTGTCGGACCCGCCGGGAACACTACTGTTCTCCAGGACACATCAGCAAATCATTCCTATAAAATTGTACTGAATGGATCCGCGTTTCCGGAGGATGATGAATTTGCAATTGAGGTTGAATCAATGGATGAGAGCATTGGAACTTCAGAGATCTTTAGTATCTCCCCTGGATAATTATTGGTTTTTTACCCGGGAACCTCGTGCCGGAACTCGTCACGCGCTGGCATCATGTCTTTTCACGCCACCCGGATCATCGCCCCGGTGTTCCTGGCTGACGTGATGAGGGTCGTTCCCCCGCAGTTTGCCTGCATGAACGACTGCGCAGCCCGCTCGATCGCCAGTGCCCCGGTGTCACAGACCGCGTAGACGGTCGGCCCGAACGAGCTCATGCCTGCCCCCGCAGCCCCGGCCTCCCGCATCACCGCAAGGAGCCCCGCAACTTCCGGTGGCTGGAGACCGAGCTCGACTTTCTTGAATCCCAGCGACTGGACCGCGTTGATCGAAGAACCGAAGAGGTCGAGATCGCGCTCCACGATCCCGGGCTGCATCCGCATCAGGACCTCGTGGCAGAGTGCCTGCACTTCCGTAAGCGGCACCGGGCAGTGCTGCCGGAAGATGTCGGTCTCCTGAGCCCCGCTGGCACCGGCCGGCAGGTCCGGGGTTGCGAGCAGGATCTTCCATTCTGTAGGAAAGTCGTGGCGGGCGATGACCGGGGGAGGCCGGATGCCCCGCGATGCTGATGAGGGCCGGAAATCTGCCTTGTCGCCGTTCGGCCCGAAGCGGTGCCCGCCATCGATGATGAAGCCCCCGTGTTCAAACGCCGCGGTGCCGATACCCGAGGTGCCCCCCCGGCCGGCTAACCGTGCCAGTTCCGTTACCGGTACATTTTTGCCATACTGTTCGCAGATCGCCCGGGCCGTAGCCAAGGCAAGCTGGGAGCCGCTCCCCAGCCCGGTGTGGGCCGGGTACTGGGACCGCACATGAATCGAGACTGCGGCCCCGGCATGGATCTGGCGGAGTACTTCTGTCGCGATCCCGGCCAGCCGCTCCTGGGTCGCAGCGTCGCAGCCCGTCACCCGGATGGCGGGACTCTGCTGCACCTCCAGCAGGATCCCCGGTTCGTCGAGCGTGATGCCGATCCCGCCATCAACCCGCTCCAGTCCCCCATGCATATCGATCAGGCTGACATGGATACGGCACGGGGTATTGACCACGATCCGGCGCTCATCGAGAAACTGGTTGTACGGGAACTGCTCCTCGATAAATATGAGGGGCTTTTCCTGGTGGATGATCTGGTACTGCCGGCTGAGCACGGGCTCTTTTGGACAGAGGGAAAAGATGCGGCCGGTCTCGGGGGAAGCAGCGGCTACACGGGCATTGAGGATCTCACGCCGGGCTTCGATCTGGTGATGCATGATGATCTTGCCAATCGGGATATCGGCCATCATCAGGTCTTTTTTGAACGAGGGG
The DNA here is from genome assembly GCA_903832665.1 of uncultured Methanomicrobiales archaeon. Classification (GTDB taxonomy): domain Archaea; phylum Halobacteriota; class Methanomicrobia; order Methanomicrobiales; family Methanospirillaceae; genus Methanoregula. The sequence goes on along the minus strand of CAILCG010000002.1, from coordinate 31,817 downwards.
GAGAGCCGCTCGACCGGCGTCTCGGATATCGCATAGATCAGCACTTCGCCGGTCACCGTGTCCCGGAGCTCGACCACCCGGTGATTGACCGGTGCCCCTACGCAGACATCCACCCGCCCGGCGGTCTCTGCATCGGCGGGCTTAATTTCCTGCACAAGAGTCTTTACCGTGACGGGATTTCCCGTGATCGACTCCAGCAGTTGCGTGACCGAGCCGTCGGTGCCGAGCAGGATCTTCTGTACCCGCGACAGCCGGCCCACGTGCTCTTCAATATCCCTGATATTGCCCGAGATATCCATCCCAACAACCTTATCTCAGGAACTGATAAGGGTAGTGAAATCCTGCTGCGGCACTGCAGCAACGCTGCGCAGGGCTGTTGCACAGAATCTTTTACCTTGCCGGGCAACCCATTATCAGAGGTGGAGTTTTGACAAATCTCGCAGCCTTTGACCGGATGACGGATGCAGAGAAACGCCGGTACCTGGAATTCCTGCTCTGGCATTACCGGGTGGTGGATGCCTTCTGGTTCATCAACGTTGCCGAACGCGACGGCCAGCCCGTTGCAGTGAAGATTAACGAGCAGGTCTGGGGGAAAGCCGGCGGGATGGCGGCAAAGGAGCTGGTGCAGCAGTTCGGGATCCCCGAAAAGGGACTTGCCGGTTTTGTCCGGGCGCTCCGGTTGTTCCCGTGGGCAATGATCGTTGATTATATGATCGAGGAGAAGGCAGACGAGGTGATCATCACGGTCCCGTTCTGTCCGGCGCAGGAAGCCCGGCTCAAGAGGGGGCAGGGAGAGTCTGTCTGTCGCGAGATGCACCGGGCCGAGTTCACGAGCTTTGCCCGGATAATCGATGAACGCATTGTAGTGGAATGCGTCTTTGCCCCGCTCGATCCCCATCCGAAAGAACTGTTCTGCAAATGGCGGTTCTTCCTGCGGGAATAAGAGCAGGTTCGTTGAAGTTTACGGGGGAATTACCGGCTTCTTTTTTTATTCTCCGGGTTTTTTGGCCGGGGCCCGGGCGCCTGGGCAAGGATCGCGGCGATCGATTCCCGGGTGAGTCTCCCCCGCTTGCCCACCACATCCCCGCTCCGGATGGTGCGGGTGCGGGTGGTAAGGACATAGCTCTCCTCAAACAGGTCAAGCCCTCCCTCGGAAAAATCGTCCAGCGAGATCGGGATGCAGGAGGAATCAGTCGGGGGCCGGCTGCTGACCGGGCAGACCTGCAGGTCGCCGCTTTCGGAAGTTGAGATCACGATCGCCGGGCGTGTCTTTATCCCGCCCCGCTCTTCAAACGCCACCGGTGCAAGAATGACATCGCCCGTGAGGTAACGCCCCATATGGGGAATATTTTCGTCACCATCGGGCATAAGCCGTTGGATCCTTTTTGCGCAGGATTTTTCTCTCCATATGGAGCATTCACTAAAAGGAGACAATCGTATGAGAAAACCAAGTCAGAGTGGATCAGTAACCCCGACAGCGCGTGAGGCCTCGCTGCTGATGGGTGCGACCATGGCCCTGTCCATGATCGGAATATTTATCGGCATTTTCTTTCTGTTCATCAATATCGATATCGCGGTCCGGATCGCAGCAGCCGTCCTGGTGGGGGTTGTGGGAATTATCAGTTTTGTCCGGCATTCCGTGTACTTCCGCTCCGACCAGGTCCGGATGGGCTGGCGGCAGGATCACCCGGAGTTCCAGCTCGAGGTGGGGTATGCGAATCTTGCACTCGGCATCTGGGCACTCCTGGCAGCGGCCCTGAATTGGGGAACCCTTGCCTGCGGGCTGGTGCTTGCCATCTATGCAACGTATCTCCTCTGTGCCTTCTTCCTCCATCTCTTCGAGGCCCGCACCTGGGAAGATCTCCACATACCGGCCCACCGCCCGAGAGTCCTCCGGAGCGTAGTCTCGACCGGGTTCTTCGTGATTATCCTGGCCGGGTTTGCCTTCATTGCATTTGCCCGGGCAGGCATAGTGCCCTTGGTTACGCTGTAACTGAGCGCTGGCGGGAGGCGGATCCCGGGATGAGCTGCCCGGAAATCCCCAATGAGAATATTTTATACCCGGGCTCATCCAACTAAAACCTGTAATGAGCCGGTGCGATCGCTGCGGAAACGAAGTTGTGCTCCCGTTCTCCTGCCAGTACTGCGGGGGAAGATACTGCGCTGACTGCCGGCTGCCGCCCAACCATGACTGCGTCAATATCGTCCTGTGGAACAGCAAACCCCTCCCGTCGGTTGGCATATCCTATGGAAAAGGCGGAAGAGCAACTCCCACGGGTGGCAGCGATATTCCCGGCCCCCGGCAGGCGGGAAACAAAAAAAACGGACCAGCGAAGACCGGAAACGATCTCCCGTACCTTGCGATACTCCTTGCCATTCTTGTCCTGATCATTCTCGGCATTGCATGGCTGGCGTTCAGCGGGTACCGGTTCGGGTGAGGTGTAAAAATCATGCGTCCGCTCAATCTCAGTTTTGCCGTGCTTGCCGCGGCTGCCATTGTGGTGCTGGCCTTTGCGATCATCTTTACCTGTTCGGTGCTCCCCTCTGCATCACTCGCTCCCCCCGTCATCCCCCCGACATTCCTCACTCCCCCGGGAGACAACTCCGGTGTGAAGTACGTGTCGGAGACCTCGCTGCCCGGCCCGCAGTACTATACGGGCATTGATTTTGATACGCTCAAATCCAACGATCACCTCACCGTCCTGCCCCTCAAAAGTTACCGGCAGCAGGTGACCAACTACAGTTGTGGTGCGGTTTCGGCCATGACGGTGATGTCCTGGTATGGAAAACCCGTGAACAATTCCGATGCCGATGAGGAACAGGTAGCCCGGGATATGTACCCCAATGTCAGCGAGAAGACCGGCATCAACCCGGAACAGATCGTCGCATGGTTCAAGCGGCAGGGTATGAACGCGAGCTGGTCGACCGGCGGCAGCCGCGAGATGCTCCGGGAGAACCTGAAGAACGGCATTCCCACGATGGTGGAATGGATGGACTGGGGCGGGCACTGGGTCGTGGTTGTGGGATATGATACCCGGGGCACAGAGAATGTCTGGGACGATGTGATCCTCTTTGCCGATTCCGTGGACTGCCATGATGATCGCGTGGACGGGATCACGTACTTCAATTACGGGGAGTTCGATGCCCATTACTTCCCGGCATCGATGAAGGACCGGGTATATGTTGTTGCCGTTCCCGGCAACGCGCCCCTCCCGTCATAAAAAAAAGGGCACCTCTCTTTTTCAGGTGCCGTATCCCGGTTCGGAAACTACTGTGAAGGATAAGTCGGGTTCTTCCCGGATGAAACCAAAATCAGAAAAAAATGAATGGGAGCTGATTCCCTGTTACCGGCAGCGCTGCCGAAACGATCAGACTGCTTTTGCTGCTGCTGCCTTCTGGAGCAGGAGCCGACCGCTCGATGTGAGCCGGAGTACGATCTCGCTGCTGGATTTGCCCCCGTCGAGATATCGCTTGGAGAGTAAGATACGGACGTTCGACCTGATGCTGCTCTCACCATGGCTGGCGAGAAGCTGCTCAACCACATGGGTGATATGGCAACCTTGTTTATCGCCAACTGCCTGAAGAATGTGAATATGGATGGGATCAGGCACAAAGACTTGCGGGACTTCAAATGATATAGACTCCATACTTCAACCTCGTGATAGATTAACCGGTTACAGGTTCCTGGCCGGCACAGATTTTTCGGGCCCGGGGTGCCCCTGGTTACCAGGGGCTGCAATGAATTCATGCGGGCCTGGAGCGACAGCGGAAATGTCGCCCGGATTCCCTGTGCCGGGAACCTGTGAGCGTGTCACTACCATAGTATTGGACGTATGACATGAAGTAACCATTCATAAAACCAAACCCCCAAAATACCGTAAAATCCGGGGTATCGCGGAACGCGGGTATGCAGGGGCTGCCTGTTCCTCCTTGTCCCGTATGCATCCGGCACCACCCCGGCTCCGAACCCGGATATCCTATGAACCCGGGTGGGGAACGGATTGCCGGCATTTCCTCATTCCATGCCTTTATCTGTGCCAAAGTTGGAGACTGCAACCATGACAAAGAAAGAACATGTAATGAAAGTGGTGGACGAATCTTCCGGGCTTATGGAATGCCTTGTCTGCGGGGCAAAGCACAACGCGGTGATGAGACCCGGTGCTGATGGGAAATTCCTGCCCGAAAACTGGGAATGTGTCAACAAGTGCAAACTGATCCATGACGAAAAACCGTCTGCGAAGAAATAATTCTTTTTTTACCTTTTTTACCCTGTATCTAAAAAAAATTCTCTCCCCCGGTCCCGTTGGGGATGATCCCCTTTTCCCCCGGACCCGGGGTAACATACCATGACCGCCGGAACCGGGATCTTTTCTCTGGACAGAGCCCCGGGGGTTCCGTTGTTATCATTGACGATCCTTTGCGGCAGATCCTCACCGCCATTGGTGCGGCTCTTGTCTTCCTGTACTTCTGGCATCGTGAAGGCCGGCAGGAATACCTGCTCTATGTGGCAGGTGCATTCGGGCTCTGGGGAATTTCGAATATCGCCTGGTACGTAAATATCCTCATGGGGCTGCGAAACGAGGTCTTCCCGAGCCTGATCGACATGGGGATGATCGCCTCGATCTTCATACTGTTCGTTGCGATCCAGAAGGGATTTCCCAAAAAACAGGTTGCACCGCATATCCTCCTGGGGATTCTCATCGCCACGCTCGTTATTCCCGTGTATGTGCTGGCTACCGCTGGTTTCAGCGCAGCAGCACTGGTCACGTTCCTGTACTTCTTTGCCTGCGGGTCTCTGGTCATCACCGGGCTGAATCACTCGCTCATGAGCTACCAGAAGATCCTCATCGGGATCTGCCTCTTTGCCCTCACGTTCATGATCTATCCCCTCCGGGAGATGTTCTTTGCCACGAGCCCCGTCCTGCTGGTGATCGGTACGTTTGTTTCCGCAGGTCTCTCCCTCATGGTGATCGGGTGGTTATCGATCAGCCCGGCGTAGGTACCGTACGGGAAAGCCGACCGGATACGCGGGCGCAAGGAAAATCAACAGCCCACTTTTTTCATCAATGCCCTTACAACAGAATTCCCAACTTTTGATCCGGCCGGGTTGCCTGACACCTTTTTGCCGCTGCCTTTCAGATCGCGGGTGACCCGGTGTCCCCCCGGTTTTGCTTTTGCACGGAACCTATTTAGTGGTGGTGGGCGATAGTGTTTCTTAAAACAGGGTATCTGCATGTGGTTTGAACTTTTCACCTTCATTATGGGTATTGCATTTGGCTTTTTTCACCGGGGAAAGGAAGACCGTATGGGCCTGCTCCGGAACGGTGCGATCACCGGGATCATCATGGGGATACTGTTAGTGCTGGTGTCGATCTTCCTGATCCCCGGCCAGATAACCCTCGATGTCGGGTTCCTCGGAGTGTTCGGGATATTCATCGTGATCATTCTTTTTGTGATCATCTTCATCCTCGGATCATTTATCGGTGACCAGCTCGAAGGGTTCTGGAAAAAATAACCTTTTACGGGAACTACAAGGCAGTTCCCGGCCCAACCGTTTTTGCAGAATCACGGACAAAGAAGCGGTCCGGGAAATCCCGGCTCCCCTCCCTCTTTTCCCGATACTATACTTCCCTATGATCCTACGCTACCCTATCCTAATATCACCTGCCGTCTCATCTCCTGAGCAGGAAACCCCATGAAGATTCTCGCCATCCACGGCAGCCCCCACACCACCCGCAGCGCCACGCGAAGACTTGCCGGCTTTGTCCTGGAAGGAGCCGCAGAGGCCGGGGCAGAGACAGAGATGATCGATCTCTGTGACTCCCGGATCACCGCCTGCACGGCCTGCGAAGGATGCTCGTTCAATGGCATCTGCGTGTACGAAGACGATCTCCCGGCCATTGTCGAGCGGATCAAAGAGGCCGATGGGATCGTATTCGGATCGCCGGTCTATCTCGATAATGTCTCGGGCCAGATGAAAATTTTCTTCGACCGGCTTGCAGACGCGATCCATTACCAGGTCCTCGCAGGAAAATATGGTTGCACGGTCGCGACCACCCACACGTCCGGAGGAGACGATGTCGTGGCATACCAGAAGCATGTGATGAATTACCTGGGTATTGTGGCAGTCGGGGGACTCAGTATCGCAACGGGCGGGAACTCAGAGGCCCTTGATGGCGCAGAACCCGCGGCGCGGGAGCTCGGCAGGACCCTGGCCGGTGCAATCCGGCAGGGTTTTACCGATACGAAACAGGAAGTGGAGATCGCCGGCAACCGGGAGTTTTTCAAAGAAATCGTTCTTGAGAACCGGGATTTCCGCACCGACGAGTACGAGCGGTGGGTGAAGCTGGGCTGGATCCCATGAAATCTTCTGTCCCGGTATGCCAGAATGGGCCGGCTCTCCGGGATTTCCTCGCCGCGAGCCGGGTGATCGACCACGATCATACGGCAGTAACGGCAAAAGCACGCGAACTTGCAGCCGGCCTGACCGGTAGGGCAGCGATTGCCGAGAGCAGTTTCCTCTTTGTCCGGGATGAGATACGGCATAGCGGGGACTTTTGCCAGAACCCGGTCACCCTGTGTGCATCCGAGGTGCTCGAACACGGCACCGGTTTCTGTTATGCCAAGAGCCACCTGCTTGCCGCACTGCTCCGGGCAAATGGTATCCCGGCAGGGCTCTGTTACCAGCGGATTGCTCTTGAAAAGTGCGGCCGACCGTTTGGCCTTCACGGTCTCAATGCAGTGTACCTGGTTGAGTACGGCTGGTTCCGTATCGATCCCCGGGGAAACAAGGCAGGAATCAATTCCCGCTTTTCGCCTCCGGGTGAACACCTGGCGTACGTTCCCGGTGAACCGGGAGAAGCGGACCTCCCGGGGATCTATGCCGAACCGTTCCCGGAAGTTGTGGCGGTGCTCCGGCAATACCGGGATTATCGTGACGTGCTGCGGAACCCGCCCGACCGGGAAGTGTTCCCGCGATAGTTCCTTAAGGGGGATATTTTTTATAAAAAAAAGTTAGTAATTCTCCGCTGCAATCTCGAAATACGCCTTGGGATGATCGCAGACCACACATTTTTCAGGAGCGGTGGTTCCTTCGATAATAAACCCGCAGTTCCGGCAGTACCATTTCACGGGAGTTACGGTGGTAAATACCGCCCCCTTCACCATATTCGTATGCAGTTTTTCGAACCGTTTCTCATGGCGTGCCTCCACCTTCCCGACATTGGTGAAGAGCTGGGCAACTTCTTTGAACCCTTCTTTTGTGGCCGTTGCAGCAAAACCGGGGTAGAGCGTGCCCCATTCCATCATCTCACCTGCCGCAGCTGCGGCAAGATTTTCCTTCGTGGTCCCGATCATGCCGGCCGGGTATGATGCAGTGATCTCCACATCGCCGTCTTTGAGTTGCCGGAAGAACAGTTTCCCATGCTCCTTCTCCTCTTCGGCAGTCTGCAGGAAGATGGCGGCGATCTGTTCGTATCCTTCTTTTTTTGCTGCGCTTGCAAAGAAGGTGTAGCGGTTCCGTGCCTGGGATTCACCGGCAAATGCGGCGAGCAGGTTCTTCTCGATTTTGCTTCCTTTGAACTCCATGGTCTGGTATCTTTTGTTTTTTTTCCGTCCCTCACCGGTATCCGATTTACGTTTTGCAGAGAGGACTGGTACTTGGTAATATTCCTGTTCCTGCGGATAATCTTTTCACCCGTGGCGTTTTCGGCTGTTTTATCTAGAATGTATTGCAGACACTAGTTCGAGTACCTCAGCGCTATGTATACGGTCCTTTACGTGGATGATGAGCAGCACCTTCTCGACCTGGCGAAGATTTTTTTAGAACGTTCGCCGGAATTTTCCGTAATTACCCAGACTTCGGCACGGGCCGCGCTCGATTCCCCGCTTATCGCGGCCTGCGATGTCATCGTCTCGGATTACCAGATGCCCGAAATGGACGGGCTTGCATTTTTGAAAGCGGTCCAAAACATTACCCTTCATCCTGTTCACCGGTCGCGGGCGTGAGGAGGTGGTGATCGAGGCCATCAACAATGGCGTGGACTTCTATATCCAGAAAGGCGGGGATCCGCGGAGCCAGTTTGCCGAGCTGGGGCACAAGATCAAAAAAGCCGTGGAACGGAAGTGGGCGGTAGACGAACACCTGGAATCTGAGTGGCGACGTGATAGGAAAGACCATGGAGGAGATCGGCCTCTTCATCGACCAGCAGCGGTTCTCCGAGATGATCCACCAGCTGGAATGGGAAGGCGTGGTGCGCAATGCCGAACTTCTCGTCCGGTCCCGGAATGGGAGGGCCTACACGACCCTCACCTCGCTGACCCGCGTGCAGGCCCATGGCCAGGATCTCATTTAACACCCAGTCCGTGGATATCACGGAACAGAAGAAGGCCCAGCAGACCATCACCGCCCTGCTCAACGCCCCCCCCGATGTCTCGCTCCTGGTGGATACCCGGGGCACGATCCTTGCCGCCAATCATGCGGCCACGGTACGGTTTGGCCTGCCCGTCCATGACCTTATCGGGCGGGATGCATTCACGCTCATCTCCCCCGACTTGGCGGAACTGCGAAGGACCAATGTCAGAGAAGCAATCGCTACCCGGGAACCGCTGGTCTTTCTCGATGACCGGACCGGACAGGCCTATGAGAACCGCCTCTACCCGGTGACCGGGCCGGACGGGGAGGTTACCGCGGTTGCGATTCACTCCCATGACGTTACTACGGAGCGAAAGGCAAAAGAAGCATTGAAGGAGTCCGAAGAGAAGTACCGGCTGGTGGTGGAGCACAGCCAGGACAGCATTTACGTGTACCGGGACAACCGCTTCCTCTTTGTGAACCGGCAGGTCGAGGAGATCAGCGGCTTTTCGCATGATGAACTCATGGAGCATGAGCTCTGGGACTTCATTCACCCGGATGACCGGAAGCCGCTGAAGGCGGCGGCTGCAAAAAGGTTTGCCGGTGGGCATGTCTCCTCGGAATTCCAGACAAGGATCCTTTGCAAGAACGGCGAAGTGAGGGATGCGGAATTTTTTGTCGATCTCGTAGATCTTCAGGGAAAACCTGCGATCCTCGGCATTGCCCGGGATATTACCGAGAAGAAGCGGGCGGAAGCAACGCTGAGGGAGCGCGAGGAACAGCTCCGGTCGCTCTCGGACAATCTCCCGAGCGGGATCGTGTACCAGGGGATTATCGATCCGGATGGCACGAGGCGGTTTGTGTATATCAGTGCCGGGGTTGAACGCGTTCATGAAGTGACGGCCGACGAAGTGCTGAGAGACCCGTCATTACTGTATAACCAGGTTGTCGAAGTGGATCGGCTCCTGCTCAGGGATGCGGAGGACCGGGCAAGCAGGACGATGTCCCCCTTGAACTTCGAGGTCCGGATCCGTACGCCTTCCGGCATTAAGCGGTGGGTACTTCTCCGTTCGGCCCCCCGCACTCTGCCGGGCGGTGGGATCTGCTGGGATGGAATCGAGCTGGATATCACGGCGACAAAACTGGCGGATGAGCAGCTCAGGGCCGCCTATGAAGAGCTGGCTGCCTCGAAAGAGGAGCTCAAAGGCCAGTTCGATTCGCTCAAAGCTGGCCAGGAACTCCTGTGGGAGAGCGAGGAGCTTCACCGGAACCTGCTCATGGCATCTCCGGATGGCATTGCCATGGTGGATACCCAGGGGATTCTCACGTACGTCTCCCCCAAGGCCCTGGAGATGTTCGGGCTTTCCCGGCCCGAAGAAGCCATAGGTACCCGGGTCCTTGAATGGATGACCGGTGACGATCGCGGTCTTGTGGGGCAACGACTTGCCAAGGTCCTCTCCGATGAAACCTTCACCTCCAACATCTATAAGGCTCATCGCCGGGATGGCTCCACGTTCATTGTGGAGATGCACAGCGCGGCACTCCATAACAGCAACGGTTCGGTCAGGGGTCTCATCTCCATACTCCGGGATATTACTGACTGGAGGCGGGCGGAAGAGGAACTCCGCACGAGCGAGGAGAACTACCGGCACATCATCGAGAATATGCAGGATGTCTTCTACCGGGTCGACCGGGAAGGCATCATAACGATGATCAGCCCGTACGGGGCTCACCTGGTAGGCTTTGATTCGGCCGATGAGATCATCGGGAAGTACCGTGCAACAGATTTTTACGCCGATCCCAAACAGCGGGACGAGTTCCTCTCCTATCTCCGCCAGGAACACGTGGTGAGCGGCTACTCTCTCACGCTGAAGGACCGGTACGGGAACCTGCACTATGCAACCGCGAGCAGCCGCCTCCTGTATGACCGGGATGGAACGGTGAACGGGATCGAGGGGATCTTGCATGAGGTTACGCATCTCAAGCGGGTGGAAGATGCGTTGCGCCAGGCAAACCGGCAGATCACCCTCATGACGAGCATTACCCGTCATGATATCCGCAACCAGCTCACCGCACTCGGGACCTGGCTCGAGCTCTCGCGGGCTTCTGTTTCGGATCCGGACCGGATGCTTAAACTGATCACCAAAGAACAGCATATTGCATCGATCATCGAAGAGCAGATCAATTTCACCACGCTCTTTGAGGAGATGGGGGTAAAAGATGCGGCCTGGCAGGACCCTGCCCCCCTTGTCCGGAAAGCAGAATCATCCCTGCCCTTTAAGGAAGTCAGGCTGGTCGTGGACCTCCCCGGCATCGAGATCTTTGCCGATCCGCTCTTTGAGATGGTCTTTTACAACCTGCTGGACAATGCCCTCCGGTATGGGGGAGACCCGTTGACGACCATCCGTGTCAGTGTTCGTGATGCAGATCCGGATCTCGTCCTGGTTATCGAGGATAATGGCAAGGGGATTTCCGAAACGGACAAGGCACGCCTTTTCGATCACGGGTACGGGAAGAATACCGGTCTCGGTCTCTTCCTGGCCAGGGAAATTCTCTCCATCACCGGCCTGACCCTCCGTGAGACAGGAATTCCGGGAAAAGGAGCCCGGTTCGAGATCCTGGTGCCCTCCGGTAAGTACCGCTCCATCGACACCGTATCACCGGGAATATAAATTTCTCGCCTCTTTTTGCTAAATCAGATTCCTTTTAAGGTTTTGCGGATTTTTTTCTTTTTTCCGCCGTTTTTTGTTCCGGCTGGGAAATGTCGGATTATTCCCGCAATATTATATAGAATAACCAGCGCAACTGGATACTATAGATCAGGAGAACTCTGATGCTTTCCGTACTGTACGTGGATGACGAGCGTGATCTCCTGGAACTGGGTAAGATCTTTCTGGAGCAGTCACCGGAATTCCACGTTGCGATCTCCCCGTCTGCAAAGGATGCGCTTGCATCGCCGGCATTCTCTTCGTACGATGCCATTGTCTCGGATTACCAGATGCCGGAGATGGACGGGATTGCTTTTCTCAAAGCGGTCCGCCAGAGGTACGGGGATGTCCCCTTCATCCTCTTCACGGGACGCGGCCGGGAGGACGTGGTCATCGAGGCCATCAACAACGGCGTTGACTTCTATCTCCAGAAAGGCGGTGAGGTAAAGGCACAGTTTGCCGAGCTCTCGCACAAGATCCGGCAATCTGTGGCGCGGCGACAGGCCGAGCACTCGCTGGTTGAATCAGAAAAACGACTTGGCGACATCATCGATTTTCTTCCGGATGCCACGTTTGCGATCGATCGCAAGGGTATCATCATTGCCTGGAATCGTGCCATCGAGGAGATGACGGGCGTCCCTGCCGCCGTAATGCTCGGGAAAGGCGACCACGAGTACTCCATCCCTTTTTACGGCGAGAGGCGGCCCATACTAATCGACCTGGTCTCCGCGCCGGAGGATGAGATAGCACGGTATTACACGAACATGCTGCGGGAAGGGGTTTCCCTTACGGCGGAAACCGATCTTCCCCACCCGAAGGGAACCCCAATCACGGTCCTGGCTAAGGCAAGCCCGCTCTATGATCGAGAAGGGCAGGTCAACGGGGCCATCGAAGCGATCCGCGACATCACCGAACGGAAGAGAGGGGAGGATGAACTCCGGGCCGCCTACGAACAGATCACCGCGAGCGAAGAAGAACTCCGGGGCCAGCTCGATGTGCTCGAAGAGAGCGAGAAGAAGATCCGGGAGAGCGAAGCCCGGCTCCGGTACATGATCGGGTTCTAAGAGAAGGCCAAAGGTCCCGAACGGGAACTTCTCGAGTATGCCGTTGAGGGGGCCGGGGCCGTTACCGGCAGCCCGCTCGGGTACCTGGCTTTCCTCAACGATGACGAGACAGAGCTCTCCATGTATGCCTGGTCGAGATCGGTGATGGAAGAATGCCGGATCCGTAACAAGCCCATTGTATACAAGACTGAGCAGACCGGTCTCTGGGGCGAGGCGGTGCGGCAGAGACGTGCCGTCATCACCAATGATTATGCTGCCCCGAATCCGGCCAAAAAAGGATTGCCCGACGGGCATCCCGGGATCGTCCGGCACATGAATGTCCCCGTCATTGACGGTGACCACATTGTTCTCGTGGCGGGTGTTGCAAACAAACCTGTTGATTATTTCCCTGCCGATGTGAGGGAACTCACCCTCCTCATGCAGAGTCTCTGGCTCGTGATCAAGAGGCGCAGGACCGAAGAGGCGCTTTTGGAGAGCGAGGAGAAGTACCGCGACCTCTTCGAAAACTCTGTGATCGGGATCTTCCGGACAACGCTGGAAGGGACATTCTCGGCCATCAATACCACGTTTGCCCGGATCTCCGGGTACGAGTCTGCCACGGAGATGATGGAGGCGATCGGGGATATACGGACCCAGCTCTATGTCCACCCGGAAGACCGGGATCATTTTGTTCATGCCCTGAAAACCGACGGGTTTATCAAAGACTTTGCAGCGGAGTATTATCACCGCGACGGGCATGCGGTCTGGATCCTGATCAATGCCCGGTCCGTGTCCGACTCAAAGGGAACGGTGCGCTACTATGAAGGCACGATTGAGGATATCACTGCCCGGAAGAAAGCGGAAGAAGCCCTCCTCCGGGAAAAAACCTTCTCGGATGCAGTGCTTGAGAGCATTCCCGGCCTGCTCTATCTCTATGACAGCGAAGGACGGCTCGTGCGGTGGAACAAAGCCCATGAATCCATCACGGGATATTCGCCAGAGGAACTCGCCGGCATGCATCTCATCGACTGGTACAGGGGAGACGATGACGCGATCGCGACCATCACTGATGGCGTAGGGCGGGCGATGCGGGACGGGCAGGCTACTGCCGAAGCAAAACTGCAGACAAAGAGCGGGAAGCAGATCCCCTTCTTCTTTACGGCAAAGCGACTCGAGATTGAGGGAAAGACCTACTTCACCGGTGTCGGGATCGACATGACGGACCGGCAGCGCGAGCAGGATGAGCTTCGCGCTGCCTGCGAACAGATCACGGCAAGTGAAGAGGAACTCCGGGGACAACTGGAGGAGCTCTCCGACAACCAGGCTGCGCTCAAGGCATCCGAAGAGAAATTCCGGGATCTTGTCGAGACCTCTCCGGATATTATCTGGGAGATGGACGGGCAGGGCGTGTTACGATACATCAGCCCGCAGAGTCTCGCGGGATGGGGTACCCCCCGGAGGAAGTTGCCGGCAGGAACATCTTCTCGTTTGTCCCCGACGATGCACTGGCATCTGTCCGGGAGATCTTTATCGCCAGCGTAGAGGCGAAAAAACCTCCATCAGGCTTTGATCTTCCCATCCGGTGCAGGAACGGGCACATCATCACTGTAGAAATATGGGCGGTGGCGCTGCTCGACCCGGATGGCAGGGTCAAAGGATTCCGGGGCGTTGCCCGGGATATTACGGAAAAGAAGAAGACCAGCGACGAACTCCGGGCCACCTACGAGCAGCTGATGGCATCGGACGAGGAGCTGCGGGGCCAGTACGATGAGCTGGCGAACAGCGAAAAACGGATCCGGGAGAGCGAAGAGCGATACCGGAATGTGATCGATTTCTCCCCGTTCGGTATGCATTTCTATGCACTTCATGAGGATGGTTCGCTCATCTTTACCGGTTCCAACCCTGCGGCAGATACCATCCTCCGGGTTGACAACAGCCAGTTTATCGGCCGGACCATCGAAGAGGCCTTCCCTGCCCTTACGCAAACCGAGATCCCTGACCAGTACCGGCGGGTTGCCCGGACCGGGGACCCCTGGCAGACGGAGCAGGTGACCTATGACAATGGTACGATCAGCGGTGCATTCAGCGTCTCTGCATTCCAGATCCGGCCCGGCGTGATGGCAGCCACCTTCTTCGATATCACCCAGCGAAAACAGGCCGAGGAATCCCTGCGGGAGAAGACCGAGGAGATCAACCAGTACTTCACCACCAGCCTGGACCTCTACTGCATAGCGGACACCGAAGGCCATTTCCTCCGGCTGAACCCCGAATGGGAAAAGACCCTCGGGTACACGCTTGCGGAACTCGAAGGGAAACACTTCATCGATCTCGTGCACCCGGATGACCTTACGGCAACCCTGGCGTCCGTAGCGGCCCTGAGTTCCCAGAAAGAAGTCCTCAACTTCACCAACCGGTACCGTCACAAGGACGGGACGTACCGGTGGCTCGAATGGCGTTCCATCCCCAAGGGCAACCTGATCTATGCCTCCGCCCGGGATATCACCATGAGAATATCAGCCGAGAAGGCATTGCAGGAAACCGAACGGAACTACCGGACCCTCGTAGAGAACAGCCAGAGTATCATCTACACGATACGACCCGATGGCATCCTCACCTTTGTCTCCCCCAGCTGGACAAAACTTCTCGGGCATGACCCCGCCGAAGTGGTGGATCACGATTTCCGGAGTTTTGTACACCGGGATGACATGGCTGCGTGCAATGAGTTATTACAAAAGACGATCGAGGGCAGAACCATGCAGCCCGGTATCGAATACCAGGTCTTCCACAAGGATGGCTCCATCCGCTGGCACCGGTCCAATATTACTCCGGTCTTTGACGATCAGAATCACCTGGTGTCGTTTGTCGGGAATGCCGTCGACATCACCGAGCGCCACAGCATGGAGAACGCGATCCGCGAGGCCAATCATAAACTCACTCTCTTGAACAGCATCACCCGCCATGATGTGGCAAACCAGCTCACGATCCTGCAGGGCTATGCCCAGATTGCCGCCGTGAAGAAAGAGGATCCGGTGATGGCAGATTACCTTGCCAAGATCCTCACTGCTGCCGACATCATCGCCCACCAGGTCGAGTTTACCCGGACGTACCAGGAACTGGGGGTAAAGGCACCCGCATGGACCTCGCTTGAAGAGATTATCACTCACGTGGAGAGCCGGGTGCCGGTCCGGTTCTCCGGCACCCGCCGGGGGGGAGATCTTTGCCGACCCGATGCTGGAACGGGTGTTCTTTAACCTCATCGACAATGCGGTCAAACACGGGGTCCGGGTGACTGCAATCACTGTCCGCTGCGAGCGGGAACCCGATGGAATCCTTGTGATCGTCGAGGACAACGGTGTCGGGATCCCGGCGGGGGAGAAAGAGAAGATCTTCGAGAGGGGATTTGGAAAGAATACCGGTCTCGGCCTCTTCCTGGTCCGGGAGATCCTTGCCATCACGGGTATCACCATCAAAGAGGCCGGCGTGTACGGCAAAGGGGCCCGGTTCGAGATCACCGTGCCCAGGGGAGTATATCGTTTCCCCAAAGTCCCGTAAATGCGGTGCCCCCCCTTATCCCGCCCTCCCGGAGCGTGTTATCGTATAAACCTTGAAATATGAATGACGGGTATTCTCTGTCACAGCGCATTACCTGTTCAAGGAGGAGTCACGTTTGGCTACAGCATCGGTTCAGTTACGGAAGTTCGTTGCCCCGGAGTTTATTATCGGGGCGGATGCCCGGTTGCTTGCCGGAAGGTACGCGAAAAATTTCGGTGTGCGCCATGTGCTCGTGGTCACGGGGCCCCGGATCATCAGCGCCGGCTGGGTGAAGGACGTGACGGCCAGCCTTGAGGCCGAAGGCATCGGCCACACCCTCTTTTCCGGGGTGACCCCGAACCCCCGCGATTTCGAAGTAACGAATGGCGCCGCCCTCTACAACGAGTCCGGCTGCGATGCGATCGTTGCCATTGGGGGAGGCAGCCCGATAGACTGCGCCAAGGGCATCGGGATCGTGGTCTCGAATAAGAGACCCGTGCTGGAGTTCGAGGGGGTGGATCATGTGCCCGTTCCCCCGCCGCCGATGATCTGTATCCCCACGACCGCAGGCACCGGCGCCGATGTCTCCCAGTTCGCCATCATCAACGATACCGGGCGGCGGGTGAAGATCGCCATCATCAGCAAGATGATTGTGCCGGATATTGCGCTCATCGATCCGGTCCCCCTCACGACCCTCTCGCCGGAACTGACTGCCCACACCGGTCTCGATGCGATCACCCACAGCGTGGAAGCCTATGTCTCGAATGCCAGTTCCCCGGTTACGGATATCCAGGCCCGGGAATCCATCAGGCTCATGAAGGAGCATCTCCCCGCCGCATACCGGGACCCGGCATCGGTCGAGGAACGGTACCACACGATGATCGGAAGCCTCCTCGCGGGCCTTGCGTTCTCGAATGCCAGCCTGGGAGCCGTGCACGCGATGGCCCACAGCCTGGGCGGGTACTCGGATCTGCCCCACGGGGAATGCAATGCCCTGCTGCTGGAACATGTGGCAGAATTCAATTTTGACGCGTGCCCCGAACAGTATACTGCCATCGGTCACCTCCTCCGGTCGCCCGGGTCGGGCGGGACCTTCCCCGGAGCGAAAGAGGAGCTTGTCCATTCCCTCCATACCCTCCGGGAATCGCTGGGCGTGACAGACAGGTTATCGGACTTAGGAGTGACTAAGAAGGATATCCCCGAGCTGGCAAAAAAAGCGTTACGTGACCCGTGCCTTGCAACCAACCCGAAGAAGATGACCCTTGAGGATATTGAGCGGATCTATGAACGAGCCCTCTGAGAATACCCCCGACTGGGAAGCCCAGCGGGACCGGATCATTGGCCTGGGCGAGACGTCGCTGCGCAAGAGTTACTACCCTGAGCTTCAGCAGCGGATCTTAGAACTGGAGAAGAAGAACCGGGAGCTGCAGGCGGCGTATGCAGCACAGACGGCAATTGAGGAAGAACTTCGCCAGCAGTTTGATGAGACGAGCCACAAGGAGCGGGCGCTCCAGGAGAATGAAGAGCGGCTGGTCATGGCGCAGGAGATTGGTCACACCGGCTCCTGGGAGTATTCCTTTGATACGGACCAGATCTGGGGCTCTGCCGAGGCACTCAGCATATACGGGTTCCCTCCGGTGGCCGGGTACCATCCCCGGGAGGAGATCGAGGCCTGCATTCAAGACGGGGAACAGGCCCGGCAGGCATTTGCCGACTTTCGCAGCGGCAGGAAAGCCTACGATATTGAGATCACCATCAATCCCCATGACGGCTCCCCCCGGAGAGTGGTACGTTCCATTGCCCGGCTCGAGAAGGATGAGCAGGGCCGGCCAATCCGGGCTGTGGGAGCCATCCTGGACATCACCGAAAGTAAGCGGGCAGATAAGGCACTCCGGGAGAGCGAGGAGCGGTTCCGGCAGATCTTCGAGAACAGCCCGGTAGGCATGACCCTTGTCACGCCGGAATTCCGGTTCTTTTCTGTCAACCCGGCCTGGGTGGCCATGACCGGCTATTCCGAAGAAGAACTGCTGAAGCTCTCGTTTCCCGATATCACTCACCCGGACCACATTGCCGGTGACCGGGAACATATCCGGGACCTTATCGAAGGCAGGATTCCGGTATACAATACGGAGAAACGCTATATCCGGAAAGACGGCAGCATCCTCTGGGGATTGCTCCGGGTGACAACGATCCGGGACCCGCAGGGTAAGCTGCGTTTCCTCGCCGCACAGATCGAGGATATCACGGAAAGAAAACGGGCGGCCGATGCATTGCGGGAGAGCGAAGGAAGGTTCCGGACCTTAATTGAGGCATCACCCCTCCCGATCACCCTCACCCGCGAGGGGATCTTCATCTATGCCAACTCGGCCTTCTGCCGCATGACCGGGTATAGCGACCCGGCTGAGGTGACCGGAAAACCTCTCCTGGATTTCGTTGCACCGGAGCCTGGTCGACATCACCGATACCGGGTACGTGGTCCTTGACAGCCAGGGTCTCATCATTGATGCCAACGAGGTGTACCTGAAACTCACCGGCCGGGCGTCCCTTGCAGAGATTGCCGGTCATTCAGTTACCGAATGGACTGCCCCGTATGACCTGGAACGCAATGCCCGCGAGGTGGAAAAATGTCTCAAAACCGGTCATGTCCGGGGTCTCGAGCTCGATTATGTCAGGCCCGACGGGACATTCCAGCCCATCGAGATCAATGCCACGATCTTCCATTCAGGAGACGGGGACGTAATCCTGACCCTCTGCCGCGATATCTCCACCAGGAAGCAGACCGACGTTGCCTTACAGCAGGCCCGCAACAAGCTCAATCTCCTGAATGCGGTGACATTCCAGGATATCCAGACGGCAGCCTTCTCCCTCTCTGCCTACCAGGAACTGGTCAAGACCGCGATCGCGGACCCGAAAGCCCGGTCCTATGTCGCCAAGCAGGAGATCTTCTTGAAAAAGATGGTCGATACACTGGATTTTGCCAAGAATTACCAGGAGATGGGCATGCACCCGCCACGGTGGCAGAACGTCCGGCAGGTATTCCTCTACGCCATCTCGCACCTGGATTTCCTGCACATGAAACAGAACCTGCAGCTGGGTACGCTCGAGATCTTCGCCGACCCGTTGTTTGAAAAAGCCCTCTTCAACATCATGGAAAATGTCCTTGCCCACGGGGTCAGTGCTACCGAAGTGACGCTCCGGTACGAGGAGAAACCCGATCACCTCACGCTCTTTATCGAAGATAACGGGGTAGGAATCCCCGCTGAAGAGAAGAACATGATCTTTGACCGGGGCTACGGGAAAGGGACTGGTCTCGGCCTGTTCCTCGTGCGGGAAGTTCTCTCTATTACGGGCATGACCATCAAGGAGACGGGTATGAGCAAGCGGGGCACCCGGTTTGAAATTACCGTGCCCAAAGGGATGTATCATAACCAAGCCGGGTAGGAAACAACAGTCTCTTTCCGGTGCGGTCGATTGTCCCCATCCGCTGATTTTTTTACTCGCCGGATCCATCATCCGTCATGACACCGGCATCCCTCCCCACCCTCTTCGTCTCGCATGGTGCGCCGACCCTCCCTCTTGAACGATGTGTGCCTGCCCGCTAGTTCCTGGCTGGGCTCGGTTCCCGCTACCCGGGCATTTCCGGAGTGCTCTGCATCTCGGCCCACTGGAACACCCCCCGGCCTGCGGTGAACTCGGTGATGCAACCGGCTACCATCCATGATTTCTACGGGTTTCCCGGGGAACTCTACGGGATCACGTACCCCGGCCCGGGGAGATCCCGGTCTTGCCCGCCGGGTTGCGGGACTTGTGGAGGCTGCGGGCCTGCCGTGCGACACCGATACCGGCCGCGGTCTTGACCACGGGGCCTGGATCCCCCTGATGCTGATGTATCCGGGAGCCGGAGTGCCGGTTGTCCAGCTCTCGATCCAGGGGCACCTGGACCCGGTCCGCCACCTTGCACTCGGGGAGGCGCTCGCTCCTCTCCGGCAGGAGGGCGTGCTGGTGATGGGCAGCGGCGGGGCAGTTCACCCGCTGGGTGATCCGACGCTGGCACTGGGGGACGGGTACCCCACGGACCGGCGGGCGATCGCGTTCAATGACTGGCTGGACCGTGCGGTCACTGCTGGCGATGCGGAGAGCCTGGTCAGCTACCGCACGCTCGCCCCTTCGGCAGTCCACGCCCAGCCGTATCCCGATCATTTCATGCCGCTTCTCACGGCTCTCGGTGCAGCGGGGCCCGGGGCAAAGGGCACCCGCATCCACCAGAGCTGGTGGTGGGGGAATCTCGGTATGGGGGCATACGAGTTCCGGTAACCGGGAAAATACCCGGATAGGTTCTGGGGGAAGTCGTGAAAACGGGTTCGACCAGAACCCTCAGCAGAACACAGGGAGTCCTCCGACAGCTCCACCATATCTTCTCACTCTTTCTGCGGTATCTGACCCGCGTCCGGACAAATGTCCCTCACTGACCCCAATCACAATCCTTTATTTTTCGGGCAGAAAACGGTGCATTTCACTTCGTAATTGTGAGGAAACCCTGACAAAAAGTGTAAGGGGGGGGTCAGTGAGGGACAATTTTGATTACGGTAATTGGATTCGATCTCGATCTGCTCGATCCGGGAGATTTTGGTAGGCGAATCGACCGGTCCTCCTTAACAAAAAACCGGGCAATCTTTTATACCATCCCGGGATAGTGTACCTTTCATGGAGTATCATGTCCGGGTGGTGGAGGTCCTTTCCTACGGGAACTTCGCGTTCTCGGTCAGGTTCGAGCGGCCTCCTGTCTTCTCATTCCTGCCGGGCCAGTACATGTTCATCACGACCGGGACGGGGACCGATGCCCTCACGAAACATCTCACGATCACCAGCAGCTCGTCCGACCCGCATCTTGAAGTGACGAAAGGGTCGACCGGCCATCCCTTTGCCGAGTCTCTGCGGTTGCTCAAGGCTGGCAACGAAGTCGTGTTGCGGGGACCGTTCGGGGAGTTCACGTTCCGGGCGAATATGGAAAGGTTGCCTTCATCGCGGGAGGCATTGGCATCACGCCCCTCAGGAGCATGATCCGCTCTATTACTGAAATGCATCAGGAAACTGATATCCGGCTGCTGTACTCGGTAAAGACCGAGCCGGAGATCCTGTTCCGGGAGGGAATTGACTGAACTGTCACACGCAAACCCAAACCTGGGTTTTGTCATTACGGTGACGGAGCCGGGACCCGGGTGGACGGGACGCAACGGGAGGATCAACCGGGCCATGATCGAGCAGGAGGTGCCCGACTGGCGCGAGCGGGTCTTCTTCATCTCGGGTCCGGCCGTGATGGTCAACGCGATGCTTGCCGTGCTCCGGGAGATGGGAATTCCTGAGGATCACCTGCGGTCCGAGTTCTTCCCGGGATACTAAAAAACACACGGGCCGAGAGGAGCGACCGGAACCAGGTTTAAACTTAGTTTCGCATATTCGAAACATTTGTTTTTTAAGAGTTTTTCAAAGTTAACTCTAAAAAAAGTGCGCGAACAACTTTCATTGTATATATAATTTGTGCAAAACTCGCAAAAATAACCACAATGTTTAAATTTTTGACAATCAAATACTGATTACATCTCTCGTGTAAGAAGGAACGAAGTGATGATTATAAAATCATCACTTCAAAATGAGATATTAACACAGAATTATGATATAATCATATAAAATCTTTTCTCATTCTGCCTCCCGCGTTGGCTCAAGGAACATAACCTGGTTTGGAAAACGACGATCATTAATAACCGGACAATTTGTAACGGATGTAATCTGACCTCGCTGATATGTTCAATACAGGAGGTATTTTTGTGTTAAGTGGAAAGATCGTTCATGTTGACCTTGATGGCAAGGGAAATGAACAAAGGGGAATCCACAGAGCGATTATCCTGAAATATATCCAAGGGACCTCCCTTGCGATTGTTGTACCCTTAACCTCAAATGTTGAGGTTTACAATAAATTTGGGATGACTCATTACATCAGACGATCCGCTGAAAACGGGCTGACGACTGATAGTGTCGCACAAGTGTTCCAGATTAACTCCTGCTCTACAGCACGATTTGAAAAAGATCCCTCTGGAAACATCAAGACTATTGGAAAACTCTCTGATGATGATAAAAAATCGATAGAATCTATCATCAGAGAGCAGATGAAATTCCTCTAAATTTTTTTAAGTATTATGGGATTGTGCATTTTTCCACATATCGGATTCAGCAATTACCTCGTCAACTAATTCTTTTGAAGGCTTGCTTAAGAACTCCTTGGCTTTGGATACACCCACCGCTATTTGAGCTTCGGTAAAAAAGGATTTCATTGCTTTTACCTTTCTCACTGCCTCGAGTGGTGGTATTCCGTCCTTTATGGTAAGATATGCATATGTTGATCCGATTTCTAAATGGCTTGCATTTGTATCAAAAATGCTTTTTAATTCCCTTACTTTTTGTTTCTCGCTATCTGTTAACGATACATCTGTCAGTAAGTTTTCAACATGCTCTTTATGTGTGAAAAGTGCATCCGCTAAATCTGGTGAATATGGCCCTCTTATGTAGAGGTGACATTCGTAACCTGTTTTTATTCCACTTAAATTTAAAAGACAGTTCACCTTCTGTGCAATTAGTCTATCTTGAAACTCATCTACTGCTGGTGTGAATTTCAATTCCTTGAAAAGTGCGATCACCCTGTTAATTTTATGCATTTACTACCTCTCCTATTTACAATTCAGAAATTTGCATAACCACGATCTAACATTCTTCCATTCATTCAACCCTTCAGGAGTAATTTTGAATAATTGTAGATCTTTGTTTTCATATTTAACTGTCGAGATATTTGCGTATCCCATTGTTGCTAATGTCTGTAAATTAGAATACAATACCCCATCACTAAGTTTGAGGGTGGCTTTCAACTCTCTGTAAGTAATGCCGTCATCACCGAATACTGCCAAGTTCGCCATTAACTCAAATCTAATCAATGAGAATAGTTTTGAATTAAGGCCTTGTGCCTCATCAATCAGTTTTACGAAGTCTTGTTGCATATTCCTATCACCTTTGGAAATTGCATCCCGCGACGATTGATTTACGATTCTTACTAATGTTACTCATATAACGCATTTGGCTTATATACTTTCTTTTTTTGTTTAATAAAACATTTTGATATTGCATTTGAAATGACTTTAATTTTTAAAGTAAACTCCCCTGTGAAATTCACCTGCGTTTTGATTTTATCGTTTTTGGTTTAGAAAATTTTTTACCATCATTCCTATTGTAAAAATCGATCGTTGGATATAGAGACTGCATATTAACTGTTAATCCAAAATAAAAATAATGAGTTTAAACTGAATGAAAATTCGAAGTGACCCTACGAGAGTCAGAAAAGGTAAAGAAAACGGGCCTGAAGGGATTTGAACCCTTGACCTGCGGATTAAGAGTCCGCCGCTATGCCGAACTAAGCTACAGACCCAGCCTGTTAGACCTAATTAAGTGGTCGATAATGCCGAATAAAGGTTTTGGGTACTCATGCCAAAGAATCCCTTAATACCCTAGAATAGTACATCTTCTGTTACATGCCTGAACCAGCCCCGTTTGAGCAGCCGGGACCGACAAAATACTGTATTTTCGGCTGCGGCACGAACGGTTACAACATTATCGTGGAGCTCTTGAAAGAGCAGGAGCGCGTGATGGTCGTGGACAAGGACGACTCCCGGGTACGTCATCTCCGCGACCAGAAATATGATGCGTACCAGCGCGACATCACCTCGTCCGATATGCTGGTGGGCCTTCCCCCGTTCGAGATAGCGTTTGTCATGACAGGTGATGGGGATGCAAACCTCGCGGCAGTCCTCACCATCAAGAACCGGTACCCCGCAGTCCAGGTCGTTGCTCGCTCGGTCGACCCGGTCAACAGCCAGAAGCTCACCGCAGCCGGGGCCGAGTTCGTTCTCTACCCGCAGGAAGTCGTTGCCCGCTCGGCAATTCTCCAGATCAAGAAACAGCACTCCAGCCGGATCTCCCAGCGGCTCTTCACCCTCCTCGCAGGCTGGGAGGGCTGCCTGGGCATCATCACCCACAAGAACCCGGATCCCGATGCAATCTCCTCAGCACTGGCACTCGCGGAGATTGCCAAACGGGCCAATCCAAAAACCCTCACCACGCGGATCTTCTACGAAGGCAATATCGGCCATCAGGAGAACCGCACCTTTGTCAACCTGCTCGACATCAAGATGGAGCACCTGACCGCAGAAGCAATGCAGCAGTGCAACTTCTTAGCGCTCGTGGACTGTTCAGGCCCCGGCGCCAACAACGATATCCCCCCCCAGACGAAGATCAACATCGTCATCGACCACCACAAGGATGGCAAGCATGTCGCCACCCAGAGCACCTTTGTCGATATCCGGCCGGGGGTCGGGGCAACGGCAAGCATCCTCACCCAGTATTTACAGGAACTCGATGTGCCGGTCGACAAGCGGGTCGCGACCGCCCTGCTCTACGGTATCCGCACGGACACCAAGGAGTTCAAGCGCAACGTGACCCCGCAGGATCTCAACTATGCCGGTTTCCTGCTGCCGCTCACGGATGCGGACCTGCTCGACAAGATCATGTCGCCATCCATGTCGCAGGAGACTCTCGATGTGATCGGCAAGGCGATCCAGGAGCGGAAGATCCAGAGCGGGTACCTCTTCTCCAATGTCGGCTTTGTGATGAATCGCGATGCACTTCCGCAGGCAGCCGACATCCTCATCACGCTCGAAGGGGTGAACACGGCGCTTGTCTATGGTATTACCGACAACGCGATCGTGATCTCGGCCCGCAACCGCGACATCCGGCTGCACATCGGCAATGCCCTCTCGGAGGCATTCGGGGAGATGGGCGATGCCGGGGGCCACCCGAACATGGCGGCAGCAGCCCTCCCGCTCCACTTCTTTAACAAGGTGGAGAACAAGGAAGAACTGTTAAAACTCGTCATCGAACCGATTCTTGAGAAGTTCAAGAATCTCGTTGGCCTGGAGAACGAGGACCGGAAGAATGCAGTTTAAGGACTGGGAACCGCACTATTGCGAGATCCTTGAGTACTTCGCGTTCGACCGGGCCGCAGACGAGGAGGCAGCCCGGCTGCTCGCCTCGCTCCTGCCCCGCGACAACCTCCTCTCCCTGGCATCCCTGGCCTACGATAAACCGGTCACGGTCTGCGGGAATGCACCGTGTCTCAAAGACGAGCTGGAGAAGATCAACGGGGTCGTCTTTGCCGCCGATGCAGCATCCGATGTGCTCGATGCCCACGGGATCTACCCGGATGCCGTCTTTACCGATCTCGATGGTGCGAGCGACCGGCTCCTTGAGCTGAATAAGGAGGGGACGATCGTGGTCGTGCATGCGCATGGCGATAACACGGCTCTGCTGAAGCACTGGGTACCGCAGTTCACCGGCCCGGTGGTCGGGACCACCCAGAGCACCCCGCTTCCCCATGTCCACAACTTTGGCGGATTTTCTGACGGGGACCGGGCTGTCTTTACCGCTGACGAACTCGGGGCAGCAGGGATTACGCTCATCGGTTTCGATCTCGATGACACGGCAGTTGTTCCGGTCAAGCGCGGAAAACTCATCTGGGCCCGGAAACTTCTCGCCCTGATCGGTCACACCGTATGAGCCCGGTTGCCGTTATCCTGGACGGGTACGTAGACGAGCCTGCCTGTCTTGGCGTGCCCCCGTACGTTTCGCCGTATATCCGCACGGTCGCCGGGGCACTCCTCGCCCATGGCTATTCGGTGGAGTATCTTACCATCGACCAGCTCCGCCTCGCTCCGATGCGGACGGTCGAACTGAACCGGGCAGACCTGCTCGTCATGATCGCGGGAGTCACGGTGCCGGGCAAATATCTTGGCGGTACGCCGGCAACTCTCACCGAGATCCAGCAGGTGGGCCACATGGTACGCGGCCCGAAGAAGCTGATCGGCGGCCCGATCGGGTTTGGGTACGCGGCAGGGGGTGGGCAGAAGGCGATCCGGCAGGTGATCAGCGGGTTCGATGCCCTGCTCACCGGGGAGCCGGCGATTGCACTGGACAATTATCTTGGCGGGAATGAACCCGCGGGGCCGCTTGACTACGCCCGCACGGACCCCTGGAGCATTGCGGGCAGCCCGATCATCGCACAGCACCCCGACTACCCGTTCGTGATGTGCGAGCTGGAGACCGCCCGGGGCTGTGCCCACGGGGCAACCGGCGGCTGCTCGTTCTGCACCGAGCCCTTCTACGGCCAGCCCAGGTACCGCGGTATTGCGGCCATCGCAGCGGAGGTTACTGCCCTGTATGCCAGTGGTGCCCGTCACTTCCGGGTGGGACGGCAGCCGGATATTCTTGCCTATGGTGCGGGAGCGGGCGAGTACCCGGCCCCCCGGCCGGACCTGCTCGAAGACCTCTTCTCATCAATCCGCACCGCAGCCCCCGGGCTCAAAACGCTCCATATCGACAATACGAACCCGGCCACGATCGCCCGCCACGAGGATGCCGCCCGCGAGGCGCTCCGGGCTATCATCCGCCACCATACCCCGGGGGATGTGGCTGCGTTTGGCATGGAGACTGCGGACCCGGCGGTGATCGCTGTGAACAATCTCAAGGCGCAGCCCGATGAAGTATTCCGGGCTATAGAGATCGTCAACGAGGAAGGGGGGATGCGGTGGGACAATGTGCCCAAGCTCCTCCCGGGCCTCAACTTTGTCTGCGGGCTTGCGGGGGAGACCGTGCGGACCTATGAGCTGAATGAGCAGTTCCTCCTCAGGGTGCGGGATGCCGGGCTCTCCGTCCGGCGGGTAAATATCCGGCAGGTGATGCCCTTTGAGGGCACGCCCGTGTACACGAACAATACGCTCGGGCAGAACGAGCAGCGGTTCAAGGCGTTCAAGGAATTTGTCCGGAACACGATCGATCTCCCGATGCTCCAGCGGGTGTACCCGATTGGCACGGTGCTCCGCGATGTGCGGGTTGAAGTGAGCGGGGCCTTGTCATTCGGCCGGCAGCTGGGATCCTACCCGATCCTGGTGGGGCTCCCGCTCGATCTCCCACGGAATACCGTGACCGATGCGGTGGTGGTGGACTGGGGCATGCGGTCAATCACGGCATTGCCCGCTCCGGTACGGATCAATTCGCTTCCCGCCTCTGCCATGAGGTGGCTGCCCGGTATCGGGAAGAAAAAAGTTGCGGCGGTGATCGCAAAGTGGCCTTTCAGGGACCTCGAAGCATACCGCAAGGTGGCGGGAAGCTCTGCAATCGATCCGGTTATCTCCTTTGATATCAGTTGAGGGGTAACGAGACGGGTTAAACCCGGCTTTCTTTTTTCTTTACATCGTTCATATTCTGTTCAGCCATTTTTTATTCAGGGCAAAACCTTTGCCGGAAATAAAATGGGATGATTTTTAAAAACGGATGATGAGAGTTGACTATCATCTCTCTGAGGACTTTTGCATGAATAAGACCCGCGCTCTCCAGATCCTGGCAGTAATTGCCGTGCTTGCCGTCATCCTCATCGCAGTGCTGGTCATACTCCCCAAAGCCCAGAAAAAGACCGTGGTCGTCTATACCTCAGTCGACCAGGTCTACTCGGAGCCGGTATTCCGCGATTTTGAAAATCGGACCGGTATCACGGTCCTTCCCGTGTACGATGTGGAAGCCACCAAGACAACCGGGCTTGTCAACCGCCTGATCGCGGAGAAGGGTAATCCCCGGGCCGATGTCTTCTGGGCGGGCGAGTTCAGCCAGATGATTCTCCTGAAAAACCAGAGTGCCCTGGCCCGTTATTCGTCCCCCTCCGGCACTGATATCCCCGCCCAGTACCATGATGCAGACGGTTACTGGACCGGAGTCGGTGGCCGGGGACGGGTCTTTATTGTGAACACCGATCGCATGAAACCCGCAGATTATCCCCGCACCCTCAACGATATGCTGGACCCCCGCTATCCTGGGAAGTCCATAGGTATCGCGTACCCGATGTTCGGGACAACTGCGACGCAGGCAGCCGCCCTCTACAGTTTCCTCGGCAAGGAGAAGGCCCACGCGTTCTATAGCAACCTCTCCGAACGGGGCGTCCGGGTGGTCGATGGCAACTCCGTGGTAAAAGATCTCGTCGTCTTGGGACAACTCGATTTCGGGCTGACGGATACGGACGATGCGTGCGGTGCGATTGCAAATGGCGGACACGTGGCCCTCGTGGTGCCGGACCAGGGCGAGGGGCAGATGGGGATCTTGGGGATCCCTGACACGGTTGCACTCATTGCGGGTTCCCCCCATACGGCAGAAGGCAAAATCTTCATCGATTCTCTCCTTGACCGGAACACCGAGAACGACCTGGTAACATCCGGCTGGATCCAGATCCCGAGCAGGAACGTTACTGCCCGGGTACCCTGCCTGGGCGGCATGGCGATCAAGCCGATGTCGGTCAACTACCAGGACATCTATGACGGGGTACAGGCGACCAAGACCGATCTCACCGAGATCTTTGTTCGTTGATGCGTATGGAGAGCAGCACTTTGATCCCCGGACGGGTGTGGAACCGCGTCACGCCGTCTGCCATTGGGTATGCTCTTCTCCTCTTCGTCTCCATCATCATCATCATCTTCGGCCCGCTTGCCGGGCTCCTCACGGAGCTGGGACGCCTGGCCCTGTCCGGCAAAGGGCTGTCAGCCCTTGCCGGGCTCGTGACGGAACGGCGATTCATGCTTCTTCTCCAGAGTCTAGGCCTTGCCGCAGCAGTTGCCGCTGCCGGGATCGGTGCCGGGGTGCTGGTTGCAACGGCACTCTGGCGCAGGAGCAGGACGGTCGCGTTGGGTGTCCTCCTGCTGGTCCTCGCCCTTGCCCCTATCCCTCCCTATATTCACGCCCTGACCTGGTCATCGGCAATCGCCCTCTTCAACCAGTGGCTCTCTGTTCTCGGTGCTGCACCCCTTCCGGTAACCGGCTGGCTTGTCAGTTTCTGGGTCCAGTTCATGGCCCTGCTCCCCATCGCCATCCTCCTCTCATACATTGGTCTTGCCTCAGTGGACCGGAACCTGATCGAGGCTGCCCGCATGGTGCGCCCAGATGGTGAAGTTCTGCGCACGATCATCCTGCCCCTCGCGGCCCCCACGCTGCTTGCGGCGTCCGGGTTCATCTTTGTCCTCTCGTGCACCGATTATTCCGTGCCCTCCCTTTTCGGGAGTGATACATATGCCCTCGACATCTTCTCGGTGTACAGTGCAACCGGCAGTGCCGGTGCAGCCCTTGTCTCGGCTCTTCCCCTTCTTCTCATTACCATCACGGTGTTGACCGCATGCCGTTCAGGGATCCGTCGTCTCGCACAGACTCCCGGCTGGACGCTCGGGGTATGGGAGAACCCGCCTGTCTTTCCGGGATATCTGAAGGTGCTGCAGGAGGGGGCACTGCTCCTGGTCGGACTCCAGCTGGTGATCATCATCCTCGGCCTCTCGTTCTCGCTGGGATCTCTGGCAAAGTTCACTTCAACCCTTGCGTTCTCTGCGCACGAGATCGGGGACTCGCTCCTCATCGTTGCCTGCGTGGTCGGTATCGGGATTCCCCTCTCACTTGCCCTGAGCCGCGAACTGCTTCGTCCGGGCTTTTCCGGTTCGCTCTGGTGGGGACTCATACCGCCTGGAAAAAAGGTGAGATCTCACCCTCGATTAACCTATACCGTGGCAAAATCAGGAATTGTCACGCAACTGCACAGCCCGGCAAAAAAACAGAGACGGAATGGCAATTCCGGTATCTCCGGTTCTAGACCTGTTTTAATTCCGCTACTTTCAGGATATCTGTCCGGGTCACGATCCCGAGAATCTTGCCGTCCTGCACAACGGGTATCCTGCCGAAATCCTGTGCCGACATGATCCGGAGCGCATCGATCACGGGTGCTTCCGGGGGAAGGGTCACCAGATCCCGGGTCATAATATCGCGCACCTGCATCGCCTCCCGGTCAATGGAGGAGTTACGGTTCACATCGGCAAGGGTGACCATGCCGACCAGGGTATCGCGCTCAACAACCGGAAAACCGAGATGCTTGCTGGTGTACATCATGCTGATTACGGTGCTCAACGGCATGGTCGATGGAACCGTGATCACCGGGGTGCTCATCATGTCGCCCACGGTCACATTCTGCAGGAGATGGCTGTACTTCACTGCAGAGGATTCCGTGTTGGCACCGATATAGATGAAGAGCGCGATGAGCAGCAACATGGGATTAAAAAAATTGGGATTATAAAACATTGGTATAATCGCAACTATGGCAAAAAGTATAGCAAACCCTTTTCCGATATCAGCAGCGATCTTCGTGGCCCGGTGGAGGGGCATCCTTGTTGCGAGCCATGCCCGGAGCACCCTGCCCCCGTCCATGGGAAAGGCCGGTATCAGGTTAAAGGCACACAGGATGATATTGAGCATGCCCAGGTAGCCAAAGGCAAAGATCCAGACGCCCTGCATTCCCGGGTCCGGTGTCACGGATGGTGCCGTGTAGACGAGCACACAGCAGATGATCCCGACAAAAAGACTTGCAACGGGTCCCACGAGAGCCATCGGGAGCTCGACTTTGGGGTCAGGTGTCCCTTCTTCCATCTCCGCGATGCCCCCGAAGATCATCAGCGTGATATTGTTGATCGCGATCCCTTTATGCAGGGCGACAATTGAATGGGCCAGCTCATGGATAAGCACCCCGGCAAAGAGCCCGAGGGCGACAACGACTCCCAGGATCCATGGCATGTAGCCGCTGGTGATAACGGAGGTATCGATGGTAACCGCGAAGAGCTTCCCGATTAACCCGGCGGTGTCCTTGATCTCGCTGCCGATAATCCAGGCAAAGAGGGGAATGACTATGAGAAAGGTATAATGGATCAGGATCGGAATCCTGAATAAGCGGCCAATCCTGACTGATCCGTCCATATGAAAGGATTATCTTTTTAACTCTTAAGTATATACTTTCTCTGATAACGATGGAAAATCAGATTACCGATTTGTTCGGACTCCAGATCTATACCGATAAGGGCATGTTTGTCGGCGAAGTCGAGGATGTCGTCATCGATGTGGATAATAAGAAGATAGAAAGTATCGTAGTTGGCAAGGTCAACGAAGAGCTCTTTGATCTCAGGAACTCCAAGGGACTCAAGATACCGTACCGCATCATCAGCGCTATCGACGATATTGTCCTTATCCGCCACCTGCAGGGAGCATTCTCCGGCTCAGGTAGCGGCGACGAGTAACGAACTGATAAAAAACCGCGGATACGTCCGCACCCCATATTTTATCTCATCTGTCACGGTCATCTTATGGAAAACCGGGAACTCTTTTCAAATCTTACCACCATTCCCCCGATTCTTGTCCGGCTTGACGGGCGGGCATTCCACCGCCTGACAGAAACGCTGGGCCTCGAAAAACCCTTTGATGATTTCTTTAATACTTCGATGATCACCGTCTGCACATCGCTCATGGCGGAGAGTGGCCTGAATCCCGATTTTGCGTTCACCTTCTCCGATGAGATCAGCCTGTATTTCACCCAGCTCCCGTTCAGCGGCCGGGTCGAGAAGATCGATTCCGTGGCGGCTTCGTTTGCCGCAAGCTCGCTCACTCTTGCACTGGGAGGGACCACGCTGCTGTCGTTCGATGCCCGGGTGATTCCGGCTACGCCGGCTTTTGCCATGGAGTATCTTGCGAACCGCCAGAACGAGGCATGGCGTAATCACATCAACGGCTGCTGCCAGCAGGTGCTGATCGAGGAAGGCATGAACGGGAAGAAAGCCGCCGAGCATCTCAAGGGTCTGCCCTCCAAGGAACTGCACGATATGATGCATGTGCGGGGTTTTAACCTGGCCCTGACACCGGCATGGCAACGCCGTGGCGTGCTGGTGTACAAAAAACTTACTGAAAAAGAGGGATACAACCCGATCACGCAAGAAACGGTTGTTGCGGAACGGAGCGCCGTTACTGTTGATAAAGATCTTCCGCTGTTTACGAGCGAAGAAGGAAAGGCGTTCCTCAGAAATTTAGTGGGAAGCCTGTGAGAGGAAATTTCTGCTCTGTAGAAAACCTAGTCCAAAAGAGATGTACTGACGACCGAAAGATCTAAGGTACAGCGTCTCCTTTTGTTGATTGTGAAGTCAAATCGAAAGGAGACAATAAAGAAATCAGCGAGCCGGAATATCAGGT
>CAILCG010000001.1 GCA_903832665.1 uncultured Methanomicrobiales archaeon | reverse complement strand
TGGACAAACCTGATATTCCGGCTCGCTGATTTCTTTATTGTCTCCTTTCGATTTGACTTCACAATCAACAAAAGGAGACGCTGTACCTTAGATCTTTCGGTCGTCAGTACATCTCTTTTGGACTAGGTTTTCTACAGAGCAAATTTTTATATCATCTCGACCGAACATATTTGAAACATCGGCCATGATGCGTCTGCAGTGTCCTGGGGCATCATTAAACCAACCATGGTCGATATCATTTTTAAATTCGGGATCGTAAACAACCATAACATCGACGGTGACGGTTGGTTCTTTTGATGGATCATATGCGACCGTTCCCGAACGTTTTTCGGAATCTGCCTTGTCAAGGGCAGATCTGATTTGGTCGACACTCTCTTGCTCCGCTGGTGTCCTATCTATTCTTGAGGGTACCACAAATACATCAAGTGGCCACTGTCCGTCAACGACATCTGTTGTTACTACTGTATAATCTTCGAAATAAGCACTGGCACAAGGTGTTAGGATAAGTGCAATGAGAATTAGGGTAGTAAGGAGACTATATGATTTGTGCATTAGTTAGTTCAGGTATATCTTGCTGAAAAAGGTTACGATAAAATATCCCAAGAAAACAGATTATGTTTTTGCTTTAATTTACGAGATTTTTTGAAATTGTTCCACGGATTTTCGTCAATGGCAATGATAGTAAGAGTAAATTGTGGGTCGTTAAGAGCAAGTTGCCGATGATTTTTGTGTATATTCTTCATTCCATCACCGTTGCTATGAGAGGTGTCCCTCGAGTATTGGGTTGTTTTTGTGTCTTAGATCAACTATATTGAAGTGTTTGAAAAATATTTTGTTCTGTGTTGAGTTACGTTTTCTGTTAACGGTGGTTTATTGAAGAAACTAACATTATCAATGGTTTGTTGGATGTCTGAACATTTCCGTAGGTTGTCAAGGTTTTCAAGTTTAGGTTTTATTTTTTCATTGAGTTTCTTGAAGCAATGACGAACATAACGAAATCCTGTTGTAATATCGTATTGTTCCTCTTGAGATAGTGCGAGTCCATGTTTCTCGAACACGTTGGATTTAGATGATTTCCATACGGGGTAGATATCTTTATGCGGTGTTATGATATCGGTAGCTAGCCATACAACATCAGTTGGCGTTTCTTCGAAAGGGTTAGGTGCGTTATGAAGAGGTTTATGGTATTTCATGATCTGAGATAACTTCCGTGATGACCCGAAGATTCTGTATTTGTATTTCCAGATGAGCGTGTTAAAGATGAGTTCGCCGACGCTGAGTCCAGCATCACCAAATTTCGAGCTGTTATTAAGGAACCCTTTGGCGAGATATTTCATGAGATAGTTTCTGATATTTTTGATATTGTCTTGAGTTTCACGGACTTCGAAGTTGATGCCATGTTCAGCAGATCCGAACTGGTATTTATCAGCCCACAACCTCGTTATTTTTGTGCGTAGTTCAGGTGATATTACACAAAATATTGGAATATGCATGTGAGGGTAACCACTGCCGTGCGGTTCCATGATGGTAAGGTAATCCGGTGAGTATCCAAGTTCTTTGCGGATAATCATGGATAATAATTTCCAGCCTTCTTTGAGGAGAACAAACGATTCTTCGCGTGATATGGATTTTCCGTTACACATTTTTTTCGAATATTCACCGTCTTGATATGTCGTGAGTGTAAGCATTGTTACGGGACCAGGGTTTTTTTGGAACCATGTATCGAGTTGATACAACTTGGCCAACCACCCACGCCGATATGACTGAGTCCATCGATGCTTGT
Source organism: uncultured Methanomicrobiales archaeon (assembly GCA_903832665.1). GTDB lineage: Archaea > Halobacteriota > Methanomicrobia > Methanomicrobiales > Methanospirillaceae > Methanoregula. Next base: position 119,212 of record CAILCG010000001.1, on the reverse strand, counting down.
ATTCAATATCCTTGGTGATTTCGTCAAGAACTTCACACGAATTAGTGCAGGTTTGTGTTGTAGTAATGCCACTTATTCTGAATTTTGTGTGCGCTGTTGTGTTGATATACGTTGCAAATTGATCGCAAAGGGAATGATACATGGATATATCAGGGGTGTTTTTTATCTCCCGTAATAGCCGTAACAGTGATGATGGAAAAATAGGGTCGGTTTTTTCCGAAGATTTTATATTGGTATACGTTGTTTTTATCATTACTTTACCGCCCGTAAAGGAGTTAACAGAGGATGGGCGCCAACCCGTCTTCGTCTTATTACACTTCTTCTAACCACTCCAGGTTGATATTTATTGTTCGTATTATCATTGCTATTAACTCTGGCTTATGGATATTTAAAACATTTGACCCGTTAGTTTTATATACACATATTTTTTACTACGTCCTCAAACACAGCAATGAATCCATGGTAGCAAAAACGGCATACAACCACAAAAATAACAACACGCCGTAAACACTCAAATCCAGACACATAAATCACATGTTTTTAAAATTAGAGACCAAAACAAGCCAGTATCAATTAGTCTTATGAGCTCAATTAGTCTATAAGTCTATATGAGCTAAGTCTATATGAGCTCAATTAGTCTATATGAGCATATGAGCCGAATAATTCGTTTACGGTCCGTATCTCCCAGTCTTCCGGCACCGGTCCAATCCCCGTTTCCCTCAGCGCCACCCGTTCCGCATCTTCCGGTGGCACCGGGCCGTACGTGAACAGGTGCTTCATCATCGCCGCCTTGAGGGCCTTCGTCGCCGCGATCACCGCATCGGTTTTCTCCTTTGCCTCCTGCACGGTGCGGAGTGTGGTGGCGATGGCGTGCTGTTCGGGAAGCGGGGGGAGGGGGATGATAATTTTAGATAGTGAATCCCATGAAGTCCTCGGATGATTCAGATGATTCACACCGCTCATCGTGGAAACCGCTGAATTTATGAAAAATGAAGTATGGAAGTAAAGGATCAAAAAATATGGATCAACTTTGCTTTTTGGAGTAAATATAAGGATATCCGTGGAGCAAATTCCGTTCTCACGACATATGACTGCTTTATCAAGATATGGTCTCAATTTTCCATAGAGTAAATCTCCAGAAAAAAAACGACTCTTCGCACTTCGAACGTCTAATGGATTGCCCCGTCTAGTTAGATTAATATTTCCGGGTTCAATATGTTCTAGTCCGATATACTCAAGGTCACCATGTTTTCTTGGATCAACGGTTTCTTTTCGTAATTTGCATAGACATTCAAGTTTTTCCCATTCCCATCCCTCTGGTAACACACCCAACTCAGTCGCCTTATATCTTTCCGGCAGATCATCCGTATCAATCATGATCGTTTCTTCTGATTGTGCCACAACCCTTTGATCTGGCCGGGCTCCGTGTATTTACTGGAATGCTGGTGGATCTCGTAGTACCTGCCAGTCACCGGATTGTATACTCTGGTCTTACCATCTTCCGGACATGAAAATGATTCCCCGCTCTCCTGTATTGTGGTGCTCCACAGCCCACGGATCTCCCCGGGCTTCGTGTAGGCGCTCGATCGTTCTGTGATGGAATAATATTTCCCGGTAACCGGGTTGAATACCCGTTTTGTAATTTCTGCAGTACTCATAACCCCAGCCCCGCCAGCACCTTCTTCAGCCGCTCGTCCGCTTCCTGCCGTTCCTCTTCAGCTTCCCGCAGCAGCACAGCCGCATCCTCAAGGGGGAGCGTCTCATCCTTGCCGTTCTGCGCAACGTACCGGGACGGGCTCAGGTTAAAATCATTCTTCGCAACATCAGCAGCAGAGACAATCGTGCTGATCCCGTCCACCGCCTTCCAGTCCCGGAAAATCCTAGCGATCAGCGCAATACTCTCCTCCGGCATGAAGTTCTTCGGCCGTCCTTTCAGAAATAGTTTAGAGGCATTGACCAGCAGGCACTCACCCTTATGCTGCTTCTTCCGGTTGAGAACGAGGACAATGCCCGGTGCCGTTGTGTTATAGAACAAATTCTCCGGCAGGAGAATGACCGCTTCGACAAGGTCGTGCTCGGCGAAATATTTCCGGATGTCGCGTTCCCGGTTCTTCCCGGTATTCCCGCTGCCCCGCGAGACTGCGCCGGTATCCAGCACCACCGCCATCCGCCCGCTCTTTTTCAGGGAGGCGAACATGTGCTGGATCCATCCCCAGTCCGCACTGCTGGAAGGCGGGTAGCCGTGCCCGAACCGGTTGTAGGTGTCGGTCTCGTAGATCTTCTGCTCGAAATCCTGGTTCCACATGGGGTTTGCCGTCACGATATCGAACTGCCGGAGCGCCCCGTCTTTTTTCAGGAACTGGGGGAACTTCATCGTATCCTGAAGAGCAATCTGCGCCTCCATGTCGTGGATGAACGTGTTCATCTTTGCCATGGCGAATGTGGCGTGCTGGTTCTCCTGCCCGCAGAACTGGAGCGGAGCAACTTCGGGATCATTGTGATACCGTTCCCGGAAGTTCATCGCACATTTGATCAGCAGACCGCCGGACCCGCAGCACGGATCATAGACTTCCTCACCGGGTTTCGGATCGAGGATCTGTGCCATGAGGATCGCAACTTCACGCGGGGTATAGAACTCACCGGCACTCTGGCCAGATCCTTCCGCAAATTTCCGGAGCAGGTACTCGTAGGCCCGGCCGATAATATCCGGCTCAACGTCCGCAAGCCCGAGCCGGTGTTTTCCCATGACGCCAATCAGCGTCTTGATCGAATCGTCCGGTATGATTCGTTGCCCTGCTGCGGTCGCGTTGAAGTCGACGATATCAATCGAGCCCTGGAGTTTTGGATTTTCCCGGGCGATCGATCGCATCGCATCCGTGATCAGTTCCCCAAGTCCCGTGCTCTTTTTGGCGATTGCATCCCAGCGGGATTCCGGTGGCAGATAAAACCGGACGAGCGGGTGATCCTCAGCAAGAATTTTTTCTACCAGATCGCTGCTGCCGTACCTGCTCTCCAGTTTTTTTGCTTCGTCATCAAAGACATCGGACAACCGCTTCAAAAAAATAAGCGGCAGGATATAGTCCTTGCATTTCGGGGCGTCGATCTCCCCCCGTATTTTGCAGGCGGCTTCCCAGAGCCAGCCCTCAAGGGTGGTGATATCGAGTTTGGTATTGTTTTGAGATTGTGCCATTGGTTCCTCTGGGGAATAGTTTCGTGAAGAGAGAATGAATAAGATTCCTAAAAATTTTCCCGGTCCCCGGATCCAAAACCCCCCCTGCATTTTTCATCGATAACTCCCCTGGATTTCAGGCAGATTTGCCATCCAATTGAGCCTAATTGCAGACTTTTTAATATAGGTGTTTCTTCGACGTTAAAATCCGATAAAAATAATTCTTTTTTTGGGAATTATTGACTGGTTTCAGGTGAATTATTGACTCATCCGGTGCGCCGGCATTTTTGCGATTATTTTACCCTTTGAGATATGCCCTTATTATGTCCCGTTTGCCAAAAGGGGGCTGATTTGAAAGAGAGGTCACGTACTCTCCCCCAGGGGATTGAGGGAGGAGTTCTCCGACGGAGACCTCATTTGAGGAGTCTTGTCTTTGACCACCTGGGAGGCGGGAAGGGTGGTCGTCGGATCAGATCCCGGTCGCCGGTCCTTTCTTTGCAACAGCCCTGGCGGGTCCGGGCACCGGAACCGGTGACCTGAACGGGAGTGGCCGGCCATCGTGATCGAGCTCCATCAGCGATGAGTCGCAGATCCGGAAAAACCGGAACCCGCTGTTCGGCGCACAGATCCAGAGTTCCCGGGAGATCTCGCCAGATGACGCGATGAGCCGGAGTCCCGCAAGTTCTTCAGCCGCTTCTCGCTCCAGCCATTGCAGCGAACAGCGGAGATGGGCCACCCGCTTGAACCGGACCTGCGCCATAGATCCCGGGATAATAATCGTAAAATTGCAGATCAGACCGGGGCCTTGCTGGTATGGCTGGACGGTTCCCCGTTTCTCAGCAATTTCGAGCGCACGCTTCAGGGTCCGCACGGGCCGGCGGCCGCGGGTCATGCGGGGGCTCCGGGATTTTTCTTTGGGCAGCCATGACTCGTTTGCGATTGCAGGAAAAATGGTTCATCAGCGGTACCGGAAATTCCTGCGGCCGCACCGGTGCCCGGCGGCCGGGCGGAAGGTGCGGGTTCCGGTCCTTCGCTATTTCCGGTGAACTGTGTGTCCGGGGTTATGGGAGATCCTCCGTGAAATATTCTGCACCGGGCCGGTTTGCCCAGAAGTCCCTCATCGGGGAATCGGCCGGGCCGGATGCGTACCCTGTCGTTATTCACGAACCTATATACGTTTTTTAGTTGGAGGGAAAGACCACAAACCCGAAATATCCCCGGTTCAAGATATTGAACAAGGATACAGTCATGTCGGGAGAACGCAACCAGCCAGTCCGGGTCAAAGCATTCCAGCACTCACCCGCAGAACCGCTCGGCTATTTCGAACAGATCTTTACGGAACTCAATGTCCCGTTCGAATACGTCCGGCTCTGGGAAGGAGACCCGGTCAGCAGGGGCGATGCCACGCACCTTGTCTTTCTCGGAGGTCCGATGAGCGTGAACGACGAGCAGGAACTCCCGTGGCTCAGGGTGGAGAAGGAACTTATCAGGAGGGCCGTGAAGCAACGTGTTCCTGTGCTCGGTCTCTGTCTGGGTGCCCAGCTGATCGCCTCAGCTCACGGGGCAACCGTGTACCGGTTTGTGAACGAGACCGGCTGGTACCCGGTCCACACGGAACCCGGCGCCACCGGGGCGTTTGCATCCTTCCCTGAAACGGTCCACGTCTTCCAGATGCATGGCGAGACCTTCCACCTGCCGGTTCGCGGTACGCTCCAGTGTCGGGGGGATCAGGTACCGCACCAGGGCTTCCGGCTGGGATCCGCCCTCGGGCTCCAGTTCCATCTCGAGATGACCGGAGACCTGATACGGGACTGGACGAAAGGCGAGAAGAAGTTCCTGCAGGAGAAGATCGGGCGCGAAACCGGGCGGTACCTTCCGGAGAGCAACCGGCGGTGCCGCCAGGTGACGATGGAATTTTTGCACGGGAACTGCCGGAAGAAACAAGGATAAAACAAAAATAAAAAAGTACCGGTTCCCTTCGTGACCAGTCTCCCGGTGCGGGGTTCTACCGGCGCTTTACCAGCAGGATAATACCGGCAAGCACCACCACGAAAATTCCGATAATGCAGGGTCTTCAGCGGGAGACCAGGCGCTGGACCGGCGGCGACCGGGAGTGCTGTTGTTGCAGTTGCGGGAAGAGCGGTCTGCCCCGTTATTGCGAACAGGGAGAAACCGGGACTTGATGCAGTGTAATTGGCCTGCCCGTTCGTGACATCCACCAGAGTTGTGGGGAGTGGCTGCCAGTCCGACCCGACACGATGATACATGACAATATCCCGCGGGGCAATGTGGTGTTCATCCAGCCATGACTGCGGGACGATAAAAGGCAAAGGGACACCAGTGCCGGTTTCGGGCCCACTGGCAACTGCCGCCGTTACGACAATATTTTCGAGTGCGGTGCCCGTCACGATAATGCCGGTTATGGGCGTTGTACCTAGCTGCCCGACCGTTACCGAAATGGTAGTGAGCGGGAACTGATCTGCGGGGGTCACTTGTCCTGAAGGGGTTGATGGTGCCACGGGTGCTGCGGCAGCACTGCCAGCGAGCAGCAGGCTGGCAAGCAGGAGTATGCCGAGCGTGGTGTGCAGAGGGTTCATTTTTGTACTCATTTTTTTACGGCCTCACTCTTCCGGTTACCGGGATTCAAGGGTCCGGAGTGATATGCAGGCATCCCGGGACGAAAGCAGGAGTTCTCCCGTTCAAACCCGAAGACCCGGTTTACTGGCTTTTGGAGAGATGCTGCTATATAGGTTTGTACCATCGGTTTCATGATTGCGATTCGGCCGGGCGGATGAATCAAAACGGTTTGTGTGAGATTGTTCTGCACCGTATACGGCACAACATTCATTTTGAAAATCGGAAACGCATCCCCGGGATGAGGAGAAATATTTAAAAAAACCGGCAGAACTCCTGCCGGTATTCCTGCCGGGTTGTGGTTACACGACCCGGGATGTGGTCGAGGCTTCGATCCCATGGTCGGTGATAATGAAGGAGAGCAGGCGCTGGGGCACGGCACTGCCTTTGATCTTCTGCACCGAGAGGGTCCGGGTGATCTCTGACTGGCTGATCCGGGTCTTGAACTCGATCACAACATCTGCCGCCCGCATGATCCGGGTCATCTCCATCGGGGTATGCACATCGGAATACACGATGAACATCAGGTTCGCATTGTTCAACCGGAGGTCCCCCTTGATCAGGCTCAGGATGTAGAGGGCCTGTTCAATGCCGTACCGTTCGATGATGTCTGAGAGGGAATCCATCACCACCCGGGTCCCCCTCATATGTTCAAGGAGCAGGGCGGGATTCATCTCCGCATTCTCCTCTTCCCCGTCAAAAATATCCTCAGGCACAAAGTACGTGCCGCCTTCATCCGGGTGATTGTTACAGAAATGCCGGGCGGCTAATTCCACGCCCGCCACCGCAGTACCGTGCACCATGATCAGGGTGCCTTCCGGAAAACCCCCATCCAGCAGGATGTTCAGGCCGACTATCCCGGTAGGCCGTTTCTTTCCATCGCAGGTAGCCGGCAATGGACTTGTTACGGGAGATGGACAGGTTAACGGAGATAGAGGGGAAACCGGTACGGTACCGCTGACTCCTATCAGGGCAATGAGACAGATCAGGGCGAGAGGTATGAGTATGGTATCGTGCTCCGGTCTTCCTGGGTACGCACACCACCGGCAGACGGCTCCTGACGTATGGCAGTAACTACCCGGACACGCTCTCCCGGGACAAAGGAGAGGAGATTTTTTTTACCAGTGGAAAAGTTCCGGTTGAAAAAATCCATCGTCGCTTTGTCGGGAGAAAGAACTTGGTTGTGGTATGTGCGTGTAGCATAGCGTAGAGATCATCGGAAGATATAGCTTGCGCTGGATTTTTTTAGCTGGCTCAAATGCTATATAAACTAATGGTTTTTGAAAAAATGTATTTTCTATCTGTATTTATTTTTGGGGAGAAAATACCAAGCAATCGGGAAAAACTTACCGTATTGCGTTTATTGTGGTGCACCCCCAACATCACCCGGAAACAGGGGCAGTACCAGAAAAAATAAAAAAAAATAAAACGGGTCGTGGACCAGAGGTCCGATCAGACCACACGCGATGTGGTCGAGGCTTCAATACCCCGGTCGGTGATGATGAAGGGGAGCAGCCTCTGGGGGCCGCGGCATCCTTGATCTTATGCACCGCAAGGGTCCGCTCGATATCGGACTGGTGGATATCGGTCTTGAACTCGATCACGATATCGGCGGCCCGCATGATCCTCGTCATCTCCATCAGCGTGTGAATGCCGGTGTACACGACAAAGAGCAGATTCGCACTGTGGTTCCTCATCTCCTCGCGGGCCTTTTTTAAGAATTTGAGAGCCTCTTCGATTCCGTACTTGATAATAAAGGACGAGAGCGAGTCCACAACAATCCTGCTGCCGGCCATCTGGGGTATGTACATCTCGGGGTGGAGATCGAGCGCATCGCTCATCCCCGTTTCAACATCGCCTTCGTTGATCAGGTACGTGCCCTCTTCTCCCCCTTCTGCCTGCCAGAACTGCTTTGCCGCGAGATCCACGCCGGCAACCGGAGTCCCGTAGATCATGATGAGGGTCCCCTCGGGAAAACCACCGTCAAGGAGCAGATTGAGCCCCACGATACCGGTGGTCCGCTTCTTGACCCTCCCGCTGGCGGGAACGTCCTGGATGCGGCTCTTCACGTCCATAGAGGATATACCGGTGAATATTATTTACAGCCAGATTAAAAGGTTTGTGGGAGCCCGTGGGCATTTGTCGCAGAATACTCCGCCAAATGGCATTACAAGCCCGATCCGCCGAACTTTTCCCGGAGGTCCCTGCGCAGCAGCTTCCAGCCATGCACCCGGGGCAGCGCATTCACGATCACGAGTTTCCGCGGGATCTTGTACCCGGCCAGGTGATCGCGGCAGTAGGCTTCCAGCTGGGTTCGGTGAGCAGGGTCCCGGGTCTGAGCACAATGGCTGCGATCGGTATCTCGCCTTTGCGCTCATCGGGTATCCCGAAGACCGCCACATCAGCAACAGCCGGGTGGCAGACGATCACGTTCTCGACTTCCGTGGGATAGATCTTCCAGCCCGACATGATGATCATGTCTTTTTTCCGGTCCGTGATGATCAGGACACCGGATTCATCCATGTACCCGATATCGCCCGTCAGGAACCAACCGTCGTGCCGGAAGACCTCGGCCGTGGCTTCCGGCATCCGCCAGTAGCCCTGGGCAACCGAGGGGCCACGAAGGGCGATCTCCCCGGTCTGGGTAAAGGCCATCTCCTTCTCCGGATCGGCCGTATCAACGATCTTTACTTCCGCGTACCCCACCGCAACCCCAACACTCTGGTAATTTTTGCTCAGCTGCGGGTACTCGGGCAGGGTCGTGGTTCCCGAGCCGATCACGATGGTCTCGGACAGGCCGTACGAGTTGGCGACCGGGATATGGTAGCGCTTGTCCCAGGCTTCCCAGACTGCCGGCAGGAGTTGTCCTCCCCCGGAGATGATCACCCGGGCATGTTTGAGTCGGTCTTCGGTGCCCGGCGGGGCGGTGTTGAGCGAATGAATGACCGGGGGCATTCCCGCCAGCACCGTGGCCCGGTACTGGTCGGCAAGCGCCAGGTAATGGTCGAGCTCGAAGCGTTCCATCATCACGTACGTGCCCCCGGAGCGGAGCATCGCCAGCCCCCACGAGAGCCCGACGTGACCCATCGGGTAGATCCCGAGATAGACATCCTCGGGGCGCATCCTGAGGGCTTCGCGTTCGGCATCAAGTGCCATCATCCAGTTGCCGTGCGAGAGCATCGCTCCTTTGGGCTTGCCGGTGGTACCGGCAGTGTACTGGATATGGCAGAGATCCTCGGGCACGGAAGCGACCGCACGCATACCGGACGGGGCCGGGGGAAAGGAACTCCAGGCAACCACACCCGGGCAGGAACCGGAGGTATAGATGACATGTTCAAGCGTTGAGCATTCCGCCCGAATCCCCGAAACAACACCAATACCCTGGCGGTCGGTGATCACGGCAACGGCCCCGGCATTATTGATCGCGTGCAGCAGCTCCTCGCCCCGGTACACGATATTGGTCGGGACCGCAACAGCCCCAATCCGCCAGATCGCAAAATAACTGATCAGGTACTCAAGCGAACTGTCCAGGTAGATGCAGACCCGGTCCCCCTTCCTCACCCCAAGGTTCACCAGACCCAGGCCAATCCGGTTCATCTCGGACCGGAGTTTCCCGTAGCTGTAGGTCTCGTTGCGGGAGGGGCAGATGAGCGCTGCCTTGGCCTCAGGCACACTCTTTGAATCGAGCAGGGTGGTGACGTTTGACATGGATGACCGGCAGAATTCTCGTGCAACAAACTAAGACGTTAGGGTATTTAGGTGTGCATTATCCGAAATCCCGCTGCACATTTGTGATGACGCGATCCTCAGGGCATCTCATTTTTCATAAAAAAAATCCGGAATGGTTTTCCTGCAGGGATTGCAGGAACGGTACAGAAAAAATGGTGAAGTACAGCTCTCCTGGACCGGAAATGTGCAGAATCCGGACCGTGATTGAGCAGATTTCATGGTTTTTATCCGGAGGATGGCAGTTTAAAAAAAAAAGACAGGGCAAAAATATTTCTGTAACCAGTCCCGTATTATCTATCCTGACACGTATGGCTGAAGATACCCCCAATCCACAAACCCCACAAGCGTCTCCCAATACCCCAAACCCCCAGAATCCCCGGCGGGATGGACCCCCCCGGCACCAGGGCGGCAACCGCAGGTCACATAATAACTACCGGGGACATGCCCCGCGAACGGCCGAACGACCGGCAGAGCGAACCGCTGAACGGCCTACCGAAAGACCGGCTGAACGGCAGGGAGAACGACCCGCAGAAAAGCCCCAGGACTCAAAACTGCTCAGTCTGGATGATGAAGAGACCGAAGCCGACCGGAGTGCAGCCCCACCCCGGCAGTCGCGCGGAGGTGGCCGTGGCAAGCCGCCGAAACGGGTTATCGAGGAATGGGCCAACGATATCTATTGTGAATAAGCGGTGTGCGGGCACACCTTTCTTTTTTTTTGACTTTTGCATTTCCGTGAGATCCTATCAGGAGGAGCCACGGCACTTGTGCGGTTTCTTTCAATTGCCGGGGTAAAAAAATTAGTAATAGCCATAGCTGCCAAGCCCGCTCGCAAGGACACCGAGGAACAGGATGGCAACAATGATCATGATGATGTACAGGATGATGACCGGCCAGAAGAGGATACTCTTGCCGGTGAAGGCAACCTCCCTGCATTGATCTTCTTTGCCGTGGTAAAGGCATCATAGATCGCAAAGAGCACGACAAAAAACCCGAGGATATTGAAGATGACCGAGACGATGATAGCGCCGGCAAAGAATCCTGCACCCTTGAGCGTCTCGCCGTTGTAGAGCTGGCCGAGCCCGCAGCAGAGGAACGAGAGGAGGCCGGCAATGCCTGGGCTCCGTACCGCTCCCCGCGGGATCACCGGCTGGACCGGGGGCACCTGGTACGCCGGGGCCTGCGGGTACACGGGTTGTGGCGGGTAGACGGGCTGCTGGTATACCGGGGGTGGGACCTGTTGGACAGGGACCGGCTGGAAGGGGGCTCCGCAATTGTCACAGAACCGTGCCCCCTCATTGCTGGGTTTTCCACACTGCTGGCAGAACATGAGACGTGCACCTCGTAGTAAATGAATAGTGGATTGCCGAAAATAAAAAGAGGGAGGATCCGTATTCAGGACCAGACCTTACAGGGCGAAGAAAAATTTCGGTAACATCATATCCTGTGAGAAAAAAGGTACCAGTTTGACAAACAGGTGCTTTTCTTGAGATGTAACGAGCTGATCGGGAGCCTGCTCTTCTTCATCGCGATCATCGCCGTGGGTATTTTTGTCATCATTCCGATGCTTGACGAGGGTTCATCTTCGGGATATACCGGCAGTTCCTACGGGAGCTCGGATATCACCGCTGACATTGGTCCTGATGATTACGCAGGAACCCGGGATTCCGGCCTGATGGAATCCGGCTCAACAACGAGATCCGCGGTAACGGCAATGACAACCACCAGGGTGTCCCCGACCGTGAAGAAAAATTCGGCATCCGCTGGGGATCCGATCCTAGGCACTTGGGATATCGGGACCACCGGTATGCAGATAGAATTCGGAGCAGACGGAACGGCCACCATCATCTCGTCCGGTGATCGCTCGACCAGTACATGGGAGAAGATTGCCACGGGAAAATACCAGCTCCGGTCCGCCTCGGGAACCGTGAGTCCCGTGATGATCTATGACCCGCTGGCCGGCCTCATCCGTGCCGAGGATTATTCAGTTGTATTTATCAGGAGGAGCTGAATTTCGATGAAGGGAAAGATTTCACCCGGAAGACACATCGCCCGCACCATGACTGCCGCAATCGCCCTGTGCATCATCCTCTCGTGTGCGATTATGCCCGCTGCCGCAAAGGCACCGCCCAACTTCTTTGACGGGTGGTCATGGGACGGGAGCAAACAGCCCCTCCAGCCACTTCCCGGCCAGAATGCTGTCGGCACCATCACCCTGGAACCGGTCGTTGTGCCGACCCCGCCCTACAGCACCGACAATCCCCAGGCCCGGGCCCTGTACCTGGGCTCCTGCTCCATCGGGACCGGCAACGCACCCCAGCTCCGGCAGACTTCCCTCTCCAGCGGGGCCCAGTGCCGGGGTGCCTGCGGGATCGACTGCCCCCCCGAGCGGTGCAAGGCGGTAGCCGATATCACGATCTCCTTCGAGGGAGGGACCTGCATCTACAAAAACGTCATCAGCTGCCCGTCCCACCAGGGATGCCGGGATCACGATGCCTGTTATGATATCTGCACGGAGCAACTCGGGGACTCGTCGCTCCTTCTGGGTACCTGCCACGAGATCTGCAACGGGCGGTGCTATGATGAGTGGAACTACCCGGACTGCATCCTCTGGGCAGCCCTCCCCGGGACACTCAGCAGCTCGGCCAGCGGCATGGTGGATTCCACCATGGTCCCGATCTTTGACAAGAACCTCATCTTCTCGGACACCCCGCAGTTCAAGCCCTCCGTGACCCCCACCGACCAGTACCCCGGGTTTGCGAAACTGGCACTCCACTATACCGCGACACGATATGCGGTGACCGACAGCTCCTCCTTCGATCCGGACTGTGGTTACGCGGACAAGGCCTACGAGATCTCGGGAAAAGATCCCTTTGCGAGAAGACCCCCAGCTACTCTGACGCGGTCGTCATGTGCGGAAAACCCCCGGCAAAGTGCATCGACACCAAATGGAACGGCGGGATCCACGCGGTCTACACATATTACAACACGTTAGGGACCAAGGCGGATGGCACCCAGTACGTAACCGCCCGGTTAAAAGATGGCGACATGTTCTATTATGCTACGGATGGAACAGTGGTCAGCCAGGTCACGTACAAGGATGACAAGTTGGTCCGGACCGTGAAATAATCCTCTTTTTTTGCGATCCAGATCCTTGTTATTTATTATTCCCGGCATGTTACTCACAGTATCATGCATTCTCCGGCACCCACCCTGAATCCGGCACCCATCCGGAAGATCCGGTTCCTCGCCATTGCCTGCATCGCGATCCTGCTCCTTGTTTCATCCGCCGCAGCAGCAGATACCACCGACAAGGTACGGGAACTCTGCAAGCAGGGGGAGACCGCCCTTTATGCCGGGCAGTACCAGCAGGCGCTCGACGCGTTCGACCAGTGCCTCGCGGTCTTCCCCGGGGCAACAGGCCTCGACCAGTACCGGGATGTCACGGAAGCGGACATCTGGGTGAACAAGGGCGATGCCTATATCGGGCTCAGGCAGTACGGGAACGCGGTTACTGCGCTTGACAAGGCGACCACGCTCGATCCTTCCTATGCCGAAGCCTTCCAGCTTAAGGCCAGGGCGCTCCGGGCACTGAACCGGACCGCTGAAGCGGATGCCGCAGAGACCGGTATGGAGCAGGCAGCCCAGAAACGGCTGGATGATTTTGACAAGGCAGCCTTTGCAAAACCGACCACAAAAGCCGGCTTGCCGGCGATTGTTCCGGTGCTCGGGATCCTGGGGGGTCTCCTGCTCTGTTTCGTGTGCCAGAAAAACCGATGAACCCCGAAATACCGGGTATCATTCATCGTTTTCCCGGGCAGAAGAGAAGAGCGATGAGAGGTGCTGCCAGCACAATCGTAATTCCTACCGGCGACTTCGGTGTCTCCGTTGTCCGGGAAGGCTGGCTGTTCCGGGGTACGGTGGTCGGGACCTGGGTTCCACTGTCAGCCATGTGAATCTCTTTTGATACCGAAGAATTGCCACCGTCAGCATTCATGACCGTCAGCAATACCGTGTACGCTCCCAGGTACGAATAGGTATGGCGGGGGCTCTGGAGCATCGAACCGGTCCCGTCGCCAAAATCCCAATGCCAGGAAGCAGGGCTTCCCGTTGAGGTATCGGTGAACCGGACCGGTTCAAGAGCGGGACCTTCCTGAGGATCAGCGGTAAAATTTGCAACGGGCGAGTGTGGAAGGGCAGATACGGGGAGGATGCAGAAGAGGAAGATGAGAAGGAGAGGGGGAAGGCTGGGTCGCAGAAGGGTCTGATGGTGATGATGCTCTTTCATAGCAACGAAATTCATTTGTCCCGTAATGAATGGATCGATTTTTCTGCCGGGGCTCGTCAAATCAGTTGGATTGAGCGGCCAGACCTGAACATGCCGGAATCACCGGTGAACGGGGATGTATAACGCCGCGATATAAATGATCACGCATAAATAACTGCGGATAGCACCTGTTGAAGAGAATTCATGGCACACAAACCTATCCCGGCGGCACTGCCGGTCATCCTGCTCCTCTGCCTCGCGGCGCTTGTCGTGAGCGCCGGCTGCCTCAAGGAGAGCGCGGTTACCGTCTCCAGTATTACGGTCGGCGCCCAGAACGTGACGGGGGCCGATGTCACCCTCAATGTTACTTCCGAAGTGCAGAATACGTACGGGGTCTCCTCCGGAGTCTCCCGGGTCCAGCTCAAGGCCTATGATATGGGAAGCGGCCTTGTGGTCGCCGAGCAGACAGGCGATACCGAGTATCTCGGCATCCGGGGTTCCGGGTCCATCTCCCAGACCATCGTCCTCCCCCGGAAAGGTTCCTACCGCCTGGTCAGCACGGTCTTTGAGAACGGCCAGCGCAAGGGACAGGGTGAGCTCATCGTGTACAACCTTGAGCGGCTCACGCCCGACATCCAGGAGACCGGCCTCGCCATCTCCGACATCGACTTCCTGGTAAAGAAAGTCTCGGGCGATCACGTGAACATCCAGACCGATGTCTATTTCACCAACGACAACCGGGCTGCAAGCGGACCGTTCGAGATCGAAGTGAAGGCCAAGGAAGAGGATGCCCGGCTGCTCGCGGATAAGCAGCGGGCTTCTGTAGAGAGTATCCAGCCGGATGCAACAAGGGTGTCGAGCGTCACCCTCTCAGTTCCCGACCAGTACAACTATGTGGTCGAGGTGCTGGTATGGAAGAACGATACGATCGTCAAGCGGGGCGAAGGGAATGTCCGGCTCCGGCCCGGTATGCAGGTGGACAAGGATACCCAGTTCGTGACCAAACAGATCGAGACTTCGAAGTTTGTCCAGGATTCCGGTTCGCCCGTGAGGACCCCGGCCCCCTACACCACGAAATCCCCGGGCTTTGGTGCACCGCTGGTTGTTATCGCGCTCGTTTCGCTTGCCGGGCTCGCCTGCCTGGGGAGGAGGCGGCCATGACCCGTGAGGAGAATCCCCGGCAGGAGCCGGAGAATGCCTATACTATTCCCAAGGAGATACCTGTGACAAATAATTCCAACGATCCCAACAATCCAAAACCTGCAGAGAAGAAAAACAACAAAGAGTGGCTCGGGGTTGTGTATATGATCGTCGGGCTGTTCGTGCTGATCGCAACATTCCAGCTCTACTTCACCCTCCAGGACCTGATCCGGACCTGGGTCTCGGACCAGTTCGTACCGGTCGTGTCGGCGATCTATTATTTCGTCGTTATCGTAGTGGGCGTCTGGCTGCTCCGGGAATATGTCCGGAACCAGTAATTTTTTTTTTAAGTTTTTTTAACGGGATCCTACTGGTTTTCCAGCAGGCCCGCGATATCAACGGTCTTGACGATCCTTACCCCGATGTTCTGCATGTCCCGGACATTGGTCAGGTGTACTTCTCCTGAGGCTGCCCCGGTTGCATCCCCGACCAGCACCACCGGGTAATTGTACGCAATCGCATCAAAGACGGTTGTCCGGATGCAGTTAGGGGTCTGGATACCGCAGACCACGAGCGTCGTGATATTGAGGGTCCGGAGCATGAGATCGAGTTCCGTGCCGATGAACGCACTCATGCGGGTCTTGGTGAGGATATACTCCCCCGGCCGGGGGGCGAGTTCATCGATGACCGCGGCCCCGTGGGTTCCCGCGACAGCGAAGGGCTGCTTCCGGAAGAGATCCTGCCGGATGATCTCCACATCCGAACCATCCGCCCGGTGCACCCGCAGGATATGGAAGACCGGCAGTTTTTTTCGCCGGAATTCGGCCAGTACGGATTGTATCTTTGGTATAACGGCTGCGGCCCCGGCAACTCTGAGCGGTTTTGCCTCCAGCACGAAATCATTCTGCATGTCGATGATGAGCAGTGCGGATCGTCCCATGGTTCTTCCCGTTAGACTATTGATACCCGGAATATAATAACTCTGCAGCATTTCTGAGAAAAACCCATGGACCCGATCCTTACTATTGCCCTCCTTGCCGTCACCGGGATTACTGCGGGGACCGCCTCGGGGCTCTTTGGCGTGGGGGGCGGATTCCTGATGACGCCGGTCCAGTACTGGCTCTCCCTCGCGGGGGGCATGGATAATACGCTTGCCACGCGGCTCGCGTTTGGCACTTCGCTTGCGGTGATGATCCCGACGATGATCAGCGGGGCGATGGCCCACCACAGCCGGGGAGCGGTGGACTGGCGGGCGGCCTTTCCGATGGGCTGTGCGGCAATCTTCGGGGGTCTCGCGGGAGGCACGCTCGCGGCCCACCTGCCGGGGATCGTGCTGCGGACGTTCTTTGCGCTTCTCATTATGGTGATGGCGGTCCGGATGGTCTGGCATATCCAGAGCTGCGAGGTCTGTGCGCCGGCAGGTTCGCTCAGGATCTACATTATCGTGGGGTTCTTCATCGGGATCATCTCGGGCATTGCGGGGATCGGCGGGGGGGTCCTGCTGGTGCCGGTGCTGGTGATTCTGCTGGGATATCCCATGCATAAGGCGGTCGGGACTGCCTCGGCCTGCCTGATCTTTTCCTCCGCGGGGGCCGTGATGGCGTATATTATCAATGGCTGGGGGGTGGCGGGCCTGCCGGCGTATTCGATCGGGTACGTAGATCTCGTGACGTTTGCGATCCTTGCGGCTACGACCATTCCTCTCGCCCGGTTCGGGGTGCGATGCGCCCACGGGTGTTCCGGGCGGAATTTGCAGATTATCTTTGCCGGGGTGCAGATTCTTATCGGGGTGCTGATGCTGGTGGAGATGTGATTAGAGGGGGGAACCGGTTGGGGGGTTTCGAACCGGAACCTAGGTGAAAACCTTATCCGGATCAACCGGACTTTAATTTTGATCTTTCAACGGATCCTGATTTGAATTTTTCATGCAGACTTTGATTCTAAAATTTTCATCAAGCTTCGATTGGGAATTCGCAACCGGATCCCGATTGAAATATTTTCAGCGCAAGCGTGATCGCGATGAGAATCCTGATCCGGATCGATCGGACCTTGCTTTTATTTTTTTAACCAGACTTTGATTGAAAAAAATAATCAGACTTTGCTCAAAAAATTTCAATCACACTTTGAATGGTAATTTTCAACCACACCTTGCCTAAAAATTTTCGAGCATACTTTGATTTTAATTTTTCAATCACATTTTGATTTTTATTTTTCAACCAGACTTTGATTCAGATTTTTTATCCGGACCTTGATTGCCAACAGGAGATTTCGATATAGATGCTGACAATAAATGTCACCCCTATAACTCCGAGAGCGGAACGAACCTGCTTCGTTTTCTTATCCGCTGGGTCTCCTCAATCAACCGTATTGCGGAACTTGTGCGGATGAGTTCATTGATCACATCATAAAACGTCTGTCCCGGCTTCCTGAGCTGACGGATGGTCTCCCATGTGCCCGGGCAGACGGGAATTCGTTTTGTTGCGCATTCCTGAATCGACATAAAGGATTGTAAGTATGGTAACTTTTTACTTCATTACCATCCAGCACGTTTTTGCCCTTGACACTGATATTCCATGCGGACTGAACCTGCTCGCAGCTCAAATTTTTGAGCTTATCGACAGCGTTAAACCTTCCGGTCAATACTTACCTAGTATGAGCACTCTGAGGGAACAAAAAAGCAACTTACGGGATATCCTGCGCCGGAAAAAGGATGCAATGTCCCCCGCAGAACGGCTGGAAAAAAGCCAGAGCATCTGCCGTCATCTCATGAAGATCCTCAGCGACAACGAGACCGTGCTGGTCTATACCTCAAAGGAGAAAGAGGTCAATACCGAACCGCTGATCCAGGCACTGTTCGACCGGAAAAATCCGGTGGTTGTCCCCATTATTGTAAAGGAAGACGTGAGTCTCCGCCTTTCCTATATCCGGAATTTTGCAGTACTGGTCCCGAGCACCTTCGGGGTCCCTGAACCCATCGGCAACGAGATTCCCGCAGTTCCCAAAGATATCGATACCATCATCCTCCCGATGCTCGGGTTCGACCGCAAGGGGGGGAGGATCGGGTACGGGGCCGGCTATTATGACCGGTTCCTCGAGAAGAACCCGGAGCTGCACAAAGTAGGGATCGCATTTGCCTGCCAGGAAGTTGACGAGCTTCCGCTCGAGGAGAATGATATCCGGATGGACGCGATCGTAACGGAAGATGGCGTAATCATTCCGGACAGGCGGTAAAGCAATGGAGCTCAACGGCACCCGGATACTCGATACCTTTGCCGAGGCATTCCCGATATGGCTGTCGCGGGTCATCATAACGGCCGAAACCGCGGAATGGGCGTATAAGGCCGCAGTCGAGGCAACGGGATTTGCCACCTCCAAGATCTACTGCCCCTGTGAAGCGGGCATCGAACGCACCCTCACCCGGGACGAGACCCCGGATGGCCGGGAGGGGATCGCGATCCTGATCTGTGCCGAGAAGAAGCAGATGCGATCCAATGTGGCCGACAGGATCTCCCAGTGCATCCTCCCGGCCCCGACCGCTTCGGCCTTCGATGGCCTGCCCGGTGCAGCCTCCCGGTTCTACACCCGGATGCACTATTTCGGGGACCGGTATGAGGAGCGGTGCACCGTGGGCGGGAGAACCTGCTGGAAGATCCCCGTGATGGAGGGCGAGTACGTGGGCGAGGAACGGTTCGGGACCGTCAAGGGCATTGCCGGCGGAAACTTCCTGGTCATGGGCAGCAACTGGCGTTCGGCACTCACCGGGGCCGAGGCCGCGATGAAAGCGATCGCCGGGATGCCGGACGTAATCACCAGTTTCGCCGGCGGCATTGTCGGCAGCGGTTCCAAGGTTGGCTGCGCCAACTATCGCTTCCCGATGCCGGCCAGCACCAGTCACCGCTGGTGCCCGGGCCTGAAGGGCCGCATTCCCGATTCCCTGGTGCCGGAGGGCGTGGCATCCGTGTACGAGATCGTCCTCAATGGCATTGACGAGGCCTCCGTCATGAATGCGATGCGGTCCGGTATCCGGGCGGCAACGGAAACCGGGGAGGTCATGTACATAGGGGCCTCGAACTTCGAGGGAAAACTCGGCCAGCACCGGTTGTCACTCCACGGACTCTTCCGGTAGAATGTGCAGGTTCCCTGCCATAACTGTAATGAAAATAGCAATAGTTCTGGCCATCGTGTCTGCCGGTTATCTCTGGTTCAACATCCCGCAGCAACCCATCTGCACTATTAACCAGATACCGGGTGAAGTGATCACGATTGATAAAACAATGGACAACGCGATTGTCTGCACAAACGCCAGCAACACCATAACATTCAGAATGCCACTCTGGGACAGGGTCGGGGGAGTGTGGTTCCTGTCCAATAGTTCGGGTCTTCAGGTATCAGAAGGGATACGGGATATGCCCGATCGAAATATGCCAGGATTTGGTACCATTGCGTGGGAGGTGACAACGACTGCCCGGGGAGTGCACACCCTCAAGGCAGTATGTAAACGGGGTGGCGACCATAAGCTCCTTGCAGGACAGAACCTGACGGTCATTGTCAGATAACTCTCCAAAAGGATTCGGTTTCAAGTGAGGTTCTTAATGAGTGGAACCTTGTAAGAGGAAAAATGTGAACCAACGGTCAATGGAACAGAATAATTTTTCCGTAAATAACCGCACCATTTTGTTCACTCATCGCCTGCGTTATCCCGACCCCCTCCGAATTATTCACTGATGAATGTCACCGACCAAACCTCACATGCCCATCCGCAGACCATGCCCGGGGTCACGAGTTACGGTAACGACAGCGGTGCCGGGGCTACCGCCGGAACCCGCGGTCCCATGGATGAAAGTGATTGAGAATGAGAATTCGATTGATTTTACTCGGATTTTTTCTGATCGCTATCGTATTTACGATATGTATCACAAGTGGAACCGTTGATAATCTCTCAAATCAGGACACCATTTATTCTCCTTCCGTGTCCAACGCGTCGTTCGTAACAACGGCAGATAAAGATGTGGCATCAGACGATCGTGCTTATTGCAATGAAACCATGGAAAGATTGGGTAACCTTTCCGGGAGGACCTCCCCGACAGCCTGTTTCGATTATGGAGAGAATGCATCATTTGAACTATCCCACGGTCCCGTGACCATTCAGCGGAATGGTACTTCAGACACCGAACAGTCCTATCTTGTGAAAACCAACATAACCTTAAACAATACCGGTCTCGTGCCTATTGATTTGGTATATGGGGTGGTTGTGCTGAAAGATGATGTCGGGGATAGCTGTGTTTACAATTTGTCGTTCACCTGCGGTATAAATTATTTTGGCACTCAGAATAACGATGGATATTTCTGGCTGGAACCGGGAAAATCTGAGACCAAACCAATCAAAACTATTATCGTTTCAGCGAAAAGCATCGAGTACCTGTCCTCACAAAAATTTTTTCATCAGGGTGTACTTGCGGTTCAGTGGAAATTGCCCGATGGGAATGTGACCGGTAGATACGGAGATCGCAGAGAATGGCTGATCGATTTGAATCAAACGGAAACTCCTGAGGGATTCTGATACATTTGCGGTTGGACCGGGTTTTTATCTCAAAATGCAAAATAACAGCAAATATTTTTTCACTCAACGCCAGCCTTAATCCAAACCCGACAACATTTCTGTGAATGAAAGTACCGGGCAAACTCTTGTGTATCATGCTGGTCGTGGCAATCACCGTGATCCTTGCCGGATGCCTGCAGCCTTTGGAGAAAAAAAATTCTGATGATACGAAATATTCCGGGGTAGCAACCTTCCCTGAAGTTACAAATTCCCCCGATCTCCCCGGTAGCATTGAGAGGAATGCGAGTGCAGAGAATGCGATCATCGATGCCAACAACCAGTTTGCATTCGACCTCTACTCCAACCTGAGCCGGAATACGGAGACCTCCGGCAGGAACATCCTCTTCTCGCCATTGAGTATCGCATCGGCATTCGCGCTCACCTACGAAGGGGCCCGGACAAATACCGGCGAAGAGATCCGGACGGTTTTTCATTTCCCGGCAGACGATCGTATTCGGAGGCAGGGGTTTGTCGGGGCATATGCCGATCTGAACCGCAAAAATACCAGTTCCCCATTGCGTACGACTAACGCCTTATGGGCCGAACAGACGTACCCGTTCCTCCCGGAATACACCACAACCGCAGCAAAGTACTATGGAGCAGCAACCCGGAATCTTGACTTCAAAAACTCTCCCGAAGCATCGCGGGCTGCCATCAATGCGTGAGCTGTGAAAAATACCGGCGGGAAAATTACAGGACTCGTTCCCGAAGGAATGATCAACCCCCTTACCCGCCTTGTCATCACCAATGCCGTTCACTTCAGGGGAACCTGGGTAACGACATTCAAACGGGATGAGACAAAAGAAGCAGAATTCAAGGTGACGCCATGGCCGTGGACTTCGGTCCGGATCCCGATGATGCACCAGAGTAAATATGTCGCCTTTTACCCCTACGGGGAAACTGAAAAACTGCAGGTTCTCGCATTGCCCTACGGGACGAATAACGGAAAAAACTTCTCAATGCTGGTGATCCTGCCTAAGGAAAACGATCTTAGCTATGCCGAGGCGGTCCTCAACGATTCGATGATCGCCGATCTGAAACAGTCCATGAGGAAGGAGGAAATTGAGGTATTCCTCCCCCGGTTTTCCTTCACCTCATCCTGTGAACTACCCAGCGTGCTGAGTGCGATGGGAATGCCGACCGGGTTCCAGATAGGGAAGGCGATCTTTCCGGGATGGATGGAGGTAAAGAATTGTATATCCAGAATGCCGTCCACAAATCCACGATCGATGTGAATGAAGAGGGTACGGAAGCAACCGCTGCCACTGCGGTCCTTGTGGGTACGTGGTCTGCCTCACCGGTCTTCCGGGCCGATCACCCGTTCCTGTTCCTGATCCAGGATGACGAGACCGGTAACATCCTGTTCATGGGCAGGGTTATGAATCCTCAGGGAACTTGAATGCGCTGTACATGACGGGAATAACCGCACCATTTTTTTCACTCATCGCCAGCGTTAAACCCCCGGCACTCCCACCGGGTTCATGGACAGTAAACCAATCGCGGTCCTGATCGCTTTCCTGGCAATCTTTGCAATTATCCTGCCGGGATGTGTATCTCCATCCGCGTCACCGGGTACGACGGGCCCGGTAACTCCTGACAACCCCGGCCTGCGATCTGACCGTAGTGTCGGGACAGATCCAGTGTGGTGGATCCAGATCGATCCTCTGCCAGAAATACCCGTAAACTGGAGTCTCGTGATCTCCGGCAGGACCAACCTGCCTGAAGGAACATGGCTGAATTACCATGTGCTTCTTGCTTCCCGGGATGGCACCGGTGGCACACCTGGCGACAATTACGGGGATTTCAGGGGCAGCATCGATGTGAGCAGAGTCCATGGCGCCAGGGTCTGGTCTGCTGCAATCAGCCTGGATCCCTCCATGCCGGGCCGGAACAGTTCCTTTCCGGACCAGTGCATTGTCCATGTATCGGCAATCCACCAGAACATCTACGCGACTTCGCTCGTACCGGTGACCCTGCCCCCGGTGGGGGAGGCCCCGAACCAGATCCGGTTCAACCCGGTGGGCAATGCATCCCTGCACCAACCGTTTACTCTCAACGGCACAACGGATCTCCCGGAGGGGTACCTGCTATCCGCCTCGGTGTATCCGGGTATCCATCCGGAGGAGCATTCCGGCCCGGCATATGATTACGATCCGATCGTGCAGGAGTTTGTCACGGTCGGGAAGAACAGTGACGGGCCCCGGGTATTTTCCGTTACGGTCAATCTCTCCGGCCACACCGATCAGAATGGCAACCTGTTAAACCCGGGAGATTATGTTGCCGAGATACATGCCGTCAACATGAACAGTACCATTTCAGACAGCCAGGTTATTTCCCTGTCAGAAGAAGACCTCCTGATCCACATTGATCCCATTGAAGGACCCGCAAAGGGAACGAACCTGACCGTCCACGGGAACTACCAGCCTGCAGCCAGGGCAGACAGTCTATGTGCAGGTAGGCACGGCATCACATCCGTGCCCGATTCCGACCGGCAAACTCCCGGATCATGACACGCAATGGACCTGTGGCGGAAGTTCCTGCAGTGTTGCGGGACTCAATCAACCGGTGATCGTGCAGCAGGGGCCGGGTAATTCAGGTGTCTGGAAATTTGAGACCGTGACTGCCAACTGGTGCCTGAACGAGCAGTACTTTATCCTGGTGACGACGGGAGAGAGCGAGACCAGAAGCAGGGGCTTTGCATATTTCAATATCCATTAAGCAGCGGGAATAACCGAAACAATTTTTTCACTCATCCACGGAGTTATCTTCGCGTCTCCCATTATTTTTCTGGAGCTGGAAGAGGACGCCGGGTAATTATTCAGGTCCGGAGATGATCTATTCCGTGCCCTTTGCAGGCTCCGTTTGCCTTTTTCCGGATCCGGTTTTCGAGATCACGTGAGCCGGGTGTCCACCGTCCCGGAAAATACCGTTTTGATCGATTATTTCCCAAAAATACCAGATTTGCCAGCGATTTGATCCTGCTCTTTAGCGGGCTCCGGTTGGTGCGTTTTTCTGCCACCCCATTTCAGGTCACAGGGGGTGAGAATTGATTGGAAAAGAGGGCGGGCTCCGGGTGGGGAACAAGGTGCAATCCACACTATTTAAAAAGAGGAATTATTTTGCTCCGATTCGCACTCGCCATTCACCCGGGATTCCGTACTTCCCGGTTATTGCTGTTCTTTGATCCGAAGACAAAGTACAGGGAGAGGCCGATGAGCATCCAGACCACAAACCGGAGCTGGGTGAGGGACGGGAGCATGAGAATGAGGCCGGCGCAGGAACCGATGCAGAGGATCGGGATCCACGGCATGCACGGACACCTGAACGGGCGGTTGCGAAGCGGCTGGGACCGCCGCAGGACAAGGATCCCGAACGCCACGATGATAAATGCCGCCAGAGTCCCGATATTGACCAGCTCCGCAATCACTTCGAGCGATACAAACCCGGCAAGCAGCGCCGTGACCAGCCCGACAACCAGGGTCACTTTTGCCGGCGTCTGGAACGTGGCGTGGATCTCGGAGAAGAAGGACGGGAGCAGCCCGTCCCGCGCCATGGCAAAGAAGATCCGGGTCTGGCCATACAGCGTGACCAGGATGACCGAGGTGATCCCGCACAGCGCCCCGACCGATATGACAGCGGCCCCCCAGGTGATGCCGATCCGGTCCAGCGCATACGCGACCGGGGCACCGGTCTTTAAGAAATCTGCCGACGGGACCATGCCCGTGAGGACGGCTGCAACCACGACATACAGGACCATGACGATCACGACCGAGATGATGATGCCCCGGGGCAGGTTCTTCTGCGGGTTCTCGACTTCCTCGGCTGCCGTCAGTACCGCGTCGAACCCGATATAGGCAAAAAAGACAATCGCTGCCCCGGCAAAGACCCCGCTCCAGCCAAACGGCATGAACGGGTGCCAGTTCACGGCATCGATATGGCCATACCCGAGGGCCAGAAAGAGCAGGATGATCGCGACATTGATCACCACGATGAGCGTGTTGAGCCGGGCACTCTCCTTCATCCCGATGATGAGGACCGCCGTGATGGCGAGAATGATCAGGATCGCCGGGATATTCACCAGCCCCCCGGCAACCCCGGGGGGGTTGATCAGCGCCGGGGGCAGGATGATTCCCACGTCTGCAAGCAGGTTCACGACGTATGCAGACCACCCGACGGCAACGGCCGATATCGAAACCGCGTACTCGAGGATCAGGTCCCAGCCGATGATCCAGGCCCAGATCTCGCCGAGCGAGGCATAACAGTACGTGTAGGCACTTCCCGCCACCGGGACCATGGCAGAAAATTCTGCATAGCAGAGGGCCGCAAGAATGCAGATGAGCCCCGCGATAACAAACGAGAGGATGATGGAGGGGCCCGAGTACTCTGCTGCCGCAACGCCCGTGATGACAAAGATCCCGGTTCCCACCACAGCCCCGATGCCCAGCAGGACCAGTTCATAGGGACGCAGCACCCGCCGGAGACCGTGTTCTCCCTGGCTGTTTTCAATCAGGTGTTCAATGGGTTTGGTCCTGAACATGGCATGCGATTCCAAAAATCCGCGAAGAGAAACCATAAAAAAAGCCCGAAACGCCGCAGGTTATCCGCGGAAGTCCATGCCGGAATTCACGCTGTGCCGAAAGTGTTCGCGTTTCACGAACAGGATGCCTTCGGGGGGGAAACCGGCCGGCGTACCGGGTGGAAAGTGATAGTGTATCCGGTGACCGGGGGGAGCTTCTCTCGCAGACATTCCAACTTGGTATTGGGGATAACGCGGGATAAATACGGCGATAACTTAAAAAAAATTTGCACTTATCCTTCAGGCACAGAGCAGATGAACCTGATTTTTTTTAAATCCGGATCGCAATCGTATTCTTCCCGGGGATCCAACTACCAGGGTAGTTCATGGTCCGGCTGCATTATATCGACAATCTGCGATGGATGAGTATTCTCGTGCTCTTCCCGTTCCACGCCGCATTCATCTTTTGCGCCGGGTGGTACGGCTATTATGTCTCATCCGGGTACTCCTCGACCGCGGCCCATTGTCTCACGGTCGCCGTTGAGCCCTGGATCATGCCGCTGCTCTTTGGGATTGCCGGACTGAGTACCAAATTTGCCCTGCAGAAGCGGACCCCCGGGGTATACCTGAAAGAGCGGGCCACAAAACTCCTCCTCCCGTTCCTTGCGGGACTGGTGCTCGTCTGCCCCGTGATAGCGTACTATGCCCTGAAATTCCACACAGAGTATACCGGGAATTTTGCCGGTGCGTTTGTGCATTTCTTCAGTTCGATCCAGAACCCGCAGGGTCCGATCGGCATCACGGGAGATTTCAGCGTCGATCATCTCTGGTTTATCCTCTTTTTGTTCGTCTTCTCGGTAGTGGCACTGGGCCTGATTTTACTGGCACGACGATGGGGAGGACTTCGCTGTCCCGGCAATGCCCGCGTTCCGGTCCTGGTGCTCCTGTTCATCCCGGTCTGGCTTCTGAACTATACCGGCTTCAATATGACCGGCTATTCAATGCTGTCGTATTTCGCGATCTTTCTCATCGGGTACTGCCTGCTTTCACAAGAGCCGGTCCTGGCCCGGCTGGAGAAGTACTGGGCGGTGCTCCTGGCGGGATGGATCTGCCTGACGATGGGCGTGATGTGGATATACGGGATCTTCCTGGGGCACTCCGAAGTATTCTGGGGGAGTTCGGCCCTCTTTGTCGTGACGGGGTGGACCGGTCTCCTTGCACTGATGGGGGCGGGCCGGCACCTGGCGGACAGGACCAGTTCCTTCACTACGTACCTGGGTGCGGCATCGTACCCGGTGTATATTATTCACCAGGCAGTCCTGGTGGCGGTGGCCTATTACGTGCTGATGCTCGCCATCCCTCCGGCCCTGCAGTTTCTGGCCATCGTGATTTTCAGTGTCCTGCTGACATTTGCCTGCTACGAGATCCTCCGGAGAATCCCGGGAGTCCGGGTGCTGTTCGGGATTGCCAGCCCGGGAAAGAGACGAGCGTGAAGGGCCGGATAGTTTTCTTAAATTTTTTTTTACGCGGGATTTTTAAAAAATGGGTTTTTGTTGCAATTTTTTTGTTTTGCCCTCATTAGGCAGAAGTATTGCGCTTTCCCATAATGGGAAATATATCACGGGGGAACACAGGATTCGATGTATTTCTTTAACATTGATGGAACCCCGACTATGCCGGAACCCGTGATTACTGAAACCGTAGCGATAAAAGGATCTGCACCCGGAACTCCCAAGGCTTCGTTACCCGTTTTTATCATTATGCTGGCGCTGGGGGTTGGGGGAATAATTTACGATCGGAATGGAAAGGATCGGTAATCGTATAACCGCAATCTTTTTTTCACTCATCGCCAGCGTTATCCCAAGAACCGCCGGAAATAATTTATGCCTCTTGCCAGTGCCGGAGAACCTACAACAGGTAATCGTATGGACCCCGCAACCCTCAATCGTTATATCACTATTACGAATTGGGGAGTGGGGGCCGGTCTCTTCCTGTCCGGGACCGTGTATCTCATCGCATACCTGTTTCATATCCCGGGTTTCTCCGGAACCAGGATGGGATTGTGTACCACTGGGCCGTGGCCCTTCACGATGAGTTCCTTCTTCCTCATTTTCGCCGGGGGTTCAGCGGTTACCTACCTCTATGCCTCGAGGAAAGATCCGGAGGTCCGGGCGGACTCACGGCTTCAGTACCACCTGTTCAATGGTATTTTTGCCCTCGGGGGGAGTTATTTCCTGGTATTCCTGCTCAGTCTCCTCCTGCAGGTAATCATGCCATTCCCTCCTGACGAGGTCACATGGATACTCATACAGTGTGGTTTGTGCTTTGTATTCTGGATCGGGATCCGGTGGCAGGGTTCCGGGTACAAGGCAGTATCTGCGTACAGTGAATACCGGGGAACCGCGTTCGACAACCGGCACCCGTGCTCTCCCTTGCGACAATTACAACTGCGGGTGCGATCATCCTGGTGCTTTAGCGGGGCCGGGTTCGTAGTCCGGCGCTGGTGGATCAGGAAACAGAACCCGGCATTGTTCCGGGAGTACGACTGAACGGAGACTCGCACAGAAGGGATCTGCCGCCCAATCTTTTTTGACAGCCCCGGGGGGATATCCGGGCATCCAACTTGACAACATTAATCGCATCAGACGGGTGTACACATAACCATGAAAAAAGCGTCCCTGTCTTTGATGACGGTTTTACTGACATGTTTCATCATTCTTTCTGTCGGTATTGCAGGATGTACCTCGCAGGCCCCGTCTGCACCTCCTGCACCGGCCACAAAAACATCAACCGTTGAGCCCGCGGAACTGCTCCTTCAGCTTTCGGATATGCCCGCTAATTTCACCCTGGTAGAGAAAGGTGAACGAAATGCTTCTGAAATGAATGAATGGGCACTCGACATCGGCTGGAAGAAAGGATCGTATGCAGTGTTCCAGAAAAACGATCCGCATGAGATTTCCGGAGCAACCATTGAACAGTACACCTCCGTGTATCCCGCGGAAAATATCTCCCTCGTTGTTCCAGACACGGTACAGAGCTGGAAAAACATGACCGTCGAAGAGAACAGTGCCAATGTAACTCTTGAAGAAATATCTCTCCCGACTATCGGGGATTCCAGCGCTGCACTGAAATATTCCAATACAACGGATAACACCCGGCTGTACGTGATCACATTTTCCAAAAAGGACGTGTTCCAGAATCTCTTCACCAATGGAACTGCAACGGATTTCGAGACCGTCCAACAACTGGCACGTGTTGCAGCAGCGAAGATTAAGTAAATTTTTTTTCCGGATTATTTTTTTTATGAAATTTGAGTGAAAAAACCGGGCAGATTTCGATCCAAAAAAATTTCCTGCCACTTATCATTGCTTCCGGAAATTTTTCTTAAAAAATTATTTCCGGGCCGGGAAATTTCCCGGCAGGCTTCAATGACAACCGGTCTGTGGGTAATTGTTTTCTGCCGGGATTTCCTGCTGCTTGTAACTGCAGGGTATCCCGTGCCGGTACCTCCTCCTGAAGACTGGCGGGGGTTCATCGTCGGATAGATGGATTTTTCCTCCCCCAAACTCCCCCGGGGTAAAACTGGTACAACGGAGCCCGTAAAATGCCCGGTTGTACCTCTTTTCCCTCACCCCCGTAACCAAGAGGTCATAATTCCCAAAAACACAGGAACCGTACCGGAATAATTGGGCAGTCTCCAGCGGGAACTGGGGAGGTCATATTTAGCGATGTTACAGGCATTCCCGGGCAGATACTACGTGGTTTGGGAAGCAGGGGGGGACTCCGTCAGGGGTTTGTACGGATGCACTCCCGCACAAGGGAATTCTCACAAGTGCCCAACGATTCATTTCTTTTTGGGAGTGACCGGTCCTGGAGATGATCTATTCCGGGCCCTTTGCGGGCTCAGTTTGCCTATTTTCGGATCCGGTTTTCATGAACAATGGAGCCCGATGTCCACAGCTCCGGAAAATACGATTTTAATCGATTATTTCTTCAAAATAACTGATTTGCCAGCGATTTCATCCTGCTCTTTAGCGGGCTCCGGTTGATCGCATTTCCTGCCACCCCATTTCAGGTCAAAAGGGGATGAGAAAGATGATGGAAAAGGCCACTGTTGCCTTCTCATGAAATCACGTCGGAGAAATGTGGAGTAAGGGGTAATATTTGACGGCGACGATGAGCAATGTGCTTCCTAAAATTCTTGGAATATAGCAATATGGTGGATAAACTAATTGTGGGTTTTTGAGTAAGGAAATAGCCGTATTACATTTTAAAAAATACGTTAATTATATAGATTTAGGGAAAATTATACTTTATATGGATTTATTTCTGATTCCACTACAACTCCTGATTATTGGTGCATTTGCTTATCGAAATAAAATCATTTCTAAATTACCAGAACAAATTTCTAAAATTTTAACTCTTTTTATCGCGAATATGAAGTTGGAATTAGGAAAAAAATTATACACAATAGTTGTTCCAATTATAGTTTCAATTTTTTTCTACCTGATTTGGATTTTTTATAATTTACATTTTTTTAATACGTTTCCCAATTTACCAATTACCGATCAGTTATTCAGTATAGATTCTGTTACACTAGCACCGATTTCTGAACAAATCATTCAATGTTTTTTCTTAGCGGCATTTTATTGGATGATTAGCAGAATTTACACAAATCAATGGGTTGTTGGGATTGTGTGTTTTGCCAGTCTCCTACTATCAGCATATCTTATGGCCGAGGCGCATTTGAATCCATCTCCAATTAATTGGCTTTTAAGATTTTTTTTATTTGTAGTTTATGGTGGCCTTTACTTTTTGAACGATAGGGATTTATTGCCTGCAATTATTGCGCACGCATCGTGGAATATTATTTTACTAAACCCAATTTCGTTATAATTGAGTCATATTAAAAAAAATCAAATTTAATAATTTCATGGATTAGTGTACTTCCATCAGACAATTTTATCAAATCTTTTTTCGGAGGATTGCAATCGATCGAGTGCCACTAAAAAAGATTTCACTGATACACCAGCAGCTGCACCTGCTTGAGCAACCCAGAACCTGCAATTATTAAAACACAATAACAATGCTGTGGTGAGTATAATTCTAATTAATAGAGTATCAATGAAGCCAATAAAATCCAATAAAACAAAAACGGCGAAATCAAAAATGAGGGTGATATCATCCAATAGCGGCATTAAAAACATTTCTCGGGTAATTCGACAAAAATATTTTTCTTTTACTTATCGACTACGACGGGGATTTATCAAGCCGTTTGTTTCATTAATACGACATTATGAAATTCGAGAGGATTTCCTTGAGATTTATAAGGCTCATGTAGAAGAACTTTACAGAAATCCCAAATTAAAAAAACGAACGGTATTAAGTAAGAAAAAATGGGAAGAAAGAATTAGTGGTTTCCGTGAGGATTCAGTAAAAATTGACCCTCGTGAATTCATTTCAAAATTTTTAGATAATATGCTTGTTAAATTGAAATTTGTTAAAGAATTATTACGAGATTTCTTGAAGATTGTTGGGTAATTTGCGTTGTAATTTTTTTAATATTTCATTTCAATATAATTTCTCAATTTGAATATGCTCAAAACATTATATTATACTGGATTGTTTTACCAGTTATTTTTCTAATTTCTGCTGGAATTATCTATAAGACATGGTTAAAATGGGATACGAGATTATTCCACATGATAAATGGAAAATTGGCTTTTGGTGTCCGAGATATTTCGCGTTACAAACGACATCGTCGTTATAGTAAAACCAATTTAATTTCTATGGCAATTTGGAACAAATCACTCTCAAATTACAGTTCGTTTACTATCATTTTCTCAATGCTATGTATAAAAATCGTATCAAAACAATTAATTTATCATTATCTTACGAGGGCGCTGAAAGAAATAACTCCCAAATATTTAGAAGATTATGCCAATAAACCTGACGATACAAATACAATCGCAAAAAAAATGAAAAGTGATTGGTCTTTACAATTCCCTATTTGGTGGAAAGAAGATCATTCTCAAAAAACGATAAAGCTAATGTGGAAAATTAGGCAATATATTTTTTTCGACAGTCAGCATTGTGTCAATTCAAAAAAAATATTTACTGATACTCCGGCGGCTGCACCTGTTTCGGTAACCCGCCCTTGAAGTGCTGCTGGATCTTGCCGTAATAATTCCGGAGGTTCTCGTTCATCGTCGGATGCACCTTCTTCTGTGCCTCCTCGAAGTACTTCAATGAAATGATCGTCTGGTTGTCCCGGAGGGCCAGCATACCGGCTTCGCGGCAGACCGACTCCAGGTCCGAGCCTACGAATCCTTCCGTAGTGCCGGCCAGTGTTGTCGCCAGGGCCTCGCGGGCAGGATCGGCAAAGCTCAGGTGCTTCTCCTGCATCAGCTCGATCAAACGCCTCCGCCGGATCCCGGAAGAGACCGTGGGGGCATCATCCGCGGGTGGCGTGATCGCGGCCCTGATCTCATCCGCAGTAACGGTCTTGTCCTTCCCGAGCTTCTCCACCAGCTCGGCCAGCATCTCTTCCGAGTACTTGCTGCAGAGCCCGACAATCTCTTCAAGGCTCGAACCTTCGAGCGGCATGAACCTGGTGTGGATGCCGATGATCTTCTTCCGGTCTTCAAGCCCCGGCTCACCGATATACACGAGCCGGTCGAACCGACCCGCCCGGAGAAGCGCCGGGTCCACAATGTCGGGGCGGTTCGTTGCGCCCATGACCACGACATCCTTGAGATCCTCAAGGCCATCCATCTCGGTTAAGATCTGGTTGAGCACATTGTCGCTCACGTGCGAATCGCTGTTCGAACCGCGGGCCGGTGCAAGGGCATCGATCTCATCGAAGAAGATGATCGATGGCGCCACCTGCCGGGCCTTCTTGAAGACCTCCCGCACTGCCCGCTCGCTCTCGCCCACCCACTTGGACAACAGCTGGGGTCCCCGCACGGGCATAAAGTTCGCACCGCTTTCCGACGCGACTGCCTTTGCAATCAGGGTCTTTCCCGTTCCCGGCGGACCGTAGAGCAGGATACCCCTGGGGGGTACAATTCCAAGATCCTCAAACTTCTGCCGGTCCGTGAGCGGGAGCTCGATGGCTTCCCGCACCTCGGTCTTGGCCGCATCGAGACCTCCCACGCTCTGCCACTTCACGTGCGAGACTTCGAGCATCACTTCACGCATGGCGCTCGGGCCCACATCGCGCTGGGCGCTGCGGAAGTCGCTGGAGTACACCTTGAGGGTATCGAGAATATCCTGCGGGATCTCCTCGGCATCCAGGTCCAGGTCCGGTAAATACCGGCGCAGGGCCCGGATGGCTGCCTCGCGGGCAAGCGCTGCAAGGTCGGCTCCCACAAACCCGTGGGTCTGCTGGGCGAGGATCTCCAGGCTCACATCTTCCGACAGGGGCATGCCCCGGCAGTGGATCTTCAGGATATCGATCCGGTCCGGTTCGCCCGGCACCCCGATCTCGATCTCCCGGTCAAAGCGGCCGGGTCTTCGGAGTGCGGCATCGATCGCATCAACGCGGTTCGTTGCGCCGATCACGACCACCTGCCCGCGTTCCTCGAGCCCGTCCATCATCGTGAGGAGCTGGGCCACGACCCGGCGCTCCACTTCCCCGGTCACTTCCTCGCGCCGGGGGGCAATGGAGTCGAGTTCGTCGATGAAGATGATCGAAGGAGCATTCTCCCGCGCCTCTTCAAAGACCTCGCGGAGCCGCTGCTCGCTCTCGCCGTAATATTTCGAGATGACCTCGGGGCCGGCGATCGAGATGAAGTGCGCCCCGCTCTCACTGGCAACGGCCTTTGCGATCAGGGTCTTGCCCGTTCCCGGCGGTCCGTACAGGAGAACTCCCTTGGGGGGTTCGATGCCCAGTTTCTGGAAGAGTTCAGGGTGCCGGAGCGGGAGCTCGATCGTCTCGCGGAGCCGCTGGAGCTCGTCTTTCAGGCCGCCGATATCCTCGTACGAGAACCGCTTGATGCCTTCAAAGCCGGCCGCGGGTTTGTCCGAGAACTCTATGGAGGTATTCTTGGTGATGATGACCGCTTCTTCGGGCTCGATCTCCACGACCTTGAACGCCACGATCTGGGGCTGGATAAAGGGAAGCCCCAGCATGATCGGCACGGAATCGTTCAGGGTCACGGGGAAATCGATCAGGCCGTTGACCACGTGCGGGTTATTTGCTATCGGTATTTTCTTGGGGAGGTCCTCGGGAGGGGCCAGTACGATCCGCTTTGCTTCCACTTCTTCAGAGATTTTTATGACCTTGACGGTATCGCCAATCGCCACACCGGCATTCTGCCGGGTGAAATTATCGATCCGGCACTTGCGCTGGTTCCAGTCCTCAACTAAGGACCGCCAGACTTTCGCCACCGTGCGGCGCTTTCCCTCAATTGCAACCAGATCTCCGGGTGAGATCTTCAACAGCAGCATCGTCTCGGGATCGAGCCGTGCCTTCCCGCCACCCTGATCGCCGGGGTACGCGGAATCCACTCTCAATTGCACTTCAGGCATTACCTTAAAGGTCATATACGCAGGGATTTATAGGTACTGTAAATGCGCATCCTCATTTTCGATCCGTTCCACGGCGCGGCAGGCGACATGATCACAGCCGCATTGCTCGACTGCGGGGCTGACCGGTCCCTGGTCCTTACGGCCATGCAGGCCGTGGTGGCAGAGCCGGGGATCTCGACGGTCACCCGGGCCGGCATCCGGGCGCTGAAGGTGGATACCCGCGCCTCGCCGGCCCACCGGACTTTCGCGGAGGTGCTTGCACGGCTCGACAGCGCAGCAGCCCACGTCCCGGCACCCGCCCTCGCGATGGCCCGCCGGGTCTTTGAGCGGATCCATGTGGCCGAAGAGGAGGTCCACGGGGCCCACCTCCATTTCCACGAGGTCGGGGCGGATGATGCAATCGCCGATATTCTCGGGGCCTGCACGGCCCTGCACTCGCTTGCCGTTGACGGCGTTATCGTCCTGCCCATCACGACCGGCCACGGGACCGCCACCGGGTCGCACGGCACCTTCCCCATCCCGGCCCCCGCAACCGCCCTGATCCTCAAGGCATCCGGGCTCGCCGCCAGTGCCGGCAATAACGAAGGGGAACTCTGCACGCCGACCGGTGCTGCACTCCTTGCAGAGTTCGCCACCCGGGCCGTTCCCCTCCCGGCAGCGCATACGATCCTTGCGGTCGGCTACGGGGCGGGCACCCGGGATCCCCACCATGCCCCCAATGTCCTGCGGGCCATGATCATCGAACCTGCAGCCGTTGCAGGAAATTTCCAGCAGGACTGCGTCGATGTGCTCGAGACCAATGTGGATGACGTGAGCGGCGAAGTGATCGCCCACGCGATCGCCCGCTTCATGGAAGCCGGTGCCCGGGATGCCAGTGCCACGCCGCTCATCATGAAGAAGGGGCGGCCGGGGTACCTGGTCCGGGTCATCTCGCTCAAAGAGACGAGCACTGCCCTTGCCGAACTGATGGCCCGCGAGCTCGGGACCCTGGGCATCCGCTGCATCCCGGCGGTGCACCGCTTCATTGCGGAACGCACCATCGATGAGATTGAAGTCACTATTGCCGGACAGCAGCGGACCATGCCGGTCAAGTGCGGGTGGATGCACGGCGAATGCTACATGCTCAAGGCGGAGTTCGATCCGGCCCGCGACTGGGCCGCCGGGCTGGGGATCCCGGCACGGGAAGTCCTCCGGGCGATCGAAGACGCAGGCTGGAAGAGCCTGCACCGAAGTGACGGGAAGAAGGGAGACTCATGAAGACCGACAGGCAGACCAGCGGGAATGCAGCTTTCGACAAGCTGCTGGGCGGCGGGCTCGAAGTGCGGACCGTCACCCAGCTCTATGGCGAACCGGCGAGCGGGAAGAGCACGCTCTGCACGATAGCCTCAGTTGCGACCCTCCGGGCAGGTCAGGCAGTCGTGTATATCGACTCGGAAGGGTTCTCCATCGAGCGGTTCCGGCAGATCGCCGGGGCCGATACCGAGGCGATCGCAGACCGGCTCTTTCTCTTTGAACCGATCGATTTCGAGCACCAGGGGCAGATGATCGCCGAAGCGGAGAAGGTCTTAAAGAACCAGAAGGTGGGGCTCCTGGTCATGGATTCGGCCACGGCCCTCTACCGCACCGACCTGGAGAAGGGCCGGGATGCGATCCAGGTGCTCACCAAGCAGATGATCCACCTGCTGGGGTACGCCAAGCGCTACGGGATTCCCGTCATCATCACCAACCAGGTGTACATGGATACGGTGAAGAATACCTGGTACGGCCTGGGAGGGTTTGCGCTCGAACATCTCTCGAAGATCATCATCCGGGTCGAGAAGACCGACACGCCCGGGCACCGCCGGGCCCGGCTGGTCAAACACCGCTCCCAGCCGGAGGGGACATCGTTCGAATTCGATATCGTGGAAGAGGGCATTGCCGTAAAATAATTCGCAGCGGCCAGGACCCGTTCGTTTTTTAACACTTTTCCGGCAGGAAAATTTGCCGGGGTTCGATTCCGGACCGTGCGGCATTTTTACGATGTCCTCGCTCTCCCGGACGATGTTGACCTCGTTTATGCAGGGGAAGGTTAATCAAAAACATTAATATTTTTCGAAAAATAAACTACTGGAAAAAATTGAAAAAAATACAATTGCATCCATTAATTGCAATCATTATATCTCCATGCTGCGAATAATAGCAGACCAATGGTACTGACCAGGGAAAATACCGCCAAGATCATCGATATTCTCAAGGAAAATCCCCAGGGACTCAGTATAACGGGTATCGTAAAGGAGATCGGGATCAACCGGAACACTGCCGGCCGATATCTCGAAACCCTGCTGGTCTCGGGCCAGGTCGAGATGCGGCATTTTGGGATGGCCAAGATCTATGCCCTTTCCAACCGGGTCCCGCAGTCTGCCATGCTCTCAATCTCTTCGGATCTTGTCCTGCAGCTGGACAGCGGCCTGCGCATTGTTTTTGCCAATGAGCCTTTCTTGAACCTGGTGCGGATGACCGCGGCCGATCTCTTCGGCAAGAACATCGAGTACTCGGCTGCAGGCCCGATGTTCGAGGATGCAGCTGAAAATTTCATTGCCCTGCTCAGGACCGGTGTTGAAGGGAGTGAATGGCACGGGTCGCTCTTACTCAACAAGGGAGACCGGTTTTTTTCCTGCCACATCACCCCCGTGGTCTTCAATGACGGGCGCAAGGGTGTGTCAGTCCGGCTCGAAGATCTCACGGAACTCCGGCGTCACGAGCAGGCCCTGCAGGAGAGCGAGGCCCGGCTGCGCAGTATCTTCAGCGCCGCACCCGTGGGGATCGCGGTCATTGCCGACCGGACACTTCTTGAAGTCAATACCCGCTTCTGCGAGATGACGGGATACAAGGCTGACGAACTTGTCGGCAGGTCTACTGCGGTGCTCTACCCGACCACCGGAGAGTTCGAGCGGGTTGGCAGGGAGAAGATCGCCAGTATGGCCCGGGGCGGGTCAGGTACCGCCCAGACGCAGTGGAAGAGAAAAGACGGGGCCGTCATCGACATTCTCATCAATTCTGCTCCTCTCGACCCGAACGACTTTTCCCGGGGGGTCACCTTCACGACCCTTGACATCACCCAGCGTACCCGGGCCGAGCAGAGCCTGCGCGAGAGCGAAGAGCGGTTCCGCAAACTCATTGAAATTTCGCCGGATGCGGTGATCCTTCACTGCGACGGAACAATCCTCTATGTAAATCCTGCAGCCCTGGTACTTCTCGGCGCTTCGAAGCCGGACGAGATCGAGGGTAGACCAATCCTCGATATAATCGGTACCGGGTACCGCGAGATGGTGCATGAAAACATCCGGAAAGATCTCGGGGGGGAAGTATCGCCGCAGATGGAACTGCAGATGCTGCGCCTCGACGGGAAAACCGTGACCGTGGAGGGCAGAGGCGCCCGGACCATCATCAACGGGAGGCCTGCGGTCCTGGTGACGGTCAGGGACATCACGGAGCGGAAACAGGCTGAAGAAGAACTCTTCAGTTACCGCCAGATGCTCCGGTTGGTGCTCGACACGATCCCGGTCAGGGTATTCTGGAAGGATCGGGACTCGGTATTCATCGGTGCCAACCAGGCCCTGGCGCTTGACGCAGGCTACTCAGATCCGGAAGAACTTGTCGGAAAGAGTGATCCCGATACCGCATCTGCGGCCTTGACAGACAGGTTCCGGGCTGACGATCGGCACGTGATGGAGACGGGAACGCCAAAATTTAATTTTGAAGAGCTCCAGGTGAGGCCGGATGGCAGCCAGGCATGGCTGCGGACGAGCAAAGTTCCCCTGCGCAACAAAGCCGGGGACGTGATCGGCGTTACAAACAGCTTGCCGAATGTTCGCTCGACGGGCTCGTCATCACGGATCTCTCCGGAACCATTATCACCACAAACCAGGCAATCCTCACCCTGATCGAAGAGGATAACCCGGATGTCGTGAACGGAGGTTCCGTCTTCCGGTTCATTGCCCCGGAATCGGTTGCAGACGCACAACGGGATTTTGCCGGGCTGCGGCAGGAACGAAAGGGTGTCATGCGAACCTATACCGGGATCACTGCCCGGGGGAACCGGTTTACCGTTGAGGTGCTGGGCAACCACATCACATACGGGGGCAGGGTGGCGGTGATCATCTCGGTCCGGGATGTGAGCAAGCGCACCCTTGCCGAAGAAGAGCTCAAACGGAGCGAGCAGCTGTACCGGCTCCTGGCCGACAATTCCAATGACATGATCAATCGCCACGATGCCAGGTTCATCCTGACCTATATCTCTCCCGCGGTCAGGACGATTCTCGGGTACGAACCGCGGGATGCCCTTGGACAGTGTGTGCTGGATTTTGTCTGTCCTGCAGATATTCCCGCCATACAAAAGATGCATACCTCCCTGATCAATAAAGATGCAGAATCTGCAACCCTGGTCTATCGCATGGTGCATAAGGACGGGCACGTTGTCTGGCTGGAATCAATGGTCCACGCGATCCCGGACCCGCTCACCGGAGCAGTGTCGGAATTCTACAATGTCACCCGGGATATCACGCTGCGGAAGAATGCAGAAGAGAACGCCCACCGCCGGGACCGGGTTCTCCACGGGTTTGCGACCGCATCGGAATTCCTGCTTACGGACCGGTTACCGGATCCCATCCCCCGGGTGCTTGCCACCATCGGCGAAGCGATCGGTGCGGATATCGCGTACATCTATGAAGAGACCCGCAGTCCTGCCGGCAGTCATGTGCCGGAGCGAAGATTCCACTGGGTAGCAAAGACGGGTGAGACGGATACCACACCCTCCTCTCACCAGGCCTGCGGGGAACAGTTCTCCCGCGAGTGGGCGGAGCAGCTCGCCTCGGGTGTCTGGGTAACGGGCTCCCGGAGCAGGTTTCCCGAATCCATCCGGGAGATGCTGGACGGGATGGGCGTCCGGTCGATTCTCATCGTACCGATCCATGTCAGGGACCAGTACTGGGGCTTTATCGGATTTTCTGATACCCGGACTGAACGCATCTGGTCCGATACCGAGATCGAGATTTGAAAAAATGGGGGAACCCGGGGGATTTACCCTCTGGTTTAACTCAATTACTATTTAGCCGGGATGGACGAGGCATTACTTTTTTCGCGCAAGCCCGGAGAAATCCGATCCTTCGAAGTCAAGGGTGGCGAAATAATCATTCACCGTCTCTGCCCTCCTGATGAGCTTGAATTTTCCACCGGCCTGCATGAGGAACTCGGCTGACCGGAGCTTGCCGTTGTAATTGAACCCCATCGCGTGACCGTGTGCCCCGGTATCGTGGATGACCAGGATGTCCCCGTTTTCGATCTCGGGAAGTGCCCTCTGGACAGCGAACTTGTCATTGTTCTCGCACAAACTGCCGGTCACATCGTATACATGGTCGAGGGGACGGTCTTCCTTTCCCAGTACCGTAATCTGGTGAATGGCTCCATAGAATGCGGGGCGCATGAGGTTTGCCATGCATGCGTCCAGGCCGACATAGGCCCGGTGCTTTTGAGTGACATGGCGTACCCGTGAGACCAGGTAGCCGTAGGGTCCGGTTGCCGCCCTGCCGCTCTCCATGACAATGCGTATCGGTGCAAGACCGTTCTTTACGATAATCTCCTGATAGTGTTCGTGCACTTTGCGGGCATAATCCTCGACGTTCACCTGGTGATCGGTCAGCGCATAGGGAATCCCGATGCCCCCGCCGAGATTGATAAACTCAAGCCGGATGCCGGTCTTTTCGTGGATCTCAACGGCCAGGTTGAAGAGCAGCCGGGCTGCATCGGCAAGGATATCCTCCCCGCGCTGGTTGGAGACGATCATGGCATGCAGGCCGAAACGTTTCGCACCTTTCTGGTGTGCGATGGTGTACGCTTTGAGGATCTGTTCGTGCGTGAGCCCGTATTTCGCTTCGCTCGGGTTGCCGATGATCGGGTTACCGTGACTGTATTCCTCACCGGGGTTATAGCGGAAGCAGAGATGTTCGGGGATCCCGGCCGCTTTTTCCAGGAAGTCGATATGGGTGATATCGTCCAGATTGATGATTGCGCCCAGTTTTTTTGCCTGCACGAACTCGTCCGCCGGCGTATCGTTGGAGGTGAACATGATCTCCTCGCCAGTTATCCCGACTGCTTCAGCCAGCAGGAGCTCCGGAAGCGAGCTGCAGTCCGCACCCTGGCCCTCTTCGCGAAGGACACGAAGGATGGACGGGTTGGGGAGAGCCTTGACCGCGAAGTAGTTCTTGAACCCGCCCTCTTTTCCATCGGGACCCGTTACCCACGAGAATGCCTTGTACAGCCGGCGCGATGCTGAACGGATCGCCTCCTCGTCATAGATATGGAAAGGGGTAGGGTACCTTTTCTCCAGATCCTCAATTTGGGCTTTGGAAAAAGGAACGGTCTTTTGTATCGGTTTTGCTCCCTGCATGCGTATAGATGGGCTCTCCCGGGATTTATTTTTTTGAGGAGGGTGAGGAAAAAAGACGGGAGCGAAACTATTACTCCGGGACCCGGTTGGATTTTTTTAAGAAAATTTTGTTCTGTAGAAATCCTCCAAGGGAGAACGACCGCTTTTGGGGGCTCCAGCACTTCTTGATTCTACCCCCGCGGGTCGCGCATCCCTGAATAGCGATAATTTCAAAATGTTGACAAAAACTTCCGAAATGGGGGTCAAGGGGGGTGCTCCCTTTGGGATGCCTCCCCCTCAGGGGGAGAGAGGGGGTCACCATCATAATGGTCGCAGAGCTTTGCCGGATATATTTGAAAAAATCATTTCTACAGAGCAGAAAATGTAATCTAATTCAGGTCTGAAAAATGAGAACACATCTCTTTTCGTTTTCTCACGCGGATGATTATGGTCGGTTCATAATTCAATCCAGAGGGTCAAAAAAATTTATCGATATTGACAGCGTCTTCACCATTGAAACCCGCTGTGCGACCAGTCACATCATCGAACTCCGTGATGTCCCAGCCCAGGTACTCCCGGATGATCACGTAGGCCATCTGGGGAGGGATGGCCCCGTGCTCGGTCACGATGAGATCGATAAACTCCGCGGGAGTGACATCGAATGCAGGGTTACGGACGGTCACGTGGGGCATAGTCCGGAGGACCTCATCCGACAAAACCTCGCCAGAGGCCCGCTCTTCGATCGGGATCAGTTCGCCAAGGATCGTGCGGGGCGCGAACTTGTAGGTCTCGGCCGCCACGAGCACATTCACCCGGGCTTCGTGAGCCGAATGGGCGACCTGCGAGGTGCCGATCTTGTTCACCACCGCCCCGTTTACCGTCACCGCGTCAGCCCCGACAATCACAATATCGACATCGTTGATGAACGAGCGCACCGCGGAATCCACGATAAAATTCGTCCGGATGCCGGCGTCATTGAGGGTCCGGATGGTGATGAGTCCCTGGTTGATCGGGCGTACTTCGGTGGCAAAGACCTCGATCTCCTTCCCGCTCCGGTGGGCCTCGATGATGCAGGCAAGCGCTACTTCGGAGTTGCAGTGGGTCAGGATCGTGTCACCGTCCCGGATATGCCGGGCACCGAACTCCGCGATCTTCTCCACCGCGTGCTGGGAGGACTGGATGAACGCATCCGCACGCTGGACAATCCCTTCCCGGGCCTCTTCCACGGTCTTGGCCCGGTGAATACCAGCCATAACCATATGGACTGCATTCGGGAGCGAGACCGCGGTTGGCCGGGTGGCAACCAGCAGGGACGCGGCCCGTTCCATCTCGGCAGTAAAGGCAGCGGTGAGCTGTGCCGGGGAATCCCGGGCCTGGTGCTTTAGGGCTTCAGCTGCGGCACGCGCTATCCTGCCCGCCCCCCGGATCTCCATGCCCTTTATCTTCTCTGCAGTTTCAGTAGGAAACATCAAGCTTCATTGATTCAATGGAGACGAGTAGTACATATAGGTTTATCACCGGGTGTCCCATGTCGGTTGCCGTAGTTTTTGACAGTGCAGGAACGCTCCTGAACACGTACCGGGTGGCAAAAGATATCTGCCACAAGAAGCTGCTGCCGGGTATCGAGACCACCACGCTCACCTTCAGTTCACCGGACCGGGTCCTCGTGGTGCTGCCCGTGCACTCAAAGGATATCATCAGTACCCCGGCCGAGACGCCTCTCTCGGATTATCTCATAGAGCGCGATATGGGATTCGGGGTCAGCTGCACCCGGAAGATCACGACAGCAGAAGAGATCGGCAACATCCTGTACACGGACAAGCGGGCACAGGTGGGGGACTTGCAGGAGTGTATCCGGAATGTCTGGACCGTCTGCAAGGCAGAAGAGGTGGTGACCTTAAACAGCGGGGCGATCATCAACATGGCGCTCGGGGCCGTTGAGTTCGCCATCACGGCCGGGGGCTGGCCCTTTGACGGGGCAAAAGAGACGATCACTGCCCTGCACCGCATGGGCATCCCGGTCTTCATCGCGTCCGGGGACCGGGTGACAAAACTCGAGAAGATGGCCGACCACCTGGGGATCCCCCGGGACCGGGTCAATGGGGTCGCCACTCCCACGGTAAAAGCGCAGATCATCAGCGACCTGAAGCAGGAGTACGACACGGTGCTGATGATCGGTGACGGGATCAATGATCTCTGCGCTATGCGCAGTGCCGACATCGCCATCCTCACGGTCCAGCAGGCTGGAGACCGGCCCGAGGAACTCTATGCAGCAGCGGATCACGTGGTAAAAGACGTCAGCGCGGTACTCCCTATTGTCCAGGAGCTCCTCACTGCACAAAAGCGGTCGTGCAATTTGCGATCGTGACGGTGCGGTGCAGCATATAAAAGGTAATATGACACCAGTACCACATTAGATAAAAGGGAATTATGAAGGCTCCATTGATCACGGTCGACAACCTCTGCATGGAATTCGAAGGGCAGAGAATACTCAAGAATATTTCTTTTGAGATCGCAGAAGGGGAGATCCTCGGGATTATCGGCAGGAGCGGGGCCGGTAAGACCGTGCTGATGCACCTTATGCGCGGCGTGGAACAGCCCCCCACGAGCGGCACGATCGTCTTCCACGTGGCGGCCTGCGGCACCTGCGACTACCTGGACGTGGGAAGTTCTGCGGGCAAACCGTGTCCCCGCTGTGGCGCCACGCTCAAGGCGCTGGACGTGGATCTCTGGAACGAGAAGGACGAGGAACTGCGGCGCCGGCTCATGCGCCGTACCGCGATCATGTTCCAGCGCACGTTCGCCCTGTACGGCGACGATCGCGTGATCGAGAACGTCCTTCATGCACTCGACGATATCAATTACCCGCAGGACCAGGCAATCAACCGGGCAGCAGACCTCATCGACCAGGTCCGGCTCTCGCACCGGATGATGCATATCGCCCGGGACCTTTCCGGGGGGGAGAAGCAACGGGTCGTGCTTGCCCGCCAGCTGGCAAAGGAGCCTTTCTTACTCTTTGCCGATGAACCCACCGGCACGCTCGACCCGGGGACCGCAAAGATCGTGCATGCGATGCTCATTGAGGCGGCCGAGACCAATAACATGGGCATTGTCGTCACGTCCCACTTCTCGCAGGTGATCGAGGATGTGGCCAACCGCGCCATCCTTCTCGTGGACGGCAGCATTGCAAAGCTCGGGTCACCCAAAGAGGTCATCGCCGAATTCATGAAAGGCTGCGATGATTCCGAACAGTTCGATGCAGCAGAGCTGGGCGAGCCGGTCGTGATTGCCCGGGATC
The DNA here is from genome assembly GCA_903832665.1 of uncultured Methanomicrobiales archaeon. Taxonomy (GTDB): domain Archaea; phylum Halobacteriota; class Methanomicrobia; order Methanomicrobiales; family Methanospirillaceae; genus Methanoregula. The sequence goes on along the minus strand of CAILCG010000001.1, from coordinate 75,928 downwards.
TCGTCAAGCGCTACATCTCGGTTGACCGGGGAGTGGTCAAGGCAGTCAACGGCGTCACCTTTGAGGTCTCGACCAAGGAGATCTTCGGCATCATCGGCAAGAGCGGGGCAGGAAAGACCACGCTGTCGGGTATCATCGCCGGGCTCATCGAACCCACCAGCGGCGAGATAAACATCCGCATTGGCGAAGAATGGGTTGACATGACCAAGCCGGGTGTTGAACAGCGGGGCAGGGCTACAGCCTATATCGGCCTCCTCCACCAGGAGTATGATCTCTTCCCGCACCGGACCGTGCTCGATAACCTCACCGATGCCATCGGCCTTGAGTTCCCCAAGGAGCTGGCCATGCGAAAGGCGTTAGTCACGCTCAAAATGGCCGGGTTCACCGATGAAAATAGTAAGGAAATTCTCAACCGGATGCCGGCCCAGCTCTCTGAGGGCGAACGGCATCGCGTGGCACTGGCACAGGTGCTGATCCGGGAGCCGCGTATCGTGATCCTCGATGAGCCGACCGGTACCATGGACCCCATCACCAAGATCGATGTGAAGCACTCGATCCTCCATGCCCGCGAGGAGATGGACGAGACCTTCATCGTCGTCTCCCATGATATGGAGTTCGTGCGGGACATCTGCGACCGTATTGCCCTGATGCGGGGCGGCAAGATCGTGCAGATCGGAAAGACAGCAGACGTGCTTGCGATCCTGACCGAAGAAGAGCGCAAGGTCATGACCCAGCCGGCCGCGTGAGGCGCAGATGATCACCATCCACCTCGATGGAGAGAGGCTGGAGACTGCTGAGGGCAGCACGCTTGCATCGATCCTGGCCGGCTATGAGAAAGACTGCTGCGTGGCGATCATCCGCCCGGCCATCAAGGAACAGGCAAAGACCAGCAGCCTCGCCATCACCACTACCGCAGGCGAAGTCACGATCGAGGTCCAGGGGCAGGCTGCGGCATTTCTGGAATCCCCCGGTATCATTGAGCAGCTGAATCTTCACTGGACCGACCGGTACGCCACCGCGTTCGGGCCGTTCCCCTCCGACATTCACCCTGACCGGAAACCCCATCTCTATGATCGTGGGGCCGTGATCCTCGGGTGCGGGGGATACGAACCCGCACGTTCGTACCTCATCTTCTCCCGGGTCCGGCATTCAGCCGACCACGGGGCCGATGAGAGCGGCGGGATTATCGGAACGATCGTGAGCGGCCGGGCCGTGCTTGACCGCTTTTCCACCGGCGACCGGGTCACGAAGATCGCGCCGGTCATGAGCTGGGCCGATACGAACCGGTCCTTCACCACCAGCAACATGAGCCTCGTGCTGGAGGACGGGATGCATGTCGTGACCCGCGTAAAGATCATGGCCCAGGGCTTCAGTCCCGACAAGATCACGACCGAAGCAGCCGGCAGCGTGGAGCATATGCTGCTCGCCCTCCAGTCAGGAAGGTATACCGTCGGGAGAGCCACGAGCACCCATATCCTCGACCAGCGGCTGGCCGGCACCGAGGATGTGCCCAAGGAGTTCCGGCGTCCCCGACGCGAAGGGACCGTGACGGTCCGGGCCACCGGCAAGACCGCGGGCGGGGTCTACATCTACCGGGCCGATGTCCCGGCAAGCCTGATGCACAGCGTGGTGGGCCAGGTCGTGCAGGGCATTGAGCTGGTGAAGCTGGCAAAGGAGCACGATGTCTTTGCCGTGAGCGTGGAACCAAAACGCATCGACCTGCTGGGCGTTGCGTTTGCCAAAGCCCAGGAGATCACGACCGCCCGGGGGGTGGCCTTCACCTCCGACAAGCAGGATGCCGGGCGGATCATCGTGTCGCAGGAACCGGGTACTACGCTCGATGTGCTTGCCGAAAAGGCCGTGAAGGTGACAACGGCACCGCTGGAGAAGGTGATCGATATCGCCCTCGACGATGTCGCCGCACCCGCCAGTTGCGATGTCTTCCGCCGGGTGACCGGCCTCATCCAGCACGATGCCGGCATGATGCCGGTCTTCTTCAAGTTCGATGACGTGGTGCTCTTCAAGCCCGAGATACCTGCCGGCCTGAAGATCAACCCGGAAAATATGCCCGCGGATGAGGCCCCGGCTGCCGCACTCGCGATCACCAACGACTCCCGCAAGGGGGCGGGACTGGTGGGGGTACGCCTCTCGGCCAGCAAGGAGTTCGGTCCCACCTCGGAGCCGTTCGAGGGAACCAACATCATCGGGCGTGTGATCGATACGGAAAAACTCAAGAAAGTGCGGGAGAAAGAGACGGTGTATATCCGGGAGGTGAAACAGTGACTGACTATACGCCCACCCATGTTGGCAGCGTAACAAAGTACGTGATGGTGGAGTCATTCGAGATCACGCCGGCGGACCTTGCGGCCCGGGGGTACGAGATCTCCAAAGGCGTGATGATCAAGGAGACCTGTTTTGGTCTCGTCCTCAACGGGAAAGAAGAGGAGGTTGACCGGATCGTCACCGAGCTGCGGAAGATCGATCCCGGCCATATCTTTGTGAAAGACCGGGGCTTTCCTCCCGGGGATGCCCGGCGCTGCCGGGCAAACCTTGGCGGGGCCCGGCCCGGGTACAATGGCCTGGAGTTCGAGATGTCGATCCTCCCCTATGTCTCGCACGGGCTCGAGGTTCTCAACAGCAAAGACGAAAAAAGCGTTCCTTCCCCGGAAGATCCGCTCGAACACCCTCTCCTCGATATTCATAAACTCAAAAAACTGATCGATGCACAGGAGTCCTGAAATGGCAAAAGTATTCATCTACCCGGCAACGAGCCTGATCCTCTCTGACATGGTGGCACGTTTCGGGCACACCCCGCTCTCATCTGCTACGGCAATCCGCGAACGCATCCAGACCGCAGGACTCGAATCCCCGCCGCTCCAGATCACGCCCGAGGAGCCCAAGAAGGGCCTGAAGTGGGCCGCCGTCGAAGTGCCCGCCGGGGTCCGGGGCAGGATGTCCCTCTACGGGCCGATGATCGAGGCCGCGGAGGCAGCGATCATCATCAACGACGCCGATTTCGCGTTCGGGTGCATGGGATGTGCCCGGACCAATGAACTGATCAAGTTCCTTGTGCACCAGAAAGATATGCCCAAGCTCGAACTGAACTATCCCAAAAATGAAGAAGAAGGCGTGAAGTTCGTGGCAGCGATCAAGCGGTTCCTGACCGGGCTGGGGGCACCGAAATGACGCAGCCGGTACGGATCGCCCAGCTCTCGTGCGGGCCGGAATATTCCGGTATCCAGAACGAGATCAACGAGGCGGCCCGCGAAGTCGGCGGCGAGATCTTCTTCCCGGATGTTGCCCTCAAGGATATCCGGCGGGACTTCGAGAAGTTCGGCCTCGATGTCAGGAGCCCGGACTTAAAACTCGCGATCGCCCGGGCCATGGCGCTCGTGGAGGGGCGGGTGGAAGCCGATGCGGTCTTCATCGCCACCTGCTTCCGGTGCGCCGAGGCGGCGATCGTCCGGAACGAACTCCGGCGCTATATCAACGAACATTCAAAGCTCCCGGTCGTCAGTTACTCGTTCACCGAGCGGACCACCGCAGGCACCCTCCTCACGAGGATGGAGGCCCTCACGACGATTGCGAAGCGCCGGGCCCTGCTCGCCCGGGAGACCCAGAAGGGTCTCACGCTGGGCCTTGACTCGGGTTCAGCCACGACAAAGGCAGTCGTGATGCGGGATAACAAGATCATCGGCACGGGCTGGCAGCCCACGACCGAGGTCTTAAAGAGTGCGAATGAAGTGATCGCCCATGCCCTTGCGGAAGCGGGAGTCACCCGCGAGGAGATCCAGGCAGTAGGGACAACGGGCTACGGCCGGTTCCTCGTAGGAAAAGAGATCAATGCGGATCTCATCCAGGAAGAACTGACGGTCAACTCGAAGGGAGCGGTCTATCTCGCGGACCGCCAGCATGGCCCCGCGACCGTGATCGATATCGGGGGTATGGACAACAAGGCGATCTCGGTGATGGACGGGATCCCCGGGGTCTTTACCATGGGGGGCATCTGCGCCGGTGCCAGCGGCCGGTTCCTGGAGATGACGGCCAAGCGTCTCGGGGTCGAGATCACCGAGCTCGGCCCGCTCTCCATGAAGGGGATGGGCGCACGGGTGCCGATGAACAGCTACTGTATCGTCTTTGGCACGCAGAGTCTCGTCAATGCCCTGGCTGCCGGCAGCACCCGGGAGGATGTTGCAGCGGCCGCCTGCCACAGTGTTGCCGAGCAGGTCTACGAGCAGCAGCTGCAGGAAGTCGATATCAAGGAGCCGGTGATCATGGTCGGGGGCACGTCCCTCATCGAGGGGCTCGTCTTTGCCATGGGGGAACTGCTCCAGACAAAGATCGTTGTGCCGCCATACTCGCAGTATATCGGTGCCGTGGGATCTGCACTCCTTGCATCAGGATTCATAAAGGACGATTAGATGCTCGCCGTTGAGTACTTTGAAGTGGAATGCCCCGAGCCGGTGGGTGCGGAGTACTACAAGCAGATCACCAACGACGTGTTGCTCGACCACAACCTCCTCAAGGTGATCGATAAACTCCATGTCTATATCGACCCGAAGGTGCCGGTCTTTATCGCGGTTGGGATCCTCAAGCCGATCACGACCGTGGTGCGGGTGGGGGATATCGCAAACATCAACCCGCAGGAGGGCAAGATGACGCTCGTCATCACGGACGAGACGTACCTTGCCGCGATGCTCAGGGTCTTCTGGGAGCGCTTCGGCAAGGACCGGGTCGAGCAGCCGGACCGCTTTACCGTTATCCTGTACAATGTGACCGAACCGGCAAGCGAGATCGAGAACCTCGTGATCGGCCATCCCGGCGAGTCCTTAAACAAGGACCTGATCTATGCGTTCCGGTGCGTTGCGCCGGAGGGCTTCCGGCTCCGCAGCGAGCGCTTTGAGCCGGGAAAATTCTCGTTTGTTGCAAGCGAGAACACGCTGGTCGAGGGGATCGATGAGCTGGTGAAGGCGAAGTTTGCCCTGATGGGAGAGACGCCATGACGCTCGTCCCGGTCACGTACAAGGGAGGCATCTACCAGCACGACATCGTGATCGATCTCATCGAGGATCTCGGGGGTTACATAGTGCAGAAGCATGTGCTGGCACAGGAAGTGGTGCTCCAGTGCTTTGTGCCGAAAGACGATATCGAGCTGATCCGGGAGATCTCCCGACCGATCTTTGGCGAGGTGACGGATTCCCCGCTGGTAGGGACCGAGATTGCGATTGTCAGTATGAGCCTGGAGATCCACCACCTTCCCCACCCGTCCTGCGATATCGCCGAGTATGCCCGCCGCATCGGGGCCAAGACCAACATGGTGAGCCTGGCCCGGGGGCCCGGCAAACGAATCACCGGGCTCAATGACGAGGAGCGGGACGTGATCAACGAGCACGACATCGCGGTCTACCTGATGGGCAACTTCGAGGCCTGCATTGAGCACAAGATGCCGATTCTTCTGCGGGGAATCGAGGTGCCGGTTGTGGTGTGTGGTGGCCCGGACAAGGAGACCCTGGTGCGAATCATTGATCCCCCAGTCGAGGGATACGTGGGGGGGGTCGGGCGGTTCATGCGGCGGACCAAGGAGGCCGACCAGCTCGACAAGCTCGATGAGATCATCGCGGAGATCACCCGGGTGCTGGAGAAGAAACGCGAGGATCTCGCCAAGGACCCGCTCTCGGTCTCCCCTGCCCGGCTCATGAACCTGATCCGGGAGCGGGTGCCGGCGATCCTTGAGGTCACGTCTCCCACCCCGCTCACGGTCCAGATGGCGGGGCTCCGGGTGAAGCTGCCCTATGACACCTTTGCCCCGGAACTCCGGAGGATGGAGATCGAGGATGGGATCACGCTGGGGGATATCGCGGAAGTGGTGCCCTCGCGGATGCGGGATTATATTATTGTCCGGGTCCTGCCGTTCTCTGAGACAAATATCGTGATATAATACGGAACTATGCAGACGGAGCTATGATGGCAAAAAAGGTTTCAGCGCAATCAACAAAAGACCAGTTCGAAGACAAGCTCGCCCAGATCGTTGAGCAGGGTGCCGATGTCACTGCCGAGGAGTGGCTCAAGGCAATCGAAGTGGAGTACGGGAAAGTGCCGCTGGTCTTCCGGCGGATGGGTGAGCGCCCCGAGGTGCTCATCTCGCACCTGCTCTACAAGGGGACGGTGGCCCAGACGAGCCCGCTCGATCCCAAGTACGTGGAACTGATCAGCATGGCGGTGGGAGGGGCCCTCAAGTGCCCTCACTGTACCGGGTACCACATGCAGGCGGCGATCAAGATGGGAGCCACGCGGGAAGAGGTGCTGGAGGTTATTCTGCTGTCGGGTATGATCTCGAACTCATCGGTGCTGGCGAATGCGTACCGGATCATTGACGACAAGCTGGAGAAGTGCATCCCGTGCGAGACGAAGGGCGTTGAGCGGGGAACTGCTGCTGCGAAGAAGGCGGTTGCCGGGAAGGGGCCGGCGAAGAAGAAGCCGGTGCGGAAAGCGGCACCGGTGAAGCGAAAGTGATGGCCACTTAACAGTAATTTTTGTGTCTTCTTTTTCTCGTATTCTGGTAGTTGTCGGTATTCGTTCGGAAAATTCCCTCCCGGCAAAGGGTCATTTTTTCAAAAATGGTGAGGCTCTGAAAAAAATCAAAGTCTGATCGATATTTTTTAATCAAAGTCCGGTTGAAAAAATAAATTCAAAGTCTGCCTGGAATTTTTCAAGCAAAGTCTGATTGATCCGGAAATGATTTTCAATCGCGATCGCGTACCTGATTGAAAATTTTTGAGCAGGGTCTGATGGATCTGGATGAGCGCCCGGGTGTGCTGATTGAGTTAGCGGCTGGAGCGGGTTCACGTCGGATGTGCGGGTCGTTTTTTCTCCATTTTGGGTTACACGATCGGAAATGGATCACGTTTTTTTATTTTCAAGCAGAGTCTGGTTGATCTGCGAATGATTTTCAAGCAGGGGCTGGGGGGTTGATTGAAAATTTTTGAGTATGGTCTGATGTATTTTTTTTGAGCATGGTGTGGTTGAAAATTACACATCAAAGTGTGATTGAAATTTTTTGGGTGAAGTCTGATTATTTTTTTTCAATCAAAGTCTAGTTAAAAAAATAAAATCAAAGTGTGGTTAGAATTTTCTGGGTAAGGTCTGGTTGGAAAATCGGTCTTCTTGGATCATATTGGGGAATGATGCAATTCAGACATTTATATAGAAAGATATTAGCGGATTGTCAAAGATAGAGAGAATCACTGAATGGACGCAGCGGATAAAAAGAAGTTAAGCGAGCGGGACATCTGCACAAAATTCATCACACCCGCATTAACCCAGTCGGGCTGGGACCAGCATTACCACTTACGGGAAGAGGTCAATGTCACGGATGGCCTGGTTCTTGTGAACGGTAACTCCGTGAGCCGGGCCAAGCCGCGACGGGCTGACTATATCCTCTATTACAAACCCAATATTCCGATTGCCGTGATCGAGGCAAAGGACAATAATCACATTGTAGGTGCCGGGATGCAGCAGGCACTTGCCTATGCCGAAATGATGGATATCCCGTTTGCGTTCAGTTCCAATGGTGACGGGTTTTTACTCCACGACCGTTCCGACAGTTATGAACCCATGGAGCATGAGCTCACTCTTGCAGAGTTTCCGCGTCCCACGGACCTCTGGACACGGTACCGGAAATGGAAAGGGCTCGATGAGAGGAAAGAGCAGATCATCACCCAGGGCTACTATATCGACGATGTCCGGAAGATGCCCCGGTATTACCAGGTGAACGCGATCAACCGGACGATCGAGACGATTGCCAACGGGCAGGACCGGGTCCTGCTGGTGATGGCAACCGGCACCGGCAAGACCTATACAGCATTCCAGATCATCTGGCGGCTCTGGAAGTCCGGTACCAAGAAGCGGATCCTCTTCCTTGCCGACCGGAATATCCTTGTCGACCAGACAAAGACGAACGATTTCAAGCCGTTCGGATCAGCGATGACCAAGATCACGAACCGGCAGGTGGACAAGAGTTACGAGATCTATCTCTCGCTCTACCAGGCAGTGTCCGGCAATGAGGAGGAACGCAACATCTACAAGCAGTTCTCTCATGACTTTTTTGACCTTATCATTGTCGATGAATGCCACCGGGGAAGTGCGGCGGATGATGCGATGTGGCGGGAGATCCTTGATTACTTCAAGACAGCGACCCACATCGGCCTTACAGCGACTCCGAAGGAGACAAAGTACGTCTCCAGTGTCCATTACTTCGGGAAGCCGGTGTACGAGTATTCCCTGAAGCAGGGTATCGAGGACGGGTTCCTTGCCCCGTACCGGGTGTACCGGATCGATCTGGACAAGGATTTGCAGGGATGGCGACCGACCCGGGGGCAGAAGGACAAATACGGTGTTGAGATCGAGGACCGGATCTTCAACCAGAAGGATTTCGACCGGAGCCTTGTCTTAGAGCACCGGACGGAACTCGTGGCCCGGAAGATCTCGGATTTCTTAAAGAATACCGGCCGGTACGACAAGACGATCGTTTTTTGCGAGAACATCGATCATGCCGAGCGGATACGGAGTTGTCTCGTGAATGAGAACGCCGATCTGGTGAAGGAGAATGGCCGGTATATTGTCCGTATCACTGGCGACAGCCCGGACGGGAAGGCGGAACTGGACAATTTCATCATGCCGGACTCGAAGTACCCGGTGATTGCAACTACCTCGAAACTGATGGGGACCGGGGTCGATGCCCAGACCTGCAAGCTGATCGTGATCGATAAACGGATCGAGTCGATGTCCGAGTTCAAGCAGATCATTGGTCGCGGCACCCGGATCAACGAGGACTACAACAAGTTCTTCTTTACGATCATGGACTTCCGGAAGGTGAGCGAGCTCTTTGCCGACCCGGACTTTGACGGGGAACCGCTGGACGGGAGCCGGTATGACCCGACCGATCCGATTGCTCCTCCCCTGCCCAAACCTCCGGGAGAGGGGATGAAGCGGTACGTGGTGAACGATGTGCCGGTCTCCGTGGTTGCCGAGCGGGTCCAGTATATGGCTGCTGACGGGAAACTGATCACCGAGTCGCTGGAAGATTATACGAAGAAGAACGTGACCCGGCAGTATGCGACACTGAATGCATTCATGAACTCATGGACGAAAGCGGAGCAGAAGACCGTGATCCTGGAGGAACTGGAGGAACAAGGCGTTCTCTTCGAGGCGCTCCAGGAGCAGGTGGGGAAGGACTACGATCCCTTTGACCTGATCTGTCACGTTGTCTTCGGTCAACCTCCGATGTCCCGGAGGGAGCGGGCTGCAAAGGTCCGGAAGGCGAATTACTTTACGAAGTACGGGGAGCAGGCACGGAAGGTGCTCGATGCCCCCCTGTCGAAATATTCCGATGGCGGGATTACGGATATCGAGAGCATGGAAGTGCTGCGGGTGGACCCGTTCACCACCTTCGGTACCCCGCTGGAGATTGTGAACACTATTTTTGGCGGGAGCGCCAACTATATGTCAGCAATACGCCGGCTTGAGCAGTGTCTCTACACCGCTGAGTGCTGAACGGCACGAATAAGGAGAGTCAGGTTTTTTTATGGCAGTCGGTACTACGATCAAGACGATCCAGGACATCATGCGGAAGGATGCGGGGGTCGATGGCGATGCCCAGCGGATCAGCCAGATGAGCTGGATGCTTTTTTTGAAGATCTTCGATGACAAGGAGAAGGAGTACGAACTGTTCCGGAAGGGGTACCGGTCACCCATGCCGGACCGGCTCCGGTGGCGCAACTGGGCAGCAGACCCCGAGGGGATCACTGGGGATGTGCTCTTAAAGTTCATCGATGCCGACCTGTTCCCGACATTAAAGGAACTCCCTGCGGAAGCGGGATCGAACGGTTCCGGGATCCTGCTGCGCCGGGTCTTTGAGGATTCGTACAACTACATGAAGAACGGGACGCTGGTCCGGCAGGTCGCGAACAAGATAAACGAGATCGATTTCAATAAAACCGAGAACCGTCACCTGTTCGGGGAGATCTACGAGAAGATCCTAAAAGATCTCCAGAGTGCGGGCAATGCCGGGGAGTATTATACGCCCCGGGCCGTGACGCAGTTCATGGTGGACCAGGTGGACCCGAAACTCGGCGAGTCAATCCTTGACCCGGCCTGCGGTACGGGAGGGTTCCTTGCCTGTGCGATCGAGAATATCCGGAAGACCGTGAAGACCATTGAGGAGGAGGCACTACTCCAGAGTTCGATCCACGGGGTCGAGAAGAAGCCGATGCCGCACCTGCTCTGCGTAACGAACATGATGCTGCACGGCATCGATGTCCCGATCCAGATCCGGCATGACAACACGCTCGCCCGCCCGCTGAAGGACTACTCGGCCCGGGACCGGGTGGATGTGATCGTGACGAAACCGCCGTTCGGGGGCATGGAGGAGGACGGAATCGAGACGAACTTCCCCGCAACCTACCAGACCCGGGAGACCGCTGATCTCTTCCTTGTCCTGATCATGCACATTCTGAAGGATGGCGGCAGGGCAGCGATCGTGTTGCCGGACGGCACGCTCTTTGGCGAGGGTGTGAAGAGCCGGATCAAGGAGCGGCTTCTGACGGAATGCAATCTCCATACGATTGTGCGGCTCCCGAACGGCGTCTTCGCCCCGTACACCGGGATCAAAACGAACCTCCTCTTCTTCGAGAAGGGCAAACCCACGAAAGAGATCTGGTACTACGAGCACACCTATCCCGAGGGCTACAAGTCGTATAACAAGACAAAGCCCATCCGGATCGAAGAGTTCGAGACCGAGAAGGCATGGTGGACGAACCGCACCGAGACCGCACATGCGTGGCGGGTGCCGGTGGAGCAGGTGATCGCGAACGGGTTCAACCTCGACATCAAGAACCCGAATGTGGTGCCAGACGAACTGGGCGATCCGGTGGAACTGCTCCGCGAGTACGAGCGGATCCGGACGGAAGCTGCAGCAACCCGCGAGGCGCTGAAGCGGGAACTGATGGCATCGCTTGGGGGAAAGAAATAATCGGTTGTGGTATGAGAATGGCTGAAGATTTGCTTGCTGTTTTGCAAAACCTGATAACACTCCGTTCTGAAACGGAATGGATTGAGTTCAAGGAGGAGGGTGTAGATTTCGAACTTATCGGGCGCTATGTATCCGCTCTCAGCAATGAAGCAAATTTAAATGAAAAACCCGAAGGCTGGCTCATATTTGGAGTGACGGACAAGTATCCCAGAAAAATCATTGGCTCAAAATTTCATGAGACTCCGCCCGGCCTTGACAAACTGAAACAGAAGATCTCCCAGCACACAAATCATGGATTGACGTTTTCATCAATCCACGAGCTCAAGACACCTGATGGAAGGGTTGTGATGTTCAGGATTCCTCCGGCTACGAGAGGTGTTCCCACCGAATGGAAGGGACGGGTCTATGGCAGGGTCCACGACTCTCTTGAGCCACTAACTCTCAACGAGATAGAACGAATCCGGGATCAGGGTGCAACACTGGACTGGTCTGCTCGAGTGTGTAGAAAGGCAACAACTGCCGATCTTGATCCGGCAGCTATCGCATTTGCCCGGCAGGAATACAAGAAAAAGAATCCCCATCTTACCGCAGATGTGGATGCCTGGACGGATGGCGAATTTCTGAACCGGGCCGGTCTTTGCGCTGATGGACTGATCACCAATACTGCGATCCTACTACTGGGAAAGAGTACTTTCCTGCACCTCCTGTCGCCAGCGATCGGTCAGATAACATGGGTGTTAAAGGATGCATCCGGCGTGGAAAGAGACTACGCTCATTTCGGACTTCCCCTTATTCTTGCCATTGGCAAGGTTTTTGAAAAGATCCGGAACCTTACCGTGCGTCATATGTCCGATGAGACGCTCTTCCCTCTGGAACTTTCCCAATATGATTCATGGGTGATGCGTGAGATTCTCCATAACTGCATTGCCCACCAGGACTATCTTCAGGGAGCCCGGATTTCCATTGTTGAGAACGATGATTCCCTCCTGTTTACCAACCGCGGGGAGTTCATTCCAGGTTCCGTGGATTCCTTAATCATCAGCGATTCCCCACCGGATCATTACCGGAACCCGTTTCTCGCTCAGGCCATGGTGAACCTGAATATGATAGATACGATTGGAAGCGGAATCCGTCGTATGTTCCGGGTCCAGAGGGAGCGAAACTTCCCGCTGCCGGATTATGATCTGACCCAGACCGGCAAAGTCGCAGTAAGAGTGTCCGGTAAAATTATCGATCCCCGATATACCCGGATGCTGATCCGGCGTAAGGACCTTGATATGCTGGACGTTATTTCCCTTGACCGGGTCCAGAAGGAATATCCTATCACGGATGAAGAATACCATTCCCTGAAGTCGAAGAAGCTGATTGAAGGTAGACGGCCTCATATTTTTGTATCGGAACAAGTGGCAGCCGAAACTGACACACGCGCCGAATATATACGAAAGCGATCGTTCGATAAGCAGCATTTCAAAGACTTGGTAATTTCATACCTGAAAAGATACGACGAAGCTGACAGAAAAGAGATCGACAAGTTGCTTCTGGATAAGGTATCGGATGCCCTCGATGATGAGCAGAAGCATCTGTTTATAAAAAATCTGCTCCGGGATATGAGGTGCGAGGGTACGATTCATACGACCGGGAGCAAGACATTTGGGGCAAAATGGGTACTGACCCGGTCTCCCAAAAAGGAATCAAAATGAGGGTTGAGTTGGATAGGAGTTGGATACATTTAATCCAATTTAATGCCTTGAAATCCGAAACGGGGCGTATATACATACATACATACATGCATGGTATCGCGAAGTTGGACACATGTTGGACACATATACAATGACCACCCTCTCCCACATAACTCAGGACCCAACTGATCACCTCCTCTTCGAACACTTCGCCACGCTCGCAACCGCACCTGAGGGCATCGCCCGGCTGCGAGAACTGATTTTGCAGCTCGCGGTGCAGGGGAAACTCGGGACGCAGGATACGGGGGATGAACCGGCGAGTGTGCTGGCCAAGAAGATCAGGAAAGAGAAAGAGCGGTTATCTATTTCAAGGAAGATAAGGAACGAAAAATCCCTAGATTCCATAACAGAAACAATGATTCCGTACCAAATTCCAAAAAACTGGACTTGGATGCGTTTCGGAGAACTCGGTCAAGTTGTCGGGGGAGGGACACCTCGGACAACAAATTCTGAATACTATGTTTCACATGGAATCCCATGGCTTACTCCTGCTGACCTTTACCGGCATAAAGGGAAATACATTGGAAGAGGGAAAAAAGATATTTCAGAAGATGGGCTGAAAGAAAGTTCAGCTCAATTACTCCCTAAAGGAGCCATTCTTTTCTCAATTAGAGCCCCAATTGGATATGTAGCAATCGCATCAAATTCATTATCAACAAATCAGGGGTTCAAATCATGCATCCCTTATATCATTGAAATGAGTGAGTACATTTACTTTTTTTTGGTGTCATCCGCGAAGGAAATTGATGCAAGGGCATCGGGAACAACATTCAAAGAAGTGTCGGGTCAGGAAGTAAAACGCATTTTATTCCCCCTCCCCCCTCTTGTTGAACAACACCGCATTGTTGCCAAAGTAGATCGGCTCATGGCGATCTGCGATGAACTCGAAGCCCGACAGCAAAAAGAGCGGGCGGGCTGCCTCCGGCTCGGCACTGCGAGCCTTACAGGATTGCAGAACGCTGAGAGTCCAGAGGAGTTCGGGCGGCAGTGGGCGCAGGTATGCGATGCGTTCGATTTGATCCTGGATTGCCCAGAGAATGTGGCGGTGCTCCGGCAGACCATTCTGCAGCTGGCGGTGCAGGGGCGGCTGGTCCGGCAGGAGCCGGGGGATGAGTTGGCCAAGAAACTGGTGGATCGGATTAGAAAAGAGAAAGAGCAGTTAGTGAAAGATGGTAAAATTGGTAAGACGAAGTTAACTCCGGAAATTGAATCAGAGGAAATTCCCTATCCGATTCCAAAGAACTGGTTTTGGACAAGATTGGATCATATTACCTACATTAGTACCGGTAGTACACCTAGCACGAGCACTAAAGAATATTACATTGGTGGAAATATTCCGTGGGTAACTAGCTCTCTGACCTCTCAAAAATTAATTTGTAATGTTGATACGAAAATAACAGAGAAGGCAGTCGAGGATTGCTCTTTGAAGACTTATCCCGAGGGAACGTTATTAGTTGCACTTTACGGACAGGGAAAGACTCGCGGGCAGGTTTCAGAGTTAGGGATTCCCGCGACAATTAATCAAGCGTGCTCAGCGATCGTATTTTGGAAAAACAATGAACCGGTTAAAGATTATCTGAAACTTGTTTTAACAGGAAATTATGAGAAAATTCGATCAATTTCAGCCGGCGGTGCCCAGCCCAACCTCAATGGGGATAAAATCAAACGAATGCTTATTCCCCTCCCCCGCTCGCGGAGCAACATCGCATTGCTGCGAAGGTTGATGCGCTGATCGCGTTGTGCGATGACCTTGAATCGCACCTGAAAGAGCGAGCGGGAGTGCAAGCGAGGTACGCGGGGAGCATTGTGAAAAATATTGCGGGAAGTGTTCAATGAAACCAGAGCAGGCTGCAGGATATCTTTTTGAAAAAGAAATTTTCGATTTGTTAGAAGAATCCGGTTTTGTTAATATAACAACGGGGGATTTGCCAGATCGTGGAACAACACATCAGATTGATGCATATGGTACTTTTTCAATCCCTACTCCATTCACCTATCCAATTCGAATGATTGCTGAGGCAAGGTGTTACGAAGATTCAATAGATTTGCCACTAATTAGAAGCTTTTTTGGAGTTATTACAGATATTTCAGAAAATTATACTGTCGGCGAGGGAAGAATACGCAATACTTCTGATAGATTTTCTGATACGGGTTGTTTTTTTTCAGCAAATTCCTTTACCACTGGGGCTCAAGATTTTGCATGGGCGCATAACATCTTTTTAATTTCCTTTTCTGGAATCGATAAAATGAATTTAATTATTCAAAATATCAGGAATTTTACAAATTCCTTGACAGAAAACGAATGGATTGACTTGGCTAAGAAGAAAGGGAAGCAAAAAGCAGAGCTTTGTAAAAAATATCAAAGTTGGAAGGCATTACAATCAAAAAATAGTATAAATCGATTGGAAGAATATCTCTCGTTATTGATTGGTATAATTGATGGTGTTTATCCGGTTATTGTTGTTGGAAACAAAGGCTGGTATAAAGATTTTAAAATTTCATGTAAGACTGATAATATCAATGGAATTAAAACGGATAGGACCGATTTCGACGAAGGATCACTTTTTGACATAGATATTGACGATGCAAGTGAAAGTAATCAGAAGGGTGCCCATATTTGGTTTACCATTCCTGACTTGATTGCTGGAAAAATTAAGGATCGGATTGGTCAAACGAAGAGTGGGGAAAAAATATTCGATCTTGATATTCCTCTCATTGTTGGGCATGGGGAAGAAACAACTCGAAGAATAATTAAAATTGAAGTCCGAATTCTTGACGAAAATAAGAGGATGGAATATTATCGAAAGCTTAAAAGGATTTTTGAAGTAGACGAGAATTCGAAAAAACAACCTAGCCGATTTGGAAATATCGATATTTGATAACCAAATAAAAGGCTTATATTCCCATTTTTTATCCTTGCTTATGAATCTCTAAAAATTTATCGGCTAATTTATGATCCCCAGCCAAAGCATTCACAAATTCAGCATCAATCCCTTTCGCAGACATTGAGCGGGACCCCAATTCGCAGGCACAAAGAAAAATTAGTGACATTATCAGATCGCTCGCTTCATTTGGCATGCTTTCAAAACCCCAGAAATTGATCGGATAGCCATTGGCAATTACATGAATTACTCTATTTGACGGAGGCAATTCAAAATCGGTTCCAATTGTCTCCCCGCTGGGATTTTTTAATTCTGCCATTCGAGATTGAAGACGCGTTAATTCATCAACGTCGACTTCATATAACTCCGATGATGCACTGACGATATAAGTCCCATGAGTTAGATGAGCAATCACTTTAGAGTTAATCGATTCATTTCCTGAGGCTCCGATTACAAAATTTTTATTTGTGGCATTTTCTTCTGGAGACGTAGCCAAGGGAAACCCATTTTGGTGTGCTAACAACCTGTTTTCAGGAGAGGGATCAAAAACTGTAACAATAGATTTATTTGATCTGAACCAGTCCGCGATTTCACGACCAATTGTTCCATATCCAAACAACCCAACAGTTTTCCCATTTAAGGAAATATCTGGCAATAGTCGTTTAATATTTTCAACTACGGCTCTACCGATGTATTGAGGCTCAAATGTTCCTTTCAGTTTACTTGTTGCAACAGAAATTACTGGAAATTGGATTTCTCCTATTGCGGCATCATTACGGATTCCACGGGTCGTTTGTTCGACTGCACCGATAACATGGGGAATCAAATTAGTGAACTTTTTATGAACTTCAGGGACGATAAAACCGCCATCTTCGATAACCAATATTTCCCCGATACTTGCTGACTGCATCACATTGAGTTGTTCTAAGTATTGTGGGATCTTTGAGCGAGGTTCTACGACGGCCCCTTGCTCGGACAGCCAAGTTTTAATTCCTTCTTTTTGAGGATAAGGGTAATCTTTGTAAAAAAAGTAAGCGTTACTCATCTCAAGTCCTAAGTTTTTCATTCCTTCAACGAAGGGAATAAGATCTCTCAAAAAATGGAGAATTACGAAAACCCGTTTGTTCTTAAAAGGTTGAGATTTCTGGAATCCGGGATCCCTTGAATAATATCGAAGTAATGGTGTGTTAGCAAACGGATTTGCGATAATCGCTGGAGGGATCTTCGTCGACAATTCGATTATGGGCATTAGTTCACCTAGTGTTTTGGTAGTCTTTGTGGTTGATTGAATTTTTTTCGCGCTGATGCGATAGACTTTGATTATTTTAGAATGACTCTTGGTTAAATCCAATTGGCAATCCGAACACTCGAACGAATCTTCGTCTTCAAGTGCTTGTTCGTATTTCTCCTTCTCGTTCAGTGTTTCGCATTTTGAGTATTCGATATATTCCTTTTCATAGAGTAGTCCATGTTTTCGAAGACATTCCATTATGCCCGACACTTGACTGGATTTTTCTGAAATTTTTATTGCAATTTCTTCTGGCCTTAATACACTTCCGGGAGGGAGAGATTGAAGGATCTGGTCAATTTTTTCTACAATACGAATTAATCCTGGTTGTTCAGCTACACAAAGATCTGACTCTCGAAAGAACATGTTCAAAATCCTCATTTCGATTTGGTGTTGTAAAATTGATTCTTTTCATACTACCCACAATTATTGTATGGATCTCTTTCTCGAAAGGTGTTCCATGATTAGGAAGCCAGTAAAAATTTCCCAAACGTCCAACACCACTTTGACGAATATGGCTCACAAAATTATCAACGGCAGTTTCTCCAAGCACCGAATCATGACTTGTTGGACTTTTTGCAGTTATCGCCCGTCAACCTAGAGTTCTATAGCTTAAACCATGGGAACGTGCTTCGGGAGTTCCAGCACACTCCAACTCATTAAGTCGCGTAATCGATCTTCGTAAATCCACTTTGTTGAACAAATTGAGAGGCAACCATGGCTGTGTCAGGGTTTTGAAAGTTTCTTCAGCAGTCTCATAACCCCCTTTGCTTGGCAATTGAGATATCTGAAGTCTTGCTTGATTTGACACAAGATTCCAATTGAATATAATTATGCCCCTAAGGACTTCTTGACGATACGCATGTCTTTCGATATGAACACCATCGACCGTCAGATTATCATCATGTTCGGGATATCTCTCTTTATATTCACGGCGTTGAACCGCTAAAATCTTCAATTCTTCTCCGGGAGTATATTGAATTGATGAAATGGATAATCTTCGAGGAAGAATGAGTGGTAATTTCTCTCTTAGCAATTGGATTACATTGTTTTGCTGTAAATGTTGGTGACAATATTCTTGCAGTCTCCAATTTTCAACTTCAGTTTCAGGCCCATCATAAAGAAAAACGTGTTGTTTCCCCCAAGGAATTACCGTATCCAAAAAATTTACAAGATCTGCGTAATGAAGTCCACCAGAATCAATTCCCTCCCTAATATTCACCATTAGTTGAGTTTTTGGTCCAGAGCGATGTAGATTCCTACTGCCTAAAAATGATCGAATATATTCAGATTTCAAATCCCCAAAATAGTCAAAAATCATGTCTTGTTCCTCCCTTGTGTATCTGGGTGCAAGGGGGGTTGGGGTGTCTGCCGGGCGACTGGACATACTGATCTTGATTTAGATCGTCAACAGCATTAATTTATCTTTATAACCGTTTTTTTAATTTTAATGACTATTAATTTCAGTTCAAGATAACTTGCTAAATAATCCACCTACTCCACCATTTCTATGCGCATGTTCTTCGTTTGCCCTGGTTACTCGCATGTTGTGCGATGCCCTTGAATCGCGCCTGAAAGAGAGAGCGGGCGTTCAAATGCGGCTGGCGGGGGCGGTGGTGAAGTAGATGGCGGGATATTCTATGGCGACGGCAGGGTAAACAAAAAAGACCTGAAAATTATCCTTCTTAATATAGTGCAAAAACGCCAGCACCAGGTCCCTATACTATACACATAGATCGCGAATCCTGCCCCGCAAAACGCGTCTCTACCCGAGCCCCGATTCCGCCATACCAGCCAGAATAAGTGCACCAATACAAAACCCGGTTTCACTATGTTGTTGACGCCAACAACACGATCCCACGGTTATTTTCACCCCACGGTAATACACTATAAAAGGCCGAACAGCCGGTTAAGACTAAGGAAGCGATGGCGGTGAATGATTGAGCGATAACCCAGTTCCGGAACCGGTGACCCGTTCCCGGATCCTCTTTTACCAGTCCGAAAACGGGACAAGCCGTATTGAGGTTCGGCTCGAAGAAGAGACCGTCTGGCTCACCCAGGCACTCATCGCGGAACTCTACCAGACAACCGTACCGAATATCAGTATCCATATAAAGAACATTTTTAATGAGAACGAACTTGACCGAAATTCAGTTGTTAAGGAATACTTAACAACTGCAGCGGATGGGAAGAATTACCAGACCCTCTACTACAATCTCGACATGATCCTCGCCATCGGCTACCGTGTCCGCTCCCACCGGGGCACGCAGTTCCGCAGGTGGGCGACCGAGCGGCTGGGCGAATACCTCATCAAAGGATTCGTACTCGATGATGAGCGGCTCAGGGAAGGAAAGAACTTCGGTGCAGATTATTTCGATGAACTGCTTGAACGCATCCGGGATATCCGGGCCTCCGAGAAGCGGTTCTACCAGAAGATCAAGGATATCTACACGCTCGCAATCGATTACGATCCGCACGCAGAAACAACCCTCGATTTTTTCAGGATCGTGCAGAACAAGCTGCATTGGGCAATCACCGGCCACACCGCTGCGGAGATTATTGCAGAACGGGCCGAGGCATCTCGGCCGAATATAGGCCTCACTACCTGGAAAAGTGCCAAAGTAAGAAAGGTGGATGTCACCGTTGCGAAAAATTACCTTGACGAAACGGAGATCTCGCACCTCAATCGCATCATCACTATGTATCTCCATTATGCAGAGATGCAGGCCGAACGAAAACGGCCCGTCCACATGATTGAGTGGAAAGAGAAACTGGATAATTTCCTCAAATTCAATGAGCGGGAAATTCTTGAAGATGCCGGGAAGGTATCCATGGAAGTTGCCCGACATCTCGCATTAGAGGAATATGAAAAATTTTCCCAGCGCCGGCTCGCTGAAGAAAATACGTCTTCCGACACAGAGTTCGAGGCTGCTGCAAAAATGATAGAGCACAATAAACGCGGGAACTAAAAAAATCGTCTTGGATCCGGTATTTTCGTCCCCTTCATTTTGCCGCACCCCTTGACCCCCTTCATACGATTTTTTTCATCAACCGCCAGGAGTGCTATCGCTTCACGGGGGATGCCCACGCGGCGAGGGTGGAGGCGCGAAAGCGTCGGAACCCCCAGGTGCGTCAAATCCCCGTACGATCTCCGGAACCAAAAAAATTGTAATCGGGAACCGTAGTGATTTCCAATCGAAGTCCGGAAAAATTTTTTTAATCCATAGTTCGAACGAAATTTTTTGAGCAAAGTCCGGTTCATTTTTTTCAATCAAAGTCTGGTTGAAAAATCAAATTCAAAGTCTGGTTCAAATTTTTTTATCAAGATCCGATTGAAAATTTTCAGGCAGGGTCTGGTTGAAAAAATAAAATCAAAGTCTGATTGAAAGTTTTCATGCAATGTCCGGTTGATCCGGAAATGATTTTCAATCGCGATCGCGTACTCGATTGAAAATTTTTTGGCAGAGTCTGATGGATCTGGATGAGCGACCGGGTGTTCTGATTGGGTTCGCGGCTGGAGCGGGTTCACGTCGTAAACGATAACTGTTTTTCCTCCATTTCGGATGAAAGAATAAGAAACGGATCGCGTTTTATTTTTTTTCAGGCAGAGTCTGGTTGATCTGCGAATGATTTTCAAGCAGGGGCTGGGGGGTTGATTGAAAATTTTTGAGCATGGTCTGATTTATTTTTTTTAAGCAAGGTGTGGTTGAAATTTTTTGGGTGAAGTTTGATTATTTTTTTTCAATCAAAGTCTGGTTGAAAAAATAAAATTAAACTCTGGTTGAATTTTTTTCGACAAGGTGGGATTAAAATTTTGGCTCGCTCAATGACCCGCTCCAACTTTGCCATAGGTGCAACATTTTTCGAAGTCAAAGGCAGGTATATACTCAACCGATCCCTATGAGTGATCATGACATCCTCATCATCACCACGTCACTCCGGGCGCATCCTGCCCGGGATCATTGGACTGGGAATCCTGCTGGCCCTCGTACTGCTCATCAGCGGGTGCACCCAGCCGGCAGCAGGAGTAAAAAAGATGGTAACTTTCACCGAGGCAGATAACGGCGCCACCGGCACCATTGCACAGACCACCCGGTTTGCAGTCCAGCTCAAGGAAAACCCCACCACCGGGTACCAGTGGAATGCAACCCTGTCACCGGGCCTTGAACTCCAGTCCTCGGACTATCGCGTGAATGACGCACCTGCGGGAATGGTTGGCGTGGGCGGAGTCCGCACCTGGGTCATCATCGCAAAAGACCTCGGCACCCAGAACTTCTCCGCATCCTACCGCCGTTCATGGGAACCGGTGACCGGGAACGAGACGGCCTATACCGTCAACATCAAGGTTGAGAAGATCTAAAGATTTTGCCACCAGCGAAATCCAGATCACTTTTTTTTTAATCGAGCGCTTTTTTCAGAGATGGTTCACCAGCCGCAATTTTCCGAGAACAGATACGAGGTACTGTTCTTCCCGGATACGGTCCAGTGCAATCCGGCACAGGATCTCATGGATCCGTGCCTGCTGCACCGGGACCCCCTCAGGGAGAGCTCCGGCTGATGCACCATCCCGGTCATAATCCCGGTCATCATCCGGGCGTCTCGGTGAGGTCACCTCATCCACCATCCCGGAACGTATACCGTTTCTGCCCGTGATAATTCCAGAAGAACGCACAGAAGGTCGCGATAATCTTTCCTGCAAGGTAATTGAGGGAGAAGAGTTCCACCGCCATCCCGATCACGACCAGGTTGACCAGGAGACAACTGAAAGAGATCGCAGCAAACGTGGAGAACTGGACCAGATAGTGCCGGTCCCGGTCATGGAAGTTGAGGTACTTGTTCAGGAGGTAACTGGCCACGATCCCGCAACAGTACGACACGGTTGCAGCCAGGATGTACCAGGTGCCAAGGTATGTACACATAAGATACAGCAGGCCGATATCGATGAGGGAGGCAACGATCCCGATCAGGAAGAACCCGACCATCTTCTCGTGCCGTATCCAGTTCCCGATCTGGTACCGGGCCGAGCCAGGGCCGGGAAAAATGATGGGGTCATGCACCGGTCTGCCTGCGGTACCCGGCACAGTCATACAGGGTGTCCTGGCCCCCGGGACCGGCAATGCTGCGTCCCGGCAGGTTGTTGTATCCCGGGGATGCGGGTGCAGTGCCGTTGCCAAAGCCCGGTACACTGTCCGGAAGCACGGTCGCCCCACCCCAGTCGGCAGCAGGAACGGCAGCACAACTCTCATTGATCCAAGTAAAGAGACCGCCATTTCCTGAACCCATTCCTCCCCCGGCTCCTGTGGAGGATCCAAGGAAGTACCGGATCCTGCCGGCATCAATGAGGCCCTGTAATGAGGAGACCGTGAGGATCTCGTCGCTGCCGGAGAATCCACCCAGTGACATGACCGGCTCCCCGGTGGAAATGATAAGGCCGGCCCCTTCACTGTTGGCAGAAGGCACCCCGACAAGCCAGGTCTCGGTCGTCTTATGGGAGACCAGGTACGCGGAGAGCGGAGTGACACTGTCCCCGATACGGTTAAACCCGCCCCCCATGCCGGTACCGCCCCGGTCGAGCTGGGGGCCGGCAACCGGCAGGATCCCCCCGTTCCCATATACCAGCGGCGTGCAGGCCCATACTACTGGTCCGATGAAGAGGATCGCAATGGCAGCACATGCCACGATCTTTGACAGGTTCACGGTCGCGGTTCCCTTACGTATTTTCAGAACCGCCAGCAGGATGATACTCACGATCACCCCCGTCAGGAAGACCGGGATCAGGAGACCGGACCAGGTCGCATCATAGTTCAGGAACAGTGTCCCTGTGAGACCGGTCACTGCCACCGCAGCAATGAGGACCCAGCCCCTGGTTCTTCCGGACTGGTATGTCTCGTACATCCCGACCGCCGCGATCCCCACGAGGGCTGCAAGCGGGGGTGCGATCGTGGCCAGGTAGTACGTATGCCAGAACCCGGTGGTGAAACTAAAATACGCGAGTCCCGGCAGCAGCCAGAGACCCATCGCCAGCAGGGTGAGCCCCCGGTCACTGAAGAGACCTGCCTCTTCGAGACCTTTGAGGGTGAGGGATGCCGGGCGGCGCCACCAGGCAAGCAACCCGATACACGCGAAGGGGAGGAGCCAGCTGATCTGCCCGCCAAGCCCCTCACCGAAGAGCCGGAAGAAGCCTGGCGTTCCACTGTTATCCATCATCCCGCCGCCACCCCGTGCAGCACCCGCCATGGACATTCCGAGAGGCGTCCCGGCGGATCCGGCTCCGGGGAATTGTCCCCGTCCCTGGCCGGGCGGTGCCATACCGGACCCGGGAGCATCTCCGTTCATGCGGCGATCGGCGGTACGGTTCAGCTGCTCATCCGGAGATGCAGCTCGCTGCGGGCCGCCGGGCTGGATTCCGTTCCCGGGGGGGGAATCCTCCCGGGCCACCGGCACCCATCTGCCCGTTTTCGAGCCGGTGCAGGCCATTATAGTTGATGATGAGGCCCAGCACCGTGTTGTCACCGCTTCCCCCGATGTAGGGGCGCTCGCTGGCCGGGACCTGGTCAACGGCAACCGCCCACGAGAAGGAGACGGCTGCCAGCACCAGCAGGGCAAGACCGAGATGAAGGACCTGCTTTTTCCTCGAAGTGTCCCGCATGCCGAGCAGGTATATGACCAGGACCGCGGGCACGACAATGAAGGCCTGGATCATCTTGATATTGAACCCGATACCGATGAGAAAGACCGAGAGGAGGAGGAGCGGGAGGGACTGTTCCCGGGAGGCTTTCAGTGCCACCCAGAGAGCAAGGAGCAGGACAAAGATCAACTGTCCGTCCATGGTACCGTTGCGGGAGACCGCGACAAAGATCGGGGTGACGGCGAGGGCAAACGCGGAGACCAGACCGGCGGATTTCCCGAAGGGTCGGGAGACGATCGCGTACACCAGGGCAACCGACCCGACGCCCGCGAGCGCCTGGGGCAGTTCAAGGGTCCACCCGGAGAATCCCAGCAGGGCAGCACTGAGGCTCTGGACCCAGAGACCGACCGGGGGTTTGTCGATGGTCACGAACCCGGCAGCATCGAACGAATTGAAGAAGGCCATGCCAGGATTCTCGAGCATGCTCCTGACCGCTGCCGCATAGTAGGTATTGGAAAAACCCGTATTCCAGAGATTCCAGAAGTTCAGGAACCCGGATATGAGAAGGATCGCCCCGAGCAGGATCTCCATCCGGTAGTTCACTGCCGTCTCTTTGAGGGTCATGGCCACCGGTCCCGCACATCCTTGAGAATAGCGATAATTTCCCGGGCCTGCTGCCGGATGGTACGCCGAAGATCTCGGACTGGGGACTTTCCAAGGCAGAGGGGACCAGACAGTCCGGCCTGATCGGATTTTCCCTGGAGTATGCAGCCCCCGAGCAGCTGGCCCCGAACCTCTACGGCGAACCGGGCCCCTGGACGGATATCTACCAGCTGGGGGTCTTATTCTACGAGATGCTGGCAGGAGAAGTCCCCTTCCGGGGCGGAGGTATGGGTGAGGTGACCCATGCGATCCTGCACGACGACCCGCTGCCACTGGCCCCTGTGGGACAGGATGCCGGATTGATCAGGGAAATTATCCTGAAATGCATGGCAAAGAAGCCACAGGACCGGTACAGTTCTGTTGTACAATTACTCGGGGATCTGAAAAAAGTCCGGGTTTGAGAAGGGATGGATGGTAGCAATCCATCCTGGTACTTTTCTAAAAAAAAAGTGATCGCTACAGGGAAGGTGCCCTGCATTCTGGCATGCATTTTTGATTCATTCCAGGGACTCTGCCGAAGGAGCCTAGGATCCGGTCGGCGGTGTACCGGAGGGCGGGGTTCCTGAGGGGTGGGTACCGTTTCCCTGCATACCTTCGGGACGGGCTCCCTTTGCGCCGGCGGACTCGTTGAACTGCGGCTTGTCACCACTGCCGGCCTGGTCGGGTGTTGCTGAGGAGGCAACGATGCCGGAACCCGCTCCGGATGTTTTGTCAACGGTCTGTGCCTGTCCTGCGGAGGCGGGCTGGGTGGTAGCGGATTGTCCGGAACTGCTCGCGGTCTCCTGGGTACATCCTGCAACCAGGATTCCTCCGACGAGGACTACTGATACGATCAGCATTATGATACTGCTTCTTTTCATCTGATTCATCTCCTGGGATTTACGGCACCTCGCAATAAAATGCGCCCGTGCCTGGGTTTGTATGAAGGCTTACCGCTCTGAGCCCGGTTCACGAATCCAGGCAGTGCACGATTACCGTACGGTGCTCAACACCTGGCCGCGAAAACCGACAGGGTTGCTTCATCAAAGTTTTTTTTAATCATCTTCTGGGAGGTGATCGTCCCGCATCCCAATAACCACCGGCCATTATATATTCGCACCATGGGTGCAGTGAATTACTTCAATGCAACCTGCCATTCATTGAACTCCCCGGGGTACAATATCCCGATATGAGTGATATGAGGACCGCGACGCCGGAACATTCTGAAAATTTAGGAGGGTCTGAAAAAGGATTTGGATACAGGTTACCTAAAACCCATTCACCCCTTTGTTCACTGTCCAACCGGGTGATTACGGAAGGTGGTCACAAGCATGATCTTCCTTACAACTGCCGGTCCCATGACCTGTGTCTCCCACCCGGCGGCCTCCGGAAAAAGAACAGAACGGCAATTCCTATTCCGACAATGACGAGAACACCAACGATGATATAAAAGATTGAGGAGGTGTCGGACGTGGGGTCCCCTTTCGTAGTTACATCGGCTGCCGTAGTTGCTGCAGGTGTTGCCGAGGTCGTGATGGTGACCGCGGGTGTACTAATGGTTTCCACCGTGGTTGGCACCGTTGTCACTGGCGATGCACTGATGTAATTGCTCGCAGTTGTGGTGCGGCTGCCCCCAGCATTCGTTGCTACTCAAGGGAGTCTGCAATTTTGCACCTTTAATGCGACCCTTTCTTCACGTCCTTATTTATGATCCGAGCATGAGGGAAGTGAAATACACACCCAAAACGGGTGATAATTGAACTTTGGCGGATCTAGTATCCTTGAGCGAAGGTTTGACTGTTTGTCGCCATCTTAACGGGTAACCCCGGTACTTAGTAAAAAAAGAGAGGGAGCAGGATCAGGGTAATATCCTGCCCGATAAAGGGGACGATTCCTGCGTTGCGGGTCCCGCAAAATCGCCCTCCTGGTCTGGATTTCACGCGAATTGAACCTGTTGCTTCTTTCCTGTAATTTGCCGGTTTCTGGGTGTTCCTGATCTCTGGCAGATACCCGGTTCAATCGCGCTTTTATTGATTTTATGGGATTTTGTGATTCTCCTTACCTGCGTACTCATCGTGACTTTTTTTAAACGGTAGCTTTGTTCATTCCCGCAATGGAATGCCGGAACCATAGTGGACGGTCGCGATAATGACGCGTGAACGGCGACTGCAACACTTGTTACCGGCATATTTTTAGTCGATTCACAACTTCCCGTCCTTTTGTGGCAATCACCTCCTTTACCGATGGCTGCCGGCCAGGGCAGTCACCCTGCATCACCATACACCCGGACCCTGTTATATTCAGACTATGACGCGAGTGATATAATGCCGGGGGCCCGGTATAATTTGAACCACAGAGGGTACATAATCCAACACAGGTCAGTTACAAAAAAAATATTCCTTGCCAGGTTCGGTGGCAGCTTAAAGTATCCGAAAGACCCTGAGCCTGGACTAAAAAGGGAAATTTTCTGGACCGCCTGACCCCACCCGCAAAGAGTGCTGATGGTCCATACCCGCCAGAAAGGCAGGGCTGGGGATCCATAGCGGTACCCGCTACTCACCACCCCCCCGGTTCTTCCGGAGGGGTGCAGTCTTCTCCTGTGCCTTCTTTGAGGTTTTTATTTTCGAGACAACTTTCTGAATATAGTATTTTAACAGAACGGACATCTCATTCATCTCCTCGCAGTTTCTGGTGTTCGTCATTCATTCACTCCTCAGCGCATCAATCGGATCCATGTTCGATGCCCGCCATGCCGGGTAGACTCCGGAGAGGATACAAACCAGGAGACCAAACGCCATACCTATCGGGATATACATGATACTTTCAGGGAGGAAGAAGGACTCCGTAGTGCCGATCATGTAGCTTACCACAGAATACCCGATGATGAGGCTGCCCAATCCCCCGATACCCGCACCCAGTATTCCCAGGATAACCGCTTCGTACAGGAACATCCTGCGCACTTCCCCTTTCTCGGTCCCTATGGAGAGAAGGATCCCGATCTCCTGGATCCGCTCATTCACCGACATCATCATCACATTGAAGATGCTCATGGCAGCAACCAGGAGCGAGATACCCCCGATCGCAAGAATGAATGCGGTGATCGATGACAGGGATGATGAGATACTGGAGATCCGGGAACTGGCGTCTGAAATTTTTACCGCGGGTTTTTTCGTATCCGTGTTCAGTTTCGCGTCAATCGCAGTTTCGACATCAGTGATCGTATTGATATCCTTGACAATCACGTTCACCTGACTGTACGTATCCTTCCCGCCGTACTGGTTCGTGTACCAGTCATTGGAAACAACGATGGCATTGTCGGTATTCACATTATCCGAAGACATGCCCCGTTCTGCAAGGATCCCGACAATCCTGACCACCGGGCGGGACTCTTCGGTATCTTTCCCGATCCTGATCCTGCTGCCGATCTTCAGATTGAAGTTGGTAGCGATAGTGGATCCCGCGAGGGCATCATTTATGCCTTCAATATTTGTCCCGTTTGATATCGTCAGGAACTTTGTGATGTCATCAGGATTGATCCCGTAGACCGAGCTCCGGCCAGATGTCGATAACAATGTGAATTCAGTATTTGTCGAATCTATCGGTATAATCTTACTCGTTGACCCCGCAGCCAGTTTGATCTTATTCAGCTGCGTTTTTGAGATCCCTGTTGCCGATGACGATGAAGATGTGGGACCGGATCCCGGGGGACCCATCCTGACGGCATCAGCCGTGATGACGATTGTGTCTGCGCCCGAGGAGAGCTGATCCTTTACCTGGAGCTGCATATTGGTCCCCAACATTCCCATCGAAGAGATTGCGACAACGCCGATCACAATGCCGATCGAGGCAAGGATAGAGCGAAGGAGATTCAGGCGAACGCTCCTGACGGAGAGATCAAAGAATATGTCTTTCATGCTGCTATCCTCCCGTCTTCAAGAGTAATTGTCCGGTTCGCGTACTCCGCGATCTTCGGATCATGGGTCACGATGACAACAGTCTTTCCTTCGGCATGAAGTCCGCAGAGAATGTCCATGATCTGGTGCCCGGTCTTCCGGTCAAGATTGCCGGTCGGCTCGTCACAGAGCAGGATCTTCGGGTCATTGACCAGCGCCCGGGCGATTGCCACGCGCTGCTGTTGACCTCCTGATAACTGGTTCGGACGGTGTGCACGCATCGCCTCGTCAAACCCCACAGATTGTAAAACTGCTGCGGCTTTTCCGGACTCATCCCGTTTCTTGTACTTCAGGATGAGCGGGTACTCCACGTTCTCGTACGCAGAGAGCAGGGGAATTAAGTAAAACTTCTGGAAGATATACCCGATCGTATCCCTGCGCATGTGCGTCCGCTCAAGTGCGGTCAGGCTGGCCACATTCCTCCCCGAGATAAACAACTCTCCCGATGTAGGCACGTCAAGGATTCCCAGCTGATTCATCATCGTCGATTTGCCGGAACCCGAGGGTCCCATGATCGCGACGAATTCGTTATCATCGATATCAAGGGTGATATGGTCGAGTGCGGTAAAATCGCCGCTTTCCAGGTGGTATACCTTGCTGACATCCGCAAACCGGATAAGTGGGGTAGTGATCATGGTTGATCCCCCTTACTGTTTCCTGAATTTTGCAGTGAGCCATTTGCGTTTGGTATACAGCACGATACCGATGAAAACCAGGATTCCTCCAGCAATTACCGGGTAGAACGAACTGATACCACTGCTTTGCTACCGGAAAAGAGGCTTGTACTTCCCATACCCGGAGGTGCGCCGCCCATTCCCTGAGGACCCCCGGCTCCCATGCCGGCATTACCTGAAGTCCTCGATACCGAGCTGTTGCTGCCGGAGCCGGAAGCCGTGCCAAGATTGAGCTTCTTGGTAAGGCTGTAATCATTCCCTTCTGCATCTTTCCAGAGCATGACAAGAGGGACGGACGTGAGATCCTGGGCAGTGAAGGTCACTTCAAAACTCCTGGAATCATCGGAAGCCAGGCTGCCAATGGCATATTCAGCGTACGTCCCGGTGGACTGTGCAGGGGATCCGACCGTTACCGTGAGACCTTTTGCATCAGTAATACCGGTATTGGTGATATCCCCGGTAAGGTCATAATAAGAACCTTTGGTTGTCAGGGCAACATTATTTACTACCGGTAGTGCTGCAGTCTTGTCATTCCCGACATTGATGGGCAGGACTACTTCCGTGGAATGATCAATATCCCCGCTCTGGTAGCTGATATGGAAGGTCAGGTTTGCAGCCTGACTTGGGGTTACCGTAAAAGGAACCACGGCAGAACTCTGGGCATCGAGAGAACTGACATATTTTTCTGACGGGCTGACTTTAATGCCGCTGTCTGATGCAGTGACAAAGATATTGTCAATCTTCCCGGCACGGGGATTGACGATGCTCAGATTAACCGTTTTTTCAATTTCTGCAGGAAAAACACTGGGCGCATCTGAAATACTGGCAATGAGATCGGTCGAATCCACGGTGATGAGGATCGGATAGTGGAAGATATCGCCGTCTTTTGTCTCTATGGAGAAAAGGGCGAAATGACTGCTGTCGGGAGGATTTGCAGATACAAGGAACGAGTACGTGATCGTGGAGCCGGATGCAATATAGCTCATCGTGTTCCAGGAATCCTTCTTGTCAATAGTGATCGTATCGCTGATGAGATTCGGATTTGAAAGCCCAATTGACTGATTACCGCTGTTCCCCAAGGTTACTGAAACAGTACCCTGCTCATAGGGATAGAGGACTGCAGGATCCATGGTATAGGAAGATACATACAACATCGACGAAGTAGTGGCTGCGCTTGCAAGAGGGATTGCTGAAATCATCAGCAACCCCAGAATTATGCTGATTATGGCGGATCTTTTTTTCATAATTTCTCCAGGGAATCTGGCAGGAACCAGGTAAACCGGCACTTTTCTGGCGGTTACCTTTCATTTTCCTGCCGAATTTCTCTTTAAGGGATTAACTTCCATGACGATTCCTCCGGGGCCACTTATATTCGCATCATGGAGGGGGAGTATTATTGACGAAAAACGGGATTAATTACACCCGGGAGTGTACTATATGAAAAAACGAAAGAACCTGAAAGAGGATCTCAATACAGCGGTCCTCTTAACATTGATCACTTTAAAGGAGATTTGACCGCAAGAAAAGTCAGAAGCGGTCCGGGCGTACATTCCATGGTTACCTCCGGCATGCCCTCTGCCGGATTCTCATATCTTTTTAATCCGGCACCACCCACCATTACCATAATGTGTGGTATCGCAGGACAGTTCTGTCTCGACGGGAAGGAGCCGGACACTACGCTTCTCTCAATCATGTCCGAACGTCTCTCCCACCGTGGACCGGACGGGGAAGGTGTCTACGTCAGCGGCCCCGTAGCTCTCGCTCACCGCAGACTTGCGATCATCGATCTTTCTGAGGAGGGGCTTCAGCCTATGACCAGCGAGGATGGCACCCTCTGGCTGATCTTTAATGGCGAGATCTATAATCTCGTTGAGCTCCGTGAAGAGCTGAGAGAGAAAGGCCACTGCTTCCACTCGGCTTCCGACACGGAAGTCATCCTCCATGCCTATGAAGAATGGGGACATGAGTGTCTCAACCGGTTCAATGGTATGTGGGCATTCGCCCTCTGGGATGAAAAGCGCCAGGAACTTTTCTGTGCCCGGGACCGCTTCGGGATCAAACCATTCTATTATACCCGGACCAGCGATTCGTTCCTGTTCGCCTCCGAGATCAAGGCGCTGCTCGCTCACCCTGAAACCGGCACCAGGCCGGATGATGCGACGTTGGGAACGTATCTTGCATGGGGAGTGCTCGATCACTCCGAAAGGACGATGTTTGACGGTATTCTCCAGTTGAGACCCGCACACGCAATGGTTGTTACAAAAGAAGGGGTCCAAAAGCCGTTCCGGTACTGGAACGTAACGATCAATAGGGTGATCTCTTCCCCGGCACCGGATGAAGAAGTCGCCGGAAAGCTCCGTACCCTGCTGCACGATGCAACCAGCATTCATCTCAGGAGCGATGTCGCTGTCGGCACCTGCCTGTCCGGGGGGATCGATTCATCTGCGCTTACTGCAATCATCAATGGTCTTATACGCGAAGATGCCCCTGCTGCTGTGGGTGCACGGCAGAAGACATTCTCCGTGGTTTTTTCGGAGAAAAGATTCGATGAGAGCAGGTATATCGATGAAATAGTTGCCATGACGGGAGTGGATGCCCATCGTACGGAACCCTCTCCCGGAAACCTCTGGGACGATATTGATCGACTTGTGTACATGCAGGACGAACCATTCGGTTCGCTCTCGATCTATGCCCAGTACTGTGTGATGAGACTAGCCCGTGAGCAGGTCAAAGTCGTACTGGATGGCCAGGGTGCAGACGAGTTGATGGCAGGATACCTGGCGTACCAGGGTAGTTATATTGGCGGACTTCTCCGCTCACTTCACATTTTGACCGGATTACGAGAGATTGCCGGGAGTGTCAGGCATCATAGCAGGTTTTTCCGATCAGCAGTCGAGCAACTGTTTGTCCGGAAAGGACGCAGGGGCCTCCTTAACATTACCGCACCGCCCGTTAACCGGTACCGTGGCCAACTTGACGAGGTCCTCTACCGGGAACTGACCAGCACGAATCTCCCCGCCCTGCTCCATTATGAAGACCGGAATTCCATGGCGTTCTCAATTGAATCCCGGGTGCCATATCTTGATGTCCGGTTCGTGGAGTACGTAGCGTCCCTCCCGCTGGGCCAGAAAATCCGTTGCGGGATTACCAAGATTGCACTCAGGAACGCCATCAGGGGGATAATTCCTGAGTCAATCCGATGCCGGAGGGATAAGATGGGGTTTGTCACTCCAGAAGAGGTCTGGATGAAAGAAGAACTCCGCCCATTCGTTCTTGAATTACTCAGCTCTGAAAAATTCCATGCACGCCCCTACTGGGATGCCGATGCTGTTATCCACAACTACCTCTCGTTTCTCGAAGGGAGATCCGCATATTCCCCCGAGGTCTGGCGGATCGTATGTGCTGAGCTCTGGCTCAGGAAATTTTTTGACCTGCCCGCCACCGCATGCTCCACGACATGAGTCACGGATCATGCGGGATCGAATCCTATAAATGGTGACTCCGGACAGATCTATGTGATACATCCCTGCACGGAAGGGTTATCTCCCCTTTGTCCAGGATCAGGAATACCCATGAAATCTATTATTCTTGCAGGCGGGGTGGGGACACGGCTCTGGCCTCTCTCCCGGGAGTACTATCCCAAGCAGTTCATCCATCTGGATGGTCATTCGCTCTTCCAGAGGACCTGCGAGCGGGCTGCCCAACTTTCCGGATTTGAGGGAATTTACGTTGTAACAAACAAAATCCATCACTACCTTGTCCGGAACCAGATCGAGGAACTCGGTTATTCCCTGCCCGATGATCATCTTCTTGCGGAACCCGCAGGAAAAAATACCCTCCCTGCTATCGCCTGGGCAATGCAGCGTATCCGGGCTGATGACCCTTCGGCATCCGCAGTTGTCTTTCCCAGCGATCACCTGCTGGGCGATACCGCTCTCGATCAGATCCGGGCAGCAGAACAGCTCGCCGCACAGTACCTGGTGACATTCGGGGTCAGGCCCACATCGCCCCAGACGGGGTATGGATACATCAAACCAGGAAAACCCTTAGCATTGGGCAATATCGTCGATGCGTTCAAAGAGAAACCCGATGAGAAGACCGCGGAGGAGTATGTCAAGAACGGCTATCTCTGGAACAGCGGAATATTCCTTCTTTCAACAGACTGTTTTTTTGGGGAACTGAAGGCCTACTGTCCGGCACTCTTCTCCGCATTCTCGGGTAATACCATCCCCGACTATGCGAGTCTCGAATCCATCTCGATCGATTACGGTCTCCTCGAACATTCCCGGCGTGT
The DNA here is from genome assembly GCA_903832665.1 of uncultured Methanomicrobiales archaeon. GTDB lineage: Archaea > Halobacteriota > Methanomicrobia > Methanomicrobiales > Methanospirillaceae > Methanoregula. The sequence continues at coordinate 42,799 of CAILCG010000001.1, read as the reverse complement.
AGCGGTTGTCCCGCTCGACGCATCCTGGAGTGATCTCGGCACATTCAAAGCAATGTATGATGTCGAACAGCACGATGCGCAGGGTAATGTGGGGAAAGCGGAGTACCTTTCAGCAAAAAACAATTACGTTTTTTCTTCGGGAAAGCACATTGGACTCATTGGAGTGCACGATCTGGTGGTCGTGGATACCACAGATGCTCTCCTCATCTGCGACAACAAACATACCGAGCAGGTGAAAAAACTCGTAGGTCTGTACAATAAAGCAAAAGACCCCATAACCAGTTTTCACCGCCAGGTCCACCGTCCCTGGGGTTCTTACACGGTTCTCGAAGAATCCGGGGCCTATAAAATTAAACGAGTGACTGTACGGCCAAACCAGAAGCTCTCTCTCCAGCTCCATCACCACAGGAGTGAGCACTGGGTCGTAGTAAGCGGCACAGCGGAAGTCGAGCTCGATGGAGAGACCCGGTTACTCCGGCAGGGCGAGAGCACATTTGTCCACAGCGGGATGATGCATCGCCTGAAAAATCCGGGTGTGATTCCGCTTGAGGTAATAGAAGTGCAACTGGGGGAGTACCTTGAAGAGGATGACATCGTCCGGTTCGATGATGATTATGACCGGAAATAATTTTTTTGCATAGTTCGTCAGGCTTTTATCAGCACACGTATAATAGTCATAAAGTTTGTAGAATTCCGGATACTTTCCTCATCCACGTAATTCCTCCCTCAAACCCCAAGGAAAAAGACCGCAAAAAAGGGTGTTTTGCTCCATAAACCGTATAATGCTATACATAAGAACGGTCTTTTTACTATCAGATAAAACGATAAAGCCGGGTTATTTTTTCATTCCGCTATATTTAGTCGCGAATTGACGATTGGCACGATCATCGGCAGCAACCAAAGATCCTTTTCCGGAGCCAATGAGATCCGTTCTCCCTGCTGCCCGAAGTCCTTCCGTGATCAATCCCCTGTTCCGGGGATCGCGGTACTGCATCAGGGCCCTTTGGATCTTCTTCACCTGACCTTTCGGTACATGTACCGGTTCGAGAGTGAACGGGTTGAGCCCGGTGTAATACATGCAGGTGGAGACGCTCATTGGCGTGGGGGTAAAGTCCTGCACCTGTTCGGTATAGAGACGGTTGTCCCGGATGTAGAGGGCGAGCTCGATCATGTCGGCGATTGTGCATCCCGGATGTCCCGACATGAAGTAAGGCAGGAGATATTGCCTGCTCTTTTTTCCATCCTGGAGTGTTTCGAACCGATCCCGGAACTGGTCAAAGACCGCATGGTCCGGTTTGTTCATGATGCTGGTCACTTTTTTTGCAATGTGTTCTGGTGCTACCTTGAGATGGCCGGATACGTGGTGATCGGAGATCTGTCTGAGATAATCCCCGTCATCGGCAAGAGCGAGATCATAGCGGATACCCGAACCGATAAAGATCCGTTTTACTCCAGGGATTTCCCGGAGTTTTTCCAGAAGAATGCATTGTTCCTTGTGACTGGTTTTGAGACTTTTACAAGACACATTGCAATGTTTGTTTCTGCAGGCACCTTGTGTTTCCCACTGCCGACACGAAAGCGCGTACATATTCGCCGTAGGACCGCCGACATCCTGCACAATTCCTTTGAACTCTGGCATATTCGTCATCCGGATCACTTCACGGATGATCGAGTCTCTGCTCCGGCTCTGGATAATCCGTCCCTGGTGGTGGGTGAGGGCACAGAAAGAACAGGCTCCAAAGCAGCCCCGGTGACTGGTTACCGAGAACTGAACGGGTTCGAGAGCAGGTACCGGCTGTTCGTATGAGGGGTGAGCTCTCCGGCTGAAAGGAAGATCGTAGACACGATCGAGCTCTTCCGGACAGAGAGGGATTGCAGGAGGATTCTGGATAACTACTGTTTTCGGGTGGGGTTGGGCAACGGGTTTTCCTCTCACCGGATCCTGTTCGTAATAATGAAGGGCAAACGCACGGGCATAAGCGGTTTTATCACTGGAAACTTCGGTAAACCCGGGGAGTTCAACAACGCCTTCAGGGCGCCGGGTGCGCCACTCGGCGATCTCCATTGCATAGGCAGTTCCCCGGATATCCCGCAGGGAAGTGACTGGTTCTCCCGCGGCAAGCCTCCGGGCGATCTCTCCCATCGACCGTTCACCCATACCAAAAATCAGGAGATCGGCCGGTGCATCAGCCAGAAGTGCCTGCCGGACGCGATCCTGCCAGTAATCATAATGGGCAAATCTCCGGAGGCTCGCCTCGATACCCCCGATAACAATAGGAGTATCAGGGAAAAGACCGTGCACCTTGTTGGTATAGACGATTGTGGCACGGTCCGGGCGCCGGGGGATCCCTCCCGGGGAATATGCATCATCACTCCTCCGTTTCAGGTTGGGGGTGAAATTGTTCACCATAGAGTCAACGTTACCGGACGAGATCCCAAAGAACAGCCGGGGTTTTCCCAAGGAAAGGAAATCGGCATCGGTCTTCCAGTCAGGCTGGGCGATAATCCCTACGGTATAGCCGGCCTCCCAGAGAACCCTGCCGATAAGGGCTGTTCCAAAGGAGGGGTGATCGACGTAGGCATCACCGGTGATCAGAATGATATCAAATTGCTGGATTCCCAGTTTTTCCCCTTCTTTGAGGGACATGGGGAGAAATGCTGGTTGCCGGGTCATAGCAAAATCAGATGAAGAATATGTATTCTTGATTCGGGTCGTTACGATGAACGGGGCGGGGGGTGCCGGGTCAGGTCCCGGATAATCTCGTCAAGTCCACCGGGAAGATCAATCTTTTCATCCTTCTTCTCAACCGGAAGGGGTTCCTCTTTTTTCTCAACGGGTTTTTCAAAATCCGTAAGCTTGATGGCACTCTCCCGATCTCCCAGGACCGGAAGGTGGAGTTGGGTCTTAATGTCCAGTTGCCTGCGGGCTTTTAGGCCGGTAAACTCTATTATCACCGCTTCGATGATGAGATAGGTTGTGGCTTGTTCCCTGAGACAACCGGTAAGAGCATGCCCCGATCGGCCTACAGAAGCATGGTAGTGGATATGCGGACCTCCCTCCCCGGGATAGATGGTGCCAATCCCAAATACTTCCCAACCGCCTTCAAACATCACAAAATGCGGAACAGGAGGTATTACCGGCTCCTCCGGACCGGTCACCATTCTCCCGTTCATCAGAGCCCCGAGGAAGGTAATCGAGCCGGCCTGAATATCTTTGTCGAGGACGAACTGACGCAAAGAGACGAGCATGTCTTCACCGTCATCGATCCTCACGACAAAGACCCTGCCGAGCTGACCTTCCGTATATTGCATGTGATCAGATTCCTTTTTTGTGTTCAAATGGTTTGTGCGGATTTATATTTTGTATGAATGTCAATGGTTAGGATTCGTTTAGTAAATTGGTGTCCATTCCCCAATAAAGGTGGAATTAACGACCTCCGGCACCACCGCCACCAAAACCCCCACCACCACCAAATCCTCCGCCGCCAAAACCGCCCCCGCCGGAGCTGCCGTGACTGGGAGGGGTGAAATGCATAAGGGGAACAAATGCAGCGTTCATGCCCATTACCCCAAGGGGACACCGGTCTCGGGAATGCTGATTTTGAGTGTCTTCATGGCGCGTTCAACTTTATCCCCGACACCCAGTGCGGTACCATATACCAGCCATTCACCCCACATCGAGAGGTCTGCAGGGGCATACTTCTGGATCATTGCCATGTCTGAGAGGAAGTGGGTGAACGCATCCCATTCGAGTTTCTTCTTATAACGGTCATCTTTCCATTTCCCGAACAATGTTGAAGGTGCAGCATATGCGATTGCAGTCTGTACTACTACGACTGCCCACAATACCACCGCGGGGTACAGGATATGGGACTGCATGGGCACGACCAATGCAAAGATGAGAGTAACCGCAAAAAGGACAACAGCGACAAGTCCAATGGGTACGATATGTTCTCTCCCATCGACGATGTACTGGTTTGACAGCGATGTGTCAACCCTGCTGGTGACATCGGTAAGCGAACGCTGGTACTGGAGGGCTTTTTCTTCCGCGCTACTGACGGTTCTGGCCCGTTTTGCCAGCGCAGTAATTGAATCTGTATCCAGAACTCCATTCTCTGAGATAAGACCGATAAACCCGAGCACCCGCAGCTCATAGGTGTCGGTTGTCTCCCGGGATAATACCCGGATCTCAATACCTTTGCCTTCACCCTTCTCATGAATCGAGATAATTTTTCTCCGGTGAAGATCGAGTAACGTCGCATAGTACCCGTCTTCATCAAAATCCAGGGCATCCCCTTTGAAGAGCAGGTTCACCTGCCAGGGTTTGAGTGCCGTTGATGGGAGAGTACTCAGGTACGCAGGTACAGTGAATTCCTTTTCCCTGCCGTACCGGTTATAAATTGCTACGAAAAGAAGCGGAACAAGAATGACAGCAATCTTTGCGACAAGGCTCAAGAGGACGGACAGGAAATACGGTGCATTATACCAGAAGTTCGCAGAAGCGGTTTTACTCTGGATATCCGGAGTCTGGGTCCTGAATCCTTTGATCTCAGAAAAAGCCTGTGCATTTCCCACCATCTCGACTGCAATGACCTCATTGGCTGCCGCACTTCCGGTTATGATATAGCGGGTTTCAGAATTTTGCGTTGTCAGTGAGGGTGGATACACATATACCTGTTCAATATTCTTTGCAGGCACTATGATCCTGATCGACCGGTATGGGATATGACTCTCACCGGCCAGTTTGAGATTCAGGTGCGTTGAAACAGTATCATACTCTATGGGCGGATGCAAAACATATGCATCATCAACGGAGTATTTCCCGGCGGAATAATAGTCCGGGTTGAACACACCCACTTCATTTGATAGCGCAAGGTTTTCGATTTTTGGCTTCGATACATTTGCCCCGACCCCACCGGTGAGCCGGACCATCCCTGAGTTATCCTTCGCGTACCCGATGGTATCATCAGGAGGGATCATAGAGATGAATTCGATGGACGGTTGAGTTGGGTTGTTATCAAAAATAAGCGGGGCCTCCCAGACGCGATAGAGCATGCGGTACTGGCCTGATGACAAGACATCATAGGTATAATGTTCCTGCAGGCTGCCGTCTTCTGCAAGAGTTGCTTCAAAAGAATCTACCGCTAGATCCCCCGCAAAAAGAGGGGGGATAACTGTAACTACGAGTAACCCGAGAATTCCGAGGACGAGTCCCCCTATGACAAGGAGACCCAATTGACGTTTTTCGCTCACGGAATCCGTCCTTCTCCTTTAGAACTCAATTTTCGGGGGAGTCTTGATCGCTTCTTCAAATTGCAGGTATTCCAGTTTGATAAGCCCCATCATTTTGGCTACGAAATTCGAGGGGATCGTATCGACCATGGTATTGAATTCCTGCGAAATATTGTTGAAAGTATATCTCTGCCGGGCGATCTCATCTTCAAGTCCTTTTATCGAATCCATCATGCTCATTACGGTACTGGAAGTCTTAAGATCGGGATAATTTTCTGCGACTGCAAGGAGCCTGCCGAATATTGACCGGGATTCTGCCTCTACTTTGTTCAAATCTCCAGGTCCTGCAGTTGCAACACTTGCCCGCATCGCAGTAACTCTCTCGAGAGTCTCCTTCTCAAATTTGGCATAGCTCTTCACCGAGCCGAGAAGTTGGTCAATCATATCGAGCCGCTTCTTCATCGCGACCCGGATCTGGCCGAGCGTTGCTTCTGAGGAATTTCTCAGGCTGACAAAGCGGTTGTAAATGCTTACCACCCAGAGAATCAGTACGATGACAACAAGGGCGATAACGCCCAGAATAATCCATTCAATCATGCTTCTCAGAATAGTGATGATCGTGTTAAAAGATAAGGTAATTGGAAGGACTGGGGATCATAAAGGGAATGCTGAAAAAAAGGATGTTCTGCTTATTGGATGGTAAGTGAACCGACAACCCTGAGTTTACCACCTTCAAGATAGTGAAGCACAACCCGTGCACCATGGGGGTAAACCAGTGCTTTTTCCATAGTCAGGGTTATTACTGGCATCCGCCAGTCTCCTTCGACCGTGATTTTTTCGAGTCGGGTCGGGAGGAACTGCATCCAGTGACCCGCATACAACACCATGCCCTCCTTGAGGGGGGCGGGCCAGTATTTCACGAGCTGTGCTTTTCCGGTAACAGTGGTAGCGAATTGTATAGCAGGATCATTTGTCAGGACAAAACCCCGGTCAAGATCGTCGGACTCAATATTTTTCAGGGCAAGTCCGACCCGTTCACCTGCAATTGCATGATCGGAATCATCATCATGTTTCTGGATAGAGCGAATCTGGGTTGTTTTTTCTGTGGGGAGGACTTTTAACGTATCGTGTTTTTTAATCGTTCCCTGAGCCACAAAACCTAATACAACTACACCGACTCCTTTTACATTGAAATGAGAATCTACCGGTACGACTCCTTTTCCTGAGGATTCATGGTTTTTCTGGTGAGCGGATTGTTTCACCGATATCTCGAGCATTCTCTCCCGCAGCCCGACAATATCTTCCTCGATGACTTCATAGCGCTCAAGAACTGTGCCTTTGATGAGAGGGGCGATCTGGTCCGGGGTGATGTAATTCTTCAGGATGAGGTATCCATTGGATTTACCGGCACAATCAAGCATGAGCACAGATTCTCCAAAAGTGGCATTTATTTCATCGACAACCAGGACAATCCGGTCCGATACCGATACCGTGTAAAACAGGGATGAAAGTTTCTCCGGGTATCGTGTTGGTTCAATGAAGGTGACGGTAGCATCACCCTTTTTCAGATTATAAAAGGTGATGTCGCTTACTGTGCCTTTTTTCCCGAGATCTTTGGCATAATCCGGTTGGGCGAGGATTGCGACGGTGAGATTGGACATGCAGTAATATGGGAATTGTGATGTAATAGGGATTTAGGTGTTATGGAAGTTATAAAAAAAATTTTCAATCTCTTTCACCATAAGTAAGAATCATAAGAGTAATCTGGAAAGATGTCATTTAAGGACACTTCTCCCTCAAAAATTGAATATAATGACCCCCAGACTGATAACGACTATCCCAATCAGTTTATTTTTTGTGCAGCTTTCCTTGAGGAAAATAAACGAGAGGACCGGGATGCAAATATAAGTTAGTGAATTCAGAGAGAAAAATACCTTTAAATCGAATCCTTTCATTACATAGATCGATAAAAAAGCAACAAGTGCAAAAACTGCATACGCTATAAGTGAGTTTGGATTCGTATACATCCCCATTTTTGAGTTTGAAGGTGCCCCTGATCCTTTTTTTAAAAGAAGATGCGCGATACTCGTGAAAACGATAACCACTAGCATCAGAGCATAATAGATCACTTTAAAAACTCCTTATCTCTTACCAGAAAGTAAATACCAAGAGAAATAATGGTCAGCCCTACAATATTAAAAAAAGTGATCGATTCCCGAAAAAATATATAAGCAGAGATCAGCACGATAAAACTGACCAGACTCCGGAAAGGATAAGCAAATGATAGAGAATAATATTTAAGAGATTTTTGCCAAAAAATTACCTGAAGTCCCATCCCCCCCAGAATAAGAAAATAAATGATAAATTCAATCCTGATCCCAAAAAAAAGAGTGGTTCCGGTACTTTCAGCCGCATATTTTGTACAAACTGCCCCAAACGCCTGGATAAATATGGAGAAAATTAGCAAATATAGGTGATTGGTTGAGGGTATTCGCGTCCTGATATTTGATACAATCAATTTATGCATTCAGGCTCACAACAGATATTATTGTTTATAAATACACTTCCGATGTTTGTATACAACTGTATGATCATTCCCAGCTCGTTATTCATTGTTTTAAAAAATAAAAAGATTCTGAAAAATTCAATTTCTAAGTAAACCAAAGTAATCACTCTGATTTATGTTTTTGCATAAACGGGACTCTGTGAGGGTGCCAAAAAATATAACGATTGAACGAAGAAATTATAGATTACATAATTATAGCCGTTGCAATTACTCATGACCGGGATTCATCTCATTTAGCGGATTATGGGAAACATTTTGCATATTTGTACGACTATCCGTGAAACCCAATGGAAAAAGACCGTACATTTTTCCAACATTTGGTTTCAGGTGGAACGAATTGTGAAATTTTCTCTCTTTGATTCAGTAGGTTATTGCGCGGGACGGAGTGCTTAGAGATGTTTAATAAGATCCTTGTTTTTATTCCGACATATAACGAACGTGAGAATGTCATTAAGCTGTATGAGCGGATAACAAACCTGAATCTTCCACTCGATATATTATTCGTCGATGATAATTCACCGGATGGGACTGGGGGGGTCTTGGATCAGATTGATAAACCAAATATTTTCGTTATTCATCGGTCGGGTAAGTTAGGTATCGGAAGTGCACACCGGGACGGGATTATGTGGGCTTATTCCCATGGGTATGAACAGCTTATCACCATGGACTCAGACTTCCTTCATCGGCCGGAAGATATTCCGGCATTATTAGAGCAATCGAGAAATTCTGATATTGTCGTCGCATCCCGATTTATACGAAAAGACAGTCTTAAGGAATGGAGTTTGTGGCGAAAATTCCTGACCAGTTCCGGGCACATTGTAACGACATTACTCCTGCACATTCCTTATGACATTACCGGGGCATTCCGGTTATACAAAATCAATAAAATTCCTCGGATTTTATTTGAAAAAGTAGTGAGTAACGGTTACTCATTTTTCCCTGAAAGCCTAAATATAATGAACCGTAATTATATAACTATATCAGAAGTACCAGTCGTACTCCCGAAAAGATCTTATGGAAACTCGAAATTAAAATTCAAGGATATGATCCATTGGTTTCTATTTATTTTAAGGTTAGTGTTACAGAATTGTTTCAGCAAAAAAGATATTCTCCTTAAACCTGATAAAAAAGAAAATAATAGCCCCTGACTTCTCAAGAGAGTAACAATCACAAAAAGATAGGTGCAAAAGAGAAATCCGGGCAGAATTATGGAAGACTGGGAAAACTACTGGGCAAAGAAGCAAAATATGCATACGTACGCGTATGATAAGTTCGCGATCTTTTATAGAGAATATATCATAAAACCATACCTCAGAAAATACATTACAAAATACTTCGATAAAAATTCAAAAATTCTGCATGCCGGGTGTGGCAGTGGCCAAGTCGAAGAAGATATTCCAGACTCCACTTTTCCTGTAATTGGAATGGACATTTCATCAAACGCCATTTCCGTTTACCGGCAATGCCATACAAATCCGAACCTAATTCGTGGAGATACCCTAGCAATAGGCATAAAAGCTGAGTCTCTAGACGGGATCTTCAATCTGGGGGTCATGGAGCACTTCAGTGAGGATGACCAGCATAAAATTCTTAGGGAATACCATCGAATTTTAAAACCAGATGGTGTGGCTATTCTCTTCATTCCACCGGAATACGGATCTACGGTAATATTTTTTAAGATTGTTCACTACTTACTTAACTCAATCCTGAAAAAAAATATTTATTTTCAGCCACTTGAACCATGCCGGGTAAAATCCAAAAAATGGATTGTAAGAATTATGCGATCTGCTGGATTCAAACTTATTGAAACGGGTTTTGCCCCAAACGATTTTTTTACCTATATGGTAGTTGTAATTAAAAAATGAGACTAAGCATTATTGGCTGACAGCCCGAATCTTCCGATATATGTCCGGGGGATTTACAACAAGCCATACGCATACAAATAATGCAATGTATTCCAAAGTGAATGCGATCAAGGTAATGAACCATCCTGTTGATAAAACAGATCCCGTATAACTTGTGGAAGTGTAAAAAGCTCCAAACATCAGAGGAAACTCAATGTACGCGAAGGCTTGAAAAACATAAAGTGACACAATTTTTTTGATATCATCCATTACCAAGATACTGATAAGGGGCGTAAACCATACGATATATTGTGGACTGCGAATCCGTGCGCAGATGACCGCGAGAACGAGTGCGCATAACAATAGCTGGATCAATAGTTTCGGATTTTGCCCGGGGATTCTATAAGCTGCGTAAAAAAGTGCAAGCATTCCAAGAACCATCCCGAGATACATAACCGCTGATATTATCCCGATTGAGAGGCCGATTCCAAACACATCGTGAATCCATGAATAAAGGGTGAATGTAACCGTATTTGAATAGAATCCTAATTCTGATCGTATAGGTACATAAATTTTAAGTGTTTCCGGCTGAATCAAGAATAGTGGCAGGAACAAGATAGCACTAATTGGAATGACCAACTTGACAGTGTTAATAATTTCCTGTTTGAGAGAAGAACCCTTTGCATTGAAAAATACAAAGAATGGAAGTGCGAGGATAGGGAAAACTTTTGTGAAAAACCCTATAATCGAGAAGGCATACCCCGCCATCTCTTTTCTGTATATTGTACATCCAATTGCAAGCATCAACAGGCAAGTAGGAAATGCATCATATTTTGTGATAACGAAATATGCAGCTGAAAATGCAGAAGCATAAACCAAACCTGAACAAAATGCAGTCTTTTCATCCCATAGTTTAAGCCCGATAAAATAAACACAGAGTACAGTAACTATATCACAAAATACCATGAGAATCTGAAACGTATAGACGAAAGCTATCCCATTCTGAACTATCAATGCGGGAATTAGTGATATCATGATAGGGATAAGAATCAGAACTGGGTATCCGAACTCGAGATCGAACGGCATTCGTCCTTCCATAAGCATCATCGCATGTTTGAGGTAGACCCCGATATCAAAATAATCAATAAATGAATGGAATATAGTAGTCGTGACAAACATTATGAGAAATTTCGCTGCAATTGATGCAAAAATCAGAAAAAGAATATGATTTTTGGCCGTCTTCATTTCAATATCATCAAACTGCAAAGATAGGGAAGTAAAAGGTCGTTTTCCTTTCTTTCCGGTTTTAATATCGCGTTCTACATCCTTTCTATTATTCTTCCCCATATGCGATTCCTCAATTTTTCCTCTCTTACAGTCGGTTCGTCATTATGCCTAAAATAGTCTCGGGTTTCACACAAAGGAGGTCATTGAGATAAAATAGCAATATCCTTTATGCTTGCTTCCAAGTAAGCCTGCGATTAATCAAAAAATTCCAACCAAACCCTATCAGAATTCCGATAACATTGGCGACCCGGTAGTCGACTCCCATTAAGAACGTCAAAAGATTGAGAGTGGCAAAGTTGATCAATGATCCTCCCACCGATACAAACTGAAATGACACAAATCTGTGCCACCATTTCGATAACTTATGATTTCCCGAATCACGGAAAGTCCAATTGTCATTCAATAAAAAATTACTCAAAATAGATAGCTCTATTGCAAAAAAACTCGCAAGGGGGATTGAAAATCCGGCATATTCCTTGAGGAGTATCAGGACCCCCATATTAACAAAAATACCTGATAATCCAACAAGACCATATTTGATTACATTTCTCCATTCTCGCCAGGCTGCACTCTTGTGATGCAAAACGGAAAATAACGTGATATCAGTAACCTGCAGTACATAGGCAATGCATTTTTTGAGTTTTTCTTTACCAGAGCAGGTTTGCATATCCGGAAATTCGATTAGGATCTCCGTACACTTCTCCCATGTTCCCTTACCAAGCACCTCGAGGAGAATATTATGACAATGAGGTTTTAAAGGGACTTTGACAACAATACTCTTTCTGACTGCAAAAAAACAACTTACCGGATCTGAGAGATCGGGGAAGAGCAGACGCCCTAAAAATGTAGATTCAAGTGCAATTGCACGCTTTTTGAGGGACATTTTCTGTACCCCAACCCCATCCATATACCGGCTTCCAATGACTATGTCATATCCTCTGATAATCTCCTTATACATGACAGGAATTAATTCAAAATTAAAGCTGGGATCAGAATCGATGACTAAAAGAATATCAGACGATGCTCGAGTAAATCCATCTGCTATGGATTTAGAACATACATAATCCCCCACGGGATCAATACTACTTATTTGAGGATTTATTTTTTTAACTTCATTAGCAACTAAAACTATATTTGGTGAATCCACATCTGCAACAAGGATCTCGCCGTTGAGGTTATTAAATTTTAAAACAGCATCCACTTTCGTGATAATAGGCCGAATGTTTTCCTCTTCCCTATAAGCAGGAATGATTACCGTGAGATCGTACATGTGGTGTTGAAGGGATTCTGATTACTTTGAGACAAAAAGATAGATCCCGGTGTTCTGCCCGAGGGATTTTGTGTTCGCTTCCAGCCAGGCAATCGCATCACCTTCAGGATTTGCTGCACTGATATCTCCCGTAACGACAAAATATGCAGTATTGTTACCTCTTCCTGAATTGATGTCTTTCAGTTGTTGGCCTGTGTTTGCATTAAATTCAAACGTCTTGTCCGATATATTCGAATAATAATAATTGAGTGGCTGAGAGACATAACCCGGTACTACAACGACCAGATCCCCGGGATTGGTCATCTTCTGGATTTGACCGGAAAAACCTCTCCAGTCCTGCTTTGAGTATCCTGAGTAATAATCTACAAGCGTGGGCGCGCTGATGATCACGAGGAATGCAACAAATGCATATACAATTCCCCTGTTGTTGATTAAACCATAGAACATTTTATACGATACGGCTATTCCTATAAAAAAAAGGGTATTGAAAAAAATCATATAACGGGGAACCATCGGCATCTTGTACGAGAGGGTGAAGCTGATGACAAATGTCAGAATCGTCATTGTTACTAAAAAAATTCCCTTGTTTTTATCAATAAGAAATGCCTGAACAATGCCGATGATAAAGAGGAGGAGGAACAGGTACATCGCTATATCAGAACCGGATATTTGTCTGAATGTTTCACTGATGACTCCCAATCCCTGGATACCAAATGCAGGAGATGACGACGTCCGTGACGCAAAAAGCTGAACTGCCAGAAAGATAAGGGGGAAACACAGGACGACGAACAAAATGATCGATGCTGCAATCATTTTGAGATTCTGGATATTTTTTTGGATATTGGGAAGCTGTATCATACCAGCATAGAGGACGAGTGACGCAATTATGACAAACGAATAAAAATGTGTCCAGAACGCCAGTGCAGAGAGTATGCCAAACAGGGCCCAGTCCCTGAGCGAATTTGTTTTTAACGCTTTGAAATAGAAGACCATCGCAAATGCCACAAAAAAGAGCATCATCGAATACGCCCGGGCCTCCTGTGAATAGAAGATCAGAAACGGCGAAAATGTAAAGGCCGCTGCAGCGATGATTCCAACATTTCGATCCAGAAACTCCTTACCGGCTAAATAAATCAGGGGAATGGTCAGGAAACCAAGAAGAGCAGGAACAAACCTGAGAATCACTTCATTGTTTCCCAGAATGAGCATGAAATGTTCGACCCAGTGGAACAAGGGTGGATTGAATTCCCCTCCGGCAGTTGCCTGCCAGATACCTGAGAGTGACATCACCGCAAAGGTGTTTGTAGAAGCTTCATCGAGCCAGAGTGAATTGAATCCAAGATTATAGAACCGGAGGAAAAAACCAATGACCGTCAAGGCGATCAGGGCCTGGATGTAACGGCTGTAAACGACCAGGGATTTTATATTTTCAATATTGATATCCTGAAATGACTGGATTGGGGAGAGATAATTACCATCAAGATTACATTCAGTATTTCCTCCTGATAATTTTTCTTTTCCCCGATCCTCGCGTTTTTTCGCCATTTCTATCATCTACTATTTCGTAAATCTTCGGATATAGATTTGTTGAATCGCTCTCGTTTTCTTTAAAAAACCGCAATGTGAATTTACGATGGATACAGCAAATACAATCCGATGGTCTGGAAGATTCAGCAATCACTCTTGTTTATCAGGGGGGATTTTAATGATTCCAGCAATTTTGAATTATCTGTGACAATCGTCGATGTTTCTTCGAGCATGAGGTTTACCCGTTCGTTCGCACCGGCTCTTCTGAAATCGGTACGGATTGCAATCACCGGTTTGTTGTGTGCGAATGCATATCCCATCTCCCATGCCGTACCTGAATCTGCATCAGCGCCTTCGATAACTGCAACAACGATATCGGCCCTGTCAAGGTCATTGATATTTTTTGAAAAGATCTGTTCCTGGTCATTTTTCGTTCTTGTGTCGATATCATCGCCCGCTTCCTGAGGAAGAAAGACGTCAAAAAGGTGTTGCTTCATAAGATCCGCAAGCGTTGCATTATAAATCCGCTCCGCTTGGGAAAAAAGAGGTGCGGCCAGATAAATCTGGTACCGTGAAAACATGCCTACATCAAATGCACAGATTCCGGGAAACCGTGCGAGAAACACACCCCGACCCATCCGTTTCGGAGGTTGTTGATCCTCACTGCCATAATAGGTGCTGGTTACTCCGCAGGTAGGAGAAGAGTTGACGCCAATGATGCACAATGGTGGACCCCGTTCATCAATCATCTTCTGCACCTGCTTTTCAAGCGTATCCAGCCGGCTGGCAAACGCAGGAGTATTCAATCGTTCAAGAAATGTCCCGGGTTTTCTTCCTGGACCCATATACAGAGTCTCCGGACAGGGTAGCGGTACCATCTCAATCCCAAAGCGTTTGCACCGTGCTATCGCACGTTCAAACAACACGAGATCAGATGGTTTTGTAATACCTGTAGCACGGAGTTCCGGGTGGAGAATGCAGGGGCTGCAGAGCACGTACATTGATACATGGTGTGCACTTATTGATGATCAATGATACCCCTGTATGCCTACCGGGACAATAGCTGCGATCCCCGGAAGTGCACGGTGAAAAAACTGGAGAAAGCGGGTTTTTTAAAAATTTTTACCAAAATATCCCAGATTCCGCGAAACACTCTCCTGCTTGATCCTACGGCAGAACAGGCACTATCTCCTGCCGACAGGTTCGTAAGATCAATAACCGCGCTTGACTGCTCCTGGGTGGTCCTGGATACGGGTTCCGTCCAGTCACGGCGCATCCGCAGGGCACTCCCGTTCCTGATGGCGACAAATCCCGTAAATTTCGGTAAACCCTGCAAGCTCTCTTCGATCGAAGCCATCGCAGCAACACTCTATATTCTGGGTGAAAAAGAGCGGGCTGCCGCTATCCTCTCAAAGGTCAACTGGGGAATCCGTTTTCTGGAAGTGAACCAGGAGCCGCTTGATCTCTATGCAAATGCCAAAAACAGCACTGAAATCGTTGCAATTCAGGCACTTTACTTAGATTGAAAAAGAACCTGATAAAAAAAGGTGGGATGTATCCTTAAGAGTCGTTTGAACGAGGGGAGATTTTTGTTATCTCGGTCTTATTGGTTCTCATTGATAATCCCGCAACAATGAAAAGAGCCCCGACAACCCAGGCATACACACCCCAGATTTTTACCAGCATAATATCAGTGAGGGCGGGGAAGAGTGCCATCAGGATACTCAAAAAAAGGGTCAGCATTCCCAGAAGCACAATAACCAGCCGTATCTTCCATTCATCCGAAAGTGAGCATCCGACAAGAATGAGAAGAACGCTGTTGATGATTGCAATAAAAGCCATGATAATGATAAATGTTGGAGCAATGAGACCGGGAATCAAAATTGCAAGGACTGCTACAATCAGTGATGTGATCCCGGCAAGAAATATCGGAAACTTGTAAATGATCTCTTCTTTGAACGTGTACGAAAAGGCAATCATGACCAGCCCGACAGCCAGGGCGAGAATCCCGAAAAGTATTACGAGAGTGTCGATGAACAGCGTAGTCCAGAAAAACGCATCTACTCCGGACAAAAAGATAATTACTCCGATAAGTGCGATCTGCCACCAGCGCACAGGCATTTCAGAAAATATGAATGTCGGTGGTTTCATATACGCTTTCTTCGTTTCCTGACAAATTAAATTATTTCTTATGATCGGAAAGAAGATTTTCTTGTCTCCTTTTCTCCAAAAGATAGGTGCATAAATTCTGCAGAACTGCGGTTCTCAAAAAACCAAACCATCTCCAATATTCAATCTTCCAGATTACGGATTTGCAATGCAACTACTTCACACTTCCCAAGAAACTGAAAATTTCTAAGGATCGTACACAACTGTTGCTGTGAAGCATTCCGCATAGTATTTCTACACCTGCGACAAGTAGGATTGTATGATCAAGGTTGCCATCAACGGGTATGGTACTATCGGCAAGCGAGTTGCCGATGCGGTCGCTGCTCAGAAGGACATGAAGGTGATCGGAGTCTCAAAGACCCGCCCGAATGCTGAGGCATTTGTTGCAAAACAGCGGGGATATCCACTCTATATTGCCGATCTTTCCAAGAAAGCCGCTTTTGAAAAAGTCGGCCTTTCTGTGGCAGGCTCCGTGGAAGACATGTGTAAAGCCGCTGATATCATCGTCGACGCTACTCCAGGAGATGTTGGGGCGACGAACAAACCTCTTTATGAAAAACTGGGGAAAAAAGCACTCTGGCAGGGTGGGGAGGAGCACGAGATTGCCGGCTTCTCATTCAATTCATCCTGCAATTATAAGGATGCAATCGGAAGGCAGTTTGTCAGGGTGGTATCCTGTAATACAACCGGGCTCTGCCGGATCATCAACGCAATCGATACAGAATACGGCGTGGAGCATGTTCACGCGATCATGGTGCGCCGCGGTTCCGACCCTGGCGAGATCAAGAAGGGGCCCATCGATGCGATTGTTCTGGATCCCGTAAGTGTTCCCAGCCATCACGGCCCCGATGTTCTCTCGGTGTTACCCCATATTTCTATCACGACCATGGCCATGATCGTGCCAACGACCATGATGCATATGCATGCCATCCGAATCACTACCAAAAAAGAGGTATCGAGAGATCGGGTTATAGAACTGGTGAAAAACCACCCAAGATTAGGTCTGATAAAAAAGAGTGCGGGAATCAGGAGCACGGCGGAGCTCAAGGAGTTTGCCATGGATCTCGGAAGACCGCGATCGGATCTGTACGAGAACTGTATCTTCGAAGAGTCAATCTATGCAAATAAAAACGATCTCTGCTTCTTCCAGGCGATCCACCAGGAAGCTGATGTCGTTGTGGAGAACATTGACGCAATCCGCGCAATGATGGGTGGGCAAAAAGATGGGGCTGCGTCCATAAAAACCACCAACGATGCGCTCGGGTTTATACCGATCCAGAACAACCATTAACACTCATCATCACCTATTATTTTCAATGGATGCGTACGAACGGGTTACCCGCAACACAGTCGAGATTGTTACCGAAGACGATCTCCGTTCGCTACTTAATAAACCCACAAAGAAGGTCTATGCCGGATACGAACCCAGTGGAGAGATCCACCTAGGACACCTGGTTACGGTCAACAAACTGGTGGATATGCAGGCTGCCGGGTTTGAAGTTGTCGTACTCCTGGCTGATGTGCATGCTTTCCTGAACCGCAAAGGAACGATGGAGAAAGTCCGTGAGCTTGCGGATTACAACCGTCGCTGTTTCGAAGGGCTCGGATTAAAAAACATCCAGTACGTGCTGGGATCTGATCTCCAGCTCAACCACGACTACGAACTGCTCGTACTCCAGCTCTCTCAGGAGATCACTCTCAACCGTGCAACCCGCAGCATGGACGAGGTGGGAAGGCAGATGGATCACCCCACGGTATCCCAGATGATCTATCCCATCATGCAGATGGCAGATATCGCGATGCTTGGAGCGGATGCCGCAGTCGGGGGTATTGATCAACGCAAGATCCACATGCTCGCCCGGGAGCACCTGGTAAACTTTGGGTACACAGCTCCTGTCTGCATTCACACCCCCATCCTGAACGGGATTGACGGAAAGAAGATGTCCTCTTCTCAGGGGAATTACATCTCCGTTGCAGATACGGAAGAAGTGATAAAAAAGAAATGCCAGAAGGCATTTTGTCCGCAGGAGATTCCAGAGAACCCGATACTCCAGATCTTCCAGTACCACATCTTCCCGCGCCTTCCTGAAATCACCATAAAACGGCCGGAGAAATTTGGCGGCGACAGGATGTTTTCAAGTTACACTGATCTGGAAACCGCCTATGGAAAGAGCGAAGTACATCCCATGGATCTCAAGAAAGCGTGTGGAGAATCGCTTGCAGAGATTCTTGCACCGGTGCGAGACTACATCAAGTAACTATCCAATACCGTTAGGATTGTGACCCCCCGTGAGTCTTGAAAAAAAAGAGGACAGATTCGATCAACTTATCGAAGAGATGGGCATCCGCATCAAGGATGCCGACCAGTTCAAAGTGCGGGAGGATGTCTTTGATGAGGTCACGCTTCTCGCACTCTACAAACTGGTGCATAAAAAATGGTTATCCTTAATCGGTGGTTCAATCAGCACCGGAAAGGAGGCGAATGTATTCTATGGCGAGCGGGAAGGAGTGCCAATCGCCATTAAGATATACCGGATCCGCACTGCGAACTTTACCACAATGAGTTCGTATGTAACAGGCGACCGCAGATTTTCCCATGTAAAAAAGGCGAAAAAGGATCTTATCTTTGCATGGACGAGGAAGGAATTTTCCAACCTGGTTAGGGCCCGGGATGCTGGTATTGCTGTCCCCGAACCGATCGTTTGGGACAGGAACATCCTGATCATGTCATTCATCGGGGAGGGTGAGATTGCTTATCCGCAACTCCGGAATGTCATTATGGAAGATCCGGCAGAGATCTATGAGACGATAACTAACACCATCGATATCTTGTACAACAAAGCTGAGCTGGTGCACGCCGACCTGAGCGAGTTTAATATTTTATACGGGGACAAACCCTATTTCATTGATATGGGGCAGTCTGTCACCCGCGATCATCCCCGGGCACTCCAGTTCCTGATGCGGGATATCCGTAACATAAACCGGTATTTTAAAAACCGATGTGAAATCCGTAAGGATTTTGATCTGTTCAATGCAGTTACCGGACTCAATGTTGCCGAACCATGATAACCGTTGACTGCCAAAGGATGAGTGTCACAACGTTAGACAATTAAATATAATAATACAAAAACCAAGGTGAAACAAACATGATGCAGGAAGTCAAAATCGCCGGAAGCAGGGTGGGTGTTCTTATTGGAAAGGCTGGCGCCACCAAGAGAGAGCTCGAGGCCAAAACCCACGCCACCATCACCATCGACAGTAAAGAAGGAATAGTAAAGGTTGAGGGTACTGAAGAGCACACCATCTCCCTCCTCCGGGCTGTCGAGATCATCAACGCCATAAACTGCGGATTCTCTCCTGAACGAGCTTTCGAGATGATCGAGGATGAAGATCTTCTGCTTGAAGTTATCGATCTCTCGGGAATGGCTGACGGTCCCCGCCAGCTGGACAGACTCAGGGGCCGGATCATTGGAAAAGATGGCAGGGCCAGGGAACAGATTGAGGACATGACCGATGTCGAGATTTCAGTATTTGGAAAAACGGTCTCCCTGATAGGATACCCCGAACAACTGAAAACCGCCCGGGCTGCCGTCGATATGTTGATAGAGGGCGTCCCTCATGAAAATGTCTTTGTCTTCCTTGACCGGAAAAAGAAAGAGGCAAAACAGGATATGATCAGTTATTATTATTGAATACAGGAATAATTGAAAATCCTGCAACAATATTTATGTTTTTGCTGTATTTCTACTGGAGAATAATCACGGTTAAAATACTTAATTTGTTGAAATACCGTAAATATATGGTTATTTCAGTGGAATTCAAGGGGTTTATAGGGGCGGGTTGTCCATGCTGATCGCTAATCTTCCGATTCCGGCAAATCTCAAAAAACACTACCTGGATGCAGGTATTGCCGAGCTCTATCCCCCTCAGGCGGAATGCGTAGATCGCGGAATGCTCGAAGGAAAAAACCTCCTTGTAGCCATACCCACTGCGAGCGGAAAGACGTTAATCGCAGAAATGGCGATGCATGGTCAGATCGCCGCCGGTGGAAAATGCCTGTATATCGTCCCATTAAAAGCCCTCGCAAGTGAAAAATTCGATGAGTTCAGCAACAAGGGTGCCCGGGTCGGTATTTCAACAGGCGATCTCGACCGGCGCGATGATATGTTGGGCAGGAACGATATTATCGTTGCTACGAGCGAAAAGGTAGATTCTCTTCTGCGCAACAACGCCCGCTGGATCAACGAAATCACCCTGATTGTTATCGATGAAATTCACCTGATAGACTCTGACAACCGGGGGCCGACACTCGAAGTGGTTATCGCAAAGATGCGTTGCCGTAATCCCAAAATGCAGGTCATCGGGCTGTCGGCAACCATCGGCAATCCAAAAACACTTGCCGGGTGGCTCGAAGCTGAACTGGTCACCAGCAGCTGGCGACCGGTTGATCTGCGTCAGGGGGTGTTCTGTAATAATCGCATTCATTTCAATGATAAGGACCGGCCAGTAAAACAGGTCTCGAAGAACTTCGATGACCTCAACCTGTGCCTTGATACTATTGAAGAGGGGGGACAGTGTCTCGTCTTTGTCTCTTCTCGCCGCAATGCTGAAGCTTTCGCCAAGCGGGCCGCAGGAGCAATAAAAAGTGAAGATCCAACTCTGGCTTCCTATGCCGAACAGCTCAACAAAGATGCTGAAACAGAGATGGTCAAAACACTGGCTGCCTGTGTTGCAAAGGGCGCTGCCTTCCATCATGCGGGGCTGAGCCGGGCCGAACGTTCAATCGTTGAGGAGGGTTTCCGGAAGGGCCTGATAAAATGTATCTCTTCCACACCCACCCTGGCCGCAGGGCTGAACCTGCCTGCCCGAAGGGTAATTATCCGGGACTACCTTCGATTTTCTGCCGGCGAAGGGATGCAGCCGATCCCTGCCAGCGAATATCACCAGATGGCCGGGAGGGCCGGTCGCCCGCGGCTCGATCCCTATGGAGAGGCCGTCCTTATCGCAAAGGATGAGGGACAGATTGAAGAGCTCTTCGACAGGTACATCGATGCACCAGCTGAAAATATCCATTCTAAAATTGCCGAACCCGATGCGCTCTATACTCACGTGCTCTCCCTGATCTCATCGGGTTTTGCCTCCACGAGGACTGAACTCGCCGCATTCATGGACAGGACTTTTTATGTCCATGAGCACCGCCAGGGCAGACTGATGAAAAAAGCGGTAGACACAGCCCTTTCCTTCCTGGTATCATCGGAGCTGGTCACTGAATTAGGAGAGCATCTCTGTGCCTCAGATTTCGGCAGCCTGGTTTCCCGGCTGTATATCGATCCCCGGAGTGCTGCATTTATTGTGAGCGGGCTCCGGAAGAACAACAGTTATGCGGATCTCGGTGTCCTCCAGACCATCTGCAGCACCCCCGATATGCCCAAACTCTATGCAAAGAACATCGATCTCCCTGCACTCGATCGTATGGTAGAGGCACACCCCGGTGAGCTCTGGCTTGAACCGCCACTTGACGAGGATGAGGCAGAACCCTACTACCGGGCGCTCAAGACAACAATGCTCCTTTCCGACTGGGCCGATGAGCTCACCGATGCAAAGATCTGCGAGCGATACGCAGTTGGCCCCGGTGACCTCTACGGAATGGTGGAGAGCGTAAACTGGCTGCTGCATGCCACGACCGAGCTCGCAAGAATGTTTGCGCCCGCTGCTCACTCGAAAGTACGGGAATATGAGATCTGTATGAAAAACGGGATCCGCCGTGAGCTTCTCCCGCTGGTAAAATTGCGGGGGATCGGACGTGTCCGTGCCCGCCGTCTCTTTAACAACAGTATTACTTCACCGGACGCACTTGGTGCCGCAGGTATTGAGAACGTGACGAAGATTCTTGGACGGGGAATTGCCGAACAGCTCTTTGCTCAGCTAGATAAATCCAGGCCTGTTCGATCGGCGGAAGAAGTGGATATCACGCTGCGTGGACAGTCGACGTTATCAAAATTCGGATAATACCATGACGGAGAAGACAGACCCCGGCAACATAATTGTGGGACGGGGCAACATAACGACAGACATGTCCGATAATCATCGAAATAATACCTACGATATTCGTGCCGGCATCAGCACCATCGAAGATCATGCCGCATTTCTCTGCTCCCTCCGGGCTATTGCGGAGCTCAATAATACCCATATCATCTGCTTTAATGCCGATATGCTTGCGGGAATTCGGCATGCTCACGCCGCAATGGACCATTCAGTACGGGCTTACAAAAAAGGAGCCATGGTTTCAAACACCCTCGAGATGGAGGCGCTGTTGTACGCTGCAGGTTCCCGCCAGTGCTCCCTGGCTGCATCATTTGGAATTCACCCGGGTGAGAACCACCAGTATGTCTGCTGTTATCCGACATCTCAGAAAGTGTGGGACGAACTTGTCCCGCTTATTCACGTTGTGGAAGATTCCTGGAGCATCATGAACCCTGAAAAACAGGCCAACCTCCGGGATCTGTTTGGAATCACCGATGAAGAAATTGCTACTACCAACGGCTATCGTATCGTTGATCTGGTCCTCGAACGAATTGCATTGCTGGAAGTATACCGATAACCTGGAAAACAGGATGGGCTTGTTGTACATTAAAAAAAATATTCAGGGATAATTGGCACTACCTGAAATAGGAGTCATCTGTTCGCGTGGGACAGGATATGTACAATCTCCGGGACGATCAGCTCTTTTGTGGCAAGTGTTACCGCCGGAGTTGATCCGGGAATACAAAAGATTACTCTCCCATGGGAAATTCCCGCGATCGCACGCGAGAGCATGGCTGATGTCCCAATTTCCTGAAGGCTTTTCATCCGGAAAAACTCACCAAATCCATCAATCTTCTTTTCCAGTAATGGAGTGATGGCTTCGATAGTGCAGTCATCAGGTGTGAGACCGGTTCCTCCATTGATCACAATGCAGTTCGCTGTTTTCATGGCGACATACAGTTCATTCCGTATGGCCTCGACCCGGTCAGATACAATCGCGTAGTGACTAATGGGAATGTCAGCTGCTGATAGTAACGTGGATATTGTTGCTCCGCTGGTATCATTTTCCTTGGTTCTTGTACTGGATACCGTGATAATTGCCGCTGAAACATGAACTGCCTGTATATGATTTTGATTCATAATGGTAATTATACACTGAATTAAGCATTAAAAATTCTCAAATGGAAAGAAAAAATACATGATGCATAAAAAATTCTGAACTGATGAATGGTGTTTTAATCATATAGGGGATAATTTTTTACAAAAAAGGTTGAGTCGATATTTTTTTATCTTCTTT
The DNA here is from genome assembly GCA_903832665.1 of uncultured Methanomicrobiales archaeon. Taxonomy (GTDB): domain Archaea; phylum Halobacteriota; class Methanomicrobia; order Methanomicrobiales; family Methanospirillaceae; genus Methanoregula. The sequence continues at coordinate 19,583 of CAILCG010000001.1, read as the reverse complement.
TAAGGATTTTCAGGCAGTCATTATTTTTTGTTATTCTGCAGAGATTTCGTGATTTTTTTAATCTGACCAGAGAAAGGGCATAATGAGTGATTTGTTCGAATGATACAAATTATCATGGGATTGTAAAATGAGTGGATGGGGTGGTAGGTTCGATGAGACAATTATCATGAGACTGGAGAATAGGGTATGGTTCAAATCTGATAATTTTCATTGACTTTTTTATATTCCACGGACCACCCCTTTATTTCCAGTGGAGTGTCTGAAAATTCTCCTCACCTTTACTCTTTTTTTTTCTTAATGAAGAAAAAATGAAAGTGATGTTCAACGTTTTTTCTTAGATTAATTTAGAACATTATATATATTAATAATTTCAAATTCTAAAATGGCTGTTTTTATTATATTTTTTAATATCACCATAAGGTGTTTTAAAAAAAGTTCCACACGAAACAATGGGGTCTCCCCCTCTCGGTCGAAAAATACGAAATCTATGCAAAAAGAAGGAAAACCATGGAGTATCCACAATTATTTGAAAAAAACAGTGTAAAGAAAATCAAAAAAATCTTAAAAAACAAATCCCAAAATTGAGCCTTATTTAGTTATTTGAAGAGTATATCGCAAGATTTCCAATGGAAGCAATGGGGTTTATAAACCATCGATACCGATCGTTTTTTAGAGTATTCCGACCAATTCTCTGCACTACAGTGTAACCATGCCCGAAACAGAAGACCCATCAACGGGACTATTTAAAAAATATCTCACCAACAACCGGATATTTAAAGATCGAGAAGTGCTCCGGCATTCTTATCGTCCCCAGATCCTCCCTCACAGGAAACCGCAGATAGAAGAAGTTGCATCCATCCTGGCCCCCTCCCTCAGGAATGAGACCCCTTCAAATATCCTCATCTACGGAAAGACCGGTACCGGTAAAACTGCATGTGTCCGGTATGTCGGTACGGAGCTGGAAAGGACTAGTAATAAGATGGGAATGATCTGTCGTCTTGTCCACCTCAACTGTGAAGTCATCGATACCCAGTACCGGGTCCTTGCCCAGATTGCCAAAAGTCTTGATGTGTCTGAAGAGCAGGGAAGTGACAAGGCTCGCACCCATATCCCCATGACCGGGTGGCCCACCGATCAGGTGTATGCAGAGCTCAAAAACCAGCTGGAAGCAAGTGGCGGCGTCCTGGTCATTGTACTGGATGAAATTGACAAGCTGGTAAAAAAGAGCGGGGATGATACACTCTACAATCTCACCCGGATCAATTCCGATCTGAAAAATTCAAAAGTGAGCATCATCGGCATCTCAAATGACCTGAGCTTCAAGGATTTCCTCGATCCCCGGGTGCTCTCCTCCCTCTCGGAAGAAGAGATTGTATTCCCCCCCTATAATGCACCACAACTGGTGGATATCTTGGCACAGCGTGCTGACGGGGCCTTCATTGCAGGCGCTCTTGCAGATGGTGTAATTCCCCTCTGCTCAGCTCTGGCGGCCCAGGAGCATGGAGATGCAAGGCGGGCACTTGATCTCTTCAGGATATCGGGAGAACTTGCCGATCGCGACGAATCCTCGCAGGTTACCGAGGCACACGTCAAGCAGGCGCAGGCAAAAATTGAAACCGACAGCATGATTGAATGCATAGCAACCCTGCCTACCCAGAGCAAGCTGATACTCTTCTCCATGCTGATACTGGAAAAACTGGGTCAGAATATCTTTACGAGCGGAGAGGTCTCACGTATCTATCAGGATATTGCACCAACAATTCAGCTCGATGTGCTCACCCACCGCAGGATCACCGATCTGATCTCCGAGTTGAACATGCTCGGGGTGATCAACACCCGGGTCGTGAGCCGCGGCAGGTACGGCAGGACCAAAGAGATGTGGTTCGATTCCAACACGGATAAGATCCGTGAGGTAGTCCTAAAAGATACGCGACTCAACGGGCTCAAGGATCTCGATGTGTCCCAGATGGAAGCAAAGTGGCTGAAGACGTGGTTCAAGTGATAATGGATGGATGAAAAAGATCTCGAACTCCTCCGTATTCTCGAGGAGAACAGCCGGTTATCAGCAGACGAAATTGCGATTATGACGAACCTCTCAACAGCAGAGGTTGAGAACCGTGTTCACGCACTCGAAGCTGCACAGGTTATCAAGCGGTATTCCACCGTAATCAACTGGGAACAGGCAGGAAACGGCGAGGTATCAGCCATCATCGAACTGAAGGTCAGTCCCGAGCGCGACTACGGGTATGACCGGATCGCAGAACGGCTCTCGCGGTTCCGGCAGGTAAAGACCCTCCGCCTCATGACGGGTACCTACGATCTCCAGCTCGTCGTGACGGGCAAGAACATGCAGGAGGTGTCCCGTTTTGTATCGGTACACATCGCACCCATGGACCGGATACGCGAGACGGCTACCCACATCATCATGAAATCGTACAAGGAAAACGGCCAGACGCTCTTTGAGCAACAGGAGTCCGAGCGGCTCCTGTACTCCTTCTGAGGTGAAAAAATGCGCAATTTTGTCTCGGAGCGTGCCCAAGCCATCCCCCCCTCGGGCATCAGGAAATTTTTTGACCTGGCCCTCACGATGGAAAATGTCATCTCGCTGGGTGTAGGCGAACCGGACTTCCGGACACCGTGGAACATCTGCGAATCGAGTATCTACTCTATTGAACAGGGAACAACATCCTATACGTCAAACAAGGGACTCCCGTCACTCCGGGATGCACTATCCCGGTATCTCGGGCAGCACTACAACCTCCCCTATACCAGCAATGATGAGATCATCATTACCAGCGGGGTATCCGAAGGTCTGGATATTGCCATACGATCGATCGTTGATCCGGGCGATGAGGTGGCGATTGCCCAGCCCAGCTATGTTTCTTATGCTCCCTGTGTAACACTCTCCGGGGGAAAGCCGGTCCCGGTCCGGTGCACGGAAAAGGATCACTTCAAGCTCAACCCCGATGCCCTCCTTGAATCAATCACTCCGAAGACCAAGGCCCTGATCATCAACTTCCCCAACAATCCGACCGGTGCGGTGATGAATGCGGGCGATCTCAAAGCGATAGCAGACATTGTTATCGATAAGGATATCCTGCTGATCAGTGACGAGGTGTATGCCGAGCTCACCTATGACAGCACCCATGTCGCGGCAGCTACCATCAGCGACCTGTGGGAGAGGACGATCACGCTCAATGGCTTTTCCAAGGCCTATGCAATGACCGGGTGGCGAATCGGATACCTGTGTGCTCCCAAGCATCTCTGCGATGCAGCCCTCAAGATCCACCAGTATATCATGCTCTGTGCACCCGTGATGGGACAAGTCGGGGCCCTTGAGGCATTGCGGTCAGCAGAAGAGGACAAGAACAGCATGGTCAACGAATACCGCCTCAGGCGGAACATGATTGTCGCAGGATTAAACCGTATCGGGCTTCCCTGTCATGTACCCGAAGGAGCATTCTACGCGTTCCCCTCAGTAAAGCAGACCGGCCTGTCGGACGTGGAATTTGCTGAACGCCTGTTGAAAGAACAGAAGGTAGCCGTAGTTCCCGGCAGCGTTTTTGGCGAAGGCGGCGAGGTTCATCTCCGGTGTGCCTACGCCGTCTCAAGAAAAGATCTCTCCGAAGCCCTTGGTCGGATGGAGACATTTATCAGCGGTCTCTAACATTCCTTCTTCTTTTTGTTTTTCCTTCATCCTCCGTATAAGAACGGCTAAAGCGGGACAAGGGATAGTTTATTTTGCACTTCAACCTATACTACATGAAACAAATATGAGCTGCACTATCATCGTTGGTGGATTTTTTGGGGATGAAGGCAAGGGCAAGATCGTTGCCCACATTGCCTTCAAGGATAAACCCGCAATTATCTCCCGCGGCGGTGTGGGTCCGAATGCAGGACACACTGTCCAGGTAGGAGAAAGCGAATACGGCGTCCGCATGGTCCCGTCCGGTTTTGTCTATAAGGATGCGAAACTCTGTATCGGGAGCGGTGTTCTCGTTGATCCCAGGGTCCTGAAATTTGAAGTTGACACGCTGGGATTAAAAGGCAGGGTCTTCGTGGACAAGCGCTGCGGGATAATCACCGAAGATCACATAGTACGGGATAAGGGGAGCGACCACCTTTCAAAAACGATCGGGAGCACCGGTTCCGGATGCGGTCCTGCGAACTCCGACCGGGTCATGCGGGTCTCCCCACAGGCCAAGGACGTCCCTGAGCTGGCTGAATACATGCTTGATGTCCCCATGGCGATTGATGAGGCGATGAAAAAGGGCAGCAATGTCCTGCTCGAAGGCACGCAGGGTTTTGGTATCTCACTCTATTACGGTACCTATCCCTTCGTGACCAGCAAGGATACCTCTGCCTCCCAGATTGCCGCAGATAACGGTGTCGGGCCGACAAAGATTGACGATGTTGTTGTTGTGTTCAAAGCCTACCCCACCCGCGTAGGGGAAGGTCCGTTCAGCACCGAGATGTCGTTTGAGAAATCTGACGGTATGGGGATCAAGGAGTTCGGGACTGTCACCCACCGGAAGCGCCGAATCGGCGTCTGGGATGGCGAGATGGCAAAGTATTCCGCGATGATCAATGGCTGCACGCAGGCGGCAATCACCGGCATCGACCGCGTGGACCAGGATTGCTTTGGCGTAAGGGATTATGCCAAGCTCTCCAAGAAGGCAAAAGATTTCATACTACAGGCGGAAGATGACATTGGATGCCGTGTTGCCCTGATATCCACCGGCCCTGAAGTCACCCAGATTATCGATCTGAGAGATGAGCTGTAATGAGACGGTCCCTGATGGATATTCTCTGTTGCCCGGTCTGCAAGGGAGATCTCGTCCTTTCGGTCACCAAAGAGGATGAAAAAGAGATTCTGGAAGGCGGATTGCATTGTGCCGCGTGCCGCGTTGATTATCCCATCAATGAAGGCATTCCCAATCTCCTGCCCCAGACACGTCAGGAATAACAGGTGGAGGCATGAACTTCCCGCTGCCCTTTTTTACCTTACTCTCTACGGGCACCAGAAGCGGTGACCCGGGATTCGAGATAACCCTCAATCGCAACGGGATCAACTCGATCGATCTCCCAAGAGGAAGGATACAGGCAGTGACCGGCAGCAACCTCCGGGTAAAATTCGTAAACCGCGGAGCACCAATCCACATTACGATCTCCTCGGCAAATGCGAGCATGTATACTGATTTTTTCCACGAAAACCTGTATGTTGTTGATGAATCGGTATTGTCCATCCCTATCTTTTCCGATATCCAGGATGGGTTTTTTGACCTTGAAATTATTGCAGGATACGGCGTGATGAAAACAACAGCCCGGGTGGAAGTGATCCATCCGCCACCAAAAAAACCAATCATCCTGGATGAATCGCCGGTTCAACCGGTCTCCCGTGGCCGCCCTCATCTCCTGATGGTTATGATGGGCATTGCGCTCATCCTCTACACAGCCTGGCTCTCTGTCGGAAATGAACTCCTCAATATTGCCGCGTTCATCACGCTCATTGTTGGTGCACTCTTCACATGGTACCGTCAGCGATAGCGCTTGTTGCCCTGGTCCTTTTTGCCGCACTCCTGGTTGACCGGCTGATCGGGGATCCCCATTCAGCCTGGCACCCGGTTGCCCTTATCGGCCGGTTCATCGGGTTGTGGGGAAAGCCCGGATATTACTCTCCCAAAATCCAGCGGTTCACCGGAGTCGCCTTGTGGCTGGTAACGGTAGTTCTCTTCGCCCTTCCGTTCTATTGCTTCGCTGCTCTCGCCCCGTGGTACCTGTACCTGGTCATCGCCCCGTTTCTCCTGAAGTGCTGTTTTGCATGGCGGTCCTTGGAAGAACATACCCTTGCCGTTGTGGCCGCCCTCAAAGAAGGGGTCGGGACCGGCCGTGAGAAGGTCAAGATGCTGGTCTCCCGCAGCACCGCATCTCTCGACCGTGACCATATCCTCTCTGCCGGTTATGAATCCATGACGGAAAATCTCACGGACAGCATCATTTCACCGCTCTTCTACTTCTGCCTGTTCGGGCTTACCGGTGCTGCCGTGTTCCGGGCTGCCAATACCATGGACGCGATGCTGGGCTACCGGGACGAACGCGAGCGTCTCGGGTGGTGCGCGGCCCGGATGGATGATATCTTCAATTATATCCCGGCACGCATCACGGTCCTACTCCTCCTGCTCCATTTCTTACAGCGCCGGCGTCTTTCCCCGGCCCTCCGGATACTGCGGCGGGATGGCAGGAAGCGGCCCGGTTTCAACGGCGGGATCGTGATGGCGGCGATGGCAGGAGGTGTTGGCATCCGGTTTGAGAAACCAGGAGTCTATACTATTGGGGATGGCGAACGGACCCTGGATGAGGGAGGTGCAGACATTCTCGAGGCAACCCGGATGGTGATCGTGATGTTTGTACTGATTGCGGTTGGTACTCTGTTTTTATTGGGATCGTTGATCAATAGTACCGGCATATGAAACTCGAGGAACTGAGATTCGGTACCGAGCTCCTCAAGCGCGGCTTTGCATCCATGCAGAAAGGTGGCGTTATCATGGATGTCGTGAATGCTGAGCAGGCGAGGATAGCAGAGGACGCCGGGGCCGTCGCAGTCATGTCGCTGGAGCGGGTGCCTTCGGATATCCGGAAGATGGGCGGGGTTGCCCGTATGGCAGACCCTCAGAAGGTTACCGAGATCATCGAGGCGGTATCTATCCCGGTAATGGGTAAGGTCCGGATCGGTCATTTTGTCGAAGCGCAGGTCCTGGAAACACTCGGTGTCGACATGATCGATGAGAGTGAAGTCCTGACCCCGGCAGACGAGCAATACCATATCGATAAGAAGCGTTTCAAGGTTCCCTTCGTCTGCGGTGCCCGCGATCTTGGAGAGGCACTGCGCAGGATCAATGAAGGAGCAGCCATGATCCGGACCAAGGGAGAGGCCGGTACCGGTAATGTTGTCGAGGCAGTACGCCACATGCGAAACATTATGGGAGAGATCCGCATGCTCAAAGGCATGGACAAGCAGGAGATGAGCGACTATGCCCGGGATATTGAAGCCCCCGCAGAACTGGTCATCGAATGTGCCGAACGCGGCAGATTGCCCGTGGTCAACTTCTCCGCCGGTGGAATTGCCACGCCTTCTGACGCGGCGATGATGATGCAGCTGGGCGCAGACGGGGTCTTTGTCGGGTCCGGCATCTTCAAGTCCACGAATCCCGAGCTGATGGCAAAAGCAATCGTCGAGGCAGTCAACCACTTCAATGAACCCGAGGTGATCGCACGGGTGAGCCGCGGGCTCGGCGATGCAATGCCCGGTCTCGATATCCACACCCTCAGGGAAGATGAGGTGTTGCAGACCCGTGGACGTTAAGATCGGTGTTCTCGCCCTGCAGGGCAACGTGAGCGAGCACATCGATGCCTTTGCCCTTGCGCTTGACCGGCTCGGCCATGGAGGATCTTCAGAAGTGGTCACTGTACGTCATCCTGAGGATCTCGAAGGCTGTCACGCGCTGGCCCTCCCCGGCGGGGAATCGACCACGATCTCCCGGCTCATCGGCAAGAATAACCTGTATGAACTGATCCGGAATTTCTCCGGCGGTATTTTTGCAACCTGCGCCGGCATGGTGCTGGTGGCAACCTATGTTGACGATTCCCGGATCAGTACCCTGAATCTTATCGATATGACCGTTGACCGGAATGCCTTTGGTCGCCAGCGGGAATCGTTTGAGACCGATCTCCCCGTTGAAGGTCTTGACGGGGGACCATTCCATGCCATCTTCATCCGGGCACCGGTTGTAACTCATGCCGGACCCGGCGTAACGATTCTCTCCCGGCTTGACCAGGGGATTGTTGCGGTTGAGCAGGGGAAGCACATCGCCCTCTCATTTCATCCGGAACTTGGCGGCGACACCCGGCTGCATGAGCGATTTTTGAAAAAGAACGGTATCTGACCCGCACTGTTCGTGCGGAACTCCCCTTTTTTTCGTAAAAATCCCGTGGTCGGGTATGAATATTTATTATCCTGCGCGTTGCAACGTACCATAATGACTATAAGAAAAACGCGCCGGAAAAACGATGAAACACCGTTTCATGAAGCTGTAACTGATCTGCTCTTCTCCGCGATGGCAAACCATGAGGACTTCGTCATGACCTATGACGTAAATCCTACTACCAGTAAAAAAGAAGTTCACGTGATGGTTGGAAAACTTATCTCTCCTGAAATGGTTGGAACTTTCAAGGATCACGTCACAAATCAGTTAGACGAGGGAAGCGGACATCACGTCCGGAAGATGGAATAAAGATTTTTTTTACTTCTCAACTCCCCGGGTCGCAGGAACTGTCTGCCATGCTCCTGCACCGCGAGGAGAACATCTCTTTTTTTGCCCGGTTCCTTTTTACCCGGTTACCAATCCCTCTTCATCGCCTCTGCCTTCAGCTCTTTGGGCATCAGCTCGATCGCATACCGTAGCGCGGTCCTGGGCATCGCCCTCTTGTTTTTCATCACGTAATCGAAGACCTTTTTCTGGTGTTTCCGGCTCGCCTCCTTGAGCAGCCACCCGTAGCCCTTCTGCACCATATCGTCACCGTCCGTCAGCAGAAGACTGGCAATCTCTATAGATTCATCGGGAAACTTCCCATGCTTGGCCGGAACGATCAGCGAGACCGCTGCCGCCCTTCGCATCCAGCGGTTCTCCGAGAGGGCCCAGCGCTTGAGCTCATTGATAAATTCCGGGTATTGTTCGATAAAATCCCCCATCGTGTGGTTACAGAAACCATCGCAGGACGCCCAGTTGGTGATGTAGGTGCCGATCCAGTGCCGGAACACGGAGAGATCCCCGCGCTCGTACCGTCCTGAAAGAGCATGAGCCCAGTTCGAGACGATGAAGGACTCTTCCATGTAGCCGGATCGATACAACTCCTCACAGAGGGCGAAGATCTCCGGTTTTGGCCGCTCTTTTATCACTTTCCAGTATTTTTTTGCGATCGCAACTACGGTTGCGGCTTTTATCCCGTAGCACCGGATCTCCTCCTTGAAAAACCGCTGGGAGGTCTTCTTGAGATCAGGGTCTGAGAGATTTTCGAGTTCCTGCCGGATCTGGGAAATAACCGGGTCCATGCAGAGAGGTGGGCACGAATAAGGGATAAGGGATGTGGCAGGGGGAAGGCGAATGTGGAGGTGACCGGACCGAGAACGCTGTTCGCAGGCTGGTATCCGCCACAGGTATCATAAAAAAAGGGAATGATCCGGGTTATCCTCCGGGACGTTATTTCTTCTTCGCGGTTTTTCCCGTGCACCGGTGTGCAGACTCCTCATCGATATCGAGATACTGTGCTCCCCAGTTGCAGAGCGCCTGCAGTATCGGAATCAAGGTCTTACCGAAATCGGTGATCGCGTATTCCACCCGTGGCGGCACCTCGGGATAGATGGTCCGGGTAATGACCCCGTCTTCCTCGAGTTCGCGGAGCTGCTTGGTGAGCATCTTGGCATTGACGCCCGGCAGCCCTTTCTGGAGTTCCCCGAACCGCATCACGGTATCCCCGAGTGCCCAGAGGATGAGTGGTTTCCACTTCCCGCCGATCACTTCGAGGGCCGCCTCAACCGGGCAGTGGTAGGTCTTCCCGTTCTTTGTATAGGTCATAGTTACTCCAATGAAAGTATGTTACCATACATACTGTATTTCCTATATATTCACTTAAGGCAAAATTTATCTTAATGGCTCAGATTGCCCTTGCAGAAGAATAGTATGCATGCTATCTGCTTATGGCTTTCTGTTCAACCAATCCCTGTACACTTTGGAAGTATACCAGCAAAGCTGGGAGTTCCGGAAAGAAGATGTCCTACGAGGAACGAAAAATCACAAAGAAGGATGCATCATGACCACGATATTTGTTGACCAGGATCTCTGCACCCGCTGCGGGCACTGCGAGGTCTCCTGCCCGTCGCGGGCCCTCCTCCTGAACGTTCGCCCGGATGATAAGGCAGTCCTTACGGCCGGTGCCGGGACAATCTCCCCGGGGGATATGGAGATATACCTGAAGAAGCGTCGATCGGTGCGGCACTTTACCCAGGATCCCGTGCCAAAGGCGAAGATCGAACAGGTGCTCGATATCGCCCGGTACGCTGCATCCGGTGGCAACGGGCAGCCGGTGCAGTGGCTGGTAGTCCACGACCCGAAGAAGGTACACAGGATCGCCGGGCTGACCGCTGCATGGATGAAGACGCTCGTCAATACCCCTCACCCGATGAGCGGGTACGTGCCGGGACTGATCGCTGCCTGGGAAGCGGGACATGGCGTCATCTGCCGGGGCGCCCCCCACCTGCTCTTTGCCCACATTCCGGAAGGCAACCCGGTTGCCTCCACCGATGCAATCATTGCGCTCACGCATTTCGATATTGCTGCTCCGGCGTTTGGCATCGGCACCTGCTGGGCAGGCTTCGTAGCAATGGCTGCGGTCAACTATGAACCACTCCAGAAAGAACTTGGCATACCCGCGGGCCGGAAATCTGCCTACGCGATGATGTTTGGCCACCCGCAGTACAAAACCTACGGGATTCCCCGCCGGAAGCCCCTTGAGGTGAGCTGGAAGTAAACCTTCCGGAAGATTTCAGGCAATCAGGTTTTTTTAGCGTTAAGATTTTGGTAATGAAGTGACGAGATGAACGTTATGACAGATTATGCTGCGATCGGCAGGAAAAAATTACAGAAAATTGACGGGGAAGCTGGGGTCAGGGTCGAAGAGACCCTGCAGGGCATCAGCCCGGACCTTGCACGGTACCTGATCGAATACTCGTTTGGCGAGATCTATGCCAGGGAGATCCTTGACAACCGGACAAAGGAACAGGCGGTTGTCGCCGCCCTGACTGCTATGGGGACGGCGGCACCCCAGCTCAGGGTCCATATCCACGCCGCCCTGCACGTAGGCTGCTCTCCTGAAGAGATCCGCGAGATCAGCATCCAGATGTGCGGGTACGCAGGATTCCCCGCTACCCTGAACGCCATGGGAACCCTTATGGAGGTCCTGAAAGAGACAGGCCGTTCGCTCTCAAAAGCCTCGGTGCACGCCGGTTCTGAGAACCGGTACGAACGCGGAAAGGAGCTGCTCTCGCGTATCGCGCCCGACCAGGAGCGTGTCCTCAGGGAGACTTTTGACCCGATCAACCCGGATATTACCCGGTATGTCGTCGAATTCGGGTATGGGGACATCTATGCCCGGGGGATCCTCCCGATACGGAGCCGGCAGGTCGCAACCATAGCGGCTCTTGCGGCAAAGGGCACAGCCCCTTCCCAGCTCCGGTTCCATATCGGCGGAGGGCTACGGGCCGGCCTATCCGAGGCAGAGATCGTCGAGGTCATGCTGCTGGTCTCCATCTATGCTGGATTCCCGGCCGCATTGAACGGCATCCTTGCTACCCGGGAAGTGGTGATAGCCCTGCAGAAAAATGGATGATGACCGTATGCAGGAAATCCTTGTTTGAAGAGACCCGGATCGGCCCAGTCACCCTCCGGAACCGGTTCGTCCGTTCGGCCACCTGGGAAGCGATGGCCGACAGCACCCGCCACCCGACAGAGCGTCTGGTGGAAGTGTACCGGAACCTTGCCAAAGGTGGCGTCGGACTGATCATCACGAGTGCAACCCTCATCACCCCCGAAACGACCGGCCTTCCCGGAATGCTCGGGATCTATGACGACTCCTTTATCCCGGAGTACCGTGCCCGCCTTACCCTCGAGATCTACGACGAAATCCGGGCCCGTGCCGGCAAGGATTTTGGCATCCTGATCAAGATCAACTGTTCCGACTTCGGGGAAGATGACGGAGTATTCGCTGCATGCCGGTACGCCTGCACCCGTCTTGCCGCCCGGGGCATAGATGCCATCGAGATCACCGGCGGGGCCGGATCTGTCCCGGGTCTCGAAGAGACCGGCTTTGAGGAATCGGTTCTCCGGAATTATGCAGCGGAGATCGCCCGGGAAGTTGATGTCCCGGTTATCATGGTCGGGGTTAACCGGACCCTTCGGGTGATGGATCAGCTGCTGAATTCGACCGGGATCGGGTATTTCTCCCTCTCCCGCCCCCTCATCCGGCAGCCGGATCTCGTGAACCTCTGGAAGAACGACCCCGGTTCCGAAACCGAGTGCCTCTCCTGCAATCAGTGCCGGCAACCCGGGGGAAATGTCTGCCCCTTTGCCTGACCCGGCGTCAGGAAGCAGACCTGAAAATTTGAATGAGAAATCGATAAGAAAACGGAAGTGAACTATCATGAACGTCATCGCAATCAACGGAAGTCCTCGGAAGAAGTGGAATACCGCAATGCTGCTTGAACATGTCCTCGATGGGGCCCGGTCTGCTGGTGCGGAGACCGAACTTGTCCATCTCTATGATCTGGAGTTCAGGGGCTGCACCAGCTGCTTTGCCTGCAAACTGAAGGATGGGAAGAGCTATGGGAAGTGTGCCATGCAGGACGAGCTGACCCCCGTCCTCGAACGGATTGGGAAAGCAGATGCCCTCATCCTCGGGTCACCGATCTACTTCGGGACCGTGACCGGGGAGATGCGGTCATTCATGGAACGGCTGATGTTCCCGTATCTTGTCTATGCCAGGACCCCGACATCCCTCTTTGTGGGGAAGCTCCCGACAGCGTTTGTCTACACGATGAACGTCTCGGAACAGCAGATGAAGGATTTCCACTACACTGTCCATACCGGCCTGAACGAGAGCGTTCTCAACCGGACATTCGGTTACGTTGAATCGTTCTTCTCGAACGAGACCCTCCAGTTCGAGGATTACAACAAGGTTGTACTCGACTATGTCGACCCGGAGGAGCGCCGGAAGCGTCGCAAGAAGGTCTTCCCACAGGACTGTAAGCGGGCGTCTGAACTGGGCGCACGGCTCGTGCAGGTCCGGAACGAGGCAACCCGGGACCAGAAGGAAGGGGAAAAATCATGGAAGTGTTCGAAGCGATACACCGGCGGCGGGCAGTGCGGCAGTTCAGCCCGGCCCCGGTAAAAAAGGAGGATCTTCACGCGGTTCTCGATGCTGCCAACTGGGCTCCCTCCGGCATGAACCGCCAGCCGTGGGAGTTTGTGGTAGTCACCGGGAAGAAGATTGGGGAGATGGGGAAGAGTTACCACTCCACCCTTGCAGAATACCTGAAAAACTGGGATTCGTCGCCGATGCGGGACTCCATCACAAAAGAGGCTTTTATCCGGTTCGCGGAGACCTACGGGGGCGCACCGGTGATCATCGTTGTGCTGGTACAGGCAGACCCGCTCCCGAATTTCCGCAAGGCAGACCTCGAGAGCGCGAGTGCCGCAATGGAAAATCTCCTCCTTGCCGCAACCGCACTCGAGCTTGGCACCTGCTGGATGACGGGCCCGCTCCGGGCTGAGAAGATACTGCGCACCATCCTTGCCATCCCTCCCGACAGGGAGATTGTGGCCATCACGCCGCTGGGGTATCCCGAGGGAACCACCCGGGGATCAGCCGCGTCTCGACCCGGGACTGGAACGCAAGGTGCGGTGGGTGGAATAACGCAAACATTCAGGAATGAAACCATGAAAAAAGTGACCATACTCATCGGGAGCCCGCGGAAGAACGGCAACACCCGGATTCTCGCGGCGGAAGCCGAACGGGGTCTGAAAGAACAGGGTATCGCAACCGAGACCGTCTTTCTCAACGATCTGAAGATCAAAGGCTGCCAGGCCTGCTACTGGTGCAAGAAGAACGACGTGGTGGCATGTGCGGTCAAAGACGATATGCAGAAGATCCACCACCTGATCCAGGAATCAGACGGGCTGATCCTTGCCTCGCCGATCTATTTCTCTACCGTTACGGCCCAGACCAAGGCATGGCTTGACCGGATGTTCCCGTACGTCAGCATGAACCTGATCCCGAAACTGCCCGCGTCCAAACGAGTCTCGTTCATCTTCACGCAGAACCAGCCGGATGCCCGGCTGTTTGAGAGCGGGATTGGATCGTTCATGTACGCAGTGGGGCTCTCGGGCCTGAGCGTGAAGGATCATATGATCGCCTGCGATCTTGACACCGGTGTCAAGCCTTCTGTGACGGAGAAGAAGGAACTCATGGACAGGGCCTTTGCGATCGGCAGGGACCTGCTCCGGTAGCATCTCAAAAGGGATGACCTGGCCCCCGGGACCGCAAAGCGGTACCGTCCGAACGATTAAGTGCTCACAGGAGTATTTTTCCACCATAGTGTCGCAGGTCACCAGTCCGTTGTTTATCCCGGTAGCCACAACCCCGGAATTCCCCGACGGGACCCTGAGGAAGGTGATGGCGGGTGATACTGGCATCCTCCTTGCGAGGGTAAACGGGCAGTTCTATGCCACCGGGCTGCTCTGTCCCCATCTCGGGGCCGACCTCTCGGAAGGGACACTCAACGGGACCATCCTCACCTGCCCGATGCATAATTCGCAGTTCGATCTGCGGGACGGCCGGGTAGTCCGGTGGACCGATCTCACCGGCGTGGTGCTCAACTATGCCAAAAGATCCAACCCGCCCCGGCCCTTGCCCTGCTACCCGGTCCGGATTGACGAGGAGACCGTTCTCGTGCAGATCCCGTAACAGCGGACGACTTACCGACATCAAAAACATCAGGAAAATTCAGGAGCATTCAGGCAATGGAAGCAATCGACGCAATCATGACACGGCGCAGTGTCAGGAAGTTTCAGAACCAGCAGATAGCCGACGCCATTCTGGGCAAGATCATAAAGACCGGGACCTATGCCCCGTCAGCCCTCGCCCTCCAGCCATGGGGTTTTGTAGTGGTGCAGGACCAGGCATTCTTAAACCGGGTATCGGATTACTGCAAGCCCATCATGCACTCGCTCATGAAAGATGCCCACGACGGGATGTCGGATGCCTTCCGGGCACTGCTGGAGAGCGAGGGGTACTCGATCTATTACCATGCCCCGACCGTCATCATGATCATCGGCAAAACAGCGAGCCGCTTCCGGGAGATCGACTGCGCTCTCTGTGCGGAGAACATGATGCTTGCCGCCCACTCCCATGGCATTGGCAGCTGCTGGATCGGTTCAACGGAAGTTGCGTATGACAACAAGGAACTCATGGCGGGATTCCGCATCCCCGAAGGATACAGCCCGGTCGGGACAATCGCCTTTGGGTACCCGGCGGAGATTCCCGAGGCCCATGACAAGAAGGATCCCCATGTAACATGGGTCCGGTAACCGGCTCATTCTTTTTTTGATTCCTCTGAGAAGATCGTTCACGTCCTCACTGTTTTCTGGGAACGCTCCCTGGTGGAGAGGGACAACGGAACCTGTGAACTATTCCTGGGAAATCCTTCACATTTTTCATTGTCCCTGACCACCGGGTGCGATAAAATTAATGGTGCAATCCTTTGGGCGGGAACAGATTACCAAGTCTTTTAAATTTGTGTACGTATTGTAGTTTGAAGACGGCGTGACGCAAAAGAAGTATAACTTACCCATAATGGTCGTCCTCCTTTCCCTTCTGGAAGGGCTGGCTATATACCTCAATATGGTGGCACATCCTGACAATCAGCCCGGCCTCACCATCGTTATCGTAATTCTTTTTGCCATCGCAAGCGGATTTGGTGTCTGGTATAGGACCAGAGTTCTTGGAACCGAAATCTCCTGACGAATGCAAGGATCAAATTACAACGATTATCTCCACAATTTTACGTGTCCCTGACTACTCGACACATCCCAAGATTCATGTCATATCGGGATCCTGTCTCTGTATGGATGTGCCAACGGCTTATGCCCTCATCAACCTGTGTGCTGAACTCCTCGGCATTGCCGGGGCGCTCCTGATCATCTACGGGGGATTCCGGGCGATCATCAGGGTCGTTTTCCTGGAGTTCTCAAAGACCGCGTTCACGTACAACCAGATCCGGCGGGATTTCACGGATAAGATCGTCTTCGGGCTCGAATTTCTCATTGCAGCCGATATCCTCGCCACGCTCCTCTCGCCAACTCAGCAGGATCTCATCAACCTCGCCGTGGTGGTGGTCATCCGGACGATCCTCGGCTACTTCCTCTCCAAGGAAGCTGCGGAGTTCAATCTCCAGTAGTGAGGTCGTTCTTCCTTTTTTGTCCAATCCTGAAAAATTATGCCCCTGGCAAAAGAGAATGGTATGAATTCTGTCGCCCGTCAGTTATTCGCGGTAAAAATTTCCTGCCGATAGAACAGGTAGAGTGCCATACCAACAAACGATCCCACAAAGGCCACGGCCGCCCAGGTGATCGGCCTCCACGTGGAAACCTCGCCCAGCAACGAGACCTCCTTGAACTTCTCACCGGCGTGAATACTCTGCGCATCGAAATACACGCACACGGAACAGAGGAGGGTAAACCCCCCAAACGTCTGGAGATCCTTCAGGCCAAAGAACAAGCCCCCGAGGAAGAGGAGGATCAGCAGGATGTTCTCTTGGTAGTCTGAATGGTGCTCTGCTGAACCGATACCGGCAGGCTCCGGCACCGCCGGCCCCGGAGGTGCCGGGGCCTTTGCCAGGATCTCATATTCTGTTGCAGTATAGGTCCGGGTTTTGGGTGTCGCGGCATTCGGGCACCAGCCGAGATAGTGCTTCACGGTCTCCAGGATTGTAACAACCATCAGGATCTCACCTTTTTCTTAACTCTCCGTAAATTCCCCGGGCGTCTGCCCGGTCTTCCCGTACGTGTAGAGGCTCGCAATGGCGATCCCCGCGATAGTGGAACCGATAGCCATCAGCACCCACCAGCCGGCGATGTACAGGAAACAGATGGCAGTCATCAGTACCCGGCCCCGGTACCAGGAAAGGAAGAAATCATAGTCATGGTTGACAAAGACCGGCGTGAGGCAGATGATCACCGAGATGAACGAGATCCCGATGGCGATCAGGACAAAGATGAGGTAACAGCCGGTGATCTCGCCCCAGGTCCTTTTCGCGAGAGCGATCGAGCCGGCGAAAGCGGCGGTAAGGCCCTTCTTCTCCAGCACGATGACCGGCACCACGAACAGGGAGAGGAGGAAGAGTAACGCATCGATGAGGAGCAGCCAGATCGAGAAGAAGATGGCTGAACCGATCATATCGGGGACATAGTACACGTAGGGGATGTAGAATGCGGATATGTCGATGGCGGCATGGAGGCCGCGGGTTGCAGGGTCCTGCATGAACCAGGTATAGACCAGGGTTCCGGCGATTGCCATAATCACTGACCTGGCCAGGAGTGGTCGAAGGTGGAGGCTGGTGCCGGTGCATTCGGGCACCAGCCGAGATACCTGCGCATGGTCTCTGCCATCTGCACCATGTCAACAGCCCCCTTTTAATTCGTGAAAATACCAGTACACCGGATCGGCAACCAGTACGGCACCGACAAAGAATGGCCACCAGAAGAGACCTCCAAAACCGAGCGTAGCAAAAAGTATAACGACAGATACTGCAGTGAACCAATCCATAAATCCGGACTTTACTGCAGGGTTATCTCCCGGTTGTGGTACATCCGGATCGGGAACGTTTACCGAAACGGTTGCATTCTCTTTCGGGTGAATCTGAACATTCAGGTTATGTGCATTCGGGCACCAGCCAAGATATGACTGTAATTTTTCCGTTATGTGCATACTGTATCTCTCCTCTTACAGCAGGGGTGCATATTCATCAGGGATTTCATGGACTCTCTCTCCCAGCAGGGTCCGGAGGGCCAGTCTCAGTTCGGGCGAGAATGGCGTAATGACAACCGCACTCGCGTTGTCTGCGGTGATACTCAACTGGTAATTGGCAGAGTAGCTGGCATTAGCAGGTTCGGCAGGATAGAAGTGGAAAAACAACGTGAGCCGCGAGCTAACCTCGGAATTTCTCACCCAGGTGATGGTGATTTTTTTGATGGTATCCAGCGGAATTGCGACGGTATCAAGTTCAGCAATAATGGATTCACCGGGATCCCGGTCCATGTAGTGTCGAACCAGGGTACTCAGATGGTCCAGTATCGCAGAATTTTTGCCGTGGAGGACCTCTTTTTTTATGGCTGTCTTCGCCGGTCCGGGTTCGTCTGCAGATCCGTCATGATCCCGACCCGGATGGAGGGACGCGGGCGGGACTGGCATGAGAATCAATGACGCCCTGGTAACGAACATCAGGCACCAGCGATTCTTCCGGTTGCCGGCGGAATTTTCGAAGCATGGAGTGATGTACTGAAATGGTCCCCGGAAGGAGAACATCTCCCGTTTCAAGGCCGGTCTTCCTTCCGGACACCACAAGTCCTGTTTTAGGGGTTTTCCGGAGATCATACCAGCACCTTCACTTTTGTGAAGAGTTCTTCTGCCATCTTCGTCGGGTCGGCGGTCTTCTCGATCCTGATGCCCAGCTCGGTTGCATAATCCCAGAGCAGCTCGATGCACTCGGTATATCGCTGGCATGTGCCGCAGTTGCCGTCATGCTCGTACCAGACCTGCATGCCGTGCTTTTCCGAGACAAAGATGATGGCGGGGGTCTGGAAGGGTATCGACTGCCCGAGCAGGATCCCCCGCTCGGCATTGATCTTCCCGATAGCGATCTGGTTTGCGTGGGCCATCTCCCGGAGCGTTGCATCGATCCTCTCATCCATGACGAGAAGGGCCCGGGAGACTGCCTGCCGGGAGATGCCCAGCAGGTTCGCTATCGTGATATTGGAAGAGCCGCTGCGCCGCATCTTCCAGAACCCGAACTGCTTGTCATTCATGGGCAGAAGCATGTGTCAACGTATGCATGTTGACTGTATAAAAATTTCTTATGGGAAAAATCGCAGTGACGTTTTGTGAAAAAAGTACAACTTATTAGGAGATTTCTACTTAGAATTTTATGATCTCGGATTGGCAAAAGAGGGATAACAGAGGTCAACATTTTCCTTCGTACTTTTTAAATGATTGTGAGTTATGGTTCTTAAATAATGGATAGTGAAAGGGTGAAGGTTATATTCTGGAAGATAGTACGAAAGAGGAGTAAACAGAATTTTATATCCTGCACATTGAAAAAACTCACAAAACTTCCTCCAAAACAAAGTATATAATCTATCCAACAGATGATGTATGTATACAGGAGAAAAGGTGTTGCAGATGTTTCCAGAAGCAGAAGATGAACTTAATTAATTATTTGTACTGGCGGTAATTTCAAAATTATCGCCTCATAACTGTTTTTTTTTATTAAAAATATATAATCTCCACGGATTAATAAATAATTATGAGTAGTATTTTTGGATGGTTGTCTCGAAACACTCTTTTTTTTTGGATGGATCTTATCAGTTGTTATTGCTTTTGTTGTATCGAGGTTGGTTCTTTCAATAAACGATCCACTTCTCCAGATTGATGGTCTATTGTTATTATTGATTATTGCTGTGGGACTTTGCGTTGTAGTTTATGTCAACAATTTTAAAGAAAGGTACTTTCGCTATTTCGATTTTATTCAAAGTATGCCAACTGAAACAACAATGATAAAATTTCTGCTCTGTAGAAAACCTAGTCCAAAAGAGATGTACTGACGACCGAAAGATCTAAGGTACAGCGTCTCCTTTTGTTGATTGTGAAGTCAAATCGAAAGGAGACAATAAAGAAATCAGCGAGCCGGAATATCAGGT